>NZ_JACJQA010000026.1 GCF_014696355.1 Pseudanabaena sp. FACHB-1998 | reverse complement strand
ACGGTTGCATTTATGCAATATCTAGTCAACATGTATCCTAACAGTCAAATTGTTTTGTTATGGGATGGGGCAAGCTATCATCGTTCTCAAGAGGTTAAAGACTATTTAGCGACTATCAATGACGGTAAAAGCGAATCAGATTGGAAAATTACCTGTATACGTTTTGCTCCAAACGATCCTACTCAGAATCCAATTGAGGATGTCTGGTTGCAAGCAAAGCGTTTTATCCGTCAGTACTATCACTTACTAAAGAACTTTGACAATGTGAAGAGGTTATTTGAGTTAGTCACTCATCTTCAAGTCTTTTGCTTTGAGAAGATTTTTAAGTATGGCTTTTTTCCACAACTCATTTAGGATTGCTATATAGCGTCTACAATTGAAGAAGAAATAGAAGAATAACGTTGGGATTAGTCCATGAAATCTGGTTTAGTTAGTGGAAAACTTATTAAATGGAAAGACGAAAAAGGATTTGGGTTTATTCAGCCAGCAGATGGAAGCTTAGACGTATTTTTACACATCTCTGAAATCAAAGATGCAACTCGCCTTCCTGTTCTGAATGACACAATTTACTACAATACTGTTACTAAAAATGGTAAAGTTTGCGCCATCAATGCTTTTATTTTGGGAGCAAGAGATAAATCGACAAAAAACTCTTTGAATCCTAAAACTTCATCTAAAAGTGTACCTAAACAAGCATTTCCTTTAGTGAGTACTTTATGCCTATCAATTTTGCCGTTAATTGGATCAGGTCACTTTGCTTGGAGAGTAGCTAGTATCTTTCCAGTATTCAATCTTTTGCCAATAATTTTATATATTGGTATGAGTTTAATTACTTTTAATTTGTATGCTGCTGACAAGTATCAAGCAAATCATGGGAAATGGCGAACTTCAGAAATAACCTTGCATTCTTTTGAGTTTTTAGGAGGATGGTTGGGAGGATTTATAGCCCAAAAAATGCTGCGCCATAAAAACATCAAAAAGTCCTATCAGATCGAATTTTGGTTGGTCGTAATAATACATTATATTTTTTGGATTGTATGGCTAATTTTTAGTGAAGCGTATTTAAAACAAATAGCTTCTATAAGACTTTGAAAATAAGAAAAAATAATATTTAACGATGGTTTGTTCTAAAAATCTGTTCAGTTTCTTGTAATGTAATGTTTTATCTGTGGGAATTCACGTGTTTATGTAAATACTAGTTTTTCTGGAAATTTAGAGACATCTCTATGATCACAACAAATAAATCTTTACAGGAGCAACAGAAAATTAAGTCTACTGCTCAACAATTACAGGAGCATGGCTATAAAGTAGTCACTGAACCCTCAAAATCAGACTTACCCTTTAACTTAGGTGGATACCTTCCTGATTTGATTGCAACTAAAGACGATCGGGGGATAGTTTTTGAGGTTAAAACTACTTTCAAGCGTCTTTCGGTTGATCGATTGCAAAATATTGCTGAACAAGTTGCATCTCATCAGGGATGGCGGTTTGTGTTAATAACTTTGGATGATGAGAATGAAGAAAATTTACAATTAGAGGAAAAAGACTTTCCGTACTGGCAAGAGTTAGAATCTCGATTATTGAAAGTAGATACTCTTATTCAAGAATCATTTTTTGAGCCTGCTACCCTATTCCTGTGGAGTATTTTAGAAGCAGCACTTCGTAAAAAAGCAATAATAGAAAATATTCCCATTGAAAGATTTCCTGTAAATTATTTACTGGATCACCTTTATTCAAGGGGAGAAATTTCAATAGATCAGTTTGAAATTTTCAAAGATTTTTTGAAATTTAGAAATAAAATTGCTCATGGCATCATGACCCCGATAGATGCTACAGGTGAAATATTGATCTTAGCTAACCACACAATTAATTCTTTGATACAGGAGTGGATATCAACAATTTAGAAGTATGTAGCTCTGTTGTGTACCTCTGATTATTGATCTATTCTTGTAGAAACTAGCCTTAGTTCTTGTGGAATAGCATCTGTTTCTGCATCAAATTCCAATTGAGTTTCGCGAGTGGGCAAATATCCTGACTCCGCAAAGGAAAGTAGCATTCTCTGCAAGGCGATCCATACTTCTGGCTCAAATTCCCAGTCATAGCGAGAGTTGGAGCGACCAGCAATTGATCGTAAAGCCCAAAAGTAACTATTACGGACAATGGAGCCTTGTTTGTTATATTTCGGCACATCCTCCCGATTTATAAATAAAACCTCGTTATCGATCTTGACTCGCATACTTCTACTTTCTTCCCGATGAATAACATTAAAGCCCAGAATGATAAACCATTTTGGGCTTTTTTATTTACAGAACTCTTTCCAGTCTTGATATACCTGCTGACTGTAGGATTTAGCATACTCCATTACTTCAGTTCTCCATTTTGATTTGCTTGCAAACTCCATTAACTGCTCAACAGTTGCCGAGTCCTGTCTGCCGCTACTTCGTATATGTGACCAAGCAACTACTTTTCCTAAAGCTTGCATCAGTTGCTCCGATCGCATTAATTGGTCATCCCATTTTTCGATTTTCAAGCTATCGGTAGGGCTTTGAGTAGATTGAAGTTCGCGCAAAACAAACGAATCTGCACCCATTGTCACCGCTTGAAGAAAAGCAATAGGTATGGCTTGCGATCGCTTCTGAATTGACACGATGCGATCGGCTTCACTTTGCCAATGGGGTTGCTTCCAAATGCTGTAGGGCATAAGCGAAGACGGTAGGGCTTTCTTGAGGTCGAGGAGATAATTATTATCTGGAGAACCTTTACCTTCCACTAATAAAACATAACGCTCAATCCCTAAACTTCCTTTGCCAGCGATACGTTGGGCTACATCTAAAAGTTTAAAAAATTGCGGATTCGGATGCCTTGTCGCAAAGTCCTCCATAAAAGCTTGTACTTTCTGCTTTTGGGATTCTGAAACTGATAGAGCTTTTTTGTTATCGATTTTAAGCGATCGCTTTTGCTTTTCATTATCCAGAATAGTTCTTTCTTCTAGCAAGGCTTTCCGTTTAACGTGATGTTTACGAGACAACAAATCTTCGATCACTTCAGGAGCCGTGTCTTCCCCCATCCAATAGGCTTTGCCTTCCGCAATAGTTCTCCCATAGGATTCGAGCAATTGATGACAAAGGTTTTCGGCAATTTCTCCAATAGCGAAAGTCTGTGTCGCCACAAAAATACTGGTTAACAACCTCGCAATTTCCCATGTAGTTGGGGCAAGGATAGCTTCATCAAAATCATTAATATCAAAGTAAACGCTACGATTATCCGCTTTATAATTACCGAAGTTTTCAATATGAAGATCGCCGCAAATCCAAACCAAGGGAGCTTTCTTAAACCAAGATTTAATGGGTAAATCTTCATAAAAAAGATGGCAGGTTGCCCGAAAAAAGACAAAAGGATTTTCATCTGGAGATCGCATCGCTTCATATTTTTTAGATAGCAAGTAAGGATCTCTAGCTTGGCTAAGATTAAATCTTTGAATGCGATCGGTAATATTTCGATTTGCCATAAACATTCCCAAATTAATCCGAGAATTACAGTCTTTTGAGGGTTTGAGCAGTATAGAAATATTTTTGAAAGCGGCGCTTCGTAACTCCTTCAAAAATATTTCTGGGTTTTAAAAAAGTGCAAAGCGCTGTAATGTAGCCCGCTTAAAGTACTGACTACATTAATTTACCTTACTAATTCCTGTATAGACATTCTCATTAACTAATCCTAACCACGGATCGCTGGCAGGTGTTAAAAAGAGTTGATCATAAACCCGTCGATTAAGCGCGTTTAAAGATGCACTATTATTAACAGAATTATTCACAAATTCGCCATTGGCAAACCAGTTATGGATCTGGGCATGAAATACATACTCATTGCGAACTGTATCCTGTGCGATCGCCCGCTCAAAGCGATTTACTACAGTTCGGAGGGAGGCATTAGGCGATAATTTACGCTCCATCACCTGCAAACTACCTTGATCGAGATAGACGCGATTTTGATAAAGCCTAGCTAATCTTGCCCAGTTAGCATCACTCAACTTATCAAAGGGAGAAGGCGGCGTAACCTCTGCCAACGGATCGCCATTGGTACGGCTTAAGGTTGGTAATTCAACCATTGCCTTACCGACTGTCAAGCGGCTTGCGAGCATGGCACTTGCTTTAGGATCAGTAATTGATAAAGGGAGTAAAGGCTGGGTGGGCAAGCGTAATCGAGTTAAATCCGATCGCCAGTTGTTTTCTAATTGGGCATAGCGATCGCGATGATATTTAGTTAAAAGCTCTTGACGCAAATTTAGATCGCCTTCTAAACCTCTTACCGATTGAAATAAACGATCTGCTTCCTTCAAGTTTTCGATAAAAGCCTGTGGGCTATACAAACCGGGAATCGCTTCAATGGGGCGACCTTCGCTATCTAGCACGTAATGAATGCTGTTACCCGTGATTGTTTGCTCTAATTTACGACCATCACCAAAATCAATCGTTACCTTAGGGACAGGTCGCTCTGATTGCCAAATTAAAATGAAGCGATCGCGCAGCAATTGAGACACACCAGCGTTAGGATAGAGCGCCGTGCGGAAAAATCGACTATTGGCACAACTCAGTTCGTCGTTGAGATTGCCCAACAAACGCAGAGCTAAAATTGGTTTTCCAGTTTCCTTGGAAGCCACCTGTGCCGCCGCCAGATCTTTGTACCAATATAGGCGAGAGGCATCACAATCTTTTTGCTGGCAAATATCGTCTAAAACTGCCCTTAACTTTGGCTGATTCGGTAAATCCTTGCGATAGGTATTCCAAAACGCATCTACCCCCACCTCTTTAAATTCTCGTAATTTGGCGATCGCCTGTTGCGATGTGGTGCGATCGGCAGATGTTGCTTGCTGGACAAGGCTCTCTAAGGTTTGATCGGAAGCAGCTTGTGTAATCTGTGGGGTCAAAGCTGTGTAGGCGATCGCGCCAAATAAAGCCAAACAAGAATGAGCCAAAGTTTTATTTACAAGCATCTTGAAAATTTTCCTAAGTACACAAGTTGCAACTTATCTCTGTAAGACGCACTTATAGCATCTATTGTTGCCAAGTCAAACTATTGCATTTTTGTAGTATATGTAGTATAAATGTAGTGCGACATAGTTCAAGCGCGTAGAACGCCTAACCTGATTGCCATTGCAAGTACTACTCAAGTAATTGTGTAGCAATTAGAAAAGGAGATGCAGCCTCGCGAACTGCTGAATTCCTTTATGCACTGACTTGCCTTTATGGGCTGAAGCATTCAGGGTTACTGCTCCAGATAGATGCTGCTTGTTCGCAGGTAGCATCTATTCACAAATTGAAACTTCTAAATAATTGGAATTTCGCTTACGGCAAAATTCCAATTTGCTAAACATTGACGGATAGCTCAGTAGGTAGAGCATTGAAAACATCCTTTTTCGTCACTTACCCGCAAGGGTCGCAGATTTAGGGTTATCGCCTGAAACGCCAAGTGTCGAGGGTTCGAGTCCCTCTCCGTCAATTGGGATAAAATCTCAACCTGTAATGGTTTTCCATTTAGAAAATGGCAATGCCATTTTCTAAATGGAATTTATCCCAAATCTTGGGGTGGATAGTTCAACTGGTAGAACGCACTTTTGCCCGTAAGGGACGCAGACTTAAGGTTATCGCTTTTAACGCTCCCCTCCTTATGTCGCGAGATGTGGGTTCGAGTCCCATTCCACCCCCTTCTAAAAGCTAAAAGCTTTTAGGTTTTTAAATTTTGATTGCACTGTAAGTGCAATCAAAATTTAAAAAAATATCCTTCTCTTTGGTCGAGGCGAAGGAAGTTCTCTTTAACTTTCCCACTGGTTTGCCCCAAGTGGACAGAGAATGTCATGTCTTATAAATTTTTATTTCAGAAACCCAAAGATACAACTCAAACTCAAGCGATCGCAGGTCGTGAAGCCGAAATGATCCAAGGGCGATCGGGTGGCTTTGCCTTTGATGCGGGTATCTGGCGCATGTTGCGGCGTTGCTTGCTGATTGGTACTGCCCAAAGCACCTACTACGCTGGCAAACACGAACTGTCCGCTGATTTCATCGATACGGTGCAGAAATGTGTCGCCGAAAATCCCAATCGCGCAAAGAGCGAAATTCTATATGCAAGCGATGGTCGGGCGGTGAATAACAGCGCTCCCATTCTGGCTCTAGTCTTGCTATCGATGGGCGACAGCCAAGCGGCGAAACGGAACTTCATGGAAATCTTTCCTCAAGTTGTCCGCACGGGTAGCCACTTCTATGAATGGATGAACTACACCAAGTCCATGCGTGGCTTCGGTAAAGTCATTCGTGAAAGCGGTAAGGCATGGCTCTCCAATCCCGACACCAAGGCACTCGCCTATCAATTGCTGAAGTACCAACAACGGCAAGGCTTCTCGCACCGTGATGCGTTGCGTTTGTTTCACGTTAAGCCTGAAACTGACGATCAACAAGCGCTCTATCAATGGGCGGTCAAGGGTTGGGATGAACTTCCGACCCAATTTCCATCGGATGCGCTGGCGCAAATTTGGTGGTATGAATGGCTAAAGCGTCACCCTGACAAGACCCATAAAGCGATCGCTAAGGGTAAACTCACCCATGAAATGGCGGCTCCCATCGGACAGATGGATGTACGCGCATGGCAGTTGCTCTTTAACGAAATGCCTATCGGTGCATTGTTGCGGAACCTTGGCTCCTTGACTGAACTCGGTGTCTTGACAGCAAAGAACAAGGACAACTTGAAGCATGTCGCCAATGTGTTGAACAATCACGATCGCCTCAAGAAGGGACGCATTCACCCCATTGATGTTTTGAAAGCTCTCAAGACCTATCAATCAGGTGGTGCGCTCGGACGTAGCCAAAAGACTTGGGAACCAATTCCTCGCATTGTCGATATTCTGGAAACTGCTCTGGAAATGTCCTTCGATGCGATCGCGCCCACAGGTGCGACTTTCCTCCATGCGATCGATGTATCGGGTTCGATGGCTTACTACACCGTTAGTTCTATCGGTCTGACCTGCTGCGAAATTGCAGCAACGATGGCTTTAGCAACGGTGAAGGCGGAAACCAACTATGCGATTCGCGGATTTGCGACCGACTTCCGCGATTTGGGAATCACTAAAAAGGATTCCTTCACATCGGCAATGCAAAAAGCATCGAACCAAAACTTCGGTGGTACGGATGCGTCGGTGGCTTATGACTGGGCGATTAAGAATAAGTTCTATGCAGACGTGTTCTGCTTCTGGACTGATTCCGAATCTTGGGCAGGTCATCGTCATCCTAGCGAAGCCTTAGCTGAATATCGCCGCAAGGTGAATGCTAATGCGAAGGCAATCTATGTGACCTTGGCTCCCTATCGGCTCTCGCTAGTCGATCCTAAAGACCCTAATTCTTGGGATATGGGAGGTTTCGATCCAGCGATGCCCCGTGCGATCCAAATGGTAGCAATGGGTGAAGTCTAATAAAAAAGGAGTCGCAAAGCGACTCCTTTTTTATTAGACAACCTCGGCTGGTTCTCTTGTTTCTAATGAAAGCCCACCTGCTCGGATTCCTTCCATTTCTTCTAATGCCTGCAAATACCTGCCTGTAATAATTCTCGCGCCACGACGATGGGTGAAATAATTCCATCCCCATTGAACCATTACAAGAAGCTTATTATCAAATTCAATTAGATAATAAACATGCACAAATGTCCAAATAAACCACGCTAACCAACCCTTCAGACGGATAAACTTAAAGTCCACAACCGCCTCATGACGACCAATTACAGCGAGGCTTCCAAAATCCCAATACTTGAATTTTCTGGGTTCTTTCTCTTGAACTTTAGCTTCAATATAGTGCGCCACATATTCACCCTGCTGCATCGCCACAGGTGCAACCCCCGGAAGTGGGCGATCGCCTTGGTGAGGATAGTTCGCCAAGTCACCAATGACATAGACATTCGGATAATTGGCGATCGACATATCAGGCTGGACAACCACACGACCAACCCGATCTAGTTCGGCATTCAGGCGATCGCCTAATACTTTGCCCATTGGCGATGCCTTCACACCTGCCGCCCAAAGAATCGTTTGAGCTTGGATTTGCTCAACTTGCTCACCACATTTAAAGGTAACAACTTGATCCTCAATATTCGTCACCATCGCACTAGTTTTAACTTCCACACCTAATTTCAAAAGAGATTGTTTCGCCGCTTCAGAGAGATCGACATGGTAGGGAGGCAATACGCGATCGGTTCCTTCAATTAAGATGATTCGCGCTTTTTTTGTATCAATATTCGTGAATTCATCACTAAGGGTGCGATGGGCAAGTTCCGCTAAGGTTCCTGCGAGTTCCACGCCTGTTGGACCACCACCGATGACCACAAAGTTCATCAATGCTTCTTTAAACTTAGGATCATGGGTCTTTTCGGCTGCTTCAAAGGCGCTCAGGATGCGGCGACGCATATTAATCGCATCTTCAATGGTTTTTAATCCGGGGGCTTGTTCTGACCATTGATCATTACCAAAGTAATGGTGACTAACTCCTGTCGCCACGATCAGCGAGTCATAGTTTATATCTAAGTGATTTTTTAATTTAACTACCTGTGCTTGGGGATCAATATCTAGCACTTCACCCATGACGACGCTGGTATTTTTGTTTTCGGCGAGGACTGCCCGCAATGGTGAAGCGATATCGGCGGGGGAGAGGCTGCCTGTGGCGACTTGATAAAGTAGGGGCTGGAATAGGTGAAAGTTACGTTTGTCGATGAGGGTGACTTTAAGGGGAACCTTTGATTTGCCTAGCTTTTGGGCAGCATATAGTCCACCAAAGCCACCGCCAATAATAACAACATGATGGAGTGCGCTTTCATTTTGAGTACTTAGAGACATGGCAAGTTTTTAAGTTGGGTGTGATGTTTTTGCAGGTGGCATCTTTTAAAAGTTATTATATATGTAAATAAAAATATCTTTTTGTATCTTTTTGTTCTGGAACATTTGGCATATGTTGCAAGCGTAAGCAGCAAGACGGATATTCCATCAAACCAATTTGTTGCTATATGAGATCGCTGCGAGATCCAAAATGCTAATGTTTAGATTAGTAATCCAAAATACTTGTTATGAATGTGTCGGATAAACTGCGATCGCTAACTTATAGCTTGGATATCCAAATAGTTGGGGTATATTTTTGGTGCGGAAATTTTGTGATTCAGTTCGGTGGTACTGAGGTGGATGATGAGCCTTTTTACTATCCTTTTGTGGTTCCTACGTTTATTGGGTTTGGGTTTGTGCTTCCCAATTATTTTTCGTGGCATACTCCGTTTGATAAGTTTAAGCGCATCAAACAGAATGTGAATAATGTAGCGGAAGGTTTTGAGACTCGTGCCGTTAAATGAACATCCTGCGATTATTGGCTTACCTCCTTTTACGGTTAAGTCTTTACCTAAACAAGAATTTTTTGCTCTTCTTGAGAGTGCTGGCTACAGTATGAGTGCAACTATGCCTTCAGGTAAACATAATTGTTTGAAGTATCTTTTTTCTCATAAAAAGCATAATAGTGTGATGGCTGTCTATAATCCCGTGAATGATAGAATCGTTACGGCTTATCAGTTAGACTGAGATTTGCAACGTAAAGTACAAAAAACTATGGTTACTGTACCTTCTCCTTATCGTTTGCCAACTGCGGAAGACCTACCCGATTCCGATGAAACGCCTGTGGATAATGAACTCCAAAATGACATTCCCAATCTTCTATTGAATCTATTGCGAGAGATTTGGAGCGGTCGCTCTGATTGGTTTTGGGGTGTGGATATGGGAGTGTATTACGAGCCAAACATTGAGGAGCCAACCAAGTCTAAGGCAATCGTTCCCGACGGGTTTCTCGCTGTGGGTGTACCGAAGCAAACTGGTGAAGGTGGACGCTTGAGCTATGTGGTTTGGCAGGAAAAAGTAATGCCATTGCTTGCGTTAGAAGTTGTTTCTAAAAAATATAATGGTGAATACGACACAAAGTTAGCCAAGTATGCAGAGGTGGGAATTCTCTATTATGTGGTTTACAATTCCACAACTGGTCGCCGACTGTATCAGGATCATCAATCTTTAGAGGTGTACAAGTTAGTTGATGGAAAATATCAACTTTTGCCTGCGGTGGTGCTTTTGCCAGAGGGAGGAAGAATGGTATGGATTCCTGAGATTGGTTTAGGAATTGGTTGTGAGCAGGGTATTTATGATGGTTGGCAACGCGAATGGGTCTATTGGTACGATCGCGATGGTAAGAGATATCTCACTACTCAAGAACGTGCGAACCTAGAGCGTCAGGCTAGACTTGAGGCTGAGGCGTTATTACAAAAGTATCGCGATCGCTTCGGTGATATCTCTGAATAATCAAAAAGGCGATCGCTAAACAAGCAAAGTTAGTTTCGCATCAGGAGCGTTAGGAAAAAGAAAAACTTGCAGCATATCCGCGATCGCTTGGCATCAATCATGAGGAAATCTAATATTCTGTCATCAACCACACTGGTGTTTTTTGTTTTCGGCGAGGAATGCCCGCAATGGTGAGGCGATATCGGCAATTCTCAAAGTTCATGTCAGATCGGCCAAACACGCATTAACTTAATCACCGATCATTCTGCTAGATGTCGACTGTCATGTATGTTAGACAAATCTCCAAATCCACTTCACATATATTTCTTTATTACATCACAGATATGGTCAGCCATCGTTTTTGACTCAAACATGAAAGTTGACAGTTTTCTGAAGTGGTTCAGTATGCATATCTAAATACATATTTGTCAGGTTTTCCTAGATAATTATGAGTAAAAATTAGATTTAGATGAGTAACTCAATGAATGCAATTCCAAGACAGCGAGAAATTCTGAAGAATGTGAAGTATGACTACCTTTATTTGCTCTCTTTGTCTAGGGGACACCGTACAACAGCTACTGTTTGGGAAGGCTTGCATACATTTTTTATACTGCTCAACAGTATTGTAGCTGTCATTGCTAGCGCTTCAGCTCTAGCCGCCTACACAGAGCTTAAAGTTGTTGTTGTGACTTCTTCAGTTGTGGCTGCAATACTTTCATCACTTCTAGCTTCTCTTGATCCATTTAAAAGAGCTAGTAATCATCGTGAAATGGAAAATATGTTTGAACACTGGAGTAGAAAATTTTCTAGTTTTTTTGTTGTGAATATTGATGAGATAGAGAAAAAAACAGTCTTGGAAATTCAGAAAGAATACGATGATCTATGGCAAAAGTGGGAGGAAGCAAAGCCTAAAGAAAGCCGAGATGTGAACTGGTGGTTCATGAATATACTTGAATTAATGCCTAACAATCCAATGGTAAAGTTCAAACGAGTTCGAGATTTTATTAAATCAGAAGAATTTGATCGTAATTGGGAAAACTATAATCCTCGTTTTTGATCTTGAAAGTGCGATTGCCGATCTTGTAGTGAAAGACATAGTTAGATTGATGTAATAGTGAATTCCTGAGAACTGTGTTTAGCTTATTTTAAAAGAATTTCTAATACTCCAAATTAGCTGTGTCTATGCACTACGAAGTTGGTTATTTGTTTCAAATTTCTTGAGTGCGATCGCGGATGGTGTAGTACGTTTTGGAGAAAAATCGTGATTACCTTGTTGATGATAGGGCGAAGCGATCGCTTAAAATAGTTACATAAAGAATAGCCAGCAGCTTTATGACCGCAGCACCAACCTTAGCAAAACGATATATCGAGCAACGCGATCGAGGATACTGGGTCGAAGGAACCCGTATTTCTCTGGATTCAGTTGTTTATGCCTTTTTGAATGGTAAGTCACCTGAAAGCATTGCCCAAGACTTTCCATTACTCTCACTAGAACAGGTTTATGGAGCAATCGCCTTTTATCTTGGCAGCCGCGAGTTAGTTGACGCATATCTCAAAGAAGGTGAAGAAGAATTTGAGAAATTGCAAAAGTCCTATAGACAAAAGAATCCGCTTCTATATCAGAAGTTAAAAACTGCTCAAAAAACAGTTCAGGGGTTTTAATTCTTTCTCAGAAATTGCCAGTTAGTGACGCAATTGATGCACTTATTCTCATTTGGGAAGCCTCTACTGCTGAAGAATGGATTAATCAAATAATGTCTATCCCATTCTGAGTAGCTAAAAGATTTAGGATGAATGCGATCGCCGATTAAGCAAAAGCAACCTGATAACTGCTCAGATCCCCGACTTTTTGGATGATTAGCGAAAGCTATCGGCGATCGCCCAGCAAAAGCCGAAGATCTTGGTCGCAGTATTTTCGTTTTTCAACGCTTATTATAATTAACCAAATCTATCCTTGAGCCAAAAGGCAGACAACCAAAGCAAAATTGTAGCGATCTGCATTAAAATCAGTTCAAGTTAATGAATTCAAGGTAACATTCAAAAATTATTCTATGAATCCTTGACGCAAACCGCCTTAATCAACCAAGATGTCATATGAGCATCGCATAGCGTAACAAAAAAGACTATGGAAGATTTCAATCTTCTAGAGGAAGTTATAGATAACTTGGAGCAAGACAGCAATGTCCTTCGCATCAAACGCCTTATCCTCTTTACTTGTCATGATACTTGGTCAAATGATGTCAACGAAGTCAAAGCGTTGCATGTGCGTCAGCTTGTCCGAGAATTGATGATCATGTTTCCTGATCTCAATACTCTCAAGCAAAAGCTAAGTAGTCATGTTAAGCAACTTAGCAAACAGTCAGACTACCTTCTTGCTGCCGATAGTATTATCGATAGCATTGGTTTTTTATATACTTTACGAGATGATGGCACTCTCCCCGAAAGCTTTTTAAATCCTGAAGTTTTTGCCTCTAAATTAGCTAAAAACCATGGGAGCAATTCTCCACAAAACTCTTCAGAAAAAAATGGTCAGGACACTGACACAATCCCGCATCGCCACAATCTCAAATATTTAACTAATCTCTTTGATCTACGCACAGATATTTCGCGAAATATAAGTCCTCTGCACGCCAAGATTTTATTATTTTCCAGCCTAAATTATCGATTTAGTCCCCAAGAGCGGGACTGGTCGGCACTCTATACTTACGATCTTGATGATTTGATGCAACTTACGTTTCAAACCTATGAAACTATTGAAGCGTTAGAAAAGCAGTTAACGCAAGTGAGTCAGACCCTAGATCAGCCTGAAGATTCTAAACGAGCTGCTGCGGTGATTATCCAAGCTCTAAGACCATTTTATTAATATTTTGGGGTTGGAATATAGGTAGCTCTCTCTTCCAAGTGAATAATACCAAAGCACTAAATGGCTAAGCCATTTAGTGCTTTTAAAATCCTTTAGAGCTTACGCATTGAGTAGATGTGGCACGGGCTTCGCCCGCGCCACATCTACTAGAAACCCAATGAATTCGTTTTCACAAAAGTGTGGTCACACTTTCGTAAATTGGAAATAATTAGGCGTGCGAAGCTCTGCCACGCACGCCTAATTATTTCCAAAATTTGCTTAAAAGCCAGTAAAAGCACAAAAAAGCTACACCTTTTTATGTTTTTATTGATTTTTAATCAAGTTAAAAATGACTAATCCACAAGCTAAAAAAGATTCCATGGGACTTGTATATGGGTTCCTTGGAGTGCTTATTTTTAGCATTACTCTCCCTGCCACTCGAATTGCTTTAACGGAATTTGACCCCATATTTGTCGGTCTAGGTCGCGCAGTCATTGCTTCGGTGTTGTCCTTGATTTTATTAGTGACGACTAGACAGCCTTTTCCGCATTGGCGATTTTTGCCTAGCTTTGCGATCGTGATTAGTGGAGCAGTTGTGGGATTTCCATTGCTATCCACTCTTGCCATGCGAGATACCTCTGCTTCCTATGGAGCGGTGATTATTGGGTTATTGCCTTTAGCCACTGCTTTTTTTGGTGTATGGCGGGCTGGGGAAAGACCCTCTCCAAATTTTTGGATATTTGCGATCGCTGGTAGTGGCTTGGTTGTGAGTTTTGCACTCACTTCTGGCACTGGCACTATCAAATTTGCGGATTTAGCTCTATTAGGAGCAGTTATAACTGCAAGCTTTGGCTATGCGGAAGGCACTATTTTGGCACGTACCTTTGGCTCATGGCAGGTGGTTTGCTGGGCGCTAGTACTATCTTTCCCATTCATATTACCGATTGTTTTAATGCATTCCCCATCTTCGTTTGCCACCATTTCAGGTAACGTGTGGCTCAGTTTTTTGTATATAAGCTGCTTCAGTATGTTTTTAGGCTTTTTTGCATGGTATCGCGGCTTATTTTTGGGAGGGATTGCCCGAGTAGGACAACTACAACTGCTTCAGCCATTTTTGACGATTATTGCTTCAGCATTTTTAGTAGGAGAGGCAATTACCTTGAGAACTATTAGCTTTGCTCTCGGAGTAGTTATGTGCGTAGCTTTGGGTAGGAGAAACAAATAAAAAAGGCGGCTCGAAAAGCCGCCTTTTTTATTTGTTTTTATGAATTTGTTTTTTAAGCCAAAAACTGACAAACAATAACTAAAGTGACGATCGCGATAATTCAGGATAAGCTGCTACAAGTATTAATATAAAATCTCATCTCCACAAGTACGTTAATGGCAGCTACTTTTTCCCGACAACCCAAAATCATTGTTCTTGATGACGATCCGACAGGTTCGCAAACTGTGCATAGCTGCCTATTGCTAACTAAGTGGGATGTAGATACTTTAAGGGCTGGGCTAGCGGATGTTTCGCCGATTATGTTTGTGTTGACAAATACGCGATCGCTTACGCCCGAAGATGCTACCCAAGTTACCCGTGAGGTTTGTCGTAATCTCAAACCTGCCTTAGAAGCTGAGGGTATTCATGAGTTTATGATCGTTAGTCGTTCAGATTCGACTTTGCGCGGGCATTATCCGATTGAGACGGATGCGATCGCGGAGGAGCTAGGTAATTTTGATGCTCATTTCCTTGTGCCTGCATTTTTTGAAGGGGGGCGCTTTACTAAGTCCAGCATTCATTACTTAGTGGTCAATGGTGTGCCAACGCCAGTCCATGAGACAGAATTTGCTAAAGACTCCGTGTTTGGATACCAGCATAGCTACTTGCCTGATTATGTTGAGGAGAAGACTAAGGGGCGGATTCCTGCGGCAAAGGTGGAAAGATTTTTGTTAGGGGACATTCGTTCGGGCTGCCGTCTGCGCTTGGCGAAGATGCATGACAACCAATGCGGTGTGGTGGATGCGGAAAATCAAGCGGATCTAAATCAATTTGCCTCTGATGTTTTGGCGATCGCGGCGACGGGTAAGCGCTTTTTATTCCGTAGTGCGGCAAGTCTCCTGACGGCTCTAGCGAAGTTGCCGCCTCAACCCATTGCTGCGGAGGAAATGTCGAAATATATGCGATCGCACAAGGCAGGGGTGGCGATCGTGGGTTCTCACGTTAAGAAAACTACAGAACAACTTGAAAATTTACTTAAGGCTCCGAATACTGTCCCTGTAGAGATTGATGTCTCACGCCTACTGAATGATGTGGAAACACAATCGCCAATCCTCCAGCAAGAAGCCGTCGCTCAGGTCGAACAAGCCCATGCCGCAGGAAAAACTGCTGTCGTATTTACCAGTCGTAAAGAATTAGAGTTTGACAATATTCAGACTCGCCTTGCCTTTGGGCAATCGGTATCGTCTCTATTAATGGCGATCGTGCAGGGATTACCATCTGATATTGGCTTTTTGATTAGTAAAGGCGGCATCACTTCAAATGATGTCTTAAGCACAGGCTTAAACTTACCCACAGCGAGGCTGTTAGGTCAAATTTTAGCTGGCTGCTCAGTGGTTAAAACCCCTGAAGATCATCCGCGCTTTCCCGATTTACCTGTAGTATTATTCCCCGGAAATGTCGGTGATGCGAATGCTTTAGCTACGGTCTATACCAGACTAGCGATCGGTATAGAGTGAGAAAATTTTGCCGTAGGCAAAGTAAAGTTTTTTTACTTTACAAAAGAATGGCATTCTCTAGATTTGCGTCGGTGAAATCCACGTTTTGAATATTGGCGTAACTAAAATTGCAAGAAAAGCAGTTTGCCCCCGTTAAGTCTGCGTTTTGTAAATCGGCAAATTCCAAATGAGCATTGCTCAGGTTAGCCCCCCGTAAATTGGCATTTTTTAAAATTGCCCCCCGTAAAATCGCCCCACTTAAATCTGCTCCCCCTAGATTTGCTCCCCCTAAATTAGCGTTACTTAGATTAGCGTTCCTGAGATTTGTAAAACTTAGGGTCGATCGCTCTAAGTTTGTTCCCCTTAAATCGGCTCCGCTCAGGTCGGTCAGGTCAAGGTCAGCATCGCGCAGATCAGCGCTCGTCAGGTTAATATGAGGAAGCTTGCAGCAGGATAATTTCAGCCCCGAAAAATTTTCACTCCCAAAATCTTTACGCCCCGTCTCATACAACTTTTTTAACGCCATTCCCATTGCGAGGGCTTTGGTGGAGTGTGAGTGAGTTTTAGAATTTTGTGTGGACATCATTGCGATCGCTCACTAGCTTAGACTTTTAGCTGGTTATGACTATTTGTCTAAATATAGTCCTCTCTTAACAATTTAGCTTCACCCTATTGGACTGCATCAATATAATCAAAAGGTGAGTGGCGGCGCAAAGCGCCGCCACTCACCTTTTGGGATTACTCGCTAGAAATTAATTCAGCGATAGGCGCGATCGCTTTCAGTCTTAATTTTGGATGATCGGCTTCCACTTGATTTAAGTTCCATTGGTTCTTAAATAGCAATACGGGACGATTCCAGCTATCCTTAACGACCATCGTGTTAAAAAGTCTACCCACTGCTTCGAGGGCTTCCCAGCCATCCTCCACCCATCGGGCTACGGAGTAAGGCATCGAATCAAGAATTGTTTCCACATTGTATTCACTTTGAAGACGATACTGAGCAACTTCAAACTGAAGTTGTCCAACAGCCGCAAGAATAGGATCACGCTTCGATTCATCAACGGAATACATAATTTGAATTGCACCTTCTTCCTGTAGTTCCGAAATACCCTTACGGAATTGCTTGAATTTGGAAGGATTGGGATTGCGGAGAGTGCTGAACAGTTCGGGAGAAAAGCAGGGAATCCCCGCGTATTGACGTTTTTTGCCAATATAAATCGTGTCGCCGATCGCAAACATCCCCGGATTATTTAAGCCAATCACATCGCCTGCGTAGGCAACATCGATCGCCTCACGATCTTGACCAAATAGCTTTTGAGCGTGGGAGAGGCGGATCGTTTTGCCACTTCGCAGATGGTTTACAGACATGTCTTTTTCAAACTTGCCCGAACAAACGCGCACAAAGGCAATGCGATCGCGATGGCGGGGATCCATATTGGCTTGTAGCTTAAATACAAAAGCCGAAAAATCCTCATCAGTGGGAGACACTTCGCCACTCGAACTATCATGGACGGCTGGAGTCAGACCACATTCGAGAAAAGATTTTAAAAATAGCTCTACACCGAAATTGGTCATCGCACTACCAAAGAAAATTGGCGTAAGCTTGCCCCGATGCAAATCTTTCGTATTCCATTCCGCACCGAGAGAATCGAGAACTTCCAAATCTTCTAAGAGTTGATTGTAGAGATTGTCGCCAATAAACTTGATGGCTTGGGGATCATCAAAGGGATAAATCTTGACCGTCGCTTCCCTTTGTCCATGAGCGCTACGCTGAAATAAATGGACAGTTTTGCTAGCGCGATCATATATGCCTTTAAATTGGTCACCTGTACCGATCGCCCAATTCATCACATAGGGAGTGATCCCCAGTTCCTTCTCGATTTCATCTAAAAGCTCTAATGGCTCACGGGTAGGGCGATCCATTTTATTGATGAAGGTAAAGATCGGCAGCGATCGCATTCGACAAACTTCAAATAATTTGCGGGTCTGAGGCTCTAAACCCTTTGCCCCATCCACCAACATTACGGCATTATCAGCAGCGGCTAGGGTGCGATAGGTATCTTCACTAAAATCTTTGTGTCCCGGGGTATCAAGCAAATTAATGCAATAGCCCATATAGTCAAATTGCAACACCGTCGAGGTAATTGAAATTCCCCGTTGCTTTTCTAGTTCCATCCAGTCTGAGGTGGCATGACGTTGAGCCGCTCTAGCCTTAACTGCGCCCGCAAGGTGAATTGCACCTCCGTACAACAGTAACTTTTCAGTTAAGGTTGTTTTCCCCGCATCGGGGTGCGAAATAATTGCAAAGGTGCGTCGCCGTTCGACTTCGCGCTCTAACTCTTGCCACATTTGACTCATGGAAATTTAAATAATCTGTTTAGTATCCGTACTTATCTATTATGCGTATATTTATGCCTATATTTGTGCGTAAGTAGCTAGGCGCAATTAAATATAAAATTCCAAAAGCTGTGGCGCAAGCTGTGCGCCACAGCTTTTAGAACAAGGTAGTCCTAAAATGATAAAGATGGGGCAGTGTGTCCCGCCACCCATCTTTTAACATTTTAGGACTACCCAAAATAATGCAAGAAATAATGCAAGAAACCTTTGAACTGACTGGCGAATATATAACTCTATGTAACCTCTTAAAGGTCTGTGGAGTTGCGGATACTGGGGGAGCAGCTAAGTTGATGATTGTCGATGGTGATGTAGAAGTGGATGGTCAGATGGAACTACGCAAAGGCTGTAAAATTCGAGCAGGGCAGATCGTAAGCGGCTATGGATTTGAAATTTCAGTAGTGGCAAGTGAGCATTTTTAAAAATTAGGTCGGCATAGCTCAGCAATTGTGCGAATTGACCGCCATCGGGGAGCAAGATAGCATAACCAATATTTAAAATTTTATGTTGTATTACTTTTAAAATTCTGATATTTCATCATCTGCCTAAATTTATGGGACATAAGCTGCTAAAGGCTAATCGAGCAGCTTACTTCGGCATACAGATGTTTATGATATTTATTTTGTTACAAGCCACTATATGCGGAGATAGCCTTGCTAGCACCGATGGACTCGCTAGTAACTTAGAGCAGCGATCGCAAAATTTGCCTAAGTTACTAGCGGATAGCCATGAAAATATTAAAGATTTTCAATCTCTTAGATCAAATGAGTTGCTGATTTTAAGTAGTCAAGGCTTTTCTTTAGAGCCTATGTATTTATGGTTAATGCTCGTAGCGATCGCTATAGCTTCTGGTTTCTGGCTTACCCGATCTTTTATTTTAAATTTACAGCGCCTCAGAAAGTCTAATCAAGACTTAGAATATTTAGTCCAAGAAAAAAGTAATGAGCTAGATGCGTCTAAGGCTTCCTTACAACGGACTAATTTTATTCTCTATCGACGAGAACAGCAACTCCGAAGGCAACAAGAAATTTTATTTGGATTATCCAAAGATAAGTCAATCAATCAAGGTGACTTTATTATGGCTGTCCAAAATATTGCCAGAACGGGTAGTTATGCCTTAGGCGTAGAGCGGGTAAGCATTTGGCTTTTCAATAAAACCAAAACTGTACTTCAGTGTCTGGATCTTTATCAAAGAAGTCTCAACTTCCATACGGAAGCCGATGTTTTAAATGCCGAAAAATTTCCTAACTTTTTTAATGCGTTACTAGAAAATCATACTATTGCGATCGAAGATGTCCAAGAAGAAGAAGTTGTCCAAGAACTTCTTGAATCCTATCTTAAACCTTCCAATATTGTTTCCATTCTCCTATCAAGATTTGAAGTTGGAGGAGATATTATGGGCATTGTCGCCTTTGAACATACTGAAATAGAACATTTATGGCTAGAGGAAGAAATTAGCTTTGTTAATTCTCTATCTGATCTCTTGTCTTTAGGAATGGAAGCGCAGGAACGAAAGCGAGCCGAAGAGAGTTTGCGAGTTGAACAAAAGAAATCAGAACGGCTCTTGTTGAATGTTTTGCCTCAAGAGATTGCGGAACGACTCAAATCAGTACAGTCTCTTACAAAGGTACATCTCAAAACGAGTGGAGTAATTGTTGCGGATTCCTTTGATGAAGTGACTGTTCTCTTTGCGGATATTGTGAACTTTACGGAATATGCCGCTTCCATTTCTCCAAGTCAGTTAGTGAATGTTCTCAATGATATTTTTTCTGATTTTGATCATCTTGTCGAACAGTATGAGTTAGAGAAAATCAAAACTATTGGCGACTCCTATATGGTGGTTGGGGGGTTGCCCGTCCCTAGCAAGGATCATGCCGAAGCGATCGCGGAGATGGCTTTAGATATGCAATCTTCCATTCAAAAGTTTAAGCGTGGCGATGGTAGCCCTTTTTCGCTCAGAATTGGCATTCACACAGGACAGGCGATCGCGGGAGTAATTGGTACTAAGAAGTTTATTTATGATTTATGGGGTGACACTGTCAATGTCGCGAGCAGAATGGAGTCTCAAGGAATTGCAGGTTGTATCCAAGTTACCGAAGCGACTTATCAACTCTTAAAACATAAGTATCAATTCGACAAAATGAGAGAAATTGATATCAAGGGCAAAGGGATTATGAGGACTTATTTATTAATTGGTCGCAAATCTTGATTCAGGCGATCGCCTAGGATTCGTTAAATAATCTTTGCGTTTCTCGTTTCTTTTTTACTTGTTGATCGCGCTACAATCAATTTGGATTAAAAGCTAGGCAATCAAAAGGTGATTTTGATCATGTCAACACTACTATATGATTCAGATTTTTATCGTTGGACAGTTGAGCAAGTAGAGCGTTTACGCTTAGGTAGATGGGATGGATTAGATATAGAAAATTTGGCTGAGGAAATTGAGTCTTTGGATAACCCAAAAAGCTCTGAGTTGAAAAATCGCTTAGCAATTTTATTAGCGCATTTAATTAAGTGGGATTTGCCGCCAATGTTGCGCGGTAAAAGTTGGCGACTAACCATCAAAGAGCAAAGAATTCAAATAAAAAAACTAATCCGAAAAAATCCTAGCCTAAAGTCTTACCTCTCGGAAGTGATCACCGATGGATTCGAGTTAGCGTTAGTTTGGGTAGAAAAAGAAACCCGCCTTAAACCCAAAGATTTACCGAAAGAATGTCCTTATTCTGTCGAACAAATTTAAGCCGTCTATTTTTTATGCGGTTGCCCTGTTCGACACTATTAACTTTAGACGTAGTTTTACTGATCGCGCTACAATTAACTTGAATTAAAAGCTAAGTAATCGCGGAGAAAAAAGTGACATCTATCTCCATTAACCAATTTACAAATAATCTACAAGCCTTTGTAAAGCAGGTAATTCAACAACATATTCCCCTCAAAATTACGAGTCAAGATGGGGAAGATTTTGTTGTGGTCAGTGCTGAAGATTGGGAGCAGCAGCAGGAAACTTTGTTTATTTTGCAAAATAGTAACCTCATCCAACAGATATCTCTTTCTATGGCTACCCATGCCCAAAATCAAGGCTATCATCCCAGCAAGGAAGAGTTGAATGAGATACTTAGTCTTTGAGGGTGATACTTGGGAGGTTTATGAGGAACTGCGGCAAAAGGATAAAAATCTGCACAAGAGTCTTTGTAAACTGCTCAAGGAAATTTTGAGGGAAGATCCTACTAAGGGGACGGGAAAACCTGAGCCGTTGAAGCATAATTTGTCGGGTTTGTGGTCAAGACGGATTTCTCAAAAGGATCGTCTTGTTTATAAATTTGATGATAAGTACGTTTATATTTTTGCGATCGGTGGTCATTACGACCAATATTAATTTAGGAAATTAGGTGGGGCTGAGCATTGACGCAGCAATTTACAAATTCTCAGATCACCTTAAATCGGGAATGCTCGGCTCCTAAACCTGACCACGCAGGGACAATTTATCTACGAAACCTTTGTCATGCAATGATCCCCAGTTTTTTGACTAGGTTGGAGCTACATCTTTACTTGTCAGAAAATCAGATATCTAAAAAATCGACATAAATTACATTAATTAAATTGGTTGCTTTCTATTCTTTTTTTCTGTATATTTTGTATAAGTTTGTCAAGCAGGGGTGAGATTTACCAAGTTTTAGACAGTTAATCGCTTATACAAGCAGCGATTTCCAATTTTCTGCATTCTTAGGGAGTTTCTTCACTATTTTTAAATTAAAAGCGAGTTGTCGAATGTCAGATCTCCGACTTTTTGTGCTGAGGACAAAAGTTAACACTGCTTGCAGAGAAAAAGTCGGAGATCTTAATCTCTTTTCAATTTCTCATGTCTAGCTACTTGATATGTAGCGATTCCATCTTTCTATCAATTTAAGGCTCATTAATCTATGACAACAGATAACCAAACAATTGAAAACTCTGATGCTTTAAAAGATCTTGATATTTACTGCCAAGCGACGGAACAGACTGCTTTAGAAAGTATTGTGAATGCTTGGCATAACTTCGAGGCAGGAAAAGAATTTCTCTCTTACTGTAAAAATAAGTTGCCAAATGACAAAAGAGATACAGCCCTGAAGGTCTCTAGATATAGTCTTTCAGATCTGCCTGAAGTTGAACACGCTGAAACGTTGGAATTCACTCAAGCTGCTTTAAATCTAAAGAAGGATGAATTTGATGTTTTGGTAATGAGTCTTAGTAATGGTCTTGCTGATTGGCAAGCACATGAAAAAAGAGCAAAAAACGATCCAGAGAGTTTAGAAACAGCCAAGTATTCTGATTTAGCTGATTTGCGACATGAAAGAGATTCTGATTTGACAAGTTTACGAGATGCCAGAAACTCTGGTTTGTCAAGTTTGCAAAAATCTCAATCCTCTAATATTGCATCGGCAAAACAACAGTTAGAGTCTTGTTCATATTCTATTGAAAGAAAAAAATCAGAAATAAAAGATTTAAACAAATCTCTTCTAATTGAAACTTTATTTCTTATCGCAGCTTTGATTTTTGGTGCAAGTGTTGGAGGTGTTTGGGGAGTATTTATAGCTTTCAGTGGTGTTTACTATTGGCGAATTAATTTATAGAGAATTCTACTACGACATAAACTTTTTTCATCGAGTTAATATTGGATTACGAAACTATGGCAAACATTCTTGAAGTTATAACAAAACGTGCTAAAGCAAAAGAAGCTTTAGAGTCTTTACAAAGAGATGAATTTCGCTGTATTGAAATCTTGAACGACCTACAGAGAATATCTCCCAAGAAATTAAAGTCTGCCGAAGAAGACTGGGAAGAGAAAATTAAGTCTGCCCAAGAGGATTATGAACAGCAAATAAAGACCAGTGAGGAGGAGTGGAATCAAAAGATCAACAACAAAAGAGGGCAATTGGGGCAAGAAGCGATAAATATTCGCGAGGCATTGGCGAGAAGATTGTCTCGCGTGCTTGCGTTCCTTCAAATCGCTCAAAAAACAATCGATGAGACATTAACGGATAATCTTGCTAATAGCATTGCTGATTCATCACAGCTACTTCTATCTTCATATTTGTTTTTAGATAGAATTTTAGCAGCGACTGATGGAGGACTTAAGTCTTTAGACACACCATCTAGACAGATTACGGTTCCTTGGAATGACAGGCGTTGGTGGAATAGTAATGTAGAGAATAGCTACAGATCCAGAACTGAAGGGCTTGCACCTATGCTATTGCGGACTGGTCAACTTATTACGATTCGACATCAGGGGAGTAAGTTTAATTTCAATATCAAGGAATTAGTTCAAAAGCCCAGATGGAGTGACAATGTAGCACATGGTTCTGTATCTGAAATTCAAGGAATTGAATCTATTCTGGCTCGAATTGTTCAAATTGTTTCTACGCAAAGTCAAGCAAGTGATTTTGATTTTAATATTTCAGAATTTGTAGAGAAATCAGGTATTCAGCAATTAATGTCTGACAAAAGAACAGAATACCTAAATGAGCTACCACTACTACTACAATGCCGAACTTTCAAGCAAGGAAAGGATTCTGGACATATCGCTATTTTTACCAATAGCCCCGAAACCAGACAAGCCGCAACTGCTGCCCTTGAATCGATCGCACTACGCGCCATCGCCACATTCCCCGCCCGAAAACTGCAAGGCATTTTCATCGATCCCGTCAGCATGGGAAATACCTTCCCCTTTAGAAGCCTACCCGAAGAAATACGCGGCAAGCGTACTTATACAACCAGCGATGACATTCAAGAACAACTGCATAAGCTGATCGGACATACCGAGCAAGTCATCCAAAACTATCTCAGTCGTGATTACGACAATATCGAAGCCTACAACGCCGCCGCCGAAGCGATTCAAGAAGCTTATCGTTATCTGTTTATTGCAGACTTTCCTAGCAAATTTGACAATCGCGCCTTTGAATATCTCAATAGCCTTCTAGTCAATGGTTCAAGAGCAGGGGTTTACACCATCATTCACATCGACGAAACCCTAGAAAAGCCACGTAACTTTAATTACGACTTGTTCAAGGCACATTGTCAGGTTTTACGCCCCGCAGGAAAGTCTTACAACGGCGAACCCCTATTTGTTTATGAATCCCCTGAAGCGCCGATAATTTGCTATGCAACCTTAGATAAGCCGCCTGAAAGCGATCGCTTTAACCAACTCACCGCCATGATTAGCAAAGCTAGTGGTGAAGTCAAAGTTGATACCGTTGCCTTCTCGCATCTATATCCAGAAACTCTATGGACAGGCGATAGTCGTGGTGAAATTCGGACAGCGATCGGTGTGGCGGGTGCGCGAGAAAAACTAGAATTCTGGTTAGGACAAAACCCTAAGGGCTTAGAAGTTAGCCAATCGCTGCTATTTGGTAAACCAGGGGCAGGTAAAAGCTACACCTTGCACAGCATTATCAACGGTTTAGCCATGCGCTATTCTCCTGATGAATTAGAACTATATCTACTCGACTTCAAAGAAGGCGTAGAATTTCAAGTCTATGTCGATCCTGATCGCGGTGAAGATTCTGGCTCTTCTAATGATCTTGATCTTACAAAAGCATTACCCCATGCCAAAGTTATTTCTATTGAAAGCGATCGCGAGTTTGGTTTGAGCGTCCTGCGTAAAGTCAATGAGCAGTTCCAGATTCGGGCTAACGAATGGAAGTCGATATCTAATGACATTACCAAAGTTGCCGAATATCGCAACAAAACCAATGGCAAAAAGATGCCGCGTATTCTCATCGTCATTGATGAGTTTCAGGTTTTATTTGAAGACAACGACAGCATCTCCGCAGAGCTAAACCAAATCTTTGACACCATTGTTAAAAAAGGTCGCGCTTTTGGGATTCACTTACTACTAGCTTCTCAATCGCCCAACATCAAAAACATTACCCGTAGCGTCTATGACCTAATCGATCTGCGGATGGCAATGCAGATGAATCAAAACGTTGCTGCCATGACCCTCGCGGAAGGAAATACCGATGCTGTCGATTTACTCGATCGCCCAGGACGGATTATTTACAACTCTGACTTTGGACGCAAAGGCAGTAACGAAATCGGTCAAGTTGCCGATGCTTCCACCGATCAACGCAAAATGGCACTACGAAAGATCCAAGAAGCTGTGCAAGCCACTGGCTACCAACGCCCACCCACCGATCAACTGGTAGTCTTTGATGGCAGACATCCCACCCGTCTGAGAAATAACGGACTATTGACGGTATTAGCATCGGCTGATACTTGGCTCAGCCCTGCGGATATCAAGGATATCGTCAATGAATCAAACTGGCGCGTCCGTGATTTTCCTAGCATTGCATGGGTCGGTGAAGCGATGCAAATTGGCTACCATAGCCGCGCCATCTTCCGCCGCCGTAGCCGTAGCAATATGCTTCTAGTCGGCAACATCGAAGAAAATATCTTTGGTATTCTCGGCGGCGTGATGACTAGCCTTGTTTGCAGCCATCAACCCAAAAAAGCCGAATTTCACATCATCGACCTCTCCGATGAAGACGATCGTGGTAGTCACTGGTCAAGTATGACCACTAATTTCCGTGAATCCTTCTCAACCTATTTCCCAATTACGATCGCCAAAGACTTCGCCGACAGTGATCGCCAAATCAGCAAGGCAAATACCACCCTGCAAAATATTAGTGCCGAATTCGAGCGCCGTAAGCAATTACGCGAAGCCGATCCCGATACGACTAATTTTGGTGCTTCCATCTTTTTTGTAGCAGCGATCGGCACATTAGAACGACTAAATAGCTTGCGCCCCACCGTTGACAATCGCGGTAATCCCGATATGTCCGATGATGCGAAGAAGTTAATGGCGATCGCCTCTCAAGGTGCAGAACTTGGCATTCATCTAATCCTGTGGGTAGAAGGCATCAAAACCTTTAATCAGCTATTTGCAGGGAAAGAGCGTATCTCCCTCAGCAATTTTGACCTACGGATTGGCTTGACCATGCCTACCGATGACTCCCGCGCTTTATTTAATGAAACCTTAGCCGCTAATCTAACCAAGCTTCGCGCCTATTTCAAAGATGAAGCCACAGCAGCCAATTTAGAGAAATTCAAACCCTATGCTGTTCCAACTAAACAGGAATTTGCGACCTATACAAATTATCTAGAACAGAAGCGTTAATAAAACAACAGGAGAAATTTATGGCAAGAGATATCGATGTCAATATTGATGAACTCAGTCGGTTTATCGATGTTTTGGGAAACTTCCAGAGACAGGTTGGTGATGAATTTAAAGAGCTAGAAGCCAAATGGAAAAAGTGCGATGAATCTTGGCAAGGCGAATCAAAAGAACGTTTTACAAAAGAATTTGAAGAAACAACCAAGACGACTGAATCTGCCCTTGATGCTGGCGAAGATGCAAAAAAATGGCTAGACCGTTTTCTAGAGATTGTCGAAGAATTTGAAAGGAATTAAAAATACAGACAAGGGGCTTAAGCTCCTTGTTCTCCATAGCTAAACATAAATAAAAGAGGACATCATGGCAGCACAAACTACATTTGATCTTGACAATGCAAAAGACTTACTCAAGCAACTCGAAAACTTTCATCAAGTGATGAAACAAGATTGGTCAAGAGTAGAAAATCAATGGGCAAACTTGCGATCGTGCTGGCACGATGACCAGTACCAAACCTTTGAGCCACTATACGAAAAACTGACTACATCCCACAAAGATAGTCAGAAAGAATCTGAAGAATTTATCTCTTTCATGCGTGAGCAAGTTCGCATTGCCGAAGAGCGTAGAGCTAAATTAGGAGCTTTAAAGGGACTTTAATCTATGGCAGTACAGACAAAGTTTGATATTGAAGAGGCAAAAGAACTATCTCGACAATTACAAAATCTGCGAGATGTATTAAATCAAGAATTTAGTAGATTAATAAACCAATGGCATAACCTCGAATCAACATGGCGTGATGACCAGTATTCAGACTTTGTAGATGACTTTTGGGACGAGTTTTTAGATAAAACTAAAACTACAATCAAAATTTATGAAGAAACCAGTGAATACTTGGATAGAAAGATTCAAATTGCCGAACTCGTTTATGGCTTAGGGGCGATTTCCGAAATCCTCACTTCTAACTTACCGATCAAAATGCAAAGTGCTAGTCCCACATCGGCAAGTAGTCAGACTAAACCTAATAATCCAAAAAACACGGATAATTCACCACTAGATACACTTCTCAATGGCATTACTAGTCACTTTTACCAAACCATCGGAGCGCTAAGGAAAGGTACAGCTAGCAGCATGATTTTTATAACGATGGTATGTGGTGGGCTAGTCAAAAATTATGATGAAATTATTTCGCCCGCGATCGCTGTTTACGATGAAATGATCGCCAAAAATCCTAACTTGCCCGAAGATTCCGCCCCCGCAATAATTACAGATATTTCTGATCAAGCAAAAGAAAGACATAGGCTTAGTAGTGATAACTTTGAACAGCTTGATACTTGGCAGGCAATTGAGCAGAAAAAGAAAGATGAAGAAGATGAGAGGAACCGCAAACTACCAGATCATCCTGAAATAACGGGTGGAAAATAATTGTGAGAGGGGCGATCGCTTCAACATTCATGAGATTTACACATTAGCCAAATAATGATAAATTCCTGAATAAACAAGCTCCACCCAAGTCGCTAACCTTATTTATTCAGTGTTTGCAAGTATATTTACTTACGATTTTCTTAAAAATGATCACAGATCCTGTAGTCCTGTAAACCTTTGCAACTTTTTCAACAGTCTCATTGTTTTAGTAAATATAGTAAAGGGAATTAACTTATTTGATCGCTTTGCGATCGCCCACTTTTTAGAGATAAGACAGGGCATAGCCCTCTCACAAATAGGGCAATTGCCTCTTTGAAAACACTAGGGTTTTAACCCCAGAGGAGAGCAAAAGATGGCTCTAGAGCCTTGCACAGAAATTTCTACCCCAACAATTAACACCCCAGATAAGCTGGTTCTAAAAGAACGTGGACAGAGGGAGGTGTTTTGTGGCTTGACAGGCATTGTCTGGCTACATCGCAAAATGCAGGATGCTTTTTTTCTAGTAGTGGGTTCGCGTACTTGCGCCCATTTAATTCAATCTGCGGCTGGAGTAATGATTTTTGCGGAACCAAGGTTCGGTACAGCGATTCTTGGTGAGCGAGATCTGGCGGGATTGGCGGATGCAAATGAAGAACTTGATCGCGTTGTCGATCAATTATTAGCCCGTCGTCCTGACATTGGCACATTATTTTTAGTAGGATCTTGTCCGTCTGAAGTAATTAAGCTGGATTTAGCCAAAGCCGCCGAAAGACTAAATCAGCGTTTCTTTCCTAAAGTAAGAATTCTCAATTATTCGGGTAGCGGTATTGAAACAACCTTTACCCAAGGTGAAGATACTTGCCTTGGCTCAATGGTTCCTGTGCTGCCCCGTAGTTATGATGAACCTAGCCTGATGGTAGTGGGAAGTCTGGCGGATGTGGTTGAAGACCAATTTCAAAGATTATTTGATAAGTTAGGCATTGGTCCAGTCTATTTCTTCCCCCCTAGACGTGCGGCGAATTTGCCCCCCATTGGCAAGGGTACAAAATTATTGTTAGCGCAGCCCTTTCTTAGTGAAACAGTGCGATCGCTAATGGCGCGTGGTGCAACTTTATTGCCATCGCCTTACCCCTTCGGCATTGAAGGAACTACTGCTTGGCTGAAAACAGCCGCCGATGCATGGAATGTTAGTCAGGAGCAATTTGAACAGGCGATCGCCCCTGCGGCTAATCGCGCCAAAATTGCGTTAGAGCGCTATCGCCAAGTGCTTTCAGGTCGCAAGGCTTTTCTATTTCCAGATTCGCAATTGGAAATTCCTCTCGCCCGATTTCTGTCTCGGGAATGTGGCATGGAACTAGTGGAAGTGGGTACGCCCTATATCGATCGCCTATTAATGGATAGCGAAATTAATCTGTTGCCTGAGGGAACAGCGCTATCAGAAGGTCAAGATGTGGAAAAGCAACTGGATCGCTGTCGAGAAGCCAAACCTGATATCACCGTTTGTGGCTTAGGCTTAGCTAACCCCCTTGAAGCCGAGGGTATGGCAACCAAATGGTCGATTGAATTAGTTTTCTCCCCAATTCATGGCTATGACCAAACCGCCGATCTCGCCGAACTATTTGCGCGTCCCCTTGAAAGAAGAAAAAGATTAACAGTTTAAGTAGTAGAGTGCTTCGCACTCTACTACTTAAAGGTATTTTTTATTAATATAAATTATGGAACTAACCCTCTGGACTTACGAAGGCCCACCTCATGTGGGAGCGATGCGAATAGCAACGGGCATGGAAGGAGTGCATTATGTACTTCATGCACCCCAAGGTGATACTTACGCCGATCTGCTATTTACGATGATCGAACGCCGCGATCGCCGCCCACCTGTGACCTATACAACTTTCCAAGCTCGCGATCTTGGCGGTGATACGGCGGAAATGGTCAAAACTTCGGTGCGCGAAGCCTACGAAAGGTTTAAACCTCAAGTAATGTTAGTGGGCGAAAGCTGCACTGCTGAGCTAATTCAGGATCAACCGGGTTCGCTAGCTAAGGGCATGAATTTGCCAATTCCCATCGTTAGCTTAGAGTTGCCCGCCTATTCTAAGAAAGAAAATTGGGGAGCAAGTGAAACCCTCTATCATTTAGTGCGGACATTATTACTGCCCGTAGTACCCAAGGCGGGAACCCAAAGACCTAAGCGCGAAGCTCATATCCGCCCTAAAGCGAACATCATTGGAGCGACGGCTCTAGGATTTCGGTGTCGGGATGACATTCGCGAAGTCATGAAATTGCTTGCCGAAATTGGCGTTGAGGTAAATGTGGTTGCGCCCATGGGAGCAACCCCAGACGACTTAAAGCGAATTCCAGATGCAGATTTTAATATTTGTCTCTATCCTGAAATCGCACTGACCACTTGTAGTTGGCTACAGCGCAGTTTCGGACAGCCAATTATTAAGACTGTGCCGATTGGAGTTGGCGCAACTCGCGACTTTATTGCAGAGATTGGCAAGGTTGCAGAGATTGATGTGAGTGAAGCCCTAGCGCGATCGCAAGCCGATACTCTCGGTAACTGGGATGCATCTCGCCTTTCTTCGGCAAATAATCCTAATGCTTCCCGCCTTCCGTGGTATTCGCGATCGGTGGACTCCACTTACTTAACGGGTAAGCGCGTATTTATCTTTGGTGATGCGACCCATGCTCTCGCCGCCGCCAGAATTGCCACCGAAGAATTAGGATTTACCCTTGTGGGTATCGGAACCTATAGCCGTGAATTTGCACGGGAAGTGCGCGAAGTCGCCAAAAAGCATGGACTGGAAGCTGTAATTAGTGATGACTATTTAGCAGTAGAAGCCAAAGTTGCCGAAGCCGCTCCAGAACTAGTCCTTGGTACTCAGATGGAACGGCATATTGCCAAACGCTTGGGCATCCCTTGCGCGGTAATTTCAGCCCCAATTCATGTGCAGGATGTGCCAGCCCGTTACTCACCTCAAATGGGTTGGGAAGGTGCGAATGTGATTTTTGATAGTTGGGTGCATCCTTTGATGATGGGACTAGAGGAGCATTTGATCGGTATGTTCCGCGAAGACTTCGAGTTTGCGGAAGGGCATATGAGCCACTTGCATACTGCCCCCTCTCAGGAAAATCGCCATGAAGTAACTCGTGAAGAAATGGGTGAAACTGCACAGAAAACCCCTATTAATTCTCAAGTTAATGGGTCGAGTAATGGGCAAATTCCCGCGACAGGTAATTCTAATCAAGCTGTACTTACACCTGTTGAGCAGGCGGTTGACGGGCTTACTTGGAGCGCTGATGGTGAAGCCGAGTTAAAGAAGATTCCCTTTTTTGTACGCGGCAAAATCAAGCGCAATACTGAGAAATTTGCCAGCGATCGCGGCATCAACACGATTACCACCGAAACCCTGTACGAAGCAAAGGCAGCGATCGGCAAATAACATCGTTTAGGCGCATAGTGCCTAAACGATATAGAAAATTATTTTTACATTAGGAGTTTATTTTGGTAGTTGCAAACGTTCGTCCCCCCGTTATTAATAAAGGAGAAGATGGAGAAGGAAGTCTCCAAGTCCATCAAGATCCCTCAATGGTTATTGAAGGTGCTTTAGTAATTGCGGTATATGGTAAAGGCGGGATTGGCAAATCCACCACTTCCTCTAACCTCTCCGCCGCCTTCTCTCACCTTGGCAAAAGAGTGCTACAAATTGGCTGCGATCCCAAGCATGACAGCACTTTTACCCTCACCAAGAGAATGGTTCCGACGGTAATTGATATTCTTGAAACCGTTGATTTTCATTCGGAAGAATTAAAGACCGAGGACTTCATGTTTGAAGGTTACAACGGAGTCATGTGTATTGAGGCTGGTGGTCCCCCCGCAGGTACAGGTTGTGGTGGCTACGTCACAGGACAAACCGTTAAACTTCTCAAAGAACATCATCTGCTCGAAGATACCGATGTCGTAATTTTTGATGTATTGGGTGATGTGGTTTGTGGTGGCTTTGCGGCTCCTTTGCAACACGCTCATTACTGCTTAATCGTGACGGCAAATGATTTTGACTCGATCTTTGCGATGAACCGCATTGTGGCGGCGATTCAATCTAAAGCTAAAAACTATCGCGTGCGTCTTGGTGGCATCATTGCTAACCGTAGCGAAGGAACCGATCAGATCGATAAATTTAATGAACGTGTCGGCTTAAAGACATTGGCACATTTCCGCACGGTTGATGCAATTCGCCGTAGCCGTTTGAAAAAATGTACGGTGTTTGAAATGGAACCCGAGCCAGAAGTTCTGGCAGTACAGCAAGAATATCTCAAGCTTGCAAAGACGATGCTTGAAGATGCTCAACCTCTTTATGCTCAACCTCTAAAGGATCGCGATATTTTCGATCTTCTCGGTTTTGACTAATATTGAAAAAATGGCTACGCCATTTTTTCAATATTAATCTCAAAAGATGAATGGCGGCGCATTGCGCCGCCATTCATCTTTTGGATCAAGAATGACAATAGCTATAATTACAAAGCATTGGGCAAAATCACAGAAATATCTTGCTGAATCATTTCAGCAGCAAGTTTACAGAAATATTGAATAGGAGGTATTTGGATCCGATCGCTAGTTGTGACTAACACAATTTCGCGAGTTAGACAGGGTTCACTCAGCGATCGCACCACGAGTTCAGGATCGTTAGTTACTTCCACCAAAAAAGTTTCAGGCAAAAGCGCAATCAAACTCCCCTGCTTCACTACCCCCCGAAAAGCCTCAAGGGAATTAAGCTCTAGCGCCGCATTCAAACAAAGCCCTTGACGATTAAACTGATCCTGTACCAATCTTTGTAAACCATAACCGTCCTTAAAGACTGCTTGCGGAAAGTTATGCAAATCCTTCCATGTTAGTTCTTCCTTTTTGCTAAGTGGATGATTTTTAGGAAGTAATAGTTGAATTTTTTCCTCATACAGTCGTTCTACGACCATTTCTGCACTAGCCGTTAGAAATGGGTTATTCATCACGATCGCAATATCAATTAAGCCATCCTTCAGTACCTTAAGAGCGCGATCGCTTCCCAAGGTCGTTACTCGCAACTGGACATTAGGATAGGACTTCGCAAATCTTTGTAATATCGGTGGCAGTTGATAGGCACAAGCGGAAGGAATTCCTGCTACGCAGAGTTCTGTTTGCTTACCTGCTTGCAAATCGTATAACTCTTGGGTAGCCGTAGCCCAGATCTGACAAATTTTTTTGGCATGGGGCAGTAGGCGATCGCCCCCTAAGGTTAGCTTGGCATTTCCCTGACGATGAAACAGCGAGATCCCCATCGTTGCCTCTAAAGACTGAACCTGTCGGCTAATCGTTGACTGACTAACTCCACATTTCTGCGCCGCTTGCTGAAAGTTTCCCGTTTCGGCAACCGCTAAAAAAGCCTGTAACTGTTCCAAACGCATGAGAGATTAACGATATTGGGGTTAAGTCTAATCTCATTAAGCCGCTTATAGGGTTTTATAAAAGTAGCATCGGTAACAAGAACTCATTTTTGAAATCCCTCCTACGGCGGGATTTCAAAAATTCTCACGTCTTCAACGTTGGAAATATAGCAAAGCAAGAGTTAGCCAGTACAAACAAAAGCCCCAGAAGACGAGTTGCGGCGCGAATCGCCGCAACTCGTCTTCTGGTTTTGCGTCTTAACAAAAATGGCAAAGTATACTCCCTACTTCTTTTGGGTGGCAAAAGCGATAAAATAGGATCTTTACATCCTTATGCACGATAACTTAAAGCAATTGTTAGAAACAGTTGCCAAGGGGGAGCTTAGCCCAGATAAAGCTTTAGAAGCCTTGAAATATCTCCACTATGAGTCGGTGGGAGACTTCGCAAAAATCGATCACCATCGCACTCTGCGGACAGGTTTTCCAGAGGTGATCTTTGGCTTGGGAAAAACTCCCGAACAAATTGTGCAGATCATGCGGGTGATGGAGTCTAAAAATCCACTGGTAATGGCAACTAAGATTTCGGCATTGGTCTATGACCAAATTCAGCCAGCTTTGAGAGGTTTGCGCTATTTTCCTCTTGCCCAAATTTGTTGCCTTGGCGAATCGACAATGAAAAAGTCAGGCACAATTACGATCATTACCGCAGGTACTGCCGACCTCCCGATCGCCGAGGAAGCGGCGGTTACAGGAGAACTATGCGGCTTTACGGTCAAACGTCTATGGGATGTGGGCGTTGCAGGAATTCATCGACTGCTCAGCCATCAGGGGGCGATCGCTGATGCCGATGTGATTATCGTGGTTGCAGGTATGGAGGGAGCGCTTGCCAGTGTGGTGGCTGGTTTGGCAAATTGTCCGATTGTCGCCGTACCCACCAGCATTGGCTATGGAGCCAGTTTTAACGGTTTGGCTCCCCTATTGACGATGCTCAATTCCTGCGCGACTGGAGTAGGTGTTGTCAATATTGATAATGGCTTTGGAGCCGCCATGCTGGCAGGCAAAATTTTGCATCGGCATAGCTAGGCAGGATTAATTACAAACCAAAACCCGTAAAGTTGCGCCCCGTAAAGTTACACCTCTACGGGGCGCAACTTTACGGGTTTTGGTAATTTAGTTTGCACAAGCACTTATGCATAAGGCGGCGGTGTAATTTGTGCCAATATCAACTTCTTGAGCGAGTATTTTTAATATCCATTGGTCAAGCTCCAAACTTTCCCCTAAAGGACTTTCGAGCAATGGGGAGACATCAATGCGATCAAGGATATGGGCGATCCCTTGCCCTGTTGCCTTGCCATAGGCTTCCTTTAATGTCCATGCTTGATAAAAAGCTAAATTGGCTAGATGTTTGGCGCGATCGCCTAAGCGCTGTAAAACTTGCTGCTCTGATCGCAAGAAATAACGATTCGCAATACTATCCACATCAGCATTGAGATTGATATATTCCACATCAATCCCCACCTCGCGATCGCTACAAACTGCATAAATCGCCAAATCGCCCGAATGAGACATATTAAAGTAAGGAGGTTTAGGCATTTTCGCAATATAGGGCTTACCGCGATCGCTATAGCTAAACACAATTTCCTGTGGCTCACAAGCCAACCACTGCGCCAAGATCACTCGCAAATTTCCCCTAGCCGCCACAAAATTACGTTTGAGATATTCGCGTTTGTAGCGATCAGCCCGCGATCGCTCCTCTTCAGACAGAAATTGCCATAGGCGATCGACCTCCAAAGCCGCAATATCCAGACTGACTTGGTAAATTTGCAAATCTTGGGACATGGTAGTGGACTCGCAATAACGCCGACCCTCTTCTGGGTATAGAATCTTAGAACTTGAAATTAGACTGAGAAAAACTCTATGAATTTCCCTCTAGTGATTGGCGCATTGCTTGTTTCGCTGCTGCTTTTGTGGTGGCTGATGAGTGTAATTAAAGCAAGCTTCAAAACTGCATTTTTAGTGGTTGCCGTCATTTTTACAGTGCAGGTATTAACGGGTGTGGGGCCCCAACAAATTTTTAATCAGGTCGGGCAATGGATGGGCATCTCGCTCACTAGATTTTCCTCATGGCTCCAAAACTGGGGCAACAAAAATAAATTCGATGGCGATAAAAAAATTCAGACGATGCTATGGATATTTCAATTTGCGATCGAAACTTTGGGGAGTGATTATCCTTAGAACATAAAAAGCAACGCTAAGCGTTGCTTTTTATGTTCTTAATCTGGCTGACTACAGCTATACCCAGCAAAGATTAAAAAACACAAAATGGCTAAGCTATTTTGTGTTTTGGTATTAGCCCCCTGCGATCGCGGGAATAATGCTGACTTCATCACCATCATTGAGAGCTGTATTAGCCCCATCAAGAAAGCGAATATCTTCGCTGTTGACATAAAAGTTTACAAAGCGGCGAAGATTTCCTTGCTCGTCACAAATGCGAGCCTTAATGCCCGGACAATTGGTTTCCAAAGAGTCAATGATTTGCTTAACCGAAGTACCCGCACATTCTACGGTTGCTTGGTTATTGGTTAATTGTTGGAGCGGAGTGGGAATTAAAACTTTAACAGCCATATTTTTGGTATCGATATTCAGAGAGATTTAGATTTAAGATTTTGCCATACTGACTAACCAACATTTTATCGCGATAAAATCGAAAAGGAGGCGACCCAAAGCGTCGCCTCCTTTTTTTAACTAGCGTCTAACCTTACCAGCAAAGCCTGAAGCCTTAAATTGCTTGAGTTCTAATGGCTCAGGCTGCTCGGCTGGAACCGCCACCATAATCTCAAACTCACTTTTACCTACGGGGATCTCCTCAACAGCACCCAGCCTTGAGCGTTCTGGCATCGCATCATTACCATTAGCATCATAAATTCTGCCAAAAATATCGGCATTGTAAACCACCTTACCCGATGGATTATCCGCATTGCCCTTAATCATGTAGCACTTCGCCGACATCACCCCGCCACCTAACACCATGTTTTTACCTGCATCGCCCGTACAAGGCTCATAGGTAACATTAGTTAACTTGACTTGGACACTGGCTAGGGCAGGATGGCTAAAGGTAAAGCTAGCCACACAGAGCAGAAGAGAGAGAAAGCTAATCTGTAATACTTTCACAATTACAGGAATATTTAGAAAACTTTGAGAGTTTTGCATCTTATAGTTTGCGATCGCCATATCTAAAAACCTATTTATAAATTATTTAGTAAATCATACGCAGTCAGGATTACAGCGCTTTGCACTGACTTAAAACCCAAGAAAGATTTTTGAAAGCTGCCCGAAGTGCCGCTTTCAAAAATCTTTCTGTCCTACTCAAACCTGCAAAAGGCTTCACTAAAAGCTACCCTTGCGAGTCCTAAAAATCTAGCTCCACCAAAAATTCTCAAAAAGAATGTATTCTTTGGGTGCTAAAATTCATCTTAGCTCTTGAAGGAGGTCTGTTTTTAATGCAATTTTGTCTACTACTCGCAACGTTACCTGAAGCGTATAGAATTTTCGATCCACTGGTCAACGTTCTTCCTGTGATTCCTGTGTTCTTCTTGTTACTCGCTTTCGTGTGGCAAGCAGCAGTTGGTTTCAAATAGGTTTTAAGTAGGTTTTAATTTAATCAAATTAATCAAAAACTTATAAGAAACTTTTGAAGTACATCTAGTACTTTTTCGCGTATTTCTCGCTTATTTTTAAAAGAAAAACGATATCAGCGATCGGGGTAGCGGCAACGTTACCCCGATTGTTTTATAACAATTTACAAAAGTGTTATCCCACTTTTGTAAATTAAAAACCAAACCCATTAAGGCTATACCAAGACTAAAAAATGGCGTTGCCATTTTTTAGTCTTGGTATTACAGAGCTATAGGCTCAAATCTTAACAGGAAAAATTTGAAAGTTTGGCAAAGCCAAACTTTCAAATTTTTCTTGTTAGGTAGTTCAAAAACTGTTTTAAGAACATAAGTTTAAGTCGGGCAAAGCCTGTCTCAAACTTATAAGATTTTATTTTTACGAAATAATCCCTATGGAAACTATCGGGCGTTGGACGAACAAATTTTTAATGTTCAATTTGTTCTTAGTATTTTTCTTTTTTGCATGGCTACTAGTTGCCCTCGGTGGCGAAAGTCTCAAAATTAATCTCGGTCTAGAACTCTGGCGACAACTATGGGAGCCATTGATTCAGCCTGTATTGGGTATTGTGATGGCTGGGGCGATCGCTAGCGGTGTCATTTCCAAAATCAAACAAAAGCTCTCTAAATAGAAATCCTGTAAAAGCTCACCCTAAAGGGGTGGGCTTTTACTAAACCCGTCTGAGCCAACCATTAATCGTAAAGCGACTATCTGCGAAATATTCTGAGGGACAACTCACGGGCAATACCTCATGCATACGCCGATTCAATCATTAATTCTGAGAATTCAGGAAAATAGGTGAGATAAAATGAACGCCGATAATTGGGATCGTTGGCGGAGTTAGTAGTGGGTAAAAATTCAGGCTGTTTATTAATGCTGTAGCGCAATAGATCATTTAACTGCTTGGGAGTGAGGAAGTTTTCAATTAAGGCATAGGGAGAAGGAATAATTTCTGATGGCGCTAATGCTTGATTTATCGATGGCTGAGGCGCTTTAGTAACGGTAGTTGTTAAGAGAGATCTATCTAGATTTGCAGGAGATTGTCGTTCTTTGATTGTCCAAAATCCTGCTCCTGATTGACAATCCACTAGATGGCATTCAAAGTTTCGCCAAGGAAATTTGTAATTTATTTTCTGAGATGTAACTAAAGAGTGAAGATTTTCGATAAAGCTCGGTTCGAGATTGAGCAGTAATCCTAACTCCTCGGTTGACAGCCAAAAGCCAGATTCGACAATATGTTTAATATGATCCAATTGTTGAATGAGAAGATGAACCTGATGGCTACGTTCTTCGGAAAAAATAATTGATTTCATAGAATTACAGCGCTAGGCATGATCTTAAAACCCAGATAAATTTTTGAAAGCGTGGCTATGCCACGCTTTCAAAAGTTTATCTACACTACTTTGTTAGTTCGACCAACTTGGCATTAGCAAAATGGGCGGATCGTAGCTGCCTAGTTGCGTATTTTGTCCTGTGAGCCTAGAAGAAAGCTGATCGGCGATCGCACCCGAAATTTTGCCAGTCCCCGCAATATCAAAGAATGGAAGCGCAATGCTGACACTTGCTTGATTGAGCAGTTGATCTAATAATCTCTCAAAGGAAGCCAGCGATCGCCTAATGGGTAATTCCTTGTTTTCAGGTAAATCAAATTTCTTTCTGGCTAAGCTACGGAGATCGGTCACAGCTTCATTTAAGGTTCCAATAGCATCAACCAGCTTATTTTCCTTCGCTTGACTGCCTGTATACAGCCGCCCATCTGCCAATTTCCGAACCTCTTCTAAATCCATTTTGCGACCTTTCGCCACATCGCTAATAAATTCTTGATAGGTACTTTGAAGCAGATCTTGCAGTAGTTGGCGTTCTGGATCGGATAATTCGCGGAAGGGCGACAGAATATCTTTGTATGCGCCAGTTTTAATGGTTTGGGACTTAATGCCCACCCGATCTAATAAATCCTTAGCCGTGACTCCACTCAAAATTACACCGATGCTACCCGTCAAGGAGCCAGCATTTGCATAGATTTTGGTGGCGGCACTAGCGGCATAGTAGCCCCCACTGGTCGCCTGATCGAGCATACTTACGACCACAGGCTTTTTCGCGCTTAAATCCTTAATGGCGGCGTAGAGTTCTTTGCTAGCGCCAACGGTTCCGCCCGGACTATTGATCGATAGCAATACCCCTTTAACGGTGTCCTCATCAATGAGTTCGCGCAGGCGATCGCGTACTGCTAATGCTCCTGTCGCCGAACTCCGCGCACCTGTAATTACGCCATCAAGCGAAACTAACTCAAGGCGATCGCGATCGAGTACTTTCTTGAGATTCAGGGCTTCATCCATTTGGCGACGTTGAATCCCAAAGGTAGCGGAAACAAAGCAAACAACGACTAAAACAAGAGCAATAATGCGATTGAGTTGCATAGAAATTTTTGTGGCAGTTGCTTTAGTTTAATATACTCCCTTCCTACTTACAGCGCTTTGCGTTCAAACCCAAGCCAAGAGATAATACCAAATCACAAAAGTGTGATCACACTTTTGTGATTAAAAAACCAAACCCAGTAAGGTTTTTCCAATGAAGAAATGGCGTAGCCATTTCTTCATTGGGTATAATTCGTCTGATCGAAAATTGCTGTAACTGGCTACTGCTATAGGTTAAAATCATCGTCTGCAACAAAACTATTAATTTAATTAGCTTTTTGAAAAGCTTTTTTCACAATCATGGCAAATAAATCCACTACTACCGCAACTAAGCCAGCACCAAAAAAAGATAAGGAAATAGTTCGCGATTACTTTAATTCCACTGGGTTTGATCGCTGGCGGCGTATTTACGGTGAAGGTGACGTGAACCGAGTGCAGCGTGATATTCGTATCGGGCATCAACAAACCGTTGATTATGTGTTGGGCTGGTTCAAAAATGATAAAAATGCGGCTGATCAAACGGTCTGTGATGCAGGTTGTGGAACTGGCAGTTTGAGTATTCCTCTAGCAAATATGGGGGCAAAGGTATACGCTAGCGACATTTCTGAGAAAATGGTCGGCGAAGGTAAAGAACGCGCCACTGATCCCGAAAATCCAGTATTTGAAGTCAAGGATTTAGCTTCCTTATCTGGAGAATATGACACCGTAATTTGCTTAGATGTTTTAATCCATTATCCTGATGCCGATTCAGAAGCAATGATCGCCCATTTGGCTTCCCTTGCCAAGTCCCGTCTCATTCTCAGCTTTGCTCCTAAAAATCCCTACTATATCCTTATGAAGAAAGTGGGCGATATGGTTCCGGGTCCTAGCAAGGCAACTCGCGCTTATCTCCACAAGGAGTCCGATGTGCGTCGGGTTCTCAAAAGTCTAGGTTTTACAATCAAGCGTAAAGAGTTTACTGCAACTTCTTTCTATTTCTCTAGATTATTAGAAGCTGTTCGTAATTAATCTCAAATCTATAGCTCACGCAGTACGTGAGCTATAGATTTAAAATGACGGCATCAACTTCGCTATAGCTGTAAATCGTGTGGCGTAAGAATTCTTTACATTGCTTAAATAGGCGATCGCATAGAAACCGTAGCAAAACCTGTTTGAATAGAAAATGGTGCTTTTAGTTCGATTTTTATAATCTTTTTATATCTTAAAAATCTCACCATGCCATCAAATCTAGTCCTTATGAATGCTGATTAGCACTATTCATAATGGCTCATAAGTCCTTTAACTTTTAACTTTTAACTTTATTCACCCTCTGTCCTATGGCATCCTCAACAGTTCGCATTAGTTCTCGCAAAAGTCAGCTAGCACTGGTACAAACGCATTGGGTACAAGCGGAACTAAGCAAAGCACATCCTGATATCCAATTTGATGTCGTTACCATGAGTACACAGGGCGATAAGATCCTTGACGTAGCTCTAGCGAAAATCGGCGATAAAGGTTTATTTACCAAAGAATTAGAAGTATCAATGCTGACCAAAGAGTCAGACCTTGCAGTACATAGTCTCAAGGACTTGCCAACCAATTTGCCCGAAGGTTTAATCCTTGGTGCGGTAACAGAGCGCGAAGATCCCGCCGATGCGCTAGTAGTGCATGAAAAGCTCAAGGATAAAAGTCTCGCCACTTTGCCCTCTGGTACTGTAGTTGGGACATCATCCTTACGTCGTCTCGCCCAGTTGCGCCATTACTACCCCCACCTCACTTTTAAGGATGTACGCGGTAACTTAAATACTCGTCTCCAAAAGTTAGATTCTGGCGAGTATGATGCGTTGATTTTGGCTGCCGCAGGTTTGCGTCGTTTGGGGATGGGCGATCGCGTTCATGAGGTAATTGATGCGGAGATTTCTCTCCATGCAGTCGGACAGGGAGCCTTGGGCATCGAATGTCGTGCTGAAGATCCTGATATTGTGGCGCTATTTACCCCAATTATTCACTATCCCACGACTCAACGCTGTCTGGCTGAGCGTTCCTTCTTGCGTGAACTTGAAGGCGGTTGCCAAGTTCCCATTGGTGTAAACACTTCCATTAATGGCGATAAGTTAACCCTTAAGGGAATTGTCGCTAGTCTTGATGGCAACACTCTGGTTAAGGGTGAGGTAACAGGCGATCTCAGCAATCCAGATGTGATCGGGGCAGAACTCGCTGACGATCTCAAATCTAAAGGCGCTCAAGACATTCTCAATAAAATCTTCGCCGAAGTAAGAGCGTAGAAGCATAAAAAAAGAGGTGCGCTGCACCTCTTTTTTTTAAGCAATCCTTTGAGCAATGCGAAGCTTTGCCGATCGCGCTCTGGGATTGGCTTTATTTTCTGCGTCGGTGGCAATGATCACTTTTTTGGTGAGAACTTGTAAACGCTCATCTTCACGAAATGTATGTTTAACAATGCGATCTTCCAAACTATGGAAGGTAATCACCGCGATTTTGCCACCAGTTTTTAGCCAATTCGGGGCAACGGCAAGCCATTTCTCCAGACTTTCTAATTCACGATTGACGACAATTCTTAAGGCTTGAAAAGTCCGCGTAGCAGGATGGATGCGACCATGACGATAACTGGAAGGAACACATGCCGCGATCGCATTAGCCAGCTCCAAGGTGGTTTTAAAAGGACGTTTCTCGACAATTTGACTGGCTATTCTGCGAGAGAGTCTCTCTTCACCAAATTTAAAAATGATATTAGCAAGTTCTACTTCTTTATAATGATTGACGATTTCGGCGGCGGTGAGGGTCTGCCGATTATCCATTCGCATATCCAGATCACCAGATTCTCGAAAGCTAAAGCCTCTCTCAGCGACATCAAACTGCGTCGAGCTTACGCCTAAATCCGCTAAAATCCCATCAAAGAGTAAGTCAGTACTAGGTTTATATTCACAAAAGTTACCCCGCCAAAAGGTAACTTGATTGGCATAATCTTTTAAATTTTCACTTGCCGCCGCGATCGCCATTTCATCGCGATCAATTCCTACCAAGCTCACATTCTCCGCCGCTTGCAAAATTAAAGCGCTATGCCCACCACCGCCCACCGTGCAATCAAGATATATTCCATCTGAGATGATTTCTAAACCAGCGATCGTGGGTTCGGCAAGGACAGGAACGTGATGAAACTGAGCAGTCATATTTTTGAGATTTTAAATCGAATCTTTCGGGGTCGCCTGTAGCTACTATACTTTCATTTATGACTTTGAAGAGGGACTTTTTGCTTCTAAACCCTCTATTTCTAAGCCTTGATTTCAGTTCTGCAATAGGTCTATTGAATTCTTTAGAAATGAATCCCAAAGATGAGTAACGGCGCTACTCATCTTTAGGATTCATTTCTACAGAAAAGTTGCATTGCTGTAGCTGTGGTCACTTGGATTAGGACAAATCAAAACCCCATAGGCGAGTGGCGGCGCTTCGCGCCGCCACTCGCCTATGGGGTTGAGTCCTCACAAGAATGGCAACAGCTATATATAATCAATATGCCTATTTTGATAAGTTTCCCTATGCACAGCCAATCTGCTCGCTACTATGCTTTTATCTCAATTGGAGCGGCAATCTTAACAATCGCTTTAAAATTAGGCGCTTATCTTTTAACAAATTCGGTGGGATTCCTTTCCGATGCCCTTGAGTCGGGAGTAAACCTAGTTGCAGCAATGGGTGCAGTATGGGCTTTAACCTATGCAGCTAAACCTCCTGACGAAGAACATGCCTTTGGGCATTCTAAAGCAGAATATTTCTCTAGTGGATTTGAAGGGGCGTTGATTTTAGTAGCCGCCATTAGTATCGCGATCGCGGCTATTCCTCGACTCGCTCACCCTGAGCCACTCGAAAAAATCGGTCTAGGACTGGGGTTATCAATACTCGCATCAATCGTTAACGGAGTAGTTGCCCTTATCTTGCTTAAGGCGGGGAAACGATTGCACTCCATCACTTTACGAGCTGACGCTCATCATTTATTAACCGATGTCTGGACTTCAGTGGGAGTAATTTTAGGATTATTATTAGTTTCCGTAACAGGTTGGCTAATTCTCGATCCGCTCATTGCTCTGATTGTTGCCGCTAATATTGTGTGGACTGGGCTCAAACTCATTCAAGAAAGTGGTTCCGCTCTATTAGATGCTTCAATTCCTCTCGAAGAAAGACAAATGATCAATGAGATTTTATCTCCCTACGATCGCCAAAAAGTCCAGTTTCATGCAATTCGTACCAGAATGGCTGGGAATAGACGTTTTGTATCTTTTCATATCTTAGTCCCCGGCTCATGGACAATTCAACAGGGACACGATCTATGTGAAGAAGTGGAAACATCAATTTGTGCGGCTATTCCCAATATAAATGTCTTTACACATTTAGAACCCCTCGAAGATCCCAAATCTTGGACAGACCAAGATTTATAGCTGTCGCCATACTCCTATAACTGACTAGCTTCAAAGGTATCGCATTGATCAATATCGCCAGTATTCAATCCTCGCTTAAACCAAGTAACTCGTTGCTGCGAAGTTCCGTGGGTAAAAGACTCAGGAATAACATGACCACTTTTAGATTGCTTTTGTAGATAGTCATCACCAATTTGAGTGGCTGTATCCAGAGCCTTAGCCACATCTTGATCGGTAATTAATCCTTTCTGAGCCGTAAAATGCCCCCAAACTCCCGCCAAGCAATCCGCTTGCAACTCCAGACGCACAGATAATTCATTAGCCTTTGCCTTACTAGAACTTGACTTTAATTGCCGAACCTTGCCCGAAGTACCCCGTAAATTTTGAATGTGATGCCCCACCTCATGGGCGATCGCATAGGCTCTCGCAAAATCAGCATTATTTCCAGCCGTTGCTTCTAAATATTTAAAGAAGCCCATATCTAAATAAACCTTGCGATCGGCGGGACAGTAAAAAGGACCCGCCGAAGTTTTCGCCGATCCGCAAGCCGAATTCACATAACCATTAAACAAAACTAACTTTGGGGCTTGGTAATTAGTTTTTAGCTGCTGCTTAAAAATCCGATTCCATGTGTCCTCCGTATCGCCAAGCACTGATCGCACAAAAGTAGAATCCCGATCCTTAGCAGGGGTTTTCACCAAACTTTGAGGAGCAGGCACATTTTGACTAGTATTGTTCAGAAAACTTAAAATTTGAGCAGGATTAATTTTAAATACAAAACTCGCTATCAAAGCGATCGCCACACCACCAAAACCCAAGCCACCCAGCATTCCCATAGGTGATGAGCTAGGACTAGATGAACCATCTCGCACATCCTCTACATTGTCGCTTTGGCGCATTTCATCCCATTTCATATGGTCAATCCCAGTGTTACAGGTTATTTAAAAGTTTAATCTAAACAGCTAAGCATACAGCGCTTTGCGCTTTATGCACCCATCCCCGAGTATTGCTTAATACCCTTACGCCACAACCACCGACTAAATACAAAAAAAACAACCATCCATCCCGCCATCACCCCAATACCCTGCCAAAAATTTACATCCTTACCAATTAAAATCGTCGCAGGAAAATAAACCATATAGGGAAAAGGAGTCCACATCACAATTTCACGAACCAAAAGTGGAAACACCTCAAGGGGGGCAATAATCCCAGACAAGAAAATATATGCCAAAAACCAAAGCTGCTCGATCGCACTAGCTCGCTCCGTCCAAAAGGCAAACATCCCAAAAGTATATTGAATTAAAAATCTCAAGGTAAAGGCGATCGCCACAATTAAAATCGTCACAACGCCATCAGCCCAAGACGGAATCCAGAAAGATTGTGGGTAAATCACAAAAAATAAAGCGATCAAGCCCACCAACATCGGCAATCTCGCACAGCGCTCGGCAATATGCCCCACAAAATGATGCCAAAAAGGATCAATCGGCTGTAACAAGCGATGGGATAGCTGCCCTGAAAGCAACTCCTTTTCAAAATCCCAAATCACCCACACAATATTAAATTGTCGTACGATAAATACTGCCAAAAAGTAGCGAATAAATTCTAAGGAAGTAATCCCAAATCCTCCATTCTCCGAAGCCTTAAGCCAAGCCCCCATCAAAATAAAAGGCAAAGAGTTAGAGAGCACCCAAATAAATAACTCTGCTCGATATTCGAGCATATAAGCATAATAAGTCGCGAATAAAACCCTCGTTAGCCGAGTTATATATTGAATTCTTTTTCTCATGAATTTTTGACCTATATAACCTAATTTATTTTACCTGCTTCCTTCTCACCCAAGAATTAGTGGTGCGGCGCTTCGCGTCGCACCACTAATTCTTGGGTGAGAAGGTTTATTTTTAGACTAAGAAAGAAATATGAGATTTACATAAACAAGCACCTGTGGCTCACATTGCGGGGACATCACAGTTGCTTGTTTTTTAGATTTAATAGCGCCCAGCTACTTAACAACTTACGGTATACTTACAAAAAATTCTGGCAAAAATTTGGAGATACAGCTTGCGGCAAGGAATACATGGAATTTTAAGCAAAATCACAAAGATAAAAAAGATAATTCCTCTTAATTCATACCAGTGGGCTAAGTTTGATCTGCTCAGAACCCTAGTTAAACGCGACCTAGAAGCAAAGTACAAAGGCTCCATTCTGGGTAATCTTTGGCCGTTAGTCAATCAACTGTCCCAATTGCTGATTTATACCTATGTATTTGCGATCGTGCTTAAGGTAAAACTCAATATTCAAGGCATACCGAGCAACAACTTCACATTTGGACTATGGCTGTTTGCAGGTTTATTACCTTGGATCGCCTTTACGGGTGGATTAACCCAAGCTTCCAACTCAGTCCTAGCTCAACCAAACTTAGTCAAAAAAGTAGTATTTCCCCTCGCACTACTACCTTTAGTTCCGATACTATCAGTTTTTATTGAATCTGCCTTTGGGCTAGTAGCTTTAATCCTCTCCGTAGCTCTCACTACTCACACCCTACAACCCACCCTAGCTTTGTTACCCTTAGTATGGCTAACCCAACTATTACTAACAGCAGGTTTAGGATATCTCGCCGCAGCATTAACAGTCTTTCTACGTGATATCCCCCAAACTTTGGGAATAATTTTAAATATTTGGTTTTATATGACTCCGATCATTTATCCAGCTTCCGCTATCCCAGAAACATTTCGAGATTGGGTATTTTGGCTAAACCCCCTCGCTGCAATATCTGAGGTTTACCGAGATATCATATTGGTTGGCGAAATCCAGCATTGGAGTGAATGGGGTGTTACTGCAATTATGTCCTTATTAATGTTGTGCTTTGGTTTTTTGACCTATAAACGATTACGCCCAGCTTTTGCAGATGTACTGTAAAAACATGAAAATCTGGAGCGATTTATCTTGAATAGTTTAGTGAACTAATACAAAAAATTTTAAAAAATGCAAGAAAATATTGCAATTTCCCTTAAAAATGTATCGAAATGCTTTAAGCGTTATGCTCGACCAGTGGATAGACTGAAAGAACTCATTTTATCTAATAAGAGCTATGCTCAAGAGTTTTGGGCATTACGTGATATTTCCTTTGAGATTAACAAAGGAGAAACTGTAGGGATAATTGGTCGTAACGGCGCTGGTAAATCAACACTTTTACAATTAATCTGCAAAACTTTAACTCCTACTAATGGAGAGTTGCTAGTAAATGGACGAGTTGCAGCTTTACTAGAATTAGGAGCAGGATTTAATCCTGAGTTTACAGGTCGCGAAAATGTATATATGAATGGAGCGATCATGGGGCTTTCTAAACTAGAAGTAGATGAAAGTTTTGATAATATTGCTGCCTTTGCTGATATTAAAGACTTTATCGATCAACCCGTAAAAGCCTACTCCAGTGGTATGTACGTCCGCCTAGCCTTTGCCTCTGCAATTCATGTCCAGCCAGACATTTTAATTGTTGACGAAGCCTTAGCCGTTGGAGACATGTTCTTTCAAGCCAAATGTATGGCTCGGATGAGGCAGATGATGGAGTCTGGTGTAACCGTATTATTTGTCAGTCACGACACAAGCTCAGTAAAAGCACTTTGTCAGAGAGGGGTTTTTTTGGAAAATGGAGAACTTAAACAAATAGGTAAAGCTTCTGAAGTAGTAAGTATTTATACAAGTCTAGTTCATCAAGATATGAATCAAGACTTAAAAAATCACTTAAAAAACAAAAACCAAGAGAGCAGTTCCAATCAAAATACAGATAGTAATGAGCAAAACATTCAACAAACAAACAATAGTGAAGAATTAAATCATCGCCATATTTCTGAATTTATCTCTCTAAATTCTAGTATATCTAATATATTTGTTTCTCTTGATCAGGAAGTTAGTTTCCTCCACCATAGCTATCGTTACGGAGACGGAGGAGCGAGAATATTAGATGTTAAATTAATAGATAGTAACAAAAAAATTACAAACCTTCTAGAGCTTCACGAAAAATACTTCATTCAGATTTCTATACGCTTTGATAAGTTACTACCATCATTCTGTGTAGGCTATTCATTTCGAGATTTAAAAGGGCAGCAGGTAATTGGAAGCGTCTCAACAGTAGAAAATATCGAAATGCCCAATGTTGAGATAGGAGATGTATATATTGTTGAAATATCTAGTGTTAATGTACTACATGCTGGCAACTATACGATCGCTGTTGGCGTTGAAATGCCAGTACTAATAAATCAGCAACATATTATTATGGATGTTGTAGAAGAAGCTATGGTTTTTGAGTCTAAATGGCCCGAAGATAATCGCATACGATTTCCTTCAATGGTTTATATCAAAAATAATTTCAACATTTTAAAATGCTAATGAATAGCAAAAACCGAATCAAAACAAAACTAAGATAGTAAATTTATTGATAAAGTTAAAAACTATGAATAGCTCTAAAGAAAAAGAAAAACTTATTATTGTTGGAGCAGGCGAAACTGCTGAAATAGCCTACGAGTACTTTACCCATGACTCTGAATATGAAGTCATCGCTTTTAGTGTCGAATCAGATTATATTAACGCAAATGAGTTATTTGGATTACCTATAGTAGCGTTTGAGACACTAGAGGAAAAATATGATCCCCAACACCACAAAGTCTTTGTAGCGGTCTCTTACACCAAGTTAAATAGAGTTCGCACAAGTCTATATCAAAAAGCCAAACAAAAAGGATTTTCAATGGCTACATATATTAGTTCTAAAGCCTTTGTTTGGCATAACGTCGAAATTGGAGAGAATTGTTTTATTTTCGAGAATAATGTTATTCAATACAAGGCTAAAATTGGTAACAACGTTATTTTATGGAGTGGTAATCATATAGGGCATCGAGCAGTTATTCATGATAATTGTTTTATATCTTCCCATGTTGTAGTTTCTGGATATTGTGAAATCGAGGAAAACTCCTTCTTAGGCGTAAATAGCTGTTTAGCAGATCACGTAAAAATCGGCTTAGACAACGTGATAGGAGCAGGAGCAGTTATTACAAAAAACACTGAAGCAGCTAAAGTTTATATTGGTAATCCAGCCCAAGCATCAAAAGCAAGTAGTTTAAAGCTCTTTAAAGTTAGTTTTTGATTTATGGAAGTGTTAATTATCAAACACAAAATATATAGAAGAAAGAATTTAAAATATTTTCAGTAAAATTATGACGTGGAAGAAAAGAGGTAGAATTTTTAATCTGGAAGGTCAAGTGAAATGGGCTTCTCATTCATTTATGACTCCTACTCCTTGGCAACTAAATGACGATACAATTCGTATCTTTGGGGGAATGCGTGATGATAAAGGAATTAGTCGAATTGGGTATATAGATGTCGATACTTATAATCCTAAAATCGTAAAAAAAATTAGTAAAACCCCTATATTAGACATAGGAATTTCAGGCGCATTCGATGACAATGGACTGATATTAGGAGATGTTATTGCTGCTAATGACAATCAAATTTACATGTACTATGTAGGTTTTCAATTAGTAGAAAAAGTAAAGTTTTTAGCTTTTACTGGTTTAGCTATTAGTAATGATAAAGGATATTCATTTAGTCGATATTCAGATGCGCCCATACTGGATCGTTCCCACAATGGCTTATATATTAGAGCAATTCACACTGTCATTAAAGAAAACAGTAAATGGAGATTTTGGTGTGGTGAGGGACGAAGATGGCACTATATTAATGGAATTGCTTATCCATCCTACGAAATTTGGTACACAGAATCTGATGATGGCATAAATTTTAATAAGACAGAGCAACTGGTCTTGACCTATAGAGATGGGGAGTACCGCATAGGTAGACCAAGGGTTTACAAAGCTTCTGATGGTTATGATATGTATTTTACTTGTGACACTCTAAACAAACAATATTTTTCGGGGTATGCACACTCTATTGATGGTCTAACTTGGGAACGAGATGATTCTAAATTTTTATTGCAACGTAGTGAAAGTGGATGGGATTGTGAAATGTTATGTTACCCATCACTTCATGTAACTCCACATGGTAATAAGTATATTTTCTATAGTGGTAATGGCATGGGTTACTCAGGGATTGGATATGCTGAATGGGAAAACTAAATCTATTTCCAATCTTTTAACTGTATCCTAATTTCAAACAAAGGTTTTTGTATTAATGGGACAAATTAACATATAGAAAATGATTAGATTTACATTCTATATACTAATTTTTAATCAAACGGAGGAAATATAAATGGATATTCAAAAATATGATTTTGAGCAAAAAAAAACTTGGGATAAATTTATTTTGAATTCCAAGAATGGAACTTTCTTGTTTTTTAGAGATTATATGGAGTATCACGCGGATAAATTCAGTGACTTTTCTTTAATGTTTTTTGATGACAACCATCTAATTGCAGTAATGCCAGCAAATTTAGATAGTCAAACCTTAATTAGTCATGGCGGGTTGACTTTTGGAGGTGTTATTAGTAGTAATCACATGAAAGCCAACAAAATGCTTGAAATATTTGCCTCTTTAAAGATTTACTTAATCCAACAAAAGATTGATAAACTTGTATACAAAGCTATACCCCATATATATCACCGCATACCATCTGAAGAAGATTTATACGCACTATTTGTCAATAAAGCAACATTATTTAGAAGAGATATTGCTTCTACTATTTTACTAAGAAATAGACCTTCTTATTCTAAAGGGCGTAAGCACATTATTAATAAAAGCCGTAAATTTCTGATAAATGTAGAACAAAGTTTTGATTTTTTAGGGTTTATGAGTATTGAGATAGAACATTTAGGAAATAAGTATGGCAAAAAGCCTGTACATACACCTCAAGAAATTGAATATTTAGCATCTATTTTTCCAAATAATATTAAGTTATTTGCAGCTTTTAAAGATAAAATTATGTTAGCAGGGGTTTTAATTTATGAGAATTCTGAGGTCGCTCATGCCCAATATATAGCAGCAAATGAATTAGGCAAACAAATAGGTGCCCTTGATGCAATCCTAGATTTCTTAATAAACTCCTACTACATAAATAAAAAATATTTTGATTTTGGTATTTCAACCGAAGATCAGGGCAAATATTTAAATACAAATTTAATTAGCAATAAGGAAAGTTTTGGTGCTAGAGCAGTTACTTATGATTTTTATGAAATGAGCGTTAATCAAATATGACTTTACACAACTGTAAAATAATAGAGTTTCCCAAGATAAATGATTACAGAGGTAATTTAACCTTTGTAGAAAGTTCACGTCATATACCTTTTGATATTCAGAGAGTTTATTATCTCTATGATGTACCCGGAGGGGCTGAACGAGCGGGACACGCTCTTAAGACCTGTAATCAGATACTCATCGCTATGTCTGGCAGCTTTGATGTACTTCTAGATGACGGGTTTCAAAAGAAATGTTTTCATCTCAATAGATCATATTATGGGCTGTATGTGTCTCCTATGATTTGGCGCGAAATCAATAATTTTTCTTCAGGTTCTGTATGTATGGCGTTAGTTTCTACTTATTATGATCCCGAAGATTACTATCGAAACTATGAAGACTTTCTCAAAAAAGTAAAAGGTGACTCTTAATGAAAGTGCCATTTCTTGATTTACATTCTCCCTATATTGAATTGAAATCTGAGCTTGATTCCGCTTATCAGAGAGTCATGGAATCAGGATGGTATATCTTGGGCAAAGAAGTTGAGGCTTTTGAAACTGAATTTGCTTCGTACTGTGATGCTAAATATTGCGTCGGCGTGAGCAATGGATTGGAAGCTTTACATCTAATTTTACGCGCAATGGAGATCGGGGCGGGAGATGAGGTTATAGTTCCAGCAAATACTTACATAGCTAGTTGGCTAGCCATTTCTCAGGCAGGTGCTAGGGTAGTCCCTGTCGAGCCTGATGAAAAGACGTACAATATCAATCCACTACTGATTGAAAATGCTATTACATCTCGAACTAGAGCGATTATAGCTGTTCATCTATATGGGCAACCTGCTGATATGGATGCAATTAACGAAATTGCCACGCGGCACAATCTCAAAGTAATCGAAGATGCGGCTCAAGCCCATGGTGCAAGATATAAAAATCGTCGTGTTGGTAGCTTGGGGGAGGCGGCGGGTTTTAGCTTTTACCCAGCTAAGAATTTAGGGGCGATCGGTGATGCTGGAGCAGTAACGACTAATAAGGCAGAGTTAGCTGATAAAATTCGACTTTTGCGAAACTATGGTTCTCGCGTAAAATATGACAATGAAATTCAGGGATATAACAACCGACTTGATGAATTGCAAGCCGCTTTTTTACGAGTAAAATTATCCAAATTAGACGAGTGGAATACTCGAAGATTACAAGTTGCTAGGCAATACTTGAATACCTTAAGTAACAACTCAGATTTGACTTTACCATTTACGCCTAAATGGGCAGAGCCAGTGTGGCATTTATTTGTTATTCGTTATCCAAATAGAGATGAACTCCAGCAAAAGTTGCATCAATCTGGAATAGCTACATTAATACACTACCCAATTCCTCCAAATTTATCTAAGGCTTACAGTAGACATAAAGACTTAGAAGAATACCCCGCCTCTTTCCCACTTACGGAGAGCTTAAGTAGAGAGATTCTTAGTTTGCCGATAAGTCCTCATATAAGTGAGCAAGAAATCGATATGATTACAAAAGTACTAATAAGTTTTATATAGGAAAGTTACAAATATGAATCCTTTGATCAGCGTTATTATACCGACATATAATCACGAAAAATATATTGCTGAAACAATCCAAAGTGTCCTAGATCAGACCTTTAAAGATTTTGAGCTAATAGTAATTAATGATGGGTCTACTGATAGAACTGAGGAAATTATTCAAAAATTCAAGGATGATAGAATCAGATATATTTATCAACAGAATCAAGGACCAAGTAGAGCTTCTAACAGAGGAATACTAGAAGCAAAAGGTACATATATATGTTTACTAGCGGGAGACGATGTTTATTACCCTGAAAAGCTAGAGATACAATACAAGTATTTGACAAGCTACAACAAAAAAGTTTTATTTACTTGGATAGATACTATAGACGATGATGGAAATATATTAGACGGACATCATATACAAAAATATTTTAATGTTCCTAATAGATCTCGGACAGAATTATTTAATTCTTTCTTTTTAAAAGGTAATGATTTATGCGGAGTAACAGTTATGGTGGAAAAATCCACCTTAATAGAGGCTGGGTTAATGCATTTAACATCAATTCAAATGCAAGATTTTTACATGTGGATAAAGTTAGTTAAGAGTTATGATTTATCGGTAATTGAGAAAAAATTAGTTAAATACAGAATTAGAAATCAATCTGGCAACTTAAGCTTGAGTCCTGAAAACTCAATTCGTACAGCTTTTGAAGGCTACCAACTTTATAGAGAAATATTTGATGATGTTTCTGAAGATTTTTTTAGGTTAAGTTTTTCGGACAAATTAAAGTACCAAAATTTTCAAGGAGCAGATGAATATGAATTAGAAAAAGCATTTTTATATCTAAATCATCATTTTCCATTGCTACAAAACTCTAATATATTTCAAACTCTTGGTGCTGAAAAACTTTTTGATATATTACAGAGTGAAAGAATATTATCTATAGCTATTTCTAAGTATGAATTGGATCTTCCTGAATTGTATAAACTAACAAAACACACAGATACTACAAATATTCAGAAACAATTTGATTTGCAATATCAATTAAAACAATCTCAATCCCAATTACATCAAACTCAGTTAGAACTAAATCAAACCCAGTTAGAACTAAATCAAACTCAGCTAGAACTAAATCAAACTCAATTTGAACTCGCTGCTATTCGTAATAGCAAATTTTGGAAATTAAGATCAATATGGTTGAGAATCAAGCATTTTTTTAGGTTGAATTCTAATAACAATTTTCTTGAGGAATCACCAAAAGATAAAAATATTCAAGAAGCTCCTAAAGCCTATAAGGTCAATATATTAAATAAAGTCGAAGCAGAACGTATACGTATAGTTCATGTAATACCTAATTTTATGACAGGTGGATCGTCTCAACTTGTGGTTGATTTAATTGAGCATCTTGGACATCTGTATGAGCAAGAAATTATTACTAGTTATATCCCCTGTCCTCCTAGCTACATAGGCGTAAATATTTACGAATACGATAATTCAGCATCTAGCAACGATATATTTAATCGATTACAAAAGTTTCGTCCTCAAATTGTTCATATTCACTACTGGGGAGATTGTGATACACCTTGGTACCATAAGGTACTCTCGTGCGTGGAAAAATACGGTTGTATTGTAGTAGAAAATATTAACACCCCAGTCAAGCCATATTTACGTGAATATATTGATCGATATGTTTATGTTAGTAATTATGTCAAAAAAGAATTTGGATATGAAAAAGCCAATCATCTCACTATTTATCCTGGCAGTAATTTAGAGAAATTTTCAAGAGATGACAAAGATGATATTCCAGATAATTGCATTGGTATGGTCTATCGCTTAGAAAAAGATAAGCTAAATGAGCAGTCAATTGATGTATTCATTCAAGTTGCTAAAAAGAGACCACAAACAAAAGTGATAATAGTGGGGGGTGGAACATTTTTGGAACTATACAAGAGAAAAGTCAATCAAGCAAATGTTGAGAATAATTTTACATTTACAGGATATGTTCCCTATGAAGAACTACCAAATCTTTATAAAAAAATGAGTATTTTTGTTGCTCCAGTTTGGAAAGAAAGTTTTGGACAAGTTAGCTCATTTGCGATGAATATGCGAATTCCAGTGGTGGGATACAACGTTGGAGCACTTTCTGAGATTATTAACAATGAAAATTTATTGGCTCCTCCAAGCGATAGTGTTAAATTAGGAAATATTATTATTGATTTATTAAATGATAGAGACAGGAGATTACAAGTAGGTAATTTTAATCAGCAAAGATTCCAAAAACTTTTTTCTTTAGAAGCAATGATTAACAAGTACTATATTCTGTATAAAGAATTACTAGAAGGCAAGTAGGATATGAAAGTTTTAATTTTTGTACACTGCTTCTTCCCTGACCACTTTTACGGTACAGAAACATATACGTTAGATATAGCTAGAAATCTTAGAGACTTAGGACATGAATCTATTGTTGTATCTGCTGTTTTTCCGGGAGAAGCGAAAAAAGAAAGCTTAGTTTCATATTCTGAGTACCATGATATTCCTGTATATACAATAGATAAAAATTATATTCCTCATACTAGAATCAAAGATACTTATTACCAGCCAGAAAACATGTTGGTTTTAGAGAAATTAATAATTGATATTTCTCCAGATATTATTCACATTACGCATCTAATTAACCATACTGTTTCTTTATTAGAAGTAGTCAATAAACTTGGAATTCCCGTGGTTGCAACTTTTACGGACTTTTATGGTTTTTGTTTTAATAATAAATTAGAAGCATCAGACGGCTCTCTTTGTAAAGGACCTAATATAAAACGTTCAAATTGTTTGGCATGTTATCTTAAAGCTAAAAGCAGAGAAGTAAGGGCTTCTCGTCTTGAACGTTATCTTGGGAAATATCCAATATCCAAGATATCCGCTTGGGTAGTAAGAAACTTGATAAATATTCCAATTATACGTAAAATTAAAAGTTTTAATTTTGCTGTAGATATTATTGATAGACCCGATGTATTGTCTAATTATTACAGTTACTATCATGCTGCAATATCTCCAACTAATTTCCTTACTAAGGCATATCTAAATAACGGATTATCAATTCCTATTTATGATATTAAGTTTGGAGTGGATTTGCCACGAAGAAATAAGAAATCTCGTCCAATAAATGCACCCATACGATTTGGCTTTATTGGACAAATAGCTCCCCATAAAGGAGTAAGTGTATTAGTAGAAGCTTTTTCACAGTTAGACCAATCAAAAGCAGAGCTACTTTTATTTGGCTCACAAGATCAAGACTTTGACTACTTCTCAAAATTGAAGCAAATGTCTAAAGGTTGCAATATTAAATTTTGCGGTACTTTCCCAAAAGAGGATATGCCTAATATTTTTGATAGGCTTGATTTTTTAGTCATTCCTTCATTATGGTATGAAAATAGTCCCTTAGTATTACTCAATTCTCTAGCCAGTAAGACACCTGCTATCGTTTCTGATGTTGAAGGAATGACTGAGTTTATTAATTCGGGGGAAAATGGATTTGTTTTTAAAATGGGTGATGTTCATGAATTAAAGAAAACATTGAATATGATCATCCTCAACCCCCAATATTATTTAGAAATGACCAAAACTACAGAGTATCAACGAACTACACTATCAATGGTAAATGAAGTTATTAGAGTATATGAAGATGCAATAACTTTGAAGACTCTTCACGGATAAATTGATAATAATTATTCGATGAACAAGGATAAAAAATAATAATAATTACAAACAACAAATAGCTAATTAATCATTAATTTACAATGAAGTTATTATTAACAAGTCATCAATTTTTACCCGAACATTCATCTGGTACTGAAATATTAACCTTTCAAGTAGCAAAAGAATTAAAAAATCGTGGTCATGAAGTTACAGTTTTTACAGGTCATCCTACTAAAACTGAAATGCCTGAATCTGACAGATTTGAAAGCTATGTTTATAAAGGAATTAAAGTTCTTAGATTTCATCATTCTTATGTCCCATTAGGTGGTCAAAAGAACATGGTAGAAGCTGAATACAATAATATTTTCTTTGCCAACTATTTTCGTAAATATTTAAAAGAATTTAATCCTGATATAGTTCACTTCTTTCATTTGAGTAAGCTATCAGCTTCAGCTATCGATGTATGCGTCAGTTTGAAAATCCCTCGAATAATGACTACTACTGATTTCTGGCTAGTTTGTCCAACTAATCAACTAAGACTACCTGATGGTAATTTATGCAATGGACCAGATATTAACAGCATAAATTGTGTGAGACATATTGTACAAATTTCTCAATCTCCAAATACTCATGCAAAACTAAACTTACTTCCTAACTGGTTAGTAGTATTCCTGATATGGATTATTAAAAGTAAACTACTATATAAGCTTTGGTTTACCGAATACGTACTTGCTCTAGTAAAACGTCAGCAATTTCTTAAAATTCGCATGAATAATTTGGATCGAGTATTAGTGCCAACTAGACTTATGCAAAATATTTTACAAAATAATGGCTTAAATCCCAATTTAATTTCATATATGCCTTATGGTTTAGATATTGAGGACATTATTCCTAATAGCAATAAGGGTTTAAATAAAGAGCTTCGAGTCGGTTTCATTGGTACATTATTTGAACATAAAGGAGTTCATTTACTGATAGAATCAACTAAGTTATTATCAAATATTAATTTTGAGCTTAAGATATATGGCAATTTAGGAGACTTTCCTGAATATGTTGCAAAATTATATAAAATTGCTAGTAACGATCCGAGAATAAATTTTTGTGGTACTTTTCCCAATCCCGAGATAGGCAAAATACTTTCTGAAATTGATGTTTTAGTAGTACCTTCGATCTGGTATGAGAATACACCTCTAGTAATTTATTCCGCTCAAGCAGCAGGATGTCCTGTAATTGCTACTAATCTTGGTGGTATGTCTGAAGTTGTGCAACATGAGATTAATGGTCTTTTATTTGAAAAAGGAAACATTCGTGAATTAGCAAATTGTATTCGTAAACTTGATGAAGACAGGGAATTTCTTAAGCAATTGGCAAATAATTCTGTGTCTCCTAAGTCAATGCAAGAATATGTTCATGAATTAGAATCTATATATGAGAACCTTTTAAATCAGCATAACTAAACTCGAAAGAAAGTTTAAAACATTAATTTTGGAAAAGTTAAATAATGCGTGTTTTAGTTATCGGTGGTAATGGTTTTATAGGCTCTCATTTAACAGATTTTCTAGTATCTCAGGGGCAATCAGTTAGAGTATATAGTCGTTCTTATAACCAATATATAAAAAAAACTGATGAGGATGTGGAATATATTTATGGAGAATTTACTGATGATTCTCTATTAAATTCTGCGTTACAGGATATTGAAATTGTTTATCAATTAATTAGTACTACAGTTCCTAGTACTTCCAATAAAAATCCTAAGGAAGATATAGCTTCTAATGTAATTAGTACAATTAAGCTTTTGGAAAACTGTGTTAATGCTTCCGTAAAAAAAGTTATATTTCCTTCCTCTGGTGGAACTATCTATGGCTCTCCTCAAAAACTACCTATCAGTGAAGATGATCTAACTAATCCCATTTGTTCGTATGGTATTACGAAACTAGCTATAGAGAAGTATTTATATCTATTCAATTACTTATATGGTCTTGACTACTCTATTTTACGTATTTCTAATCCATATGGACCAAGACAAAACCCTATGGGTAATGTTGGTGTAATAACTGTATTTTTAAATCATATTCTGAATAAAAGAGCTATTCAAATATGGGGCGATGGAGAAATAGTAAGGGACTACATATATATATCAGATGTAGTTCAAGCTTTATATTATGCTCAAACATCTAACTCAAGTCAAAAGTTATTTAATATTGGTAGTGGTCAAGGTGTTTCTCTTAATCAATTGATTAGTAAAATTCGTCAAACTCTTAATAAAGATTTTGAAGTTGAATATATGGAGGGCAGAAAAGTAGATATTCCAGTAAATGTTCTAGATATCAATACAGCAAAGAAAATTCTTGAGTGGCAACCAACTATTGACTTAGAAGTTGGCATTCAAAAAACTTGGCAATGGTTACAGACACTATAATTAAATATCATTTTTTAATATCATCCAGAATGGGTAAAGTGTTAAAATCCACTGTAGTAGTTCTTTTTCATTGGTATATCGATAATTTGAGATGATATATAGCTATATTAAATATAAAAATCAGTAAAGAAATTCAAAATATCGTGGCATATTTATCAATTATTTTAGTTAATTATAATGGCTCAAAATTCTTATATAGTTGTTTAAGCTCTATAGAAAAATTTTTAAACTCATATAATTGTGAAGTAATAATTATAGATAATTTTTCTACTGATAATAGTAATCAAATTGTTAAAGATAATTTCCCATCATTTAAACTTATTTGTAGTAAAACTAATTTAGGCTTTGGGAAAGCTAATAATCTTGCTGTTAGAGAATCAAAAGGTGATTATCTACTGTTTTTAAATACTGATACAGTACTAAATGAAAATACACCTCAGACACTCTTAGAATATTTACAGAGTAATCCCAATATAGGAACTATTAGCCCTAAAATCACTTTTGAAGATGGACGTTATCAATTATCTTGCGGTAATTTGCCTAGTCTAACAAGAGAATGTTTGGACAAAATCAAATACAGTTTAGATAATCATTATCACTCCGTATTATCAAAGTTTTACGATCGCCAATATTCAAAAGTTCAAGAAGTGGGTTGGGTAACAGGCGCTTGTTTAATGATGCGACGAGATGTGTTTGAGCAGATAGGAGGCTTTGATGAAAATTTCTTTATGTATTTTGAAGATAAGGATCTTTGTAAACGGGTTAAAGAATTAGGCTATAAGGTAGTTTATTATCCTCATACAACTATTATTCATTTGTTAGGAGGAAGCTCTCACGGAATCAAAAAAAGTGTTAATACTTATTATCGAAATAGTCAGTTGTATTACTATCAGAAACATCTCGGTAAAGTTCAAACATTTTTACTAAGACTTTACCTAAATTTAACTGGCAAAATTTAATAGTAAGTCATGCTAAATCTATGTGTATTGATAATTATTGATGATGCTAGCATTGGCGGTGGGCAGATGCATGTTTACCTTTTGGCTAAGTATTTGCTGAAAAACAATGAAGTTGCGATCGCCACTGAATCAACAGGTTGGTTAGTGGATCAAGCCAAAATATTAGAAATTCCCACCTATGCGATCGCCATATCAAATAAACCTAGCCTAAAGTCTTTTCAAACTATTTATCAGCTTTTAAAATCGCAAAAATTTGATGTGATTCATACCCATGGAGGCACGGCTGGTTTTTGGGGAAGGCTTGCAGCCCTAGGCTTAAGAAATAAGCCTAAAGTTATTCATACTTATCATGGGTTGCATTACCTGAATAATACGCAACTTAATTTATCAAGTTTTAAAACAAAGATTAAAAGATTTATTTTTCAGAAAATCGATCAGGTGTTGGTAAATATAACCGATCGCATTATTTGTGTTTGCCAATCTGATTACGAGAAAGCGATCACTGCCAAAATTGCGTCATCGCACAAGACATCAATTGTTTATAACGGTATCGAAATTGATGAGTTTACAAATCCCATTAAGCGAGAAACTGCACGTCATATATTAGGTATTGGAAATAATGAATTTGTTTTTGGAAATGTAGGTAGACTCCATGAACAGAAGGGGCATGAATATTTATTAAAAGCATTTAGTAAGATTGCTAATCACGTTCATTTATTAGTTATTGGTGATGGAGAGTTGCGAGAATCCCTACTTAAACTTGCTGAACAATTAAAAATAAGCGATCGAGTGAACTTTTTAGGGGCGCGTTCAAATATTCGAGAGTTTCTGTCGGCAATTGATGTTTTTGTTTTACCTTCACTGTGGGAAGGACAACCAATCGCTTTATTAGAAGCCCTTGCGATGGGAAAGCCTTGTATTGCATCGGATGTAGATGGTATTTCTGAAATTATTGTCAATCATAAAAATGGTTATTTAGTACAACCCAAAGATATTGAAGGGCTGACAAAAGCGATGAATTTGACCATTGATAGCCCCGAAACCTTGCAAGATTTTTCTAAAGAGGGAATTAACACAATTACGGAAAAATTTTTAGCGCAAAATATGGCAAAAGCTATCGAAAAGATCTACATAGAGCCATCCTAAAAGATTCGAGAGAGTGCGACCCAGAGGGTCGCACTCTCTCAAATCTTTTCATCTCCCAAGCTACTTAGAGCGATGTTATAATCCTTAACGCGATTTACTTACTTACCTCATGAAGGTTGAAAACACAGCAATTCCTGAAGTTTTATTAATTACTCCCACAGTTTTTGGTGACGATCGCGGTTTTTTTTATGAGTCTTATAATCACAAAGTCTTTAATGAAAAAACAGGGCTGAATCTAAACTTTGTACAAGATAATCACTCGCGATCGCAAAAAAACGTATTGCGTGGTTTGCATTATCAAATCGGTAAACCTCAAGGTAAGTTAATTCGGGTTTTACGAGGCGCGATTCAAGATGTGGCTGTTGATCTACGCCGCAGTTCACCGACTTTTGCTAAATCCGTGAGTTATATCCTCAGCGAAGAAAACCGTCAACAGCTTTGGATTCCCGAAGGATTTGCCCATGGATTTGTGGTTCTATCAGATATTGCTGAGGTTGTCTATAAAACCACAGCCTACTATGCTCCTAGCGAAGAAAGGTGCATCATATGGAATGATCCTGATATCGCGATCGCATGGCAGATTGAAGGGCAACCTATTTTGTCCACGAAAGATACTATCGGTAAATCATTAAAAGAAGCGGAGTTATTTTCATGAGTTTAGACAGTAATCAAGCCCAATCTCAAAATCAATATAAAAAGGTATTAGTCACAGGTGGGGCAGGTTTTATAGGGTCTAACTATGTGCATTATGCGATCGCTAATCATCCAACGTGGGAGATTGTGGTCTTAGATAAGCTGACCTATGCGGGTAATTTAGATAACCTCAAGGGTGTGTTAGACCAAATTACTTTTATTGAAGGTGATATTGCTAATCCCGATGATGTAGAAAAAGCGGTAGTTGGGGTTGATGCAGTCTTAAATTTTGCTGCCGAAAGTCACGTCGATCGCAGCTTAAGAGATCCTCGCCCCTTTATTAAGACGAATATTGAAGGGACATTGCTGCTACTGGAAGCGGCTCGAAAACATCAAATTAAGCGCTTTCTCCATGTATCGACCGATGAGGTTTATGGTGATTTAGTCGGTAGCGATCGCCATTCCTTAGAAACCGATGTCCTATCGCCTCGTAGTCCCTACGCTGCATCTAAGGCGGGAGCCGAGCATTTAGTCTTTTCCTATGGCATTAGTTATGGTTTAGATGTAACAATCACACGCGGGTCAAATACCTACGGGCCCTATCAATATCCCGAAAAAATTATTCCTCTCTTTATTACTAACGCGATGGAATCTAAGCCATTACCAATTTATGGGCAGGGCTTAGCCGTGCGCGATTATCTCTATGTCGAGGATCACTGCTCTGGCATTGATACCGTTCTTCATCAGGGAGAAAAGGGGAAAGCCTATAATCTTGGCGCAAGAATGCAGGTCAATGGCGTGGAAGTTGCCCAAACTATTCTTAAGTTATTGGAATGTCCCGAATCTTTGATGAAATATGTCGATGATCGTCCCGGTCATGATTATCGCTATTCGGTTGATCCGATCGCTGCTGAATCTTTAGGTTGGCAACGACAATGGAATTTTGAAAGAGGCATGGCAAATACAGTCTCTTGGTATAAGCAAAATAGTGATTGGTGGCAAGCTGTCAAAGCCAAGAAAGTCTTTCAAGATCATTATCAGCAATGGTATAAGGCATGAGCATCAAAGTTGCCCTCATTGGCGCAAATGGACAATTAGGGTCGGATATCGTTAAACATTTCTCCCAAAGCGATCGCTATGATTTAACGCCTCTGACCCGCGCCGAAGTCGATATTACCCAACCTGAATCGGTCAACAAGGTTTTGGGAGCGCAGAATTTCGATGTAGTCATTAACAGTGCGGCCTATGTGCGCGTGGATGATTGCGAAGATCATCCCCAGATTGCCTTTGATGTCAACGCGATCGGTGCGCTCAATATTGCGCGAGCCTGCCGTGATATCAATGCTTTATGCGTTTATATCAGTACTGATTATGTATTTCGGGGTAGTTACCCTTGTCCTAATAACGAAAATGTTTTTCCTGATCCGATCAATATTTATGGGATTTCTAAATTAACGGGTGAACATCTAGTCAAACAAACTACCGAGCGATCGCTAATTTTGCGAATTTCCAGTGTCTTTGGCAAAGCTGGCTCACGCGGCAAAGGTGGTAACTTTGTGGAGACGATTATTGCCAAAGCCAAAGCAGGCGCTCCTCTAAAGGTGGTTAACGATATGTTTATGTCGCCCACCTATACCCCTGATGCCGCGCAATTACTGGATTCACTATTACAAATTGGGAGGACAGGAATAATCCACGGCGCAAATCGGGGCAAATGTTCGTGGTATGAATTTGCAACTACAGCGCTCAAACTGGCAAATATTGATCATCCCATTGAGCCAGTAGCTAGTTCTGAGTTTCCCACTAAAGCTGCTCGACCCATGAATTCAGCTTTGATTAGTTTCCATTTGCCTCTTCAGGATAATTCGGCAAGGCGCTTTGAAATGAGGCATTGGCAAGAAGCTCTCGCAGACTATATTCAATCTAGAGATTAGGATAAGCGGCGCTTTGCGCCGATCCTCTTACTAGAAATTACGATTAAGGTAAAACATACATACGATGAAAGCGCTCATTCTCTCAGGTGGAAAAGGCACTAGACTGCGCCCCCTTACCTTTACAGGTGCAAAACAGTTAGTACCTGTCGCGAATAAACCAATTTTGTGGTACTGCATCGAAAGCATTGTGGATGCGGGTATTACCGATATCGGTATTATTATTAGCCCTGAAACTGGTGATGATGTAAGAGCTAAGACGGGAAATGGCGATCGCTTTGGCGCGAAAATCGAATATATTCTTCAGACGGAACCCGCAGGACTTGCCCATGCGGTCAAAACCGCCCAGCCTTTTTTAGGTGATGATGCTTTTGTGATGTTTTTAGGTGACAACCTGATCGAGTCACCATTACAACCATTTTTACAAGTTTTTAAGACTAAGCAGCTAGATGCTTTAATTCTGTTGCGTCAAGTCGCCAACCCTACAGCTTTTGGGGTGGCAACTGTCGATGAAAATGGCAAAGTATTACAGCTAGAAGAAAAACCAAAACAGCCAAAGTCCAACTTAGCGCTAGTAGGGGTATATTTTTTCCAAAATACAATTCATCAGGCGATCGCGCAAATTACCCCATCGGCTAGGGGTGAGTTAGAAATTACTGATGCCCTTCAGAAATTAATTGAAACCAAGCAAAAAATCGAAGCCTCTGAGTTACAAGGATGGTGGCTCGATACTGGTAAAAAAGATGAAATTTTAGAAGCTAATCAAATTGTGCTAGATACTCGACTCACTAATCAAAATTTAGGGGAAGTAGATAGTAACAGCAATATTAGTGGGCGAGTCAATATTGGCAAGGGTTCACGCCTTGTAAATTGCAAAATCCGAGGGCCAGTAATTATTGGCGAAAATTGCTATCTTGAACAAGCCTATGTTGGTCCCTACACAAGCATTAGCGATCGCGTGACAATTGTGGATACCGATATTGAGCATAGTGTCATTCTCAGTGGCACAAATATTACGGGTATTCATCAAAGGATTGTGGATAGTGTAATTGGCAAAAATGTCAAGATTTCTCGGTCGCCTAAAAGGCATCAAGCTCTGAGATTTTTAGTTGGCGATGAGTCGCAGTTAGAAATAATTTAAATAAAAAAGGGGTGCGCGACGCGCACCCCTTTTTTATTTAAATTTAGGATTTTTAAATTAAGAAATGGCGTAGCCATTTCTTAATTTGTTATTTAGAAATTCATTTCCGCAGCTTGTACTTTTTCGACTTGCTTCTTCTTCAATACCAATAAGATTTGGGTAACAATTACGGAAGCAAAGAAAGCGAGTAACCATTGAATACGGCGAGGATCTTGAAGGACAATTTCGCCATCATGTTGACCAAAACCTCCAACGTTAGGATTAGTAGTTAAAGGAGAACCAACCTTTACTTCACTACCTGGCTCGACAACTAATTCAGCGCCAGCAGGAACCTTTTCTACAGCAATGCTACCGTCGGTAGTCTGCACGGAGATTTCATAACCACCATAGATGCCTTCATCTTCGTTAGGGGCGATCGGGCTAATTTGAGTAACTAGACCAGACACAGTAGAGGCGTATTCGTTGTTGTTGCTCTTTTCGCCTGTGGGATAGACTTGACCGCGACCACGGTTGCCACCAGCATGGACAGCATATTTCAAGAAGTGAATATTTTTGTCCTTAGCAGGATCGGGAGAAAGCACGGGGAAAACAATTTCCGAATATTCGTCACCAGATACGGGGCCAACAAGAACGATATTTTCTTGAGTATCGCTATAGGGTTGGTAATAGGTATCTTTGGTTTTTTCTTTTAACTCTTCAGACAAACGGTCTTCGGGAGCAATCTTGAAACCTTCAGGCAATACGAGTACCGCACCGACATTCAAACCAGTTTTGCTACCATCGGCAGCCACTTGCTGCTTGGTGTGATCGTAAGGAAGTTTTACAACTGCTTCAAATACGGAATCAGGCTTAACAGCTTGGGGTAGTTCTAATTCGATGGACTTTTGAGCAAGGTGGCAGTTGGCGCAAACGATTCTACCAGTTGCTTCACGGGGATTTTTGTAAGCTTCTTGAGCAAAATAAGGGTAGGCAAAAGCAGGCTGACTGCTAAAGCCAAATACTAAGCCTAAACTTGTGAGTACACATAGACTGACTCCTACAAGCAAACGATTGGCACGGAATAAAGCTTCTTTCATGTATAAGTTCAAATTTGATTTAAAGGCAGATTTCAAAGGGGTTTAAGCCCACCAAGGAGCTTCATTGGTGCGGAAGTCAGTTTCTGCCCATGTGCTAAATTGCACCACATCATCTTGAACTGTGGCATGGGCAAGGGCAAGGGAGAGCGGTGCAGGACCACGTACAACTTTACCTTCGGCGTTGTATTGTGAGCCGTGGCAAGGACACATGAACTTGTTTTCAGCTACATTCCAAGGTACTACGCAGCCGAGGTGTGTGCAAACTGCATTGAGTCCGTAGGAAGCAATTTCTTTGTTGTCGGTCACAACGATGTAGGTAGGATCACCCTTAAGCCCTTGAGCCAGTACGCGATCGCCTGCTTGATGACTAGCCAAGAAAGCCGAAGCAACCACATCATTTCCAAGAGCATCTTTAGCTGCAACGCCACCACCAGCGCCACCACGGGATGGAGGCACAAAGTAGGCAAGGAAAGGCACTGCTGCGCCAAGGGTGGTTACTGCCGCAGAACCCCCTAAAATTAAGTTCATAAATTGGCGACGACCCATGCTAGGGACATCGGCGGATGTAGAAGCTTGACTCATAAATTTGACTAAGGATTTTGCTGAGAAATATTACGTTTTATATATCACTTCCTACCATGATATCGACAATCTTTGGACATCTCTCTAGTTGTTTTGCAACGAAATGTTAAGTATGGCGATCGCCTCATCCTAAAACGCCCTAAAACACAAAATAGAGTAGCCGTTTTGTGTTTTGGTATAAGTTATGGTTGTGCTGTGTTGAGAGATGGGTAAGCTAACTAGACCAAGATCTCAACTGGATTAAATTTGTTGAGAATTGATTTTGCCAGTATGAATGAAAAAACCACCTCACAGTTCTCTAAATATCGCATCTTGGGATTGGTCGGTAGAGGACAATTTGGTAAGGTTTTGTGTGCTCGTGTAAGAGAGACGGGTAAATTAGTAGCTCTCAAGGAACTTGAGCATAAAAGGTTTCCCACAAGCAAGCTTTTACGGGAACTAAGATTTTTATTGACTTTGCAGCACGAGAATATAGTTTCTTGTACGGCGTTAGTTCATCACCAAAATTTTCGCTATTTAGTGATGGATTATTGCGAAGGTGGCACATTACGCGATCTGATGAATTACGCCAAGCTGTCTTTTCGTCAATGCTTTACCTTAATAAATGATATTTTGTTGGGCTTAGAACATGCCCATGCGGCAAATATTATTCACTGTGACATCAAACCTGAAAATGTACTCCTCAAGATTACGGCTCAGGGTTGGCAAGCAAAAATTTCTGATTTTGGGATTGCTCGCCTCAGCCAAGAAATTGATGCTGAAGGAAATAATACTGGCTCCCCCGGATATATGGCTCCTGAACGATTTTATGGACAGTTTTCGGCAGGGTCAGATATTTATGCCGTCGGAATTATTTTGTATGAACTCTTATTGGGAAAGCGTCCTTTTACAGGGATGCCTTCAGAGTTGATGAATGCTCATTTAAACCAGAGGGTGATTATTCCCGAGTCTTTGCCGCGATCGCTACAAACGATTATTAGCAAATCCCTAGAAAAACTTCCGAAGCGGCGATATTCCTCAGCCAAAGAAATGCGCTTAGATCTATTGGCTCTTTCTCAGTCTGTAGAAATTCATCAAATTAATTTTGATGAATTTAAACCTACGGAAGATGTAGAAATTGCGACCACATCTTTATTTTCTAAAAAAGCTCAGCATTTTGCTCAGCAGGAATTATCTCAAAAAATTGTGGGCTTGTCCTGTGGCGGGAAATCTCGATTTTATAGTACTTCAAACTTTCATTTACATTGGCATAGCTTAACACTTGAGCAATCTGAGCAAGTCGCCAAGTCTGAGCAGGAAATTGAGGCGATCGCTTTTGCAGGAAAATCACTGTTTGCGTTAACTCAACGATCCGTTTATCAATTTACACAAGGCAAGCCTAAATCCTTATACCAATCGCCCCATCCCTTTAAATGGGCTATTTCTCCTCAGGGTGATTGGGTTGCCATCTCCAGTGGTAAGCAAATCGAGATCAGAAATCTGGTATATGGTCGAGCGATGCGCTTGGAGTTTGCCACCAGAGACTTAAGCTGCATCATTGCCTTCGATCGCCATCACCTAGCGGCGATCGCCAATAAGCCTGAGACTAATGAAAGTCGAGTGATTGTTATTTCTCGGCGCTGCAATATTATGTATCGCTTAGCTTTGCTAGTTCCGATTGATCGGGGCATCGCCACCTTTACTAGCAATCGCCTCCTTTTATTAGAAGCTGGAAATCATAAAAATTTATTTTTGCTAGATCTCAAGCCCTATCGGTTAATGCGAATTCACCTAGAATATGAGGCTCTGCTAATGGTGGCAACACCTTGGGGCTATGCAATTACCGCCACTTACAACGACTATCAAACTATTTTGATATTGCTAGATTTAAGAGGAAATAGTATCAATAATCAGATTATTGATGGGGAAGTCACAGCGATCGCGCCGATTGATATTAATTTGTTAGCGATCGCTACAGCAGATGTATCGGGTTATAAACTTTTTGCTATTAATCTCAGGAAGTTAGATATCGATCTGGTGTTCTAAAGCCCAAAAGAGAGGGGAGGCGCGTTGCGCCGCCCCTCTCTTTTGGATTTTCACAACTAATAAATGGCTGCGCCATTTTTAGTTGTGAAATCTTAGGGGTTTTGGTTTTTAATTCACAAAATTGCGATCGCAATTTTGTGAATTAGCATAGGTTTATGATGCTGAAGAACGCTTGCGGCGTGAAGCTTCAGGCGATTGGATGGGTACAAATTCCTTAGAACTATCTAAAAATTCATTTTTAGACTCCTCATCGTTATTGAATTCTGAAGCATCAACAGGCGGAATTCGATTTACCTTCAAAATCACCCCATTAGAATTGGCATTACTAGTCGATAGGATTGGTTGCTCGCTAACCATCTCAACGTCAGCATTTTCCACAACTTCTGGTTCCATCAAAGCATCTTCAACAAAAATTTCCGTGAAATTTTCGGTAACCGAGTCAGAGAGAGGCTTAACTGCATTGGCAATTTGGGGCGCTTGGCCGGGTAAAGCCACAGTCACAATCACATTGCGCGGATCTTTAATCTCGCGCTCGACTAACACCAACGGAGAAACGCCGATCAACGAGTAAACATCCTGCTCTTCCTCGGTCATCTCCACCACAATTACCTCAGGTGGCTCAATCACTTTAGTCCGCAGTTCTCGCTTGTTAGGGCGCTCAGGCACATTGTCCACCACCGCGATCGGCTCAGCTTCGACAACCTCAACTTCTTCTTCTTCGATCGGCTCTGGCTTAGTGGGCGTAATGCTAGGCAAAGAAATTTTAGTCGGTACAGACCGCTCAACGATGTCCCGCTCAATGCGTGGCTCAATCCTTGGTTCAATGCGTGGCTCGATCCTTTGCTCGATTCTTGGTTCAATGCGTGGCTCAAACCGCGATCGCGTATCAACTGGAACAGCTTTTTCCGCCTCACGAGTCTCCCGCCCATCCTTGAGCAAAGTTCGCTTGCTACGACGACGCAAACCACCCCGCTCTTGATAGCTAGGATGATTGACTAAGTTTGGCTCTAGCCCACCACCTAACTCGGAGTCCCCATCTTCATACTCAGAGGTAAAATCAAGCTGATTAGACTGCTTAGCCTCCCAAGTGCGGGAAGTAGAATCCACAGGCTGCCCCGTCGCCTCCCCGGGTAAGTGCATCAAATGACCTAAACCACCACAAGCCGCACAGGGACGACCAAACAACTCATAAATACTTTGACCTTGACGCTTACGGGTTAGCTCCACTAGACCTAACTCAGTAAGCTGGGCAATTTGAGGACGGGACTTATCCGATCGCAAAGCCTTATTGAAATGTTCCAAAAGCTGCAATTGATCGCGGCGCGTATCCATATCAATGAAATCCACCACAATCACACCCGCAATATTTCGCAAGCGGATTTGACGCGCAATTTCCACCGCCGCCTCACAATTTGTCCACAAAACCGTCTCACGGGAAGTTTGGGACTTCGTAAAGGAGCCAGAGTTAACATCAATTACCGTCAAAGCCTCAGTCGGCTCAATAATCACGTAACCACCACTGGGCAAATCAACTCGAGGCTTAAGCGCCTCACGAATACCCGCATTCACCCGAAAATATTCCAAAATCGGGGTGCGCTCACGGTGATGATCGAGCATTAGCCCACTGGGGATTTTGCCATCGCCCCAGTTAAGCAAATGCTGCTTAATGCGGCGCAACCCGTCACTAGAATCCGCCACAATCCGATTGACCTCATTGGTATAGAGATCACGCAGTACCCTTTGAATAAAGTCACGCTCGCGATCGAGCAAAGTGGGCTGGCGCGTAGTCGCTACATCCTGCTGAATGGTCTCCCACTGGCGCTGCAAATTATCCAGATCCTCAATAATCTGCTCCTCAGGCATTCCATCAGCCTCAGTTCGCACCAAAATACCCATACCCGCAGGCTTAATCAAAATCGCAAGGGCGCGTAAGCGATTACGCTCCGCCTCACTACGAATACGACGTGATAGGTTAACCCCACGACCAAAGGGCAGTAGCACTACATAACGGCCGGGGAGGGAGATATTTCCTGTTAAGCGAGGTCCTTTATTGCCTGTAGGCTCCTTCATGACCTGCACTAATACTCGCTGTTGCGGTACAACCAGATCGCTAATCGAGCCAGACGATCGCCGCATTTTTAAGGGGCCAAGGTCAGTAATGTGGATAAACCCATTGCGATCGCCATCGCCAATATTTACAAACGCCGCATCAATACTTGTTAAAACATTTTCAACAACGCCCAAATAAACATCCCCAACTTGGTGAGTTCCTGCGGCAACAACAATTTCTTCAATTTGATCTTCGCTAAATACAGCAGCAATTCGATACTGCTCGGCAATAATTATTTGCTTTGGCATTCAATTTCCTCAGAATTTCTTCGATTCAAAAGAGCCAGTCTAAGAAACTACCTGAAAAATACCCAAAAAACCGAAAAATACTTTTTTATACGGAGTTTAGAAAATATTTTTAGAACCTTTATGGTTAGACCCTTCATACAACGACCTCAAAGAGTAATAGCCTCAAAGAGTAAGAGTCGGGTCTTCCAAACAGAACATACCCAAACGAAAAAAGAAAAAATTTTCGATCGCAAGTTGTACCTATCGTTTACTTGTTACTTCACTATTTACCGAGCTAGTAACTAAGTGCTTTGCCTGCTCTGACATCACGATAAGGAAACATATTGCTTTGTTCGGAATGGTTAAGATACCAAAAACTATATCGCTCTTAGTTTTTAGATGAATTAGTTCCTAAGCAAAATAGGTAGGTTTAAATATCTACTTTACTTAAAAACTAAATTTTAAAAATCATGCAGAAATCTGAATGTAAGCTTGGCTTATAAACAGAAACCTGATAGAGCCATACCCATCACGTTGATGTATGAATATAGTTATTGGAAAATTGTTGGGGTTTCGTTAAAAGCTAAGTTTATTCTTAGACTGGCGTTTATTAAACTATCTAGAAGGTGCTTACACCATTTGCCTATAGCATTCAGCCTATAAGTAAAACAGCGTACTTGATGATTCAAGTTTATGATTATGGTGAGTAAGCTTGGAGGCTTAACTAGCAGCTAGATGCACTTTAGCTAGATGCACTTTAACTAGCAGCTATTTTAAACCTATCGTAGTATTATAGCGCAGTACAGAGCGTTACTATTTCTTAATAGTGTTTTAATATTACATAGTTGTAGTAGATATATGGCAAAACTATATATCTACCTTTAAATGAAGATGAGGGTAAGGTTCTGAGTACGCGAGTAGTTATCGTTCGTCACGGCGAAAGTAATTTCAATATCCTAAACAAAATTCAAGGGCGGGGTAATTACGATCGCCCAGAATTGCAGTCTGTATTGACGGACAAGGGTAAACAACAAGCCAAGCTAGCTGGCAAAGCTTTGGTCAATCTTGAAATTGATGTTGCCTACGCTAGCCCCCTAGTCCGCGCTCAGCATACCGCCCAAATAATTTTGGCTGAAAATTTTCAAGCGCCCACTTTAAATATCACCGAGGGGCTGCTAGAGATTGACCTAAGTGAATGGGAGTCGATGATTGCGAAGGATGTCCAAGAGCAGTTTCCTGAGAAATATCATCTTTGGCACAATGAGCCAGACAAATTTCAACTAGGCGATCGCTCCCCCATTGTGGAATTATTTGAGCAAGCGAAGGCTTTCTGGGCGGAGATATTACCCAAGCACCAAGATAAAACGATTTTGCTAGTGGGGCATAGTGGCATCAATCGAGCACTAATTTGCTCCGCCCTTGGCATCCCTATTCGCCTTTATCACAACATTCAACAGGGCAACTGTGCCATCAGCGTCCTTAATTTCCAAGGCTCCAGCATTGCTGACGGTGTCCAAATTGAATCCCTCAATCTAGTCAGTCATTTAGTAGATATCACCGATACGCCATTACCGCCCCTCAGGAAAAATCATCATGGTGCGCGTCTCCTGCTAGTGCGGCATGGTGAAACCGAGTGGAATCGCCAAAAACGCTTCCAAGGTCAAATCGATGTGCCTTTAAATAACAATGGTCATGCTCAAGCAAGACGTGCTAGCGAGTTTCTTGCCAAGATTAAAATTGATAAAGCCTTCAGCAGTCCCATGCTCCGTCCCAAGGACACCGCTTTAGAAATCTTAAGCAAGCATCCCAATATCAAAATTGAGCTATTTGATGAACTCAAGGAAATTTCTCATGGTCTCTGGGAAGGAAAATTTGAGCATGAAATCGAAGCGGAATTTGCGGGACAACTAGCTCTATGGCAATCACAGCCTCAAACTATCCAAATGCCAGAGGGAGAAAATTTACAGCAGGTATGGGATCGTGTGGCGATCGTATGGCAAAAAATTGTGGAATCAGTTCCCGCAGGCGAAACGGCTCTAGTTGTCGCCCATGATGCTGTCAATAAGGCAATTCTTTGTCTATTATTTGACTTTACACCTGAGCAGTTTTGGATCTTTAAGCAGGGTAATGGCGGCGTGAGCGTTATTGACTATCCCCAAGGCGCAGATGGTAAGCCCATATTGCAATCCTGCAACATCACTACCCATCTATCCGAAGGCATCCTCGATCGCACAGCCGCAGGTGCTTTATAAAGCAAATAGGGCGTATGCCCTATTTGCTTCACCCCTTAAGAGAGACGCATTTTCTGCTAATTTGGTGTAAAGGATTTATTTTGGTATTTTGTTTTAATACTCGGAGTTTCAAAAAATGACTATTCTGTTCCAGCTTCTATTAGCCGCCTTTGTTTTGTTCTCATTTGTTTTGGTTATTGGTGTTCCTGTTGCCTATGCATCTCCTAGCTCTTGGAACCAATCGAAGCCCTTGCTATTCTTAGGTTCTTTAATTTGGTTAGCGCTTGTAATCGTGATTGGCATTTTGAATTCCTTTGTTGCTTAAGCATTTTATAGATGGAGTGCTGAGCGCTCCATCTATGAACTCTATAAACTACATTTTTCATAATTAAGAATTGAAATTAACTCTATGACCGTTTTTGAAGGTAGCTTTACCAATACAGATAGTTTGCGCTTTGCGATCGTCACGGCTCGTTTTAATGACCTGATCGTTGGTAAGCTCCTCCAAGGCTGTCAAGATTCTTTACTAAGACATGGCGTTGATGTGTCTGAGACTGGCAGCCAAGTCGATTATGCGTGGGTTCCGGGAAGTCTGGAAATCTCAATGGTAGCTAAGGAATTAGCAATTTCTGGACGATATGACGCAATTATTTGCTTAGGTGCGGTGATTCGTGGCGATACACCCCACTTTGATTATGTGGCGAATGAAGTTTCTAAGGGCGTTGCCGCCGCCTCCTATCAAACAGGTGTGCCAATTATTTTTGGGGTATTGACTACCGACACGATGCAGCAGGCTCTAGAACGGGCTGGAGTGAAGAGTAATAAGGGCTGGGAATTTGGCATGGGTGCGATCGAGATGGCCAATCTCATGCGCCAAATTCGCAGCAAATCTGCTTAAGATTTAGGTTTTTGCTTTGCGAAAACTTAAACAATAAAGCCAGCACTTTGTCCTTGGGACGCTTGCCAACTACGGGCATCGTAGTAAAGATCTTCTAAACAAATATCATCCAAAGCATCTTTGAACTTGCGATCAAGTCTTTGCCAAAGGGCAAAGGTTACCCAGTCGGAGGCAAGTTTTTCCTGTGGCTTTAACCTTGGCAGAGGATAGGTATCTTCGCCAACGGCTGATAATATCGCGCCAAGTGAGATGTCTCTTGGCGATCGCTTCAACTTATAACCTCCCTGCACTCCCCGCACTGACTCAACTAAATCAGCTTGGCGTAGATTAATTAAAATTTTTTCTAAATAGGGCGCAGGAATTGACTGGCGATCGCTAATTTCGCGTACAGAGGCAGGCTTTCGCTTTGCCCAAACTACCAGATCGAGCATAGCCTTCACGCTGTAATGACCTTTTCTGGTTAGTTTCATAAAATCTACAAATTCAGAGCAAGGCGCAAAGCGTCTTCCTCTAAATTTTAAACCGAATAGGAAATGGCGGCGCGAAGCGCCGCCATTTTCATAATTTAGAAAAGCAACGACACATCAATGGGAGCAGGTAACATCTCCCCGCCTCGCCAATCGAGTATCTGCACCAAAATCAAATAGCCTAAGCCTAAAATTACGGCGATAACGCCCGTTAACACTGATATCCACTGCGATCGCTGCATAAGTAAGTTTAAATAAAAAAATTAAGTGAAAAATCTAAAAGAATCTATGGATTCGCAAAAACACACAAACTAACTGCTATTATCCCTCTTGAAATATCTTTCTGTTTATATCTGAACAAGTTAGGTTAACGCCTACACAGCCAAAGCGCCATATCCTAACTTGTCCAGCTAGAAAAGCTCTATTTTGATAGGAACAAACTTTTTTCTCCTTCGTCCTAAAACTTAATCCTAGAGACACAGATTATTTATTTAATTACTGTGGATCTCTCAAAGATAAGTCCAGCAGGAGCGATTGAGTGATGAGTTACAGCCTATCTTGGTCAACCAGCATCGGAGGGTACACGCCCTCCAACTCCGTGTCCGTTGATAAGCTCCCCATCGTTGAATTGGTGCAAATGTGCCAAAAAGAAGCGCAGCCTAGTAAGTCTGCGTTTGCAGAACTTATGCGCCGTAATCAGTCTTACGTCGATCAGGTTTTGTATAAGCTAGCTCCTGACTGGCAAGATCGCGCCGATCTCGCTCAAGAGGTCTGGTTAAGGGTATATCGCAATATCAAACGATTGCAAGAGCCTGAAAAGTTTCGTGGCTGGCTCAGTCGGATTGCCACCAACTTGTTTTATGACGAGTTGCGGAAACGTAAACGAGTTGGTAACTCAGTTTCCCTTGATGCACCATTTATGTCTGGTGATGGCGATGAAATGAGTTGGGACTTGCCTAGCTCAGCCCCTAGTCCCCTCGATAATATGTCTACACAGGAGTTTTATGAACAACTGCGTAAGGCTATTGCCGATTTACCTACGAGCTTTCGTGAAACCATCGTTTTACGGGAAATTCAGGGTTTATCCTATGAGGAAATTTCAGAGCTAACAGGTGTATCGCTTGGTACGGTAAAATCACGTATAGCCAGAGCAAGATTAAAGCTCCAAGCCCAATTACAGCCCTACCTGTCGAGTATGTAAAGTATATATAAAATATATATAAAATATATAAGGGGGCGTATTTAAGTTATGAGTGCTAACCAAATTTCTAATAATGCTATGAAGACTCCAGAAGAGCGCTTTGAATTACTCAGCGCTTACATTGATGGCGAAGTTAGTGAATCCGAAGAGCAGCTAGTTGAACAATGGCTATCTGAAGAGGTTGATTTTCGTCGTCTCTATCAACAACAAATTAAATTGCGTCAATTACTGATTGACTTGCCTGTGCCTGTAGCCGCTAACTCTTCGGTAAAAGCTGAGACGGAGGTAATAATCGATCGCGTCATGGCAGAAGTTGACAAGCGATCGCAGCGCCGTAAATGGAAATTGGCAGGTATAGGTATATCTGTGGCGGCTGTAGTGGGCGTATTTGGCTCCATGTTTACTTTTAATTCCAATCCTCAATTTAGCCCTGTGGCTAATAGCATTAAGACTCCTACGCCTGTGGTGGAGGAGCCAATTTTGATTGCCATGGAGGAGCCTCTAGTACCTTTGCCTAAGTCAATGAGTGCAAAATAATCAAAAAAGCGTGCTTTGCACGCTTTTTTGATCTTTGGGAGACGGTTTTCCGTCTAAATAGAGAGCGTAACAATAGCAAAAAAATTTTGTAGAATCTAAATATTATTGGTCGCGGAAATAGCTATGAGAGACTCAAATAAAAAATCTCGTTACAAGCAACCTTTGATTTATGCCTCGATGCTGTTGCTGGGTGTGATTTTAGGTGCATGGGCAGTTGTGTCAGGAGTGCGATCGCCCAGCACTACAGCGATTACACCTTTGCCACAAGTTGCATCCATATCCCCAGCGATCGCCCAAGAAAGCGATAAAACTAAAGCGATCGCCGTACCGCGCAATTATGTCGTCGATGCCGTCAATCGTACTGGTCCTGCGGTGGTGCGGATTAATGCCTCACGTACCGTAGCTTCTAATCCTCAAATACCTGAAGCCTTTTTAGAAGATCCGATGTTTCGTCAATTCTTTGGCGATCAATTGCGACGAATGCCCAAGGAGCGTGTAGAACGTGGTACTGGCTCAGGCTTTATTATTAACAAAGAGGGCGACATTATCACCAATGCTCACGTTGTGAGTGGTGCTGATAAGGTAACGGTCATTCTTAAGGATGGTCGTCAGATTGAAGGCAAAGTAATTGGTAGCGATGAATTAACTGATGTGGCGGTTGTGCAGGTCAAAGCCGATAACCTACCCATAGTTAGCCTTGGTACTTCTGCTAATTTACAACCAGGAGACTGGGCGATCGCGATCGGCAATCCCCTCGGACTAGACAACACCGTAACGGCTGGCATCATCAGTGCGATCGGTCGTAAAAGTGGACAGATCGGCGTAGATAAGCGGGTTAGCTTCATTCAAACTGATGCAGCGATCAATCCGGGCAACTCAGGGGGCCCATTACTCAACCAAAATGGTGAAGTGATTGGGGTAAACACCGCCATCATCCAAGGCGCACAGGGCTTAGGATTTGCAATTCCCATCGAAACTGCTCAGCGTATTTCTAAGCAGCTCATCCAAAACGGTAAGGTCAGCCGAGCCTATTTGGGTATCCAGATGGTGACGGTCGATCCGAGCGTGAAAAAGCAAGTCAATCAAGACACGGAACTCGGTATTCAACTTTCTGAAGACAAGGGAGTTTTGATAACGCGAGTTGTGGAGGATTCTCCCGCAGCTAAGGCTGGGGCAAAACGTGGTGATGTGATTGTCAAGTTTGATAATCAGGAAATCCTCACGGCAGATCAAGTTACCCAACTAGTGGAAGATCGTGCGGTTGGCGACAAAATTCGGATGGAAGTGAAGCGAAACGGTCAGCCTGTAGCCTTAAATGTCGAAGCTGCCCAATTCCCCCAAAAGTTTCCTAATTAGCTCTCATGCCAAAACATAAAATGGCTACGCCATTTTATGTTTTATTCGTCAAGGAAAGGCGGCGCAATGCGCCGCCTTTTCTTTAGGTTTAGATTAGCGGCGCAATGCGTCGCTAATCTAAACTAGAACAGTGGTTTATGATTGGCATAAAGATCATGGGTAAATTCCTTGGATGGCTTAGTGCTTTATTGATCATCTTTTTGGCGGGATTTGGATTAACCGAATGGTTGCATTTACCTTTTGGTAATTTTATTGATTGGGTAATTGGGGCAAGCATTTTTGTATGGCTAATTATCATTGTGACCGTGCCTTGGAATCTTTACTTTCAATCTCAGTCAGTACTTAACCAAGCCAAAATCTCCCAAGAGCGGGGCATCAACATTGATGAACGACAATTACCATACGTGCGATCGCTAGCTCAGCGTTCTTTAGGATTAGCCCTAGGATTGCATTTAGTCTCCGCGATCGCACTCTATGTCTTGGCATCTAGTGGAGTCGGCACTATCGGCTATGTAGGTGCGATCGCTGCCTTATTGTTAACTATTTTGCGCCCTGCCATTAGTGCCTATGAATATATATCCCAGCGTCTTCGTTCCATTTCTCAACAGATAGATTATCCCCGCGAAGATGTAATGGAACTACGCCAACGCTTCTCTAGCTTGGAAGAGTCTTTTAAACGTATTAACGAAGAATTGAATAGAGAAAGCCCTTATTCCTTGGTGTCCAGATATGAGCAGTTTGCCGAAGAAACTCGTAAAAATTTAGCAGGGCTAGGCGCAAATATCGAAGAACTCAGGGCAACCAATGAGCGTGATCATGAACGAGTGATGAGGGAATCTCGGCAAGCGATCGCGCAACTTAGTACTGATAGCCAATTTTTAGAACATGTTCGCGAAATTATTCGATTCTTCAAAAGTGCTTAGAGATTCGCCCTAAATTGCGGCTTTGTCGCAGCATCAAAAATTTAAATCAACCTCAACTTCAGTAAAATAGCTCAGTCACATGAGGCTAAAAGTTTGGTATGGATAAAATCAGTGTTAGAAATATCAACTTTCCCTATGAATTATCAGCCTATGAATTATCAGCCTATGAATTTACAAGATGCTACCGTAGTTGAAGGAAGTTATTTCGAGCATTTTCTGATTTTACAAGATCCTGAGGGTCAGCAAAAAATTTCCCTTGAGCATAAAAATCATATCCTTGGGCGATCGTTGGAAAGTGACATCGTCCTGCGATCACAGTCAGTTTCTCGCGACCATGCAACTTTAACTAGCCTCCATATCTCGGCTCCTCTATTACAAATATTTCGCCTCAGTGATGGTACTTCCGAAAAAGGGAAAAGTACAAATGGAATTCTCATTAATGGAGAAATTCGCAACTCTTGGGTGCTAATGCATGGTGATGAAATTGTATTTAGCAGTAATACCAAAGCTACCTATATCGTTGATCCAGAACCTCCCTATGCAAATGGGAAAATAGGATTTTTTCTAGAAAGCTTACATGGCTTAGCGCAATCCGCTAATAAGTCAGGGCAATATGCAGAAGCAGAACAATATCTTGATCAGATCTTAGTTCTCAATCAGCATTTATACGGTGATTCTCATCCAAACGTGGCAAAATGTTTAATAGATTTAGCTGCCAATTATTATTCGCAAAATCAGTTAGATAAAGCGGAAGGGCTATTTTTGCAAGCGATTTCCATTCGTCAAATTGCTCTAGGAGAAAAACATCCTGATGTTGCAATGGCAATGCTTGATTTAGCTGCCATATATAGCACTCAAGCTATATATGATAAGGCGGAATCAATGTTTCTCGAGGCTTTAGAAATTAAACAAACTATCTTAGGTTTAGAACATCCCGAAATTGCTGCAAGTTTGGTTGATTTAGCTTCGATTTACTATTCACAAAAGAGATTCTTAGAAGTAAAGCAACTATATGAGAGAGCTTTAAAAATTTATCGGCGATCGCTTGGAGAAAATCATCCAAATTCTTTGGCAGTCCAGAAAAAATTAGTCAGCTTAAAAAAGAAACTCCGCCCTAAGTGGTTATCGTGGAATATTATTATTCCAAGTTCTCTGCTCTTACTTTCTGGTGTAATTGCCTATACTTTTTTTGCACCAAAAACAGATATTGCTTGTATTAAAGTTTTACCTAACGGTAAAGCCCAATCAGTTTCGGGAGATGAATGCCGCCAAATCACAAAATAGATAAATCCAAGAGAAATTATTTCTTTGAAATAATTTCTCTTGGATTTATCTATTTTGAAATCGCTTAATACGTTTTTGAATATCTGAAGTAATTTCTTGAATTTCTAAAATATCACTAGGTAGTAAGTGCTTTTGGAGTAATTTCCAAATTGGTTCTAATTCAGTGGGATATTTGAGCAGTAGTAATAAAATATCATTTTCATAAATACTAGCTCGATCAAATTTATTTTGTCGATATAGAGAAGGTAGTGCATATAATTTAAGAATTAGTAAGCCTTCAACCGTGACACAACGTATATTTAAATCACCAAATTGTCTTAAAGTAGTACAATTTTTAGCTATGTATTTAAATAACAAGTTCTGAGTTAATAAAATATCCACTTGAAGATTATCAAAATTAGCTCTAGCAAAGTTTTGATTTTTATCAGCAATTGCTAATTCAGGAATTGCACTAAGATCTTTGTGAGAAAGTATAAGATCAATATCCTGTGTATTACGACCATCAACATAGCTAAGTAATGCGACACCCCCAACAAGTAAATAATTTATTTCACGTTCTTGCAAAAGAGCAAATAGGCGATCAATATTCTCAGATAAATTACCAATTCCTGATTGGTCGTTACCCCAATTTTTCATGTCAAATATAATTCCATTTTTGACGATTTCACTAATAGCTAGCATTATTATTCACCATCTGATTTGTACAGCATGATATATAAGGCAATCCTAAATGATTCTAGAGAAACAGAAGCGTATAACAAGGGGCTTAAGCCCCTTGCCTTTCTCACAAATGAAATAGAATTTTTAGATTTTTACAGAAGCGTATGTAATTATAACTATTGTTCATTCATAAGAATTGCTGAAAGTTTATTAATGGCTATACCATACCATTTTTGCATTCTGAGTAATTCACCTTCGAGAGGCAAAGTCTCTGGGAAATCGCAGAGATAACCTATCTCTCTTAGCGCCGAGACGATCGCGCTAGGGGAAATCCACCATTGCTGCGCGAGATCTAAGAGATTGAGAACGGGAATATTTTCTACATCGAGAGAATAGATTTGGGAACGGAATTGGTCGATAGATGGAACAGATGGAAGATGGGAACCAAGGTAGATATAGTCTGGTTTAGCGGTGGCAATTAGCCATTGTAGATGGGTAAAAGATGGCGGTAAAGTCCAGAGCACGATCGCCTGATAATCTATATCGCGTCTTGGGCGATCGCAATCGACATCACCTTGAAACTTATCCGCAGGGCGATCGCAACCATAGAGCAGTAAGGGACGGGGCAGGGGTCTTGGCGCTTCGCTCAGTTTTTGCCATTGCGGAAATTTTGTAATCACAGGCGCAGGTTTATACTGCACTTTGATTTGTTTAGCTAAACTTTGAGAAGTTTCTATATCAGAAGTAGCGGCTCGTATTCCCACTACTTCTAATTCTACGGAAGTTGTATCTTGCCATTGGTTTGCCCGTAATTTGTAAGCAATATCCACGCGATCAGGAATTGGACAATATTCTCCCCATCGCCAAGCGATCGCCTTAATTTTGCCGTTACCAGTATCGAGTTCTAAAGAGAGATGCTTGACTTTGTCTTTACCGCGAGTTTGCTGAGCCAGTACCCGTACATTTTCGCTATAAAAAACAGGATCGGGGTTGCCTAGCCCACAGGGCTGAAGGCGATCGCATTCTTGCAGCAGGGTCATGGAGACATCACTGAGGTCAATACGCACATCAATATTGATTAGGGGGCTAATGTGGCTAGGCAGAATATTCTCGCGATCGGCAAATTCCCGTAGACCTTGCCGCAATTGTTCCAGATTCGCCGCAGGCAGAGTAAACCCTCCCGCCGCCTTATGTCCGCCGCCTTTGTTGCGAATAGTTTTAATCGGTTCATATTCAAGGGCTTGGAAAACATGAAATTCGGGAATTCCCCGCACTGAGAAGCGCACAGTTGCACCTTGTTCAGAATCATCATCATGGGCATCTTCGTAACTACCAATAAATACAGGTGCGCCATAACGTTCTACTAGCCGAGAGGCAACAATACCAATCACGCCATGATGCCATCCCTTTCTCTTACTCTTCTCTACTTTCTTTTGGGGAGAGATAGGGATATTTGGGGCAGCAATTGGTGGTAGCTCAGGGATATCCTCAGGTGTTTCGGGATTTACGATTGGTGGGTTTTCAGCGATTGTCTTTGCTGGTTTTCGTTTTGGTTTGATTACCCTCTTTTTTCGTTTCTTGCCTACTGCGGCAACGAGTGCTTGGAGCCTCTCGATTTCAGCTTTCATTACATCGATGACATCAATCTTGTCTACTTGTGTTTCATCAATGAGTGCTTGCAGTTCCGCGATTTTGGCTCTCAATTCGGCAGTGGCATCGATGGGCGCAACAGGCGGTACGAATGGCGATGGTCTAAAATTCCTGTCATTACCAAATTCGTGATGAAACCAGTTGCCTAACTCATGCGCATTTTTGAGGAGGGCGAGGGCTTCGCGTCTGTCATCTTTGACTGTATGAGCGGCGTTGTTGCCTCCTTTGCGAATGTTATAGAAAAGTTTAGCGACTTCACGAGAAATGACACCTTCTGCTTCAAGTCGTCTTAGCAAATCTATCTGCGCTTCATCTTCTGCTTGATAATGCTCTGTCTGGTCGGCGATATGCTGGGCAAGACGCTCGGCAAATTGTCGAAGTTTGATGATGCAGGTATTGCTGTCAGTGTGGAAATACTGTTCAGCGCGGGCAGCAAGATTTACCAATTGTGGATCATGCTCGCGCAAAAAACTAAAATTCGCTGACTGTATTTCCATTTGCTTCTAACTTAAGTTGCATATTTCTAAACTGACAAACTTCTCAATCTATATCGCTTGTTATCTCTCGTTAGAATTGCTTCATTAGCCATGCGGTGACGGTTGATTGATTTTCTTGGCGACTGAGTTCGAGAACTTGTTCTAAGATTTCAAGTTTTAGTCCAGATAGCACTAGGGATTGGCGAATATGATGGCTGCTGCCATCTGGGGCGATCGCAAAGGCATAGATTTTCATAGTTTGGACATTGACGATCCAATATTCTTTGATGCCTAGTTCTTCGTATTGCAGGCGTTTTGTGCCGAGGTCATCGTTGAAGGTGGTGTCAGATATTTCAATGACGAGATCGGGTAAGGGATATTGATCGAGGTCAATGATGCGCGTTCCCCAAGCGATCGCATCGGCATTGTCACCGATGTAATAGGAGACATCAGGCTGAAACTCAGTTTTTCCGCTTTGACGATAGGAGCAGCCATCTTTGGCAGTCATGGGGATTTGCTTTGTGGCGGCATAAAAGGAGAGGGCAAATAAAATTAATGCGTGATCGTTGGCATGATCGGAGCCTGTGGACATATTCTCAAATCTCATCTGGTGCTGGTAGTAATAGCTTTTGCGTTTGGCACTATCGGTTGCATCGGCAATCGCCACAAATTCTGTCCACGGTGCGCTAATCCATGTGTTTAGTTGGTTTGAGGCTGGTTTGAGTAATGTGTTCATAATGACTTCACCTAACTTAAACTTTATAATACCAATTCACAAAAGTGTGACCACAATGTTTGTGAATTGAAAACCACACCCAGCAAGGGTTTTCAAACAAAGAAATAGCTACGCCATCTCCCTATTTCCCTTGGGAGCAGGATAGAGAGTATCCTGCACTTCGCGATCAACTATTACCAAAACCCGTTCCTGCGTAATATCAAAACCCTCTGATTTGAGCTTTGACATATAGGCGATCGCTTCTTGTTCGATTTCTTGGCAAAGTTTTTGACGCTCTTTATTAGTAGCTTCACATTCTTGCGCCAAGGCGATCGCCTGCCCCATGTCATCACAGGTTAAAAGCTCAATCACCGTCTGCGGATTGCCAATTCTGCCGATCGCATTAATTCGGGGACCTAAACCAAAGCCGATCGCTTCAGGTTTCATCCCTGTTTGTTTATCTTTAGCAATGCCTGTTTCATTGATTAGAGCAATAATGCCGATTACCTTAGATTGCGAAAGGAGGCGAAGACCTTTTCTGACCAAACGACGATTGATGTCTGTTAAGGAAGCAAGATCGGCGATCGTGCCAAGGGTGAATAATTCTAGTAACGGATTTTCTAATTCATCACGTTTACCAAAGCGATCGCTCAATTCCAAAGCCAATACGTAGGCAACACCCACCCCCGCGATCGCCGCATAGGGCGAAGTAGGCTCGACCTGATATTTAGGATTAAGAATGGCGGTAGCGGGCGGAATTTTGCTGGGGTCTTCGGGAACCTCATGGTGATCGGTCACAATCACAGAAATATTTAAGGATTCCGCAAAGGCGATCGCCTCGTAGGCGGCGATCCCATTGTCCACGGTGATGATTAACTTCACTTCGCGATCGTGACAATCCTGCACAATTCGCTTATTAATGCCATATCCCTCGGTCATCCGACTAGGAATTTCATATTCGACATTACCCCCCAATAAACGCAAAGTACGAATTAAAAGAGCCGTGCTAGTCATGCCATCGACATCATAATCACCGCAGATCGTAATGCGATCGTTATTTTTGATCGCTTGCTCAATGCGATCAATACTTGTAATTAAATCGGGAAATTCCTGTTTAGGATCAGGAAGGGCTTCAAGTTCGGGATCGAGGAAGATTTTAGCTAATTCAGGGGTATTGATCCCTCTATTGAGTAAAATCTGAGCAATTATGGGTGAAAGTCCTGTAGCATCGGCTATAGATTTTGCGAGATCCGTCTGTGGTGAGAAAATCTGCCAGCGCTGTTGAGGTAAACTCATGAGAACAATAATATAATTATTAAGAATGTATTAAAATCCGTTGCGAGTCCGAAAAACAATGAGGACTATTCAAACATTACCTGAATCAACTCTTCAACTCCTACTTTTTATCGACGATCGCCCTAAGGCAAAAGATCTGGTCAAAGAAGTAGAAGAGTTTTTGCAACGAGAAAATAACTGTCCTTCGGAATTGCAGATCATTAATGTTGCAGGTCAGCCCCAATTAGCAGAACTATTTAAAGTAGTGATGTCTCCTGCTCTGCTCAAACTATCACCTTTGCCCCGTCAAACGATCGCAGGGAAAAATTTAATCAAGCAACTGGAAAATTGTTGGGATACTTGGAAACAGCAAGTTTTAGATGAACCAAATTACTATCCACCTGAACTCGCCCAAAATATTGAATATATGTCAGAAGTTGCCCATCTTGCCGACGATGTGTTTCGCCTTTCTCAAGAAAAGGCGGAGATTGAGGAACAACTTCGCTTTAAAGATCGCGTGCTGGGGATGCTTGCCCATGACTTACGCAACCCTTTAACCGCAATTTTACTGGCGATCGATACGATCGAAAAAAGTGGCGACAAAATCGATCCCCAAATGACGGCAAGATTACTCAAACATGCTCGCAATAAAGCTCGTGATGCTGACTGCATGATTACAGATATTCTCGAAGCGGGGAGAGGTGCTAATGCTAAATTTCGGACACAACGCCAAAAAATCCAATTCGATCAACTATGCCATAGTGTCGTTAGTGATTTTTACTTCAATAAATGTTTAGAAGAAAAGATGCAAAAGCTGGTCAAAGATATTCCTACGGATTTGCCTCCCGTTTATATCGATCAGGAAAAGATTCGCCAAGTTTTAATTAATCTGTTAGGCAATGCTACTAAATACACTCCCGAAGGCGGCAAAATCGAGCTAACGGTGATGCATCGCACAGTTCAAAAAATCGAAATTAGTATTACTGATAATGGACCGGGGATTCCTGCGGAATTGCGCGATCGCGTGTTTGAGGAGCGCTATCGTCTGGAACGTGATGGGGAAGCGGAAGGCTATGGCATCGGTTTATCGCTTTGTCGGCGGATTATCACTGCTCACTATGGACACATCTGGGTTGATGATGCGATCGGTAAAAAAGGCAGTTGTTTCCGCTTTACCCTACCTGTCTATTAACATCTACAGCAAGCGATCAAGTTAGATCACTTGGCTCTGTGGAGTACTAGAGTCGAAACCTAAAGCTCTACCAAATATTTTCTAAAGTGTGTTGATTGTGTCTAAAGCAATTTCGCATTGATGAAAAATAAAATTTACTGCGGCTACTAATTTATCGATTTCTTGAATGCTGTAAAAAGTGATGTTTCGAGTAAAAGTATTCTGGTCTAATTTACCAAGTTGCCAGCGATCGCCATTGGTGGCAATTCCAAAAACTACCACTTCTAATTCGGCATTCAAACGCTGAGCAGCGATCATCTCGGCAATGCATTGTCCCCAAGCCGCCTCAAAATTATCTTGCTTTGCCTCAACTAACATTAAATACGGGCGATCAAATACGACTTTTCCGAGAGGCGATCGCTTTGCCAAGATATATTCGGGGAATCCCGATAATTTTTCATCATAGATCAGGGACTGATGACTCCACAACAAAAACTTACTGCGATATTGTTTCCAAACTTCCTTCAGAACGGGATAGATCAAGTTTTCACAAATCGCAAATTCAGAGTTATCCACTACACCTTCTCGCATCATCAATGCGAGATCTTGCTTGAAATATTCAGGTGTATTAAAGGGCAAAGCTTCCACAAAATCAGATTCAGTATAGATAATCTGAAATTCTTTAATTACTGCGCCAATTGTTTTGTAATTACCAAAAGCCATGTCGCTATCCTTAAATTACTTAACTTTGATCTCAAACGGAGTTGATTGCATCATGTTAACGCTTGGGTTTAAAACTTGAGTATGTTTTGGATTACCAGTTCATATTTGCGGAAGCGGTGATCACAATGGGGTGTAGCCAACGAAATAACACAACCGTGATGGCAACCCCGACATAGGCAGGGCGGATAAATTCTTTTAAAAATAGTTGCTGGCGACCTTGGGCGATCGCTAAAAATGGCACAACCGAAGTACGTTCCTTGAGCGCCAAAAATGCGTCCCCATGACGCTTAAATAAACGCTGATCGCCGTGCCACACAGCAAATGAATGGTAACTAACTAAGGCGATCGCTGTGGTCAGAGCAAAAGAAGTGCCAAGCCAAAGCGTATGAGCTATGCACCAGAGCGTCATCCCAATTAGCTGGGGATGGCGGCTGATGCGAGTGATCCCCGTCTCAAATAAATGTACCTGTGGCTTTTGGATCGCCGCAACTTCGCCTAGATTGAATGTCGCGGGATAGAGAAACAAAAAGGCGATCGCCGATAAACCTAAAACAAATTCATGAATTCCTGAAACACCTTGCAAATTCCACAATTGCACCCCGTCGTAGCGATGATTGAAGTAAAAAATAAATAGGACTACCGCAAGGGGAATACTGACCAACGCAAACATAACTCGGTATAGCCTTTCGCCAATTTTTGATTCCGCCCAAATCCTCAATGCTGCAAGCCCACTATGGGCGATCGCAAAGGTCAAAATCAAACCTAGCATTACAAAATGGGTGAAATAGGTAGAGAAGAAAGTACTAAGAGAGGTCATGTTAACTAGGGCAAGAGATGAAATAGGATTGTCATAAATTTTAACTTTTATTGCAGCTAGCCATACTTTAGTTTGAAGCGCAAAATGGCAAGATTTAAAGCGAGCGTTACCCCATTAGCCATGTAAATAGGCGCAGCATTTACTAATAGTCCATAAACTAGCCAGAGCGTGATCCCCGCAATAAAAGTAATTAACATTGGCAAAGAAATATCTTTAGTTGATCGCGATCGCCATACTTGGATTACCTGCGGCAAAAAAGCAAAGGTGGTTAAGGTCGCAGCCGTAAATCCAAGAATATTGATAAAGTCCATAGGTTACCTAAATAAGCTAATTTGAGGATATATCCCCAATAGAGAGTGGCGGCGCTTCGCGCCGCCACTCTCTATTGGGGTTTATAGCAAAATATCCTTAAATTAGAATTTAAACACATGAATCAACGCATCATCGGCATCACAGGAGGCATCGCCACGGGCAAAACCACGGTTTCCGATTATCTACAAAGTACCTACGGATTGCCAATTTTGGATGCGGATATTTATGCCAGAGAAGCTTTAACAGGCGATCGCCTATCTCAAATCCGCGATCGCTACGGCAAATTAGTTTTTGATGATTTAGGAAATCTTGATCGCCGCAAATTAGGCGCGATCGTCTTTGAGAGTGAAAGCGATCGTAAATGGCTCGAAGCTTTAATTCATCCCTATGTCCAAAAATGTCTACTTAATGAAGCCAATCGCCTCTCCCCCTCAACGGTTGTGATGGTAATCCCTTTACTTTTTGAAGCAAAAATGGAAGATTTAGTCACCGAAATTTGGACTATTACTTGTGATCCCCACCAACAAATTCAGAGATTAATTAATCGTAACCACTTATCAGAACCTGAAGCCAAACAAAGAATCTCTAGCCAAATGTCCCAATCTGAAAAGATTGAACTAGCGGATATTGTAATTATTAATTCTGATAAGGGTAGTAATGCTGAAAATCTTAAAGAATTATTTTTTCAAGTCGATCAAGCCCTATTTAACTCACCACTGGGCTTTTCTGTAATTAACTAAAAAAGTGGCGCACGCTGCGCGTGCGCCACTTTTTTTAGTTAATTACTTAACGTTGCCTTAATGTCACCCACTCACGTAATTGACGAATTAAAGCATTTTCTTTAACTTGATGCTTAAGCTCTAGAAAATTCTGAAGATCATCTGTACCTATTATCGGAAAGGCGACACTGCGATCGCTTAGCAGGTAACGATCCCCATTAAGCTGATGAATAGTTATAGTCTGACCATCATAGCGCCAGACTTCAGGAACACCCAATTGAGCATAGATGGCAAATCGATTGAGAGAACTATTCGTAATATCAATTTCGATCGCTAGATCGGGAGGGGGATCACTGATCAAATCGATCTTATTTTTACCCCAAATCTCCGCCTCATTTTGGATGTAATAGCATTGATCAGGTTCTAGTCCTCTCGCTAAATCTTCGCGATCGCAAGTCATGGAACCTAAGCTACAAATCTCTAACCCTAGAGATTCGGTTAAAGCCTCCACAATTCTTCCTAACAGCTTTTTGTAGCTTTCATGCAGTTCTGAAGGCATCCGAATTTCTAGAAGTCCTTGATCATAGGTAAGCCTTTTATTAGGTTGCGATTCTAAATCACAGGCGATCGCCCGATATGTCTCCCATCGAATTGATGGCAACAATATCTGATTACTGGTGCGATCGCTAGATTTAGAAAGAGTAACCGTCATTTTATTGCTTTATGGCTGAGGCTTATCAGGAGAAGCCGATGGAGTTGTCGCGGGGAGATTTAGAGGAATAGGCTGAGCATCAGGAATACTCTTAGCAGCAGGGGTCACTTGAGGCACTGGCGCAGTAACCGCAGGCGCAGTAAACCAACCACCACTAAGCACAACGGTTAATCCTAAAAAGGCTGCCGTCAAAAACCAAGTAACTCGATTAAGGGCGGTTTCCGCACTCTTGGTGCTAGAGAAAAGTTGCGCTTGACCGCTAAAACCACCTAAACCATCACTTTTAGGGCTATGCAATAAAATCACAACCACTAGGCATACCGCTACCACTGCCCAGATTGCTTTTAAAGTTCCGTACATTTTAGATATTTTTCTTGAAGTATTTTTCTATAAACAGCTTAACGCATCGCCTTGTATCAAATCAAAACTAAGAGATTTTGGAAAAATGTTGCTTTGCAACATTTTTCCAAAATCTCTTTTAATTTGGTTGATCAGCAAATTTTCTAAGCAAACTGTTGCCCCAATTCAATGGGATTGTGAACAGTAATGCGTTTTTTGGAGATCGCAATCATTTTTTGCTTTCGCAAATCACCTAACAGCCTTGTCACAGTTACTCTAGTAGAGCCAATTGCTTCCGCGATCGCTTGATGCGATAGCTTCAAATCAATTGTCACGCCATCATTAGAAGGCGTACCAAAATCACGACAGAGAATCAACAAAAAGCTCACCAGTCTTGATCCCATATCTCTATGGGCAAGTGTTTCAATCATCATCTCTGTTTGTAAAATCCGAGATGATAAACCACGCAGCAAGACCATGGGTAATTCGGGATCTTCCCTAAGAGCTTTCTCCACCTGATCAATTGGTACAGAAAGTAACTCAACAGGCGTAAAGGCAACCGCATGATAAAAGCGATCGGAACGATTACCTGTAATCAACGACAAAACACCAAAAACACTATTTTCTCGTAATAGTGCCACCGTAATTTCTTCGCCTGCTTCATAAACTCGCGATAGTTTGACCGCGCCCTTAACTAAAAAATAAAAGCGCTCCGCAGGATCTCCAGGGAAAAAAATTGTCTTTCCGCGTTCAAACGTTTCTGTCATGGGAGGAAACATTCCCCCATTCATTTCGCGAAAGACCTCAACAAGAGCACGCTCTGCCAATCTTATACACCCTCTTTAACCAAAAATAGAAATTATAAAAATGAGCAACTTTCGCTCTAACAACAATGGTGGAAGCATAGCTATACTTCACACAATTATTTACCTCACTTGTTTAAAACCCTCTATAACAGACTAGTCAAGACTGCATTTCTTTTTTAAGAGAGAAGGCTACAGCCTTGACGAATTGTTAAAACTAATAGGCTGCCTTTATCAAGTGCAATAGTTAACTTGGAGTATCAAAGAATTTTTAAAGTCGCTAAAACTCCCTTAAAAGCTCTATAGACGCTTCTAGCTAAACTATTAAGCTTCTGGGCAAAACTGATGCATAGGAAAGTATGCCAGCGCACAATCAATCTAGAAAGCGTATGTTAGGTTTCATTTAGCTCGTCATATTGTTTTTAAAGCTAAATTCAAACTACCAATATTCTTTTTATTTCAGCTTATTAGAAATAAAAACTAATTTCTATTTCATCAAAAAGCACAAAAATTTAGACTTTACCTCTAGAAACTAAAACACCATATCCTCACTTAAACTTACTACATAATTGTAGTTTGTATCGTGGTGTACATTTTCCCCAATTAAATACAATTGTGAAATAGACACATTTCCTCTAAAGCCAAACTAAAGTATGGTGATAAGGCGATCGCTATCTAAACATGCTGCTAACAGAAGTATCTTCATGGACGCGCCAAATAGTCTCACCCAATAGATCGGCAACGGATAGCACTCTTAATTGAGGGAAATAGTTTTCCTGCCTTACAGGCGTAGAGTTAGTAACAATGACCTCCTCAAAAACGCCACTGGACAGACGCTCGATCGCGGGAGGCGAAAAAATAGCATGAGTTGCACAAGCGTAAACCTGTCTTGCCCCCTCTTTTCTAAGAAGCTTTGCAGCTTCATAGATAGTGCCAGCAGTGTCGATCATGTCATCAACTAACACAGCCGTCTTGCCAGATACATCACCAATTACATTCATTACCTCAGCAACGTTATGGGTTTGGCGACGCTTATCGATAATGGCAAGTGGCGCGTCATTGAGCTTTTTGGCAAAAGCCCGAGCGCGTGCTACGCCTCCTACGTCAGGAGAAACCACCACTAAGTCAGGTAGCTTCTTTTCATTGAGGTAGTCAAATAAGACAGGAGCGCCATAAACGTGATCGCAAGGGATATCGAAATATCCTTGAATTTGTGCGGAATGTAAATCCATCGCAATTACGCGATCAGCCCCAGATTGCACAATTAGATTGGCAACTAATTTCGCCGTAATTGATTCGCGTCCTGCGGTTTTGCGATCAGCGCGAGCGTAGCCATAGTAAGGCATTACTGCGGTAATTTGCCTAGCCGAAGCACGACGGCAGGCATCAATCATAATCAATAGCTCCGTCAAATGGTCATTAACAGGACGACAGGTCGGTTGGATTAAATAAACATCACAACCTCGAATCGATTCCTGTACTTGCACATAGACTTCGCCATCAGCGAAGTTCTTTCGCACCATAGGACCAAGTTCTATGCCTAAATAACGGGAGATCTCTTGGGCAAGAGGCAAGTTTGCTGATCCAGCAAACAGCCTAAGTCGATCTTCACCGCTATTCAAGGATGGTAGTCTGTGAAGTCCGAGCCTAGTAGTCGTTAAGTGTGTCACTGCAATTTATCAGAAGGTAACATAGCCATACTCCTATTGTCAGGCTTAATTCGCTCTTCGCCGCATCTGTTTATGATTAAATTAAATATTTTTTTAGATCAAATACTCTATTTACTTACTGAATACCCCTAAACAACAGGGATTTTCCTCTTTAATTTATAGGTAATGACCAGAGCTACTCCTTTCCCAGTGAAGAAATAGACGTTGCGACGCAAAGCGTCGCAACGTCTATTTCTTGGTTTTATCTGTATCTTTCTGCGGTGGGAAGGGAGTATTAGAAAATAAAACCCAAATCAAGAACATTGGCGCGAATTGCTGATGTTCTTGATTGATATCAATTGCCAAAATAGAGTTGGAGCGCCGAGCGCCCCAACTCTATTTTGGCAATTGATACGAAATTATTTGGGTGGACGGCGACGTTGTAAAAAATCAGGGATATCTAATCCTGGTTTGCTAAGCTTAATTTCGGATTGCTGAGTAGGTGTAATAGGATTTGAGGCTTTTGGTGTAGGGGGAGATGATGGGGATGTCTGGATCTTTTTATTGATTTGAGGAGGAATAGCAGGATGGGTCTTTGGGGCAAACCCTGTCGCAATAACTGTGATCCGAATCTCTCCATCCAGTTTGGGATCGATGACCGCGCCAAAAATAATATTGGCATTTTGATCGACCACCTCATAAATAGTTTCAGCAGCAGCATTCACTTCATGGAGGGTCATATCTTCACCGCCAGTTATGTTGAATACTACGCCACTTGCTCCTTCGACTGATGTTTCTAGTAATGGCGAAGAAATAGCGGTCATAGCGGCTTCTCTAGCTCTAGACTTACCAGAGCCAATACCGATACCCATCATTGCTGAGCCAGCATCTGCCATGACGGCGCGAATATCAGCAAAGTCTACGTTAACTAGCCCAGGGATCATGATGATGTCAGATATACCCTGCACACCTTGACGCAAGATGTCATCGGCAACACGGAATGCTTCTTGGACTGGGGTTTGCTCGGAGATGACCGACAGTAACTTGTCATTGGGGATCACGATCAATGTGTCCACTCGACTCTGTAAGCCTGCAATTCCTTCTTCGGCTTGTTGACCTCGACGACGACCTTCAAAGGTAAAGGGACGAGTGACGATACCAACGGTTAAAGCTCCTGCTTCCTTAGCCACTTCGGCAATGATTGGGGCGGCTCCTGTACCTGTTCCCCCTCCCATACCTGCGGTGATAAATACTAAGTCTGCTCCTTCGACGGCTTGGGCGATATCATCACGGGATTCTTCGGCGGCTTTCTGCCCGATCGCAGGATTACCACCAGCTCCCAAACCTCTGGTCAGTTTTTGACCCATTTGGAAACGCTTGGAGGCTGATGATTGTAATAAGGCTTGAGCGTCGGTATTAAACGACCAGAACTCTACACCAACCACATCACTCGCAATCATGCGATTTACAGCGTTGCCGCCACCGCCACCAACACCAATTACTTTAATTTTTGCAACACTGCCCAACATGATATTATCCGCTTTTGCATCAACGCCTAACTGCTGCTTCATCCGATTGTGAGAGTGACTTAGGTGTAGTCTAGAGTTATTTGAAAACTCAGAAAGTTCATCCATTTGCACGTCTACTTCTCCGTTTTCCGAACCATTTGAGTCCAAATCTGACCAGTCGTTTTGAGATGTCATTTACCGAGGTATGTCATAAATAGAATCGTTTTACTGATGCTCTCTAGATCTCGTTAAGCTTAAACTCCATTCGAGGCAGAAGTCCAAGTAAAAGTTTAAACCTACTAGAAAAAAATAATAATAGCCTTAAAACGACAATTTAGGATTTTGTTTCAGAAGATTTATCTTTTGGGGGGGTATTCATTTCTAAAATTGGGGCAGTGGGTTGGCTGATGTCAATGTATTTATAACTTTTCGATTTTAATTTTTCGGGTAATGTTCTGAGTCTGTCAAGTGTTTCTAACTGTGTAGCAAACACGGTTGGCTTGTATGTGCCGAAATATACCAGCCCTAGCTCGGTAGTTAAAATTAAATTTGATTCATCGCGAGCATCTACTTGAGAAATTTTGACTTGACTTTGGCTAACTTGACGATAAAGGGTTGACCATTGCCCGATCGCCCGATTGTTGGGTTCTAGGACGGCAAGGCTGGGTTTAGTGATATTGGCGGGATAAGCCTTTGAGGGCATCCAGATGCCCTCAGCGTCCAGAAAACCTGATTGACCATTGCGTGTAGAGTTGGCGATCGGTAAGCGTTCTTGGACTTGAATTGTCAGCTTGGAAGGAAAAATAGTACGAGAAACAGCAACTTTATATACTGGGGCAGAGGCTTCTAACTGAGTCGCAATTTCTTGGGGCTGGATTTTAAAAATTGATTGAGGATATTGAATAGGTAAAGCTTTTTTAATAGTTTCTTTAGAAAGTAGGTTATTACCCTCAATTTCGATCTGATTAGAGCTACGCAGTTGCCAGTCAGGCAGCATGGCTACCCATAACATGCTGCCCGTTAGTCCTGTAATAAATGTTAGTTGCCAAATACGTTGAAAAATGCGAAGGCGGCGTTGTTTTCGCAGTTGTTTGCGGCGGGCCACATAGTCTGCCTCTCCTGTGGAGATAGGGAATTCAACCGTCATCTTGGATTCTACCTGTTCATAATGCTAGGAGTCAGATGAGGGACTACTAGCAAACTGCCGTTCCAGCATAGCAATGATTTCTTCCCGACGGTTTGAAATTGCCAAAGGGTCATTATATTCGGGGCTTAAAAACATTACCCGATCCCTTGCTTGATAGGGTGTGGTTTGATGCTTGTACATCAAAGATTGAATTGCTTTAACAAAAAATATACCTGCACTAATTACTAAGAGTGCTGATACGGATATGTAGATTATTGCTGCGATCGCCATATCTGTAGTTCTTAAAATCAAAATGGTGATATCACAATAAAGGAGCTAGTAGGGTTTTTCAATAAGAGTTCTCAAATTGTATAGATTTGCTTTGCAAACCTTCACATTACGTCCTTCCTAAGACAAGAATTAGTGGTGCGGGGCAAAGCCCCGCACCACCAATTCTTGTCTTACAGCCTTTTGCGAAATGGAGTAGTCCAGAAAGATTTTTGAAAGTGGCGCAAAGCGCCACTTTCAAAAATCTTTCTGGGTTTTAACAAGAAGAGTCACACTGTGACTCTTCTTGTATGGAGAGGTACGGAGAACGCGACAACCGAGAAAGCTTGGCTTGGGTATTGATTCGGTATAATCAGGTTTAGTTAATACTCCGTAACATTTAGCAACACATTTAGTAATAATTAGGAGCTTTGGGCGATATGCAAGAGCAGGGAACGATCAGCATTCATACCGAGAATATCTTTCCCATTATCAAGAAGGCTTTATATTCAGAACGTGATATCTTCTTGCGGGAATTGGTTTCTAATGCGGTAGATGCCATTAGCAAACTAAAGATGGTTTCCTATGCAGGGGAAACTAATCACTCAGCCGATCCTGAAATTGTGATCACCATTAATAAGGAAAAAAAGACCTTGGCGATCGCCGATACAGGCATTGGGATGACTGCCGAGGAGGTCAAGAAATATATCAACCAAGTGGCGTTTTCTAGCGCCCAAGAGTTTGCTACTAAATATGCCAATAGTGGTGCTGGCGACCAACAAATTATTGGTAACTTTGGTTTAGGTTTTTATTCTTCGTTTATGGTGGCGAGTAATGTCGAAATTGACACTCGTTCCTACAAAGAAGGAGCCGAAGCCGTACATTGGTCTTGCGATGGCTCCACTACCTTTACCCTTGATGATAGCGATCGCACCTCAGTGGGGACAACGATTACCCTCACGTTGCAAGAGGATGCTGAAGAGTATTTAGAAGAAGCATCAATTAAGCGCATGATTCGCAATTATTGCGACTTTATGCCCGTACCTATCAAGCTAAATGATGAGGTCATCAATAAGCAAACTGCGCTTTGGGACAAGTCTCCTAAGTCGGTTACTAATGAAGAATATTTAGAGTTCTATCGTTACCTTTATCCTTACCAAGATGATCCTCTCTTCTGGATTCATCTCAACACCGATTATCCTTTTGTAATCAAGGGCATTCTCTATTTCCCGAAGATGAAGGCGGATATCGACCCCAATCGCGGACAAATCAAGCTATTCTGCAATCACGTTTTTGTGAGCGACAATTGCGATGATGTGATTCCCAAGTTTTTGATGCCTTTGCGTGGGGCGATCGATAGTACCGATATTCCTCTAAACGTATCCCGTAGTTTCTTGCAAGGTGATCCCAAGGTTCGCAAAATCCAAGACTTTATTGCTAAAAAAGTAGGCGATCGCCTCACTTCTCTCTATAGTGACTCCCGCGAAGAATTCTTGAAATGTTGGCAAGATATCAGCATTTTCATGAAGTTCGGCTCGATGAATAGCGATAAGTTCTATCAGCAAGTCAAAGAAATCTTGGTGTATTCCACCACTAGCGAAGATGAAGCAGTCAAGAGCGCAAGTGGCAACTACACCACTCTTCAAGAGTATCTGGAACGCAACAAAGCCGAGCATGAAAATCAAGTATTCTATACTTCCGATCCTATTGCTCAAGGAACCTATGTCGAACTTCATAAAAATCAAGGATTGGAAGTTCTTACCTTCGATGCGTTCATCGATAGCCACTTCATTAATTTCCTAGAACGCGAATTTAAGGATATTAAGTTTGCCCGTGTTGATGCGGAAATTGACGATCGCCTTGTTGATAAGGAATCGAAAACCGAAATTGTCGATCCCAAGACCAATAAAACCAAGAGTGACCATCTCCAAGACATCTTCCGTGCGGCACTAAATAAGCCCAAACTCACAATTCGGACGGAAGCAATTAAGGCTGAAGATGCGGCTTCTGCGCCACCAGCAATTATTCTCTTGCCTGAATTTGCGCGTCGGATGCAGGAAATGACAGCTTTGATGCAACAGGGAACCGTGAGCTTCCCTGAAGATCATGTTTTGCTGGTAAATACGGCTCATCCTTTGATGGAGAAGTTGATTGCGCTAGATGCCAGCCAAATTCTTGTAGATGGTAAATCAGAGTCGGCAGATCTAGCTAATTTGATTTGTACCCATGTCTACGATCTGGCGTTGATGGCGCAAAAGAGCTTTGATGCTGACAGCATGAAGGGCTTCTTGCAACGCTCCAATCAATTGCTAACTAAGTTAACTAGCAAAATCTAAACTAAAAAAGTACTTCTCGCTTTGCGGAAGGTACTTTTTGTGCAGTAAAGGGAAAGAATCGCTAAGCGTTTCTTTCCCTTTACTGCACTGATGTTTTTTTACCAATGCCTCGTAAAATGAGAGAAAGCCTAAAGGTATGGGCTTTTCTGTGTTTAATCAGAATTAAGTTTAATGAGCATAAAAGTCGTTACCACATCCCCATTTTCCGACCAGAAGCCCGGTACTTCTGGACTTAGAAAAAAAGTTACCGTTTTCCAAACGCCTAACTATCTCGAAAATTTCGTTCAATCCATCTTTGACAGCCTTGAAGGATTTGCAGGACAAACCCTCGTTGTGGGCGGTGACGGACGCTATTACAACCGTCATGCGATTCAAACAATCCTCAAAATGGCGGCGGCTAATGGCTTTGGCAAAATTTTGGTTGGACGTGGCGGGATTTTATCGACACCTGCTGCCTCATGTGTAATTCGCAAATACAATGCCTTTGGTGGCATTATTCTCTCCGCAAGTCATAATCCCGCAGGTAAAGATGGCGATTTTGGCATTAAATACAACACAGGCAATGGGGGCCCAGCACCCGAAAAAATTACCGATGCCATCTATGAAATCACTAAGAGCATTAGCGAGTACAAAATCCTCGAAGCTGGTGACCTCGATCTCGATCGCCTTGGCGCAACAAAACTAGGCGATACGGTTGTGGAAGTGATTGATTCTGTGGCGGACTATGCAGAATTAATGAGTTCATTATTTGACTTCGATCGCATTAAATTATTGCTTGCATCCCCAGATTTCCGTTTGTGCTTCGATGGAATGCACGCCGTAACTGGCCCCTATGCTCAAGAAATTCTGGTTAATCGTTTGGGCGCACCCACCAGCGCTTTACAAAATTGCGTTCCCCTCGAAGACTTTGGCGATGGACATCCTGATCCTAACTTGGTCTATGCCCATGATCTCGTAGAAGTACTTTATGGCGAAAATGCGCCTGACTTTGGCGCAGCTTCCGACGGCGATGGCGATCGCAACATGATCCTTGGCAAGAAATTCTTTGTTACCCCTAGCGACAGCCTCGCCATTCTCGCCGCCAATGCCCATCATGTCCCTGCCTATAAAGGCGGACTTGCGGGTATTGCCCGTTCCATGCCCACCAGTCAAGCCCCCGATCGCGTCGCCGCCAGACTCGGCATCGAATGCTACGAAACGCCTACGGGTTGGAAGTTCTTTGGCAATTTACTCGATGCGGGCAAAGCTACACTTTGCGGCGAAGAAAGCTTTGGTACTGGCTCTAATCATGTTCGCGAAAAGGATGGACTCTGGGCGGTGCTGTTCTGGCTCAATGTGTTGGCAGCGCGTCAGCAATCCGTTGAGGCGATCGTTAAGGAACATTGGCAACTCTACGGACGTAATTTCTATTCTCGACATGATTACGAGGGTGTAGATAGCGATCGCGCCAATACCCTTGTCGATAATCTCCGCAAAAAAGGTGTAGACCTCGCGGGGCAAAAATTTGGCAATTACCAAGTCGATTTCTGTGATGACTTTAGCTACACCGATCCTGTGGATGGCAGTGTGAGCAGCAAACAAGGACTCAGAATTGGCTTCACCGATGGCTCACGGATTGTTTTCCGTCTATCGGGTACTGGCACTCAAGGCGCAACTCTCCGCCTTTATGTCGAGAGCTATGAGCCAAATATCGCTAAGCATAACCTCGATACCCAAGAAGCCCTGAAAGAGTTAATCGAGATTGCCGATCAGATCGCCCAAATCAAAGTGTTAACTGGTCGCGCAGAACCCACTGTTATTACATAACCAAAGTGGTGCTTTGCGCCTCTAAATTAAAAAATGAGTCGTCCACTATGTGGGCGACTCATTTTTTAATTCACAGGTGTTAAAACTACTACGGGCTGAATACTGGTTTCATGAGCTTCGCTAACTCCTAAAAAATTCTGTTCATAGTCATAAACTCTCACATAAGTTGGCGAACTCTCTCCACCAGATAAATTATTACTTGCCAAATCTTCGGCAAAATCCGTAAAGGCGATCGCCTGCCCCATACACCAACGCTTAGTTAGCTCTACATTTAGCGATAAAGCGGGTAAAAGATGTAACCCATGATCGGGCGCTAAAACATCTAAGCTGCTAGCCTGCAAGCGATCGCCAACTTGCTCAAAGGTCAAACTTGATTCTAAGGAAAATCCATTGCTATAGGTGCGCCTTAAATAGGATAACGTCGCCCCACATCCCAATTTTTCGCCTAAGTCCCTCGCGATCGCCCGAATATATGTCCCCGAACCACAGGCGATCGCGACATCAAGTTCCGCATAATCTCCCGCAGTCCAGTCTAAAACGCGAATTTCCTTCACTTCTACTGCACGAGTGGGAATATCCGCCTCAGTAACCTCCCCTCTTCGCGCTAAATCATAAAGCCGTTTACCATTTACTTGAATCGCGCTAAAAGCTGGCGGACGTTGGGTGATTTTGCCTTGAAATAATGGTAAAACCTGCTCAACCATAGCCAAAGTCAATTCTGGGCAAGGGCGATCATTCAGCACTGCTCCCGTAATGTCATCAGTATTAGTCACAATCCCAAAGCGAATTTTTGCGTCATATGCCTTACCTTCAGGCAAAAAACGTAAGAGTCTGGTCGCATTTCCTACCGCGATCGGTAACACCCCTGTAGCCATCGGATCGAGTGTCCCACCATGCCCGATTTTCTTTTGCTTTAAAAGTTTGCGTAATCGACTCACACAGTCATGAGCCGTGATTTCTGGCGGTTTATCAATGCTAATAAATCCATTAAACATAAAAATATTCTGAAGTATATTAAAACAGAAAACATTCTTTATCCCTGCCTAAGTAGCTAATCCCAACCCTGTAGCCCACGCTGCGCGTGGGCTACAGGGTTTAGGGTTTTCTATTTAATTGTGCGCTGAGCTACTAAGATATTTTGTCAAAAAGCATTTCTTCGTCCTGATTCTAATTCTCGAATTAGCTTCATAATAAGAATTGACAGCTTCTCCAACGCATTCTTTGAAAAAATATCTAGGGTTGCTATAGTAGATAGGAACAAAACAAAAAGCCTAGATTATAGAATTGAAGGAAACAAATTTAGGGAAAAATCTGTCCTAAAATAGAAGCAGTAAATTCAGAATAAATTCCTTCAAAAATTGTATCAGCCTTGCAAATCCTACTTGACTGCTACGCTTTATTGATAACTATCGCTAGATTTATGCGCTTTATGTTTTTACCTTCATCATTTCTGATATGGGGTGAAATAAGTTGACTCGATATGTGTTTGGCGATATTCATGGTCAATTTGACGGCTTAATGAAGCTAGTAGAGTTTATTAAGTGCAGTCCAAACGACAAATTATTTTTTCTCGGTGACTTAATAGATCGCGGTAACCGCAGCGCTGACGTTGTGAAATGGGTCATCGAAAATGGTCATACCTGTCTGCGAGGCAATCACGAGCAAATGTGTCTCGAAGCCTATAGCAGCACGGAAGGATCATTAGTTTGGAAAGGATGGTTGCTCAATGGTGGCTGTAATACCATTGAAAGCTATGGAAAAGATGGTATGCCCAATGACCATCTAGAATGGATGCAACAACTTCCACTATATGTGGACTTAGGTGACGCTTGGCTAGTTCATGCTGGGCTTAATCCTAATATTCCCCTTGAATTGCAAGGTTCTGCGGAATTCTGTTGGATTCGTGAAGAATTTCACAGCACTACAGAACCATTTTTTGACAACAAAATTATTATCACTGGTCATACGATTACCTTCGTATTTCCGGGGGTAAAGCCGGGAAATTTAGTGCTTGGTAAAGGCTGGTTAGATATTGATACTGGCGCTTATCATCCTAAAAGTGGATGGATGACTGCGCTAGATCTGGATTCGGCAACAGTCTATCAATGTAATACCTTTACAAATGAGTTGCGAGTAAATCCGCTGTCGGAAATTACTACGGTCATTGAGCCGATGCCTACGCGATCACAAAGGCAAGAAGCCATTAAGGCAACTACACCTAAGCGCCGATGGTCTTGGGTTTAATAAAAAAGCGACGCAAAGCGTCGCTTTTTTATTAGGGTTGCAATAATGCTTGGTACAGATCGGGGCGGCGATCGCGGAAAAATCCGAAGGAAGCGCGATTAAGTGTGATGGTTTCTAGATCGAACTCTGCGGAAATTACGCCTTCTTCCTGATCATTTAGCTCAGCAACCTTATCGCCACGATGGTTAGCAATAAAGGAATGTCCGTAAAAAGTTTGACTGCCCTCTAAGCCAATGCGATTAGCGGCTACCACAGGAATTACATTGCTGACTGCATGACCAATCATGGCGCGTTGCCAAGGATCTTTCGTATTTAAATTGGGTTCCTCTGGTTCCGAGCCGATCGCCGTGGGATATAGCAAAATCTCGGCTCCCATCAGCACCATCGCTCTAGCGCATTCAGGAAACCATTGATCCCAACAAATGCCGACACCGATTTTGCCAAAACTCGTATCCCATACCTTAAAGCCCGTATCCCCCGCCCGAAAATAAAACTTTTCCTCGTAACCTGGTCCATCGGGAATATGACTTTTGCGATAAACACCAAGCAATGCGCCATCAGCATTAATCATTGCCAAACTGTTGTAATAAACCTGTCCCGATCGCTCAAAAAACGAAACAGGAATTACTACCCGTAGTTCTTGGGCTAATTTTTGAAAATGGGCAATTGTGGGATGATTTTCGACTGGATGCGCCCAAGCAAAAAAGAGATCGCGTTCCTCTCGACAAAAATAGGGACTTTCAAATAATTCAGGTGGCAAGATTACTTGCGCTCCTTGATAGGCGGCTTTAGCAACTAAGTCCGAGATTTTAGCGACATTAGTTGCCACATCAGCATTCAAAGATGCTTGAATAGCGGCGATCGTGACAGTTTTAGAAGATGACATCAGTGGATAAAATGAAGAGTGAAGATGTGGCTAGCGCTTTCTCAATAGCCTACCGCAGTCACAGAAAAACTATGAAAAAACTTGTCATCCTGTTAATTCAGTTTTACCGCTTGTGTATTTCGCCCCTAACGCCGCCTAGTTGTCGATTTCAACCCACCTGTTCGCAATATGCATTAACGGCGATCGAGCGTTTCGGACTGTTGACGGGTGGATCTTTGGCGGTTAAACGTATTTGCTCTTGCCATCCTTGGCATATGGGTGGCTATGATCCTGTCCCAGAAAATTTACCCTCCAAAGAATAAAATTGGCGGCGCTTTACGCTCAAACCCAAGAACTAGCGCCGCACCGCTAGTTCTTGGGTATTTTTAGGAGTAAGTTTTAACCTAGGCGATAGCCAAATCCTCTCACAGTAACAATGTGTTTAGGATCGCTGGGATCAACTTCAATTTTTTCCCTGAGCCAGCGAATATGCACATCTACAGTTTTGCTATCACCAACAAAGTCTAATCCCCAGACTTTCTCTAACAACTGCTCCCGCGACCAGACACGACGGGGATGACTCATAAATAAATCTAGGAGACGAAACTCTTTAGGTGAAAGATTAATTTCAGCTTCGTTAATCGTTACCCGACATTCATCGGGATACATGGTGATATCACCAAATTTATAAACAGGGGCATTTGATGCCAAAAAATCACGACGGCTGCGACGCAATAAGGCACGACAACGCGCGACTAGTTCCCGCATTCCAAAGGGTTTGCTGAGATAATCATCGGCTCCCACCTCTAAGCCCACAATGCGATCAGACTCATTACCCCTAGCGCTAATCATCAAAACAGGAACGTTATTTCCTTCATGGCGAAGAATTCGACAAAAATCTAAGCCATTGATCGAAGGCAACATTACATCCAAAATAACCAAATCTAAACTTGATGCATTTTTAGCGACTTGCAAGGCATTGTAGCCATCTTCAGCCAGCAAAACACTATATCCTTCCTCACGTAAAGCCAAGGCGATCGCCTCTTGAATAATTGCTTCGTCTTCCACTACCAAGACACAACCGATAGTGGTTTTGGAAGAAGAGGGCGCTTGTTCTGTTAAAAGCATAAAATTTTTGATCGGATGTTTGATCGTGGCTGGTCTAACCGTATCTAATTTTACATTGATTACCATCAATTTATGGCAAGAAGAAATTAGGAATTAAGGATTTGACTATATTTCTTAGACTTTGATTAAGCGATCGCGCAACTTGAATATGTGGCTCATCAGCTTCTATGGGCAGAATTTGGGTCATATTGCCTTGATTAAATTGCTGAATCACTAAATTTGCGGATTCTAACCCCGTTACATAGGCTTTTTCCTGTGACCATGAGCCATGACTGGTAATGATCCAATCGCCACTCATATACAAATTCGGAAAACTGGTAATTGGGCGCAGCAGATGTTGGTAGCTTCCGGGTGCAAAATGACTAACGGCACGAGGTAAACGAATCACACTGCTATCGACCACATTTGCTGAACTAAATTCAGGTAAACAGGAAGCAAGATATTTCTGGACGATCGCCACAATTTCTTGATTATCGAGGGGCAAGAACTGGTTAGCGTGATAGAAATCTACTTCAATCACTGAGCCTGTTTCGTCCGCATATTCGTCATGGAGAGCGTTAAGATCAAAAAATGTCCAGCCCGTAGTTGCATCAAAGCCAAAGCAAGCATTAGAGGGACGCGGTACTTTAACTTTGCGATCGAACCATAGACGCACCGCTAAAACATCGATCGCCCCCAAGTTCATCAAGTTACGAAATTCGCGACGCTTTTGCAAGGCAGGGCTACTAGAGACAATCTTTTGCATTCCTGAAATCCCGACGGAAAAAATCACCGCATCAGCATCAAAGATTTCTTCACCACAAATTACGCCTGTAACCTTGCCCGACGGATCAACACGGACATCACTCACCCGTCGATTGGTGAGGATTTTGCCGCCTAAACTAGTAATGCGATCGCACCAAGGTTTAAAGATTTTTTCGCCCACCGTGCCGCGACACCAGACCACATCAAAATCCGCTTGGTGCGCCAAAATGAAATAATAGAGCATTCCTAAAGCTGCTGCTGCTGAGCATTGCTCACCTGACGCAAATAGTCCGACCAATAACATTGGCTCGAAGGATTCACGGTATAACCTTTCGGAAACTCCATACTGGCGGAATAGCTCACGCGCCGTAATTTGGTCGTAGCGTTTCCATGCTTCGTCGGAGTTATCAAAGTCTACTAAGGCATACATTAAGGGCAATGCCGAAAGGCGATCGCTTAAGGGCAGACGCTTAAATTGGGTATAGGCAAAAGTCCCAAGGGGTGAAGGCAATCGCGGCAATTCTTGAAAAATGGGCGACTCCACCTCTAACCCTGCGGGAGAATATTGCGCCGATCGCGTCCAATCGGTGAAGGGATCAAGCTCAAGCTCTTTGACTAAAGAAAAGATATTGCGATAGGGATACCAAAAGCCATGAATCCCTGCTTCGACTGATCGCCCCCCCTCTGTTTTCCAACCTGCTACTAGTCCCCCTGCCTGCGCTCCTGCTTCCAACAGGGTTACGTCATAACCCTGTTTGGTGAGTTGATAGGTTGCTCCTAAACCCGCCCAACCCGCACCCACAACAATTACTTTTGGTTTGTCTGTCATAAATTTAAATTCAAGAGGTGAGTGGCGGCGCGAAGCGCCATCACTCACTGTTACAGTCTTTTACTAATTTTAAAGCCGTGAGAATCAGTCCCACAGGTATGCATTAAGCCATACATATCCGCCAGATTGCGAATTTCCTCTGTTTGCTTGGGACTGGGTTTCCAAGGATCGCTATTGTCATAGCCATAGTAGGTTTCCACCCCATCAATGCCAAGGGCGGCGGCGGCAGGGATCAATTCTTCAGGCGATCGGCGATAACGAGCAGGGTGGGCAAGCACGGCTAAGCCACCCGCTAAATGCATCGCCTTAATTACACTAATTGCTTGATAGTCTAGCCCTGCGGTGGTTTTGCCCTGCAAATAGGGAAGCATTGCCTCATGGTCGGGATCAAATCCATAGCCCAGAATATGCACTTCTGTAAAAATAAGACTGGCATTTACTTCAATACCAGACCAGAGCGTGGGCAAATTCTCCGAAGTATGATTGGCGAAGCGTTCTAAATAATTTTTAGCAATAAAATATCCCGCGATCGCATGGTGATCGGTAATCGCCAGATCAGATAAACGCAGGGCGATCGCCTGTTGAATTAAATCTTCAGGCTGCATTTTTCCATCGGAATGCACCGTATGCAGGTGAAAATTTAACCTATGCGGACAGCTCATGGCATCAATATCTGCGAAAATTTTTCGCAGCTTAGAGGTTGCGCTCGACTCTGATACTAATAGCGGAGTTTGAGTTACCATGACACATCTCTTACATAAGGCAACCGTTAACAATTCTTAATTTCTTAACCATAATTTTACCCAAATAGGGTAAGCATTTTAACTTTTGTTGAGATAGATTCGCAAATATTGCAAATTTGTATGCAAAAAAGAGCGCTCAAGGAAGCACAAAATCGCTATAAGCCCCAAAGTATCTATCTCTGTTTAGAATTACTGTTCGGACTGAGCTTGCGCGATCGCATAGTGATCTATATTTTGCTCAGTTGTCTCGTAATAATTAGGTAATAATTCGCGAGTTTCAACTTTTCCTAAATTTGACTCAATTTGAGCAGTGATTGCTACGCATTCGCTGCCCGTTATATCAATCGCTCGTTCAACGATTTTGCCATCTTTCCCGATTAAGTACTCGATACGTTGATACTGCGACATAATCTATAGATTTTTTCTCAATAATAACAATTACTAATATTCTAGCGTCTCTATATCCCAAATTGCATTACTTCTCTCGAATCAAAATTTAAAACCCACCCCACAAGGGAAGGTAGTTAATTATCTTGCTCTAAAACTTTGCTTGCGGATATGCCATCCACCGCAGTGCCAAAGTACCAAAGGGACGCGGCGGCTTCGGCACGGGTAACGGGCTTTTGGGGTTGTAGTAAGGTAGTAAATCCAAAACTACGCCGAATATTGGCAAGATCTCGTAATTGGGCATCGGCAAAAATTGCGCCTAAGGCATTTTCGCTAATGCGATCGCTATCTTTAAAGCCCCAAGTTTGACTAATGCTTTCCCACGTTGCACTCGGTAAAGGCTGGCGCACATCGAGGGGAATTTTCCATTGCACTAGCTCTTCGCGTAGTAAGGGATCGTTAGGACGGAAGCGATCGCCCGTACCCCCAATTAACCCCGCGTTGGCTAAGCCTTGGATAATCGCAAAGTCTGGGTGATTATTGGGAATATCGGGAAAGCTTGCTGTATCGCTTGGTTGAGCAAGCCGAATCTGGCGACTGGGTTGATTTTTATAAAAACGATTATTGGTTTGCAATAACCATCGGGCATATTCTCGTCTTGCCACTAAAGTATTGGGCTGAAATAGCTGACCTGTTTTTGCGGAGATTGTCCCTAATTTATTCAGCTCTTTAATCCAAGGACGGAGCGACGCAGGGACTTGTTCGATATCACTAAATTCCGCCGTAGGGATTGGAGCATTGGCAAAATTGATCGAGAAAAACGTTTTCAGCAAATTGGAATTTTCGGAAATGGTTGATTTTGGGAAAGCTTGCAGGGCGATCGCTACCATCTGATTAGAGAGGCGATCGCTTTTAAAGGTTTGGAAATTGAGGCGATCGCTGGATTTGGGCGTAAAGCTAGGCGAACTTGTGGGAGCAGGTGTTAAGGTGACTGCTTCAGGCGTTGCTGTGGGATTTATAGTTGGATTTACTGTGGGATTTGTGGTGGGTTTTACGGTTTGGGCTACCGAAGGAGATGGTTTGGGGATAGTTTCAGCCGTTGGGCTAGGGGATGCTTCGTCATTGGGAGTTGCTGGGGCGATCGCCCCTTCTAGCGAACTTCCTAGATTAGATCCTTGACAAGCATTTAGGGACAAGGCAAGAAGTCCTAAAATTAATCGAAATGTGAACTTCATTAAAACTCCACATCAATATCATCAGGATAGTTGCAGTCCAGCAATTGCTCAAGGCTATAGGGACAGACATCTGGCAATAAACTTTTCTTAATTGGGGTCTCACTCAAAATTAAAGCCAATCCTAAGCGGAACGCCTTTAACAGGGCTTTATCTAAATAAGACTTTAAACTCGGATTGTCTGCCAACAAATCGTTAATTTCTTCTCTTTGTAACTGAATTGTCACTTGCCAACTGCGCGATCGCTTTTGGGGTTGGTATTGCCATTTTAAGAGATGTCCGATCAGCACACCCAGTCGATTAGATAGTTCTTGTTGCTTATGCTTCCCCAAAAACTCAATTTCCTCAATTAAGTTAGCCAAATCTAATCCATCTAACTTACCCAACGCTAAAAGTTTGGACTGCTGCATCGTCCAACCATAAAAATCTGTTTCATATAAACTTGTTTCCATAAGTAGCTGGGCGCAATTAAATATAGAACCCCAAAACATGTGGCGCAGCGTGCGCCACATGTTTTGATTTTGCATTATGTCTAAATAGCTTTCTTTGCAATCATAGATCAGTTCTGCTTGTCCCACAAAAGGTCGAGGATTAGACAGCGCTCCGTGCTGTCTATGCAGAGTAGATATGATTAGGAAGCCTTATCGATCTCCGCTAGATTTGGGCTAGGCGTTAGCAAAAGAGGCGTGGGCAGGACGCAGGCAATTTCAGGACGGAAATTTGCATAACGACTGCGGCGGATGCCAATGAGTTCGGCTTGAATATCCGTAGTACTTTCGCCCAAACAAATTAGTAAATGAGTAGTTAGCTCTAAACTTGCCTCAAAGGTCGGATGCACAACTTCCTTCGCGCCAAATTGATACAGCGTATCGATATCAGCGTCTTTATCGGCTCTAGCCACTATGTCTATTTCTGGCGAAAGACTAATCGCTCTTTGCACCGCTAGTCTGGTGGCGATCGGATCAGAAATGGCAATTAGCATCGATCGCGCATGGTCGATTTCGGCTTTTTCGAGTACCAAGGGACTCGCACAATTTCCATATAAGTAGGGAATATTTTGCGATCGCAGCATCTGCACCTTAGATTCGGCATCTTCAATTACTAAAACTGGATACCCCTTAGACTGCAACAAAGCAACAATACCTTGTCCAATTCTTCCGTAGCCGCACACTACCACATGATCCTTCAGTTCAGCATTTGACGAAAGCTCTTGCGGCATATCCAGTTTATTCATCCAATCCTTAAGGAGTGGGACTTTTTCGAGTAATAGCAAAATTTGGGGAGTTGCCTTGAGTAAAAACGGTGTGACCATCAAAGTTACGGCTGTTGTTCCTAAAATCAACAGATAAACTCGACGCGAAACCAAACCTAATTTTTGCCCTTCGCTAGCCAATACAAAGGAAAATTCTCCAATCTGGGCTAGCCCCAAACCTGCAAAAATTGCCACCCGTAGGGGATAGCGGAAAAAGCTCACCAATGGCACAACGATCAAGAATTTACCCAACATCACGATCGCCACAAGACTCAGGATCAATTCCCAGTTTTGAATTAAAAACAGGGGATCAATCAGCATCCCAATCGCTGCAAAAAACAATGTGGCAAACACATCCCGTAGGGGTTCGACATAGGTGAGGGCTTGATCGGCGTATTCCACCTCCGAAATCATCAAACCTGCCACGAATGCGCCCATTTCAATGGAGAGTCCTAAATGCTCAGTCAATAGAGCAATTCCCAGACAGAGGACAATCACACTCAGCAAAAATAATTCGCGACTTTCGGTACTCGCCACCCATCGCAAAAACGGGGGTATTAGCCATATCCCTGCGGCGATCGCCGCCCCAGCAAATAAAGCCGTAACCAGTAACGCCTGAGCCACCGCCGTCCCTACGGATTCAGGATGATCGAGGGCAGGCAAGACCGCCAGCATTAAGCCTAAAGCCAAATCTTGAATAATCAAGATCCCCAAGGTTACCTGTCCCTGTGCTGACTCGGTTTCATTGGTTTCCATCAGGCTTCGCAGTACTACCGCCGTTGAGGAGAGCGATAAGATACCACCAAGGAAAATGCCCTGTGTTGGCGTATCCACCCATCCCACAAACACGGAGACCGCTGCGGTGAAGGCGATCGTCAACAGGATTTGTAATGTGCCTCCTCCGAGAGCGATCGCTCTCACCTTATTTAATTGTTTTAGCGAGAATTCCACACCAAGGGCAAACAACAAAAAGGCAACCCCAAACTGGGCTAGGGTTTCCACTTGAATCAGTTCTTTGATCAGTCCTAAGCCCGTAGGGCCAACCACAATGCCACCAAAGATGTAGCCCAATAAAACTGGTAATCGCAGCGCCGCCGCCAGTAAGCCACCAAACGAAGCAGCCGCAAGAACAGTTACTAAATCAACAATTAATCGAAAATCTTCTTGCACAGAAATCAACTTAAGAACGTTGCCTTCTATACTTTAGCGCGTAAGGCAAGACAACGTGAGCATAGGTTAATTAGGCGATCGCGTAAATCTTTGATATGGCTGTATAGCCACTCTCTAAGTAGCTAGACATAATTAATTGCAAACCAAAAACTGTAAAGTTGCGCCCCGTGGAGGCGCAACTTTACAGTTTTTGGTAATTTATAAGACGAAACACATTCTTAAGGGGCTTTCGCAAGTTTTTCCTAAGCTTTACTAATTAAGTCTTAACGACAGTTTGGGGCGCAATTGAGGTTGCTTTACTAGAATGACTCCCAAAGATGGCGTGAATACTGCGTAATGACAGGATGATTACACCGCAAATCACTAAATACTGCACAAACTGGATCGCAAAACTTGGAGTCTGGGAAATCATTTTCCAAGAGAAATTGCCGCCCAATTTATTGTCGGACTGGAAATTGTTGAGTTCTTCATTCGCTGTAGGCGGAATGTCAGATAGAAGGAGAAAACCAGAATCCTGAGAAGAGTTATCGGTTTCCCAAGTATTAGTTAAATTGGGATTGGGAAGTTCTAAGGGCTTAGGAGTATTAGCTTCACCAAACATTTCGTCTAAATCTGGAGACTCAGCTGCGGGCTGATCGCTAGGGAAGCGATCGCGAGGATTACGCTCTTGGTCACGCATAGGTGGTGGCGGAAATACTGGTAGAGGTGGTATTTTAGGTCTTTGTAGAGGCTCGGTGATTCCGCCATTTTGACTAACTTCATCGTTAGTTTGCACATTTTGAGCAGCCTGATCTACTAAATAAACCTCATCTGTCCATGCAGGTTCGACAAATCCTGTTTGTTGCCAAGAAATTCTGAGGCTGGAAATTGTTTGCACTTCAAGGGTGATAAACCATTTTTTGATCATGCCCACTAGTACCTGCCGCTTCGGAATGCGGACTTCATCATCTAGTGATCGTAGATCAGACTCAATTAATATCTCAAGGCGATCGCCTTCGCGCTCAACATTGGCTAACATCCCCTGAGATTTGAGCAATCGATTCATTAACGAAGCGATCGCGTTTACGTTGCCTTGTTTTGCCTGTTCAACTAATGGATTTTGTGACATGGTAGCAACCTCAGATGCTTACCCTAAAGTTATGTAGCGATCTCAATTGATCTAAGCAAAATGTATCAGATCTTTGTAAATTTGAAACTATAAATCCCAAGAATCTTGGGAAACCATAAACCTGAAGGATAAGTTGCGGCGCGAAGCGCTGCAACTTATCCTTGGGTCTTGCATTGCTATAGCTCTTTTTTCGATTTTTTATTTTTTTCAAGAATTTTTTTGCCTAAATAAAGACTACCCAAAGCCAAGAAGCCCAAACTTGGCTCAAAGTCAAAGGGAACTACCGCATAGGCTGCAAAATTTGTAACTGCGTTTTCGTCAAGATTGTTATCACTCACAAAAAAGATGGTCGGTCTACCATCCGCTAAGGTTTCACCAAAAGTTAGTCCTTCATAGTTGATACTTGGACTTAAGGGAATATCAAAAGTGATAGAAGTTTTTTGGACTTTGGTAATTCCTGATGTCCCTGAGGCAGTTAAACCTGTATTGGCACTAATATCCGTAGCACCTGCAATAGATAACTCAAAAACGCCAATACCTGTAATAGAGCCAGAAATGTCAGCCTTACGTTCTAAAGCGATCAGTATATTGTTATCAATCGCCAACAAGTCCGCCAAGCCAAAACCCATTTCAGTTTCATAGAGATATTCCTCTCCTGCCGTAAAAATTCCACTCACCAAATTAAACCTTAAAATCCTAATTAAATCTTTTGAGGTTTGAAGAGTTGCCAAGGCTTGATCTTCTTTAAGTGGAGCTTCAACCGCCGAGAACAAACGACTTTGATCTGGAGAAATAGTCAAGCTCTCAAAAGCTAAATTATTTCTAAGTCCTGTTGTGGTAGTGCTAGTGGTATAGCGACTTGCTAAAGTTAAATCATTACCTGCTGCTGTATCTTGATTGCCTGTAGCGATATTAAATCGCCGAATAAAAAGATTAGCAGGCGAAGTAAGTACGGAATTATCAAAAGCAAAGGGATTTAGAGGCGTATAGTTACCTTCTGTGGAGACAAAGATATTGCTACCAGATAAGGCAATCCCCTCCGCATCTATTTTGTTAGATAGAGCAGTTCCCCCCGAATCTTTTAAGGTAGTATTAGTACCTACTTTAGTAACGCTATTAAATGTATTACCAGTGACATCAATCTTAATGGTGTAAAACTTAGCGGCAGATTCATTAGAGATTCCATAATATGTATCGCCAGAACCAGAATAGGTCAAACCAGAGACTTGAGAAAAACCTACAGGAGTTTTAGTACCAAGAGATTGAAATGATAAGGAATAAGATGGCAGACTAGCTATGGTACTCACTAGAAAGCTACTAGATAGAGCTAATCCGTACTTAAAGACACTATAGAATGGTCGTCTCTGAGATTGACATCTAATCATAGTCCTTACCATCCGCCACTTTATTATTGTTTCATTTTTACCATATTTCCATAACTTTCCAAACCCAAAATAAAAGTGGCAGTGCGAAGCACTGCCACTTTTATTTTGGGTATCATGTCATGCCAAAAAGAGTTGTAGTTGGCACGGCTATTTTGGTTTTAGACTAATAGAACTAGCTTCGCACTTAAATCCCACATTCTTTCGGCTCTTGCATCATCACGAGCCTGAGGAGAGACGGTCTGCACAAAGGATTTTCCATCTTGTTTTTGGCGATTGCCCCAGCTCCAGTAAGCTCCAGATTGACGATATTCAGGATCGGCAACTACAGCGGCGACTCGCTGTCCTGAGAGTTCTTGAGTTACATATCCCTTAGTAATATTCTTTTGGAACAAGGGAAATAACTTCTGGAAGAGAGGATAGTGATTGCGGAAGAGAGGAGTGTCAGCGACACAACCGGGGTAGAGAGAAGTGAAGGTAATTCCAGTGGAATCATGAAAACGGCGGTGCAATTCTCTCATAGTTAAGATATTGCAAACTTTACTTTCTTTATAGGCGCGAACGGGTTCAAATTTCTTTCCATTTGCCATTGAGATTGGTGGCTTAAAGCCTTTCTCAAAACCTTCGAGATTACCCAGATCAGGCTGAGGGGGAATCTTCCCACCAAGCTCATCGGGGTTGTGGGTAACAGTTCCCAAAATCACCATGCGACGATCGCCATAGGTGGATTTTTTCATATCCTCTAGTAACAAGTTACAGAGCAAGAAATGGCTCAGGTGATTGGTAGTCATGGTTAGCTCAAAACCTTCGGGCGATCGCAGGGGTTCTTTGATCAAGGGCAGATAGACCGCAGCATTGCATAGTAGGGCATCTAAGGATCTGCCAGTAGCTCGAAATTTGGCGACAAAATCACGCACATTCACCAAAGAGCCAAGATCGACTTGGATGATTTCATATCTATCCTTAGGAATGCCTACAGATTCTGCGGCTTTGTGGGTTTTATCGATATTGCGACAAGCCATGACAATAAACCAGCCTTTATCGGCAAGAGCCTTAGCTGACCATAATCCTACGCCTGAAGAAGCGCCTGTAATAATGACTGTAGGTAACTGAGGGTATGACATTTTTAAGAATAAATTTATAAACTTTGTTTAAAATTTTACAGCGATTTGGACTAAGGTGAAACTCAAGATTTTTTTCCAAAACTGTTATTTTCTAAAGCTTTCCAACTAAATAATCAAAGTTTTTGACAAGTCAATAATTTGGACAGCCCTAAAACCCATAGCGCACGATGGGCATGGACTATAAGTTTTAGGGCTGATTTTTTATTATGCTCCGTTACTTATATCAATTAACAAAAGTGACATTACACTTTTGTTAATTAAAACTAAACTCAGTCAGGGGTTTGAAGACTCAAAATGGCTACATCATTTTGTGTTTGAGTATTACCTAATAAAAGAATGATAGTATTGTGAATAGGACAAATCAGACATCTATGCTAATTTTAATAACTTTTATGGGTGGGCTATATAGCGATCGCAGGTTGATCAAGATTGCTAAAAACTTGTTAGCTTTAATCACAGACATTGGTTTTAAGGAATTCATCCAAAGAGAAATTTTAGAAGGTATTTATGACACTTCCTTCTGAAGTTATAGAAGTTTTGACAAAGTTCTTAGATGACGCAGCAAAAATATTAGAAAAGAATTTAAAGGAACTTATTCAAAACCAAAAATCTCTCAATCTAAATAATGAGGTGTTTTTAATTCCGTCTGAAATTATTACTGATCCACGCTATTTAAAAGCAATAGATAGAACTAATCCTAGTTTTAGTAAAGTCATTTTGGAATTACTAGGTGAGTGGCAAGTTATATCTAATGCTAAAAATGATAATAATATAATAGAAAATCTATACGAAAGTAATATTTCATCAAACTTTAGTCGTAATATTAGTGATCGCATTCTCCATGAAAATGCTGAAAAACATCGATTATTGATTCTTTCATCACCTTTAAAAGCAAGCCCTAGCTGTATTCCCGAATTAAGAGAAAATCTTGAGATTGAATTGATAGAAGACTTAAAAATGTTTTTAAGCATTAATTATCCCCCTGATAGTAAAGAATGTCCTATTGAGTTTCATGATGATTATTTTTATAACGCAATTGGCAATAGTGACATCCAACAATTACAACCCATTTTAGCTCATATTCCCACATTGATTTTGCATAGTAGCATCAGTGATTATAAGGCTTATTTTCATTTGGGATTGTGGCTACCATATAGTAATTACATCCTTAACTTTACTTTGCCTACATGGTATTGGGAAGAATCCTATGACATTTTAGTATCTTCAGGAATAAAAGAACGAAAATCTCTGAGAATTATTCGGCAGATTATTATCTCAATTCAAGAACTTATGTCGGCATTTATTGCTGATTGGTATTACCTCCACTTAAACCCCTATTATTTGCCAAGATTATTAAGCTCTGAAAAAATCTTAACTTCTCGTTATTTTGATATCAATGTAATCGCACCTTACATCAATATTATTAAAGCTACTCAAAATCAGCAAATACATTCCAATAAAAATCTCATAACATTATTATCTGAACAACAAAACAATGATGATAGAAAGCTCAGACAAAAAATAAAAAAATGGTCTTTAAATAGTGTTTTTACTAGCCATTCTGGTTGCGTTCACGATTTGGCTTTTAATAGTGATCACAGCAATTTAATGAGTGGGGGGAGTGATAGTTTCGTGCGCTTGTGGCATCCTAATACGGGAAAATCAATCCTAAATTTAAAAGGACATGTAGGTGATATTTTTGCCGTCGCCATTAGTAATAATGATCGATATCTTGCTAGTGGTGGCAGTGATTGCAAAGTACTTGTTTGGAGTTTAGATAAACTGCAAGAACCCATCTCTTTTCAGAGCCACACAGCCTATGTGAGTTCCCTTGCATTCTGCCCTGACAATCGTTTGTTAGCCAGTGGTAGCTATGATAATTCCATTCGGATTTGGGATCTATGGTCTAATAAGACCTTTCGCACTTTCAATGAGCATTCATCCTATGTAACGGCTCTTTCTTTCAACACAACAGGCGATCTTTTAGCCAGTGGTAGCTACGATTGCACAATTCGGATATGGAATCCTTGGCGAATCCAATCACAAATTACACTTACAGGACATAGTGATGTCATTACCTGTACAGCCTTTAGTCCAATTAATGATTTGCTGGCTAGTGGTAGTCGTGATTGCACAATTAAGCTCTGGAGACCAGAGACAGGGGCTATAATTTCAACCCTAAAAGGGCATACGGCGGGGGTTAATTCGCTCGCATTTAGTCCTAATGGCGAAATTTTAGTTAGTAGAAGTATTGATCGCACGATTAGACTATGGAATCCTAAAACTGCTGAGGAGATCGGTATTCTTTCGGTGGGAGTACATCCAATTCTATGTGTGAATTTCTCTAAAGATGGAAACCAGCTAGCAGCAGGCAGTTGTTGGAGTGATAATATTAAAATTTGGAATTGCTAAGGGGCAGAACTAAATTAAAAACCAGAACCAAAACCCGTAATGCACGCTGCGCGTACGCTACAGGTTTTGGCAATTAAACCGATCGCGTCATTTGGACTCGATAACGCTCTTTCTTAGTAATCATGATGTCACCGATGGTAACGCGCCCCTTGCCGCGAATCGCAATGAGATCGCCTGATTTAACCTGATAGCTAGGCTGAGAGATTGTTTTCCAGTTAACCCTTACATCTTCACCGTTAATCAAGTCCACCATCTTGCTGCGCGACATGCCGAAACCGAAGGAGGCGATCGCATCGAGTCTCAAGGATGCTTCCGTAGAAGTGAGTTCTTTGGTAACAGGGATGCGAATTTTTAACTCTTCCCAAGCGATCGCCTTGACCTTAACGGGAACAGTCCGCACTTGATTAAAATGCAGTTGCAAGTATTCCACTAGTTCAGGAACAACGATTGCCTGTGCGCCCTTTTCGCCTAAGACATTGATATCGCCTACTTTTTGGCGCTCGATTCCACAGCCAAGCAAGGCTCCGAGAAAATCGCGATGGGTTGCGGTATCAAAGAGGAAATTTCCCAAAATTGAAATTGGCGTAAGGCTGACTTGAGATTGATCAAGCGGTAACTCACTGCGGGCGATCGCCAATCTTTGTCGCTCCGCTTGCTCGTAGCCGCCCCAAGCTAGGCAATGAATTTCCGTCATTTTGCCAAAAACCATCATTGCTTCCGCAATTTCAGGGGGTGAAAGAAAATCACTGCACACAACTTCCCATGTTTGAATTGCGCGATCGGCTAAATCTAATAGGCGGCTAAGGGTGTCGCGATTTTCAACATGATTCAATAGGTCACGGGGTAGCATTAGATTTCGTCAAATTCCTCTTCGGGAAGGCGTTGTTTGGACTTGTCAGGAATTTTGGTTTCGCCCCAAGCATCGCGGATTTGCTGTTGGGTTTCGTTACGAAAATCAGGCTTGGAGGAGGTGGGATAATCATCCTCAAAATCATCATAATCGTCATCGTAATTGTCGATCGGCTTCGGTGGTGGGGCGATCGGACGAGATGGCTCAGGGCGCATTTCGGCTCTAGCTTGACGACGTTGTGGCGGTGGATTGACGGGAACACGTTCCTCCGCCCAGTTATCGCCATCATCCCAAGATTGCTCTTGGCGATAGACGGGGCGTTGTTGCTGCGGTGGGGGGGAGTAGCTGCTGCGAGTGCCTGACGATAGCGCATTGTCCCGAATGGTGGTCGTAGGAGGCATATAGTCATCCTCAAACTCATCTTCCCAAGGAGCTTTGCCAAGTCCGAGGCGTTCAAGCAATCCTTTGCTAAGCTGGGTCATGCGATCTTCCATTCCCTCAGTCACGATAATGCGATCGCGACCTACGGCAATAATTTCATTGACATCTAGCTCGTAGGTACTAATCAGGCTGGCGGGAATAATTGGATTGCCAATGGAAGCGACGATCAAAAATAGGAGGTCGCCTGTTTCGGGATCGAATTTAAAATCGCGTACTTTACCGAGTGGCTCGCCAGACTCGGTTACGACTTCGTTGTTGATCAAGCTCGTGAAACGCTCGGTAACTAAAATATCTTCGAGGACGGACTCATCATCGACGAGGATGGCATCGGGACCTAATAAATCGATATTGTCGAGAGACATGAAGAAGGTGTCACCAATGCCGATCGGTGTACCTGGCACAAAGCGCTCAGCTACAGTTACTCCAGTAACTCGGCGCTGATCGACATCTAGCCAGATTTGCGTTACGATGCCAAGCCGAACGGCTGAGCGCTTGCTAAAGACCTGCAAACCCAATACGGCGGCACGTTGACGAAGATTTTCCGATTGCATCATGGCGGTGACGTGACTCTTAAGAGATTCCCAAACTATCCCCAACTTGTGGGGCATGAACTACAGATTAGGGTAAATACCTAGCCCTGATTCTAGCAGACTAGATCACCCATAGGAGTTTTGAAACCATAAAACCAAGTTATTGTGAGGCGGCGCGAAGCCCCGTCTTAACTCTTTTGGTAGATATTGGGAGGCGGCGGAAGCAAGGTCTCCCAATAACAAGTAAAAGGGGGCGCAAAGCGCCCCCTTTTACTCTTTTGGTAATTACTTGTAAATTAGCCACGCAAATTTGCCAATTCCGAAACCTATGTATAGGGCGATCGCGACAAGAAAGAAAAATATAGAGCCAAACATTAGTAGGTAATCGGTATTTTTTAAATCAGATTCATGGAGATAGGTACGTTGAGAACTGCCCGAAAAAGCCTTGGATTGCAAAACTACTTCTAACTTTTGAGACTTAGACAGCGAATTTAAAATTAAAGGTACGGCAACTTTGGCATAAACTTGAGCCTTTTTTATTCCTCCCATTTTCTCAAAATTTAACCCCCGTAAACGCTGGGATTCAATAATCGATTGCACTTCTTCTAATAAAAGTGGAACAAATCGCAAGGTAGAGGAAAAAATAAATACAATCTTGTAAGGAATCTTAGCGCGTACCATACCCACGGTCATTTGATTGACATCCGTTGTAAAAATCGCTAAGGGAATCACCAAGATCATCGTCAGGGTTTTGAAGACAATATTTAAACCATAGAGAGTTCCTTCTAAGGTCATTTTGGAGTTGCCAATGAGCCACCACGATGACGGTAGGGTAAAGATACTCGTAAGTTCGGTTTTGTGGGTTAGTAATTTCACCTGTTCGACGTTAAAAAATCCCATACTCAAAATTAGAAATAGATAAAAAGGAATCATTACTTTTAAGAGAGTTCCTAAATAGTTCAGTCTGACTCCCGCGATCGCACAGGCTAGTAGCACGCTTAGGGTCAATATCCCACCAGCGATCGGGCTTTCCCAAAGAAAGGCGAGGATGGTAATGGATAGCATCGCCACTAACTTAGTGCGAAAGTCTAAGCGCGTAAACAGAGAATCGCGATCAACAGTTTGGATTTTCATTGACTACTCTAGGTTTCATTTCTATAAAACTTATACCAAAACTAAAAATGGCTACGTCATTTTTAGTGAGGACTTACCCAAAACCCAATAAATTCCTTAGCTTTGCGTAAGTCCTAATCAATTCACGACTTTTGCTTTCTGTTACGCAAAAACAACTTACGCAATTCCTCCATGCCTAATAAAATGGGTGGACAGATTAATAAAAATAACCATTGCCATGTTGTCAGAGGCGCTGTAGAAAAAATCTGCCTTAATTGGGCAATTTCAATGATTGATAGGATCAATATCCATTCAGTAGCAATGCCTAGCCAGATGAAAGGATTAGAAAATAATCCTAAGCGAAAGATAGAAGTTCTTTCGGAGCGACAGGCAAAAACATTTCCATCTTGACAAGCTACGATAATCGCTAAAGTCATGGTCGTGGCTTGGGCATAGATAAAAGTAATTTCTGGATTAGCTGTGCGAGAGAGAATATTGGGAGCGATCACTTGAAGTGCATTGAAATCATAGCCATAGCTATGCCATACCCAAAAGAAACCCATCATTCCTAAGGTTGCTTCGATTAAGCCAAGGAAGCAGTAAGCTCGCAAGAGTAAGGAGCGATCGAGTAGAGGTCGTGATTTGCTGCGTGGTGGTAATTTCATCGTGCCAATTTCGGCGGACTCAGTTCCCAAGGCAAGGGCAGGCAAAATATCTGTTCCCAAATCCACGATCAGAATTTGCATAATGATTAGGGCTGGAGGGATTTTGAGAATTACCATCGCCAGAAATGGCACGAGTTCCGCCACATTGGATGCCAAAATATAGGTCATAAATTTGCGGATATTTTGATAAACCGTCCGACCCTGCTCGATCGCCACGACAATGGTGGCAAAGTTATCATCGGTCAAGACAATATCGGCAGCTTCTCGCGCCACATCCGTTCCATTTTGACCCATCGCAATACCGATATTTGCCGCCCTTAACGCAGGTGCATCATTAACACCATCGCCTGTCACCGCTACCACTTCGCCAATACTTTTGTAGGCTTGAACTAACCGTAATTTATGTTCGGGGGACATTCTGGCAAATACCAAACCAAAGCGATATTTGACGACCTGTCGCAGTTGGGCATCGGAGAGATGCTCTAATCCTGCGCCTGTGATCACCCGCACTTTGTCACTGACTAAGCCAATTTGACGGGCGATCGCTTCGGCAGTTAGCCCATAATCACCAGTGACCATCGTTACTTTGATGCCTGCTTGATGACATTGGGCGATCGCCTTCGGCACTTCATCACGGGGCGGATCGAACATCGCCACTAGCCCAATAAAGATTAAATCCTGTTCTAATTCCTGTGCCTTAAGATCCAGCAGTTCCTGTCCACCTTGACGCGCCGCCAGTCCTAACACCCGAAATCCCTGTCGAGCTAGATCATCATTAGCATTCACCACTTCCTCCCCATAGTCATGGGTTAGTTCCTGCACCTGACCATCGCGCAAAATTCCATGACAATGCTTGAGAACTTCCAAGGGTGCGCCTTTGGTAAAAGCCAGATTCGGGAATTTACTTGACCATAGCTCCGAATCTTGCCAATTTAATACCACGGTCATCATCAACCGACGGGAATCAAAGGGAAGTTCTCGTAAGCGTGGATACTGTTTTTGAAGTACTTCTAAATTGAGATTTGCTTTACCCGCCGCCACGAGGAGCGCTGCTTCGGTCGGATCGCCAATCTCTTGCCAACGACTAGGGGCGTTAAGATGGATTAACCGTGCGTTAGAGCAAAGAGCAGAACCGATTAATAAAATCTTAGATTTCCATACAACTTCGGAATCATCGGGAAGAATAACTTGACCGTTGCTGGGATCGTAGCCCGAGCCTGTAACTTCAATCAGTGCTGATGGTAGCTTATCGGTCGATAGCTGGGGAACTGGCATTGCCGCATCGGGTGGATGAGGTAACCACAGATAACGTACCGTCATTTCATTTTTGGTCAATGTGCCTGTCTTATCAGTGCAAATAACCGTTGTGGCGCTCAGGGATTCCACCGCCGATAGTCGCCTTACCAAGGCATTGTGTCGCGCCATCCGTCGCACCCCGATCGCTAAGGATAGAGTGACGGTCGGTAATAAGCCCTCTGGCACAAGGGCAACGATGATGCCGATCGCAAAAATAAAGCTTTCTTTTACCTCAATACCTACCAAAAAGTAGGCTAGCAAAAAGATAATTACGCCCATGCTGACCGCGATCGCGGTGATAATCCGCACAATTAGGGCTACTTGTATTTCAAGGCTACTGGGTTCGCGCTTGACCACTGTGGTTAGCTGCGCCACTTGCCCAAATTCTGTATCGGCTCCTGTCGCATAAACCACCGCTACAGCCCGCCCTGCTGCCACCGTCGAACCCGCTAAGACAAGATTGGCAATTTCCGAAGGACTGACCTTTTCTTGCTTGGGCTGTTCGCCTTGACGGAGCATGGTTTTGCCACCACGTACTGATACTGACTCCCGCAGACGCACAGGATAAGGACTTCGCGCCACAGGCAAAGATTCCCCTGTCATCACGGAGACATCGAGATATAAACTTTCGGCAGAAATTAATCGGGCATCGGCAGGAACGCGATCGCCTTCTTCCAATTGCAGGACATCGCCCCGCACTAGTTCTCGGGCTGGTATTTGCTTGAGTTCGCGATCGCGATAGACCTTGACCTGCATCGGCAAGACTTTTTTGAGAGCGGATAGGGCTTTTTCCGCTTGAAACTCTTGCCAAAAACTAAAGATTGCATTAATCCAGATGACTGCCCAAATCGCCCAACCGAGTTCAGGGGTTCGGGAAATGAAGGCGAGAATTCCTGCTACCCATAGCAAGAGCGCCATAAAATGGCTTAACTGATCGGTAAACCTTAACCATAATGGTCGATGGGCGGGTTCAGGTAATTCGTTTGCGCCAAACTTTTCTAATCGCGATTGTGCTTCGTTCTGAGATAAACCATCGGCAGCAGTGCCAAGAGATTCATAAATTTCTTCAAAGGACAAAGCCCATAGTGGCTGGTGAAGTGATGCCATGCTCGTCTACTCCTTTTAATGAGAATAAACTTAGCATCAGCAGCTTTCGTGAAATCTTAAAACTAAATAGATAATACGCCAGAGAGAGTTGCGGCGCGAAGCGCCGCAACTCTCTCTTTGTTGTAATACTAAGGATGCGCTGTAATTAGCTCTTCAAACCATCGCTCTAAGCGATCGCCCCACACCTCCAGAGAATATTCTGCTTCCACCTGTTGGCGACAGGTCAAGCGATCTATTTGAGCTAATTGTGAAATTGCGTTAATTAATCCCGCCACACTTCCCATTTCTACTAAAAAGCCCGTCTTGCCATGACGCACAATTTCCGTAAGTCCACCACTGCTGTAGGAAATCACAGGCACACCACAGGCAAACGCCTCGATCGCAGCATTTCCAAACGCCTCAACCCAGCGAGGAGTCATGAGTAAAGCACTACATTGCCCCAATTTATGTTGCAGTGCGTCAGTGGATAGAAATCCTTCGTAATGAATTTCGGCTTGAGGAAAGGAAATTTGAATCTGTTGCCAATAATCATGATCTTGGATTAAGCCAAAGATATGTAACGGAAGTCCCGTTACTTGAGCTGCTTCGGCGGCATCTTCTAGCCCCTTTTCAGGAGAAATACGTCCTACCCATGCCAAACTTGGCTTTTGGGGCTGAGCGACAAATTTATATTGCGCTACATCAATCCCCTTACCCATAATCATCAAGCGCTCGCCATCGCTAAAAGTATCAGCACAGGCGCGAGTATTGACCGCGATCGCCTTGGGGAAACGCTGCACTGTCTTGCTCACCATCGCATCCATTACAGGCGAGAGGGAAGCCATACTAATCCAATGGGCGATCGGGCGATCAAAAAATGGAGTCAGATAAAGCGGTAGCCAGTCATAGGCAAAGTTAAATAACAAATCGAACTGATGTTGCGATTCCCTTGCGTAGCTCCACATATTCTCTAGAACGGAGTCTTGCGGCATCATCACCATATCTATGCCGACTTTTGTTTGGGCTGGAATCTGGACATTCCCAGCTATTTGAGTCAGTTTCGCCACCTTCGTAATCGAACCTTCAGGAGCGACTATTTCAATTTCATGTCCTTTGGCGATAAGTGCTTTTGCGGCATTTTGCAGCGTTAATTCCACGCCGCCGCCAATCCCTGACCCCAGAGCGCCAACGGGAGTAGAGAGAAATAGCAATCGATAATTTTTTTTATTCATTTATCCATCCTATGAATTCTTAAAAGCCAAGAAATATTTAAAGAAGCTTGCAAAGCAAGCTTCTTTAAATATTTCTTGGCTTCACTCTCACTTAGAAATTCGCACTTTAGTTCACACTTTGAGTGAGCTAAAGTGCGAATTTCTAAGTTAGCTAATACCCATTAACCCTTTGGTGAGCCGCTTGATGGCAGCACCCGCTACATCGCGATAGCGCATTTCACCGCACAGGATCTTGCCCATACGTTGACTGGCGCTAGGACGCTTAACTCCCATTTTGTAACCAAAACTAGGAATACGATAGAAGATATTCGCAATGCGTTGCGCCCACACCATATCTTCGCCCCACTCTTCTTGAACTTTGAGAGTATATTGCTTGAGCGCATCAGTATTGCCACCGATCGCTTGGTCAATCGCCTGACCTGCATACATTCCCGTCAAGAGCGAAGGACGGATTCCTTCAGCCGTAAAGGGATCGACAATACATGCTGATTCTCCTGTTAGCAAAGCATTTTGGGTATGGAGAGCCTGATTGCCATCCCATAAACAGATTGGATGTCCAAATTGCTTAATAGAAGTAATATCAATTCCAAATTGCTTGGCATAGGCTGCACCAATCTCTTTGAGATTTTGCTTTTCGCCGCCGATAAAAGTTCCAGCACCAATGGAATAGCCATCCGCTTTGGGGAAGTTCCAAATATAACCATTCTGTACAGAGCCAAAATCAAAATGAGCGGCGCTAACATCAGGAGCAGGATGGGGCGCTTCTACTTCTAGGGCGGCTCCCATGCGGCGTTTGCGTTCTTTAAAGCCTAGCCATTTAGCCATGGAGCCTTTTGCGCCATCCGCCGCAATCACATATTTAGCTTCAAAGACATCATTTTCAGTTTTTACTAACCAGCGATCGCTTTTCCACTCAAGTCCAGTTACGCCTGTATTGTCACGAAGTTCTACCCCCAATTTTTGCGCTTGCTGCACCAAATAATGATCAAAAACATCACGGCGCACCATCCAGACTGGCTCCTTAGAAGTTAGTTCTACCAGTTCGGGATCGCCCATTTGCCATGTATAGCGAATTTTATTGACCTTCAGGGAAACTGCTGGCGAAAAATCAAAATCAAACCATTCCTGCACCATTGGCGAAACCCCACCACCACATGGCTTGTATCGAGGCAGGCTCTCTTTTTCTAATAACAAAACCGAACGTCCTCGTTTTGCCAAATGATAGGATGCTGAACCGCCAGATGGACCTGCTCCCACAACAATGCAGTCGTACATAGGAAATATTGTTTTTAGTGAAAGTACAAGAAATTCTTTTAGATTCTACATCGTTACCGCAATTGCCGAACAAATGAACCACAAGAGATTTATTAAAAGTGTTGCAAAAGCAACACTTTTAATAAATCTCTTAATACCAAATCGCGTAAGCGTTGCACGCGATTTAAAAACCAAACCCAAATTATACAAATGAAGAAATGGCATAGCCATTTCTTCATTTGTATAATTTGGGTTTGAGCGCAAAGGATATTCTAAACACGTTTGTTGAGAATATCCTTTGCCATTTGCAAGAAGTAGTCGGGATTAGAGGAGATATCACTATTTTTGTATTTAGACACTTTAGAATTGCTAGAATCACTGGTTTTTTGAGCAATATCAAGATCCGAAAGAACTATAGGCGTAATATCGAGAGTATTCGGTGGCAAAGCTTCCTGTTGAACTGGAGGTAGTGCTTTCGGTGTATAGAGCAGATAAACAATGCGATCGCCTTTTTCCCAAATCATGTCCGCCGAGACGATTTGTAATTTATCTTTACGCTCAAACAGTAATGGCAACAGTATGCCTGTGTTGAACATCGTATTAAAACTCGCTAATTGATCGGGCAGATCCTCGGCTGTCAGTAATACTTCGCCTACACGCACTTCTCTTTGAAGAATATATTGATTCCAAGTTTTAATAGGAACACGAGAGCTAAAGGCTTGCTGCACTTCCGTCTCACTATTAGTATTAGAAATATTAGATGCTTCCTTGATATAAACTGCAAATACCTTTGGAGGCTTAAATTCCTTAACAACCAGTTGAGCGATGACAATATTCACATCGGTATTAATGGTCAGCGCTACAAAGGTTCCCACCGAGTCCAGCCCAGCTTCGGCAAGCGATCGCGCATCGAGTCCATTACTCACAAAGGCAGGAATATCGTATTCCGCAGCTTGTTTGCAAAGTTCGGCATTGGTATCGACAAGCGCTACCCTTTGTCCATTAGCCTGAAATAGCCTCGCGACTAAAATTCCGATAGGGTTACTGCCGACAATGACTATTCCTGAAATATCGCCTTGATTGAGTCCGAGAAGTTTCGCGACTAATTTGGCAGATAGCCCTTGCAAAAATACAGTCATGGCGATCGTCAGGAATACTAGCGCCTTAATGGACTCGCCGCCATTAACACCTCTTTCGGTGAGGAGAATAGAAAAAAGCGAAGCAACGGAAGCCGCAACAATTCCCCTCGGCGCACACCATGATAGGAAAGCTTTTTGTCGCCAAGAGAAGCTGCTATTCCATGTACTGACAATTACATTGATCGGGCGCACAATAAACATCATAAATAGAACTGTCTGCACACCTCCCCAACCAAGAGCAAAGATACTGGGAATAGATAGATTGGCGGATAGTAAAATGAATAGAATGGAAACAATAAGAGCCACTAACTGACTTTTAAACTTGAGTAAATCTCGGCTATTGGGGATTTCGGAAGCGCGTAAGACAATTCCCATCATCACTACGGCGGTCAGTCCCGATTCACTTTGGATTTGTTGGGCGATGCCGAAAAGTCCTAATACGGCGGCCACGACGACCGCACTTTTGGTGTCTTCCGCAAGAAAGGCTGCCTTTTGTAAAAATTTGCCTAAGAGCCAGCCCGCGATCGCGCCAATAGTACCGCCCACGCTAAGGCGTATTCCTAAATCTTGGACGACGGCAAAGGCTCTCTCTGTGGGATTTAGCGCCACATCCAGCACAACTACGGCAAGGACAGAGCCGATCGCATCAATTAGCACCCCTTCTCCTTCGAGAATAGTCGCAAGGCGGCGATCGAGTCCTACTTCTTCGACAATCGGATTAATTACCGTGGGTCCAGTTACGACCACTAGCGCTGCATATAAAAAGGCGATCGTCCAAGGAAATTCACTGAGCCAGTAGGCGGCAATACCGCCACCGATCAGAGTAATCAACGTTCCAATCGTAATCAAATTGCGTAGGCTGGCGGATACTTTGCCGAGATCCTGTAATCGAAGATTTAAGCCACCATCAAATAAAATCAAAGCCACAGAAATAGAAACGATCGCTTCTAAGCCATCCCCTAACAGACGAGGCTGCACTAAATTAAGCCCATTCCCCCCTAAAGCTACGCCAAAAATCAGCAGAAAGACAATACTCGGTACGCGAAAAAAATTCGCAATGACACGAGCAGATATCCCCGCCACGATCGCAATAATGATGATTAAAGAGAGAGACCCTTCCATAAAACAAAATCTAAGCAAATCTGTTTGGTGCTTTTTACCAAGCAGATCTAAGAACAAAACCTCAACCGATCTGTTTAGTGATTTTCACCAAGCAGATCTAAGAACAAAATCTCCGTAGATAGGTTTGGCGCAAAGCGCCAAACCTATCTACTCTAATGATACTGACAGCGTAACGTTAAACTGCGATTCAAAAGGTTGTTTTTTATAATCAAGACTCCAAAGCTCTAAGGTGCAAGGATCATGATGCTGACGGGGTAAAAGACTTAGACCACAGGTGCGCGTGCGGGGATTGCAAACTACGCGAATAGAAGCGATCGCCCCAATTTGCCGCCGATCCAAAGCCGTCGCTAAGCGCAAAAAAGTACTGGCTTGGCGCACAAATAGCTTGAGACGCTCATTGCCTAGTCTTTGGAAATTATCATGTTTTTTCTTCGGCTCACTCTTACGATGGTAACGAGCAAGATTGGCGATCGCTTCAATTTCTGACTCTGTATACCCCAACAATTCGCCATTGCGAATTAAATAATAGGAATGCTTGTGGTGAGCATCATGGCTAATATGATGTCCTGAATTGTGCAGCATGGCAGCCGCCCACAGCAAATGGCGTTCATCGTCTTCCCACTCATGGAAAATCCCTCTCGTTTGATCGAATAAACTCAAGGCATGTTCGGCAACCTGCTTGGCATACTTCACATCAATGCCATACTTATCCGCCAATTTGAGAATACTGCGATCGCGAATCGTACTTTGATAGCGCCATCCATCCTCAATATAGCCGTGACGAATCATCCAATCCACCACTAAGCCTTCGCGCAAAGCCCTTTGACAGAGAATGATTTTAGGAACTCCCAACAAGCGCATCGTTTCTAAAAGAACTAAAGCTCCCGCTAAAATAATTTCTGCGCGTTTTTGTCGTACTAAAGCCGTGCGTTCCTCTAAATTAGCTCGCCGCAATCGCCAGACAATATTTTCTAAGTCTGCAAAGGGGACTTCGTAGCCATGCATGGAGGTAGGAATCGTTCCCAGTTTTTCCTTTGCGTGGAGTAAGGCAAGAGTTTCGATGGTTCCTGATGTGCCGATCGCTTTTAAGAGCTTTCCTTCAGAATTATCTTTGAGAAGTATTCTCAAATCATCGGTAGGACGCTCAATCGAACCATGAATGTAACCTAATAGGCGATCGTACTCCATTGGTGATATGGGATCGGAGGTAATAAATAAATCCGTTAATCTCACCGCCCCAATCTTCGTACTACTGAGATATAGCGGATCGCGCCCATCCCCCAAGATCATCTCCGTCGAGCCACCACCAATATCAATCAAAATATGTGGCTCATCCTTGAGTTCCATCGCCGAAATTACCCCCAGATAGATCCTGCGAGCTTCCTCCTGCCCTGAGATCACTTCCACATGCAATCCTAATTCTTCGTAAATACGCCGAATAAAATCAGTCCCATTAGGAGACTCGCGAGTAGCACTAGTGGCGACGGCAACAATTTCCTCAACTCTTTGGGTGCGGCAGATTTCTTGACATCGCCTTAGAGCTTCTATAGCACGATGAATGGCATCTTCTGTCAGATTCCCTGTCTGAGGGCAGCGCTCACCTAATCTCACCGTTGCTTTTTCTGATTCAATGACGCTGAAACTAGGAATCGAGGTCTTAATTTGGACAATTACCATGTGGATGGAGTTTGTCCCAACATCGATCGCCGCTAAAGTTTTGACATCCGAGGCCATGACTTTTTCCGAGAAATATCTCAAGCTATCGTAAAGGAAAATCTGTCAGAATAAAAGCTATGGATTCTGCTATTTAATCAAGAACCCGATTTTTTGAGGAGTGGCTTCGCCACTCCTCAAAAAATCGACTTTTGATTGTAATGCAGTCCCCTATAGTCGTTTAAGTAGCAATGCACGCTGCCCCGAAATCTATCAGCATGGGAAATCAACCTATAGTTTTAGTCGTCGATGACGAACCCGCTAATTTTGACGTAGTTGAAATTTTATTATTTAAAGAGGGCTATGAGCTGCACTACAAAGATAATGGGGCAGAAGCGATCGCGTCTTTACCCGAAGTTAAACCTGACCTAATTTTACTGGATGTCATGATGCCTGAGATGGATGGCATCGAAGTCTGCCAAAACATCAAAACCGATCCTCTTTACTGTCACATACCGATCATTATAGTGACTGCCCTATCGGATAAAGAGGATTTGGCACGTTGTCTTGATGCTGGGGCAGACGACTTTGTGAGTAAGCCTATAAATAGTACAGAGTTACGCGCCCGCGTGCGATCGATGTTACGCATCAAAACTCAATACGATCGCATTCAAGACACCATGCGTTTGCGCGAAGAAATGATGCAAACCATCGTCCACGATCTCCGCAACCCTCTCATCGGCATCATGCTAGGCTGTGACTCACTCAAAACCCTAGATGTCCCCGATCGCTCCAAAAAGCGCATCGAACAGATCAGCCAAACCATTGCCCAATTGCGGCTACTCATTGACGATATTCTGACCATCGGTCGAATTGAAGCTAAGAAATTGGTGCTTAATCTCTCTGAGGTTGATATGACGAAAATGGTTAAATCTGTCTTAGATGGATTTGAACCCTTAGCAACTAGTAAACAAATTCAACTCATCGGCGAACTGCCAGAGAAAAGTGTCTATATTTCGGGAGATAAGCATCTAATCAGACGTGTCTTAGACAATTTAGTTGATAATGCTATTAAGTTTTCCCCACAGGATAGCTCTGTTATTTTAAGTGTCGAAACTTTGCCTGCTCATCCCGATCGCCCAGATCTTGTGAAAATTCAAGTCATTGATGAAGGTATGGGCATTAGTCCAGAGCAGAAACAGGTAATTTTTGAAAAGTATGAAGTAGGCAATATCGTGCTGGGACTATCACAAATTGGCTTAGGACTTTCATTTTGTAAAATGACAATTGAAGCGCACAATGGCTCAATTACTGTAGCGAATAACCAGCCTAAGGGAGCCATTTTTACAATTATGCTTGACCGTAAGTATGTATAAAACACCTACTCTCTTCCCACCCAAGAATTAGCTGTGCAGCGCTTCGGGCGGCACAGCTAATTCTTGGGTTTTTAATATCTATTTTTAGACTGGGAAGTTTATCTTGAGTTATTGCGAAAAAAAACTATAATCAACAGTGATTGCTTGTTGAAATATGGGTAACATAAAATCTAAAGCAAATATTTAAAGTTATGACAAAAATTTTAGTCATTGAAGACGAAGACCTCATAAGAGATTCTCTGGAAGATATTTTATTGGTAGAAGGTTTTGAGGTTATAACTGCGGAAAATGGCAAAAAAGGGGTGTATTTAGCTAGTCAAAAACAACCTGATTTGATTCTCTGTGATGTGATGATGCCCATCATGAACGGTTACGAAGTTCTCGAACAAGTGCGTCAAGATAAAGATCTTAGTACGGTTCCTTTTTTGTTTTTAACTTCGATGATGGATCGCCGCAGTAATCGTAAGGGGATGGCTTTAGGAGCGGATGATTACTTAGAGAAGCCTTGCACTAAGGATGAATTAATTGAAGCAATTACTGTCCGCATCAATCGCCAACAAGCGATTAATCAACTCATCCAAGAAAAAATGGAGGCTTTGCGGAGCAGTATTACTCTCTCACTTCCCCATGAACTGCAAACTCCACTCTCTGGAATTATGGGGCTTTCAGAGTTAATGATGATGCAGAGCGAAGAGTTAATGTCGAGCGAAGTTTACGAATACGCGAATGGCATTAATCGCTCTGCGGAAAGGCTCTATCGCTTAATCCAAAACTATTTACTCTACAGCAAATTATTGCTGTTGCGATCGCAAGGTCAAGCTAGATTTACTTCTCCTTATCCCTGCAATGTTCTCCTCGTGATTAGTAGTATAGGCGAGCAGAAGGCTAGGGAATTTGAGCGATCAAAAGATCTAGAGATAGAAATCAACGATCTTGATTTGGCAATTTCTTCCGACGATTTGAGCAAGATTATAGAAGAACTAATGGATAATGCTTTTAAATACTCATCTAGAGGTTCTAAGATCTCTATGAGTAGTAGTGTAGTTGACTCTAAGTGGTTATTTAGCATTCGCGATCATGGTCGAGGGATGAATAAAGAACAAGTTGCCAATATTGGTGCTTATATGCAATTTGAGCGACGTTTTTACGAACAACAGGGGATGGGTTTAGGTTTGGTTTTGGCTAAAACTCTAGTGGAGTTTTATGGCGGTGACATCGAAGTTCAGAGTGAAGAAAATATTGGTACAACTGTTTCGATTGTGATTCCCATTTAAGGTTTGGAAAACGCGCCCTTCGGGTGTGCTTTCCAAAACTCCTTTCGGATTGCTATATGATCTACACAGATCTTTATAGTAAAAATTATTAAAATGTCGGTTGTTCCATCCCATCGCAAAGCAAAAGCTCTCCCAGATACGCAGCGCCGCCCCGCTAAAGAACTATGCAGTGAATGTGGTCTTTGTGATACCTATTACATTCATTATGTCAAAGAGGCTTGTGCGTTTATCACGCAGCATATTGATGAACTAGAGACGCAATCCCACGGGCGATCGCGTGATCTTGATAATGAAAAAGAGCTTTATTTCGGTGTGCATCAAGAAATGATCGCCGCCCGTAAAACTGAGCCAATCGAGGGGGCGCAATGGACAGGGATTGTGTCTACTTTAGCGATCGAGATGCTCGAAAAAGGGCTAGTCGATGGTGTGGTTTGTGTGCAATCTAGCCCTAGCGATCGCTTTAAGCCTCAGCCAATCATTGCCCGAAATCGTGAAGAAATTCTTGCCGCGCGGGTGAATAAACCCACCCTTTCACCAAATCTCTCGGTGCTAGAGCAGATCGAGCAGTCGGGAATTAAAAGGTTATTGGCGATCGGTGTTGGTTGTCAGATTCAGGCTCTGAGAACTGTGGAGAAAGAATTAGGCTTAGAAAAACTCTATGTATTAGGCACACCCTGCACCGATAACGTAACGCGAGAAGGTTTGCAAAAATTTCTGGATACCACCAGCCGATCGCCTGAAACGGTCGTACATTACGAATTCATGCAGGATTTTAATGTGCATTTCAAGCATTCCGACGGCTCGACTGAGTTAGTGCCATTTTTTGGCTTAAATACCAAGGAACTCAAGGATGTGTTTGCGCCATCCTGCATGACCTGCTTTGACTATACTAATGCTCTCGCGGATATTGTGGTGGGCTATATGGGCGCAACCTTTGGCTGGCAATGGATCGTGGTGCGAAATGAGACGGGCAAAGAGATGCTGGAGCTAATCAAGGATCAGTTACAAACTCAGCCTGTGATCTCTAGTGGCGATCGCCGCGCCGCAGTCCAGCAGGGTATTTCGGCATACGATCAAGCGGTAACTTTGCCAATTTGGTTAGCTTGGATCATTAGCTTTGTGGTGAATAAGATTGGACCCAAAGGCTTGGAATATGGCAGATTTTCGCTAGATTCCCATTTTGTCCGCAATTATCTATACGTGCGCCGCAACTATCCCAAAAAGCTCGAAGCTCATGTCCCTGAATTTGCGAAGCGAATCATTGCTCAGTACCAGTTACCCAAAGTTTAATAAACAAGAAGTTGCGGCATTTCGTGCCGCAACTTCTTGTTTTTAGGGCAAATGAAAATCCAGAAAAGGACAAAATGGCATAGCCATTTTGTCCTTTTCTGGATTTTCAGCTTGGATACATCAAAATGAAAACTGCTATATTAAAAGATCAAAGCCAACGTTAGAGATTGAGTTTTATGACACGCAAATCGTGGGAAAGCCATTTGGAATTAGGTTTTTGGGACGGAGAAAGTGACAAATCGAAAAAGCATAAATCTTTTCAGTTACCGGGGGCGAAGCCTCATTACAATCCCGATCGCCCAGGACAAGTTGAGCATATTGCCCTCGATTTAGTGCTGGACATTCCCAATCAAGCGATCGCAGGTACTTGCAAAATCCGCCTTAATCCTGTGCGTGATGGGATTAGCGATTTGACCTTGGATGCAGTGAATTTGCGGATCGATCATGTCGAAATTAATACTCAGATCGAAGCCAAGCCCGATCCTGACAAGACAAAAAGCAAGTTTGATTATGATGGCGAATTTCTAAAAATTTATCTAAATGAGCCAACTCGCGCAGGTGTACCGCTAGAAATTGCGATCGCCTATGCTGCCGAGCAACCTCAACGGGGCATCTATTTTGTAAAACCAACGGAACATCAGCCCAATAAACCTACACAGGTTTGGACACAGGGAGAAGATGAGGATTCGCGCTATTGGTTCCCCTGCTTTGATTACCCCGGACAACTCGCCACTTCCGAAATCTCGATCCGCGTGCCGAAGGAATTGACGGTAATTTCTAATGGAGAACTGATCGAGGTTAAGGATTATAAAAAAGAGAAGACCTATCATTGGTCGCAAAAGGAAATCCATCCTAGCTATCTGATGACCCTAGCGATCGGTGATTTCCTTGAAGTTAAGGATGTATGGAAAGGGAAGCCCGTTACCTACTATGTGGATAAATCTCGCAGTCAAGAAGAAGCGATCTTGACAATGGGTAAAACTCCGCGCATGATTGAATTTTTCAGTGAGAAGTATGGTTACGATTATGCTTTTCCGAAATATGCACAGGTTTGTGTAGCGGATTTTATTTTCGGCGGAATGGAAAATACTTCCGCAACTCTGTTAACCGATCGCTGTGTTCTCGATGCGAGAGCCGCACTGGATAATCGCTTTAGCGAAAGCCTCGTTGCCCATGAACTCGCCCATCAATGGTTTGGCGACTTATTGGTGATTAAGCATTGGTCACACGCTTGGGTTAAGGAAGGAGCCGCCACCTATGCAGAGGTGCTGTGGACAGATCATGAATATGGAGCCGAAGAAGCCGCCTATTATCGTCTCGGTGAGGCGAGAAGTTATCTAGCCGAAGATCGCGATCGCTACCGTCGTCCGATGGTTACCCATGTCTATCGAGAAGCGATCGAGCTATACGATCGCCACATTTACGAGAAGGGCGGCTGTGTTTATCACATGCTCCGCACCGAGTTAGGTGATGCTCTATTCTGGAAAGCGATTCATCATTTTGTACAGACTAATGCTCACAAAACTGTGGAAACCATTGATTTATTAAGGGCGATCGAAGAAGCGACAGGCAAAAACTGTATGTTCCTTTTCGATCAATATGTCTTCCGAGGTGGACATCCTGAATATAAGGTGGGCTATAGCTGGGATAGTGATAACAACTTGGCGAAGGTTACAGTTGCTCAAACTCAAGATGAACTCTTTGATCTGAAGATTCCCATTGGTTTTGGCTTTGAAGAGGGAGAACCACAAGTTTTTACAGTTAAAGTATTTGAGAAAGAACAGGCTTTCTACTTCCCTTTAAAAACAAAACCTCAATACATTAGCTTCGATCGCGGCAATAATTATCTCAAACAGGTCACCCTCGAATATGGAGTAGCGGAACTCAAAGCAGGTTTGCAATTTGACCCCGACCCCCTCGCCCGTATTCAATGCGCCGAAGCTCTTGCAAAAAAAGGCGGGCTAGAAGCGGTGAAAGCTCTCGGTCAAGCCCTCATTGATGAAAAGTTCTGGGGCGTGCGGGTAGAAATTGCCGATAATCTGGCAACGATTAAACTCGATCAAGCCTTTGAAGCTTTAGCAAAGGGATTAGAAGATCCTAATGCCAAGGTGAGAAATGCCGTTCTCAGTGGCTTAGCCCAAAATAAGGTGCAGAAGAGTTTGGACTTGATCAAGCCCTTTATCAAGAAAGGCGATCCTAGCTACACGGTCGAGGCAAATGCAGCCAGATTGACGGGTGAATTGGCGGCGGCGCTCAGTGCCGATCGCGAACCATCTAAGGTGGTGAAGCTGTTGCAAACCGTACTTAAGGAGCGTTCGGGATGGAATGAAGTAGTGCGTTCAGGCGCGATCGCTGGTTTAGCGAAAATTAAAGATTCCGACGAAGCTTTAGAAACCGTGATTAAATACACGGAGCCTGATGTGCCTCAGCCCTTACGTCTTGCCGCCATTCGCGCTCTCGGTGCAATGGGCAAATCGCAAACAAAGCCCAAAACCGAGCAGATTCTCAATCGTTTGCAAATCATCGCGCAGGAAACCTTCTTCTTAACGCAAATGTCAGTGGTTGCGGCATTGGGGCAAGTCGATAGCGCTGGCGCAATTGGGGTCTTGCGATCGCTATCGGATTCCACTCCCGATGGTCGGGTGCGCCGAGTTGCCGATGAAGCAATTCAACGAGTGCAGAAGGCGATCGGCAAGGATGCAGGGTTAAAACAATTACGTGAGGAACTCGATCAATTGCGTAAGGATAATCAATCGCTAAAGAGTCGCCTCGAAGCGATCGAAGCAAAATCTAAAACTTCCTAATTTGTCTAGGACAAAAGCACCCTCTGGGTGCTTTTCGTTTATATATTAGTTTGCCATTTAAACACTTATTTTTGTGATAAAATAATGTTTGACGGGTAGAAAAGTGAGCTAGTAGGGATCAGCCAAAGTCAAATTACTAAGTAAATATTTTACTTATACAAAATTAGCTTAGTACAGGACAAAAAATAAAAATGAAACGACGAAATCGGCTGAAACCCTTACCCAGTATTGATTACAGGCATTTTGACTGAAAACCTTGCTGGGAGAGCGTTTTAAGCTTTTTGTCCTGTACTAAGCAAAATTAGTTAAACAGTTATATATAGTTGAATGGAAAAAATTAGATTTATAGAAAGTAATATTGAATCTGGAGTTGCAGAAATAACACCAGAACTAGCAAGGGAGATTCTTGAAAAACATAATCGGGATAATCGCCCACTAAAAAAAGATCATATCAAAAGACTCACCAGCAGCCTCAAGAACAATGAATGGATGTTAAATGGTGAAGCGATTGCTTTTTCTAAATCTGGACGCTTGCTGGATGGACAACATCGATTGACAGCTTGTGTAAATAGTGGCAAAGCTTTTAAAACGCTTGTCATAAAAGGTATCGAAGAAGATGAGGCTTTTGGGACTATTGATATTGGGAAACCTAGAACTGTCACAGATTTGATGAATCTTCAAGGGCTTCCCAAAGCTCCCCTATTTTCAGCTATTGCTAAACAGCATAAGGCATGGATAGAAACAGAGCATGAGAATAAACATAAGTTCATTCTCACAAACAGACAGTACGCTGAGAGAAGTATCGCTTTACATGGCAAAAAATATGTAGATGTGATATTTCCAGCTTTTGAGGCGACTCAAAAGTTAGGTAGAAAAAGTGCTGCTATGGGATTTGCGGCTCTTTTGATTCTAAATACAGCTATGGACGATGGAGAAGAGTTTTTTGCAGAACTAGAAAGTATTTGGAAGGATGAGTGTAATCCTGATCCCCAAAGTCCCTCGTTTGTTCTATATGATTTTCTTATGAAAGAAGAGCATATTTTTAGACCTACGACAATGACTCTGCTGGCTGCATTAACTATTAAAGCTTTTAATGCCCATGTAAAAAAAGAACCTACCAAGAAGCTTTTCTGGAGTCCCACGGATGGTTTTCCATCTGTAGAAGCATAATTTTTAGATTGAAACAATTATTTGTCTTTCTTTTCGTCAACTAAATTTTTTGGTTTAGGACTTAAATAAGGAGAGCATTGCACAATGGATAAAGTAGCTATATATAGACAATATATTCAACAACTAATGCAAGCAAAAGCAGAGCGTTCTATGCGATCATCAAAGGAAGTTGAAGCTCAGACGATTTTTGATGTGGAACATGACCATTATCAACTAGTTTATGTGGGTTGGAAACGTAATGATATAAGAGATTACGGATGTTTATTACATCTGGATATTAAGGATGGAAAGATTTGGATTCAATATGATGGTACTGAAGGTGGTATTGCTTACGAGTTAGTGAAATTAGGTGTACCGAACCAAGATATAGTTTTAGGCTTTCAACCCGCTAGAGTTCGCTCTGCAACCGAGTTTGCTATAGGTTAAGAACGGGCAAGAAATTGTGGAACTATCCTTGTTTGAATATGAATTGAGCAATGGTTTTAATTGGACAGATCGAGAGCAAGAAGCGATCGCTAAGTTAGAAAAAATAATTGGCGATCGCTTATTTGACTTGACTATCCAAAATGGCAAACGGGAGCTAAAAGCACGGCAATATGTGGGTGTATTTCGATTAGGCGATCGCACTGTCGAAGTTTTGCCGAAAATGTATCGCAATAATACGGCAACACCAAAGCAAGAAGCGGTGCGAAATTTGCTGTATATGCTGGAATATACTCACCAGTTGAGTGTCAAGCAATATTCTCTGGCTTCTCTATGTCAACAGGATCTCGATTGGTTTGAGATTTTGACACGATTATACGCGATGAATCTTTTGGAAGAGTGGCAAAGAGGAGCTTTTCGGAACTATCAATCTGTGAGTGATACTTTACCAGTTCTCAAAGGGAAGTGGAACTTAACTGAACAGCTACGCCGCCCTGAACGTAAGCATTTATTTGCGGTGACGTTTGATGAATTTACGGTGGACAATCAACTAAATCGGGTTTTGCGCTATATGGTGGAGCGGCTGTATCAGTTGACGCGCAATTTCCATAATCGCCAAATGTTGCATGAGTTGCAGCAATGGATGGAAGAGGTAACTTTATTGCCAAGGGTGAATATTGAAGATTTACGATTAATTCCAATTACGCGCTTAAATCAACGCTTTGAGCCGCTTTTAAATCTGGCGCGGTTATTTCTAGAAAATGAGAGTTTGCAATTATCCAGTGGCAATTTCCAGACTTTTGCTTTTGCGTTGGATATGAATAAGCTGTTTGAGGAGTTCGTGATTAGTTTCATATCTCGCCATCGTCAAGAAATTTTGCCAAATCACTTACAGGATTGTGACTTGTTGCCACAGTCGTTGGGTGCTGTGCGTTATCTAGCAAAGAATAGTAATAATGATCAAGTCTTTCAACTCAAGCCAGATTTAGTGATGCGTCACAAGGACGGATTCCCTTTGATTATGGATACGAAGTATAAGAGATTGCAAGAAGGCGATCGCAAGTTGGGAGTTTCACAAGCGGATTTTTATCAAATGTATGCCTATGCTCAACGTTACAATTGCCCGAATGTGATGCTAATTTATCCACAGGTGGTGGGGATGTCAGAGCTTAGATCTAGGTTTGATATAGAAGGTGGGACGATTACGGCGGCGACTATTGATCTTTGTGGTGATTTGAGCAAGCAGGGAGAGCGTGATAAGCTAGTAGATAGATTGAGAGGGCTTTTTGCAGATAGTCAAGGAGTATGAAATGGCAATATCAACAGGCGATCGCCAAAGAGTTATGCAGTTAGTTGAGCAATTACCTGATGAGTCGCTTAGTGAGGTAATTGACTTATTAAATAATTTACTTAGGCAATCTCAAACCTTAATATCACCCAATTCTGAAGAGTTGTTATTGCAAGTTATAGATCGGCGACTTTTGCCAGATGACCAAGCACGGCTTGATTATTTGCGTGAACAAAATGAAAATGGTGATATTACGGAAGTGGAGCATCAAGAGTTATTGGATTTTGTTTCTCGTGTAGAAAATGAAGATGCTGAGAGGGCGGCGGCTATTTTGCAACTGGCGCAAATTCGTAAGGTCGAGGAAGATTCTCAGGCGAAATATTTATAAACATAGTCATCACCAAATTAATGGAATACCAACAAGAGGCATTCGGTGATCTCGGCTAATGAGAGGTAAACCAAGATGAGAAGCCGTAGCTGCTATAACTCTATCAGGTAAATCAGGAACTGCCTGTTTGGGGATTTTCGCTAAAGCATCAACCACTTCAGAAGTTAAATCAAATAGAACTAATCCAGTATCACCAACTGCTAGAACCTCATCTAATTGATTTTTGAAGTCGCTAGAAATGCGGGCTTTTTCTTGCAGATAAACAATCTCAACTAGACAAATTGTTGGAATGTAAATCACAATCTCGCCGCCATCGCACTGTTCAAAAACTTCGTTAGCCGCTTCACTCAGTTTTGGGTTGTCTTCTAAATACCAAATTAAGGCATGGGTATCAGTTACTGCATTGCTCATCAAATACTCTCGCGGGGAAAGTTTGTTGAAATTTCTTTTCTGACTTCAGCTATGTCGTTATCGCTGATGTTAGCGCCCCGCCACAAACCACGCAAAGATCTACGAGGCTTAGGTTTTATGTACAGTTCACGCTTAATTTCAGGGGTTACTTTTTCGATTAAGTTAATTTTATCTACAAGCGAAAGTTGCTTGGCTAGTTCTAAGACTTGCTCTAGGGTGACAACTTGAGGCATAAGTTTAGACTTTTTGTAAGCTTTGATTTGTATGCTTTGATTTTACCCTAGCAGGCTGAGTATGAGTTGTTAAGGTAAAAGGTAAGATTCTAAAAGGGCATGATAAGCTAGTAAAGCGTTTGAAGATAATTTTGTATGTAAAGAAAATGTATGAGCTTTAATCAAGATTGGCGGGTTGCACTTCAAGAATGGCTGAAAGAAAATCCTAAAACAATGCCTGATGAGTTATATCGTCTACATCAAAGTTTTTTGGAAAAGTTTCCTCTAGAAGAAATACCAAACTTAAAATATGAAGATTTTGTTTCCGATGATGGCTACTTATTTTGGCTAACTAACAAAACTGATTTACTAGCCCCACGAATCAGTATTTCAAATAAATATAATGAATATAAAACTCATATTAATCCGTGGTTTGAAAAGATTAAAGACGTAATTCTATCAGAATTTAGACGTAATCGTTATGATGATCTTGATGATGATCTTGATGATGCTAAATATACATATAATGAAAACCTTGTAGATTTAGCTTTTGAAAGAAATTTAGGATCAAGGAATAATCGCTTAGCAGTAAAACTGTTGTATCTGTACTCACCATCTACAATTTTACCTATAGTAAATTGGATAGATATTGCGAATCTATCAGAATATTTTGGATGTTCACCATATCGACCAAGAGGTATTTGTGCTGCAAATACTTACCTAGTTAGTTTTTTATATGAACAGATAGAATTCAAAGAGATTGACTCATACCAAATTACTGAATTCTTATACAAATGTATTCTTCCAACTGAGAATGAGATTATAAATATTGAAGGTGAATTTAAGTATGGGTCAATACTTCTTAATTACACAAGTAATGTAATTTTCTATGGATCACCAGGAACAGGAAAGACATATTTAGCTAATCAAACTACAAAAGATATTTTATCTGATCAATTAGTTTTCTCAAAAGAAGTCATAAAAAATTTGAGTACTCAGGAAATATTAATGTTGTCTGTTTATATGAACAATAATTCTATTTCATTACTAAATTTAAGTGAAAGCTGGTTTACAAAAAATTGTCCATCTCATTTTATAACAAGAAAATCAGTTGATAGATTGAATGTTGTTGATAAATACCTGACTTCATATTGCCAAGAATATTTTGATTTTAACGATAAAGCTAAAATACATCTTAATAGCTTAGGTAAACAATATGTAGGAGAGAATTTGTATGACACATACCTAAAACTATTGAACATCAAAAAAAATAATCTAGAAAAAGTAAATATTTTTCAATCAAAATACTTTAAGTTTGTGACTTTCCATCAATCATTTGCTTATGAAGAATTTGTAGAGGGAATTAAACCTATACCTGATGAAGCAGGAAAAGTTAGTTATGGAGTTGTCAATGGGGTATTCAAGAAAATTTGTATAGAGGCAAAAGAAGATCCTAATAATAAATATTTGATTATTATTGATGAAATCAACAGAGCAAATATTGCTAAAGTTTTTGGTGAATTAATTACACTGATTGAAGATGACAAAAGGATAGGAGCGCGTAACGAATTAAAAGTTACCTTGCCATACTCCCAAGAAGAATTTGGCGTACCGAAAAATCTCTACATATTAGGAACAATGAACACAAGCGATCGCTCGATCGCACTCCTAGACATTGCCCTCCGCCGCCGATTTACCTTTATTGAACTCAAACCCGACCCTGAATTGCTCACAGAGAAAGTTATCGATGGCATCAAACTGGATCGATTGCTCATCCAACTCAACAAACGTATTACCCTCCTCATCGGGCGCGATTACCAAATTGGGCATAGTTACTTCATGAATGTTGATACCATCGAAGATCTACGATTTACTTGGTATCACCGCATCATTCCCCTACTGCAAGAATACTTCTATCACAACAGCGAAATGCTGAGAGTAGCGATCGGTGAGCAATTTATGCCAAAGATTCAGGTAGATCCAACCTTACAAGCAGCACTTGGTAACTTTTACCCTTCTGAACCCCAGTATGAAATTGCAGAACTAGAAGAGGATGACTTTAGAAATGCGTTGTCGAAATTAACTAGTGAGTAAAGTAGAAATAAAAAAGGCGGCGCAATGCGCCGCCTTTTTTATTTCTTGAGAATTAAGCCTAAAATCAATAACACCGAACCACTAGCCAAACAGCCAACCATTCCATAAAAGAACCCTTGAACAGCATTGGCAGTAGACTTGGCGAGTTCTTCTTCACTCTTGAGAGAAATGATAAACTTTTTGTCCGATTGAATCGGTTTGCGAAGCGTTAATTGACCTCCCTCATCGGCGGCTGTACCGATTACCAAAACTTCGCGATCGCAGGGCAAAATTGACTCGGTATAGCGATAACCAATCGTGCGTCTACCATTACCAAAGTTAGATCCCGTGGATAAAGTAAAACCACCGAAGGATATAGATGTACTGCTAGAATTTTCTGAACGAAATTCATCCAGAATTTGCACTGTCTCAATATTGCCACCGTCAGGATTAACAATCATTTCTCCTGAACGATCCTGTAATGTAAATGGAATAGATTGACTATTGCTAGATATAGTTTCGGAACCTCGCCGAGTTTCGGTACGGCTTTTACCTTCACTATCGTGGGTGACATGTTGCTCCTCATATTCCCTCACAACTTTCATGGTGTAATGAACACAGGGAGATTGCTTCAATTCGGAGATGAGAGGATGATCAGTGCAGATTTTGCCCCGCACTTTCACATATTCCCGTAGATTGCCACTTCCAATCTCACCCGCGATCGCGCCAGCAATGTTTTGCAATTCCGCAATAGTAGAACCAGTTGCCGAGCGAATACTTTGTAACTTGGTGCTGTAGTTTTTCTGCACGAAAAACAGAACAATACCGATGATGATTAAGATGCCGCCAATAATTGCCATAGTTTTCTGTACTATTCATAGGCTGTTGAATAAGTAGCTCAGAGTAAATTTAAAACCTAGAATCTTATGTTGCCCCCAGAGCGTGCGACACAAGCACTGAACTACTTATAGGTTATATAAGTTAAAAATTAACATACAGCAATTACCAATCAAACGAACTACAAGAAAATTTTTAAAAGTGTTACATCGCAGCACTTTCAAAAATTTTCTTGGTTTAGGCGCGATCGCAAAGTGATGTAGGTTAACCTTTAGGTAGAAGCAATTTTACGGAAATTACAAAACTATGGTCGCAATCCCAACAAGTAATCCCACGAGCAATCCAACGGACATTAATGTTCAAGAGGCGATCGCCAAACAACGCGCTTTTTTTGCCACTGGTAAAACCAAAAGCTATGATTTTCGGGTTGCTCAACTTCAGAAGCTTTTAGATATAATTCAAAAGAATGATCAGCTAATTCTGGATGCCCTTCATGCCGATCTGCGAAAACCTGCGATCGAAGCCTATGGAAGCGAAGTTTTAGGCACTCTTTCGGAAATTAAATATGCCATCAAACATCTAAAGTCTTGGATGAAGCCTCTCAAGGTCGGCACACCGATCAATCTCTTCCCTAGTTCCAGTTACATCTATACAGAACCTTTGGGCGTAGTCCTCATCATTGCCCCTTGGAACTATCCCTTTGTTCTCACGATTCAGCCTTTAATTGGCGCGATCGCCGCAGGTAATTGCGCTATCCTCAAGCCATCGGAGAATACACCAAATACCTCAAAGGCGATCGCTAAAATCATTAACGAAAACTTCGATCCCAATTTTGTACTTGCCATCGAAGGCGGCATCGAAACTAATCAAGCCTTACTTACCGAAAAATTTGACCATATCTTTTTTACAGGTGGCACAGCGATCGGCAAAATCGTAATGGAAGCTGCCGCCAAGCATCTCACACCAGTTACCTTAGAACTGGGGGGCAAAAGCCCTTGTATCATTGATTCCGATTGTGATTTGGATATCGCAGCCAAGCGAATTATCTGGGGGAAATTCTATAATGCAGGACAAACCTGTGTTGCGCCCGATTATCTATTAATTCAAAAAAAGATTAAGCCAATTTTGATTGAGAAGTTAGTTGCTTATGTCAAAACTTTCTTTGGTGATCATCCTCAACAAACTCCAGATTTTGGGCGGATCGTCAACGATCGCCAATTTGATCGCCTCTTTAATCTAATCGATCAAAGTAAAAGTGAAAGCAAAATTCTCATTGGTGGACAAAGTGATAAAGGCGATCGCTTTATCGCGCCTACACTCATTGACGAAGTTTCACCTAATTCCAAAATCATGGCTGAAGAAATCTTTGGACCGATTTTGCCAATTTTAGAATATGACCAATTTTCCGAGGCGATCGCCTTTGTCAATGCTCAACCGAAGCCGCTTGCGCTCTATCTATTTTCCAACAACAAGCAAAATCAAGAGCGTATTCTCCAAGAAGTTTCCTTTGGTGGTGGCTGTTTCAACGATGCGATCATGCATCTCGCTAATCCTGAACTTCCCTTTGGCGGCGTTGGTGATAGTGGTATGGGTGGCTATCACGGCAAGGCAAGTTTTGATACCTTTTCCCATCGCAAGAGCGTTCTCAAAAATTCCTTCCGCTTTGACCTAAAGTGGCGCTATCCTCCCTACACAATGTCTCTAGACAGCTTGAAAAAATTTATCAAATAAAAAAGAGAAGCGGTGCAAAGCGCCGCTTCTCTTTTTTATTTGGATATTTTGCTAGCGCTATAATTGAACTACTAAGAGCATAGATAAGGGTGAATAGATATGGCGATCGCCTCTGACACAACTCAAGCAGAAAATCAAGCTCAACCTCAACAAGCAATATCCCATCACGATCTCTATGAACAAGATTTTTGTCTATGGATCGAGAAAGCTTTAGAACTACTGCGTGAGGGCAATCTTAAGGATTTAGATTTAGAGAATTTGCTTGAAGAAATTGAAGACATGAGTAATAGCCAAAAACAAGCGTTAGAAAGTAATCTCAAAATTTTGCTCATGCACTTACTCAAATATCAATACCAACCCGACAAAAGATCTAATAGTTGGCGCTTCACCATAGTCGAACACCGTCAAAGAATCCACAAGGCTTTTAAAAATAGCCCTAGCCTCAAAAGATATTTCCTAGAAGAGTTCGCTGATGTCTATCTAGAGGCAAGAAAACTCGCTTCAGTGGAGACAGGTATCGCCGTAGATGCTTTTCCTGTTACATCTCCTTTCGCAGCATCTCAAGTTTTAGATGAAGATTATTTGCCTGAATAGTAGCAATAACTTAAAAGAGAGAGGCGGCGCAGTGCGCCGCCTCTCTCTTTTAAGTTATTGCTACTTAGCTAATTGCTTGAGAAAAAATCCGATATTCCTGCATATCAAATTGAGAAATTAGAGAATCCGTATCATCAGTATTTTTGTCATCACTTACATAAGGATTCATTCTCACAATGTTATAGCGAGTTTCACCAGCATAAAGCGCTAGCGCAATATTCAACATATCAATAAAGGCGATGACCGACTTACATTTCGACTCACTATATCGACTGTAATATTTAATAATCGAAGCAATTTTCAACTCTAGATATGGGCGAATCGCATCATTAATCAACAAAATCTTGAGCAATAAGACCACAAGATTTAGGGGATTTGTATGATGCAATAAAATATTAAATAACTCTGTGGGATGTCCGCGATCGCTAATTGTAATATCGTGGATTAAATGCTTAGAAGTCCTTAAAATCAAAGCAGAATTAGGACAAAAATCATGACGTTCGGCTTTTAGTTGCCACAAACTATCATAAATTTTGTTTTGTACCGTTTCCGATATTTCCGCATCAGCAATCGAAAAGTCAAGATACTTTAAAAGATGGATTTTATAGTCAGAATATAAAACTTGACTGCTCTTTTTAACAAACTGACTAGACAAATCTTGGCAATTTAACACACTCTTCTTAGTTAACAACAATGTAACTAAATTAATAACATTATCACTCAAACTAGTGGGGTTATTAATAGTCCCATGTTGTCTATCTACCCCTCCAATTCTGGCAGTATACATCGCCAAGTCAAACTTGAATTTCTCCTTCATCTTATAGGCTAATAAGTTAGCAGCCTGTCTTTGCTCCAACGAACTAGTCGGATTAGTGTAGTGATATGCCAATAGGTAAGAAGCAAAGCGATCGCTCCAATTACGCTCCTCTCTGTTATCACCATCAAGATATAAAGTAAATAGTTTTAAATATTGAAAATCTTCGCTATCAATAAATAGCTGCAACCAAATCCTTAGAGTTTTTAGTTTGCTAGAATTAGTCTTTTTGGAAATCGAGGGATGATGAAATAGATCAATGAGGTATTGAATATAAATACGATTACTACTGACTGACCAGTTGTTAATGAGAATGTAACAGCATCTTCTTAAAGTATAGAAAAACTCTTTCTCGTTATAAGCTGTTAAAATCTGGTCGAGAGCTTGTAATATTTCAGGATTTCGGCGATCGCCAAAGTTGATGAATAAGTGTTTAAATTCTGCTAACACTACTTCTGGGGATTTCTGTCGCACGATATCCAAAAAGAATTCATAGATTCTTTTTTGAGCCTGTTCAATGCCTTGAGAGTAAATCCGATCTGCTGTCCAGAACATAAAAAATTACTCCTTTAGTAATATCTAGCGACGAGTTAAATGATAAGCAGAATTGCATATAAAAAGTTTAGAGAAAAAGAATATTATTTTGTTTTTAACAATCAACTATTTATAATTAATTGTTTATATAGTCTTATTTTTATAACTCTAATTAATTTAAAGTGATTTTTAGCTAAACCTTTAATAATAATTTTCCTGTCTATCATTATTCATTCTTTTTGTTTTTTGAAAAGATAGATAACCACCAAAATTGTTATTCAAAAGATATATAGAAGTTATACAAATGTTATTTATTGGTTGTCCCGACAATCCAGCCCTTTGCGCTTTCTTAAAACCCCGATAAATTTTGAGAACGCTGTCTTTGTCAGCTTTCTCAAAATTTATCTGTACTCCACAAAGCATTCGCAAGCGGTAATTTGAGAGAGCCTCCCCCTTTGAGCGCACTTTCCCAAATTATTCAGGATTACAAACAAGAATGTACGGTAAGCCGATCTACTGCCCTAGTCATTTCGCAGTATATTAGCACTCAGTGAGATAGAGTGCTAAAGCACGCAACTAGTGACCCAAATTACAACCTTGGATTACTGCTGCAACGTCCACTCTGATTAGATTCTAAGGAGGTATAGCACAGTGGCATCATTAACTTTAAATGCAGGTACATTACAACCCCTAGGCGATCGCCTATTGGTTAAAGTAGCAACTAAAGAAGAAAAAACAGTAGGCGGTATTTTCTTGCCAGACACAGCCCAAGAAAAGCCTCAAGTTGGCGAAGTAACTGCTGTAGGGCCAGGCTCTCGCAACGATAAAGGCAGCCGTGTTGCTCTTGAAGTAAAAGCAGGCGACAAAGTTTTGTACTCCAAATATGCAGGCACTGAAGTCAAAATTGACAGCGTAGATTATTTGCTACTTGCCGAAAGAGATATTTTAGCGATCGTTGAATAGAGGCTAATAGCTGTTAGCTATTAACTTTGAAAAGCTCTCATAGAGAAAACATTAAAAGAGCCAAAAGCTCAATTACAAATTACCAACTTACTAATTAATTAAAATGTCTAAAATCGTAGTATTTGATGAAGAATCTCGCCGCGCCCTTGAGCGTGGTGTTAATGCTCTCGCTGATGCAGTCCGTGTGACCCTCGGACCCAAAGGACGCAACGTAGTTCTCGAAAAGAAATATGGCGCTCCTCAAATCATTAATGATGGTGTGAGTATTGCTAAGGAAATTGAATTAGAAGATCCTCTAGAAAATGCTGGCGCACAACTAATCCGCGAAGTTGCATCTAAAACCAATGATGTTGCAGGGGATGGAACCACCAGCGCAACCGTCTTGGCTCAAGAAATGATCCGCGAAGGTTTGAAGAATGTTGCCGCAGGTGCAAACCCAGTGGGCGTTCGTCGCGGTATCGAAAAAGCCGTTGCTCACCTCGTTGAAGTGATTGCTCAAAAGGCAAAGGCAGTTGACTCCAATGCCGAAATCGCTCAAATCGCCACTATTTCCGCAGGTAATGATCCTGAAGTTGGCGAAATGATCGCCCATGCAATGGACAAGGTCGGTAAAGATGGCGTAATCACCGTTGAAGAATCTAAGTCTTTAACAACCGAATTGGAAGTTGTCGAAGGTATGCAAATCGATCGCGGTTACATTTCTCCTTACTTTGTTACCGACAATGAGCGTCAGCTCGTCGAATTCGAGAATGCTAAGCTCTTGATTACCGACAAGAAGATTAATGTTATCCAAGACCTCGTTCCTATTTTGGAAAAGGCAGCTCGCTCTGGTTCTCCTTTAGTAATTATTGCTGAAGATGTTGAAGGTGAAGCCCTTGCAACTCTAGTAGTTAACAAGCTCAGAGGTTCTCTGAATATCGCTGCGATTAAGGCTCCGGGATTTGGCGATCGCCGTAAAGCGATGTTGCAAGACATTGCCGTTCTCACCGACGGACAAGTCATCTCTGAAGACACTGGCTTAGAAATTAGCGCGGCAACCCTAGAAATGCTAGGTACTGCTCGGAAGATCACCATTTCTAAGGACAAGACCACCATTGTTGCTGAGGCTGCAAGCAAGGTGAATGTTGACAAGCGTGTGGCTCAAATCCGCAAGGAATTGGATCTTAGCGATTCTGACTACGACAAAGAAAAGCTCCAAGAGCGGATTGCTAAGCTCTCTGGTGGTGTTGCTGTAATCAAAGTTGGTGCAGCTACTGAAACTGAACTCAAGGATCGCAAGCTTCGCATTGAAGATGCTCTTAACTCCACCCGCGCCGCAGTCGAAGAAGGCATCGTCCCCGGTGGTGGTGCAACTCTCGCTCACCTATCGGTAGAAGTGCAAGCCTTCAAAGCAACCTTGCAAAATGAAGAAGCGATCGGCGCTGAAATCGTGGCTCGTTCTCTGTCCGCACCTCTTCGCCAAATCAGCGATAACGCTGGTTTAGAAGGTACAGTCGTGGTTGAGAAGGTAAAGCTACTTCCTTTCAACCAAGGCTTTGACGCTCTTAAGGGTGAGTATGTAGACTTGATCGCTACTGGCATCATCGACCCTGCGAAGGTGGTTCGCTCTGCATTGCAAAATGCTGCTTCTGTAGCTGGTATGGTCTTGACCACCGAAGCTCTTGTTGTCGAAAGACCTGAGAAGAAATCTGATGCTGGTGCTGCTGGTATGGGCGGCATGGGCGGTATGGGTGGCATGGGCGGTATGGGCGGCATGATGTAATCATCGTCCTCATCCCCAAAAAGCAAAATGGCTATGCCATATTGCTTTTAAAACCCAAAGATGGAGTTGCGGCGCGAAGCGCCGCAACTCCATCTTTGGGTTTGTAATGGCTAACTCTTGCCCCCAAAAAAGAAGAGAATCGCTTAGCGATTCTCTTCTTTTTTGAGGATTTAAAAATTTCCAAAGGTCTGCAAAGCAAACCTTTGGAAATTTCTTGAGGATTAAAAGCCTCGTACATCTTGCGGTAAGAAGGTGCGATCGCTTGGCAACATCGCCACAGGCTCCGTAAGCGTAAATTCTCCTTTAACAATCCAATCCTTAAGAGTTTTAGCCGCCTCTTCGGATAAATGCATACTCGCCAGTGGAGCCGTGCGAACCGTTGTACCAGCGATCGCTATTTTGCCAGACTTTAATTGAGCGTAGGATACGGAACCGAAAATTGGGCGGACACGGCGAGGAATCGAAAAGTCAATTACAGGCGCGACCAATTCCTGATCCATTACCGAGGCTCTCGCTACCACCTCTTCATTAATTACAGGTAATGGCACAGCAACGCCCATCATCAGAGACGCACCATAATTCCGAAAATAGCAACCCCTCACCCATTCGGGAGTCATCTGCTTCGCATCACCGATCAAGGCGAGCGTAGCTGCGGGACCAATAGGAGTTCGATTGTCTAAACGCTTTTGCAAGGGGAAGTGCTGAGTTCCTTCCCAAGCCACATAACCAACACCACCTCCCATAAAAATCCTTGTGCCAATGCCAATCAATTGCAAATCAGGATCATTCCATAGGGGAGAAATAGCCCCCGGATTGGAATATACAGCATTGCCTAAGCGAGGTTGGAGTGGGCCCAAATAGGTATATAAAGTTTCTTCGCCGCCGTTTACGCCGACAATAAAGTTTTGATAGAGATTACGAGGATTAAAGAGATAGAACTGATTAATTGAATCTTTAGTAATTGTGGTTTCAAAGTTGGCGCGAGGATAACAATCATTAGGATGCCCGATCGCCTTAAAGCTCACCGTTTTACCAGCAATTAAATCCGCAATTACATGCCCACCACCCCGATTTAGGGGCATTTCATCACTAGGATCGGCTTCTTGGGTTGCGCCCAAATAAATATCAACTGCGCCAAATCCTGCATAGGCCGGTACACCGTCAATCCAGCAAGTCCGAATTTTAATCGGCGGATCGGTATGCCCCAAATTAATCACCGCTCCCGATGATTCCATTGGCTCGAATGTGCCTGTCACGATCACATCTACTTGCTTTGTCGCTTGGGTGACCCCGATCTTGGCTACAAGGGCTTTGAGTTCGGTAGCAGTTAAGACCTTAGCCTTGCCTGCTTGAATTTTGGCATTAATATCGGCGATCGTTTGGGACATAAAACTGGGCTAGATGGCGATTAGGGCTTGACCAGATTTTTTGGAGTGTGGCTTCGCTACGCTTTAAAAAATCTGGTTCTTTATTTTACTGTGTGTCTTTTAAGTCAAATATAGGGATTTTTAAAAATTCAGAATTTTTAGGAAGTCGGCAATGACCAACCATTGTTAGACAAAGTGCCAGCATGAATCCGATCTAAGGCTCTTTTACCACCCCAGCGATCGACAATTTTATCGTCATATTCATCAGCAATTTCCATCACGGCTTTGACTGATGCAGCTAATTCTTTGAGGTCGCAAGTTGAACCCACTATCGAATGTTCAAAAAGAATTTCATTATCTGGAGATATGCCAAAAGCGCCAAAAATCATCTTGGCATTTTCTTCTAACAAATACCGCATGAGTTCAGGTTTTAATTCGGCTCCTACTACCACATAGGATCTTGTATTGATGATTGCATCATTTTCGTCCCAAGGAAAAATTAGCACTTCTACTAAAGCCGATCCTACAAATATTCCTAATCCTGGAATATCTTGGCGAGCGCAGGGACATTTGTCAAATATCTCTTGCATCCACGTTAATACTTTTTCATAACAGGATTCTTGAGCAGTAGTTTGAAATTTCAAGCTATTTTCCTCCATTGGTTGAGAAAATTTTTGTGATTTTGGCAATCAAGTAGTTATAGTTATCGCCACTTAAGTCAGGACATAAAACCCAACAGATAGTTGCGCCGCAAAACGCCGCAATTATCTGTTGGGTTTTGATTTTGTCCTAACATTACTGGCTAGCTATAGTTGGGTTAATCAGACTATACCCATAGGCAGTTACATTTTCCAAGCCATATTTTAATTTTGGCATTTTGGCGATCGCGGCGATCGCTAAGTATATGGGCATAATATAAAAAACCAAAACCTGTGGCGCACGCTGCGCGTGCGCCACAGGTTTTGGTTTTTTATATTTAATTTCGCCTAGCTACTTACTTGAAAGCTGATTCTCACACTTTGCCTGAATATCAGCTTCTTTAGGCTTATAGCAAAGCAAGAGTTAGCCAGTACAAACCAAAACCCAAAAAGCGAGTTGCGGCGCGAAGCGCCGCAACTCGCTTTTTGGGTTTTATGTCCTAAGCAAAACTTACACTGCTATATATTGCGGTCAATTGGCGGCAATTAAAGGCTCATCAAGAAATAACGCCTTGTACTATGATGGATAAATCTTAAGAGATATATTTAAGAGATATCAAAAATTTGCCTTTAACTTCTTGCGTTTAGGAGGAAACATAGTTGGCTAGTCGCTTCTTATTTACATCTGAGTCGGTGACTGAAGGACATCCTGATAAAATTTGCGATCAGATTTCCGACACGATTCTCGATACCCTACTGGCTCAAGATCCGCGATCGCGTGTCGCTGCTGAAGTTGTGGTCAACACAGGGCTGGTCTTGATCACTGGGGAAATCACCACAAAAGCGCATGTCAATTACGTCGATATTGCTCGTAAAAAAATTGCTGAAATTGGTTATACCAACGCAGATAACGGCTTTTCAGCAAATAGCTGTGCGGTAATGGTAGCCCTTGATGAGCAGTCCCCTGACATTGCTCAAGGCGTTAACGTTGCCCTCGAAGCCCGCACAGGTGAAGAAGAAGATGCTGCCCTTGAGGCAGTTGGTGCTGGCGACCAAGGGATCATGTTTGGGTTTGCCTGTGACGAAACTCCTGAATTTATGCCGATGCCGATCGCTTTGGCACACCGTTTAGCTCGTCAGTTATCCGTAGTTCGTAAAAATGGCACTTTGCCCTATTTACGTCCTGATGGCAAAACACAGGTAACTGTAGTTTATGAAAACAATAAGCCCGTAGCGATCGATACGATTCTCCTTTCGACGCAGCATGATGCGGCGATCGATGGGGTGAGCGAAGAAGCAAAAGTCCAAGAAAGAATCAAGGCTGATCTTTGGACTCATGTGGTTTTGCCTAGCTTTGCCGATACTTCAGTTAAGCCTAGCGATGAAACTCGTTATCTGGTTAACCCCACAGGCAAGTTTGTGATCGGGGGACCTCAAGGGGATTCGGGGCTGACTGGACGCAAAATTATTGTTGACACCTATGGCGGCTATGCCCGACATGGTGGTGGTGCTTTCTCTGGCAAAGATCCCACAAAGGTCGATCGCAGTGCGGCTTATGCGGCTCGTTATGCGGCAAAAAATATTGTGGCGGCGGGTCTGGCTAGCAAGTGCGAGTTACAAATTAGCTATGCGATCGGAGTAGCGCGTCCTACCAGTTTGCACATTGATACTTTTGGAACAGGCAAGGTGGATGATGACACCCTGTTGCGTCTAGTTAAGGATAATTTTGATTTACGCCCTGCGGCGATTATCAAGAATTTTGACTTACAGAATTTGCCCAGCACTAGAGGTGGGCGCTTCTATCAAAATGTTGCCGCCTATGGTCATTTAGGACGTAATGATCTAGATCTTCCTTGGGAACGTCTAGATAAGGTCGAGATTCTCAAAAAGAGCCTCTCATAAATAAAAAAGACTCGCTATGCGAGTCTTTTTTATTTAAAAAATCAAAGAATTAAATAATTAGCCTTTTTATTTATGCCAGATCTCACACCCTCTCAAGTCTTGCAAAATCGCCTTAGTTATCAAGGTCGTAAATTTTCTTTTCATGTCGATCGCCTTACATTGCCCAATGGAGTTACAGGCGAATATTCCTATATCAAGCATCCGGGGGCGGGGCTAGCGGTTCCTGTGACTGCGGATGGCAAATTTGTCTTAGTTAAGCAATATCGATTTGCCATACAGCGCTATTTATTGGAATTTCCTGCGGGAACTCTCGAAGAGGGGGAAGATCACGATCTGACAATTAAACGGGAAATTGAAGAAGAGACAGGTTATAGCGCTAGCAAGTGGCAGTATTTGGGCGGCTTTTATATTTGTCCCGGATATTCCGACGAGATTATTCATGCTTATCTCGCGCAAGATCTTACAAAATTAGAACATCCTCCTGCACAGGATGAAGACGAAGAAATAGAAGTAGTTATGCTCAGCCGCCAAGAGATTGAGGATTTATTGCGATCGCAAAGTGCGGATACTAGTCTCGATGCTAAATCCATCACTGCTTTTCACTTAGCTTTACAAGCTTTAGGCTAAGGGCATTATCTGCAAAACCAAGAAAGAGTTGCGACGCTTCGCGTCGCAATTCTTTCTTGGTTTTGTTAATAATGCATTTTGCCGTCGGGCATCGTTGTCCCGCTAAAGATTGTGCCGACGGTGCTAGCTCCGCTCAATTCCGCCCTTGTTAAAACCGCATCACTAAGATCGGCTCCATCAAGATTAGCTCTTACTAAATAAGCCTCTACTAAACTAGCTTGACTTAAATTTGCGCCATCAAGTAGCGATCGCGATAGATCAGTTCCCGTCAGAGTTGCTTGAATCAGTCCTGCATTACTTAAGGTCGCCATACTCAAATTCGCTTTAGTGAGATTTGCACCAAACAAGTTAGCCAAATGCAAATTGGCATTTTTAAGGTCAGTTTTAACCAAGTTAGCCCCTTTAAAATTGGCTTCAGTCAGATTAGCGCTACTTAGATTTGCTTCTGTAAAAATTGCCCCGATCGCGATCGCCCCACTTAAATTTGCTCCTTGGAGATTTACCCGTGAGAGCGTCGCCTCACTTAAGTTTGCCCCAGATAAATCCACCCCCGAAAGATCAGCTCCACTCAAATTTGATCCACGTAAATCCGCTTTGCGTAAATTGGCTCCTGTCATTGTCGTGGGCGGATATCCCCGTTCTTCGCGCATCAGCGTAGCCGTTAAGATCGCACAACGTAAATTCGCCCCTCGCAAGTTGGTACTCCGCAAATCGGCTTCGCTGAGATTCGCATCCATCAAGTTAGCCAGCGATAAATTCGCCCCAAACAAATTTACCCGTTGCAACATGGCCCCATGCAAATCCGACTCAGTGAGATTGGCGTTCATCATGATCGCTTGGTTTAAAATTGCCCCACCCAGTTTAGCTCCTGATAAATTGGCATTATTAAAGGTGACTTTATTAAGATAAGCCAATACCAAATTAGCCCGACGCAAATCGGATTTGGTCAAATTAATGCCAATCAAGTCGCTATTAAACAAATTGGCATTAGCGAGATTGGAATTAGCAAAGTCGCGCCGACCAGCCGCATAGTCTTTCAGAAGTTTTTCTACACTCATGATGCATCTATGATTTTTGATATGGGAGCGCGATTTTAATCCACGCACCTCCAGTCTCAGGGTGATTTTGGGCGGTGATTGTACCTTGATGCAGTTCAACTATCTGATTAGCGATCGCTAACCCTAGTCCCCTACCGCCTCGATCTAGACCCGATCTAGTGCGTGATGGATCGATCCGATAGAAGCGATCAAAAAGATGGGGTAAAGCATCTTCAGGAAAGCCATCACCAGCATCAATAGTTTCTATTAGGATGCTTGAGTCTAACACACTGGTTTTGATTGTAATGGATTGCAGTGCAGGACTATGTTTAATACTGTTATCTAATAAATTAAGTAAAAGGCGATAGATCCGTGATTCGTCAAGTTGAGCCGTTAAATTATCGTCCCCCATATATTTGAGACTTACTTGCTTACGGTTAGCAATTGGTTCCAGAGTTAACCAAACCGCTTGTACCAAGTCAGCCAAATTCACGTTACTAAGATCTAAAGTGGGGGCAATACCAACATCCATCTGACCTAAATCTAATAAATCCTTCACTAGATTGGTAATGCGATCAATTTCCCGTAGCAAGCGCTCAATCCATATTTTGGCGGAAGGATCAACTCTTGGCTCTATGGTTTCAGCAACAAGACGAATCGAGGTTAGGGGTGTTTTTAGCTCATGGGCAACATCGGAAGTCCAGCGATCGCGTTGCTGCACAATGGCGATCGCCTCTTGACGATCCTCTAAAAAAATACCGACCCGACCTTGCTCCATAAAAATACTATGGGCGCGAATGGGTCTACCTTGTTGGGGGACAGGATCGACAGGATCGGGGATAGCGGGATGAAATACCCAATCCACCTGAGAGCTAACATTATTGACTCTAGTTTGTTCAACGAGGTGATCTAGCTCATAGGAGCGAATCAGTTGGAGTAAAAAAGGCTTACGCATTAACCCTTGCTGAATATTCACAATCCCCATCATCGTGGCAGCTTTTTGGTTACAGACCACAAGTCGATTATCTTGATCTACTTGAATGTAGCCAATCGGCGCGATTTCGACAATCGTTTCCCAAAGTGGTCGTTCGGGCAGATTATCTATCCTTTCAGATTTATTGAGGGGATTTTGATATTTTTGCTGAATATTTTGCGCCCAATATTTCAGATTACGAATTGATGCGGATCTCAATAAATGATTTGAGCGCTTCCGAAATTTACGATTGCGTTTTTTCTTCGCGTAATTCCAACTAAACCAACAAGCACTGGTAGCGATCGAGCCAATTACTATTCCTACTAGCAGCCAGAGCAATTCCATACTATATGCCCCACTCACTAAAAGTATTTATATTAATTCACCAAAGTATGACGACACTTTGGCGTTATTGGGATAGCTGTTGCTATTTTTGTTAAGACCCAAAACCCAAGAATCGAATTGCGGCGCGAAGCGCCGCAATTCGATTCTTGGGTTTTGATTTGTCCTAATACAAGTGACCCCAGCTACACAAACCAAATCACCCAAAGTTATCAGGTTGCACCCCACTGAGATGCAACCTGATAACTTTGGGTTTACTTCCTTCCTAGTGAGGAATTAGCGTTGCGGCGCAAAGCGCCGCAACGTCTAATTTTCCTCTGGCAAGGGAGTAACTAAATAGATTCAATAAAGAGGGATGCTTTGCATCCCTACTTTATTGAATCTATTTAGTAAGTTTCAACGTGCCAACGACCATCACGCTTCATTTGCTTTTCAAATTCCTTCCAATCAGCGCCATTCTTAGCCGCAGTTTTGACCATGAATTCAGCAATACCATCTTCCATACCCTTAAGACCACACATATAGGTGTGAGTGGTAGGCTTTTGCATCAAATCCCACAACTCATCAGCATACTCAGCCATGCGGTTTTGGATATACATCTTTTCACCTTGAGCATTTTTCTGCTCGCGGCTAATTGCTACATCGTAGCGGAAGTTACGCTTATTCTTATAAGCCATCCATTCCAAGTCAGGCTTATAAAGTACGGTGGTGTCAGTTGGTACACCAAAGAACAACCAAGCCAAGCCATTGAATTTATAGTCTTCATGCTTTTCTTTGAACATCCGCCATAGGAAAGCACGGAAAGGCGCAATACCTGTACCTGTAGCAATCATGATGACTGTGGCATTAGGATCATCAGGCAATAGCATTTCCTTACCCACAGGTCCAGTCAGCTTGACATCATCACCGGGTTTGAGATCGGTTAAGAAGTTGGAGCATACACCTTTAACAAGTTCACCAGCTGGGTTGGTATATTCCAATCGCTTCACGCTCAAGGACAAGGTTTTGCCGTCTAGGTCATCGCCGAGACGGGTGGAAGCGATCGAGTAAAGACGCAACTTATTTGGTTTACCATTCTTATCTTCACCGGGGGGGACAACGCCAATACTTTGACCTTCCAAATAGCGAAGACTACCTCCCGAAATGTCAATCTTGATATGACGGGTATCACCAACTGCACCTGGTCTAACCAGAACATCGTTAGAGACACATTTTGCGGTGAATGGACTCGCGGGGCGGTAGATATTCACTGGAATATCTTTTTCTGATTTTTCACTCATGAGACGTTATATGGAGGATATATGACAGAAGAACACGGAGTTATTATATTTTCAAATGGGACTTGTCGGTATTCTGTAGCTTAAAGATCTCTTTAGTGGGGCAAATATTACATGTTTATTAATATTGTCTACAGCGCTTTGTGCTGGATTAGCTGCCTACTTAATGAAAGCTGTGATATATCAGCTTTTAGTCAGCTTGTCTATGTTATTATCGATACAATTGCTAAAAATTATCAACTTAAGGTACTTGCTATAACCTCACTACTGTGTAGTAGGCAAGCAAAAAGTATCTGAATAAATGCATTGTTTGGACAGAGTAAGAGTTTGAGAGTAAGAGTCTAGAGGAGGTTACTTTGCTAACTACGGGTGCATTTGCCCTCATCGATAGTGTGAGACGGCAGGGTGTAAAACATATCTTTGGATACCCTGGTGGAGCGATTCTGCCAGTGTATGACGAAATTTATCAGGCTGAGGCGAGAGGTGAGATTAAGCATTACCTCGTACGTCATGAGCAAGGAGCCGTCCATGCTGCCGATGGCTATGCCCGTGCTACTGGAGAGGTGGGTGTATGTGTGGCAACTTCGGGACCTGGGGCAACTAATTTGGTGACTGGCATTGCGACCGCCCAAATGGACTCAATCCCGATGGTGATTATCACGGGGCAAGTACCTTCCTATGCGATCGGGACAGATGCTTTCCAAGAAACGGATATTTGGGGCATTACTCTACCGATTGTCAAGCACTCCTATGTGATTCGTAGACCTGAAGATATTGCCAGAATTGTTGCTGAGGCTTTTCATATTGCAGGTACGGGTCGTCCCGGCCCCGTGCTGGTGGATATCCCTAAAGACATTGGGCAGAAACAGTTTGAATATAATCCTGAAGCAAAAATTGATTTGCCGGGATATCTACCAAAGGCAAAAGGACATTTGCATCAGATTGCCGCAGCGATCGCCCTAATCCGTGAAGCCAAACGACCATTGCTCTATGCAGGTGGTGGCGCACTTATTGCCGAGGCCCATCCTGAAATTGCCGAACTCGCTAAGCGTTTTCAAATGCCCGTTACCACAACCCTTATGGGTAAAGGTGCTTTTGATGAAAATGAGCATCTCTCACTCGGTATGCTGGGAATGCATGGCACGGCTTATGCTAACTTTGCGGTACAGGGTTGCGATCTTTTAATTGCGGTGGGTGCAAGGTTTGACGATCGCGTTACAGGTCGTCTTGATAAATTTGCCCCCGAAGCTAAGGTCATTCACATTGACATTGATGCGGCGGAAGTTGGCAAAAACCGTAAGCCCGAAGTGCCAATCGTGGGCGATGTTAAGGAAGTTTTACAAGCAATTCTTGAAGCTACTAGCTACGAAGAAACGATCCAAACCAAGGATTGGTTAGCCCAAATTGATCAATGGCGGAGCGACTATCCCCTTGAAGTCCCGGCCTATGACAACGTGCTGTCGCCCCAACAAGTAATCTACGAATTTGGCAAGCAAGCACCGAATGCTTATTTCACTACCGATGTGGGGCAGCACCAAATGTGGGCTGCTCAGTTAATCAAGACGGGACCCCGCAAATGGATCTCTAGCGCAGGACTCGGCACGATGGGCTATGGAATGCCTGCGGCGATGGGCGCTAAAGTGGCTCTGCCTAATGATGAAGTGATCTGTATTAGTGGCGATGCCAGCATTCAGATGAATATCCAAGAGCTAGGTACATTGGCGCAATATGGCATCAAGGTTAAGGTGATTGTGGTAAACAACGGCTGGCAAGGCATGGTGCGTCAGTGGCAAGAGAGTTTCTATGATGAGCGTTATTCCTCATCTAATATGGAAGCGGGTATGCCTGACTTTGTGAAACTTGCTGAAGCCTTTGGGATTAAAGGTGTCAAGGTAATTGAGCCTAGCGATTTGCAATCGGCTGTAGCCGAAATCTTGGCTTACGATGGGCCAGTGTTTGCCGATTTCCGTGTGAAGCGGAATGAGAATTGCTATCCCATGGTTCCCCCCGGGGCAAGCAATGCCGAAATGGTCGGTCTCCAAACTCCCAAGCGATCGCAGTCTGTTGCCGAAGCTCCCGCCGAAATTAAAGTTGAATTGGCGAAAGCGCTAGTTTAATCCCAAATTAAAAAATGGCTACACCATTTCTTAATTTAAAACAATTAATAGGGGTGTGCGGCTAAGCCACACACCCCTATTAATTGGATGATACTTTCTCTTTTGGCTGAAAATTATCAGCAGTGCTATGCTTTTGCTTTGTTTAACTAAAAAACTATGACACCTGAAAAGTCCTATCGTCCCAATGTAGGGATTATTGTTTTTAATCGGAAAGGCGAAGTGCTAGTGGGCGAACGAGTGGGTGTGCCTGACTCTTGGCAATTTCCTCAAGGCGGCATTGATGAAGGTGAAGATCCACAGGCGGCGGCGTTTCGGGAGCTATACGAAGAAGTAGGCATTAATAATGCAGTATTAGCCTATATCCATCCTGAATGGCTATATTACGATTTCCCGCCAACCCTTAAGTTGTCAGGAAAATGGGCTAACTATTGTGGACAAAGACAGCGTTGGTTTGCCTTTTATTGGGATCATCCTGCTTCCGATTGCCAATTAGATATTCACGATCGCGAGTTTCGCGTGGTGCAATTTATGGCGATCGAGAAAACTCTTGATTCTATAGTCAGATTTAAAAGAGAAGTTTATCAACAGGTTGTTAAGATATTTACCCCTGTTATTCGGGATTACATTGGGAAGTTAGAGTGAGATTAATATCATTTCAAGAATTAAGAAATCTAAATTTCTATGATTAGTGTGATCTACATTTCTACAAGCTTACGATATTGTTTAAAAGTATTGCTTTCTATATTTACAAATGCTTTAAGAGTTTACATAGCGAACTTATTTAAATACTTGCCTTTGCCATATCTAATAAACTTGCAAAGCCAAATAGCTGGTTAGCAGGAGCTTCCATTAATAGAATGAAAAATTAGGTGTGTGCGTCAAAGACGCGCACACCTAATTTTTTTCAAGTTTTGGGAATTAGTATTAAAAATGTATGGGACAAATGTAACGTTTTAAGAAATTGCCAAGCTTTGTAACTTTGTGTGTGTTGCCAAAATCTACACAAAACCAGAAGACGAGTTGCGCTGCAACTCGTCTTCTGGTTTTGTGTTCTACCAAGAATGGCAACAGTTACTCCCTTCCTAGGCAAAAATAGACATTAAAACCCAAGAGTTAGTGGTGCGGCGCGAAGCGTCACTAACTCTTGGCTGGGAAGGAAGTATAACTAGAAAAAAGGCAATGAGAGTAAACCTTTAATTAACTCAATCATTGTCCAACGTTAAGTTTTGTAATGAAATCAATCGACTTCAACATTTTGTAAATTAATTCAATCGTAGTTCTATAAGAATGAATTGATAAGTAGGTATTACCTATTAAATCTTTGTGAGATACAAGAAACTTTTTAAAAGAATTGCTTGGTAATACTTTTAAAAAGTTTCTGAGGTTTTAAGAAAGTGCAAAATTTATAAATTTATAGATTAAATCTTAAGTATTAAGTTCTTTCTCATTGTGCTTTCATATAATTAACCGTGCATTACCTTCAGTAATTCTCTGAATACAGCTTATTAATTAATTTCATCTAAGACTATATAGACCAAGCAATTTAAATAAAATAATGAGTGATTTAAACAATATTCCAACAATTAATTGTGAGTATGTTAACACAATTACTAATCCAGTCTTTAGTCACAGAAACGATTCAGATATATTAAATAATACAGAAAAAACATCAATCAAATTTAAAGAGACTAAGGACACATTCATGGTAGATGAAGTGATTGCTGATTCAATTGCGCGATTGACTAAAATCACTTTACCTAAAGATATTCAAGTTGTTTTTGAGATGAATAGTGAGGCTATTGTGTATGCTCGCAAAGATATGGTTTGCTGCATGATTCGCAACTTGATTATAAATATTGTTAAGTTTGGAAATATTGGAGAAACTGTTAAAATCTTCTCTAAAACTGTTGATGATCATATAGTTGTTTCCATTATTATTTCTGGTGATAGTACGAATAATCAAAGTTGTTATCAAATATTGCAAACAGACACCTATATTACTCACGACAGTAAAATAGATGAGATAATTGCAAGGATTGAATTGCTTCTATGTAGGCAATTTGCTGAAGAGAATAATAGTAATCTTTCAGTTGTTTTTAATAATGAAAAAGATACAGTATTTACTTTTTCTTTGCCAAAAAGCAAGCATGATTTATTTAAAGGAAAAATAAAATTTTCTCTGCCATTAGACTCAGTAATACATTGGCATAGTGGTTATTAGATGCTTCCAATCAAAAAATTATTGTCAACCCATTTAAGACTATGTTAACCATGTACTTAAATAGCTCAAATGAGATTTCCTATAAATATATAAATCAAACGCAACAAATCCAAATTGTGCGTTTGCTGGGCGGAGCAAATGAATGCATTGAAAGGGCGATATTCCCAGACAATGATTTTGATTTCAATGCTCCACCTGATGCTTATTTAGAGATTCACACTTATCTAAGTGTCACCTCAGTTTTAAGCGATCGCATTCCTTGTCAGCTACTTTAAGTCCCCGAATAAATTGCTGCGCTTCGCGCAGCAATTTATTCGGGGGGTCACACTTTTAGAAATTGCGATAAAAAGTAAATCTAGGGCAAATCCATAGTTTTGTTGTACCTACGGCACAACAAAACTATGGCTAAGTTGATAGACTTTATCCATCCGCATAGCACGCGACTGCTTACAAGTAAGATGATGATGCAAAATATTAATTGGAAAAAGCTTCAAAATGGCTCAGATATTCGTGGTGTAGCGATCGCAGGAGTTCCCAATGAAGATGTAAATCTAACTCCTACAATCGCCAAAATTTTAGGACAAGCTTTTGCGAGTTGGCTATCTCAGAAATTAGCGAAGCCAACTGCTGATTTATTAATTTCCGTTGGTCGCGATAGTCGGCTGTCGGGAGCGGAGCTAATGCAGTCCGTAATGGAAGGAATTAATTCCCTTAGTAGTCAAGTGTATGACTTTGCGATCGCTTCAACGCCAGCAATGTTTATGAGTACCATTACTGACGGGTTTCACTGCGATGGCGCGATTATGCTCACTGCTAGTCATTTACCCTTTAATCGCAATGGCTTAAAGTTCTTCACGGCTCAGGGGGGCTTAGAGAAAAAAGATATTACCGATATTCTCTATCTTGCCGAAAAGAATGAATTTCCGTTCTCAACTTCTCACGGTAGTATCACCGAACAGGATTTTATCTCAGTCTATGCGAATCAATTTGTCACCAAAATCCGTGAATCTGTCCATCATCCTGAACATTATGATCAGCCTCTTAAAGGCTTAAAAATTATTGTCGATGCGGGAAATGGTGCGGGAGGATTTTATGCAGATAAGGTGTTACTGCCTTTAGGAGCAGATATTACGGGTAGCCAATTTCTTGATCCAGATGGCACATTTCCCAATCATGTTCCTAATCCCGAAGATAAGGTGGCGATGGCTTCTATTTGTGAAGCGGTAATCAAGCATCAAGCAGATTTTGGGATTATTTTTGATACGGATGTCGATCGCAGTGCGGCGGTTGATCAATTTGGCAAAGAGCTTAACCGTAATCGGCTGATTGCTTTAATTTCGGCGATTGTTCTTAAAGAGCATCCCAAATCAACCATTGTCACGGATTCCATCACTTCCGATGGATTGGCTAAATTTATTGAACAAGACTTAGAAGGCGTGCATCATCGCTTTAAGCGGGGTTACAAGAATGTAATTAATGAGTCGCTGCGTCTAAATCAATTAGGGCAAGAGTCTTGGTTAGCGATCGAGACTTCGGGGCATGGGGCGATGAAGGAAAACTATTTCCTTGATGATGGGGCTTATTTGGTGAGTAAGCTCTTGATTGAATTGGCAAAATCGAAATTAGCGGGCAACTCCCTCACCGATTTGATTGCTAATTTACAAGAACCAATCGAGAGCGAAGAGTTCCGCATCAAGATGCTTGTAGCGGATTTTAAAGCATTAGGCGATCGCGTAATTACGGATTTACAAGCCTTTGCGGCAACCCAATCCAATTGGGAGATCGTCCCGAATAATTATGAAGGGATTCGCATTTCTTGCAATTCCGATGATGAGAATGGGTGGTTTCTGCTGCGTCTATCTCTACACGATCCTGTGATGCCTTTAAATATTGAGTCTAATATTGAAGGCGGCGTAGCGAAAATTGCTAATAGATTATTAGCGTTCTTTAAACCAATTGATGGGCTTGACTTTTCAGCTTTGTCCAAATAAAGAGAAGAGGCGCATCGCGCCTCTTCTCTTTATCGCAAAAGACTTGATGAAAATAGTCCGCCAATACACACCATGCTAATAGCCCACATTGGCGATCGCAACCAAGGCAAATCCAGAATATAAAACAAACTAAATAGCAATCTCGCTGCTAAAAAGGCTAACACATAGAGCGAAGTTTGCTCTGAAGATGAGTTACTGACGTAAGTTGTAAGTGCGGCAGCCGCAAATAGTGCAAAGGTTTCAAAGGAATTTTGATGCGCCCATGTCGCACGTTTGGCATAGTCAGGCAGGCGATCGAACATCGCTCTAGGCGCATTCATGTCAAAGCCAACACTGACACGCCCATAAGCAACAACTATATAAGGCAAATACACCAGCCCCCCTGCGATCGCGATGCCATAGAGGAGTATTTGCGATGGAGTCAAAGTCAAATTCATAGTGATTTTTAGAAAAATGGGTTAAAAGATTAACTTTTGTTAAGCTTATCAGTAACTACAGCGCTTTGCGCTCAAACCCAAACCAAGAAATTTTTTGAAAGGGTTGCAAAGCAACCCTTTCAAAAAATTTCTTGTAGTTTGTTTAATAAAACCTGTGGCGTACGCGCAGCCTGCGCTACAGGTTTTGAGGTTTTATATTTAATAGCAACACTCAATTAATCTTAAAAAAAATGACTCAATCGCAATTTACGATTCGTCCCGCCACGATTCAGGATGTCCCAGCCATTTTTTCGCTAATCTTAGCGCTTGCTGACTATGAGAAACTCTCGGATCAGGTCACAGGCAATAGTGAAACTCTACAAGCCGATTTGTTTGGAGAAAATTCTTGCATTGAAGCGATCGTTGCGGAGATCGAGCCAAATCAAATTGTCGGATTTGCCTTGTTTTTTACCAGCTATTCCACCTTTCTCACCCGTCGCGGTATTTATCTCGAAGATTTATTTGTACTGTCCGAATATCGCGGTAGTGGGATTGGCAAGGCTCTCATTACAAATCTGGCTCAAATTGCGATATCGCGGGGTTATGGTCGCTTTGAGTGGTCGGTTTTGGATTGGAATGAACCTGCGATCGCTTTTTACAAGCGCATAGGAGCCGATATTCTTCCCGATTGGCGGATCTGTCGAGTCACTGGTGCGGCTTTGCAAAATCTTGGCAAATAAAAAGAATGGGACGCTTTGCGTCCCATTCTTTCCTTAAAAAAGGCGGCGCTTCGTGCCGCCTTTTTTTGAATTTAACAATCACGATTAGATATTAATCCACTTGGTAAAGTCGTTTTGCATAATTTTGCCTTAGACATCTGGGCTTCACTGATAACAGCTCCATTGAGATCCGCCTCCGCTAAATTGGTCTTATCGAAAATGGCTCCCGTAAAATCTGTTAACAGCATTTTTGTATGCTGGAAGTTGGTGTGACTAAGATTGGCTTTAGTAAGCTTAACTCGACTGAGATTAGAGTAAACAAAGCTTGTTCCCATCAGATTTGCGCCACTCAGATCAGCACCAAGTAGATGGTGATAGTCAAAATTAGTAACAGGTAAATAAGCTGACTTTAGGTCACAAAAGGCACAGCTTCTTTCGGTTTTCAATTCCATGATTTGACTAGGATTTGCCGCCCATACTGGCAAAGGAAATAGAATCAAAATGAGGAGAAGCGCGATCGCTAAAAAGATACGGTATTTCATACTCTAATCAATTGTCACAATTACAGGGGTATGATCGCTAGGCTGGGTAAGCTTGCGCGGCTCAATATCAATTACACAATTGGTAGCTCTATCATACAAAGTTTCTGTGAGAAAATGATAATCGATCCGCCAACCTCGGTTCCGAGCAAATCCGCCCGAACGATAATCCCACCAACTATAGTAACCGCCGTCAGATTCAAACTTCCGAAATACATCCTTAAATCCCAAATTTAAAACCTCTGCTAAGGTCTCACGCTCAATATCAGTGGACATAACTTTGGTTTCTCGTCCCTTAGGATCGTAAATATCTAAATCCGCGATCGCCACATTAAAGTCGCCACAAATTAATACATTGGGGCTTTGGGCTAATAAAGTTTGCAAATAGGACTTTAATAACTTTAACCAGCGCAATTTGTACGCATACTTCTCACTCCCGATTTCCGAGCCGTTGGGAACGTACATATTCACAACTTGGATATCACCCAATTTCGCCGTAATCAAGCGCTTCTGCTCATCTAAATTTGGCTCAGCGATTTCCCCTAATACTGACGCAAACCCAGTTTGAATATTTTCTAGAGGCGATCGCCCAATCAGCGCTACACCGTTATAGGACTTTTGCCCGTAAATATAGGTGTGATAGCCTAAATCCGTAAAAGGCGTATGGGGAAAATCCGCATCAATTACCTTAGTCTCTTGCAAACACAGTAAATCAACATCGGGATTTGCTTGTAGCCAATCACAAACATGGGTAATACGAGTACGAACTGAGTTTACGTTCCAAGTTGCAATTTTCATGAAGTCTTTGAGGTAAAGCTGAAGTACAAATGGGGCAAAGCGTTACACATCTTAGCATACGGCTTCCTGTACCTTTGCCAAGCCACAGGAAAGTGATGCATAGCGAAGCCCTGCATCACTAATCTGGGAAAGCAAGATCTCGCCATGTGGCACAATGTGAACAGTTTGTACATTTTGAGTTTTGCCATCATGATTTCTCATCACAATATTGCCGAATTAATCCGTGCATCTTTGCCCGACGCTAAAGTTCAGGTCGAAGATCCTAATCAAGATGGTCAACATTTTTCCGCGATCGTTGTTGCCGAACAGTTTGAAGGCTTATCCATGATCAAACAACACAAATTAGTCTATGGAGCGATCCAAGAGCATCTTGATAGTGGTGCGATTCACGCTTTGCAGCTAAAGACCTATAGCCTCTCTCAATGGCAAAGTATGCAGGTTCAAGTCAATTAAAAATACAGATATAGCAACAGCGCTTTGCGCTTTCTTAAAACCTAGATAAATTTTAAAAAAGCCTACTTCGTAAGCTTTTTTAAAATTTATCTTTACCCCACAAAGCTTCAAAAAGCTGAATAGCCATCCTAAATAATTTGAGAAAGCACGCCCCACAGGGGCGTGCTTTCTCAAATTATTTAGGATGGCTACATAATAACTTTTAACAAAATAACATAGAATTTTTTCGGTTGATTTCAACTTTTATGTTATCTATAAACAATATTCTTTAGGCATTATCAGCAAAAATATGCTTAGAGTAATCCTAAACTATTGAAGAAAGGGTAACTAACAAGGGTATACCCTCTTAAAAATCTGATTCGCCCACTTCGCAAACCAATCAGATTTTTGAGATTTTGATTTTTTATTAAGCCACGGTACTTATTTAATGGTTGAGTAAAAATGTTTATACAAGAATTTTTACAAACACAGGTAGAACGTCATCCAGAAGCGATCGCTATTCAAGACTCATCAGCACAAATTACTTATCAAGAACTGCAAACAAAGTCCGATCGCCTAGCCAGTTATTTACAACAAATAGGAGTTACCTCAGAATTTCTGGTAGGAATTTTTATAGAGCGATCGCTAGACATGATTATTGGAATTATTAGCGTTCTTAAAGCGGGTGGAGTGTTTATTCCGATAGATCCCAACTATCCTCAAGAAAGATTATCAATAATTTTAGAAGAAAGCGACTTATCTCTCATTCTGACTCAAGAGAAACTCGCCCAAACACTCCCAAATCAAGAACTTAAATTAGTTTTAATAGATAAGCTAGAACAAGCACTAACAGATTCTAATCATATCCATCAATCTTCTCAATCTACTAGTCAAGAAATTTCTTATCCTCCAGAAATATTACCCCAAGATCTTGCCTATATCATGTATACCTCTGGATCTACGGGTAAGCCTCAAGGCGTAGAAATCACTCATTCACAAATCGAATGCTATATAAAATCCCTTAATAATATTATCGGCATTAATTCTGATGATATTTATTTACACACAGCATCTTTCTCATTCTCTTCATCAATTCGACAATTATTTCTACCTCTGTTTAATGGGGCAAAAGTAGTTATTTCTCCGAATAACACCACAAAAAATCCTATTGAATTATTAGAGTTAATTCAAAGAGAACAAGTAACTGTCTTGGATACAGTTTCATCGGTTTGGCAATTTATACTTTTGGAATTAGCCAAAGAAGAAAGCTCTGCCAAAGAATCATTATTAAACTCAAAATTAAGAATACTTGTGTTCTCAGGTGGACTATTGCCTTGTCAACTACTCAAAAAAGTTCGAGATGCATTTGAACAAAAAAATCAAAAATCTAATCTACTTAATCCTCAAATATTTAACATTTATGGTCAAACAGAAACTATCGGTGCTTGTGCCTATAGGGTTCCCGATGACTTTAGCCAAACGCAAGGCTATGTACCCGTAGGGAAAGCCTATGATCATCATCAAGTTTATATACTGGACGAAAATTTACAGCCTGTATCCGTTGGACAAAGCGGATATCTGTATATATCAGGTATTAGTTTAGCTCGTGGTTACTTTAAGAATCCACGACTAAATCAAACCAAATTTATGGTTAATCCCTTTGTTTTAACCAATGACATAAATGACCATGAATATTCTCGACTTTATCAAACAGGAGATGTGGCAAGCTACTTATCAAATGGTGATATTCAAGTTTTAGGAAGACAGGATTTTCAAGTAAAAATTCGAGGAATGCGCGTTGAGCTTGAAGAGATTGAAACAGTTATATCTCAATACCCAGATGTTCAACAAGTAGCCGTAACCAGTCAAGAATTACCGTCAGGCGAGCATAGAATTTTCGCTTATATTGTTACTAATAAAAAAGCAGAATTTAGTATCAGAAAATTACGTTCATTTTTGAAAAATAATTTATCTGATTACATGATTCCCTCAGGATTTATAGCTTTGGATAGTTTACCCTTAACTCCTAACGGTAAGCTTAGTAGACAGTCTTTGCCAACCATTGAGGGAGCCTATTTACTTAAAGACGAGCATGTTGCTCCCCGCACTGATTTAGAAAAGCAACTAGCTAAAATTTGGGAAGAGGTTTTACAACATGAACCGATTGGAATAACCGATGATTTTTTTGAACTAGGTGGGCATTCTTTGTTAATCCCTCATCTTATTTCAGAGATAGAAAAACAGGCAAATATACTAATTAGATTTTCAAGCTTACCACAGATTTCTACAATTGAAAATCTAGTAAAATTGATTAACAAAAAATCAACAACAACAAATTATGATTGTCTACTTGATAATGATGATTTGCGAGATTTAATGCTCAGAAATATTAGCATTAAAGGTGTTGTCCAAATAGGAACTCTTTCTCTGCTAACTAAACTAAGTGCTCAGCAGTTTTCATCAGAAAAGAAACTGATTTGGGTGGGTTTATCTAACTTAGCTACTCAATTTGCAGATTCTTACGAGACTTATGTTTTTCCTTCTACAGGTTACAGGGTCGTTAATAGCCCCTATGACTATATTAAGCGTGTAGCTAATACCTACGCTAAAGAATTGATTAGCTCAGAATTATCTGGCTCTTTTGTTCTTATAGGATGGTGCTTTGATGCATTGGTAGTCTATGAAATTGCCCAACAATTAAAAACTTTAGGCAAACAAGTATCCCAGTTAATTTTAATTGAAAGAGAATTTCCTAATCATAAATTGCTGGAACAAACTCGCAAGTTTGAGTATAAATATTTTTCTGTTAAATTACATCTACAAAATTTAACTCAAAAAAGTTTTTTGGAACAGTCTCTTTACATAGCAGAGCGATTATCTAGGAAATTAGCAAAGTTTATTCCCAGATCTTCATCAAAGCTCTCTACAAAATCTTCTATAGAAAGTTCCTATAGAAGAATTGAAAAAAAAGGGCTGTACGAACGCGAAATTAATATCGTAACTCAAAGAAATTTTTTAGAACGGAGGAGATACGTTTTAGACCGTTTGGCTAAAGCCCTTACGAAATTTGCTCCGCGCACTTCTGGGGGGGGTACGAATGAGGCTTTATTGGCTGATATACAGGAAGGAAGCCCTGTCGATAAGCCGCTTAAAGAGGAGTCTCCTAAAAACTTCAATAGCGGTAGCGAACAGGATCAATCACAGGTTGATCTGATTTGGGATTCTATTGTGAAAGTGAGAAAAGGTTATATACCAGAAGTTTACGAAGGAAATGTAACACTACTATTTTGTGATCATTCCACTACACCCTTACCTCTGATTTCGGATATGTCTTGGCTATTTCCGAGCTATGGATGGCAGGGTTACATTAAAGGTCGTCTCCGAACAATTGTCTTGCCTGGTCACCATAATATGTTTTGGCAACCTGATTTTTTAAACGAAAAACACATGGAGGACTGGATTGAAAAAATTAAGTGGTGCATAGAGAATTAAAACCAATAATTAAGTCCATAAAGAAACTGATTTGCCAGCTTAGCTGGCAAATCAGTTTCTTTATGACTCGATTGAGAATAACTCTCCAAAACATGGATGACGACGCGACGCGTCGTCATCCATGTTTTGGGTTGTTTTTACTTAGTTAGCGAAAAATGCGTTAGCAGTTGCTGAAAGCCATAGCCAAAGCTAAATTAATCGTATCTTTTAGGATCTTTCTTTTCCTTCTTTTCAGAAGAATCCTTCTTAGGTTTTTTCGCTTCTTTATTGCCCTTTTGTTCTTTTGACATTATTTTCTCCACTGCATATCAAGAACTAAAATAGACGACATAAAATGTCGCTTATCTTTACTATTCTAGCTCAATCTTAAAAATCAGTTATAAATTGGCTTAATAGATATTTCGGGGAGTTACGTTGGCGTAAAAGCCTGAAATGCTTAATGTGTAATGGTTTTAGCCTCGGAGCTACTCCCTGTCTGCAATACCTGTCATTAAAAGCTTTGAGACACTTATCATGTTTGACCTCCCCGAAACGCCTATTGAGCCTAAATTTTATAGCGTTAGGCGGCGTTGTTGCATAAAAGAGGGATGGAAGGGTAGATTAAATATAAATAAGGATGGCAAAACAGCCAATGAAAGAGCAATATCAGATCCGCAACTGGTCAGAGTATAACGCAGG
>NZ_JACJQA010000025.1 GCF_014696355.1 Pseudanabaena sp. FACHB-1998 | reverse complement strand
GGATCAAAACTAAACTCAATCACTTTGCTCTCAAGTCTAAACTCTACTTCAATGCTATTAGGGCTAGTTTCTCTCAACTCCAAAAACTGGCTATTCCTTCCACGTAACATCAGATAGTAAAAATAAATTTTGAAAAGCTTGCTTTGCAAGACTTTTCAAAATTTATTTGGGTTTTAAGAACGCGCAAAACACTGTAATTTAGATCTTAGAACTTCCCCATAAAATAAGGAATCAGATATTTGATGGCACAGTGAAGCCTCACCATCAAATATCTGGCTCTTGATTAAATGTCAGAATTTTTAGCTACTTTTTGTTTTGATTTTCTATTACATCAGGCTAGGATTAGCAATGGTATCTTGTCTTTCTTCGGGTTCACATATCCCATCTGCGTATTTAGATGTTTTTTCGACTTTCTTATAAAAACTTTTGCAAACAATTCGGGTTAAGCAATATTTCTCTGTATTGGGTAATGCTCATACCTTTTGTTGTACAAATTGTGGGAACAGTTGGACTAGTTAGCTATTTGTCCTATCGCAGTGGGGAGGCTGCTGTAGAGAGTTTAGCTAGTCAGATCATGCAAGAAGTGGGCGATCGCATAGACCAAAACCTCACTAGTTATTTACATTTACCCACGGTAATTAATCGGGATAATGCTACTGCCATCAAGCTAGGGATTTTGGACTGGCAAAACTTAGCGATCGTTGAGAAGTATTTTTGGCAAAAACTCCAAATCCTTACCAGTGTCTCCTCGATCTCGATCGCCACAGAGCAGAAAGAAATCCTCATTGTCGAAAGACTAGACGATGGTAAGCAAGCTCTGCGATTGAGAGATGCATCGACTAATTATGCTTGGGATAATTATTTGGCTGATCAAGATGGCAATCGAACCAAGTTACTTAGGAGATCGACTACCTACGATCCACACAACGATCCTCCCAATAATCCTTGGTATTTACAGACAAAGCAATTAGGGCGATCGCTGTGGCGGATCAATGTTTCGCTAGCTAATCCTCAAGCCCCTTCCCTAGTTGCAGTTAATTTTTTGCCACTTTTTGATCGCAATAATAACTTTCAAGGAGTTCTAGGTTCTTCGGTCTCTTTAACTCAATTAGGAAAATTTTTGCAGAGTCTCAAAATTGGGAAGGCAGGACAAGCCTTTATTTTTGAGCGAAATGGACAAATGATCGGTATGTCTACGGGCGAAATTCCCTTTCAGCAGGGGCTATTATCGCCCTTAACTCAGGATAAAGACAGCATAGCCAAAAATGTCGATCCTAAAAATCGCCGATTAAGTATTTTTAACAGCAACAATGAACTCACTCAAATAACGGCTCAATATCTTAAAGAACATTTTCAAGATCTAGAAAGTATTACAACCGCTCAACAACTACAGTTTCAAAAGAATGGGAAGGGATACTTTGTAAAGGTCTTGCCCCTGAAACACACTTTTGATTCTCAGGACTTAGACTGGTTAGCGGTAGTAGTCATTCCTGAATCAGATTTCATGGGTGATATCAACAATAATAATTATTGGACGATTTTGCTAGGCTTTTTGACTTTATTCGTATCAATGGGAATGGGTGTCTTAATTACTCAATGGATGACTAAGCCGATCATCCGCCTTAGTGAAGCAAGTGCTGATTTGACTAAAGGGAATTGGCAAAATTTACCCGAAGATGTGGCGATTTCGGAAATTAAAGTTCTTTCTCAAGCCTTTAACTCCATGTCAGCGCAACTTCGCCTCACCTTTGAACAGGTGCAAAACTCCCTCAAAGATTCTGAAGTAAAGTTTGCGGCAATTTTTCAATTAAGTCCTGATCCTGCTTGGATATGTACTTTCCCTGAAGGTAAATGCTTATATGTTAATCAAAGTTTTTGTCAATTCCTGCAAATTCCTGAGAGTGAGGTTCTTAATAAGACCTGTGTAGAGATTGGTTTATGGCATGATGCCCAAGACCTCTCTAGCTATCGGGAAACCTTACAAACCGATGGCAGCATTCAAAACTTTGAAGTGGTAATAAAAACCGCAACTAGAGTTGAAAAGACTGTTTTGATGTCTGCTAGCATAATTTGTATAGATGGAAGGGAGTGTGTAATTGGGGGGATGAAGGATATAAGTGATCGCAAGCAATTAGAACTTAATTTACAAGAGTCCCAATCTCGATTGAATTCTATTTTAGATAATACTCCCGCATTTATCGCAGGCGTATATCTGCGAGATGTTGGTATTTGGGAATGTCAATATTGCTCTCCCAATGCCGAAACAATTTACGGCTACACAAGTCAGGAAATCAAAGCGAATCCTACATTAATGCCTTCATTGATTTTACCAGAAGACTTCCAAACAATTGTGGAACCAGTTTTGAAGGATATGATGACTTCAGTTTGCTATACCACTATTGAATATCGAATCCGTCGGCAAGATGGAGAGATTCGCTGGCTCAGTAATACCTTGAATTCTAGCTGGGATAATACAGCGCAATGTGTTCATTTTACGGAAATTAATCTCGATGTAACCGATCGCAAACAGATTGAGATCGACCTGCGAGAGAGTCAGGATAATCTCGAAGCTGCATATATCGAGCAGAATACATTGTTTAGATCAATGACTGATGTTGTCTTAGTTCGGCATAAAGATGGTCATTGCCTTAAGGTTGCCCCGACCAACAGCATGAATCTAAAGGGAACTCGCGAAGAGGTGATCAGCCGCCCCATTCACGAAGAGTTACCGCTTTATGTAGCCAATTTGCTACTGCAAACTATTGAAAAATCTTTGCGGAACAAACAAATCGTTAGCTGTGACTATATTTTAGAAATAGAGGGTAAAGAAATATGGTTTTCTTCTAATGTTTCGCCTCTAACGGAAGATACAGTTATTCAAATATCCAGAGATATCACAGAGCGTAAGCTTTCAGAACTAGCTTTAGCCAAAGCGAAGGAAGCTGCCGAAAAGGCGACTAAGGCTAAAAGTGAGTTTCTCGCTAATATGAGCCATGAAATTCGTACCCCTATGAATGGAGTTTTAGTAATGGCGCAGTTGTTAGCCACTACGGATCTCAACGAAGAACAAGAAGAATTTGTGCAAACTATTCTCGATAGTGGGGATTTTCTCTTAACGATTATTAACGATATTCTGGACTTCTCTAAAATCGAATCAGGGATGCTAGAAATCGAGCATAGAGAATTTGAACTTGCTGATGTTTTAAGTTCGGCATATAATCTGCTGATCGGTCAAGCGAAGGACAAGCATTTGGAAATACAATGCACAAAGTCTCCAGAACTTCCTTTAAAAGTGATTGGAGATAGCTCTCGGTTACGCCAGATTCTCATCAACTTAGTGGGGAATGCAATTAAATTTACGCATCAGGGCAAGGTTTCCGTTGCAGTTGGTGGCACACCCTTAGATCATGAGCATTACGAATTACAATTTGCGGTTATTGATACGGGAATTGGTATTAAAAGCGATCGCTTGACTAATTTATTCCATGCTTTTACTCAAGCGGATACTTCCATCTCTCGAAAATATGGTGGTACGGGGCTAGGTTTGGCTATTTGCAAGAAATTGGTGGAATTAATGGAAGGAAATCTATGGGTTGAAAGCTTTGGTCATGTGGGTGGTAATCCTCCAGAAAATTGGCAATCTGACCTTGTGACAGAGGGATCTGCATTTTATTTTGTGATTAAAGTCGGCTATCAACAAGGGGCTTAAGCCCCTTGTTGATCCCAAACCCCAAAAGCTATATCGCCCGCATAGCGGGCGATATAGCTTTTGGGGTTTGGGTTTCAACTATAGCAAAGCAAGAGTTAGCCAGTACAAACCAAAACCCAAGAAGCGAGTGGCGGCGCTTCGCGCCGCCACTCGTTTCTTGGGTTTGGATTAGTCCTAATGCAAGTGACCACAGCTCTACTTATTAAATACTCCATGCTATTAACAAAGAACCTGCGATATACGCAAACGCTTCAATCAAACCTGCGCCAAGATTAGGAACCTCTTGACGGACAATTTCATCGGAAATTTTGACTCCCGGGACAAGAATAAGATCGGCAACCCAACGAATGGCTGCCAACATCAAAATACCAAAGGGAATCGCCAACACATACAAACCAAAACTAAGACCCCAATTCTCAAATTCAGGTAAAAATGCTACATGAACGATATTGCCGATCGCTACTAATAATCCTGCAAAGGCAACTCCAGCAGCAGGATTGTTATGTTCTTGGATAGCTTTAAACACGTCGTAACCCGCGATCGCCGAATAATTAAAACTAGCAATTACCAAAATGCTTAGCCCGATCGCATAGCTAGCTAAACCGACCAGCAATGTTCCCGAATTACCACCCATCGTCGAACTAATAATGATGCCATTCGCCACATGACAACCCGCCTCAAGGGACGCTGCGCCAAAATTACGTTCTTCGCGAATCTCTCTAGCACTATCACAGCGCCGCAAAATTAAGCGATCGCAGACCACTGCACCGACAAACATTAAGCCAATGCTTAATAGTCCATAGAGGGTTAAATTTAAAAGAATATTTTCCCAACCGATCAGATCTTTTCTGAGCGCACTTTTTAAGGCGATCGCAATGCCCAAATAATAGCCAACTAAAGCAACGGCAACTGCGGAATTATCCCTCACAAATAGCTCAAGATTGAGTTCGATCTCTCGCCGAAATAGCTTTTGGTAAACAAACTGCCCAACCCAAAACAGAATAAATCCGATTGCAATTTCCGCAATGATTAAAGGCGATCGCCCTATTTCCTGTAAGACTCGATCCATATCTTAGCCATCATTATATTAAATCCGATTTATATAGTTTAAAGTGGCGATGCTTTGCATCGCCACTTTAAACTATATAAATCGGCAAAAGGTTGCTTAGCAACCCTTCTTTATTTTATTTAGCCAAATTGCGAAGTAGCGATCGCTGATTTTCATTCATGCTTTGAAGAACCTGTCTTGCATCACTATTTTGCAACATTTGCAAAAGCTCTTCAATTTCCTCATTTAGCGATCGAGAAACTGGTTCTTTCCCTTTATTCCCTTTAGGCGCTTCATTTAAAATAACCTCACTAGTCTCATCATCCATGCCCAACTGCTGACGGTAGAGCGTTGGCACAACCTTGCCGTGCTGACCCAAGAGTTCATGTTGTACCAGCTCACTTTGTAAATAATTGCGAGGTGAGTCATGGAACTGCGTATGACGAGCATAAGGAACCGTATTACAGCCAAAAGCTTTTCTATATTCCTCAGAATCAAAAATTCTATGGAAGAAAGCCGCTACCCCATGCTTAGTTAATACATCTGTGTAAATACTAATTTCTTCTTGATCGTGGAGAGTTCTACCCAGCAAATGCTTGAAGCTAAATTCCATAAACTTCAAATTGGAACAATCATTGTAAAAGCTGTTGAGGTATAGCTTAGACATGACTAGCTCACCAAGGAAATGCCGCACATCCGCTTTACCCACGAGAAAATCTTGCTCTAGTTGGGCAATTTCTTTGCGTTCAAATTCGTAGGGCTGTCTCTCAAAAATTTGAGCATAGATTTGAGCCAAAGCATTTTTCCTTTCCGTTGCCGAATGCACAGAATGTTGGACTGCTTCCGCATCATGCATCATTTCTTCAGGAAGCACGCAGGAACCAAGCTCACAATCCAACCCAAGCTGCTGCCAATACATCGTGGGAATCACCCGACCCCTTTGTCCGACATGCTCATGCTGGAGCAAGTTAGTTTGCAAATAGTTACGAGGTGAATCATAGAACTTGACATCTCTCGCATAGGGAATGGTAAAGCAACCAAATGCTTTGCGGTATTCTTCAGAGCCAAGAATCTCATGAACAAAAGCCGAAACCCCCGCTTTCATCAACAAATTCATATATTGGGCGATTTCTGCCTTATCTCGTAAAGCCCTACCAAGGAGATGCTTAAAGCTCCATTCCACGAATTTGAGATTTGAGCAGTTATGGTAAAAGCTGCTGAGATATACAGATGTCATCACTAGTTCGCCAATAAAATGACGCACACCGAGCTTCCCTTTGAGAAAATCTTTCTCGATTTTCGCAACTACCTTGCGTTCATGCTCATAGGGCTGACGCTCTAGCACTTGCGTATAGATTTGCTGAAGAGCAATCTGACGTTCGGCTTCAGTAGATTTGCGATCGATGGTAACGGGGATATAGCTGCTCATAAAACTCTCCAAATATTCTCTTAAAGGATGCCAGTAAATTCATTTATTCCGTCTCGGGGATAAAATCTTAAGGACTGCGATGCTAAGGTCGAGCAGAATAGACAAACTAGGCATTAAGCAATACGGTGACTGCCATTTCTGAATAAGGCTTGACTAAAGTAGAACTTTCCGCAGGCAGTATCTCTTCAACTACATGTTGAAACAACCGATAGGCTGTAGAACATTCTTTGCCAACTTGGTAGGAATTAATAATATTCCCCAACCAATCCATTAATGTCTCGCGAAAGAATAGCTCATCATCACGCAATATAGATAAAGACGTGTAACGGATCATGTTAGACATGTCGTATTTGCAACGTTGTAATTGCTTCTGCACTAACTCTGGATATTGCTGAGCCAAGAGTTTTAAGGTTCGCAGCACCATCTCATCGGCGTGATCTCGCAAAAGGTTGTAAGTTTTCACTCTTACTGAAAAATTGCTGGCAAATCTTTCTAGACTGACTAAATCAGTATCCGTTAAATAGACACGATCAACGGTTCCGAGCTTTTCATCTAAAGTGCGATTAATTGTTAGCATAATCCTTTTCCATACCCCTAAATCTAAGTAAATGTACTTGTCTCGTATTTACCCGTTTCGCGCAAATTCCTAAAGCGATTTGAAGCAATATTAAAGCAACCTTTTAAAGTGGCTTTTTCCCCCTTGCCCTCAAAGCATAGAATTATATTTAGCAGTAATTTTAACAATGAAATTAAAGTTTACTTAATAATATATTTCGATACATTTATAGCAATACTAAATAGCTTGCAAGAGTGCAAGCTATTTTATTTCATTTGTGAGAAAGACAAGGGGCTTAAGCCCCTTGTTAGAAACTTGTATTGGGACAAGCCAAAAACCGAAGAAGCGCCGCCACTTGCTTCTTCGGTTTTTGTTCTTAACAAGATTTGCTACTCCCTTCCCGCCCAAGAATTAGTTGTGCGGCACGAAGCGCCGCACAACTAATTCTTGGGTAGGAACTTAGACATAGCTATAGAATTGCTATATCTAAGTTCTGAAGATAAAAAAGCGATCGCCTTGGGATAATTTATTGCGGTTTTAAGAAGCTCACCGCTAAAATAGGTTAACAGACCGTAATATTAGACACCCCCAATGCAATCGGCAGTAAGAATTGAAAATCTCAGGAAAACTTATGGCGAGACTATAGCCGTAGATGGAGTTTCGCTAAATGTTACACAGGGACAAATTTACGGGCTTCTAGGACCTAATGGGGCAGGCAAAACTACAACCATGCGTTGTATATGCACATTAACATCCCCAGATTCAGGAATAGTGGAAGTGGCTGGGGCAACAGAGCCACGAGCAATTCGCGATCGCATTGGTTATGTAGCCCAAGAAGTAGCTCTAGACAAAGTTTTAACAGGGCGCGAGTTATTACGCTTTCAAGCAGCTTTATATCACATTCCTAAAGCCCAAATCAGCGATCGCATTGATAGCGTATTAGATCTGCTGCAACTTGAAGCCTATGCCGATAAACTGTCAGGAACCTATTCGGGAGGGCTGAAAAAACGTCTTGACCTTGCCGCAGGTTTGCTCCATCAACCATCGGTGCTAATTCTGGACGAGCCAACGGTAGGGCTAGACATTCAAAGTCGGATTGGGATTTGGGAATTTTTAAGAAAACTCCGCGTCTCAGGGGTAACGGTTTTAATTAGCAGTCACTATCTCGAAGAAATTGATGCCCTTGCCGATCGCGTAGCCATTATTGATAAAGGCAAAATTATTGCTGAGGGTACAACCGACGAGCTAAAAACTAAAGTCGGTGGCGATCGTATTACCATTCGGATTCGTGAATTTGCGGAACGTTATGAGGCAGAACAAGCCCAAAAGATTTTGCAACAATTGCCAATTGTTCAAAGCATTACGATCAATGCCGCGCAGGGTAATGCCGTAAATCTATTTGTGACTCCTGATCCCAACGCCATTAGCGAAATTCAAAATATGTTGGCGGCGGTCGATATCAATGTTTTTAGCCTGTCTCAGTCCCGTCCCAGTCTGGATGATGTATTTTTAGCAGCCACAGGACAGACAATTCTGGATGCTGAAATTGCTCAGTCTGAAATTCTGACGATGGCTAAAGGTAAGAAAAAACGATAACCCCAGAATTAGGGGGAAGGAAGTATAGCTGTTGCCATTCTTGTTAGGACACAAAACCAGAAGACGAGTTGCGGCGCTTCGCGCCGCAACTCGTCTTCTGATGCTTTGATTTATCCTAATGCAAGTGACCACTGCTATAAGTAAAGCTTACAGGGCTATACTTGAAATTTTCGTATTAAGTTTTTTATCTATATTTAGGTAAAAGCTTAACTATTATTAGCTATTTATGGGATGGGACTACACTTACTATAACGGAGAGAGGAATACCCTTGATTATTCTGTTTATGGTGTGATATGCCCCAATTTACTTCTTTTCTATTGGCTCAAACATCGACCACCAAAAGTTTTGCAATTGAAGATTTGCTCAGACCTGACGGACTGGTCTTTCAAATCATTTTTGCGGTTTTAATTTTGGTTGGCGGTTGGATCATCGCCATATTTTTCGCGTCTATGACCGAAAATTTACTAAAGAAAACTAGCATAGATAATAAGCTTGCTGGTTGGTTAACTGGTTCAACTAACAATACCGACACATTCCCCATTGAGAAATGGGCTAGTGCTACGGTTTTTTGGATAATACTGCTTTTTACTTTAGTTGGCTTCTTTCAATACCTAAAACTCGATGCTGTTGCTACTCCATTAAATGGATTATTAGGACAAATTACATCATTTCTTCCTAAGCTTGGCGGCGCAGCGATTCTTGTGGGGATTGCATGGGTCTTAGCCACTATTAGCAAAATGATTGTTGGTCGCTTTTTGCGATCGGCGAATATTGATGCCAAAGTAAACGAAAGTGTCTCCGATTCTCCTACGGAATCTTTGCCTCTCAGTGAGACGCTCTCTTCCGCTTTGTATTGGTTTATTTTGCTGCTGTTTCTGCCCTTAGTCCTTGATACTCTCGGCTTAGTTCAAGCACTTCAACCTGTCCAAAATCTCGTTAATCAGATTTTGAGTGCTTTACCCAAAATCCTCAAGGCTGTCATGATTGGCGGTATTGGTTGGTTGATTGCTCAAGTAGTTAAACGGATTACCACTAATTTGTTGGCTACTAGCGGTGCTGATAGATTTCTTAATCGTTGGACTTCTAATCAAACTGAATATACTCTTTCTCAAGTAATTGGGAACTTTGTATATATTTTGATTCTCATTCCTACTGCTATCTCCACCTTAGAAGCATTGGAAATTGGCGCAATTTCGCGTCCAGCAACGACAATGCTCGATCAAGTACTCCGCTTCTTACCTCAGGTTTTTGTTGCTACGGTAATTGTGGTAGTTGCTTATTTTCTGGGTCAGTTTGTCAGAGATATTGTTTCTAGTATCTTGACTGGGCTTGGATTTAATAATATTTTGCAGTTGCTAGGATTTAACCAAATTGCGGTCACAACTCAGACTGACGCGCTTTACGAAAATCCTGATTCCAATGTAAACACTTCTCTCCCCCCGCAAACTCCTTCGCAAATTGTCGGTATCATCGTATTTCTAGCGATTATGCTGGTAGCGATCGCCACTGCTACGGATGTTTTACAAATTAATGCCTTAACCCGCATTGTCTTTGGCGTATTACAGGTTGCAGGTCAGGTATTAAGTGGCGTAGTGATCTTTGGCATTGGATTATATCTGGCTAATCTTGCCTTTAACTTAATTGCTAGTACTGGCGGTAGACAGGCAAGAATCCTCGGTCATGCAGCGCGTATTTCCATTGTGGCGCTAATTACGGCGATGGCTCTAAAACAGATGGGCATTGCTAGTAATATTGTCGATCTTGCCTTTGGTTTATTGACTGGAGCAATTGCGGTAGCGATCGCGGTTGCCTTTGGTCTAGGCGGCAAAGATATTGCGTCCCAACAATTGCGCGAATGGCTAGAATCATTCAAACGCAACGACTAACGCAAAACCGTGTTGGTTTTATAGCTGTCGTCATTTTGGTTAGGACATAACCCTCAAGTATTAGGAGTTGGCACATTGTGCCAACTCCTAATACTTGAGGGTTGATTTTTTCTACAGCATCTTGTGCTTAAACTAAATTACGAAATTTCTCACTTATAGCTGTGGTCACTTGCATACCCAAGAAGCCAGTTGCTGAGCGCTAAGCAAGATTTGTGAGAAATATAGCGATCGCCACTTTCTTATTTTGCCATCTAGCGATCGCTGTCAGAAGAGAATAGTTTATCGTTCAAATAATCTGCGTATAAGTTCATCTTTTGTTAAACCAAAATGATTGGCGATATCAGCTAAGATTGCTGACAACGTTCCTACTCGTAAAGGATTGTGATAGGGGATTGTAACGTTATGTTCGCCATTTTGTTGAGTAGTCAGGCGCATATGGCTACCAGTTTGACGGGTGTTTTCATAGCCAAATTTACTCAGTAGTTTTACTAAATCCGTGCCTGAAATATCGCGGGGTATTCTCATACAGCAATAACTTCTTCGCGAATAAAGTGCAAGCGAATTATCCTTGGTAAAACGGCTTCATCAAAATGACACCGAACCGCATCACGGATTAACTCATATAGTTCTTCTAAAGAATCGGCTTCTGTAAAAATAGATGAACCTAAAGCACGGGCAATATATCCACCTTCATCGGCATCTTCGATAATAAACATGATCTCGTTCATTGATTAGTCTAACTTTGTATTATCGCTACTTTCATATTTTGACACAGGCTAGCAAATATTCAATTTGACTTCTCTCTGACCCAGCGTTCGATTAAGGGAACTTCAAATTTGTACTGGTTATCGATTTTCTCGATGATGTGATAGCGGAGCATTCTTAGGAGGGATTTTTCGGCTGCTTCGTCAGTAGGGTGGGGGTGTTGTCCTTGGGCTAGGGCTAGGAGTTGTTGTTGACCTGCGGTGACTTCGGTGGGGGATGTGCCTGTGAACTGTTCCCAAACGTTGGTGAAGTAGCCGATGCCGTTGATGTAGGCTTCGGGGATAGCGGATTGGAGGAGGGTGGGTGTGACGATTTGGGTGTGGGTGGTGTTGGCTAGTTGCACGAGTACCCAGCCGAGGAGTTGGAGGAGGTAGGGATGGCAACGGGTGAGGGTAAGGATTTGGTCAACGATGCCTGTGTCATATTCGAGGGTGAATTCGGGATCGGGATTTAGGAGCAGTTCTTTGGCTTCGTTGGGATTAAGATAGGTCATCTCGATAGGCATGGCGCTAATGAAGTAGCTGCTCCAATTGGTTCCGAGTTCGTGTAGGGTTTGGACTCCAGAGAAAAGGAAACTGAGGCGATCCCAATGTTGGATTAGGCTGCGGAGTTCGTCAAAGAGATTGGTGCTAATGCGTCCCTGTTCCATTGCTGTTCCAATCGCTTCAAATTCATCGATATTCAGCAGGATACGTCTGTCTCCTAATTGGGTTAGGGCGGTGTCGAGCCAGTCTTCAAGCTGGGGGTAAGGGCTGAGGCGAAATTCTTCGCGTTTGGGTGGGGTGGGTAAGAGTACCTGTTGGCTACGAGCATCGCGGTGGATAGCGCGAACGATGGTGAACCAAAAGTCGGCTTCGCTTTGGCTAGCGGATTGGCTCTGGAGGTCGATGTATACTGGTAAAACGTCACTAGTTAAGAGGTGAGGTAAGTTGAGCAGAAAGGAACTTTTGCCACAGCGTCGGGGACCATGCAGGATGATTGTGGGACGGTTGCGATCAAGGATTTGGCGGACGATTTGATCGGCAAAGGCGGAACGTCCTTTAAATAGTTGCGCCCTGTCGCGGGTGAGAGGATTGCCATATTGAAAGGGGTTAAGGATTTCGCCTTGGGATTGGCGTTGGAGTTGTTCTAGTTCTTGCTGAATGATGGTTTGCCATTGTTTGATTACGGCTTGCCAAAGTGGGATGGCTTTTCTTTTGACTAGCCTTGATATGTAGCGCCAAATTCTCTAAAGAATTTGGCTGCTGAGAATGTGAATAAGGTGATGCAAGCGTTGAGGATTAATGTTGGAGATAAAAGGGGTGTTCCTTTTGTGATAGATAGAAAGGCTATACTCATCTGACTTAGGTTAAAAAACTGTCGATTTTAGAGATTAAATCACCTAATTTAGCCACTCTCAAGTTTAAATTAATATAAACGTTTTCATAATCTAAGCATTCAACCGTTCTCTCAATATGTGATTTCTTTTTGGTGTATGTTTTACTTACAAGTTGATAGATTTTTTTAAGGTCTTCATGAGGTTCATATCTTAAAGTCATGTCATCGACATAAGGATTGAACCCTAAAATTGATGACTTTGAATTTATTAGAGTTTGAGTTAAGTTAGGATCTATACAACTAAAATGATTGTATTCGGATAAAAACCATGCTTCAACTTCGTGTACAGCTACGATAATGGAAGCATTTGCTGGTAGTGGTTTTTGTCCTTTACGATTAGGGACACCATTTCTTAGCCCATTCTCTAATCCTGTAAGATCTGTCAAATGTAAAGGATATAAATCTCTAATTCCAATAACTTCAAGATAACCCTCGTTTATCAAATCTTGATAATCTTCTAGAATTCTCGTTTTTACCCCCTCATCACTACCACAGTTATAAATTAAAGCCGTATGAGATGGATTAACTGCCTGAGATAGGGATTTTGGATAAATCGTTGGAGGCTGATTTTTTCCATTAAACTTTTTTAAAAGTAGAATAATATTCCTAGCTCCAGAAATCTCAATCAAAAGTTTATTCAGGAAAAACAGTTCGGTCTGCCCTTCAACGTAAAAAGCAATCTTTTTCATTCCTCCTCTTCTCCCTCAAAACCAGTAATATAAAATCCTGTTTTCAAAAAATCGAAATTACTTAAACCAGAATGCCGATAATCATCAAAGATGTCTCTTGCATTTTGATAGTTATAAAACAAAGATTTGTTAGGAACTCTTTCTATAGCTTGCCAGTATTCCAAAGGGATTTTATTCATAACAACTCGATCATTAGTTGTCATAATGACTTGTACTGAAGAATTTTTAAACTTATCGAGAATGAGTTCAATTAAATACTGTGAGCGTTCAAAGTCTAATCCTTCACCAATATCATCGATGAGAATGCAACTTGGTTCTCTTGTCAGAATCGCATAGTTTAATTGAATGAGTAGAGATAATGCTCTAAACATTCCCTGAGACATTTCTTGTTGATCTGTCTGATGATTTAAATCCATCTCATAGGCTGCTAAACCATAAGCAGTTACTGGAAAATTTTTGAGCGGTATAACATCTACTGAATTTAGATGATAGGCTATGTAGTTCATATCCTTAATAATCGCTGCAACAAATGATTCGGGAAATTGCTTTTTCGCCTTAACAAAAATTCCCGTTACTTCATCCCCATCTTTTAAGTCAACCTTCTCATTGCTTAGAGTTACAGCATTGATGTCCTTTAATAAGGCGTTTTTCCCCAACTGCCCACCAAATCGATAAAAATTTAATCTATCTCCCCAAGAGTGAAGTTTTTCAAAGAATGGATGTTGTTTTTTATCCCGTTTTGAAATTGCTAAGACATCTCTATCGACTTCAAAATCTAAATAATCTCCCAATCCTTCATACCAAAGCTTACCTTTCGTGCGATTTAGTTTTTCTTCTCTATTTTCGATAAGTTGTTCTTGAATAATTTCACCATTTTCAAAGTTTAAAAAATATTCTATTAAATTATTCTCATCACTATTAAAAGTTAGTTGATATTCTGCTGTGCCGTATCCTAAAGCATGAAGTCTAGACAGATCAACATCACCAGAGAACAAATCAGCAATGTGGCGAATTGCAAAAATAGTCCTACTTTTTCCCGAAGCATTTCTTCCAGTAATTAGATTGACATTATTCAGTTCCAACCATTGACCGAATTGACCGTTGATTGGTCTTCCTTCAACACTCCACTCACTTGCACTTCCCTTAAATCGTGAAAATTTAATTTGTTTTAATTGCATAGTATTAATTACTTAGAGATGTATTGTCCTGAAAAATTTAACGCGAAATGAGATTGTCCGCCCAATATTTTAATAAAATAAACGAGATATAACATTGTGTAGGGTTGAAAATCTAGTAAATCCTCTAATACGACACAATACAGAATCTTGCTAGGATTGTAACAAAGAAATCCGTACGCACAGAGATCGCCAGACACAAATTATCCGCCACAATTCCTAAAGCCCCAATCAAACAAGCAAAAAATTGTTCCGCAACCACTAACTCTTACCGCTACGCCGCAACCCGACAATATTCACACATTGCGCCGATTTTGCCCCAATCCGATTTTTGACATCCGCGATCGCACTCCCCCGACCATAAAAGCGATCGGGCGACACAGGCGCACCATACTGAAAAGGATTCACATCACCCCGTTGCTGCTGGTGAAACTGACGATTTAGAGTCGCAAGATCGGGAAAATATTCAAAAACTGTCGCGATGGGAATCCCACCACCACCCAAGGGCAAACTGCGATCTTCCGTATATTTCACAACCCCGCAAACCTTACCCGTAGCAGGATTAAGCAATGGCGCACCACTTAAACCAGAGCGCACCCTGCCATCACTAAACTTAATCTTCGGCGGCACATCACCATTCAGCCCATCGCATCGCAACACCACACCTGCACCATTCGGATCAACATCAGGATAGCCATAGGCAAAAAGATCATCAAAAGCAGCGATCGCCCCATCCAACTCCACACAGGCTGAAGTTTCCAACGTCTCAAATTGCAACAAAGCCAGATCGACAGGATCGGGGAAAGCCTTCAAAACCGTCGCCACTGCAAAATCCTCTTGGTTTTGCCATCGCACCTTAATCGGGCGATCGCCAGCATTTTTAACCACATGATGACAGGTCAAAATCAGCCCCGCCGCCACAAAGAAACCTGTACCGTGAGTATTATCAATGCTTAACTTCACAGTACAAGTTTTGAGATTATCTGGACTGAGACTAGCCAATGGTTTTCACCGTCCCTGCTTCTTTTGTCCATTCCAGCGAAATTTCGAGATTTGCCTTACCACTGCCTTTGACCAGCACGGCTGTTAACTGACCCGCCTCAACCGCTAACTCCATGCCAAACTTCACCGTCGCCTTATTCGGTTTAGCACGATTTATCGGCTCAGCGATCGCTTGGACAATTCCTCCAAGGGCATCAGTTACCGCTTTAAACTTACTGGCTTCATTTGCCACATCTTCTCGCCCAGTTTGCGTTACCTCAACCAGAATGATTGTGCCATCTTCAAGTTTGACAGGGATATTCTGAGTGCGATCGCTATCATTTGACATAATTTACTGCTCTCGATTACTAAAGCGCTAGATTCTAAGAAGATTAGACCATATTTATCTAAATGTCGGCATGAAACTACACAAATCCTGAATATTCTGAGTATTGATTCTATTACTTCAAGACTATTAATCCCATGTGCTACTGAGTCCAAAAATATGGCAAATTAGAGGATCAGATTAGAACTGCAAATTACCATAGCGATAAACGAAGTTAAATTTAATGACATTAAAAGTTGGAATTTTAGGGTTTGGTGGATTAGGTCAGGCGGCGGCAAAGTTGCTGAGCGCTAAGCAAGAAATGCAGCTAGTCGTAGCTGCTGACAAAGAAGGCTTTGCCTATGACCCACAGGGGCTAGATGCTAACAAAGCGATCGCCACTTATCAAAACCAAGGCTCACTGGGCTATCTCGAAGGATCGGGGCTTCTTACACAGGAAAGCATTGCTGAGGCGATCGCCTCAGCAAAAGATGTCGATGGTTATTTCCTCGCATTGCCTAACTTGCCCAATACCTTCATGGCAAGCGTGGCTAAGCAATTCATCGCTTCAGGTTGGCAGGGTGTACTAGTTGACGCAATTAAGCGTACTAGCGCCGTTGAGCAAATGATTGCCCTTGCCCCAGACCTAGCCGCCGCAGGGATTACCTATATGTCGGGCTGTGGTGCAACCCCCGGATTATTGACAGCCGCCGCAGCGATCGCCGCTCAAAGCTTTGCGGAAGTTCACAAGGTTGAGATTACCTTCGGGGTCGGGATTGCCAACTGGAATGCTTACCGCGCTACGATTCGCGAAGATATCGCGCATATGTCGGGCTATACCGTCGATATGGCTCAAGCGATGACCGATGCGGAAGTAGAGGCTCTCCTCGAAAAGACCAATGGTTTAATCTCGCTGGAAAATATGGAACATGCCGATGACATCATGCTCGAACGGGTGGGAATTTGCGATCGCGATCGGGTTACCGTTGGCGGCGTAGTCGATACCCGCAATCCTAAGAAGCCTCTCAGCACGAATATGAAGCTGACAGGTCGCACCTTTGAGGGCAAGATCTCCACCCATACTTTCACCCTTGGTGATGAAACCAGCATGGCGGCTAATGTATGTGGACCTGCTTTTGGCTATCTCAAGGCTGGTAAGCAATTCCATCAGCGCGGTATTTATGGTCTGATGACTGCTGCTGAAGTAATGCCTGCCTTTGTTCGTTAATTTTCAATAAAAAAGGAGCGTTTCACGCTCCTTTTTTATTTTTTGTTGCATAATTCTCACACTTTCGTGAATTGTGAGAACACTTTTGTGAATTAAAAAGCAAACCCAGTAAGGGTTTTTAAAATAAGAAATGGCGTAGCCATTTCTTATTTTGGTATTAGACAAATTCAGCTTCTAGGGTTTCGGGTTGTTGTTTAGGACGGGGATCGAACTCGAAGAGAGAGTAGACAACATCACGACGGATTTGGGTCATCATGTCTAGGAAGATTTCGTAACCTTCGCTCTTATATTCAATCAAGGGATCTTTTTGTCCATAGCCACGCAAACCGACGGACTCACGCAGAGCTTCCATCGCTTGCAAGTGATCGCGCCAGAGGGTATCGATTCTTTGCAAGATAAAGAATCGCTCCGCTTGACGCATTAAGCCAACCTGTAGCGATTCCACTTGAGCTTCTTTAATTTCGTAAGCACGACGGACTTCTTCTCTTAGGAAAGCTTGCATTTCAGGCAAGAACATATCATCGAGTTGATCTGCTTCCAGATCTTGGAGAAGATTCACAAACTCTCTTACCTTCTTCACCATTGCTGTGAGGTTCCATTCTTCAGGAGGAAGCTCGGGATTGACGTAGGCATTGACAATATCGTCCATGGTGCGCTCAGCATACTCGATGACGCGATCGCGGAGGTTTTCTCCTTCTAGGACCCGACGACGCTCGGCGTAAATCGCTCGACGCTGATTGTTCATCACTTCATCGTATTCAAAGACCTGCTTCCGAATGTCGTAATAGTAGGTTTCGACTTTCTTCTGAGCGTTTTCCAGAGCGCTGGTGAGCATTCCTGAACTGATGGGCATATCTTCTTCCACACGGAAGGCATTCATCAAACCTGCCACGCGATCGCCCGCAAAAATCCGCATCAAGTTATCCTCAAGACTGAGGAAAAATCGGGTTGAGCCGGGGTCACCTTGACGACCGCAACGACCGCGCAATTGATTATCTACTCGACGGGATTCGTGGCGCTCTGTGCCGATGACATGCAAGCCGCCGAGCTTAGTTACTTCCTCATGTTCGGCATCGGTAACCGCTTCGTATTCTCGCTTAATCAAGGTAAAGGCATCGCGCAATTTTTGAATGACCTCCTCATCGGTAGGTGCTTTTTCGGAAGCGACAGCGAGCATCTCTTCGGCTTCTAGTTCCGTCTGGCTCATTCTGCCGAGCTTAGTAACTGCAAAATCAACAGCTTCCTTGAGCATTACTTGCGCGTCTTTAGACAGTTCACAAGGGAAAAGGCTATCGGATACTTTCCAATTCTTTTTCTTTTTGTCTTCTGCGCTTGTACCGAAGCCCTGACCCTTAGGGGCGCGATCGCTAAACATGCGTTGACCTTCATTGGTAAAGTCGTCGTCATCTTCAGGTCGCACAATCTGGGGCATAAAGTTCTCGCGTACCTTGAGGCGAGCCATATAGTCAGCATTACCACCAAGGATGATGTCTGTACCACGACCTGCCATATTAGTGGCGATCGTGACGGAGCCTTTACGTCCTGCTTGAGCGACGATTTCGGCTTCCCGCTCCACATTCTCAGGCTTCGCATTAAGCAGATTATGGGGAATGTTCTTCTCACTTAATAGACGCGCGAGAACTTCTGATTTCTCCACGCTGGTAGTTCCCACGAGGACGGGGCGACCTAATTCATGCATTTCTCGGCATTCTTCGGCAACGGCTCGCCATTTTGCCGCTTCGGTCTTATAAACTACATCCGACCAGTCTCCCCGTCCACTCTTCTGATTAGTGGGCATGGTAGTAACTTCCAAATTATAGATCTTGCCAAGTTCCGCTTCCTCAGTTTTCGCAGTACCTGTCATTCCCCCTAATTTGGGATAGAGCAAGAAGAAGTTTTGATAGGTGATTGTCGCAAGGGTTTGGGTTTCATTTTCAATGGGTACACCTTCCTTTGCCTCGATCGCTTGATGTAATCCATCACTCCAACGACGACCGGGCATGACCCGACCTGTAAATTCATCAACAATGGTTACTTCTTCATCACGGACGATGTAATTAACATCCTTTAAGAAAAGTTCTTTCGCCTTAAGTGCATTAAACACATAGTGCGCCCAAGGATCTTGCTGGTCAAATAAATCCTTAACCCCTAATAGATTTTCGGCTAATTCAAAGCCTTCATCGGTCATGACGACGTTACGTTGTTTTTCGTCAACTTCGTAGTGGGTTTCTTTTTGCAATTGATCAGCAATTTGGACTGCGCCTAAATATTTCTCGGTAGGGCGTTCGACCATGCCCGAAATAATCAAGGGGGTACGGGCTTCGTCAATCAAGATCGAGTCAACTTCATCGATCACACAGAAATTAAAGGGACGTTGTACGACTTCTTCGATGCTAGTCGCCATGTTGTCGCGTAGATAGTCAAAGCCTAATTCGCTATTGGTGGCGTAGGTAATATCGCAGTTATAGTTTTTGCGGCGCTCAACTGGCTCCATCGAGTTTTGGATCAAACCTACGGACATTCCTAAAAAGCGATGGACTTGCCCCATCCACTCTGCGTCACGCCGCGCTAGATAGTCGTTAACTGTAACGACATGAACGCCTTTGCCATTCAGTGCATTTAGGTAACTAGGTAAGGTTGCGACGAGGGTTTTGCCTTCCCCTGTTTTCATTTCGGCAATTTCGCCACGATGCAAAACCATACCACCAAACATTTGTACATCATAATGCCTTAACCCTAAAACGCGAGTTGCTGCCTCACGGACTACGGCAAAAGCTTCGGGCAGTAAGTCATCAAGGGTTTCGCCTTTTTCTAGCCTTTGTTTAAACTCTCCTGTTTTTGCTTGCAATTCGCGATCGCTCAGCGCCGCTAACTCTGGGGCGAGGGAGTTGATGAGAGCCACGTCGGGACGGAGTTTGTCGAGCTTGCGCTTATTAGGATCGCCAATCAGGTTTTTTAAGTTAAACATAGCTACCGAATGCAGTTAAACGGGGATTTAAAAACGGGAAATCGTGCCAAATGTGATATTTAATCTGAGTTTGGACTACCAGTATATATTACCCGACTGTTGAGAATACAAGCTTCGGATAACCGAAGCGATCGCTAAAGCAGTATTAAATTATGCCTAAAGCTAGACTACTGCCCCACTTGTCGGCTACCGCACAGATATCTTAATCATTAGAATTTTGCGATGACATAGAAAATTTTCAGTAAATTACCGTGAATCTTTGACCAACTAAAAGCCAGCAGAAGGGAGGGCAATTAAGCCTAGGTCTTTGCTAGCGATCGCCGATCGCTTTAAATATAAAGCAATTGATTAGCAATTTCATCTTTTGTTAAGGTGTCGAATGGTAGTTATAAACTTTATTTAGTCAAAGTTCTTGAGTAAGAATTGAGCGAATCTCTTGGATAAACTCGCTGGGTGTTTGAAGTTTTAGTCCGCTTTGCTTGGCTACATTTGGGGTAAAGTCTTTAGTATTGAGACTCAAAAGCCGATCGCTTTGAGCTAATAAGGCGGCGGCTAAAATAGGCGCATCTTTAGGCTCGATGATCGCTTCCCATTTAACGACATCTGCGATCGCGGGATTAGGCAGAATTTCAGGATTAATGATGCTTAGGATTTGTTTGAGGAGTGGTAAGGCTTTAGGTAGTTTTTTGGTGATGTTGCGATCGCATTCTTCGATGACTTGCTCGGAAATCAGAACTTTAAATAGTCCAATTTCTGCCATGACGATGACGGCATGACTAGCGCCACTACGCGAACCGCAAGCAGCGATGATAACGCTTGAGTCTAAAAATATTCTACGCACTGATTTTTTGTTGCTCTTGCCAAATTGCTTGACGTTCTTCTTGTAGTCCTTCTAAGAGTTCATCTACAGTGACATTATTTGTATTCATAATGGATACAAAGTTTTCTGTCAGGGTTGTGACTTGGGGGATTCTGGAGACAATTACAGCAAATTCACCGATTTGGAGCAGGGTGAGGGTTTGTCCTTCGTGGGTTTGCAGTGTATTTAGTACATCTTGAGGGATGTTAATTTGTCCTTCTTTTTGTACTTGTAGAGAGAACATTTTCATGGAAGTATTTGCTGATTCGGTTAAGTTCATCAGTCCTCCTGTTATATCTTTACAGTATAGTCTTTGCAATTCATAGCGAGTAGATTTTTTGTAACTCACTCAATTTGTTTATGTCCATAACCGTTGAATGGGATAGGCATCAAAGGCGACATCTCGACTAATTAAAGTGAGCGATCGGGTAATTGCTTGGGCGATCAACATTCGGTCAAATGGATCGCGGTGATGTAGTGGAAGATCGCGGATTTGGATCGTGTCGCTAAATGTGATGGGAAGCAATAGGATATCTGAGGCTTCAAGTTCTGTTTCAATAGCTTCATAGTCTTGTTGCAGTGACAATTTGCCGAGATTTAACTTGATGGCAATTTCCCACAGACTAACGATGCTGAGATATACGGTATCGGCTTCTTCGATGATATCTTTGAGTTTGCTGGGTAGCTCATCGCTATTTTCTGATAGCCAAATGAATGTATGGGTGTCTAGTAGAAATTGACTCATTCCATATATTCCTTAAAGTCTTCTAGTGGCTCGTCAAAGTCATCGGGCAATGGTAATACGAATGTCCCTTTTAAGATTCCTACCCGACGTTTTCTAGTTGTTGGTGCATCTTGGGTGATTTCTTTGGAGTGGTTATCGATAAGATATTTGGCATAGTGCAGAATTTCTCGTTTGAGTGGTTCTGGCATTTGGGCTATGGTTTGCAAGATTTCTGTATCTAGGGTTTGTGTAGTTGTTGTCATTGTCTAAGCTCCTGCATATAGCTATATTTTACTTTTTAGGTTTGGCTTCAAGTCCTGCTTTGAAGGCGGTAAGGAAGACTTCAACAAAGTCATTTTTGGCAATTTTTTTGATGGCTTCAAATGCACCTGCTTTAAATGCAGCAACTAGACGATCTTTAAGGGTTGGTTTGTTCTCTATCTCTTCCATTGCGGCGGCGGTGATGATTTCTTTGCCTGCTTCGCTGGTGGGATCGGAGATTTGGGGGACGATTCCTTGCAGGATTTCATCGAGTTCTTTGGCTAGTTCTTGGGTGTTGGGGTCGTCTGTGCCGTAGTAGTTGTTTTGTGTGCCGATGTTGTCTCCTCTTTTGTGAATATACACTCCTATTTTGTTACATTGTCGCTTGGCAACTTTTACTTTATTAGGTAGACGAATTAAAGGTAGTTTCGTATGACATTAGACATGATTAGGTTAAAAACGAATTCCAAATAGTCCTCCCTCTTCTCCTGTGTCAGATAACTCCAATATTTTATAAGGCTGAATATCAAAACTGTTATCAAATTCCTTTAATGGTATTGAATCAGAATTGAGACAACAAATATATTGAAAATTGAGCTTTTGGGACTCTCTGGCAGCTAACTGAAGTGCTTGAGCTATTTGACGCTCATCTACCCCATCAAAAATAGTACTGTCATGAATAAGCATATTGGGACTTTTATCTTTTGAAGCCCAAATTTGAGCAAGCATCAGGTCATAGCAAAATATTCCCATTTGGTTAACACCTTGGCTTTGAGACTTATCAATTTCTACATTAAATCTAAAACCGTGTTTATCAACATTCATTATCAGACTACCCGGAGCCTCATGAATAGCTTCAGAATTTGAGTTAAAAAGGGACAAAGCTTTTTGTCGAACAGAACTTCTCTCTTGATAATCAGAGTAAGCATCAAGAAGAAGTCTATCTTTTTCTATATTCAATGACATACTTCCTTGTTGAAATTTCTTAAGATTATCAATTCGCGTCTTTATCTCCTCAAGCTTTGTAACAGCCTGCATATTATGTTGCTGTAATTTGCTGTACTCATCTAAAGCCCCATGAGTCTGCAAAATAGACATCAAAGAAGAATACTCTTCTCTAAGCTCAGCAAGCTCTATATCTACTTTCTGTATTTCGTTTCTCAACCTCTCAATTTCCGACTTCAAAAAGTTTTTGCGATTTATTGTAACTTTTCGGTGAAAGTCCTGAACTTCACTGAGGTTTCTAGTGATTCGCTCAGGTAATATCACGCCAGCTTCTTTATACATTTTTGCAATTGCGTTTTCATCCGCAGGTTGCTCTTGTTGATAGATAGTTTCATAGTACTCAAGCATTTTACGAGCGCTAACATTTTCGTTTTGAAAACGACGAATTTTTTCATGCAATGTATTTACAGTTTCTTCTATTTGTCTATATTGCTCATGAATTCTAAAGTTGCTTAACTGCTCTTGTTCTTTAAAAACTTGCTCTTCCAGTTGAACTTTTGTGACTTCAAGTTCTCCAACACTTCCTATAAATCCACTAATAAGTCCAGAAGCAGCAGCTTTCTTATATTGTGATAAGCTTTCAATTTTTTCATTCAAATCATGTAACTTCTGGGCATGTTCCCAACATAAACCAAGCAAAAAAGTATGATCGACTTGCTTTTGCCATTCAGGTTGTCTAGGAAAATGTAAGAAAGGACTACTAAATGAGTCTCTTGTCCTCCTTACAAAATAAGAAATTAAATTGCGAAAGGTAGGTGAATGTTTTTGTCCGCTGACTTCTGGAGACAACCCAAACATTAACCAATTGAGAACCAAACACCACTGATTTATAGATATCTTTGGCTCCTTCGTTTTTTTATCTACTGTCGGTTTGATGACCCAATCTGACCAATCTCCATCTATTACTACATAGTTTGGCTCTCTAGTCTTACGGCTTACACTGAATCGTTTACCTCCAAGATCAAGATCAATCGCGAAAGTATAACCTTGAAGGGCTTCTGCCATGACACCCTTTTTCTTAATAGCTTTAGCACCAAGACAAAAATGAATAATTTCAATTAATGAGCTTTTTCCACTCCCATTACGAGATTGTTTATGAGTTGAATGTTCAGATCTCTCCGCAACAATCGCATTAAACCCACTGTGAAATGTAACAGTTTTAAATGTAAGAAGATCACAACGTACAGAATAAAGCATTATGTACACCTCCGCAGTAGATGCTCTTGAAACTCTATTACCCCAATGGTGTAGAGAAAGTCGAGAGCAAGAGAAAATCTTTCAAAAGTGCCTATTTCTGGATAACCTCTTAAATCTTCCCACAAAGATGTCACGGTTTGAGGCTTCATCAATCGCTGTAGAATTAAGCCGCCTAACCAAATGAGAGATCTTTTTGTGTCAATATGCTTTGTAGGAAGGATCATTTTTCAAATATATCGCATAATTCAAAATAATGTGAAACAATTCCAATAGAAGCCCAAAAGAACTTATCTTGGGTCATCTTCTCTAAAGAGACAAAATTAATTAAAGCAAAAAATATTGCATTGGAATCTCTTCTATTTTCTTTTAAAAGTGAACGATACTTATTAGTCAACACTTGAGCTATGATACCAGAATACTCGATATCTGGATGTCTTCTAGTATAGTCTTCTACTATCTTAACTATTGGCATTGCATTTTTTATCAAAGTTTGAACTCTCGGAGTTAAGTTGTTTTTGTCTAATTTATCTTGAAGATCAATGTGTCCTAAATCTGTTTGAATTGGCTCTAATTCTTGTCGAGTTAAATAAGATAAAAGACTTTCGACTTCTATTGCAGTTGTTTCTGGTGCGGCTGCTAGATTTAGCGAAAATTCTATAATTATTTCTAACTCATTTTTAGCAAGTTGGGATACTTTTCGCCATAGAGATTCTTGACTCCAGTTATCAATTATCAAGTCTTGATTGTCCGCCTCTATTGTCGTTAAAGTTTTAAGAACTTGTGGTGGAAGTTGACCATCAGCACTCCATACAAATATCCACTGACGCATCTCTTTAGCCCAATGGATTTTAGCTCCTTCAAAGTCATCCTTGACTTTTTTCGCCGCTTTTGACGCTGTTGAGCTTTTACCTAAGTCTTCTGGTGAATAGCATTGATAAACTGTACCCGTGTTTTTTGAAAATCCATCACACTTCCAATCACCTTCCTTTCCAGAAGGCTTGATTGCTATAAAACTTGGATCGATTTTGAACATAATTTTCTCAAAGAAAGACTGAAATTCGGAACCTTTTTTCTGTCGGCATCTCAATTCAAAAATCATTTCATAAATCACTAAGTTTTCATTGTCAGGAATCATTTTTGGACTTCCAAAAAGCAAATTAACACAACTTTACATATAGGGCTATATTATCTGATTTTTTTAGAGTTACAGTAATATTCTTGCAACTATTCTTAATTTATCTAAAATCAAAATAGTCAAAAGTCTGTTCCTCATCGGCAACATCGTCTTTTCCTTTAGCGATCGCCTTCTGATTCTCTTTCCTGCTCAGCCTTTGGCGGCTCCACCGTCTGCACCATTAAACCAAAATCAAAGAAAGTAGGCGCAATCTGTTCGCGTTCTACCCCTTGCGATTCCCGACCCGTCGCATCCGTCAGCGTATACAAACGCCACCACTGCTGATAAGAACTTACCAGCGATCGCAAATAACCATCAAAACAAATCTCTACACCCATGCCGTAAATCAACCCCGTAGGACATAGCGGCGACAATATCTTCACATCAGGAATTGCAACAATATTAGCTTAAATTTTCAAGTTAAAATATCCCGATTGAAATAGCGATCGCTGATGTTCCAGCTTACGCATTACGTTTTTAAAAACAAATGACTCTAAACTATTGCGGGGAGAAGCTTTTATGGATTACATACCCGATGCTAGCGATCGCCAATAACCATCAAAACAGATCTCAATACCCATGTCAGTAGATACTAACTAAAAAAAGGTCTGATGAACAAAGTCATCAAACCTTTTTACCTAGCCAACTATTCTATTCTTCAGTTTCTGGCTCGATCGCTTCAGCAACCACTTCGGTGATTACTTCAGGAGTAGCGATCGCTACATCACCACTTTGGATTTCCACCTCTTCTTGCTCCTCTTCCAACGCAGGTGGAACTAAAGTCGCCCCCACGATCGCATCAGAAGAATCAAGTTTCTGAAGTCTTACACCTCTAGCAGTCCGAGACTGACGCGCGATCGCATCCGTACTCTGACGCATGACGATACCGCGACTAGTCACGATCATCAGTTCGTTGTTCTCATCAACTAAACAGAGCGAGGCTAGTTGGTCTTGACCAGATTTAAACTTAGTCACCCGCAAGCCTTTACCTGCTCGTTTTTGAATACGGAATTGATTAACAGGAACGCGCTTACCATAGCCGCCTCTAGTTACCACTAAAACCCAAGGACCTTGAGCTTTTTCAGCTTCAGGTTCGACATTTTCAACTTCCAAATTCTCATCTTCATTGACGGTTACAGTCAAATCAATCTCTTCTTCGGAATCTTCCACTTCCTCAATTTCCGCAAGTCCTGCTGGCAGAATATCCATACTCACGATCTCATCATCGCCTGTCAGACGCATAGACCTTACGCCGCGAGTATCGCGTCCCATTGGGCGCAACTGCTCATGGTCAGTACGGAAGCGGATCGACATCCCTTGACGCGAACCGACAATGATAGTGTTATCGACTTTAGCACGACGCACCCAGCGCAGTAGATCGCCTTCTTCGAGAGCGATCGCAATCAATCCGTTAGAACGAATATTGGCAAAGGCGGGGAGCTTAGTCTTTTTGATGTAGCCGCCAGCCGTGAGCATGACTAGATACTCATCTTCGCTGAATTCGCTAATCGGTAATACGGTGGTGATCTTCTCATTGGCAGCGATCGGCAATAACTGCACTACCGCCGTACCACGCGCCGCCCGACCAGATTCGGGAACTTCATACGCCTTGACTCCATAGACCTTACCGCGATCAGTAAAGAAGAGAACTTTATCGTGGCTACGACAGGCGAAGAAATGGGCGATCGCATCGTCATCTTTAACATTGGCGCTTGCCTTACCCCTAGTCGCCCGATTTTGCGCTGTAAAGGTATCCACAGGCATCCGCTTGATGTAGCCCTGCTCGGTGACCATCACAATCGTTTCGCGATTGGCAATCAAATCCGCCGTATCGATATCACCTTCATTGGGCAGAATGCGAGAGCGGCGAGGAGTCGTAAATTCGAGTTTGATTGCTTCCAATTCTTCACGGGTAATTGTGAGAATGCGATCGCGATTGGCGAGAATATGTTGTAAATCAGCAATCTTCTCAACTAACTGATTATGCTCATCGTGAATCTTATCAGCATCTTGAGCCGTTAAGCGGCGTAACTGCATTGCCAAGATGGCATCGGCTTGTGCTTCTGAAAGTCCATAGCTTTCGATCAAGCCCAACTTCGCAGAACTACTATCATCGGCTCCACGAATCAGGGCAATGACTGCATCCAAATGATTGAGCGCAATTAATAGCCCTTGCAATAGATGATCGCGTTCTTCTGCTTTACGTAGTTCGTACTGAGTACGGCGCGTAATCACTTCATAACGGAAGTCCAGAAATACTTGGAGGGCATGGCGCAGCGTCAGCGTAATCGGTTCGCCATCGACTAGAGCGAGCATATTGCAACTAAAGTTCGATTGCAGAGGTGTGGATTTATAAAGATTGTTTAGAACTACTTTCGGATAAGCATCACGCTTCAGTTCGATGACTAAACGCATACCATCGCGATCGCTTTCATCACGAATATCAGAAATGCCATCAATTTTCTTCTCATTGACCATTTCCGCAATGCGTTCAATCAGCGCTGCCTTATTGGTTTGGTAAGGCATTTCAGTGATGATAATTGCCTCGCGATCCTGTCGTCCAGAAGCGGAAATTGTTTCAAAGCTAGCTACTGCTCGCATCGTTACGGAGCCACGCCCAGTTGTATAGGTTTCGCGAGCGCCATCGGTTCCCAAGATCAAAGCGCCTGTCGGGAAGTCTGGGCCTGGGATATATTGCATCAATTCCAAATCCGTCAGCATCGGATCGGCAATCAGCGCCACTAATCCATCTACCAACTCGCCCAAATTGTGCGGGGGAATATTGGTCGCCATCCCCACGGCGATCCCTGATGAACCATTGAGCAATAATTGGGGAATTCTGGCTGGTAATACTAGTGGCTCCTGTTGTGAGCCGTCATAGTTGTCGCCAAAGTTAACCGTATCGCGCTCGATATCCTGAATCAGCCCAAATTGCGAAATCCGAGTCAGCCGACATTCGGTATATCGCATCGCGGCGGCGGGATCATTATCGACTGAGCCGAAGTTACCGTGACCATCGACCATGCGATCGCGCATCGAAAAGTCTTGCGCCATCCGCACCAGTGCTTCATACACGGCGGTGTCACCGTGGGGGTGATATTTACCGATTACGTCACCGACCACACGGGCGCATTTCCGAAAAGGGCGATCGGCGGTCATGCCCAACTCGTGCATAGCGTAGAGAATGCGACGATGTACAGGCTTGAGTCCATCACGGGCATCGGGCAGGGCGCGACCAACGATCACGCTCATGGCATATTCCAGATACGATCGCGACATTTCGCCGCGTAGGTCTGTGGGAATAATCCGATCTTCTAAGGTATCAGTCATACGGCTACTAAATTTCTCCTTGCATGGCTTGGCAGTGCTTGCCCCGCTTGAGATAGGCAATTCTTACTAAGTGTCTTTCTATTATAAGGCTTTGCGGGTTTGCAAGGGACTTTTAGTATGCCAAATAAGAGGGCTTAATTATTTGGAGGATGTGTTAGGGCAATTGGGGGAAATCCACTTCCGCGTTATACCAAAAAACAAAATGGCGTATCTTATCTTTTTAAAATCCTTAGAAGCGGCGGCATACGTGAGTGCTGTTTTGGAAGAGGAAAAGCCTGAGTCTGAGTTGTTGCTTTTATGTTTAGGTCATGTTGCCTTGGCATTGGGTAATGAAGGCTCCCCAATGGGTAAAAGATTTTGGTGCTAGTAATAAAAGTCAAGCGGTGTATGAGTTGGCGGCGTGGTTGGATAGTTTGGGGCTAAAGCTAACTGTGGATGTGCATTATAGCGAGCAGTTTATGGCGGATTTTCGGGAGGCACAGCAAGATATTGAGAATGGTGATGTTGTGCCTCTATCAAGTATTCGTCGTGATGTTTGAAGTCGCAGATCCCCGACTTTTTCGATGACATCACAGAACAATTCCGCTAGTCACAAAAAAAGTCGGGGATCTTGAATGTTTGGTGATATCGAATTTCATGCTGTTAACCTCATGGTTGATAGCATATTGGAATTGGTGAGATCGATCGCTTGGTCGTAGCGATTAATCAGTTTTTGAATGATGTCTAGCTTTCGGTGAATCGTTCCTGTTTCATCGCCTTGTAAGTCAGGATAGGCGATTTTGAGATTGGGAATGGTGGAACTGAGGATGTTGTGACTGCCGACATAGGCGAATTGGCGATCGCAGACAAAGTATTTGCTATGTCCGCCTGTGAGTTTGAGGTGGAGGCGATCGCTGTAGCGTTTTTGGAGTTGGAAGAGTTTGGACATGGCGCTGTAGCGATATTGCGCTTCGGCGGCGAAGGTGAGATTGCCGTGACGATCTTGTTTGATGACAGTGCCGATGTCGTATTGGTAGCCCCATCCGAGATCGATTTGTACGCCTTGGTCGAGGGCATAGTTGAGACGTAGCATCAGGTCATTGTCGATCGCGCGATCGCTTGCCCAAGGACATTTGATCACGACTCGTTCTTTTGCCTCTTCGAGTGCTTTGAAGAGATGGAACCGTCCGCCAGTTTTCTCAAAGACGATTTCGGTTTCGGGTTGAGATTGCAGAAGTCCTAATTGTTCGAGAAATTTTTGCGGGGGAAGATTGTATTTGTCGATCATGGTTTGGGCTTGTTTGAGCAGTTGAGAGATGGCTCTGAGGTCTTTGGAGTTTTGCATGGGTTTATTTTCTGGCTTTGCGTTTGCTGTCGAAGTTCCAATAGGTGGTGAGGATTTGCAGGGTTTGCAGGTCTTGTAAACAGATGACTTGCAAGCCTCTAAGGGTGTCGGTGAATTTGGCGTAGGGACTGGTTTTGAGTTGGCGATCGCTTAATGTGTAAATGATCGCGCCATGCCGATCACTGCGTTGTTGTCCGTAGGCGATCGCCACGCGGATCATGTCGTTGCTGATAGCGCGTTGTTGTTGGCGGCGTTGGAGGTGGTTGAGGTCTTTGGGTTTGCGGATGGGGGTAAGGGAGATCGCTTGATCGAGGAGTTCGTCGGTTGCGGCGATTTGTTGGATTTGTTTGTGGGTGTTCATAATCTGTAACGATGTTGGCGGCTGAAGGGATGTTGGTTTGGTGTAGGGGCGTTTCCCTATGCTGTCCAAGGAATTTCTAGTTGTTGGCAGTTGATTGTTCTTGTAGATTTGGGGCGAGGTAGGCGATGGCGCGATCGCTTGGTTTTGCATTGTTCGATTGGGATTGGCTCGAAATTTGGTAGGTAGCTAATTTGAAATGTTTGCATGATCTTTTTTCGTAATCTCTATGCAGTTCATATTGCTGTATCCCCCCCTGTGTGTACATCACAGAAAAAGTATAGTTAACTAGAAAAATTTTTCCAGTTGGCGATTATTTGAATATGTAGTTAGACTAGGTATAGTTTGTGTCTACACCATTTCCTAGTCAAAGCAATGACTGCACCAGAATATTGGGATGAGTTTCTTGAGAATATAGCTACAAGGCTTAGGATAAATGGACAGCCCAAAAATATCTTTGTGACAAGATTTGCATGGAAAAATTGTAATATTTCAAACAAAAAATTTCTTGAATGGCTTGAATCTAATGAAATAAAAGTCTTACATCCCGATATTTATCGTCTCAGTCTTGAAAATTACAACAAATGTATTGGACAAGCCTATGATATTTTTGAGAATGACAAAGAGAATGGTTGTCTTGAACTTGTTAATCAGGGAAATAGAAAAAGAAATTTTTTGCTCGAATGGTTAAAGGATCAATATGGGCAATGGTTTGAAGAACAGAAATCGAAATTCGCTGATAGTTCTATACATCAACAGACTAACCGTAATTGGTATGAAGTTTGTTGTAACAAGTTAGACCATTGGAAAAAGCGGAATATCGATCTGGTTATAGGGGATAATCGTCTAGATTTTGACAATATTGATCGAACTTTTGTACCTTTGGGCTTTTTGGAAAAGGTACAAAAGGAAAATTCGCAATCTAAAAATGCTGATCAATCAGGTAAGGAGCAAGCTGAGGGGTATGAGATTACTCAAAAATATGAACGCCAACAGGATTTTCTTGATGTAATTATTCATGGTGACTTGTCAGAGAGCATCTCTAAGAAACAGGTGCAAAGATTAGCAGTTATTGGTGAAACAGGATCGGGAAAAACTACTCTTTTATTGCAAATTGGCTATGAATTGCTCAAACAGCCTAACAATCTTGTAATTTGGATTTCTTTAAAAGAAGTAAGAGACAAGCAAAAATCTATCTGGGATTATATTTTAGAAGAATGGCTTAAAGGTTCTGATATTGACAGAAATGAATGGAAACAGGAATTTGATAACAAGCTTAAAGATGGCTATGTTTGGCTGTTGTTAGATGGTCTTGAAGATATTTCTGATAGAGCGTATAGCGTTATCGGTCAGTTTGATGATTGGCTAAGCAAATCTAAAATAGCTTTAACTTGTCGTAAAAATCGATGGGATTCAGACAAGGCAGATTTTGCAAGTTTTGACTATGGTATTTATGAGTGTATTGGCTATAATTCTGAGCAGCCCAGTAATTTTATAGATGCTTGGTTTGGTGATGATTCAGAATCTGCAAACGGTCTCAAGTTAGAAATTCAACAAGCTACTAGACATCGCATTAACGATCTAATTAAATATCCACTTCATCTATCATTGCTTTGTTCAATTTATGAAAAATCCGAATCAAACTTTGCTTTGGCTGCAACTAAGGCAGAATTATTCGATCAATTTATTAAAAAACAGTACAAGCGGAAGATTACAAAAGATCGATTTGATGTGGATTTAGTTAAGTCTTTAGGGGAACTGGCAATAAAAGCAATAGATACTCAAAGTCCATTAACAGATTGTGAAGTGAGAGAAAAGTTGAGTGAAAGGCTTGAAAAGGCTCTCGAACTTGGATGGCTAAAACCAATAGATGAATATGAGCAAGTTTATGATTTCCTTCATGACTCATTTAAGGAATATTTTGCAGCTTTAGAAATACCTAATTGGAAATTTTTCTTGCCTGATTCATTAGATAACTTTAAAGGTAATGACTATCCAGTTTTTGATATAAGATGGCGTGAAGTAATCTTATTTTGGTTTGGGCGAAAAGGTTTTGAGAAAGATAAAGAGGATTTTATTGAGGCGTTGATTAATTTTGAAGATGGATGCTGTGACTCCTCTATAGTAAATGGCAAAAGCTTTTATGGATATCGAGCTTATTTTCTTGCTGCAAGTTGCTTGTCAGAATTTAAAAACTGTAGTAAGGATGAGTTAATTACTAAGCGAATTATTGAATGGGGATTTGGATGTTTGAATGAAGAGAACGAAATATCTATACCCTTACCATCAATTAATGAAAGTGCAATAAATATCCTGCCCTATACAAATCTATTTTTAGCTACGAAATATTTGTGCGAAATTTTAAGTAATCCTAAAGATGAAAAATCAAGACTCTATTTGGCAGCAAGAAACTTAGTAAAAATTTCCATTGATTCTGAGAGTAAAGATATTGCTGTAAATACACTCATTGATTTAATCAAAGATCCTAATGATAAAGATACTCGTAATAAAATTTTATTAAATTTAAATAAATTTATTGTTGATTCTAAGAGTAAGGAGATTGCTATAAAAGTATTATCTCAAATAATCAAAGATGCTAATGACGAGGATATTATCCTCTTCTCAGCATCCACTAGTTTAGGGATTATTGCTACTGATTTGGAATATAAAGAAATTGCTATCAATAAACTTATTGACTTAATGGAATCTACTACTGACGATAATTTAATCTGTATATCAGCATACAGCTTGTGTAACATTACGACAGATTGCCAAAACAAAGAAATTGCTGTAAATAAGCTTATTCAATTACTTGAAAACCATTCTACTAACAATGATACTATCTGTCGTGCAGTATATTTTTTAACAAAGATCGTTACTAACTTTAATTATAAGAACTTAGCTGTAAAATCATTAATTCGTATAATTGAAGATTCTTCTACAGATATCGATGCTTTGAGTCATGCAGTAAAATTATTAGAGGGAATCGATAATGACTTTGATGCTAGAAGTTTAATCATAAACAGACTTAATTGTTTAATTAATGATCCCAATACTGATGAAGAAACACGCAACAAATCACTAATTAGATTATTGGTAATTCCTAATAATATCAATGATGATAACGAAGAGAAAATGGGGGTGATTGATGTAATGATTTCTTCTAAGTCTCAAAATATGCGGATAGTTGCAGCAAGGAACTTACCCGAAATCCTTAAAGATGGTGAATTACAACCTTGGTTATCTTTAGTAGTTAATTTAAGAAATTACTTGTATAAGTCTTTGAGAAATCAAGAAAATCTTTTGGAGTCTTATGCCTACTATGAATCTATTTTTTATTGCGCCCAAAATATGAGTTATCCAGAGTTTTATGAAGCATGGCATTCTTCAAATAGATCAAACAATTCTAAATTTGTAAACACACATACAATTCAAACTTTAGAGAGTCAATTTATAGATTGTGATGCAATCCAAAAAGCACTCGGCAATACTGACCATCCCGAAATACGCTGTTTAGTCGTCGATGTCCGCTATCTCGAACAAGAAAGCGATCCTAACGTAATTGCAGAAGAAATAGCCATCAAAATCTTTGACTCGTTAGGGCGCGAGATTCCAGAAATTAATCGAGTCTCCAACCTGAAACGCGAACTAATTAACCTCAAGCGAGTTCTTGGTTTCGAGAAATTAGCGATCGCCCTTTATGCCAAAAATGCTAATGAGGCGATCGATCAACTCTGCCAAAGCCTAACAGAGTCTATCCAAATACGCCCATTCATAGGAGAAAAAAGCACCCAACAACTCACAAATGAAGTCAAAGCTTGGCTTAGAAGAATTAACTTAGAATACCACTAGGAGAACAAACCCATGAACACCGCCAAACTCAGAATGCAAGGCAACGAACAACTAGCCATACTACCAGACGGCTTTCAACTAGTCGGCGAAGAAGTCTATATCAAAAAAGTTGGTAATACGATTATTCTCATACCAAAAAACAATCCTTGGCAAACCCTCTGGAATAGCCTCGACCTCTTCTCAGATGACTTCATGGAAACCAGAGAACAACCTCCACTACAAGAAAGAGAGGATCTATTCTCATGAAATATATGCTCGACACCAATACTTGCATTTACATCATTAAACGCAAGCCCAAAGACGTTTTAGAAAAATTTCAAACCATCGCCCCCTTTGATATCGGCATCTCATCCATCACCGTAGCCGAACTAGAATATGGAGCCGCCAAAAGTCAATTTCCCGATCGAAATCGCGCCGCCCTTAACCAATTCCTAATCCCATTAGAAATTGTCCAGTTTGACGAACAAGCCGCAACTATTTATGGAGATATCCGCGCCACCCTAGAGCGATCGGGCAAAATTATCGGCGCAATGGACTTGCTCATAGCGGCTCATGCTCTGAGTTTAAACCTAACCCTAGTCACCAACAACACCAAAGAATTTAATCGAGTTCAAGATCTAGCACTTGAAAATTGGGTGACATCATAAATGTAAGACAGGAGAAATAAAATGAATACTTCCACAATTGCCCCAATTACCACATTACCCAAAAATCTCCCCCTTGATGGCGCGATCGCTATAACCCTACAAGACGGAGTAATGATCTTTCGCGCTTCGCAAAATATCCAAGAACGTATCGAGAATCTACTCGACAAACGCGAAGAAACCCCACTCACTGAAATAGAAGAACAAGAACTAGACGACTTTGCCGCGATCGATGACTATCTCAGTTTTGTAAATCGGATGATTCGCAATAACTTCCTACTCGAAAACATCGCCAAAACTCAGCCAGAAATCCAACATGGCGCGTAACTTCATCGAAACCACCAAAGCTCAAGTTCGCGATCGCGCAAACGGACTATGCGAATACTGCCATGCTGTGGAAAAATGGCAATTCGTTCAATTTACCATTGATCATGTCCTGCCTAAATCTCAAGGCGGCACAGATAATATCGATAACCTTGCCCTTGCTTGCTTCCATTGCAATCGCCAGAAGTACACAAAAAATACTGCGATCGATCCCGAAACAAAAATAGAAACTCCTCTATTTAATCCGCGTAGCGATCGCTGGCAAGATCATTTTGTCTGGTCTAACGATAAACTGCAATTATTAGGCACTACACCAACAGGACGCGCCACTGTGAATGCTTTAGACTGTAATCGCGATCGCCTAATTAGCATTCGGATTGCAGATATAGCCGTTAACCGACATCCGCCAATTGACGATCCGATTGAGTAGAAAAATAACCATGAAAGACTATCACATCAATATCTTCTACAGCGAAGAAGATGAAGCCTATATTGCCGATATCCCTGACTTAAAATATTGCTCAGCGATCGCCAACACACCACAGCAAGCACTCAATGAAGTAATTCTTGCTAAAACCGCATGGTTAGAAGCCGCAAAAGCAGAAAATAAGACAATTCCAAATCGCGCTGCAAGACTAAGTAATATTTAACAGTAAGTATTTTTACTCACTCTTGTTTGGATGGGGACATATTTTGTGTAAAATTATTAAGACTTTGTAAAAAAGCAACTTAATATACTAAAAACTTAAATTTTTATGGCAAAAAAGAATCTAGCAAGCTTGACATCGGCTGACTTAGCAGGCAAAAAGGTATTAGTCAGAGTCGATTTCAACGTTCCTCAAGACGAAACTGGCAAAATCACCGACGATACTCGTATTCGCGCAGCTCTGCCAACTATTAAATACCTAACTGAAGCTGGCGCTCGTGTAATTCTCACCAGCCACTTCGGCAGACCTAAAGGCGTTACCGAAAGCCTTCGCCTCAATCCTGTTGCCGTACGTTTGTCCGAGTTGCTTGGTCAGCCTGTAGTTAAGACCGATGATTGTATCGGCGATGCAGTGGCTGCTCAAGTCAATGCCCTTAACAATGGCGATGTCGCTTTGCTAGAAAACGTTCGTTTCTATCCTGAAGAAGAAAAGAACGATCCAGAATTTGCGAAAAAATTAGCATCCTTGGCTGATATCTATGTAAATGATGCTTTTGGTACTGCTCACCGCGCCCATGCTTCGACTGAAGGCGTAACCAAGTACATCAGCACCTCCGTTGCTGGTTTCTTGCTCGATAAGGAATTGCAATACCTCAGTGGCGCGATCGACAATCCTCAACGTCCTCTCGCCGCGATCGTTGGTGGTTCCAAAGTTTCCAGCAAGATCGGCGTTATCGAAACCTTGCTCGATAAGGTTGATGTGTTATTGCTTGGCGGCGGTATGATCTTCACCTTCTACAAGGCTCGTGGCTTGAGTGTTGGTAAGTCCCTCGTTGAAGAAGATAAGCTAGACCTAGCTCGCGCTCTCGAAAAGAAAGCCGCAGAACGTGGCGTAAAGTTCTTGCTTCCTACCGATGTGGTAGTTGCTGATAACTTTAAGCCTGACGCTAACTCGCAAACCGTCAGCATTAACGATATTCCCGATGGTTGGATGGGCTTAGATATTGGTCCTGACTCCATCAAGGTATTCCAAGATGCGCTTGCAGATTGCAAATCCGCCATTTGGAATGGTCCTATGGGTGTCTTTGAATTTGATAAGTTTGCAGTCGGTACTGAGGCGATCGCCCATACCCTCGCTGACTTGACTGGCAAAGGCGCAATCACGATCATCGGTGGAGGTGACTCCGTAGCCGCAGTTGAGAAGGTTGGCGTTGCTGAAAAGATGAGCCACATCTCCACTGGTGGTGGTGCAAGCTTAGAATTGCTCGAAGGCAAAATTCTCCCCGGTATCGCTGCTTTGAATGAAGCGTAAGAAATAAAAAAGGGTCGCTTAGCGACCCTTTTTTATTTAACGAAAATTATCAGGATTGAGTCTTCTGCCGCCCGTGAAATTACTAGTTCCCAAGCTGGCTCCAGTACCGCCATCGCTAGGATCGAGATAGGGCTTTAAGTACAGGTTGCCACCACGAATATTAGATGTAGGGGTAGGACGGTTAGTTGATAAGACTGAGCCGAGGACACCATTGATGCTGGAGAGATCAATACCACCTAAACCGAGGTTGCCAGTGATGCTGTTTAAAGTGCGATCGCGTCCGTTACCTTGATAAGTATTCACAGCCGTGGTTGTTTGACCACTATCCGCAGTGGTGAGATTTCCAAAGACCTTATCGCGAGTGGCGATCGGATCCTGACCATTGGGAACTGTTAGCACAATCCGACAAGCAGAATTTTTATCCGTAGTTGCACAGATAACGTTATAGCCATTTTCAGTACTGGTTCGCATTTCTACTAAACCATCGGGACGATATAGCTCTAGACGACGGCTGATTTCATTGCAACGACGCTCAGGCGACCAGCCATCACCCATCGTACTGGGAGCCGCCCAAGGGAAATATTTTTGAGGTTGGCTCTTGGGTTGATAGACGACGATATATTGACCTTCGCGCACTTGGCAGCTAAATCTAGCATTTTTGTTGTCCGTCGGATTCGCGGCTTTGTCGTTGGGATTATCTGAAGGAATTCTTTGAGGGTTGGTCGAACTAGGACTAGTTTCGACAGGGATAATTTGCGCGAAGCTAGGGCTTGCCAAAAGGCTCAGCGATAAAGGCAGGCTGATCGCGATCGCCATTTTGCGCTGAAGTTTAATTGAGGAGGGAGTGGAGTAATTCATAGGACGAATATCTGGTGTGTGAGGATATTGGGGCATATTCAAGCATCGCCAAGCAAAAGAAAACACTTAGCTTTGCAAATCCCCCCACCTATTTTGAGATTTGGCTTAAGAGTTGACTTCTACAGTGCTGTAGACCTAGTCAGTAGCCTGATTAATAGTCTAGCCAGTAATTAATGACAATGTTTTTAATGAATAAGTTCCTGATCGCTATCTTCAATATCCGCCGCATCAAGCTCCTCGATCGCTGGTAAAGCCGCCCTCAGAATAACCGTATTTTGCAATTTGCCTATGCCCTCAATGCCAACACATACGCGATCGCCTTCCTGCATTGGACCCACACCTTCAGGCGTACCCGTGAGAATAATATCCCCCGGTAATAACGTCATGATCTGGCTGATGTAGGAAACAAGATAATCGGGTGAAAAAACCATTTCATCGATCGCGGCTGATTGTAATGGTTTCTTCACATCATTCATAAAGGTTTGAAGCATCGCAGAGGGGCTAATCTCGCGCACAATCCAAGGGCCCAAAGGACAGAAAGTATCAAAACCCTTGCCACGAGTCCATTGACTATCACTCCGTTGAATATCCCTAGCCGTAACATCGTTGGCGATCGTGTAGCCCCAAATTGCGGCGATCGCTTTCTTGGGGGTGAGGTTAAAACATTTTGTCCCAATTACTAAAGCTAATTCACCTTCATATTCCACCCGTTTTGATTGAGGAGGTAGGGCAATCTCTGCTTCAGGCGCAATAATTGTGGTGGTCGGCTTTAAAAATAAGATCGGTTCTTTGGGAACCTCTCCTCCCATTTCGACAGCATGAGCCGAATAGTTTTTACCTACAGCAACGATTTTGCTTGGCTCACAGGGTGCTAAAAGCTGATAGGTATCGGGTGCAAGTAGCTCACCATTTGGTTCCCCTCCCAGCCAAGGCGCTCCACTAAGCAACTTTACAGATTGATTCAACTCCAAAAGCCCATAAGAAACTTTGTCTTGGGAGTCTTTTACGCGAACATAACGATCCGCCATAGCATCTTTTTTTCGTATCTAAAATTAGGATTATTGAGGGGAAAATCTAGCAGACTAGATTATATAGCAATCGCCATCATAAACCTATAAACCCAATAGATGAAGGTTGACGCGAAGCGTCAACCTTCATCTATTGGGTTGCCACTCCCTTTCCACTCAAGGATTCAGGACTTCTATAAGGGTTTTCATTTTGCCTACGGCAAAATGAAAACCCTTATAGGCTATGAGGTTCATCTTGGACTTTCTTTGGTTACCTACTAAGCTAGCTTCAATTAGGGTGGCAGTGAGTTTTTATGGCATTTTTACCTTAACAAATTGGAATATGAATCTATCCACGTTTATCCTACTTTCCCTTGGCGCTGGCGTTGTCTTTGGAACCCTCCTAAATACAACTTTCCCCGAAAACATCGACTTAATTAATCAAAATCTGTTAGTTCCCATAGGAGATTCCTTTTTAAGATTAATTCAATTTGTGGTAGTTCCCATTGTATTTTCTTCGTTGATTATGGGACTAACCAGAATTCAAGGTGCAGGGCAGGTCGGGCGATTTACCGTCAAGTTAATGACCAGTTATGTAGTTACTAGCTCGATCGCCCTTGGTGTGGGTATGGGAACGGCCTACTTTTTACAACCGGGGAATGGAGTAACAGGCTTTACGATCGCGGAATCCATTAATATTACCGAAGCACCTTCTCTCATATCTTGGTTGGTAAGTTTAATTCCCACTAATCCCTTAGAGGCTCTCAGTACAGGCAACTTATTACAGATTATCTTCTCAGCCGTGTTATTAGGGATTGGCACTCAACTTGCTGCGGATAAAGCTAAGCCCTTTGTGGAATTTGTCGAGAGTGTCTATCACATTGGCGAGAAAACGCTTTCTGTAATTCTCTATGCTGCGCCTTTAGGGGTGTTCGCCCTCATGAGTTCCACGATCGCGACGCAAGGATTGGAACTAGTTGCCAAATTATTTCTCTATGTTTTGGGATTGGTGATTGCTTCTTCAATTATGTTGATGATTGACGTAGTGATTCTATTTCTTCTCAAAGCTAATCCTGCAAAGTTGCTGAAAGATTTGTCCGAGGCGATCGCCTTAGCCTTTGGGACAGCAAGCTCTAATGCAGCCTTGCCTGTGGTCTTGCAAAATATCCAAGAGAACTATGGATTACGTGAAGAGATTGCTAGTTTTGCGATTCCTTTGGGAACTGCTCTAAAGCGGGATGGAGCCGCCATTCTCCAAGGATTTAATGCTCTATTTGTCGTGCAAATTTATCAAGTGCCTGTGACTCCTTCGCTATTATTGGCGATCGCCCTAAGTAGTTTGCTAGTTTCCTTTAGTACCCCCGGAGTCCCCGGAGCCGCCTTAATTACGATGGCAACGGTGCTTTCAGCTTCGGGATTGCCGCTAGAGGCGATCGCCTTAGTTGCAGGTATTGATCGGATCACCGATGGCTTAAAAACAGTGGTAAATATTATTGGTAATAGCACCAATGCAATTATTCTCGATCGCTGGGAAGCAGAAAAGATCCCTGAAGTAGAACAGGTAATTGTCAGCTAAGATATACAGCGATTTGGGCTAAAAAAGCCAAGATATTTTTGAAAGTGTTGCGAAGCAACACTTTCAAAAATATCTTGGCTTTATTGTCTTAATGAGAAACTACGGGCTTTGAGAATGGCGGCTACTAGGAAGACGTAGGAAAGTCCACCCACTAAGGCTAGTAAGCCATAGCTGACTAAGGCACTGGTATTCCAGAGGGCATGGAGCAAAGCAGAACTCAGGTAACCAATGACCAAAATTTGCCAACGGAGGGAAGGCTTGAGAATACTTAGCCCGATGAAATAGCCAAAGTAGCCACTATAAGCCATGTGTCCTGCAACGGAGCCGAGGACGCGAGGAATTAATAATTGCAATCCTGTGAGTTCCGCAATTTCAGGGCTTCCTGCTTGACTGGCTACACTTTGGACAATGCTTGGTACATATAATCCCAAAGTTTCTGTCAAAGTAAACCCGATCGCAGAGGCAGCCCCAATTAAGATGCCATCTAGAGGTTCACTAATGCCCACATGCGATCGCCATTTCTTTCCCAAGCGCAAACCGATGAACCAGAGCGTAAATACGGGCAGAGCCTTGAGCAATTCTTCCATTAAGCCCGCCCCAAAAAACATGGCGATCAAAACGCTGATAAAGTTTACCTGTCCCGTGGGGGCTGTTCCCGGTAAGACCTTGTAAAAGAACCAGAGAAAAATATTTAAAATGGGACTGCGAAGGATGGCGACAGTGAACAGCGCTGCCCCTAAAATAATCCACCAAGGTTTAGTTTTGCCGCAAAGCTGATAGACAAAGTAATAGGCGGCAAGGCTGATATAGAGAGAGATAGTCAAATTGAAGAGTTGCGGCTGTCCTAAAAAAGCGAACATCATCACCACAAAACCCACGGTGGCGACTCCGGGGAGAAGATAGGCTTGTTTCCATATCTCACTCCCTGTGGAGAAAATGGGTAATAACTTGGTGAAGGTGATGCTGGTGATTTGCGATCGCGGTCGGAGATTGTAATCAGTTTCTAGGTTATTTTCTAGATTGGTTTTAGGACTGGCGGCTAGCTCAAAGACAAAAAGTGGTCCATTGGGACTAAGGCGAATGCGATCGCCATGCTTCAGGGGATGGCAACCAGAGAGCATTTGACCATTGAGCAAAGTGCCATTAGCGCTGTCGAGATCACAAATTTCCCACCCTTTCAAGGTTTGCTTGATCAATTTATGTCCTTTCGTATTTGCAAAGATCGGACGAATTTCGGCATGGCGGCGGGATACAGCACCATAGCTATTAATGTTGATCGCTACTTCACAACTAGGATCGCGCCCTAAAGTAATCGAGCGATCACCCAAGGTTGCCACGATTTCGGCTTCGTAATTGTTTGGAGAATCGGGAAAAATTTGTTTAAGAAAAGCTGTCTGGATAAGGCGATCGTACATAGGGCATATTTTGAAGGATTATTGACGGAAAGGTAAGCAAATTGTGCGACTAATTTCACAGTCAATTCCTTGATATTGACGACAGACCTGTTTTGCCATGTTTTCAGCCGCCGCCATATCGGTTGACCAGCCTGAACCTGCGGCTCCATTGGAACCTTCGGCAATAGACATACAAGCATTATTTGCCCAGATGAGAACTTGGCAATCTTCGGCATTGCCAGAGTTTTCGCATTCACTTAAGGCTCTTGTTTCTGCGGCTTTGCGAGTTGAATAATTCCATGAATAGCCTTTAGATTGAGTGGAGGGAGAACGAGCGATCGCCCCAAAGCTAGGATTGCCGCTGACGGGGGGAGTTGTGGGAATTGCTGTAGGCGTAGGAATAGCGGTGGGTGTAGGTGAAGCAGTGGGAGGTAAGGTGGCGATCTCCTTAGAAGGTTCAGGACTGGGGGGATCTTGAGGGGTTGGACTTTCAGCAATAGGAGTTGGTTCAGGAGTGTCGCTATTTGAGGATTCTGGTTTGGCAGTATTAGAGATATTACTCGAACTTTTATCTTGTCGATTATTTAAGAAGTTAGGTAAAATCATCGCTGTGGCGATCGCTGCCGTAATGGAAGTAAAGCCAATTAAAGCAATCCATAATACGGGACGCAGGTTCGGTGCAGCAGGTGGGGCGGAAATTGTGGGATGAGGAATAGTGGCGGGAGTTTGGGGTGTCGTATTTGCGGGGCTAGTATTCGCAGGGGTAGGTGTGATAGGGGTATTATTTTGAGAATTGGTGATGACGGTAGGAGCGATTCCTGCGCTTAGGTCGCCGCCTAGAGATGGATAGCTAATCGCTTCCGTAGGAGCAATATTTACTGTAGGAATAGTGCCTAGATTAACATTAGTAGTAGCGAGAGATTGCAGCGCATGGAAAGCTTCGTTTGCTGATTTATAGCGCTGATTGAAGTGGTAAAACACCATATTTTGTAAGATATCGGCAAAGGCGGCACTCACCTGTGCGCGATCGCGCCAGATAATTTCCCCCGTAGTTGCATCCTCTTGCAAGCTATCAGGAGCGATGCCCGTCAGGGCTTGGATACCAATCATTCCCACTGCATAGACATCACTGCTTAAGCGTGGTTTTCCCCTTGCTTGCTCGCTCGGCATATAACCAGGAGAACCAATGCTGACCGTGACGTTAGTATTGCCTTGGGGATCGGTTCCTAGGGTACTGATATCTTTGACGGCTCCGAAGTCGATGAGAACAATCTTGCCATCATGGCGGCGGCGCATCAAATTGCCTAATTTGATATCACGATGAATGACGTTATTTTGGTGAACAAAGGCGAGAACTTCGAGGATTTCTAATAAAAGATTGATGGTGGCGTTTTCAGAAAGGCAGTGACCGATAGGAATTTCTTCAGCTAAGCTATGCCCGTCCACAAATTCTTCTACTAAATAGAATTCGCCACTTTCTTCAAAGTGCGCGAATAATTTGGGAATCTGAGGGTGGGCGCTTCCTAATTTGTAGAGATATTCAGCTTCGCGTTCAAATAGGCTTTTGGCGATCGGCAAAACATTCGGACTCTTATCTTTCGGTTTAAGTTGCTTGACCACACAGGGAGGATGGCTAGGTAAATCTGTATCTTGAGCCAAGTAGGTATCTCCAAATCCCCCACTTCCTAGAACTTGGATGATTTTGTAGCGATTCCTTAATGTTCTGCCTACTAACATAATTTACCTCCCAAGAGTAATAATTATAGCGGTTTTCATTTTACCTACAGCAAAATTAACCATAAAAAATTTTTGGGGTTTAGGTTTGGGCGCAGAGCGCTCTAATTGCGTCCCGCTACTTATATGATGGAATCTGTGATGATTAAATGCTTAATTTATAAAGATTGAATGCAAAAACAACGAGCTATCGTATTGGGAGTATCTGGAGCATCAGGCATGATTTATGCTGTGCGATCGCTTAAATTTTTGCTCAACAATAACTACAATGTCGATTTGGTGGCTTCTAAGGCGGCGATGATGGTATGGCAATCGGAAAACAATATTGCTATGCCGAGTAACCTGCGATCGCAGGAACAGTTTTGGCGCGACCAGTCCGAAAGCCAAACGGGAAAGCTGATATGCCATCAATGGGCGGACGTGGGCGCAACGATCGCCAGTGGTTCCTTTCGGACTTTGGGAATGTTGGTGATTCCTTGCAGCATGGCAACGGTTGCCAAAATTGCTCATGGCCTGAGTTCCGATCTACTAGAACGGGCTGCCGATGTGCATCTTAAGGAAGGTCAGCGCTTGGTGATTGTGCCGCGTGAAACTCCCTTAAGCTTGATTCATCTTCGCAATCTCACCACTTTAGCGGAAGCGGGAGCGCGAATTGTCCCCGCAATTCCCGCTTGGTATCACCATCCTCAGACTATTGAAGATTTGGTGGATTTTGTGATTGCGAGAGCGCTTGACCAATTAGATATTGATTCCGAACTGATCCAACGTTGGCAGGGAAGAAGAACAACAAATCTTGCTGATGGAGAATAGACCGATGACGCGATCGCCTTTTGAAAATAAATCCCAATCTACCAATTCCGCCAATAAAAAACCTTCTAGCTCCCTTCCCCTTTGGCAATTAATCATTCTCGCAATGGTAATTACCTTGCTAGCAGCGATCTTTGTCCAAAATCTTCAGCCTACGGTGCAAATTATCTTTTTTGGTCAAAAGATTTTGCCAATTCCTTTAAGCGTGGCGATGTTGGTTGCCTTGGTTGGTGGAGGATTATTGGCTTTAATATTTAACGCGATCGCTAATTGGCGACAAAATACGGCGATCCGTCGAGCCTTGGCAGTGAGTGGCTATTCCAAAAATGACCCCAAGGAACAGGTTAAGGCAAGCAATCCTTCAATTAATTCTCCCCAAAAAGAAAAGGTGCAGGATTTTGTGGAAGATGATTATGAGGACGAAGAGTATGAAGACGAGGATGAGTTTTACGAAGATGAGGAGACGGATGACGAGGAAGAAGAAGACAATGATCCTGATACTGTTCCCTATGGCGATCGCAAAAATCTTAAGTCCGCTAAACCCAATCGCGACAAACGCGATCGCCCTCCCCTAGAGGCAAAATTTATTAACGGGAGTTGGATGAACTAAAAGCTAATACCCAATGAAGAAATGGCTACGCCATTTCTTCATTGGGTATAAAACCCAAAAAGCGAGTTGCGGCGCTTCGCGCCGCAACTCGCTTTTTGGGTTTTGATTTGTACTGGCTAACTCTTGATTTGCTATAAATTTTGAAAAAGCTTGCAAAGCAAGCTTTTTCAAAATTTATCTGGGTTTTAAGAAATCGTTGATAGAAAAAATTATTTTTTCGCTTGTCAATATTGCAAACTATGTTATTATTAGATTCGCGAGTTAAGGGCTTGTAGCTCAGTGGACTAGAGCACGTGGCTACGGACCACGGTGTCGGGGGTTCGAATCCCTCCTGGCCCGTCCAAATAAAAAAGAAAAAATAGAGTAATGCTTTGCATTACTCTATTTTTTGTCTACTGCGGATTAGGACTCAGCTTAGTTTTAAATATTCCTGTAATTGAGCGATCCACATCGTCGGGACTAGCGATCCAATAGCTAAAGCGAAATTCATTTGGTTCGCTCGGTCTACCCTTCAAGCTAGTGGATTGGATCTGCTCAGGCTTCAACGAAAGGCTAAAGGTGACGATCGCCATAATTTCGTCAAAACTCAGATTAGAGTCCACATGTTTTTGCATGACGTTAATGAGATCAGGCAAATGCAAAATACTTGAAGGATGAGCAAGTTTAGCTTTGAGAGCTTTTAAAACCACCTGCTGCCGCTTAATCCGCCCAATGTCTCCTTCTTCATCGTAGCGAAATCTGGCAAAGCCCTCAGCCTGTTCACCATTGAGGGTTTGTAGACCGGGATAAAGATTAATATTGAGCTTTTGGGTTTTGTCTACATATTTCATGCGCTTAGGCACATTCACCTCAACACCCCCTACTGCATCAACCAAGGCTGATAATCCCGATGTATCTAGACGCACATAGCGATCGATTTCCACACCATTGAGCTTTTCGGAAACGGTAGTTTTTGCTAGCTCAGCGCCACCATAAACGTTAGCCGCATTAATCTTCGTTACACCATAGTTAGGTATTGGCACTTGGGTATCGCGCGGAATAGACAAAATATTCACCGAGCGATCGCTGGGATCAAAGCGAACTAATAACATACTGTCACTGCGCCCATTGAAAGCTTCTGGCGATCCAACAGGTGCATCGAGGACGCGATCCACACCCATCACCAAAATTTGGTAAGGTTTTTCTAACTTTCGCCCTAAGCCTTCCATTAAGACTTCTTCGGGCTTACGACCAGTTAAGAGTCCGCTCCAGTCTAAGGCATTAATTGGGACAATTCGCCCCAAAAATACACCAGCGCCAACTGAAGCTATTAAAGATAACGTAAACCCAATTTTGGCAAAGGGAAGCCGCTTGATTTTGGAGATAGTCTGTGCCACTTCGACTTGCATTTGTTCTGCTGGGAAATTGGGAGGCAAATCAGCATGATTAGGAGAATCGGCTGACCGAACTTTGGATGCGGTAATCGGTCTATTGGTCACACACCACTCCATACTTCTATAATGCTCAACAAACAACATATACCGCAAGTCAACAACTCTATGCAAGCTGTAATTATTGCTGGTGGCAAAGGAACACGTCTCAGACCCTTGACCTATGGCTGTCCTAAGCCCATGCTACCTCTAGTCGATCGCCCATTTTTGGAATGGATGATTAATCGTTGTCGGGAAGCTGATGTGTGCGACATTTTGCTAAACGTGCAGTATCAATCGCGACAAGTCATCGACTATTTTGGAGATGGCGATCGCTTTGGGGTGAAAATTCGCTATGTCGAAGAGTCCACACCCTTAGATACCGCAGGAGCAATTAAGCTTGCCGAGCCATATTTCACAGGAGAATCATTGATTGTATTCAATGCTGATATTCTCACTAATTTAGACTTGAAAGCATTAATAAAGTTTCATAAAGACACTCAAGCCGACGCAACCCTTACTTTAACGCGAGTCGAAGATATTACGCCATTTGGCTTGGTAGAAATTAATTCCCAAAATCAAGTCCAAGCCTTCCGCGAAAAACCTAATGCCCAACAGGCTGTAGAGTTCCTAACTCAAGGCATTAATACGATTAATGCGGGAACCTATGTTTTAGAACCCAAGATTTTTGATATCTATCCTACGGGAGAGCCTTTAAGCTTTGAACGCAAGGTGTTCCCAAATGTGTTGGAACGTGGCTTAAAGATGATGGGCTTTGTGTGGGATGGTTATTGGATGGATATGGGAACTCCTGAAAAATATTTCCAAGCACAGGTTGATGTGTTGGCGGGGGAAGTTCCCTTTGATTTTGGCGATCGCGCAGAAGAGAAGCAAGCAGGAGTTTGGGTGGCGAAGAGTGCAAGTATCGCTGAGGAAGCAGTTTTAGAATCTCCTTGTTATATTGGTGAGTATACTGCCCTCGGCAAAGATGCTCATATTCCATCTCAAACTTTAATTGGAGCGAATTCTCTAATTAACAAACAAGTAGCTTCGGGAATGTATGCAACAGGTACATTGCTTTTATAGCTGATGTTACTCCCTTTCCACTTAATAACTGATGTTACGTGGAAGCTCACAAGACCCTCACCCCTAGCCCCTCTCCCAAAAGGGGAGAGGGGAACAAGAAATTAGTCTTGCTCCCCCTCTCCCTTAATGGGAGAGGGGGCTGGGGGGTGAGGGCGATATTCATTCCACGTAACATCAGTTAATAATTAGGCGTGCGCGGCTTTGACGCGCACGCCTAATTTATTCTTTGGGATAAATCCATGAAATGAGAATTCATTGCGATATTTCAGGTAGAGATTGATTTGTTTATGAACTCATGTAGGATTGCTGTAGACCAAAATATAGTTAACGAGCGTGCAATCTTCTCATCCTATTTCCCCTGAATCCGATCATCTATCTCTAGCCGATCGCCTTGAATCTTTTAAAGCAGGTTTTCTTGGCGCGATCGCCAGTGTGCTTTCATTTTTCGCGATCGCCATTTTGCATAATCTTTTGCAAAACTATTTAACGAGCGTGCAATTAATCGGCAGCTTTGAGCTTGGCAAGCCTTTGACTTTATTCATTAAGTTGGGAATGATTGGTTTCTCTGGCTTTCTCTTTGCGGTTACCTATCGCTACATTGTGCGGCGCGATCGCAACTCCCATCTCAAATCAGGCGCGATTTTAGCATTTGCCTGTATCCGTAGTTTTGCGACTCTTGATCGCGACTTATCAGCGCTGACCGATTTCACCACTGCCTCTCTAATCGCGATCGCCTTGCCGAGTGCGCTGCTGTTAATCGAAAATATTGCTTGGTTGGCGATCGTTCAAAGCATCCTTGAAACTGCCATTCAGAACAAATGGATTGCCGCCTTTGGCTCCGATTAAACAACCATGCGGCGCGTTGCGCCGCATGGTTGTTTAATCGGATTCGTGTTATCAGCTACAGATGCTATCTCGTACATAGCTCACAATAGTTACGATAGTCCTATGGGTAGCGATCGCTGTCGCGCAATAAGCAATGAAACCCCGCATTATCGTCTGTGGTCTAGATCGAACGGGTTACAAAATATTGAGCCTGCTCAAACAGCAGGGCTGCTTTGTGATTGGTATCCATGACAAGCCCATTCACCAAGCTGACGCGGAAATTGTGATTGGGGACTTGGCGGCGGCGGAAACTTTGCTAGCGGCAGGCATTCGGGATGCTCAGACCTTGATTTTGGCGGGAGCAGATGAAACTCGCAATCTCACAATTTTGATGCAGGCGCGAGTGCTGAATCCCAATGTCAGGATTATTAATCGCTTGTTTAACTCCAGCTTAGGCGTGCGTCTTGACTTGACCTTACCAAATCACTTGACCATGAGTGTAGCGGCTCTCGCTGCGCCAGTATTCGCCTTTAGTGCGATGGGAAGTCAAGCGATCGGGCAGCTACGCCTATTTAATCAAACTTGGCCGATCCACGAAGAATATATTGACGATCGCCATCCTTGGTTAAATAAGCCCCTAGCCGAATTTTGGGAAGATCGCACGCGAATGCTGATCTACTACTTGCCCTACGACGATAGCAAGGTGGATTTAGTTAGTGCCGTCCTTGATGGACGGACTTTGCAACTTGGCGATCGGCTCTTACTAGGCACACAGCCCAATGTCAGGACAGCCTCCCGACCAATCTTGCAGAAAATCTCCAAGCTATTTATGGGCTTTCTGCACTTTCACGAACATGGGAGAGCCGTTTTATTTACGGCGATCGCCCTATTACTGACAATATTGTCGGCAACGGTGGTATATACCAGTTTTCAATTGAAGATTTCTTTGGTGGATGCGCTTTACTTTTCAGTGGGGATGATTACGGGCGCAGGCGGTAACGAGATGGTTGTGGAAAATTCTGCCGACAGTATCAAAATTTTTACAATCATCATGATGTTAATTGGAACTGCGGTAATTGGCATTTTCTATGCAATTTTAAATGACTTCATTCTCGGTTCACGTCTAAGAAATTTTTGGGATGCAGCGCGAGTTCCCCAACGCAATCATATTGTGATCTGTGGTTTAGGTAGTGTCGGCGTGCAGACAGCCTTACAACTGGTCAGCTATGGCTATGAGGTATTAGTCATTGAGCGTGATCTAAATAATCGCTTTTTAGATACGGTGCGATCGCAAAATATCCCTGTAATTCATGGGGATGCCAGTTTGCCCACAACCCTCAAAGCCGCCAATCTCGAAAAAGCCGAAAGCCTACTTGCGGTGACCAGCAATGACACCGCAAATTTAGAAATTGCCCTCAATGCTAAGGGAATTGCCCCCCGTTGTCGCGTCGTCGTCCGCTATGACGATCCCTACTATGCAAGCATGGCGCAGGAAGTCTTTGATTTTGAAGCGGTTCTCAGTCCGCCTGAAATCGCCGCCCCAGCTTTTGCTTCTTCGGCTCTAGGTGGGCGTATTCTCGGTAATGGAATTGTTGCGGATAGCCTTTGGGTGGCGATCGCTACCATGATCACTCCAAATCATCCTTTCTGTGGCAAACCTGTCCGCGAAGCATCCATGACCGCCGATTTTGTACCCCTCTATATCGAAACTGCTTGCCAAACAATTCATGGCTGGAATTTGCTAGAAGCTTCCCTCAGTGCAGGAGATATTCTTTATTTAACGATGCCCGCCGCCAAGCTAGAGCAGCTATGGCGAGTTGCTCCCTTTCAAGTAGCCGTAGGCAATCCTAGCTAAAGTTGGCTTAAGCGAACTTTAGTAAAAGCTCGTTAACTTGTTCTGGTACTTCATCCTGTGGACAATGTCCCGCATTGGCGATCGCCACAAATTCCTTAACACAGGCAAATCTGGTAAAGGACTCCCGCCCCATCGCGATCGGCTCCCAAGGATCGCGATCGCCCCACAACACAATCGCCTCACAGGGCAGAATTGCCAACAAATCTTCAGGTCTTGGTCCCTGCGAATAGCGCACAAAAGCCATAAATACATCTACTGCGTGATCATTTTGAGCAGGCTTAACTAATATTTCAATTAGCTCATCGGTAATCGCTTCTTTGCGAATGTAGGCTTGCGATAAAATCTGGCGCACCGATCGCGGTTGACGGACGCGATCAAAAAATAATTTGGCGATCAACCGCACCCCCAAAATATCTTGGACAGTCTTTACCCCAACCCGCTTAATCCAAGGGCTTGCCAGTTGATTTTGTTCTTGCAATAGCCGTAACGAACAGTTAATTAAGATCGTCTTCGTAATTAATTCTGGTGCATAGATCGCCGCTTGCATGGCAACTACTGCGCCAATCGAGTTACCAATCAGGATGGCGCGATCGCCTACCACCTCCCGCACAAAATCCGCCACCTGCTGTCCCCAAGTCTCAAAGGTATAGGGCAGTTCTGTCGGCAAAGGCTGAGCCGAAGATCCAAACCCAATTAAATCGATCGCATAGACCCGAAAACTTTGTGCCAAAACAGGTACATTCTTGCGCCAATGCCCCACAGAAGCCCCAAATCCATGAATTAAGACCAGAGCAGGCTTATTTAATAATTCTTGATTTTCTAACCCTTCAGCGCAATAACCAATCTCATAGCCACGCCAAGACCAAAAGCGATCGGCAAACTTACGATATGTAAAATTCATTGAGACAACTTAGTAATTACGAAATATAACAGATTTTTATTCCGATAATCAGCTTTTCTCGATACAGCAATCCTAAATCAGTCCTACTCCTTTCCCATCCAAGGATTAGCGGTGCGACGCTTCGCACCGCTAATCCTTGGGTTTTAACGTCTATGTTTTAGTCTGGGAGAGGAGTAAGCCCCCAAAGCTTACAACAAAGGGCTTAAGCCTCTTGCCTTTCTCACAAATGATTCAGGATTGCTACAGGGAAGATCATGAATAAAGGTAAACTTATATGAAGCAAGTAGAACTAGCTAATTTCGCCTATCCTATCATTGACTAGAGGTTAGCCTCTTGTAATTTTATTTAGCTTATTTAGCCCTAAACTCATTGTGTTACGGTGTCCTCATTGACATAAACGATGATTAAACCCGTGATCCAACTTAAAAATTGGGTTTTTAAGTATTTTTAAAACTTTTCGATAATATTATTTGGAGATTTAAACGTGGCGATTCCTTTGTTGAATTACGCTCCATCATCGCAAAATTCTCGCGTTGCTGGGTTTACCGTCAGTGGTGACAGCACCCCTCGCATTTACACTACTGCCAACTTGCTCTCTGGAAGCGATCTAGACGAATTGATCGAAGCAGCCTATCGTCAAATTTTCTTCCATGCATTTGCTGCCGATCGCGAAATTACCTTAGAATCGCAACTGCGTTCTGGCAATATCTCGGTTAGACAGTTTGTTCGTGGACTAGTTTTATCAAATACCTATAGAAGCAGCTTCTACGACAAAAACAGCAACTATCGCTTCGTAGAACAAACCGTACAACGTGTCCTCGGTCGCGATGTTTATAGCGAAAAAGAAAAAATTGCTTGGTCAATCGTTGTGGCGACCAAGGGGATCGAAGGCTTTATTGACGCACTAATTAATAGTGATGAATACCTCGAAGCTTTTGGTGATGACGTTCTTCCTTACCAACGTCGTCGCGTATTGCCTAGCCAAAGAATTGGTGAAATGCCTTTCAACCTCAAGTCCCCTCGCTACGATGCTTACCATCGTGCACAGTTGGGCTTCCCTCAACTCATTTGGCAAAATTCTGTACGCAGCTATGTGGTTACCGACAGAAAGCCCAAGTCTGGCGATCCATCCTTGTTCTTGAATATGGCTCGTAGCATTAATGCTTCTGTGCCAGCAAATTCAAAGCCAGTGTCTGCTCAAAACCTTGACTACGAACGTCTAGTTCCTCGTCGCTAAAAATTTAAAGACTAGAGTTCGGCTCTAAATAATCTTTAAAAACTAGCAAGCAAAGGGGACGCAATGCGTCCCCTTTGCTTTGACTACTTACGCCCAGAAAATTAGAGGTGCGGCGCTTCGCGCCGCACCTCTAATTTTCTGGGCTGGAAAGGGACTAGAATTTGTTATAAGATTTGCTTCAAAACATTTTTATTATTCATTTAATTTTTAATTTTGCCTTTAATGGATATTCATCAATTTCTTGAACTTTTTGTCGGTCGTTGGCGATCGCAACGCAGCGATCATCAATTTAGTAAGGGAAATGGTAGTGATACTCGTTCTTTAATTGAGATTACGCCCTTAAGCCTTGATGACCCAAACTTAATTGCCATCTGCCAAAAACATAATTTAGATCCACTCAAGGCAATTCAGCCAATGCAGATGTCATGGGAGGAAGAATCTTTAAGTAGTAAAAAGCCTAGTGGCGTGAGCTTTATTGTCCCAATTCCCCATGAAGCTACAGAACTTAAAAAAGGGCTAATTTTAACGAGTCAGAGTAAAGGCGAATATGAGCTTGCGGAGGATGAGTCTCTCACTATTCGTACTGTTGTCGATCAGGGATCGCTGGAAGAGCGCATTTGGTATGGAAATCCCAATTTGCGATTTCGGGTGGCAACGTTAATCCACAAAGATCAGTCCAGCGATCGCCATGTGCAGTCCTCTAAGTTTTATTCCGAAATTCGGATTTCCCCCGCTAAGCCATCTGCCTAAGCTTTGAGAAAGTGGGAAACTAAATTCCAAACTTCTAATCCAATAAAGCCCGATAACAAGATAAAAATCGCAATATTTAAAACCGATTGAATTTTTTCCACGTAGTTATACCTTCTATATGTAGTGTAGCTAGATGTAGACATGAGGATGAACAGCTTGATCTCTAGTCATCTCCATGTTTTTAAGATTATATAGCTGTCGCTGCATGGGTTAAGTCAAGAAATACAGCGCTTTGCGCTCAAAACCCCAATAAAAGAAAAGTAGTGCGAAGCACTGCCTTTCTTTTATTGGGGTTTATTTTGTAAATTTTGCTTAATACCAATTCACAAAAATGTGCCTCCACTTTTGTGAATTGAAAACCACATCCAGTAAGGTTTTTTAAAACTATAGCAAAGCAAGAGTTAGCCGCCAGTACAAACCAAAACCCAAAAAGCAAGTTGCGGCGCTTCGCGCCGCAACTTGCTTTTTGGGTTTTATGTCCTACGCAAAACTTACATTGCTATAAAAATGGCAACGCCACTTTTAGTTTTGGTATAAAGCGAAAAGATGAAGCTTAACGCAAGTTTTTAATTTGCCCTCAAAGTGTGTAAATCAAATTCTTGAGTTTTTAATATATTTAGTAATTTAAGTGCTTAAATAAACCAGTTAAATAACGCAAATAAATTTGACTAGAAAAAACATTACTTTATCTAGTTTTTATCTAGTTGAGTTAGACTTGTCCATTATTACATTCAAGTGTGGGGATGTACTGCTGTGAATTGGCTCAAAAGACTTAGTATTGTTGGGACGACTGCCATTGCATCGTTGGCGATCGCCCAGTCCGCTTCCGCCCGTTTCGTGATTTTTGTTGCTGGTAATGATGCCGCCACCTTGCAAAGAGTGCGGGTCATCTCTCCAACCGCTTTTACCACTAAGATCAACGATCAACCTGTAATTCAAGCAGGTACTTTTAACTCCGAGACTAGCGCTGATAGCCTAGCGATCTCCTTACAGCAATCAGGCTTATCTGCCCAAAAGTACTTTAGGTCTACAGGTGGCAAAGAAAATAATGTTCCAGTCCCCTTCCCCGAAGCTATCACTACTACCACCACTTCAACAGTAAGCCCTGCTAATCCTCAGTCTGTTGTCATTCAACCAACGGCAACACAGCAGACAGTGACTGTAAATGATTCGCAGCCCCAAGTATTTAACTCAACGTTTAGCTCTTTGCCTCAACAGAGCTTTACGACCACGAGTCAATGCGCTCAAGCAATGCCTGTGAATGTGCAGTCTAGCTGCGCGGCTCAACCTCAATTTCAACAAATTACAACTAATACAGTTGTCCCTCAAGTCCAGACCCAACAAGTACTAGTACCACGCTGGCAACAAGTACTAGTCCCTGAGACTAGACAGATCGTCACTCAGACCGTGGTTCCCCAAACCCAGATTGTCCAAACGGGTTACACCCAACAAACGGGTTACACCCAACAAACGGGTTATATTCAGCAAACTGGCTATGTACAGCCTCAAACGGGATTTATCCAATCTTCACAGACCACAGTTGCCGATAATTCAGTGGGTACAGCCAGCTTTGCTAGTACGGCTCAGACTACAAATAACAGTAGCGAGCCGCTACTGCCCCAAGCCACTCAAAATCCTAACTTTCGATACATTGCGGCCGTGCCAGCCAGTGCGAATAACCAGTTTTTGCTCTCAAGGGTAAGACAGTTTGTGCCAAATGCCTTTTTTGCTAACTCTGGTCGTGGTAACTATATCCATGCTGGAGCTTATCAAAATCGTGATTCCGCCGAATCGGTTGCGCGATATTTGCGATCGCAGGGCATGGACTCCCGTGTACTCTATTTTTAATCACCAATTCGATAGACGAAGTAACTAGCAATGACTGGGACATATGACTGTAAATAGTACCTCTGACCCTAGCCAGCGATCAGTTCGTCGGCTCAAATGGCTTGAGCCTCTTGCTTTGCTTTTCCCCAGTGGATTTTGGCTAATAGCCTTTCTGATCGTCCCCACAGTTTTTATCCTGATTCAAAGCCTCGTTCCCTTTGGCAAAACCGAGTTTGGTTTAGACAACTATCTTCGAGTCTTTGAATATGCTGGCGGTAACTTCATCTACCTCACCGTGGTATGGCGATCGCTACTTTATGCCACCATTACCACTGGCTTTTGTTTGCTTCTAGGTTTCCCCGTCGCCTATTGGCTAGCGGTCATTGCCCCTAAGCGTTGGCGCAATATCTTGCTTTTGCTATTTGTCCTCCCCCTATGGACATCTTCGTTATTACGCTCCTATGCATGGATTACCATTTTGCGCCCTACAGGGGTTTTAAATAGCTTTCTGAACTTTATTGGGCTATCGGGAATCAATGTTTTAAACAAAGCCGAGGGGGTGATCATTGGCATGATTTACACCTATTTGCCCTATATGGTTTTAGTCCTTTTCACCTCTTTAGAAAGACTTGACCTCCGCCTCCTAGAAGCCGCTGCCGATCTAGGGGCTAATGCTAGACAAACTTTTTGGCAAGTCACTGTGCCACAGGTCTCGTCGGGGATCATTGCAGGTACAGCCCTTGTCTCCATAACCAGTTTTAGTGATTACATCAACCCTCAGTTATTAGGAGGGCCAGGGAGCCGCACGATCGCTTCAATTATCGAGTTACAATTTTTGGGAGCAAGTAGCAATCGAGGGTTTGGCTCCGCAATTAGTATGGTCTTAATTTTTGCGGTAACGATTGTAATTGCGCTGCTAATTAAATATGGCGATCGCCGAGTGGTAAGTGATGGCTAGTGAAATTAAAGTTCCTCCAATCAAGCGTTGGCAGACTTGGTATACGGTCTTAGCATTTTTCTATATGTATTTGCCGATCGCCGTTTTGACCATTTTTAGTTTTAATAAATCACCCTCCCCTTCCCAATGGTCAGGATTTACCTTGGAGTGGTACACCAAGTTTTTACAAAATCCGACACTACTCGCCGCTTTAAAAAATAGTCTAAGTGTAGCTATAGCCGCCGTTTCCGTCTCTGCCGTATTAGGAACACTCACCGCAGTTGGGCTAGCCCGATATTATTTTCCGGGCAAGAGCCTCTATCGAGGGGTTACCTATTTACCTTTGATTGTGCCTGACATTGCGATCGCGGTAGCTACTCTCGTATTTTTTGCCGCCATTAAGCTGCCCCTTAGCCTCGGCACAATCGTCATTGCCCATATAGTCTTTTGTCTTGCCTATGTAGCCGTGGTCGTGTCCAGTCGCTTAGCGAGCATTGATCCCAAGCTAGAGGAGGCAGCGCTTGACCTTGGCGCAACCCCAGTACAAGCTTTTTTACGGGTATTACTGCCACAACTCCTCCCCGGCATTTTGTCAGGATGCTTATTAGCATTTATTCTGAGCATGGATGACTTTGTGATTGCTTACTTCACCGCAGGCGTGGGGTCAACCACCTTGCCGATCGCCATCTTTTCATCTTTACGAAGCGGTGGCGTTACGCCTGAGTTAAATGCTTTGAGCGTATTACTAATTCTTGCCTCCGCATCAATGGCGGCGATCGCCGAAGCCGTAAGAAGCTGGGGAAATCATGAGTAATGTAATAAACACCATAAATGAAGGTGATGCAAAGCCTTACCTTTATTTATTATTTCAAAAAAAATATTTAGTGATCGTTAAATGTGAAGCACTGTAATAATTTGGCTCTAATTATAGACATAAGCAAAAATTTCTTCGTTTTCTAAACATCAATTAATAACCTGTGGTATATTACATTTGGCAAAGCTAATCAAAGCTGAAGAATGACTCCCCATGAGTGAGAAGCCTTTAAAGCTGCGAATCTCAATTCCACCCGTTGAGGGAATCGAGGACATTCCCATCGCAGCAGTCGAAGTACTCGCTACAAAAATGGGGTATAGTCCTGATGCTGTGCAAGACATCGTCCAAGCTCTTACGGAAGCTTTAGTAAACGCAGTTCTTTACAGTACATCTGACCTTGACGTAGAAGTTGTAGTTTTCGCAGCACATAACAGCCTAATTGTAGAAGTCCATGATCGTGGATCAGGCTTTGATGTTGACAGTGTACCACCACCTGATTTTGATTTGATAGCCGAGATGGGTGTCAAGAATGGCGGTTTTGGTATACATATGATCAAAGCACTGGTTGACAAGGTCGAGATCGAATCTACCGATCAAGGTACAACCGTCCGTATGAGCAAGTTTCTGTCTATCCCCAAACCCATTCTCCAATCATGACTCATTCCTCATTTTTACAAGATGAACTCAAGATCGTCGAACAAATTGATGGCGATCAAGTTATTCTCAAACTAAATGGCGCTTTGAGTGTAACAACGGTTCCATATTTTAGACAAGCCGTTCAGCCTTTTATTGATCGTAAATTAGTGGCGATTGTCTTAGACTTTGAAGGAGTGACCAAGATCGTTAGTAGAGGTGTAGGTGCGGCGATCGACATGGCTGTGCAAGCTAAAAAGCAAGGTGGTAAGCTCCGCTTAGAGAATGTCGGTAAATATGGTCGTTCTCTTTACATTCAAGGTGTACATTTAGTTGCTGAAGTGCCTGAACTAGAAGGCTTTGAACCATAGATTTTATTAAAATAAGCGCTTAGGCAATGGTTATAGCCATTGCCTAAGCGCTTATTTTTGTTATTGATTTTTTGGCAATCTGGGGTAAGTAAATGAAAATCGTTAGTCGCAAATCTTTAGATGTGCAACCTGTTTTCGATATTGGGTTAGAACGCGACCACAATTTTTTACTTGATCATGGCTATATTGCCTCCAATTGCTTTAATAAATCTCACAGTGTCGCCTACGGATATGTCACCTATCAGACTGCATATCTAAAGGCAAACTATCCCGTTGAATATATGGCGGCGCTTTTGTCTTCGGTCAGTGGCGATCAAGACAAGGTACAGCGCTATATTGCCAACTGTCGTAGTATGGGGATTCAGGTTGTACCACCTGATGTAAATAGCTCTGGCGAAGACTTTACGCCCCGTGAGCAGAAGATTTTGTTTGGATTGGCAGCGATTAAAAATTTGGGGGCAGGACCGATCGCAGCAATTTTACAAGCTCGCCAAGATGCGGGTAATTTTACCTCTTTAGCTGATTTGTGCAGTCGTCTTGATTCGCGATCGCTAAATAAAAAAGCCTTAGAAGCTCTAATTCAGACTGGGGCGTTAGACTTGCTAGAGGCAAATCGTCATCAGTTGATGAATGATCTCGATATCACGATGGAATGGGCTTCGCGCCGTGCTAAAGAGCAAGCCTCAGGGCAAGGAAATATCTTTGATTTCTTTGGCGAAAGTAGCAATACCAAAACCTTTGATACTGCCCCAAAAACTACTCGCGTTCAAGATTACTCGTCTCAAGAAAAGTTGCGGATGGAAAAGGAATTATTAGGTTTTTATATTTCCGATCATCCCCTGAGCGTAGTTAGTCGTTCCGCAAGGGTGATGGCTCCGATTAATCTTTGCGATATTCCCGATTCTTCGGAAACAAAAATCGTTACCGCGATCGCCTTGATTTTGGATATTAAATCCGTAATTACTAAAAAAGGCGACGCGATGGCAATTTTGCAACTTGAAGATCTGACGGGCAGTACGGAAGCAGTTGTCTTTCCAAAAACCTTTGATAAAGTCAAGCATCTTCTGGAAAAGGATAAACGTCTGATGGTATGGGGCAAAATTGATCGCCGCGATGAGCAAACCCAATTAATCATTGATGATATGCAGCCCATTGAGTCAGTGCGGATGGTGCGGGTTGAGCTAACTCGCGAACAGGCAAGCGATCGCCAAGTGTTACAACAACTCAAAACCGCCTTAAACCCTAATCCTAGCTATAGTAATTCTAACCAAGGCAATTCGAGCTATGGCAGAAATGAACCTGAAGCTTCCAACAAAATTCCTGTAATTGCGGCGATCGAATATATGCCCAAGTTAGTTCGCCTAGGCAATCAATTCTGGGTACAGGATGAAGAAACTGCGGTTAAAGCTTTGCAAAAAGCAGGCTTTAAGGCAACTTATGACTCACTAGTTACTAAATAAAGCCAATAGAGATGACTCTTCTTAGAGTCCTAACTGTCGTCTCGCTTCAAATAAGCCTAGAGCCGCACTCACTGAAAGATTGAGACTGCGGACGTTAGGGTTTTCCATAGGAATATAGACAGCAGGATTCTTGGCAAGGACTTCTGGAGGTAAACCACTGGATTCACTGCCAAATAGGAGCCAGTCGCCATCTTGGAATTGAAATTCACGGAAGTTTTTTGCTCCTCGCGCACTAAAGCAAATCCATCTTCCACCTTGAGATGCTTCCCGTAAGGATTCGATATGGGGATGCACAGTTACGTTTACATAATTCCAATAGTCTATGCCTGCTCGCTTTAATTGGCGATCGCTAATTTCAAAGCCCAATGGCTCAACCAGGTGCAAATGGGTATTTGTGGCGGCACAGGTGCGAGCGATATTGCCTGTATTGGGCGGGATTTCGGGATAGATGAGAGCGACTTGTAGCATTGACGATTTAGGAAATTTAAAGACTGTGGTTATAGCACAGTCTTTAAATATAACGCAGAAAGTATGGGCTAACGCTTTGTCCGTTCTTCGATATCTTCTAAAGTTTGTAAAACTAGGCGCTTGGCTTGCAGCTGCCAGCCCCATTTTTGCAGGGCGATCGCTGCCCCAGTTCCGATTACCGTAGCGATAAAATCTAGGGGCTGTTCCATCGATATTCCTAGTAGTAGTCCTAGTCCTGCGATACCCCAAAATGGTAGAGAAATAGTTTGACGATTTTTTTCGACTATTTGACTAATATCATCGGTTGGCATCGCTGCAAGTAGTTCGGCTTTAGCTTGTTTCTGCTCAGCAACATTTAGGGTTAATCCGAATTTTTGGCGCAGTTTTTCGATTTTCCGAGCATTGGTGCTGTACTGCACTAATTCATCTTCCGCCAGCACAATTAGGCGTTCTAATTTTGACATAGGTTAACTGAAAATTATTTTTTGAAATCTAAATTGTATAGTAATCGCCATTGCATATAATTTATAACCACCATAGAGTAGAGGTCTGAACTAGATTTATATATTTCTTTAAAGAAATATTTGACAAAGAACATGATTGTTAGTTAGGATATAAATCCTGAAGTAAGGGCGAGTGGCGGAATTGGTAGACGCATCAGACTCAAAATCTGACGACAGCAATGTCATGAGAGTTCGATTCTCTCTTTGCCCATAGATTAAAAAAGACCGCTCACATAGTGAGCGGTCTTTTTTTTAGATTATCTCGTCTGGATTGATACCTAACGCAATGAGGCGATCTCGTAATTTTTGAGACTCTAATTCAGCCGCATTAGCCCTTGCACTTTCCTGCTCAGCACGTAAGCGCTCTTGTTCGGCACGTTCGCTTTCCTGCTCAGCACGTAAACGTTCTTGTTCCGCACGTTCGCTTTCTTGGATGGTAAGTTGCTTTTGATTTTGTAGGGCAAAAATTAGCTCAAGGGGCATTAGCAATTTCTCGCCCGTGTCTAATTCATAAAAGTCGATCAAATGTTCTTTGACTTCTAGGCGTAAGCCTAAGACATGACTCTGGCTATCTGTAATTGGGTAATAGATGTAGTCGTCATCACGTTCGCGATAGTCGAGACGATAACCACGCAATTTTTCAGCTATCCATTCGCCTTTGGGATCGAAGAGCCAATACTCTTGCACTCCGATGTCTTCATAGAGATTTCTTTTAAATTCTTTGTCTTTTGCCTGAGTCTTGGGCGATGTGATTTCAAAAATAATGCTAGGGACTTTGCCTGTGTCCCAGATTTTGTAATTGTCATAGGGGACTTGGGGGATTTCAAAAATTACCATAATGTCAGGTGATACCCGTAATTTAGGAAATCCTTGAGCATAGTAAAGGAATTGGTCAGCAAGAACGACAGGCGATCGCTCAGAGAATTTGGTTGCTAAATAGTTGCGTAATATGCCGACTGTAACAATGATTGCATCAGCATGAATTGAGGTTTCTGCCAAGGGTTCTCCATCCTCGGAAGGGTAAAAGATTTCGGGGGGATTAACGAGATGAGTCTCGGGATTACTTTCGGACTTAGCAATGTTGGTAACAATGGCTGGAGTCATGGCACAAGCAGTGCTGTCTGCACAAGCGACAATATATTAACAATTATATCGCTGTCGCCAAGTGTATTGAGAGAGGCGGCGCGAAGCACCGCCTCTCTTCGTCTAGCTATAAAGTGAGTTTTTGTAAAACTGAACTTGTAGAGACGATGTGGCGATCTAAGCCGAGAACTTTAGGATCGATACCGATCGCTAGTCCAATTAGTTGCGGTAAATGCAAAATCGGAATCCCCAATTTTTGACCAATGACTTTCTCAACTTCAGGTTGGCGAGAATCCAGATTTAGGTGACACAGAGGACATGGAGTGACAATGCAATCGGCTCCTGCGGCGATCGCGGCAGTGAGATGTCGTCCTGCCATTGAGAAAGATTCTTTGGGGGCATAGCTAGAAATCGGCCAGCCGCAGCACTGTACGCGACCATCGTAATAAATGGGTGTTGCGCCGACGGCACGGAAAATATTTTCTAGAGATTCTGGTTTAAAGGGATCGTCAAAGCGCGTAACTGTTTGCGATCGCAATAAATAACAGCCATAAAAGGCAGCACATTTCAGATTGGCAAGCGATCGAGTGACTTTAGCGGCAATATTTTCTAAACCATAGTCACGGATGAGAATCCAGAGTAAATGTAAAACCTCAGTTGAGCCTTCAAAATTATGACCTTGAGTATTGAGTAAAGCATTAACTTCATCCTTGCGACTGGTATCAGAGCTTTTGAGCTTATCGTTCACCCGACCGAGTACGCCTTGGCAAGTACTGCATTGGGTCATCACATTGAGGTTTAATTCTTCTGCGAGAGAAATATTCCGCGCATTAACTACGTCTTCTATTAATTCATCGGTTTCTTTGAAAGTGCCTGAACCGCAGCAGGTCGCCTTATGCAATTCTACTAATTCAATGCCTAGAGCTTGGGCGAGCGCGGTTGTTGATGCGTGGAGTTCTTTGCAAGCGCCTTTAGCTACACATCCCGAATAGTAGGCATATTTCAAGGCGTTTGTTTGGGGCATTTATCTATACCGAAGCTGTGTTTGAAATTATATCGCGATCGCCAACATCACTATAAAAAAGAGAGTTGCTCTGCAACTCTCTTTTTTATTTTTGAATTACCCATTTATTGCCTTGGACTTGAAGGTTGAGTTGCCTCTCTTTGACAAAGCGATTGACAGCACAAATGACGCTATAACCTAAAGCCCCAGCATCCCAATCATCGCCAAACATCACGCCACCCGATCGCAATATTTTCCAATAGTTGCTCAAATCCGCGTAGACATCCTCTTCTTCGTGGCTGGCATCAATGTAGATCACATCCGCTTGTATCTGTCGCTTTAACAAAAATCTTGCGGCGATCGCACTGGTATTAGGAAATGGCACAATATGCTCCTGATGCCCTGCATATATGACATTGGCGAGAAATTGATAATAAAGTGTGGGATAGCCATACTTGCGCGTGTCGTCAATACTAAACGCGATCGAGTCATCAATATGTTCGATTCCCCCTAACCAAGTGTCAATGCAAATGATCGCAAAATCAGTGCCTTTCGATTTCATTAATTCCGCCATATAGATAGCGGAGGCTCCTTTCCATGTGCCAACTTCTAAAATAATTGATGGGGCGATGGTTTCTAGAATCTGAGCAAATATAGGATCATGACTACCCCATCCCTGAATATCCTCTGGATAGTCGTGGTAGGGAAAGTTGAAGTAGGGATCAGATTTCAGAATAATTGATGCAAGCGATCGGGCGATTTGTCCCATTAGTTATTTTGCTACAGCTTGTTGAGGTTTAGAGTCGTCTAGAGTTGAGAAAGCTCTCTCAAATCTGGGTTTTCAGTAAGCGCAAAGCGCTAGTTCGTCTTAAATAAGAGCAACCCAATAGCGAGGCTATTGGGTTGCTCTTATTTAAGAGATTTGAGAAGTCCACCACAGGCATCGAATAATAAATCTATTACATAATTAAATCCATCGGCTCCGCCATAGTAAGGATCGGGAACTTCCTTATCCGTATGGTTTTGGCAATAGTCACACATCATCTTTACCTTGTCCCTATACTTACCTTGAGGATCGAGGGCAAGAATATTGCGATAGTTGTCTTTGTCCATCGCCAAGATCAGGTCAAATTCTCGTAAGTCCATTGCTTCAAACTGTCTTGCGGAACCTACAAAATTTAAGCCTCGCTCTTTGGCGGCGGCTCTCATGCGGCGATCGGGGGGTGCGCCCACATGCCATCCTCCTGTCCCTGCTGAGTCACAGGTAATGCGGTCGCTTAGTTCTTCCTGCTCTAGCAAATGATTCATAATATTTTCGGCGGCAGGCGATCGGCAAATATTACCTAAGCAAACAAATAAAAGTTTTTTAGTCATATCCTTACTAGAAGCAATTTTTGATTCCCAAAAGTGTGCCAACACTTTTGGGAATTGGTATAAAAGTACTGCAAAGCAGCACTTTTAGGAATTAAGCGCAGAGCGCTAAAATTTGCTCGACAACCTTGGGCGTAACATCTTGATGTTCACCTAAAGCCACAAAACCACGCTTCTCGAAGCGATCAGTGATTAAGGGAATTACATCTAAGCCCACACCATAGTCGGAGAGCTTGGTACGAACGCCAACAGATTCAAAAAAGTCGCGAGTTTTCTGAATGGCTTGATCAATTCTCGCCTCCTCATCACCATCCACCAGATCCCAAACGCGCTCAGCATATTGCAATAGTTTTTCACGCTTGCGATCGCGTCTCACAGTAAGTGTATTTGGCAAAACCACCGCCAGAGTTTGAGCATGATCCAATCCATGTAAAGCCGTCAACTCATGTCCGATCATGTGGGTAGTCCAATCTTGAGGCACACCCGTACCGATCATTCCATTGAGAGCCAAAGTTGCTGACCAAACTACATTAGCCCGTGATGCATAGTCATGGGGATTAGCTAAGGTCTTAGGACCCTCTTCGATCAAGGTTTGGAGAATGGACTCCGCCCAACGGTCTTGTAATGGCGCATTTGCGGGATAGGTTAAATACTGCTCGACCACATGGGTAAAGGCATCAACAATGCCATTGCCAATCTGACGAGGAGGCAGAGAGTAAGTGGTTTCAGGATCGAGTACCGAAAATTTAGGAAATACTAAGGGACTGGCGAAAAACAATTTTTCCTGTGTTTCCCACTTGGTCACCACCGAATTAGTATTCATCTCCGAACCAGTGGCGGGTAAGGTCAACACTGTGCCGAAGGGCAGAGCCGATTTTACGGGTGCTTGTTTTGCCAAAATATCCCAAGGATCGCCTTCAAAATTAACCGCCGCCGCAATAAATTTTGTGCCATCCAGTACCGAACCGCCACCTACAGCCAGCAAAAAATTAATTCCTTCGGTACGAATTAGTTCCACTGCTTTGAGAAGAGTCTCTAGATGGGGGTTGGGTTCAATTCCGCCGAATTCGAGAAAGTCATGCCCTGCTAGAGCCGCTTTTACTTGCTCATAAACTCCGTTAGTTTTGATGCTTCCACCACCATAGGTGACAAGGATCTTTGCTTCTGTCGGAATTTCCGCCGCAATATTCGCAATTTGACCTTTGCCAAAGAGAATCTTGACTGGATTGTAAAAAGCAAAATTTTCCATGATTTACCCAAAGACAATGTATAGATGAAGCTAAGCTCCAATTCTACAAATATAACTAAAATGCTAAATCGTCTGAACGGGAACCAGAATAGATCATCCCTTTGTTGAAGTTAACACTGAGTGGCTCACCATCGCGAATGAAACCAGTCGCATTGTGTACGCCAATTAGGATGGGGATACCTAACCTCCTACCAATGACAACTGCATGGGAGTCCAAGTTGGCATCTTCGGTAATCACAGCCGATGCTTTGCGAATTACTTCAATGTAGTCAGCATCAGTGCGATCGATAACTAAGATTTCGCCATCATGGAAATCGCGGACATCGAGATGGTGGAAGGCTACTCGCGCCCGACCATGCACAATTCCCGAACCAATGCTCAAGCCTTTGCCCACTACGGAGGAAACAAACTCCACCTTAATCAAATCGGTGGAACCTGCAACATCTTGTAATGTACCTGCGGACATGACCACGAGATCGCCTGCGGAGAGGAGTTTCATTTCTTGGGCAAGATTGAGCGCCGCCTCAAAGTTTTGTCTAGCCGAAGGTAAGGAAATCAGAACTAAAGGCTGGACACCCCAAACCATTTGTAAGCGTCTTGCCACTTGGACGTTGGGTGTAACTGCCAAAATGGGGATGGGCGGACGGAATTTACTGACGTTGCGGGCAGTTGAGCCTGTCTTGGTGAGGGTGACGATCGCGGCGGCATTTAACTGCATCGCGATATTACCCACGGCTTGACTGATCGCATTAGGTACAGCGCGACCCATGCTTTCAAGGGGTTGCATTTTGAGATCTTGCTCTTTTTCAATACGCACGGCAATTCTCGCCATTGTCTCTACCGCCAAGATCGGATATTTACCGACGGCTGTTTCATTAGAAAGCATGACGGCATCTGTACCATCGATAATCGCGTTGGCTACGTCCGAGATTTCGGCACGAGTCGCACGGGGATTATTCACCATGCTGTCCAGCATTTGGGTTGCCGTAATTACGGGAATACCCATACGATTGGCAGTTTTAATTAATTGCTTTTGGGCGATCGGGACATCTTCGGCAGGGATTTCTACACCCAAATCACCACGGGCTACCATTACGCCATCGCATACCGAGAGAATCGCTTCCATATTGGCGATCGCTTCGTGTTTTTCGATTTTGGCGATGACGCTAGCATTGCGACCTGATGCGGCAATGAGATCTTTAACTTCGAGGACATCTTCGGGGGTACAGACAAAACTGAGCGCAACCCAATCCACTCCTTCAGATAGTCCAAAGCGTAAGTCTTCGCGATCCTTATCGGTCATCGCACTGACCGACAAGTGAACATTGGGAAAGTTAACACCTTTATTATTAGAAAGCGTGCCACCAATGACCACGCGACAGTAAAGATCTCCTAATTCGGCATTGACATCTTCGACGACCATTTCGACTTTGCCGTCATCAAGCATAATTACCGCCCCGATCGGCACTTCCTCCGCAAGGGTTTCATAGGTAATACAGCTAATTTCCGATGTACCCGCAACTTGACGACTGGTAAGCGTAAATTTATCGCCTTTGTTTAAGGTAATAGGTCCATCTTTAAATACGCCGAGGCGAATTTTGGGACCTTGCAAGTCTTGTAAAACGCCAACAGCTTGATTTAGCTCACTTGAGACTTGGCGAATATTACAGATGCTGCGATGGTGATCGGCATGAGTGCCGTGGGAAAAGTTAAGGCGGAAGGTAGTTGCACCTGCTTCGATAAGTTGGCGAATCATATCGGGACTACTGGTTGCAGGTCCAATAGTCGCGACAATTTTGGTGCGGCGAAATGTTTCTCTAACGGTCATGGATAGTCAGCTAACGGCGGATCTCAAACATACCAGAATGTCATGACAAAAACTTATTTTGAATGCTACAGCAATGTAAGCTTTGCTTTGGACATAAACCCCAAAATAAAAGTGGCGGCGCGAAGCATCACTTTTATTTTGGGGTTTGTTACAGCATTCAAAAACTTTATCCCAATTCACGAAAGTGTGACCACACTTTCGTGAATTAAAGTCAAACCCAGTAAGGTTTTGCAAGACTAAAAATGGCACAGCCATTTTTAGTCTCGGTATTACTTGAGGGGTGCTTAAGATCGCACACAGGAATTGTGTCAAAATATTAAGCGTGAGAGTAATATTTGACCCAACCCAGATTTCTCGTCCTACTGCGATCGCCCTCGGTAACTTTGATGGCGTGCATGTAGGACATCGCCATGTGATTGCGCCGATTTTGCCCGACGCTTTGGGCAGTAATCATCAACATTTAACGAGTACCGTTGTTTCATTTTCGCCCCATCCTCAAGAATTTTTTAGCAACCAACCGCGATCGCTACTTACCCCCTTTGATGAAAAGGTTGCCCTATTAGCATCCCTCGGTGTAGAGCAATTAGTTCTCCTCCCCTTTGATGCCGATCTTGCCAAGCTCACGGCTGCGGAATTCATGCAGCAAATTTTAATTGACTCTCTCCAAGTGGAATTAATCAGTGTCGGTTGTGATTTTCACTTTGGGCAGAAACGTCAAGGTAATGTTCAGGATCTAGCCAATATTTGGGGCGATCGCCTGACGGTAATTACTGAACAAACCATGCTCCTCAAAGAGCCAACCCCTATCAGGATCAGTAGCTCAAATATCCGTGCAGCTCTAGCTAAGGGTGAAGTCGATCTTGCTAATGCCCTGCTCGGTCGTCCTTATAATCTGGTGGGCAAAGTCGTCCGAGGCAAGCAGTTAGGACGCACCATCGGCTTCCCGACGGCAAATCTCGATCTACCTGCTCAAAAGTGTTTGCCCCGCGATGGTGTTTATGCTGTACAGGTAAATATTAGCTCTAGCTCTAAGCCCCTATTTGGCGTGATGAATATTGGCTTAAGACCAACAGTTAATGGCGATCGGCGATCGGTGGAAGTACATTTATTTGATTGGCAAGGTGATCTATATGATCAAGAACTAAATGTAGATCTCGTCAAATTTATTCGCCCCGAACAAAAATTTGCATCACTGGATGCCCTCAAGGAACAGATTAAATCTGACTGCCAGACTGCCTTAAATCATTTTGCAGTTTTGACCTAACCTATTAATAACAAGCATCAGACAAATCAAAAAGGTTCATTTCATTAACGCACCCTACAAGATCAGCGATCGCACTAGAAAAAACCCTGAACGGATTACTTTCGTTAAAATAAAAGTAGGGTGCGTTATTGAAATGTAACGCACCCTACAATACCAGAAATCATGCTATTCTCAAATAGCTGAAATTTCTGGTGTAGCTTGCAATTTCTCGTATAGAAGCTTACAGATTCTCTCGACATCTTCTGGGGGTAGTTGAGACTCCAATTCGTCTAATCTCTGGTTGAGTTTTTCTGGGGTCATGTCTGCCCAACTCATTCCATATTCATCAACCAAAACGTCTTTTGCGACATCCTCAAGAATTGTGAGGAAATATCCAATAGCCTCACCTCCTACCCGATACAGGCGCAAATATTTTTGCTTAATACGCTCCTTGTATGAATCCTTTGCAAATGTCTCTACCATAGTACCTACAACAGGAATTTTCCGCCAAAATTTTCCCCAACTCATACATATACTCCTTCAAAGTTACTACCTTAAACAAACAGAAAACCTTTCTCGAAACAGAATCGTCTAACTTACAATTCATACGCAACTGCGGTATAAACATCAAGCCAACTTGAAAATACTGCAAAACCATATTTTTGTCGAGTAAATTTTGAAATGGGAAATTTCAAAATTTTTCTTCATAATTTTATCTCTTTCCATTGACTAACTTTTCGAGGCGCTTACTGCTTTTACTAAAAATCCAAAAAGCGATCTCGCCTATTTCTTTCCAGCATCAATCCTATCTAATGCTGCAATAGTCAGGTTTGCTATAATCATGAGCACTCAACACCACGCTTGAATAAGCTATGGTCAACCTCACCTACAGCAAGAACCGCATTCTTCCAACTGCTGAAGAATTGCCATCCTCAGACGATACACCAGTGGATAACCAGTTACAGAATGATATTCCCAATCTCCTACTGAGTTTGTTAGCTGATATTTGGGCAGATCGCGATGATTGGTACTTCGGTGTGAATATGGCGGTTTATTACAATCCAGACGAACCAGCGATCGCACTTCCGCTATAGTGATCAATCATGTTTTTGAGCAATGATGTAAACATGGTTCTCAGGATATTGATCATATTCAAGGTGAAGGCACGTACAATTATGCTCATTCAGAATCTTTAGGAAAGCATTTACACCCAGCGTGCTGTACTCAAAGTTCTCACCTTGAAATGTTCCAGAAACTTCACTATGCTTATATCCACCCCCACAGGTGAACATTAGCACGCCATCACCTTCAAGAGCATCGCATAGTTTTTTTACGACCTGTTCCTGCCTATCTAACGGTAGATGAAACGTGCTGTCCCAAGCAACAATCAAGCTATAAGATTTGGGCGGCTTCCAAGCAGAAATGTCTTCCCTATAGAAGGTTACATTTGGATGCAGTTTTTTAGCTAAGTTAATCATTTCCGCAGAAATATCAAGTCCTTCTGCCTGAAATCCATGTTCGCTTAGAACTTTAAAAAAACGCCCACTGCTTCCACACCCTATATCAATAGCCAAATGATTCTTAGGAGTATATTTGATCGCTCGCTTCAATTGGGCAACACCATAAAGCGAATCTTGATGCTGAGTTTGCCACCATTGGGCAATACGATCATATCGAGCGGCTGTATCTTCTGGATGCATATTTGACTTCACTAATCAAAATTAAATTTATGTGCGGCGGCGCGATCGCGGACGGTTACGTTCGGCTTTATCTCGTTCGTAATTAATCAGTCTGCCGTAATATTCATGTTTGGCGAGATTGAGGGATAGGAAAACATGCTCTCTGGCATTGCCGAAGCCTTTGCGATTAAAGAAATTAATGGCAGGTGTATTCGCAGGATCGGTATCAACTAGCATTAAGCGCACATTATCTTCAATCATCCGTTCGATGATCTTATCGACTAGGCGATCAGCTACTCCTCGCCGCTGACAATTGGGATTTACGCCAAGCCAAGTAATATAGCCATATTTCCATGAAGCCTTATTGATGATTGTGCCGAGAATAAAGCCCGCAAGCTGATCATCGATTTCGGCAACTAGGCAATATTCAGAATCAGTGTTATACATCCCGATTACCTCCCACTCATCCCATGTGCGATAGAGGTAGGGATATAAGTCACTGGTAAATAATTGTTCACCTAAGTGAAAAATTGGCGCGATATCATCAATATTCATTTCGCGAATATCGACGCTATTAGTATCTGGGCGATCGCTTTCCTTTTCAAGGGATTTATCAGTTAAATCATTCATATATTTAAGCTTTATTAGGTTAGATAGAGAGTTGCGGCGCTAAGCGCCGCAACTCTCTAGGGGGTATTGTCCCATTGTAAATAATTGACTGGATTGTAAACATATTGAAAAGATTGCGCTGGCGCACAGGGATTAATCTTAATGGCAACCCCTAACTCAAAATGTAAATGTCTGGTATCACTGCGTCCTGAATTTCCCATTTTGCCTAGCTCTTGACCACGAGTGATTTTTTGTCCAACTTTCACTTGGATACTATCAGGATAGAGATGAGCATAGCGGGTGAAAAGTCCATTGGGATGCCGAATCACAATATGGTTTCCCCAATCCCCGCCACAGTCACGCCCCAAACTATTTGGCTCAAAAGAATTTGATTGCGGGCAATCACGACGAATATATACAACTGTGCCATCGGAAGCCGATCGCACAGAAACTTGATTGACTAAATGGTTGCTGTGAATAAAATCAATGCCTTCATGCTCTGCTAGTTGATAGTCTTTGCCTACAAATGGATCGATTGAGGTAAATTCGGCGGGTAAAGCCCAAGCTAAGCTCAAGTTGCGATCGCTACGAACAGAAGCAACCCGCTGTGTTGGTGAATATTCTTCGTGATGATTTTCTAAGTTTGGATGAGAATATTCTTTGGCGCAAACTTGAGCAAATAGGGGATCTACATAAATATAGGAAAGAGAACCTAAAAAAACTGCTAATCTAAAACGCAAAAGTATTTTCATGCAAAGTAGTAAGGTTCAAAAAAACTTACTGTAAATTTAGTGAAATTTGTTAAAAACCGTCTTTAGGTTTGCCTACACTCGATCATAAGTATTAAAATAAGTTACAGCTATCAAAAAATTGTTAACTAGTTCAGCAATCTTGGGTTTTTCAATTACATGAGTAAAGTTTACGATTGGTTTAACGATCGCCTTGAAGTCGGGGCGATCGCTGAGGACGTTACTAGTAAGTACGTTCCCCCCCATGTCAATATTTTTTATTGTTTAGGTGGCATCACCCTCACCTGCTTCCTAATTCAGTTCGCGACAGGTTTCGCGATGACTTTTTATTACAAGCCCTCGGTTACTGAAGCCTTTGACTCAGTCCGCTACATCATGACCGACGTTAACTTCGGTTGGTTGATTCGTTCAGTCCACCGTTGGTCGGCAAGCATGATGGTCTTGATGATGATCTTGCACGTTTTCCGTGTTTATTTGACTGGTGGGTTCAAAAAACCTCGCGAATTAACTTGGGTTACTGGCGTAATTCTTGCCGTAATCACCGTTACCTTCGGCGTAACTGGCTACTCCTTACCTTGGGATCAAGTCGGCTACTGGGCAGTTAAAATTGTATCGGGCGTACCTGAAGCAATTCCTGTCGTTGGCGGAACCTTAGTTGAACTACTGCGTGGCGGTCAAAGTGTTGGTCAAGCAACCCTTACCCGTTTCTACAGCTTGCATACCTTTGTATTGCCTTGGTTGATTGCGGTATTCATGCTTGCTCACTTCTTGATGATTCGTAAGCAAGGTATCTCTGGTCCTTTGTAAGGTTTCTTATCTGGGTTACCAGTTTAAGATTTTGGTATTAGATAATTTTAGAAAAATATATTGCAATAAAAGAAGAGCAATAACATGGCAAAGACTGAAAAGCTCCCCGATTTAAATGATCCAATCTTGCGTGCCAAGTTGGAAAAGAACATGGGTCACAACTACTACGGCGAACCAGCTTGGCCGAATGACTTGTTGTACATGTTCCCTGTGGTAATTACTGGCACGATCGCTTTGATTACTGGTTTAGCGGTTCTTGACCCCACCATGATCGGCGAACCTGCTAATCCTTTCGCAACTCCTTTGGAAATTTTGCCAGAGTGGTTCTTGTATCCTGCTTTCCAAATTTTGCGGATTGTTCCTAACAAGCTCTTGGGAGTACTGCTGCAAAGCTTGATTCCCGTTGGCTTGATCCTCATTCCCTTTATTGAGAATGTCAACAAGTTCCAAAATCCTTTCCGTCGCCCTGTAGCAATGGCTGTTTTCTTGTTTGGTACTGCCTTTACCCTTTACTTAGGTATTGGTTCCACCTTACCCATTGACAAGTCTTTGACTCTTGGCTTGTTCTAAGTAGTTACTAAATCAAAAAATAAGGGTGGTGCTAAGCACCACCCTTATTTTTTGGATATATATTTTTGGTAATTTCTACTATAATTAAATATAGTAAATAAAAAATTTTTACTATAAACCCGTTGCTTTTTTCTGAGTCTAAAAGCAGACCAAGCTATTCAGTTCTTGCACAAATAAATTTAATTATTACTTAGTGAGGCAAACTGTGTTTCTCACCGCTCCTACAGCCAATCAAATCAGCGATCGCCAAATCTCTCAAGATTCCATTCCTCTAGATCTTTTTGCGGCGATCGCTGACCTCAAAAAAGAACTAAATGCCGTGATTTTGGCGCATTACTACCAAGATCCTGATCTGCAAGATATTGCGGACTATATCGGCGACTCTCTCGGTTTATCACAAGCTGCGGCGGACTGCCAAGCAGATACCATCGTGTTTCTGGGCGTGCATTTTATGGCTGAGACTGCCAAAATTCTTAATCCGAATAAGTTGGTACTACTTCCCGATCTGGATGCGGGTTGCTCGTTAGCTGATAGTTGTCCCGCCGATCGCTTTGCCGAATTTAAGGCAGCCCATCCCGATCATTTGGTAATTTCTTACATAAACTGCTCGGCAGACATCAAGGCTCTCAGCGATATTATTTGCACTAGCTCGAATGCGGTGGCGATCGTTAATCAGATACCTAAGGATCAACCGATTATTTTTGCCCCCGATCGCAATTTAGGGCGCTATGTCAGCGAACAAACGGGACGCGATTTATTGCTTTGGGATGGTGCTTGCATTGTGCATGAAATTTTTTCTGAGCGAAAGTTAGTCGAACTAAAGATTAGCCATCCTCAAGCGGATATCATTGCCCATCCTGAATGTGAAGCGAATGTGCTACGCCATGCTGATTATATTGGTTCCACGACTGGTTTATTAAAGTACGTGCAGAGCAGCGATCGCCAAGAATTTATTGTGGTTACTGAATCTGGTGTGATTCACCAAATGCAAAAGGCTACTCCCTTAAAAAAATTCATTCCTGCACCACCGACTAGTAACTGTGCCTGTAACGAATGTCCTTATATGCGTCTCAACACTCTCGAAAAAGTATATCTAGCGATGAAAAGGCGATCGCCAGAAATAATTATGGATGAGTCGATTCGTCAAGCCGCTCTTAAACCGATGTTAAAAATGTTGGAAATGTCTAAATAAGAAAAGGTGTGGCACAAAGTGCCACACCTTTTCTTATTTAGAGTAATGACGGCGCAAATTGTCGCCATTATTCTTGTATTAACTCGGAATAGTTATAGAGAGTAGTGTTTTCTTTAGCAGCAAATTCTTTATATTGCTGATGATTTTCCATTAGCTCATCTAGCAGCTTTTGAACTAATTGCCAATCAGCAAAACCGTGTTTGGTCTCCGCGATAATTTGCTGACGCAAAACTCGGACTTTCTGGAGATGTGGTTGCGTCATGATGATGTAGATGTTACCCAACACTCATAACCTTATCTCTTTACCTATCTATTCTTCAGTATCATAGAACGCAAAACTCAAACTATTTTGAGTTTTACTATTATTCTAAATAACGAAAGAAATTATAAGTAGCTCCTCCCTTCTTACCCAAGAATTAGCTAGCTAATTCTTGGGTATTAAAAAAAAGAACTCAAAGCGAAGGCGCACCCTATGCGTGCGCCTTCGCTTTCGAGGTTTTATATAGGATAAATCAAAACCCAAGAAGCGAGTTGCGGCGCTTCGCGCCGCAACTCGTCTTCTGGTTTTGTGTCTTAACAAGAATGGCAAAAGCTATATTATTGAATTTCGCTAGATTTTGGGTAGCCGAGAAAAACTGAAGGAAAATCCAGAAATATGACTCTTTTATGGGGAGATTAAAAGTTGATCGCTATATGTAAACATTTGAAAACAGCTATACTCGATCTACTTCTCAATCTCTAGGTAGGACATCCTAATTAATGCTGATGTATACAGTCGAAATTACTCTCAAGAATAACCCGATCGCTTTGTCTGTACAGCGCAAGGAGCAAGAAACTGCGGAAACGCTTTATCGCGAGATTGCCACGGCGATCGCCGATGGTAATACCAAAGTTTTGGAGCTAACCTGCGAAAAACTAGAAGGTAAGAAGGTTTCAGTACTGGTTAGCGAAATTTCTGCTGTGCAGGTTTCTGAAAAGTCGGGGACTTCCGCAAATCTTGGTGCGGGCTTTGTGCGCGGATAACCTTATTCAAAAAATTCAGGAAAGATTTCGTAGAAATCTTTCCTGAATTTTTTGGTTTCTATACATTTAGTAATTAATCAATGCAATTAACCAATGCCGATTGACCAATCCGTTACTACTGCCATCAGTGTTCACGATCTCTCTTTTGCGTGGGCTTCAGGCGAAACTGTCTTAGATCGCTGCACTTTGTCAGTGCCGAAAGGGGAATTTTGGATGCTGCTAGGCACTAACGGTAGTGGTAAATCTACTTTGTTGCGACTATTGGCAGGACTATTACAACCAAAGTCTGGCGATATTGAAATTAGCGATCGCGTGGGCTTTGTCTTTCAAAATCCCGATCATCAATTGGTCATGCCTACGGTGGGCGCAGATATTGCCTTCGGACTGGTATCCGAAAATTTGTCCTATATCGAAACTCTCCATCGGGTTAAAGAATCCCTAGCGGCTGTCAATCTACCGCAAATGCTACGCCGCCCCATCTATGCCCTCAGTGGTGGTCAAAAGCAACGGGTGGCGATCGGGGGGGCGATCGCGCGTCATGCAGAGGTTCTATTACTAGATGAACCAACTGCCCTATTAGATGGCGAAAACCAAATCGATCTGGTTGCGGCTGTGCGCGATCTAGTCAAACAAAAAAATCTCACGGCTCTCTGGGTAACCCATCGCTTGAATGAGCTTGATTATGCTGATGGAGCTTTTCTATTAGAGCGAGGTCAAGTTATCGATAAAGGCGATCCGATGCGCTTAAAACAACTATTAATAGAACGCAGTTAATTTATCCAAAGCTAGTTTTGCTAGTACGTCTTGAGAACGTTCAAATGAAGTATTCCATTGAACTTCATCTTCAAGTTCCTCTAAAATTATCAGGGCGATCCCATCTTGCTGCTCGACAGAAATAATAAGTTTTCAATTTTCTGGGGGATGCCAGCCAATTGAAAACCATCGTTTACGAGTAGCCACAATTACGGGATTATTCATTCGCAAGGCGATCGCGGTTGCCCGTCCAATTGCTGTTAATCCTTCGATGTGAGAAGCATCGTTACTCCATTGAAAATGTTCTTGCCAGTTGTGTTGACGAGGATTGAATAATAGAATTAGTTGATTTGTTAGAGGATCGATCGCTTCGGTAGTATCAGATTTGTATTCATTACAAGTGCGACAAGCAAGGCATAAATTCTCAATCGTATTTAGTCCTCCCTTAGAAGTTGGTTGAATATGATCAATTGTCATAGGCATACCGCTATTGGTTTCAGTTGTGAGGCAATAGCAGCAACGTTTACGGTCAATTGATTCTATTTGCGATCGCAGATTTTGGGAAATATAAGCTGACACAGATATTTACCCTGCTAGTCTCGCAACGTTATGTCCGCGCCATTTGAGGATTGCGGCGGCTTGGGATTTGCGTAACATGAAGTGATCGCTATCTGTACGAAGTTGCTCTAGTTCTAGTTTTTCAGAATCAGTAAGTTCTATCTCCTGTTTTTTGGTCAATAGAAAATCATAACGTTCCATTTCTAGAGGCGTTTTTTTACTATTAGCGATTTGCCAAAGTGAGTTGTCGTCAAGTCGATCTAAGCTAGCAAGATCGGTTTGAAATTCTTCGGGTACGTCTTTCCATGTTGGCGGACTACCAATTTGCAGGGCTTGTAAAATCACGTCTTCTAGCGATCGCTGTGTTGCCCCTGCCGCGATCGCTAAGCGTTGGTACAATGCTTCTGGTATTTGCAAAACAACTGTTTCAGCCATATTTTTAATGCGTTTGGGATTCCATCAATACAAAATTGAGTTCACAGAGTGTTACTCTTCATAAGAAATAAACATCTTTCACCGCTAGACTGGCTTTACCCAACCCTTGATAGCAGCTTTCACAACTTTAAGATACTTGTTCTCTAATATAAACTCGTCAATTGCTGTTTCTCCAATTGACTGTAATGCACTACTTGCACGACGTTTGAAGCTAGGCTTGGTTTCGTCATTAATATAAGCAATGGTTTCAGCTTCGGTGGCGGTTGGATTCGTTTTTTCTAAAAGTTGGATGAGTTGTTGGATTTCGTTGGCAGCTTCTGCAAGAGTCCTTTTTTCCTCAGATAAATGGATATGTTGATTTGCCTGTTGCCGTGCGTTATCTTTGACTGTGTTAGCAAAGTTAGCGATAGGTGCGCCTTGAAAAGTATTAGTGTAGTTTTCTGTCATTTGATTTTCGTGTAGGATACATTTGAAGTAAATATTATTGACGATTTGATCGGGAATTAGTTTTTCATGTGGCAAAGCATCTCCAGCATTAGGATTTTCAGCCTCAATCTCAATTACAAAGTCTAAAATTCTAGTTTTTATAGCATCAAGAACTATTACTATTGCAGAAATAGGGATGAGAGTCCATGCACGCAAGCAGTTCATGTTTTCATAAATACTTAATTGGCAAACAGTATCTGCTTCCCAATATATTTGAACAGAGTCTCTTGAAAGTTGGTTTGTTTTAATAACACTATACTCATAGTGACTAACACTACGCGAAAGATATCTCTTTTCTAGTATTTTTCTATTCTCTTTAGCTATAGCTATCAAAGGAATCTGAAGATTTTCCCATAGTTGACCATAAATACTAATGAAATCGCCAAAATGCTGTAAGTTTTCCAAAACTCTATAACTTGGTATCTTTTCTTGGTCTTTGTAGCCATTCAACTCTTGTTCGATCCATTCTTTGAAAGCTTTATTTCCTAAACGTGCAGCAAGAATTTTACACATTCGTAGAATATCTGCCAACTGATACTTAGGGTCAACTGTAGCATCTTGGATTTGCCGTAATAAACTCATTCAGACTGTAGGAATATATGTACTCTATAAATCTTTTATAACGCAAAAAACTTAAGGTGTGTATAAAAACGATTTAAGCTAATTTTGCGTTTTGCTAAACTAAAACTAACTTGAGCGTGATTCGAGAAAAGTTGTATGAACACAATTAAAAGCGAGATAGTACAACGCTTGGCAAATAAGCTGCGAGAAGTTCTTAGCTTTTTGAACTATCTAGTGTGGCAAACTGAAAATTCACGCACTCAAGAAGATACAGACTGGCTGGAGAGCGACTTATCAAGTTTAGATAACTATGAACCCTATGAATGGCAAGAAGGAGAACGGCAAGAAGGGCTACCCGTTAAATTTATCGCCGAAACAGGAAAAATTGAGATCGGCGTATGATAGGGCATATTTTACAAAAGCACTCCAACAAATAATGGAACCCAATTAAAAGTCTCATCGCCATTTGTAGAGATTATTTATGCGATCTCGATTTGACTATTTGATGATCTGATAGAATACTTGCACAGCGCAATAATGTTATGAATATGAAAACTACAAATTCATCACTAGCAAAACTTAACCCCTATTCGGCTGAAGGTAAAGCGATTCAACGGCTTCCCCTAGAAACTGACGATACTCAGTGGGTAACAACTATGGAAAGAGGTGAAGAAATAGATCTAGATACGTTGCAGCAACAAATAAGTATTTTTAAAGCTAGTGGGCAAAAACAAAAAACGCAAAGCGAAGTCTCTATACGAAATTCAGGAAAATCAACTGGTTATTCAGCAGGATATACAAAAGCTGCCAGTGGAACTACAAAACTTGTATCCCAGTCTCAAACAACTTCTATCGACAAATCCACTACAAACAAACCGATATTTCCCAAATCACGCATTAAAAGGGGATTTGGCAAACTATCGAGCGCTAGAGATTGATTGGGGTGACTGTGCATATCGACTAATCTATCGAGTAGTGGAATCTCCGTTTCCTAAAACCGTTAGAATCATTAGCTTTGACGAACACGATCCTGCCTATGATTCTGCAAAACAACGCCTAAGATCTTCAAAATCTAAATAGCGATCGCCTTTTGTAGAGATTATTTATGCGATCGCATTTTAGATATCGTTCCAATTTAAAGTTCTAAATACCTAGCTGAAATCTGTTGTATTTTTTCCAATTGATTCAGTTCTACTTGCCCAAGACATTGAATCAATCTACGTTTATCAAAAGTCATCGGATCGACACAGACAACAAAACTATTATTGCTAAGTCCATTTGTAACAGAAGGAACCAAAGGCACAATTACTGGAAGTAGGCGATCGCTAGGATTAGCAGAAGTAATCGGTAACACAGTTACCTTACTGCGCTGATTAAAAGCAGTTCCAGAGATAATTACCGCAGGACGAGTTTTGCGAATTTCTGTACCAATCGAAGGATCGAAACTTACTAACCAGATACTTCCCAATCGATAATTGCTGCTTGCTGCCATGCTGTCTCCTCATCCTTTGTCCATTCATCCAACAACAAACAAGCCTCAACCATCGCCTGTTTTTCCTGCTGCTTCCGCCATGCTTGCAGTAACCCCTCAATGAGCCGACTACGATTTTCTACGCGATCGTCAACGTAATGGACTAACTCATCTGGAAGAGAAATAGATACTTTCATAACTATTTTATACTACTTGCAATACTACTGATAGTAGCATAAATCGAATAGCGATCGCCTTTGGAAATGATTTTCGTAAAAATCCTTAGCTTTAGTCTTCGATGTGGATATCACCAAAGCGATCACGATATTTTTGCAGCAAGGCTTTCCCTTTACTCAGTCCAAGCTAGGCATAATTAAAAAAACATCCTCAAAAACTGTGGCACATGCTCCGTTTGCGCCACAGTTTTTGAGCTTTTATATTGCTTTTATATTTTAAATGCACTCAGATACTTATACCAAATCACGAAAGTGTGGCAACACTTTTGTGATTTAAAAACCAAACCCAGTAAGGTTTTTGAAAAGAAGAAAGGGCTACGCCCTTTCTTCTTTTGGTATTACTTGGATTGTTATAAGGGTAAGCCTCCCTTGAGTCCACTCTTATAAAATATTTAGGATTGATGAGGGTATTGTTTTAGCGCTATGTTCGCAACTTGGTACAATAGTAAATTATTATTTAAAATAAAGATTTTTGATATTACACATTTAGAGGACTGTTATGGCAGGTACTACTGGAGAGCGTCCATTTTCCGACATTATCACTAGCGTTCGTTACTGGCTGATCCATAGCCTCACCATTCCTGCTCTATTTTTGGCAGGTTGGTTGTTTGTAAGCACAGGTTTGGCTTATGACGTATTTGGCACACCACGCCCCAACGAATACTACTCTCAAGAACGCCAAACTGCTCCTATTTTGAACGATCGCTACAATGCTGATGCCGAAATTTCTGCAACTGGGAAATAACTAAGAGTTATTTCTTCACCAGCATTGGCTCCCATCATTCTGTTCAACTAAAAATTACAGCGCAGCAAAACTTACTTATTAACTATGGCAAGCAACAATCCTAACCAACCCGTTCAATATCCCGTATTTACTTTCCGTTGGCTAGCAGTTCACGGACTTGGCGTTCCTACCGTATTTTTCATCGGTGCGATCGCTGCTATGCAATTTATCAGCCGCTAATCTAGAAAATGCTATTTTTGCTCTCTTGAGCAAAAAATCCTACCTTTTTACTTTTTTCTTTTTACTTACCTACCTATGGCTCCTAAAAATCCAAATAGCCAACCTGTAGAGTTGAACCGTACTTCTCTATTCTTGGGGCTACTGCTAATTTTCGTTACTGTTCTTCTTTTCTCCAGCTATTTCTTCAACTAAGCGCAAATTTATCTCAAATTTGTCTCGAATTTGTCTTATGTAAAGCTGGTTCTGAAAAATGATCTAAGCCACACATATTTGTCATTTATTTCATAAAATCATTTTTCTTTGGAGGTTTAATTCATGCTTAAAGATGGACGCATTCCACTCTGGCTAGTTGCAACTGTCGCTGGTACGGGTGTACTAGTGGTTGTTGGTTTGTTCTTTTATGGTTCCTATGTTGGTCTTGGCTCTGCTAGCTAACTATCCATAAAAAAAGAGGGGGCGCAACGCGCCCCCTCTTTTTTTATGACTTGAAAGTGTTACTACAGCTATAAATGAAGAAATGGCTTAGCCATTTCTTCATTTATAGCAAACCTGCGATCGCGATGCCAAGGCTAAGCCATAGTAAAAAACAGATTCTGGTTAAAGCTAAAGCTTGTTTAATTTTGGGGCTAGAAATGGGGGCGATCGCTTCTCCTAAGAGAGGTTTGTATTTGACAATTCCGCGATAGCGATTTGCGCCGCCTAGCTGCACTTGGAGAATTGCGGCATAAACACATTCGCTCCAGCCTGAGTTAGGACTAGGATCTTGATGGGCATCCCGTTGGCAAATTTTCCAAACTTCGAGAGGTCTACCTGATAGCAAGGCAAGGGTAATTACGGTAAGGCGACAGGGTAGCCAAGTTAGCACATCGTCGGTTTTGGCGCTAAACCAGCCAAGATCACTATAGGGGGCTTCGCAATAGCCCACCATAGAATCAAGGGTGCTAGATGCTTTGTAGGCGATCGCCAAAACTACACCGCCATAGGGTAGAAATAATGAACCCATCAAGGCATAGAACAGGGGTGAAGTAACGGCATCGATCGCATTTTCGGTGACAGTTTCTAATACGGCGCGTAAAATTTCTAACTCAGTTAAATCTTCCGTATCACGTCCCACGTAGCGGCTTAACTCCTTGCGAGCATTGGCAATATTACCTAGCGCTAACACCGCTAACACCGATTCAGCAGCATCGCGTAGACTACGTCCTGCAAAACAAGCTGCTAGCAAAATACTCGAAAGGGCGATCGCCAAAATCGGATGAATTTTTGATGCGATGCTGACCATTAACCAAATTATTAAGCCACTTCCTAAAATCAAGCTAATCCCCAAAATGATGCCCAAGACCTTCATGGCTAAGGGTGCGAATTTAGGAATTGAGCGATCGGCTTCTTTTTGGAAAACTAAATTCGTAAATTGAGCGATCAGCCAACCCATGACCTGCACTGGATGTAGCCAATTGACAGGATCGCCTATTAAGAAATCGAGAATTGCCGCCAAAATCAAAATCAAGCAATTAGTAATGAGAAAATTAGCGCTTAGGATATTTTGAGAAGCTTGGAGAAATTGTTCTAGCACGGAAATGATAAGTTAATAGGAGCGTCGCCTCTACTAACTTATCATCCTTATCATCTATGAAAGCCATCTCTATTTTAGGAACTTCATCTAATGCTGGTAAAAGCTGGATGGTGACTGCCTTGGGGGCATGGCTGAGACGAAATGGGGTCAAGGTCGCTCCCTTTAAGGCGCAAAATATGTCTAATAATTCCTATGTGACGCTGGAGGGTGGCGAAATTGGTCGGGCGCAAGCCGTGCAAGCGATCGCCTGTGGGATGCGTCCGATCGCAGAGATGAATCCGATTCTCTTAAAGCCATCGGGAAAGGGAACTTCGCAATTAGTCGTATTAGGCGAAGCGAGACAACATATTGCGGCGGCGGACTATTATCAACATATCGAGATCCTCTGGGAAACGGTACGGGATACCCTTGAGTTTTGGCGCGATCGCTGTGATGTGTTACTGCTCGAAGGCGCAGGCAGTCCCGTAGAGCTAAATTTGATGCATCGCGATCTAGTGAATTTGCGCCCGATTATCCATTTGAAAGGGAAATGGATTTTGGTGGGTGATATCGAAAAGGGAGGCGTATTTGCTCAGATTATTGGTACATATCAGCTAATGCCAGAAGCCGCTAAGGATTTAGGTTTGGGATTTATTGTGAATAAATTTCGGGGTGATTTAAGTCTATTTAGCGAAGCCGAAAAATATTTTCGTGACTATATGCCTAAGCTTCCCTATGTGGGTGTTCTGCCCTATGAAGCGGAGCTACAGCCTGAAAGCGAAGATAGTCTATGCAGTGAAGCCGAGGCAAAAGGGAAAGGCGCAAAGATTGCTTGGATTAGGTTTCCTCATCTCTCAAATTCTCAAGATAGTCAGCCTTGGCAATTGGATCAAGGTGTTGAAACGGTTTGGGTACATACGGTTGCAGAACTTAAGGGAGCGAGGATTATCATTCTCGGAGGGAGCAAAAATACCCTCAGTGATTTGCAATGGTTGCGAACTACGGGATTAGATCGGGCGATTCTGGAAGCCCATTGCCAAGGGATACCGATAGTCGGCATTTGTGGAGGCTATCAGATGTTAGGGAAATATCTAGGCGATCGCCAAGGGGTGGCTGGTACTTCGGGAGAAGTGGAAGGATTGGGGCTATTGCCGATCGCCACGGAATTTCGAGAAACTAAACAGGTGCGACAGGTGCAAGCTATTTGGCAAAGCGGCGAAGCGAGTAATCAAGAAATAGAACAATGGATGACCTACGAAATTCACATGGGAGTGACGAATATAATTGCTAGCCATGAATCTATGCAAATTTCGCCACTGCTAAAAATTGAAGGTTATGAGCAAGGCGATCGCCAGATGCGTGATGAAGGTTTACAAAGCGATCGGGTGTGGGGAACCTATTTGCATGGTTTATTTGAGTCGGCACTTGTGCGGCAAGATTTGACCCGATTAGCGAATATTTCTGAGCATCAACCCTCGCAAATCTCTTGGCAAGCCCATCAACAAAAGCTCTATGCCAGTATGGCGGATTTGCTAGAAGCAAATTTAGATCTATCAGAGATTCGGAAATATTTAGGAATATAAAACATTGCGTCGCAATGTTTTATATTCCTAAATCGCTATGCGATTTTGGGCTTTGGTATTATCAGGGGCTTGAAGCGTGATATTTTAGCTGGAGAGGCTTGCTCATATCTAGCTCATACTTAGCCATTTACCCAGCTATTAAAAAACCATGCTGCTTGAAGTTGACAATTTGACGATTCGGTACGGCGATGCAGAGCCTGCGGTCGATCGCGTTACTTTTCATTTACAAGCAGGAGAAGCATTAGGCTTAATCGGTGAAAGCGGCTGCGGCAAATCAACCATCGGACGATCGCTGATAAATCTTTTACCCAAATATGCCCAAATTGGCGGCACAATCTTTGTGGATGGCGAAGCGATCGCCGAGAAGAAAGATGGAACTTGGCGTGGCGAAAAGGTAGGCTTAATTTTTCAAGATCCTATGACAAGGCTCGATCCCTTGATGAGCATCGAGGATCATGGCTTAGAAGTATTAGCATCCCATTATCCAAAACTCTCTTCCAAAACCGCCAAGCAAAGAATCGCGGATGCCCTCAAATCAGTTCGCATCGATCCCACCAGAGCCAAGCAATATCCCCACGAATTTAGCGGCGGGATGCGCCAAAGAGTGGCGATCTCCTTATCTTTACTGCTCAATCCTGTCTTGCTCATTGCCGATGAGCCAACGACGAGCCTTGATGTCACCGTTGCTACGGAAATCCTCAAGGAGCTAACGGCGCTCCGCCAAAGTCGTTCAATGGGATTATTGTTAGTCACCCATGATTTAGGCATGGTTGCCGAATATTGCGATCGCATTGCGGTTATGTATAACGGTGTCATCGTCGAAACTGGCTATGTGGAAGACATTTTTCGTTCACCCCAACATCCCTACACCCAGAGTTTATTAGCATCGGTTCTACATTTTAATCCTGAGGCGATCGTATTACCTAGCCTCAAAGAAGTTCCCAATGACGCTAAGGAAGAGAATTTAGAAATTGCAGCTAATCAAGAAATCAATCAAGAAATCAATCTGGAAACCAGTCTAAAAGATGAGAACGAGTCATCTATTTCTGAAATTAATCCTGAAACTTCAGACTTACCAATAGAAGAAAATAATATCAGTCGGGCTACTGCAAAAACTACGCCTAGAGTGATTCTTTATGTAAATCAACTCAAAAAGCACTATGTCACAGGCGGCAATTTTTTGGAAAGATTTATCGATCCTTCCATTGGTTTAGTAAAAGCAGTCGATGGAATTGATTTGGAAATTTTTTCGGGAGAAACCTTTGGGATTATTGGCGAAAGTGGTTCTGGTAAAAGCACCACAGGTCGGGCAATTTTGCAATTAATTAAACCTGATCGCGGTTCTGTTCGTTTTAATAGTGTGGAACTCACAAGGCTCAAGGGTGAACAAATGCGACAAGTGCGATCGCAAATGCAGATGATTTTCCAAGATCCTCGCGCTTGCTTTAATCCTTACATGACAGTGTTTAATAGCGTTGCCGATCCTCTGCTGATTCACAAAGTTGTTCCCAATCTCGAAGCCACTAGAGAAAAAGTCTATGCAATTCTGGAAAAAGTAGGCTTAAATTCTGAACTTGCCGATCGCTATCCTTCTGACCTATCGGGTGGACAATTGCAACGGGTGGCGATCGCTCGTGCTTTAATTACCAATCCGAAATTAGTTATTTGTGATGAGCCTGTGAGTATGCTTGATGCCTCGATTCAGAGTCAAGTTTTGCGATTAATGCAGGATCTCAAAGAAGAATTTAAACTGACCTATGTCTTCATTACCCATGATTTAGCCGTAGCCCAATTTTTCTGCGATCGCATAGCCGTAATGCGTAAGGGTAAAATTGTAGAGCAGGGCAGTACCGAAGAAGTGTTGACGAAACCTCAGCATGAATATACCAAGGCTTTGATTGCTTCAATTCCCCGTATCCCTCATATCAATAAATAAAGTCAAGCAAAGCACAAAATTCTGGCGAAGTCATAATTTTGTGCTTTGCTTGGCAATTACTCATTTGCCAACTGCGACAATGCCCGATTACCCTCACAATCCGAATCAATTTCTTGACAGTCATTTCCTCAATCCCGATCGCTCGAATCTGGAAGATATCCGCAAGCTAGGATATGCCTTTGTGGATTTGATCGTTGACTCGGTGTTGGATAGTCAAAATCAGCCCTTTGTCCAAGATGATTCGCCATTTGCGATTAATATTCCCGAGCATGGTGAGGCTCTGCCAGACCTATTAGCGGAAGTGAGATCGCAAATTTTGCCGCGCACTGTCAACTTCCAAAATCCTCGCTACATGGGACATATGGATAGTGTCCCCTCCGCGATTACGATCTGGGCTGATGCCCTAGTGTCGGCGATTAATAACAATATGCTGAGCTATGAACTTGCTCCCATTTTCACAGAAATGGAAGCTCAGTTAATGCAGTGGTTTGGTAAGCTTTTGGGCATGGGGGATGATTGTTTCGGAACCCTCACCGCAGGTGGTAGTCTTGCCAATATTTCAGGATTGCTATTGGCGAGAAACTGGAAACAGCCACAGAGTAAAACATTGGGTAATACCCATAACTTAGTTGCCTTTGTTTCCGATGCGGCGCATACTTCCTTTGAGAAGGCAATGAATGTCATCGGTGCGGGTAAAGAGAACTTAGTTCGAGTTCCCACTAATGATCGAGGCGAAATTCTCATTGAAGAATTAGAATCAGCAATCCAAAAATCCATTAAAGAAGGAAAGCAACCCTTTTTTGTGGCAGCGATCGCAGGAACAACGGTAACAGGTGCGATCGATGATATTCAAGCGGTGGGCGCAATTGCCAAGTGTTACGATTGTTGGTTTCATATTGATGCCGCCTATGGTGGTGCAGGAATTTTTGCGCCGAAGCTACAACATCTATTTCAAGGTAGCGAACTTGCTGATTCAATGACCTTCAATCCCCAAAAATGGCTCTGGGTGGCGCGTACCTGTGCCATGCTGATTGTGAAGGATAAGCAACATTTAGTGGATGGCTTTGATAGCGAACTTCCCTATATGGACGATCGCACGCTCAATTTTGGCAATCTCAATTTACAGGGAACGCGCCGCACCGATAGCCTCAAACTTTGGATGGCGCTGAAATCAATGGGAATCTCAGGCTGTCGCTATCTCGTCGAGCGATCGCTAGATTTATCCGACAATCTGCGGCAATGGGTGGATGCAAATCCTGACTTAGAGCTAGTATGTGAGCCAACTCTCAATATAATTTGTCTCAAGTCTGCTAACCCCCAATTAAGCAGTGAGACCCTACGCCAGCAATGGATTGAAGAAGGGAAGTTATGGCTCTCCTTACCTCTCTGGAAAGGCGATCGCATTCTCAAAGCAGTAGTGCTTCATCCCTATGCAGGATTTTAAAATAGAATTGCGGCACAAAGCGCCGCAATTCTGTTAGTCCCACCATAGGGTAACTGCATTATTGAGAGCAAGCGATCGCTTAAGTAGCTCAAATCCATAATCATCATCGGTCAGATCCACATCTTGAATGAGCGCCTTCACATTGTCCGCCAGATCCTGCTCGAATCCATCCATAATCGCGATCGACTCGGCGAAACAGCCAAAATGTTGATCGATCGTATCTGGACAAAACTCATAAATTTCTACAGCTAAATCCGTTAAATCATCAGGCAAATTTCTAAAAATTACAGTCACCGTGTCAAACTCTACATCGCTGAGTTCGATACCATATTCAGCATCCCATTTTTGTAACTGATGAATGACATCTTCTGTCCCAATGTCATAGTTATCGCCATTTGTGCCAACTTCTCTTAATTGTTGATACTTATCCATAAATTTCCTCTGTGTATTTAACTATTGCAATCAAAAATAGCACAATCAAAAAGCCTTGTTTCGCAAGGCTTTTTGATTATGATCTAATCCAGCGAGTAGTTCCATCCTTTTGATCAACGAGCGTAATTCCCAAAGCCTTTAACTCTTCTCGAATGCGATCGCCTTCTGGATAATTTTTCGCCTTCTTCGCCGCAATCCTTTGCTGAATCAAAACTTCAATTTGGGCTTCACTAATACTTTCGGCAACTGCTTCGCGATCGCTTATATCCGCGATAAATCCTAAAATATTAGTCATGTAACTCAAAGCTTGCCAATCTTGCCAAAGCACCTCAGAACCCGCCGCAGTCTTCCCTGAATGGGATAGAGAATTACGCTCGGCACGTAATTTCTTCGCTAATTCAAATACATGAGCGATCGCCACCGAAGTATTAAAATCATCATCCATCGCTTCTTCAAAACAAGCAACTGACTCCGCAATCAGATCTCGCGCTGGAATTTCTACATTTGACCAGCCCAACTGCTCACTAAAATCCGCCGCAAAGAGCATCGCCTCCCGAATCGTCTCCCAGCCTTTAGTTGCCGCATTAATCGCCTCTTCCGTAAAATCAATCGGCTGACGATATTGCGCTTGCAATATGAATAAACGGATTGCCATCGGATCGAAATATTCAAACAAATCGCGAATAGTTTTGAAATTATTCAACGATTTGGACATTTTCTCACCGTCAATATTGACGAAGCCATTGTGCATCCAGTACTTAGCCAGATTTTTGCCATAGCCTGCCTCAGACTGAGCAATTTCATTCTCATGGTGCGGAAATTGCAAATCTGTACCACCTGCATGAATATCAATAGTTTCGCCTAAATGCGATCGCACCATTGCCGAGCATTCAATATGCCATCCTGGACGACCTTTCCCCCAAGGCGATTCCCAAAAAGGCTCATTGGGCTTAGCCGCTTTCCAGAGAGCAAAGTCAAAGGGATAGCGCTTTTGTTCTTCTTGGTCATCCACCCGACCACTCGCTCCCGCTTGCATATCCTCTAGCTTCCGTCCCGACAATTTGCCATAGCTAGGAAACTTCTGCACCGCATAATAAACATCCCCACCCGCAGCATAGGCATAGTCGCAATCAATTAACTTCTGAATCAATTCCATAATTTCAGGAATCGACTCCGTAGCACGAGGGTAATCATCAGCCTTAAGGATATTCAACCTCGCCATATCTTCGTCATAGGTGGCGATATATTGATTGGCGATCGCCTGCATCGTCGTACCCCGTTCTTGTGCTCTTTTCAGAATCTTGTCATCAATATCCGTAATATTCTGCACAAACTTAATTTGATACTTAGTCGCCAAATAGCGCCGCACCATATCCCAAACCACATAGGCTCTAGCGTGACCTAAATGGCAATAGTCATAGACCGTTACGCCACAAACATACATTTTTACAACTCCCGCTTCGAGGGGAATAAATTCTTCTTTGCGTCTTGTAAGTGTGTTGTAAATGCGAAGGGTCATGGATTTGAGTGTTTTGTAATGATCTAGGCGCGAGGCAATTATACAGCAAAGCCATAGCGTAAGGGCAATTCATGAATTACCCTTACGCTATGGCTTTGCTATGGAGCGTTTTTCAGTGTTGTAGGGCTACAATTTATTGGCGATCGTTCAAATTAACCAGCGCAATTAGAACTTCCTCCTAGCGAATTTCGCAAAGTAATTGATTGGCTGTTGGATTTAGATTGTCAACTCTATTGCACTTCATGACTAGACGTTAGAATAGCAATAGATGTGGAGGATACCGATCTATGACAAGGATCTTTTTGGCGAGGACTGAGGAACAGAAAAGATTTCGCGAAGTGTTGCGATCGCTGCAACCAAATGTTGGATGGTTGGCGAAGAGCTTTCCCACAATAGCAAAATTTTCATCTGCGAAGAAAGAAACGGTTAGCACATCACCACATATTTTCTTGCTCTATGGCGAAGGGGGAATGGGGAAGACAAGTCTGGGGCGGCGGTTTTGTGAATTGGCTGGAGAAGAGTTTCCTAATTGCTTTCAGGTGTTGCGATTGGATTGGGAAGAGGCAAAAAATGAGTATCCATCGCTCAATGTGGGACATGAATCAATTCGTCCTGAATCGGTGTTAGAGACAATTTATTTGGCGGTGAGTAAGGGGCGCGAGGGGATTTTTGAGAAATATCGGCAGGTGGAGAAAACGCTGAAGCAGATTGAGGATAAGGTGGATAAGGAACTGCAAGCACGGCAGGGTGAGGGAGCGGAATATGCGCCAATTTTGAAAAAGGGTTTGAGTTGGTCATTGGGAGCCTTGAGGAAATTGCCACAGGTGGAGGTATTGCTAGGGGCGGGAGATGGCAAGGTGGATGAAGCGATCGCGGATGGGGCGGTGAGTGCTTTGGTGGGCTTGATGAAAAAGCGGTTGTCCTTGGAGGAACGCAGAATTTTTGCGACTCCCCATCGACAATTGGCTGAGGCTTTGGGGCATGGTTTACAAGCTATTTCTGCTCAGAAACCCTTGGTGCTTTTGTTGGATACCTATGAGATTGTCGATCGCCTTGAGTGCGATCGCGTGTTGCGGATGGTGATTAAGGCGGCGGGGCGACGAGTGGTATGGGCGATCGCGGGTCGGGCAAATCTGGCGGATAGCTATCGGTTATCGCAGGATTATTTTCGTGGCTATCGAGATGAGTTTTCGGAAAATCTCTATGTGTACCCGATGAGTGAGTTTAGTCGAGAGCAGGTGAGTGAATATTTCGCGCATCCTCAAATCAATGTGCCTCTGAGTGATGAGGCGGCGGAGTCAGTCAAGCAGTTTAGTTTGGGGATTCCCTTTGTGGTGCAGCAAATTGCGGCGATGCGCCAACAGGGGATCAAGATGGCAACGATTCTCAGTGCTCCATCGGCGGATCGTGATGATGAGTCGCCCCGTGAGGCGGTGGTCAGGGCAACGAGCGATCGCTTTTTGCGGTATTGCTTGGATGAGCATGACAAAAAGGCGGTGTATGCGATGGCGATGATGCGTCGTCCTGATAACGAGTTATTAAAGGCGATGCTTGGGGTGGCTGATCTTGAGCCAGAAATGCGATCGCTGAAGGCAAGGCATTCGTTTGTGTTGTTGGAGGGGAAGGGCATTAGGTTGCATGACAAGCTAGAGAGCTTTTTGCAAGATTATCTGCGTTGTGGGTTGGCGGGACAGTCGCCAATGGTGCGTGAGTTGAGCGATCGGGCTGTGGCTTATTTGGAACCACGTTTGAGTGAGTGGCAAAAGGAGTTTACGGATACGGCGGATTATTTCGAGTCGGATCGGATTGCGAATGGTTTGTTGGATTTGGTGCAGTTTAAGTTTTGGCAAGATGTGGAGGTTGGCTGGCGCTATGCTGTGCCGCTTTTTGTGGAGAGTTGGCATTATAACCGCGATTGGCAAAAGCAGCTTTTGGGTGTTGTTGAGGCTTTTCAGATGCGGTTTGATGGGGATAGTAAAAAGCGTTTGCAAATCTTTGCTAAAGATTTGGGTTACTACTCATTCGATACTGATAGTCGGAAGTTTTTACTGGATGAGTTGGACAAATTGGCAAAACGGGGTTGGCTTGATGGCGATCTTAAAACTGAACTTATGGCGATTCTCTTATTCCAGCTTGGGCAGTTGTTTTATCAACTAGAGCATTATCTAGAAGCCTATCGTAAATGCTTAGAAGTAGAGAATCTCTTGCCAATCAGTTCTCTAAGATTTAGGAAAGAACTTGCAAACGAATACAGAGAAATTGGATGGAAATTATCACTAGCAAAGGCTTTGTTGCATGAAACAAAAGAAGGCAAAAGAAAGAGGATATTAGGATAGATAATTAACGAGTAACAGGATAGGAAAGAGGTTTAGCGAGTTGAATCATGCGATTGAGCGC
>NZ_JACJQA010000024.1 GCF_014696355.1 Pseudanabaena sp. FACHB-1998 | reverse complement strand
CCTGCGTTATACTCTGACCAGTTGCGGATCTGATATTGCTCTTTCATTGGCTGTTTTGCCATCCTTATTTATATTTAATCTACCCTTCCATCCCTCTTTTATGCAACAACGCCGTTACTTCCCTTAGAAAATGACCATTAGCTTTATCGCAGTTAACAAAGCCTTTGGAGGAAACATTCAATGAATACTCAATTAGTGGATTCGATCGCCCAGTTAATCAAATCCCTCCCCGAAGAAGATCGCTCATTACTGAGGGATAAGTTACTAACTGACCTCTTCATCCCAATTCTAAACACCCAAACATCCCCATCTCAAAACATACAACCCGAATCACCCAAACAAGAACCTAACTTAAACCTAGCCCACTTATCAACCCTAAGCGATCAGCAAATAGTCGCCCTCACTGAACTTCAGATGGAACCATCTCAAGATCAAAGATTAAGTCAACTTTTACAGACCCAACAAGAAAGACCACTGAACATTGCCGAGCAATCCGAACTAGAAATGTTAATGGGAATCTATCAAGCAGGGCTACTTCGCAAAGCCCAAGCCCTGAATGAAAGCGTCAAACGCGGACTAAGACAACCATTAAGCGCATGAGTAGCAGGATTTCCGAAGAAACTAGAGCTAGGGTTCGGACGGCAGCAAAAGATTGTTGTGGCTATTGTCGTAGTCAGCAAAAATATGTTTTGGGAATGCTAGAAATTGATCACATTATTCCCACAGCCCAAGGCGGCACTGATGACGAAAAGAACCTATGGCTTGCTTGTCGATTATGCAACAGTTTTAAAGGAACTCAAACCCATAGACAAGATCCAGAAACAGATCGTCTAGTACAACTCTTCAACCCGCGCACCCAAAAATGGCATCGACATTTTACTTGGTCAGAAAATGGTACACATATTGTCGGGCGCACAGCCTGCGGTCGCGCCACAGTTCTCGCTTTGCAACTTAACAACACCTGTGCATTGATGGTCAGACGTGAATGGATTAGCGCAGGTTGGCATCCGCCCAAAGAAACTGAGACTAAAATCGATTAAAAAGGCATTTGAGCAAGGAGCAAAAAATAAGATTGATCTGTGTCACTGGTAAATCAGAAATCTTTACCCCATTAGCTTAGGTGGCGATCACATTGGTATAGAGAGCATTTGTTAAGGAACTTGAGTATTTTGCTCTTTTCCCCTTCTCTTATCTCTTATCTCAGGTTGAGATTCTATGTTTAGGAACCCTTTCACGTCTTTATATGCACTACTAAGCGCAAAGCGCTGTAAGATATTGTTTCTTGCAGTGATTTTAGAATAGTTAAAGCGCTTATGCTGGCGAAACGCATTTTGCCTTGTCTCGATGTTAAAGCAGGTCGAGTTGTCAAAGGAGTAAACTTTGTTGATCTCAAAGACGCAGGCGATCCTGTAGAACTCGCGCAGGCTTATAACATTGCAGGAGCCGATGAGCTAGTATTTCTAGATATTACTGCTACCCATGAAGATCGCAACATTATTTTAGATGTTGTTTATCGCACAGCCGAGCAAGTATTTATTCCCCTCACCGTTGGTGGTGGAGTTAGAAATTTAGACAACATTCGAGAATTACTTAGGGCGGGTGCGGATAAAGTCAGCATGAATTCAGCAGCCGTCAGTGATCCAGATCTGATTAATCGCAGTAGCGATCGCTTTGGTAATCAATGCATAGTTGTAGCGATCGATGCCAGACGTAGAAACGATCCTCAAAATTTAGGTTGGGATGTCTATATACGCGGAGGACGGGAAAATACGGGTATTGATGCTCTATGGTGGGCGCAAGAGGTAGTCAAACGGGGTGCTGGCGAAATTCTGCTTACTAGCATGGATGCCGATGGCACAAAAGCAGGCTACGATCTCGACCTTACTCGTCAAGTTGCCGATTTGGTAGAAGTCCCTGTAATCGCTTCTGGCGGGGCAGGAAATTGCGAGCATATTCGTCAAGCATTAACCGAGGGTAGGGCAGAAGCTGCCCTATTAGCTTCGCTCTTACACTATGGAGAGCTAACAATCTCCGAAATTAAAGATTATCTGAGTACCAGCCAAATTCCCGTAAGAATTCAGTAAAACAAAAGTACAAAATGGCACTGCCATTTTGTACTTTTGTTTTACTGAGTTTGATTTTTAATTCACAAAAGTGTACTGACACTTTTGTGAATGGGGATTACGAATTGATATTTGGACAAATAAGATTTTTAGTCACAATATTTTTTAAGTCCGCTACTCCCTTTCCAGTATTAGCTGTGCGGCACTTAGCGCCGCACAGCTAATACTGGAAAGGCAAGGACGTATTTATTTAGCAATAGTTAAGATGAGTATAAATACTTATCTTCTTTTAGTGTTTGTACAAAGAAAATCCCAAATAAAATTCCTGACCAAAACTCATTTAAGGCATTTTTAAAGCCACTGGTTTTAGTACTGGTATATTGTTAGCTAATATACTCAACCTTTCTGTATATTCCCAAGGGAATACACAAAAACAGTCTTAACACTTTTTTAATATTTGTTGTCACATGTAAATACTTGTAAACATAATTAAAACCTTTGCTCAGAAAGGGTTTTGAGATTATAAGCATTTTGTCAGAAGTCAAACGTAAAGATGTGTTAAGCTAATTTCAAATCCATATAAATACTCGTAGTTAAAGCAGGATTTAAGATTATGACCATTGCAATGGGCAGGTCGCAAGAAGTCGAAAGAGGATGGTTTGACATCGTTGACGACTGGCTAAAGCGCGACAGATTTGTATTTATTGGTTGGAGTGGCTTATTGCTATTCCCCACTGCATTTTTATCAATTGGTGGCTGGTTCACAGGCATCACCTTTGTATCTTCTTGGTACACCCACGGTCTAGCTTCTAGCTTCCTCGAAGGATGCAACATCTTGACCGTAGCCGTTTCTTCTCCTGCTTTGAGCGTAGGTCACTCCTTGCTATTGCTATGGGGACCCGAAGCTCAAGGTGATTTTACTCGCTGGTGTCAAATCGGCGGTTTATGGACATTCCTAGCCCTACACGGCGCTTTTGCTTTGATCGGCTTCATGCTACGTCAATTTGAAATCGCTCGTCTAGTTGGTATCCGTCCTTATAACGCGATCGCCTTCTCTGGCCCTATCGCCGTATTCGTATCCGTATTTTTAATGTACCCCTTGGGTCAATCTGGTTGGTTCTTTGGCCCTACCTTTGGTGTTGCTGGTATTTTCCGCTTCATCTTGTTCCTCCAAGGTTTCCACAACTGGACTCTTAACCCCTTCCACATGATGGGCGTAGCAGGTATCCTCGGTGGCGCATTGCTTTGCGCTATTCACGGTGCGACTGTAGAAAACACCTTGTTTGAAGATGGCGATGGTTCTAGTGCCAACACCTTTAAAGCTTTTAATCCAACCCAAGCTGAAGAAACCTACTCCATGGTTACAGCTAACCGCTTCTGGAGCCAAATTTTCGGTATTGCATTCTCCAACAAGCGTTGGTTGCACTTCTTCATGCTATTCGTACCTGTAACTGGACTATGGTTCAGCAGTGTTGGTATTGTTGGTTTAGCATTGAACTTGCGAGCCTATGACTTCGTATCTCAAGAAGTCCGCGCCGCAGAAGATCCAGAATTTGAAACTTTCTACACCAAGAACTTGCTCTTGAACGAAGGTATCCGCGCATGGATGGCTCCTCAAGACCAACCAGCCGAAAAATTTATCTTCCCTGAAGAAGTACTACCTCGCGGTAATGCTTTGTAAGTTTCCTCTATCTATAAATTTTGCTCAAACTTTAAGTTGAGCAAAATTTTTTAGCAACTTAGCTATCAGATATCGGCACAGTTAGACTAGTTTTTAGATTATGATGATTCTCATCAAAACTCTAGACGTTAGCAGCTAGAAAGCTGATATCTGATAGCTAAAAAATTATTTGCACTTTAAACCTATAAAAAGTTTTCTGGAGATAACCTCTCGTGACGACGACCATTAACTTAAACTCGCTAGGAGTAGGTGGGCGCACACAAGATACATCTGGCTTTGCTTGGTGGTCTGGCAACGCACGCCTTATCAACCTTTCTGGCAAACTGCTGGGCGCTCACGTTGCTCACGCTGGTCTGATTGTATTCTGGGCTGGTGCAATGACTTTATTTGAAGTCGCTCACTTTGTTCCTGAAAAGCCCATGTATGAGCAAGGCTTTATCCTTCTACCTCACATGGCAACTCAAGGCTGGGGCGTTGGTGCTGGTGGCGAAGTTGTTGACATCTTCCCCTACTTCGTAGTTGGCGTTTTACACCTCATCTCTTCAGCCGTTCTGGGCTTTGGTGGTATCTACCATGCTTTGCGTGGACCTGAAGTATTAGAAAACTACTCTTCTTTCTTTGGCTACGACTGGAAAGACAAGAACCAAATGACCAACATCATTGGGTATCACCTGATCGTGTTAGGTTTTGGCGCGCTCTTGCTCGTATTCAAGGCTATGTTCTTTGGTGGACTCTACGATACATGGGCCCCTGGTGGTGGCGATGTGCGGGTGATCACTAACCCAACTCTTAACCCTGTGGTCATCTTTGGCTACCTCCTCAACTCACCCTTTGGTGGAGAAGGTAACATCGTTGGTGTTGACAACTTAGAAGATGTAGTTGGTGGGCATATTTGGATCGGTTTGATCTGTATCAGTGGTGGTATCTGGCATATCCTCACCAAGCCTTTCGGCTGGGCAAGACGTGCTTTGGTATGGTCTGGTGAAGCATATCTCGCCTACAGTCTTGGTGCATTGAGCTTGATGGCATTCATTGCTACTTGCTTCGTATGGTTCAACAATACTGTTTATCCTAGTGAGTTCTTTGGTCCTACTGGTGCTGAAGCTTCTCAATCTCAAGCATTCACTTACCTTGTGCGTGACCAAAAGCTTGGTGCAAACATTGCAACCTCTCAGGGGCCTACTGGACTTGGTAAGTACCTGATGCGTTCTCCTTCGGGCGAAATCATCTTTGGTGGTGAAACCATGCGTTTCTGGGATTTCCGTGGTCCTTGGTTAGAGCCTCTTCGTGGACCTAGCGGTTTGGATATAGACAAACTCAAGAATGACGTTCAGCCTTGGCAAGTACGTCGTGCTGCTGAGTATATGACTCACGCTCCTTTGGGTTCTTTGAACTCCGTTGGTGGTGTTATTACGGAAATTAACGCAGTTAACTTCGTATCTCCTCGTTCTTGGTTGTCAACATCTCACTTCGTGTTGTCCTTCATGTTCTTAGTTGGTCACCTATGGCACGCTGGTCGCGCACGCGCGGCAGTTGCTGGCTTTGAAAAGGGTATTGACCGTAAGACTGAGGCTGTACTATCGATGCCTGATCTTGATAAATAATTAATTAAAAAAAGAGACGCTATGCGTCTCTTTTTCTAGCAAATAAAAAGGAGACGCATAGCGTCTCTTTTTTATTTAGTGTGTTTAGTTACTACCAGTAAATATGACATCAGGGAATTTTCCTTGAGCTTCTGTCATTGGGCGATTTTTACCCTCTTGCTGCCAGTAATTAATTACTTCGGTTGCCTTATTTAAAATCTCGATCCGATCTTGATCGGCAATCCAAGGCTTGCTTTCCATTTCTGATTTAAGTTGATCCCAAGCGTCATCACGGGGCCAAAAGAAATATTTGGTAAGAGGGCTAAAACCTTTGCCAACGACTTGATCGACGGCAAGAGCTACATTATTCTCTAACCATAAGATTTTTAGAATAAACTGGGACAATGCTACCTACCTCCAAGAAAAGTTAAATTACATATTAAAGTAGCGATCTTGCACTATAACATGATTGAAACCTCTAAATCCGTCTCAAATTTATTCGACTCAAGTATTTTTGTATTTGATATTGATGGTGTATTGCGTGATGTGTCTGGTTCTTATCGACGGGCGTTAGCGGATACTGTGGAGCATTTTACAAATTTGGCTTATCGCCCCACTCCCGAAGAAATTGATGATCTTAAGGCTGAAGGGATTTGGAATAATGATTGGGAAGCTTCTCAGGAGTTAATCAATCGATATTTTCAGGGATTGGGGGAAATATCGCGTATTTCCTATGAGGAGATTGTTGCATTTTTTCAGGGACGTTATCGAGGTCGTAATACGGATTGGTCAGATGGTTATATTGCCACGGAGCCTTTGATTGCCACGCAGAAATATTTTCAAGATTTGACTGCTTTGGGTATTGGCTGGGGCTTTTTTAGTGGGGCAACAAGGGCTTCGGCTAGTTATGTATTGCAGCGTTTGGCGATCGCCGATCCTGTATTAATCGCGATGGAGGATGCCGCAGGTAAGCCAAATCCTAAGGGTTTGTTATTAGCGGTGAAGCAAATTGAGGCAAAACAAGGTAAGGCAAAGCAGATAATCTATGTAGGCGATACGGTTGCGGATATGCTGACGGTTGTAAAAGCTAGAGATTATGATCCTAGTTACGATTATGTTGCTGTTGGTGTAATTCCACCTCATGTTGCGGAGGAATTGCGCGATCGCTATACAGATTTACTTAAGGACAATGGTGCAGATATTGTTTTAAATAGTGTTTTAGAGCTAACGCCCTAGATATTGCCCAAACCTCATTGACCATGTATAAGGTTAATTCGCGTTAACATAGATTTGGCTTTACAAGCTGTCCCTGTGTTAAGCATTTTAAAATTAATTTTTTATGTCAGAGTCCAAGCAATATTATTTTGTGGCTGCTAGCCGTAAGTATTTGTGTGAAGAAGAAGGAAAACCTTTAGGTGAGACTTTATCGGAGCGTCGGCGCAATTTTGAGGCTCGTAATCTCGAAGTTAACTTTTGGTTGATTGAGCAGCCTGCTTTTTTGGAAGCGCCTGAACTAGCGAGTATCAAAAAGCAAATTCCTCAACCTGCGGCGGCGATTATTACTACTGATGCGAATACTATGCGTTGGTTGAAGCTCAGACTTGAGTTTGTGGTCACGGGTGAGTTTATGGCTCCTAGCGTCTCTATTCCCGACGCTTTTGCGTCTTTAGCGATCGCCTAATACATCTCTTTATACCTATACCAAAGCACAAAATGGCTTTGCCATTTTGTGCCTTTAAAAACCTTACGGGGTATGGTTTCTAATTCACAAAAATGTGCCAACACTTTTGTGTATCCCCCCTTGTTGGCAAACTTTAAAGATAGCGGATTTAGTGGTTAAACCTTTTGGCGGCAATCCTATATTTGGTAAGCATTCTCCATACGGGTATGCAAATTTGGGATTTAAAGCGATCGCTACTCCTAGTCTTGTTCATAAAGTTCATAAATATAGCGATCAAGATTTATATAAAGTAATTGCCAGCAAGCCCCAATTGGAGACACAGGGTTTTAAAATCCCAAAATCAGAATTACGAGAATTAGTCTCAACTCATAGTTGTGAGCTAAGCCAGCGTTTTTCACTGCAAAAAGCGGGTAATACGATCGCCGAGTGTGAAGATATTTGGCATTATGCTGAAAGCGATCGCCAATTTTCTATAGCTCTATCCGATGGTGCAACCGAGTCTTCTTTTGCAAGAGAATGGGCGGAGGAGCTAGTTAGGAGTTTTGTAAAGCGCGATGTGTCATCAAATCAAGACGATTGCGAGAAGCGAGCATGGCTGCTACCACTTCAGACCTATTGGCAGCAATGGTTAGCTAGTCAAAACCTATCTTGGTTTGCTAAGCGGAAAGCGGAACAAGGAGCATTTGCAACTTTTGTCAGCTTAGAAATTTTTCCTAATAAGAAGTGGAAATCTTTAGCAGTAGGTGATTCTTGTGTGTTTATATTGCGCGATCGCCAATTACATAAGAGTTTCCCATTACAAAGTAGTCAAGAATTTAATAATAGACCGAGGCTGATTGGCACTCATCTGGCGGCGCATAACATCAGTATTTTGCAAATTGAAGGGGATTGGCAAAACGGTGATCGCTTTTATCTGGTGACCGATGCAATCGCCTGTTGGATTTTGAAGCAACTAGAAGCAAATCAAGATCCTTGGGTAAAATTAGAACAGATTAAGTCACAAGAAGCTTTTGCGGAATTTGTGAATGATTTACGCGATCGCCATGAGATGGCTAACGACGATACAACGTTGCTATGTCTAGAAATTAAGGATGCTCCTGAAATTTCTCCTGAAATTCCTTCTGAAATTTTTTGTGAGTCATGACAGATATCCAAACTTGGCCCCTAAATATTGACTTCACAATTGCTGTGCAGAATCCCCAGCTTTGCTTTGCTGATGCCGATCTCAAGCAAGCAAATACCACCAAAAATTCACGGGGAAGGGTGTTGTTGTGGTCAGGGAATTTTGCAACAGTTTACAAATTGACTAAAGGCGATCGCGCATGGGCAGTGCGCTGTTTTACGCGAGTTCCCCAATCAGATGTCCAGCAACGCTACCAATTGATTAGCGACTATCTGAGTCAGCATCCCATTCCTTATTTAGTTAATTTTGAGTTTCTTGCCCAAGGAATTTTAGTCAAAGGAGAGTGGTATCCCATCTTAAAAATGGATTGGGTGGAAGGAACGGAGCTAGATCGCTACATTGGGGAATATATTGATGATTCGCAGATCTTGCTTCGCCTAGAGCGCCAGTTGCACCAGCTTCAAAAGGATTTACAAAAAGTGGGGATCGCTCATGGCGATTTACAGCATGGCAATATCATGGTGGATGAGCATGGGGAACTCAAGCTGGTTGATTACGATGGAATGTATGTGCCTGCACTGCGTGGCACGCCACCTCTTGAGGTCGGTCATCCTAATTACCAACCGCCAAAGCGATCGCCTGAAGACTTTAGCGATCAATTAGATGAATTTTCCTTTGAGGTAATTTCTTTATCGCTGCGAGCCTTGGCAACTGAGCCGAACCTATGGGCAACTTTCCATGAAGATAATAAAAATTTAATTTTTCGCCAAAACGACTTTGAGCAGCCTGAGTCATCCCCTGTATTTCAGGCGATCGCCAATATTCCTGATGATGAAACTCGCGCCCTATGCGATCGCTTAATTCGGCGCTGTCATGGCAAGGATCAAAAAAATGCCGATCCTCAAGCCAACTTCTCGCCAACACCTAAATTTTTTAATTTTCCCAATCTTGCCCCACAGCAAACCTTAATCTTAATTAGTGTCATTGCCTTAGCATTAGGAGCCGCCTTTCTATGGACAAGACGCAGTCCATCAAACCCAATCATAACTATCCCCACGTCCATCCCTGTCCCTATTTCCCCCAAACCATCACCCACAAATAGCCCCACAAATAGCGCCAAGCCAAGTAATTCACCAGCCCCTGTCCCATCTTCGCCTAAGCTTACACCGATGAATGTGGCAACTTTCCAAACCAAATATGCGGAGGGACAACGCGATTTTCGTTATATCCAATTAACTGGTAATGCAGGCGATCGCCTCCAAGGACAAGATTTCAGCAATATTGATCTCAGTGGGTCAGTTATTGAAAAACTTGATCTGCGGCAAGTCATTCTCAGAAAGGCAAATCTCGATAATGCCAAACTCAATAAAATCGATCTCAGGGGCGCTGATCTTAGCAATGCCAGTTTGATTGAAGCTGATTTATCTTTGTCTAACTTAGCGGAGGCTAATCTCACACAGGCAAAATTATTACGCAGCAACTTAAGTCAAGTGAAACTAGGATCGGCTATTTTGCAAAAAGCGGACTTAATGAAAAGCAATTTAAGCGAAGCGGATCTTAATGCGGCTAATCTCAATGGTGCGATTTTAGTCCTCACAAATCTGCGTAAAGCTAATCTCACTAAGGCAAATCTGCGTGAGAGTAATCTCGCGGCAGCGAACTTGAGTGATGCTATTCTCGATGGCGCAGATTTAACTGCATCGGATCTGCGATCGGCTGAACTACATTTAACAAATCTCTCCAATGCCAATCTTAGTGGCTCAAATTTAACCTCTGCCAAACTAATTTTGATTGAGTTTGCAGGAACAAATCTCAGTGGGGCAAATTTTCGCAATGCCAGTATTGAAAATATTGGCAGCATTGAATCCGCCGATTTTAGCAATGCTCTTAACTTAGCGCCTAATCTCCGTAAATATTTTTGTTCTCTCGCCTCTGGCACTATTACTGAAAGTGGTAGTGCCACAAAATCAACTTTGAACTGTAACTAAAGCAGGCGAATCTTGTTTTTATGTGAGTGATAGCTATACGAAGTCTCAGATAAGCAGTAAAATCGTTGTGATTGGCGGAAATCGTCAAAACTAAACACTCAAAAAATGTCAACTCTTAGCAATTTACTGCTAGTCTGAAAAGCGCGAAAAGAGTATTAACGCAATGATCGAAGAAGAAAACTTACCCAACTCGGATGATCTCATCGACGAAGATGATGATGTTCTGGAGTCAAGATTACAACAATTGGCAACCGAAGAATTAGATCAACTCTCTAACTTAGAAGAGTCCTCCCCCGAAGCTAGTCAGTCAACTGATAAAGCTGCCGGCGAACCAAAACCCGAAAATAACAAAGCTAGCGCAGCCGCAGCCGCCACTCTAGAAAAAATTAATGGTTTGATCGCTGAGACGACTACTCTAAGAGAGCAATTAGATGATCGCAAACAACAGTACTTGCGACTATACGCTGACTTCGAGAATTTCCGTAAACGTACAGAGCGTGACAAGGAAGAGCAAGAAGGCACAATTACCTCCAAGATTCTCAAAAAAATCTTGCCAGTAGTTGATGATTTTGAACGCGCACAATTGCAAATCTCTCCTAAAACTGATGGTGAAGCTTCAATTCACAAAAGTTATCAGTCAGTTTATAAGCAATTGCTAAAATGTCTCAAAGAAACTGGTGTCGCGAGAATGGAAGCGGTCGGTCAAGAATTTGACCCCAATTTCCACGAAGCGATTATGCAGGAACCTTCCCCTGAGTATGACGAAGGTTTAATTATCGAAGAACTGCGCCCTGGGTATTTAGTCAGTGACGATCGCGTGTTGCGTCATGCACTGGTGAAGGTATCTTCGGGAAAAATTGACGGAGATAGTGCTACATCGGACAAAGCCCCTGACAATGCCTCTAGCGAACCTAGTTAATTAAAAAAACTAAATAACTAGACTAAATTATTCAAGATGCGATCGCGATTGCATCTTGAAATGCATTCTTAGGGTACATTATTCAGAAAATCACTAAGCTAAACTTTTAAAAAGCTTTTTACGGAACTGGCGATTATGTCGAAAGTAATTGGGATCGACCTTGGTACGACAAACAGTTGTGTTTCGGTCTTGGAAGGTGGAAAGCCTGTTGTCATCTCCAGTGCAGAGGGGGGAAGAACCACCCCGAGTATTGTCGCCTTTGTAAAGGACAGCAACGAACGGATTGTTGGGCAGGTTGCCAAGCGTCAATCTGTAACCAACTCGGTTAATACAATTTATAGTATTAAGCGTTTTATCGGTCGTGGTTGGGACGAAACTTCCGATGAACGTCGTCGTGTGCCTTATACAGCAGTCAAAGGTAAAGATCAAACTGTTGATGTCCAAATTGGTGATAAAACCTATACTCCCCAAGAAATTTCGGCCATGATCTTGCAAAAACTTAAGCAAGATGCCGAGAACTACTTAGGCGAAGAAGTTACCCAAGCCGTTATTACTGTCCCTGCCTATTTCACCGATACACAGCGTCAAGCAACCAAGGATGCTGGGGCGATTTCGGGCATGGAGGTTTTACGGATCGTCAATGAACCGACGGCTGCGGCTCTCGCCTATGGATTAGATAAACAGGATCAAGATCAGATTGTTCTCGTCTTTGACCTTGGGGGCGGCACGTTTGACGTATCAGTTCTGCAATTGGGCGATGGTATTTTTGAGGTAAAGGCAACTTCAGGAAATAACCACCTTGGTGGTGATGACTTTGATGCGGCGATCGTCGATTGGCTGATTGCCGATTTTAAAGAAAAGGAAGGCATTGATTTAGAAGCTGATAAAACCGCCTTACAACGACTCAAGGAGGCAGCCGAAAAAGCCAAGATTGAGCTATCAAGCGCCCCTTCTACTTTAATCAGCTTGCCCTTTATTGCTGCGGATGCCAATGGTCCTAAGACCATAGAACTTGACTTTACCCGTTCTAAATTTGACGAGATTACTGCGCCACTAGTTAAGGCAACGCTCGAACCAACGGCTCAAGCCTTAAAAGATGCAGGATTATTGCCTAAAGAAATTAATCGCATTATTTTAGTTGGTGGCTCTACCCGTATTCCCGCGGTACAGGAAGCTATATCGAGATTTTTTGATGGTAAAAAGCCCGATCAATCGGTAAACCCTGATGAAGCTGTGGCGATCGGGGCGGCTGTGCAAGCGGGGATTTTAGGCGGTGAAGTTAAGGATCTCCTACTGCTAGACGTAATTCCTCTGTCCATAGGCTTGGAAACTCAAGGCGGTGTATTCACCAAAAACCTAGAACGTAACACGACAATTCCCACCAGCAAATCCCAGATTTTCTCGACTGCCGTGGATAATCAATCAGCCGTGGAAATCCATGTCCTCCAAGGCGAACGAGCCATGGCAAAGGATAACAAGAGTCTTGGCAAATTTGAGTTAGAGGGAATTCGTCCAGCCCCTCGCGGTATTCCTCAGATTGAAGTTTCCTTTGACATTGATGCGAATGGCATTCTCAAGGTGTCTGCGCGGGATATTGATACTGGCGTTGAGCAAAGTATTAGTATTACAAACACTGGTGGCTTAAGTCCTAGTGAGATTGAGAGAATGCGGATGGAAGCCGAGGTCTATGCAGACGAGGATACAGCCCGTCGTGAGCTTGCTAATATGCGTAACCAAGCCTCTAACCTGATTCGGACTGTTGAGGAAATCCTTAGAGATAATGGTCCTACCGTAATTAGCCAAAGTATGCGCGAGACTCCGCTTAAAAATATGGAAATTCTCAAAAATCTCTACGAATCCGAAGAGGCTACCTATGAGGATCTCCAAATCGCGATTAAGCCTTTGCAGCAATCTTTGTTTGAGCTAACTCAAGCAGTTGAGAAGTACTCGCAAGTTGAGCGGGTCAAGCAAAAGCCCAGCGATTCTCTCGAATAATAGTGTTAAGGAGGTGCGAAGCGCCTCCTTAACACTATTATTCTAAAAAGACTGGCGATCGCTCATACTTCTCCTGAAGTCCAAAGCGCTGTATGATGACAAAGTTATAGTTGTATTTTTGGTTACAGTTGTCTTGTCCCAAATATTGACAACTGAATGCCTATTCTGTGAACCGTGAGCCGCTATGTCACTGTTTGATTGGTTTGCTGAAACACGCTCTCGCGCAAGTGAAGCATATCGCCGCAAAACTCCTAATTTAAATCAAGAATCTCAAGAACGCGAAATTCCTGATGGTTTGTGGCACAAATGTTCTATTTGTGGCGCTTTGACCTATGTCAAGGACTTGAAAACTAATTTGATGGTTTGTCCTGAATGTGGTCATCACAATCAAGTTAATGCCTATGAGCGCATAGCCCAACTGATCGATGCAGGTACATGGGAAGAGATGGATGCTGATTTAACTTCCTGTGATCCGCTAGGTTTTAAAGATCGTAAGCCTTATATTGATCGCATCAAAGAATACAGACAAAAAACGGGCTTAAGCGACGGTGTCATCACTGGCACTGGCAAGATCGATGGCTGTGATGCTGCACTTGCTGTAATGGATTTCCGATTTATGGGCGGTAGCATGGGATCTGTAGTTGGGGAAAAGATTACCCGTATGCTAGAAACTGCTACGGCAAAGCGTTATCCTGCTCTGATCTTTTGTGCGTCAGGTGGGGCGCGAATGCAGGAAGGGATTTTGAGCTTGATGCAGATGGCAAAGACTTCGGCGGCTTTAGAGCGCCATCGTCAAGCTAATTTGCTGTATATTCCTGTTTTAACTAATCCGACAACGGGTGGTGTAACCGCAAGTTTTGCGATGCTTGGTGATCTGATTTTGGCTGAGCCAAAGGCATTAATTGGATTTACAGGTCGTCGTGTCATTGAGCAGACTCTGAAGCAAAAAATTCCTGAAGGCTTTCAATCATCAGAATATTTGCTTGATCACGGTTTTGTGGATGCGGTTGTACCCAGAACAAAGCTGAAGCAAAATCTTGCCATGATTTTGAAAATGCACCAACCGCAACAAGCGGATATTAGTGGCGATCGCCATCTTAATGGTGCTGCTAAGGCTGAGGTTCATCTTATGTCTGAGCCAAGCTTATCTTCTGAAGTCTAGTTCTATCAATTGACTTCGCAAAATAGGGAGCTTCTGACAAATTTAAAGTCGTCTGGTGACCTAAGCTCAGGGAATATATTTAGATTGTTAGAAAACGAATACTCACACCAAGTTAATCTTTTAGGTGCTTTGGGATCGATCGCTAAGTTCATCGCATGACGCGGCATATTGATCACTAACTCAATTGCCTCCGATGCTGGGCAAACATTCCACTGAACTAGATTGTTGACAGCATGAATCAGGGGCAGCGTCGTACCTGAAAGCGTGCCGTCGGGTAATCTTGCTGTTCCATTTTTAATCGTAATTTGACGATCGTCCCAAGGATAAGTGCCGTCGGGTAAACCGAGGGGGGCAAGGGCATCACTGACCAGAAAAATTTGTTTTTTCATCCGATAAAGTAGTTTGATCATTTCGGGTGAAACATGAACGCCATCAGCGATTAATCCGCACCAAACCCGATCGCTTAGTATTGCTTCACCCAATAAACTGACATCGCGATGATGTAGGCTAGGCATGGCATTAAAGGCATGGGTGACCATTGTTGCCCCTTTGGTGATCGCTATTCGCGTTTGCTCAGCATTTGCAGTGGAGTGACCTAAACTGACGATGATATGGCGATCGCGTAAATATTGAATCGTTTCCCCTGATGGATCGAGTTCGGGCGCGAGGGTGACAAGTTTAATGATGTCGGTGTAATCACCTAATATCTGCCGTAATGTATCGAGATTAAGCGGTAATAGATGTTGTTGTGGATGTGCGCCACGTTTGTCGGGATGCAGAAAGGGTCCTTCAAGATGAATACCTAAAATTTTGGCTTCTTGAGGATCGAGATTTTGCTTTTGATGGGCGATCGCTTCGGCTAGGAAAAATAGCGATCGATTGAACTGCTCAAGGTCGGCAGTAACAAGGGTAGGTAAAAATCCATCGAGTCCCTGTTGATATAGAAACCGACAAATTTCTGATAACTTTGCTGCGCGCTCGGGATTTAAATCATTGAAGGGAATTCCCAATGCTCCATTAATTTGGAGATCAATTGCTCCTTGGGTAGAACAGATAATTTCACGTAAACCTGTCATGATTTCTAGCGATCGCTAACTATGGTTGGGGAATGTTATAAATTTAATTTTCATTGAATTTATGGGCTGAGCTATGATGATCATCAATATCACTCCAAGCAATCTAATTCTAAGCTTATGACAGTTCAACTGCTTACGCAAAACCAGAATAAGTTGGCGAATAAGTTCCTATTGACGACCCAGCAATATCACCTCATGCATGAAGCTGGCATATTTCAAGAGGGCGATCGCCTCGAATTAATTAATGGAGAAATTCAAACTATGTCCCCAATTGGCAGAAAACACGCTACTTGTGTCGCTCGACTGAATGCAATTTTTACTAATCGCCTTTTTGGTAAAGCTATAATCTGGCCGCAAAATTCAATTCGCTTGGTTAATAACTCTGAGCCACAGCCAGATCTAGCCATCTTGAAATTTCGTGATGATTTTTATGAAGAGGGATTACCAACAGAAGATGACATTTTGCTGATTATCGAGGTTGCGGATAGCTCCATTGATTACGATCGCGATATCAAAGCACCTTTATATGCGGCGGCGGGGATTCCTGAGATGTGGTTGTTTGATGTGAATAAAAAAGTGATCGAGGGATATTCGCAACCATCGGTAAATGGATATAAATTAATCAGGCGCTACGATGAGAGTGATAATCTTTCAATTCTTGCTTTTCCTGATGTGACTTTCAATTGGAATGAACTATTTTAAATAGTAATTTTTTGCTCCTGAGGGGAAGTAGAGGAAATGGCAAAATTAAGAGAAAGTTTTTTTAATTAATCATCAGAGATGCCATGATCAACTTTTTCCTGATCGAATTGCTAAATGAGCAAGCTTGCTATAGATAGTTGTTAAAGATATTACATCCGCATGGTTGGCGATAATAAACCCGTTATTGCAACTTATCCAAAGCTGATTTGGCGACTTTTTGGGCGGCTTTTTGGATACGACCGACAGTTTTTGTGACCTGTTTTTCGAGCTTCTGTTCCACATTTTCTAGGGCTTCATTAACTGATTCCACTGCCCAGCTATCCAGTTCCTCTAGCCGATCGCGTACCACATCAACTTGCTTATCAACGGTCTTATGAGCTTTGGATAGATTCTTTTTATATTGCTGTTGAGCGACATCAGCGACCGTATGGAGAGTCTTTTCGATCTGATGTTTAATGTCTTTTTTGGGCATTGCCATAACTCCTAAGTGGGTCGTAAGTGGGTCACTGCAAAAACATTAGTTTTAACTATAATACTAGGGCGATCGCTACTATTGCAGTACTTTACATTCCAGAACAATGACTCAAGATACGGCTCAAGATTTTTATAATCAAGGATTAGCCAAAACTAAGGCGGGCGATCGCTATGGGGCAGTCCAATTATTTAGCAACGCGATCGCCACTAATGCTGAATTTGCTGAAGCCTATTATCAACGTGGATTAATTCTTTTTGATTTAGGCGATCGCCAAGGGGCGATTAATGATTATGAACAGGCGCTAAAAATCAAGCCTGATTTTCTGGATGTCTATATTGCGCGGAGCATGACAAAGTTAGCGATCGCTGATATTGTCGCCGCTCAAGCGGATATTGCTCAAGCCCTTGAGATTAATCCCAAATCAGCGATCACCCATCAATTATTAGGTTTGACCTATAAACAACAAAATCAAATTGAAAAGGCGATCGCGACTTATAAAAAAGCTGCCAGTTTATTTTTAGAACTACGAGATGAGGAGAATTGCCGCCGTTGCATCGAAAGCTATAAGTCTCTTGAGGCTTTATTACCACCATCAACGGAGCAAATTTTAGCGAATGTGCGTCAAAAAATTGATCAGAGCGAATATACCAATGCTTTGATTGATCTCAATTGGTTATTACAGATCGAACCGCAAAATGCGCGAGCCTTTTGTCTGCGCGGATTAGTTTTGGGTAAATTAGGCGATATCACAGGTGCGATGAAAGATCTCAATCAAGCCCAATTTCTAGAACCGCACAATCCTGAAATTCGTATCGGCAGAGGCAAAATTCGGGTCGAAATTGGTGATGCACAAGGAGCGATCGCTGAGTTTAATGATTTGTTGCGCGAATATCCTAGCAATAGTGCAATTTATCGCGATCGCGCCCAAGCCTATCTCAAGCTTAAGGACTATCGCACTGCCATTGAAGATTTTTCGCGATCGCTAGCCATCGACAATCAAAACCCTCAACTATATTGCGATCGCGCCGAAGCGAGGTATGACTTTGGCGATCTTAAAGGGGCGATCGATGATTACCAGCAAGCAGCAAATATTTGGTTTAAGCAATCAGTCACAGATAGATATAGTTATGCCCTTAATCGTATTAATCTCTGGCAATCGGAACTAGAAAAGCAAACTAAAGATGCAAAGCGCCAACAGGACAAGGCGGCGGCAACCGTTGATTTAATGCAAATGCCTAGCCTTGAATTGCAACAAAGGTTATTAGCTTTAGTTGGTGGCAATATGGCGATCGCCCAACGTTTGATCGATATTGCTAAGCAAGATCATCCCAATATGCCCGAAGTTTGGTATTGGCAAAAAGTGATCTTCGACTTGGAAAGCGATCGGCAATAGTATCACCCCATAAAGTTGCGCCGCTTCGCACCGCAACTTTATGCTTTAAGAAAGTGGCATATATTCCTGAATTAAAGTGCGCTGGCTGACTCGCTCCCCTTCTGCCAATAGGCGATCGCCTGCTTCCTTCAAGGTTTTCAAATCAAAGCTCGGTGGACGAAATTCAGGGATTGCCTCAGTACTATTCACCAAACGTAACGACAAGCGCTCTAAGCCAATCTCATAGACAAACTTGCGTACCTGCTCATCATAAAGACTCGATCGCAATGAGCTAAAGAAATCAATCGAGCGATCGGGAAACATATCCACAAGGCGCTCAATCTCCCATTGTGGAATCCCATCAGGCGCAAAAATGCCGCTTACAATCCCAATGCGATCGGCGCGATCGGGTTGCCAATAAAACTTGTCCATCCGACCATCACGCACCAAAGGCGCATACAAAGTCGAAAAGTCATTCCCCGTCACAATGATTGGCACACGCCGAATCGGATTACTGTCATAACTTCCGGGAAGCTGCACATTGGTAGGATTATCCGCAATATTCATTAACGTCGCATTAACTAGCTGCGTATTTACCGTATATTGCGTAGTGCTATCAACCCGTCCCGCCCCTGCATCAATATCATTAATCAACAAAGCGCACATTTTCCCACGCACTTTCACCAGTTCCGCCGCCTCACGATAGCGCATTCTAATCAATCGAGCAGGATCGCCAGCGTCAGGGCTTTCTAACTCACCACCCGACATTCGGATGGGATCAATCCCTAATTTCTCAAACGCTAACTCACACTGAAAAGATTTACCTTCACCTTTACCGCCATGAATACCCAAAATCAAAGGCACTGTCACATTAGGTAATTTCATGAAATTCTTAGCCAAATGGACAACAAGTTTATCCAAAAAGCGCGGTGAAATGTAATAAGACATACAGATTAATTTTTACAACTAATAAAAATCTACATGATCGTGTTACCTAATAAAAATCTAAAGAGGGTCGCGTAGTGACCCTCTTTAGATAAAAATAAAAAAGCCCGCCTAGGCGGGCTTTTTTATTTACTTCTTATCTTTAGAATTAGAGATAACCTTGGGAGGCTCGCGGAAGAAGATTGCGAAGAAGAACAAACCAATCAAACAAGCGAAAATAAAAGTATAGGTGAGAGCTTCCATTGGATCTTATGCCTCTTTAACACGAGTAGTTTTGTCGCCAACTTTTTGGAATGCGCCCCACTCAACTTGCTCTTCGCTGAGTTCTGGGTCAACCCCAGCAAACACATCGCGGAACAAAGTACGAGCGCCATGCCAAATGTGACCAAAGAAGAAGAACAGTGCAAATACTGCATGACCAAAGGTGAACCAACCACGAGGGCTAGTACGGAATACACCGTCAGAATTATTCTTTTCTTGATCGAATTCAAAGATTTCGCCTAGCTGAGCTTGACGAGCATACTTCTTAACGCTAGGTGCATCGCTGAAAGTCTTACCATTCAACTGACCACCAGCAAAGGCGACAGTTACACCAGTTTGCTCAACACTGTACTTAGATTCAGCACGACGGAAAGGAATGTCTGCTCTAACAACACCATCTTGGTCTTGGAGAACGACGGGGAATGTTTCAAAGAAGTTAGGTAAGCGGCGCACGCTTAGCTCACGACCTTCTCTGTCTTTGAAAATAGGATGTCCTTGCCAACCTTGAGCAATACCATCACCATTATTCATCGGACCTACACGGAACAATCCACCTTTAGCAGGGCTGTTACCAACGTAGTCATAGAAAGCAAGTTTGTCGGGGATCGTTGCCCAAGCATCTTGCTCACTCAAACCAGAATTAACACCAGCTTGAACGCGGCGAGAAATTTCTTGTTGGAATGAACTGCTGTCCCACTGATAGCGGGTAGGACCAAATAACTCGATGGGAGTAGCAGCCGAACCGTACCACATAGTTCCTGCAACTACGAAGGCTGCAAAGAATACGGCAGCAATACTGCTAGAGAGTACAGTTTCAATGTTACCCATGCGAAGGGCTTTGTAAAGCCGCTCAGGTGGACGGACGGTCAAGTGGAAAAGCCCAGCGATGATGCCCACAATACCTGCGGCAATGTGGTGAGCCACAATACCACCAGCGTTAAAGGGGTTAAAGCCATTGGGACCCCATTCAGGAGCGACAGGTGCTACGTGACCAGTCAAGCCATAGGCATCAGAGACCCACATGCCAGGACCAAAAAGCCCTGTTTGGTGGAATGCACCGAAACCGAAGCAAAGTAAACCAGATAGGAAGAGATGAATACCGAACATCTTAGGTAAGTCTAAGGCAGGCTCACCTGTGCGAGGATCTCTGAATAGCTCTAGATCCCAGTTGACCCAGTGCCAAATAGCAGCAAGGAAAAGTAAACCAGAGAGTACGATGTGTGCAAGTGCAACACCTTCAAAAGACCAGAAACCGGGGTCAGCAACTTGCTCACCAGTAATTGTCCAACCACCCCAAGAATTGGTAATCCCAAGACGGGTCATAAAAGGCATGACATACATACCTTGTCGCCACATGGGGTTGAGGACGGGGTCACTGGGGTCAAAAATTGCTAGCTCATAAAGTGCCATCGAGCCTGCCCACCCTGCTACGAGAGCAGTGTGCATCAGGTGCGTGGCAATCAGTCTTCCTGGATCGTTCAGGAGAACTGTATGCACTCGATACCAGGGTAATCCCATTGCAAATGTTCCTTAATCTATGTAGTGAATAAGATCTTAACGATTCTTTATTTTAATTTATGATAATTGATCCTGAATTATGGCGCTACTCAAATACTTAAATACCTAGACTCATATATCTATACCCCAATGATTTAGAGAAAGTAGATGAGTTTAAGGAAATGAAAACGAGTAGATACCTTACTCAGAATTGTCAAACCAGAGTGATTATTTTATTCGTAACATCATAATAAACTATTCCTTCCGATTGATTGCGATAAAACCTAAAAAGTAAGGACAGCTCAAAGCCCTGCTCTTATTTTTTAGGTTTTATCGCAGCACAAGTTTTACTTAAGAACTAAAGCCCAAATAAATGAGGCTCGAAAAGCTTCATTTATTTGGGCTTTAGCCTTAGCGACAGCTATAAATCCTCGTTGGTAGGTGCGATCGCATAATTTCGACGACTAAATCCGCAGAGAAATGATCGCTACTTGTTTTTTTACCAAGCATAGGCGGAAGAAATAGGTTAGGATGTAAAGCCTTCCAGAAATATTCGACAAATTTAGTTGTTTCTGCGTCATTCATTCCCGATTTGCCAGATTGTATTAGCTTATGCTCTGCCTCAAGCCGCCATTGCAAACTGTAGGTATAGTCTTCTGGGATCAATACTATTAAGCTATGGAGATAGTCCCATAGAGGTAAGTAGTCGTAAAGCCTAGCGTTACATGCAAGGGCAAAGTCGCGATCGCTTTCAGTCAAAATTGGGGGGATAAACTTTTCAAAAGCCGCAATTGACAGAGGACGCATCCCCACAAACCAACCTTCAAATAGGATTACATCTGCACCGTCGGAAATTTCTGGCTCGATGCGATCGCCTGCACCATTATGTAAAGACTTATCAAAACGGGGAATCGCGATTTTTTGAGGATTATCGGGGTGGCGATCGCGTAATTGTTGGAAGACCTGAATCCCCAAATCCACATCATGGGTGCTAGGTGGACCCCGCCAAATTAGATCGGGGCGATGCAATTGTAATTTTTGGCGATCGGCGTAGGTTTTATACAAATCATCCAAGGAGATACTTAAAAATGTTTTGCCTAAATATTTCAACAGGATATTAAGAACAATACCTAAGGTCGTTTTCCCCGTGCCTTGTCCACCTAATAAACCTTGGATTAAAGGTCGTCCCAACTTTTGCTGCTGCTGATCAAGGTGGATAGCTAAAGGCAGCCAGTAGTACCACAGGGTTGGGAATATATCGGAAGAGAGATCTATGCTGATATTTTGCTGGGCAAGGGTGCGCGATAATTCTGGGTAAACAAGCTTTAGTAGATGTGATCTCCGCTTAATAATTGTGATAATTTCTTCAGAATGACTAACATAAAAATCCTGTTTATCCAATACCTGAAAGCGTTCAGAGCTTATTAACAAATCTTGGATTAGATACTCATAATCTGTATTGGATACAAAACTACCTTGAATAATTAGTTCAATAATTCTTATGAGTGATTTTTCGGTCATTTCCTTACCCTATAAGCTTCTTACACTATTTAGTGCTTAATTCAGCTATACAGATTACAAATTTACAAAAAGTAAGTTATTAATTAACAATTATTTAACATAGAATAATACGGTGAGTAATTATACGCAGGCTCCTCCACAAAAACTGCTTATAGTTACTGACATCAAAACTAGTTAGTCCATTAAAACAGAACAAACTTACAACTATGAATTTGAAAGCTCTTTTGATCGTTGCAACTCTCGGATTATCTGCTGGTCTAGCTTCTTGCGCTACCGAAACTCCTGCTCCTACTGCTACCCCTGCGGCTACAACTGCTCCTGCTGCAAAGCCTGCTGACACCAAGCCTGCTGCTGATGCGACCAAGGAAAAAGCTAAAGATGCTAAGCCTGACGCAATGGCTAAGCCTGATGCCGCTAAGCCTGACGCTAAGCCCGCTGAAGCTCCTAAGGAGAAAGCGTCTGAAACTAAGCCTGACTCAATGGCTAAGCCTGATGCTGCTAAGCCCGATGCTGCTAAGCCTGACGCAATGGCTAAGCCTGATGCCGCTAAGCCTGACGCTAAGCCCGCTGAAGCTCCTAAGAAGCCTCAATAGTTAGTTGTTAGATCAAAAGTAAAAAAGGGCGATTATCGCCCTTTTTTACTTTCGATGTATAGCTGGTGGCATTCTTGTTAGTAACAAAACCCAAAAAGATAGTTGCGGCGCTTTGTCGCAACTATCTTTTTGGGTTTTGTTTTGTCTTAATGCAAGTGACCACAACTATAAGAAAGTAGGCGCAATTAAATATAAAATCCTCAAGGTTTTAGCTCAAGCCTCAAAGATGAATGGCGACGCGAAACGCCGCCATTCATCTTTGAGGCTTAAGTGTTTTAATACAAGCCACATGAGTTATATATAGTAAAATCCTGTAAACATTTGAAGGATTGGTAATGCGATCGCCTGTAATGCCAACTCAAAACCTAGCTACCAAAATTTTTCATTGGGTTAGCTTAATCAGTCTATTTTTGATGATTACTAGCGGGTTACAGATTTATAACGCTAATCCAGTTTTTGGAGGGCGTGGGGGAATTCATATTCCGCCAATTTTTGGTTTGGGGGGCTGGCTCGCTGGAGGAAGACATTGGCACTTTGCCAGTATGTGGATTTTTTCTTTAAATTTATTGTGGTACGGGATTTATATCTTCGTGACTCGCCGTTGGCAGCATCGCTATATCAGTGCCAAGGATATTAAGGCTTTATTAGTGAGCCAAAATGAAAAGCGCAAAAATTATGCTTGGCATCGATTGGTCTACACAATTTTAATCCCGCTTTTACTGCTATCAATTTTTACGGGAATCGGGATGTATAAGCCTGCTCAGTTTTATTGGATTGTTGATAGCTTTGGTGGTTGGGATGCTCTGCGGATTACCCACTTTATGGCAGTGCCATTGACGATTATTTTAGGTGGTATTCACTCGCAACTGGGGCGCAAGGTGGGAGGCGATCGCTTGTTAGATTCGATGTTTTGGAATGATTAATTTGATAAGGATAATTCAGTAAGCTTTATGTCCCACGAACCTCCACAGAACCAATCTCAAAAAACTCTTGAAAATGAAGATGACGATACCGATATTTTGCCGCGCCGACGGTTTTTAAATTTAGCTGGCGCAGGTTTGCTGACTATTGGTTTTGGCAGTCTTGCCGAAGGGATAGTGGGCGGAGTATCTGAGCCACTAAATCAACAGGTCGAGACTTTAATATTTAAGCCCCACCAACTCGTCCCCGAATTTCCGTTGAGTGCGATTGAGCCAGAAAAACTAATTGTTAATAGTTTTCGCGGGACACCTGCTATTAATCCTGTTTCCTATCGCCTTACTGTTGACGGTAATGTAAATAATCCCCTCAGTCTTAGTCTCCAAGACTTACAAATTCTGCCATTGACATCAATGGTGATTCGTCATGTTTGTGTGGAGGGTTGGGCGGCGATCGTGCAATGGGGCGGCGTGAAACTAAGAGATATTTTGGCGATCGCTCAGCCATCATCTCAAGCGAAATATGCCTATTTTTATTCCGCAGATGGCTATTACGAAAGCTGGGATCTAGATTCGGTAATGCATCCCCAGACTATGATGGCGTATCAAAAAAATGGTCAAGCCTTAACTCCAGAAAATGGCGCACCTTTGCGCCTCGCATCTCCGATTAAGCTGGGCTATAAGCTTAGTAAATGGGTAACTCGGATCGAGCTAACTACCGAGCTAACTTCTAAGCGTGGTTATTGGGAAGATTTGGGCTATGAGTGGTATGCAGGGCTATAGCGCCGAAGTTTTAAAAGATGAGTGGCGGAGCTTTGCGCCGCCACTCATCTTTTAGGCTTTAGTATAATGACTGTTAATAATTGTTACAATTTGTATTATGCTGACTATCAGATAAAAAACAGATTGTGCGGGCTTAATGATTAGCCCAAGAGAAATTTATGCGTTTAATCTTTACTCCTAGTTTTAATCGCTTTCAGGCAATTAACTTTACACAGGCTTGGTCTTTATTCTTGACTGGTTGCCAAAAAGATGACTCATTCGGTAAAAATCCTATGATTGGTAAATACTTAAATGTGGTGATTTTGGGAGCATTAATTGCTCAAGTATTAGAAGCAATTTTACAAGCTTCTTAAACTTCTTGCCATAAAAAAGGAGGCGCTTTGCGCCTCTTTTTTTATGGCGTTAATATACTTGACTCACCAAATCGCTAAGCCCTCACCCGTAGGAGAGGGGAACAAAGCAAAACCCAAGAAACGAGTTGCGGCGCGAAGCGCCGCAACTCGTTTCTTGGGTTTTGCTTCCTAACTTGATTGGCTATAGCTATAAAAAGAGAGTCTACGCTAAGCACAGACTCTCTTTTTAGGATGATAGGTATACTGGAACAGCTTTAGACTGCTTCTAGATCCTTTTCACCAGTACGAATTCGGATAATTCGCTCTACAGGGGATACGAAAATCTTACCATCGCCAATTTCGCCAGTACGGGCGGCAGTGATAACTTTATCTACCACCATATCAACTTGATCATCTTCTACAACAATCTCAATTTTGAGCTTTTGTAGAAATTCAACAGTGTACTCAGAGCCGCGATAGCGCTCTGTTTGTCCTTTTTGACGACCAAAACCACGCACTTCTGATACAGTCATGCCTACTACGCCAGCATTTACCAGAGCAATTTTGACTTCGTCAAGCTTGAATGGACGAATGATTGCTTCAACCTTTTTCAAATTAACTCCTCCACTGATTCTTGAACTTTAATACACTTGAATCGATACCCAAATTTGTAGCCTAACATACTTTTTGGGAATGGTATTTCAATTGGCGCTATTGTTTACGTTGCCAAACCCACCACCGAATTACCAGTTTCTCTAATTCTATCCAGACAAACATCAAAGCGCTAAAACCAAAACAGACGGCTAGTTCTTCGGGTCTGAGTAGCTTTGTACCAAAAAATCTTTGAAATGGCTCAACGTAAATTAGTACCAGTTGTAAAACTGTGGTCATAATTACCGATCCCCAGACATAAAGGTTAGTTCGTGGATCGAGTTCGATCGTTAGCTGTGTGTTTGATCGAATGGCGATCGCATGACCCATTTGTGCTAAACACAGCGTGGTAAATACCATGGTTTCCCAACGCTCTTTGTCATAAATCACGCCGTCAAAGATGTAATTGGCTTCGGTGTAGCCATGCGCCCACACCATTAAGGAGATGGTGATCACGGCTAGGATGATGCCAACTCTGATCATGTATGAACCCATCCCCCTTGCAAAGATATTTTCACGGGGATCAATAGGCGGTCTTTTCATGACATTGGGTTCGGCTGGCTCGACAGCTAGGGCTAGGGCAGGTAAGCCATCGGTGACCAAATTCATCCATAAAATTTGCAGAGGAGCTAAAGGAACTGTAAATCCCATTAAAGGAGCCGCCGCGATCGTGATTACTTCACCGATGTTACTGCCCAGAATATATTTAATAAAACGACGAATATTCGTATAAACGACGCGACCTTCCTCGGTGGCTGCGACAATCGTGGCGAAGTTGTCATCCAGCAAGATCATGTCACTGGCTTCTTTGGAGACATCCGTACCAGTGATCCCCATCGCAATACCAATATCGGCTTGCTTGAGCGCAGGGGCATCATTCACCCCATCGCCTGTCATCGCCACAAATTGATGTTGTCTTTGCAAAGCTTGAACAATCCGTAATTTATGCTCAGGGGAAACACGCGCATAGACATTGACAGAGTTAACTTCATGATCAAGATCTGTCGAATTCATGCGCTCTAGTTCTCGTCCTGTAAGAACGCGATCTCCTGCTTTTCCAATCCCTAAATCTTCAGCGATCGCCTTAGCCGTAAGTTGATGATCACCCGTAATCATGATGGGGCGAATCCCTGCTTCACGACAACGCTTGACCGCTTCCCGCACTTCTGGACGGGGCGCGTCAAACATTCCCACTAAGCCTACCCAAATCAGATTACTTTCATCGTGGATGGTAATGCCATCTTCAGAAAGTTGATCGACGTTGCGATAGGCAAATCCCAAGACCCGCAAGCCGCGAGCCGCAAGCTCATTATTTTGGGCAATAATGTGTTGGTGCTGTTCGTTGGATAGGTCGTGAATTTGATCACCAATCTGAATATGAGTGCAACATTCCAAGGTCATCTCTGGAGAGCCTTTACAAAACAATACATGACCTCCATATTCACCCTGTACTAATACGCTCATGCGTTTGCGTTCTGAGGAGAAAGGCACTTCAAACACACGGGGCATCCGATGTTGCCATTCGGCAGATTCACAGCCGCCTTTACTGGCGAGAACCAGCAAAGCGCCTTCGGTGGGGTCGCCGATAATAATCCATTCGCCATTTTTCTGCTGTAAAATCGCGTCGTTACAGAAGACACAAGCCATCAATAACTGCTGAACTTCAGGAATATTATGGACAGCAAAAGAGGAATCTTCAACGGAATTGCCTAGTACACTAAATTCACCACTGGGTGTGTATCCATCCCCTGTGACTTGGAGAGAATGTAAACCAGTACGGATACCCTGCACCACCATTTTATTTTGGGTGAGCGTTCCTGTTTTGTCGGAACAAATTGTTGTCACTGAGCCAAGGGTTTCGACGGCTGGCAAACGACGAATGAGGGCATTGCGTTTGACCATGCGTTGCGTGCCTAAAGCAAGGGTGACAGTTACCACCGCAGGTAACCCTTCAGGTACGACGGCGACAGCCATACTTAGAGAAGTCTCAAGGAGTTCGCCAAAAGCACTTGTCCCTTCTTTAATCACCCCAACTATGACAACCAGAGCAACCAGAGCCAACGATCCACTGACCAGTACATTTCCTAGCTGGGTCATCCGTTGTTGTAGGGGGGTGTCTTCGCTCTCTACATCTTGCAGGAGAGTAGCGATTTTCCCTAATTCAGTTTGCATTCCGATCTTGGTAACTACGGCTTTAGCACGTCCCTGTACTACCTCCGTTCCTTGATACACGCAATTAAGGCGATCGCCTAAACTAGCATCTTCTTCTAAAATTAGTTTTGCTTCTTTGCTGACGGCTTCTGCTTCGCCTGTTAGTGCCGATTCACGCACTTGCAAGTTCTGTTCTTCAATTAATCGACCATCCGCCGAGATTTGCACCCCTGCCTCCAGCAGCATGATGTCTCCCGGGACAAGTTCTTTGCCATTAATTTCGATAACTTCCCCATTGCGAATTACGCGCACTCTGGGAGAAGACATTCGCTTTAGAGCCGCTAGAGCTTTTTCGGCATTTATCTCTTGCATATAGCCAAGAATGCCATTGAGCAGAACAATGGAAAAAATTGCCACGGCATCTTTAGGAAATGCAGGTTCTGGCTTACTGAGAGCTAGAAAAGCTGAAACTACGGCAACCGCCATCAGCATAATCAGCATGATATTGGTGAACTGATCGATAAAGATTTTTAGGGACGATCGCCCTGCTTTTTCGACTAATTCATTGGCTCCATAGCGTTCAAATCGAACTGCGACTTCTTGATCGCTAATCCCCTGATTACTATCACTTTTGAGCAAACTAAGGGCTGCGTCGGCATCAAGAGTATGCCAATAGGCAGGAGTAGTATCTGGTGACTCTGTTGTCATAGATATATGTTGGTAAACAGCTACCAACATAGTACTAAAAAATAGTACTTGTTGGGCAAAGGGTAACAACTCTCTTGGGACTTTTAGCGAGAGCTATCCAAGAAACTTTTTGAAAGTGTTGCTTTGCAACACTTTCAAAAAGTTTCTTGATTTAGGTTTGAGCGAAAAGCGCTATAAATTGCTATACAATTAGCCTATGATCAACAATCCATTTTTGCCTCAACGGTTGGTGGGCAGACACAAAGAGCTAGAGCAAATTAGTCAGATTTTGCTAGCAGATGGGGATTTATTAATTGCTGGAGTAGCGGGAAGTGGGCGCAGAACTCTGGTCAAATGGGCGGCTAAGAAGGTAGGCGCAAGAGTCATCACTCTCGATTGTCTACGGGCAACTGATGGCGATCGCTTTTTAAAGTTAGTAGCTGAAGGATTGCTAAATGCTTTTGATCGACCTGATGAAATTTTGATGTTGCAGCAGATGCTCAAGGAGCAGCAGGTCAACTTTGAGCTAGAACCAAAACCATACATTAAATGGAAGCTTGCTTCTTCGGGTATTTGGAGTCTTTTTCAATATTTACTTAGGCTTCCTCAACAGATGGCGGAATGGCTGGATTGTCGGGTGGCGATCGTTTTGCATAATTTCACGCATATTCGTTCGTGGGATCGCAAAGGAGAATGGGAAGAGTATTTGCGGCGCGAAATTCAATTACAAAGCCGTGTAAGCTATACGCTGATTGCCACAGTTCCCGAACCTTGGATGCATAAATTAAGTATTGATGTCGTAGAGTTGCCACCTCTTCACCATGAAGAACTTTATGAATGGCTAGAACCAACAATGGAAAATAAAGGGTTAAGATTTGACCCTAATAATTCTGAATGTATCTATCCCTTCTCAAATCATGCCACTAGTTCTTTACAGCTATTTAAAGAATATATTCAAGGGAATTTAAGTGATGCGATCGCCTTAATTAGAAGAATTTGGCTAGATTCTCTGACCAAATCCAATCAATCTTCTTCCCCGTCTATATTTCTGATTCAGCCGCATCATGTGCATCACAATATGCTAGCCCTGATCGAAGATTTAGCGCCCACTTTTGAATCTTTAATCATGCTGTTACCGCCAACTCAAGTTAGGGTTTTGGAAAGCTTGGCGATCGATCCTACGGTTAGTCCCCATAGTCGAGAATATATTCAGAAACACCAATTATCCAAGGGAGGCAGCTTACAGGGAGCTTTAGATAGCTTAGAGCAGAAAGGGCTAGTCTATGGTGCAAAATATGGCTATCGCATCGCGCTTCCTACATTGCAGTTTTGGCTAAAGCAAAGACTAGGATGAGCAATATTCATACACTTCCCATTGAAGTTGTCCATCTGATCGCCGCAGGGGAAGTGATTGATTCCCTCTCGGCGGTAGTGAGAGAACTTGCTGAAAATGCGATCGATGCAGGGGCGACCAGAATTGTTATTTCTATTTGGACAGATTCGCTCTCAGTACAGGTGAGTGATAATGGTTGCGGGATGGCGATCGCTGATTTATCACAGGCGGCGACACCCCATACAACTAGTAAGATAGCCAAAGCGGAAGACTTGCAGCAAATCACCAGTTTAGGCTTTCGGGGAGAAGCTCTATATAGTCTCGCACAACTGGCAGATTTAAGCATTTGTAGTCGTCCAAGGTTGGAACCTGTAGGCTATCAAGCTCACTATGGGGAGATGGGGAATTTACTTACTAGCCCCAAAGTTGTGGCGATCGCGATCGGTACTGTTGTGACAGTTCGGAATCTTTTCGCTCGTTATCTCAATCGTTTACAATCCTTGCCCAGTAATTCTCAACAGGTTCGGAAACTGCAATTACAAATTCAACAAATGGCGATCGCTAATCCTCAAATCAATTGGCAAGTTAACTTAGATAATCGTGAGTGGATGACCATTTGGGCTGGGGAAAATGCTAGTGAAATCCTAACGCAAATTATTAGTTCTATTCAGCCCTACGATTTGGCATATAAAGAATTTGCCCTTATTCCCCAATCCCTCCTCTCCAATGGGAAAGAAACTGGGGGGGAGAAAATTTCCATTACTCTCGGTCTACCCGATCGCCTCTCGCGCCGCCGACCTGATTGGGTAAAAGTTGTTCTCAATGGACGAGTGATCAACTTTCCTGAGATCGAGCAGACTATTCTGGCTAGTCTCGAACGAACTTTACCGCGTAATCGCTTCCCAGTCTGCATTGTAAATTTTAATTTGCCCTGCGATCGCCTTGATTGGAACCGCCATCCCGCCAAGTCTGAAGCCTATGTTCAAAACTTAGAGGAATTAAAATCTCAATTAAAAGAATGTATTACTGATGCACTTAAGGTTCCTGAAGTTAATTCTCAAAATCTTTATAGCAATGCAACGAAGGATTTACTTCGTACTGCCGAGCGTAAAACCTCCTATTTGATACCTGCTAAGCGGGAAAATTTTAATCAGCCTAGTTCTAATTTAAAGGCGATCGCGCAAGTTCTCGACACTTATATTTTGGCAGAACATGCAGGTGGTTTATGGCTTGTAGAACAGCATGTTGCCCATGAGAGAGTTCTCTTTGAGCGCATCGAAAGTCAATGGCAAATAGTGACCATAGAGCAACCAGTATTACTAAACCAAGTTACGGAGGAGGGAGTCGAGCGGCTGCAAGATCTAGGGCTAGAAATTGAAGCCTTTGGGAATGATCTATGGGCGGTGCGATCGCTGCCCGAAATTTTAGTTGGGCATGGGGATTGTAGCTTAATTTTGCAGGAAATGTCTCAGCAGGATGATCCAACGATGGCAAGAGCGACGGCGGCTTGTCGTAGTGCTGTTCGCAATGGCACAAAGTTAGATTTAACGACTATTCGCGATCTGCTATCTCAATGGCAACAAACTCGCAATCCTCACACCTGTCCTCATGGTCGCCCAATTTGCTTAGCGATCGATGAGTCCGATCTCGCGCGATTCTTTCGCCGTAATTGGATTATCTCAAAATAAGAAATCTAAAATATGTCCCTAAAATCAGCTAGCCAAAAGTGCGATCGCCTAATCTAGTCGCCAACTTCCTTTACAGCTTTACTACAGTTTGTTTCGTAGTAAATCAGGTTAATCAAATCACTCACGAAGTCATATATCCCCTAGTCAGGATGTCTATATAGAGAAATTCTCTAGTTAACTATTCAAGGAGTATTTAATTGAATCCTGTCATGATCGAGAAATCTCCAATCGTCTAGAAAACTTTCTCGAAGATGATGAAAAGAATTTAGGGATCATCCATACAGTAAGCGTTCAGTATGAAATCAAAGCTGAGCCGAAATGAACTAACTGTCCAAAAGATGATCAAAAAAGTAACTGAAGTGATGGAAAATTCATCGCTTATTAAGAGCAAAATTCAAACTAACTGTCCCAATTAACAGGAAAAAAAATCATGATTTATACTAATCAGCCAGGCGAAGTTATTACAGAGCGTCGTATTAATAATAGTAATAATGGTGTTACAGAGTTTAGCGATCGCGTTCATTGGGGCGCAATCATCGCGGGATTAGTGGTAGCCATAAGCTCTCAATTATTGCTAAGTGCGATCGGTGCTGCACTGGGCTTTGGTAATATTGCAGACTCGGGCGCACCTCGCTCTGACTCAGGTGATGTTGCTCAATCCGTTGGTATCTGGACAATCATTAGTCTATTTATCTCTCTATTTATCGGTGGTTGGGTAACCGCCAGATCTTTCGGATCGGTTAATCGGAGTACGGCGGCTCTTAATGGAGCAATTCTCTGGGCAACAACTCTAGCAATTAGCTCTTTGTTATTAGCTGTTGGAGTCACTGGTGCTTTTGGGTTGGCGGCTGCTAATGCCGATAGGATTGCTAATCAAGCCCAACAAAATGGAATTACTATTCCTGATGTAAGAAATAGTATTCCTTCTGGAGGAGTGGCACCAAATGCTGGAGCAACACCAAGCCCGATGCCTACTTTGAGCGCTCAACAAACTCGTGAGGTTGCTTCAAATGGATCTAAGGCTAGCTGGGCTTTTACTTTTGGTTCATTGTTAGGACTTGCGGCTGCGGTGATTGGAGCAGGTGTTGGCGCTCGTAGTCGGCATACTGAAAGAACCACCTATAACGGTCAGAGCCAAGCATAAATAAAGTGTTAGCTATAATCGCTTACCGCTAATATAGCTAACACTTGGATTAGGATAAATCAAAACCAGAAGCGAGTGGCGGCGCAAATCGCCGCCACTCGCTTCTGGTTTTGTGTCCTAACAAGAATGGCTACGGCTACATCACTACTATGATGAATTTGGTTTATATAAAAACATCCCTTTGAAACATTTTCAAAGGGATGTTTTTAATGATCCTAGTTCTGGGAAATGGGTCAAGCATAAGCATAAAATCCGCTACCAAAAGTCGCGATCGCACAGCGTTGGTTTTTGCTCAGTCTGGGGCATGGGTTTAGGAGATTCGATAGAGAATTTATAAAGTATATTTATGATTACTGAAATATCGCGATCGCATCTTTAATCCTAATCATGAGAGTCATCTCATTGATAGGCGAAGCTGTAAATCCACATTTCTCGTAAAAAACCTTCGCATTCTCAGAAATAGCATGGACAAGGATAGCTCGTATTCCCGCAATTTCAGACGCTTGTAGAGTTCTTAAAATCGCGTCCCTTAGCAAGGCCCGACCAAGCCCTTTCCCCTGCCACCTGCGATCAATTGCTAACCTTCCGATCACCATTACAGGAATTGGATCGGGCATATTCCGCCGCACTTTACCCGTAGCAACAGATTGAATCACTGAGCCATTAGAAAGGCAGTAGAAACCAATCACAACATCATCAGTACAGAGAACATAGGTACGCGAAGCACCCTCAAGTTCATTTTTGATAGCTTTATTCTTTAACCAGTCATCTAGTTGACTATTGCCAGAGTCGAACCCCTTGATCTGGTGAGATAAATTGAGCTTTTCAGGCGATCGCAAATTATCTAAACTTATTCCCACGGAGATTTAGTTGTTAGTAACTTCTGTAACTTTTGATTTGGCTGAGGAACTCCATCCAATAATGCTGTAAATTCCTGATACTTCAATGGGTCTAAATCAAAGAAAGCCCAATCTAAAAGAACATCTTGCGCCTTCTGATATGCTGACTCAAGCATAAACTCAGAGCGTGTTTTACCCTGTACTTCGGCAGCAAGATCAATGATATTCCGTTTCTCTTGTTTCACACGGATATTAATCGTTACATCGCGATTTTGGCTAGAAGGAAGGTTATCTATTGAAGTAGACATGGGGATTTGCCTAAAATACACACTTCTTTATTCTAATGTTTTGTATATACAATGTCAATACACTATCGGGTTTCATGAAAAGCGATGGTCTCTTCTAAACACAAATTAAGATCGCGATCGCCCAGCGTTGTTTTTTGCTGGATAGTCTGAGGCATAGTTTTTAGTTGGGGAGCATTAAATAACATCCACTAAATCTATCTTAATTCTTTTCCCCACTGCTCTAGCCGCTTTATCTAAAGTTCGTAAAGTCACAGAATCATACTCAGGATCGAGTAAGCGATCTAGTGCTGCGCGGCTAGTTTGCATAGATTTAGCCATCTTGGATTTAGTTAAGCCACGTTCTTTCATTGCTTGTTCAACTTGCCAAGCCAAAACACGCTTCAGTGCAACTTCTGTTACTTCATTTAAAATCCCTTCCTGTTCTAGAAAGTCATCAAAAGCCGAACCTAAATGACAATTATTAGACATGTTTAACTCCTAGCTTTGTTTTTAAACTCAATCTGTCGCTTGATGGCTAGATTCAAATCTTCTTTAGGTGTTTTTTGCGTTTTCTTGGTAAACCCGTGCAAAAGAATCATTTGCTCTCCTTCCACACAAAATAAGACTCTAGTAATCGTATTTTCAAGATTAGTACGCACTTCATACAATCCTTTACCCATAGGGCGACAGGTAGGCATTCCGATTGGAAATCCAAACTCAATTGTTTTAATATCTTCTCCTATTTTCTGTCTATCTTCTTTAGATAAAGTCATCAGCCAATCTCTAACAGGTTCTTTATCAGATTCAGTTTTGAAAAAGCTTGCTTTAATTCTCTTAATATTGCTCATAGAAAAATCAAGCAGAAGCTTTCAAAAAATAGAGATTAAGTGATAAATAAATGAGTATTTGATTTTGATTTGACTATTGTATCATTTCTGGTACATAAACTCATAAAATATAAAGAGTGTATAGCTCTCTTATCCTAGCTCAGCGGCTTTTCTAACCATAAACTGCGATCGCGATCGCAAAGTTAAATTTATAAAATATTCTGTATCATCAGTTTAAGCGACGCGATGGCATAATAGGCTTAAGCAACCCAAGGATTTATCAGTAAAGAATCAGAGATATATGTCTAAAATACCGATCCTCCAAGCTGATCAATCATATACTTTTCGCTCCTACTTCGAGATGTCCTACGGCGCGGACGAAATTCTGGCTGAATTTGGCTATACATTTGCTAGCGATCGCATTCCATTACCGAAAACAGAAGAAACTCTAAACTGGGTTCCCGAATTACGCGATCGCATCGAATCCTTCTTACCTCATATCCGACTTACTAGCGAAACTGCTCGTCGTGAAACGCTAGTTGCTCCTTTATTACTTGCGGTTACAGTCCATTGCAATTGTCAATTAAGAATTGAATATCCATTAAATGTAAATAATTGGCTGAAAGGTTATCTAGATTACCTTGTACGTTCTACTCATAATTTATTGGTTGTAGAGGCTAAGAATGATGACCTTACCAAAGGATTTACTCAATTAGCAGTAGAGTTAATTGCTCTTGCTGAAGCTGAAGGGCAGAATGAACTTTATGGAGCCGTGACGATTGGGAATGTTTGGCAGTTTGGATACTTAGATGCGAAATCGAAACAGATAATACAGATTGCTTCACTGTATCGGATTCCTGAGGATATCGAAGAATTAGCTCAAATTTTGGTTGGTATTATCAATCAATAGAACAAGGCTAAGACTTATCGACAAACTCAGTCAGATTGCTGTTTTCGGCATAGAAGGGACGCATGATTTCAGCAGTTTCTCTTAGGCTAAGTTTTTCTGGCTTGTCTATGTCTTGCCGCAGTAGCTTTAGAGCAAATTCGATTACCTCTAGGTGATCGCTATTTGGCATTTGTTTGATCGCTTCTAAAATTTGAGTTTTAATCATAGTTTTTTGAATAAGCTAGAGTAAGAAATCGCCTCTTCTAGCCACAAATTAAGATCGCGATCGCACAGCGTTATTTTTTGTCCGATAGTCTGAATCAATTCATTTTTCAAAAAATAGATAAACTTGGCTGATTGTGACTTAATTAAGCTTGGGCTGACCCTAATCTAAGTTCAAAGTAACCAATATTCTAAAAGCTATCAGTTAGTCTTCTAAATTCAATTTCAAACTTTTCATATGTATTATCACTAGCTGTCACATTCCAAATTGCATAAATAATTTGCTCTTTGTTCAATCCCATCTTAAGCATATTTTGGATTCGACTCTTTAATTCAGCATCCTTAACCTCATTTTCACGATAAGTTTTTTCTCCCTCTTTAGCACCACTTTCTCTTGCTCTTTTTAGATCATCTTTTGTTGCAGTCATGCCACTAGCAAAGTAAAGCTCTGCCGACTTACCCATACCGAAAGTCCATCCATATACAAAAGCAGAACCGAAGAATCCTCCAGCACCTGGCAGCCCTATTTTAAAGAGAGCTAAAATTGTCTGCTGTCCAAGAAAACCGCCACCAATTACAGCTACTATTTCTCCCACAGAGTTTTCACTAATCTTGTAGCCGTAAATATTTCCTATAGCTCTAACCATTAAATACTGGACAGGAGTAATAGTCCAAATGTCAGCAAAAGGCATTGGAACTAACGCTAAAGCAGCACCTGCACCTGCGGCTATCGTGCGTACTTGTGAGCATTTTTTTTGCTTTTCTACTTCACTACAATTAGAATGGTCAGCCGTTATATATTCTAAAATATCGTCTAAGTTCATTACAAATAACCTTTTTTAATAATTCAGTTTATTATACTAATGCTTTAAAATTTAATTGACCTAAGATAAAATGTTGAGAAAAATCACATAATATGCGAGATAAAAACTTAGAAAGAATCAAGAAAATTTTGCCAATTCTCATTTGCAACTGATTGATCGTCGTCATCATAATACATGGTACAAGTATCAGGAAACATATGCTCGATATCATTAGCATCTAGAGAGTTGATATACTCAAACTCAGCTTTTGATTTTTCTGATTCTTCTTTTATTCTTTCATACGCTTTCTTACTTCCGTCACCTAACAAACGTCTTAAGCGTTGATCGTTAGAATCTCCCAATATCTGCGCTTCCAATATTCCAGAGCTTATATAACTAGAGGCAGAAGGATCTCGCGCTATAAATTCAATGACTGACCTGCCCCAAAAACTCTCTACTAAAGGGTCTAGCAGTTCTAGTGAATAATTTAGCGTTAATTGATCTAGGTTTTTAGCATTTGTCATTGAAAAATGAATAACTTGGTTTCTTAACCGCCCAAACTCTTTATACTGAGTAATCTGATTGACTTTAATTCCTGTAGTTGCCCATAGTTGCTCAGGTAATTCGTCATATGAGAAAGTGCGACCATCTTTTAGCAAATCAATAAGTGTAAGATTATCCTTGTTAGGCTCTGATTTAGGCAGTTTAGAAAAAATCAAGAGAGGGTGTTCTTGAGCTATTCTGGCTTTTAGTAAAATTTCTGCTGCATGGGCTGCATGAACTACACACATTGGAGTGTGTCCTTGTAAAGCTTCAATAAATGCACTTTGGAACAAAAGCATCCCGACTCGGCGCATATTTTTTGGGACATCCTTCATATCCATCTACATTTCTTCCCAAAATTCAATATTGAGTATAGCGTCCATATCTCGGCTGAATTGCCACGTGTTAGGAAAATTGACAGACTTATAATCTGGATCTGATCGCATTAACTTGAGCGCATCATCAAAAGCATCTTGAAACAATTCGGGACTGTTTGCATAGTTTTTGAGACTAGGTGACTGTCGCAAGATTTTGCAGATTTCTATCCTTGTTCTATTGATAGTTCTAACCCACCCCGCATAGTTATATTCACTTTTGACATAGATCCGCTTGAGTAAATGCTCTAGCAAAGTGGTTAGTCTATTTTCTAACTCGCGCCTATCTCTACCCGCCAAACCTTCTAACTCCTCAATTAAGTTTTCTACATCTAGATTTTGAAAATCACCTGCTTTTAACTGAGCGATCGCCTCTTCTAACCACAAATTAAGATCGCGATCGTACAAAGTTATTTTTTGTTCAATAGTCTGAGTCATAAGTTTAGGCAATGCGATACAGCATTTACAAAGTATATCCCAAAGAACAAGGGGCTTAAGCCCCTTGCCTGACTTTAATTACTCGATACCATCAAGAGGCGCAAAGCCTTGACGCTGAGTGTTTTCGGTAATAGACCTCGGCTCTAAGAACTGCAATAGATAATCGCGTCCGCCAGCTTTGGAACCGATACCGCTTAGCTTGAAACCACCGAAGGGATGGCGATCTACCAAAGCGCCTGTGATGCCGCGATTGATGTAGAGATTGCCCACTTCAAACTCGCGATAGGCGCGTTCGATATGGGAAGGAGTGCGCGAATATAAGCCGCCCGTGAGCGCGAAGTCAGTACCATTAGCGATCGCCATTGCCTCATCAAAACTATTCGCCTTGATTACCGCCAGTACGGGACCAAAGATTTCCTCTTGGGCGATCGCACTGTCAGGATCAACATCACCAAAAATAGTGGGGCTGACATAGAAACCATGATTAGGAACTTCGCCTTCATAGGTGAGTTTGGCGGTTTCCTTACCTTTAGCGATGTAGTTCTGGATATTGCGTTGAGCAGCAGCGTCAATCACAGCGCTGAGTTTGGTGTCTGGAACGTGAGCTTCACCGACAATTAAGGAACGGGTGGCTTCCACTAATCTCTCCATGAAATTGTCGTAGACGGGAGCCAAGACGATCGCTCTTGAACAAGCGGAACATTTCTGACCCGCAAAACCGAATGCGGAATTCATTACGCCCACTACAGCTTGATCGAGGTCGGCGCTTTCATCGATGATGATGCCATTTTTGCCACCCATTTCAGCGATGACGCGCTTCATGTGTTTTTGCTTGGGGCGCAAAATAGAAGCTTCAGTGACAATCTGACATCCCACTTGCTGCGAACCTGTGAAGGCAATTAGATGCACATCGGGATGTTTGACTAAATGGGAACCAACAGTCGAGCCTTTGGCAGGGAGATAGGTAAATACGCCTGTGGGTAATCCTGCTGCTTGGAGAACTTCCGCGATTTTTGCACCAATTACAGAGGACTGTTCGGCGGGTTTGAGAATGACAGTATTACCTGCGGCGATCGCAGCGACACTCATACCCAAGGCGATCGCAAAGGGAAAATTCCAAGGCGAAATCACCACGACAACGCCGCGAGGTTGATAGATGTATGTATTGTCTTCCCCTGGAAGATTGCGCTGTACTCCTGATTCGAGACGTTCCATTTCTTTGGCATAGTAGCGGCAGAAATCGATCGCTTCGGAAACTTCACCATCGCCTTCACGAATTGGTTTAGCAACTTCCCAACAAATCCATGCAATCAGTTCTTCCCGCTTCTCTTCCATGATGTCCGCAGCTTTGCGGAGAATATCACCCCGTTCTTTAGCGCTGAGTTTCTTCCATGAGGTAAAGGCGGATTTTGCAGATTTGACGGCTTCTTCGGCTTGGTCGATGCTGGCTAGACCGATTTTACCAACTACTTGCGATGAATTAGCAGGATTGACGGATTCTACATAGTTCTCAGTTTGAACAGGCTGACCGTTGATGATTGGTAAATAGGTTTTACCGAGTTGATTGCGAACCTTTTCTAATGCAGTTTGGGCGGCTTCACGTTCTTGATCAATGGCATAGTCGCGATCGCTAGAATTGACAAAGCCATCAAAAACATTTTGGACAGGTGCGCCGTTGTAATTCAGATCGCGATCGCTTTTGACTGGAGCAGCAATCAATTTACCGATATCGCTACTTTCTCCACTAATTCTTAAAAAAGAACTATTAGCGGTATTTTCCAACAGGCGGCGAATTAGGTAAGACATTCCGGGAATCAAATCACCAAAGGGACAGTACACGCGCACACGATAACCCATATCGGCGATCGCCTTGGCAAATTTGTCACCCATGCCATAGAGACATTGGGCTTCAAAGGCGCGACTAGGGATATTCAGGGTTTGGACGATTGCGATCGCCTTAGCTAGTGATCGCGCATTATGACTTCCGATCGCTGCATAGAGATATTGATGATTTTCTAATAGAATCTGAATTAAGCGCTCATAATTGGCATCGGTGGAAACTTTATCGGAGAATACAGGAATAGCCCAACCCTGTTGATAGGAACGAATAGTTTCACGATCCCAGTACGCTCCTTTGACTAGGCGCACGGTGACAGGCTTACCGCGTAATTTTGCCCATTCGACTAGTTCTAATAAATCCTGCTCACTATCGCGGAGATAGCCTTGGATGGTGATACCAACATCGGTGCGATCGCGGAATTCTGGTTCCGTTAGAACTTGTTTGAGAATTTGCAATGTGAGAGATTTGAATTCATACTGCTCCATATCAAAATGGATGCCACAGCCTAAAGTCTGCGCTTTACGCAAGAGAACTCTAGCAGGTTCGCTGACTTTCTCTGTAGTCTTAATGGGATCGAGGGGATCGAATTGGGAATAGAAAGCACTAAGCTTTACGGAAACTTGAACCCGCTTTAGTTCTTCACTATTAGCTTTATCGATTTGATCAATCAATCCCCAATTTTTTGCCTTATTAGACAAATCTTCCATCATGCCGATGTAGCGATTAAGATAGCCCTCGGCTTCCACTTCACTGATTACCGCTTCACCGAGCAGATCCATTGTAAAGCCAAAGCGATCGCGCCGTAGTTTCTCGATTGATTTGGTCGCTTCATTCAAGTTTTCACCGCAGATATAGCGCTTGGCAAGAGTTCCTACGGAGGTCGAGAGCGCGGTAGCCGCCGCCGTTGCTGTTAGAGAATTAGGATTGTCGGTACTGAAATTGAGCAATCCCCGCAATGCTGGCACATCTACGGCATTACTAGCGAGATATTCGTGCATATGACTAGCGATCTCTGACTTGCTCTGCAATGCTGGCAAGCAATCAATCAATCTAAATAACTGCACTCGCAAGCCTTCGTTTTCCATCGTCCAAGCCATGAGCTTGTCATCAAGTCGCAATTCATCCTTAATTTGCGATAATTTTGACCAAAAGGAACCTTTCTCATTGCCACTTAAAATCTTCTTCGCGATTTCCTGTGTCTTCGCTTCATATTTTGAGACATCAAGGGAAGTATCAAATTTGTTGTTAGAGCTTGTATTTGCTCGCTGTGTTGGGCTAACCACTGCTGTAATCCATAAACCTTGCAATCAATCAGTATAGCTAGTAACCATCCTTTGGTTATTTGTAGCTTTGTTAGCTAAATCTGGAAATTAGAAGGCGATAATTGTTGCTATTTATAGGTTGTCAGCGATCGCCACAGCGCAAAATCTAGTGCAAATTGTAAGCAAGTCATGACAAATAATACCAATAACAGAAAGGTGGTGCATCGCGCCGCCTTTCTATAGGATCTCACCAGTCACCACCAGCACCTCCTCCATCACTACTGCCACCCCCAAAATCACTGCTAGAACTACTACTTCCATAATCTGAGTAAGAGGAATCATAGCTACTAGAACTAGAGCTATAGTCAGAACTACTCTCATAAAGACTATTGCTGGTATAGCTTGGCGCAACATAAGGATAGACAGGCTGTTCATAGAAGCAGTTCTGGCATTGCAAGATACTCACAGCCTCCTTTGAGCCTTGTTTCGGAAATTTTTTGGGTTTACGTGACTTTTCGAGAGAAGCGCCAATTACTGTCGGATATTTACATTTAGAACAAATAGATGTTGCCTTGAGAATATTCGGCTGGCAATAAATATGTTGCCGATCGCGCTCAGATTTAGAATGGCAGCGATCGCAAGTATACAAATCATAGGTCGCATTGCCTAGCTCAACTGCGAGTTTCTCAGGTTGAGTGAGATAAGTATTGCTTAAAACCTTATCGAGGTGCTGAGTTACGCTATGGCAAGTGGCACAAAAAAACTGCTCTCTAGTACTCTTCTCGCTCTTCTTATCTAAGGATACTTGATTAACGAGATGAATCAGAAACAGTTGATAGCTCATGGCAAGACTCAAGCCGATCGCTATAAACAGAATATCGCTAGGCAAGAGTGCGGCAACAGTTGGAGATATTAAGGGGATTATTACTAATAAAAGCGAATATTGAATTCCCAGTAAGAGAAATAAATTTTTGAGAAGGATCGCGCCCCATTGCTTCCATAGTTGTAGAGGGGGTGGTTGCTGGAAAGCCTTTGCCAATTTTGCTAGCCAATAGTAAGTAATGCCAAACCACAGGGGAAGACTAATCAGGGCGATCGCGGCATTGATGCCGAGGAAATCTACAAAGTGGTTATCTAACCTTATGGACAGACCTGTGGCTGCCTCGGATAACAAAAAAGCATCTGCACTAGTGGCGATCGCGCTAATCCCCAGAGACAGCATTAATATCGGTCTATTAGCTACTTGTTTGAGTTGGGGAACTCTAAGTTGAAATACTAATGGACTAGACGACCGTTCTCTGTCAGGTAATAGCTGACACCACGAGTTGATTTTTGAGACTATCCAAGCAATGCTGCCTAGGGCGATCGCTATCCCTAATCCGCCCATAACCCTATAAACTGGCGCAAAATCAAAGCTAGGGACACCAATTTGTTCTAAACGGTTCGTGATTTCCTCGACACCATTAATTGTCCCTTGGTCGAATTTCTGAAGCTTGAACTCAGGCTTAATTTTAGTCTCGATAATTTGCGTAACTTGAGCATTGCTGAGTTGGGAAGTAAGCCCGCGACCAGTTTCGATCTCAATCCTCCGTTCATTTACAGAAATTAGAAGTAATACACCATTATCGACACCACGCTTACCAATCCCCCATGTATTAAATAGTTCCGTTGCATAGGCTTTAGGGCTGGATAAGGGAATTGTATCGGGAACCGTCACAACCGCGACTTCTGAACCCTTACGAGCCTCTAGTTGAGAAATTCTTTGATTGATTCGAGATTCGGTCTCCGCACTGAGAATATTGGCGACATCACTTACCCAAGTCCCATTTGTTTTGCGAGGATTGGGAATATCTTGAATGGGAATAGCCCATATAGGCGATATGGGTAATACCACTGCCCAGATTAAAAAACAGAGCAAAAAAATGCGCCGCAGGCGGAGCGATCGCTGCATTTTTTTGGTTTTCTTCTGAAATTGCCAAATCCTTACTGCGCTAGTTTGTAACCATTCAAGCCAATTACCCTTCATAAGCTGTGATCTCCACTCCTGAAACTTGGTATTTAATCTCGCGAAACTTACTTACTTCGACCGCATCCCTAACCAGTAGATCCCTAACCGCAGCACTCAAATATAACTTACCAAATTCCCCTCGATCTTGAGCCATTTTTGAAGCAACATTTACAGGGCTTCCTGCAATGTCTCTCGTGCCGATCGCCAAATTAAAAATTAAAACTTCCCCCTGATCGAGCCCAATGCGACAAGTAAGATCCTGCTTTGCGAGTTCTTGTCGGAAGGTTTGGGCGAAATTAAGTGCGGCGATCGCCTGATCAAAGGCATAAATTCCCAAAGAGCTAACGACTTTAATTTCTGCCTCTAATTCAGGAGCAATGAGCCTTAGCCCAATATCCTTCATGAGTGCTGAAAATGATAGCTGATTGAACATCGTAATTTCATGGATGTCGGCAACTTCACTTTTGCTCTCGATTAGTACCACGACCTTCTGCTGCATATACTTATCCGTCAAGTAATGGGCAAAATCATGATCTTCTAGTCTTGTCTCGTATTCTAATAAATTGGCATAAAAGTCTTCAGAATAGGGAATTGGATAGCGTTGATCAGAGGGTCTTAGATCTTCTAATCTTGCGCCATCTAAGACACGATAAATATTGCCAATTTCCGCAGTCAAATTCTGAGGTAAGTCATCACGACGCTCTAGCGTGAAATTATGCTGGACGGGTAAGCGATCGCATATGGCCTGAGAGATTAGAATTTCGCCCCCCTCAGTATGACTTTCCGCAACCTCCTCGATCGCATTTGCTTCCGTTCCATACAAGCCGCCACTAATTTGATAGAAGCTGCCATAATGAGCGCCTAAACCAATCTTGATCTGACAACTGCGATTAATTTCATCTTGAATAGTTAAGAGCGCAGCAACAAGGGTGGAAGCCTCAACGGAATTTGGATAAAACATTTGGGTATTGTCCGCCGCCCATATCCCCACACTTTCCCCAGAGATCGCTTTTCCATAGCCATGCACAATCTTTTTCGGTTGATTGATAATTGCCAAAATCTCTAGCAATCCTTTTTGCTGACAGAGCTTAGTTAAACCAACGGAGTCTGAGGATACGCTATAGCCCTGTACTTGATGGGTCGCCAGCAGCTTTAGCGCATCATCATAGGTTTGATCACTGCTGAGCCATTGCTCAACGAGCTTTAAGGGCAATGCACCAATGATGTCCTGTGTAACATCAAACAGATTGGTGGAGTAACGCTTCTTGCTAAGTTTTTCAGTCATCGCAATTACCCAATATTGCAAAAAAGAAAAACGGCGCAGAACGCCGTTTTTCTTTTTGTGGTTACTTGACTAATCCTGCTCTCAAGGCTCGAACTGCGGCTTGGGTGCGATCGTCTGCGCATAGCTTGTTCAAAATATTTCGCACATGAGTTTTGACAGTGCCAACCGTAATATACAGGCGTTCAGCAATTTCGGCATTGCTATTACCATTGACAATTTCGGATAATACCTCTAACTCGCGCTCTGTCAGTGGTGTCGCTTCTAGAACCTGTTTATAATCAGCCTCAGCAGCAGCAATTTCCACAGTCGCCTCCTTACGGCGTACCTGTTGCAACACTATACTGGCGATCGCTGGATCAATCCATGAGTTACCCTCGGCAGTTAATCTCAAAGCCTGCACCAGATTTTCCGAGCTAATATCCTTAATGCAATAAGAGTCCGCACCTGCGGCGAAGGCAGCAAGTACTGTCTCTTGGTTATCAGTCAATGTCAAAATTAATACTTTGGTAGCTTTGCCAGCTTCTGTGGCTGCCGCCTTAATTTGGCGCGTTACCTCTACGCCATCCATATCTGGTAAGCCTAAATCCACGATCGCCACATCAGGCTGTTGGCTATTTACCAGCGCCACGCCTTCCGCGCCTGTCGCTGCTTCACCAACAAAGACTAGCTCTCCTTGCTGTTGTAAAGCGATTTTCATGCCCATGCGGGTCAGGTCATGGTCTTCAATTAGGACAACACGAATCGAACTCATAAGCACTTTTGCGAATATGCAGGGTCTATATTCTTACCAGAATCTCACAGAAGGGGCAATAAAAACAAAATACTCTCTAAAAGCTATTTTTTAAGATTTGTTATACCTTTAGTGCTTTTCAAGAGAATAAGCGTGGGTTATTGTTCCCGCCTACGGCAGGAGCAATAATCCACACTTCAATAAACAAGGTATCTGTGACAAATCTTAAAAAATGGTTTGAAATTTCTTCAGGAAGATATACAAATTCAAAGCTAAGTGGCAGCGAGGAATGTCGTCACTTAGCTTTCCCATTCTTATACCAAAACTAAAAATAGCGTAGCCATTTTTAGTTTTAAAAACTCTTACTGGGTTTAGTTTTTAATCCCCGAAAGTGTACCCCCACTTTCGGGGATTGATATTACCTAAATCTAATCAATGATCATTGATATGGAGGCAATCAATAGACAACATTAATTTTGCAAAGCGATCGCCTCTAATCTTAATCAAAAAAAATGATCGCCTCAAATATCCACACTCCCAACCCACAGGCGATTGCTTCCTCAAAAAGCCAACAATGATCGCCTCTAATCTCAATCATAAAGCGATCGCCAGATTTTTCTATTCATAATGTGACCACACAGAAACAACTCTAATAGTTTTAGTTTCTTCATGGATGGCATAAACCAATCGATGTTTGATATTGATGCGTCTTGAGCAATATCTTTTCAAGTTGCCTGAAAGTTTCTCATAGGGAGGTTCGTAGGGATTTTGCTTGAGGATTTCTAGTAAGGTTTTGAGGTTAGAGTCCAAATTGGCAGACTTCAACTTTTTAGCATCCTTAACCACATTTCGACTAAATTCAATCTTCCAATCCATTCAAGGCTCCTAGAAATTCATCTTCGGAAACCCACTCATCCAATTGTTCGGCGGCTTTAATTGACTCCACTAAATTAGGAATAGATTGGAGATAGAGAGTTTCCTGTATGCTTTCCCAATCAGATTTAGATATCAATACTGCGTCACCTTGCCGACTCGTAATAAATCTTGGTAGATGATCTTTGTTAACTTGCTCGACTAAGCTGAACAAGTTGGCTCTCGCTTCACTGGCGTTAAAAATTTTCATTAATAAATTCAAACTCGTACAATAAATTGTACCACTTTTTTTGTTAAAGCGATCGCCTAAAATATCCACACTCCCACCCCACAAGCGATTGTCCCTCAACAAACCAACAACATCAAACAGCGTCAAACACAAGTTAAGATTAAGAAAATCCCAACACACACAAATACTAAACTTTAAAATGAGATTTGAGTGGGATGAACGTAAAAACCAGATTAACCGCGCTAAACATGGATTTGACTTTGTTGACGCTTATCTAGTTTTCAATATGCCTATGGTTGTTGAACTTGACGAAAGAGAAAACTATGGAGAGGAGCGGTATATCGGTATTGGTTTACTTCAAGGTCGAGTCGTGGTGGTCGTCTACACGGAACCTGACGAAAAAACAATTAGGATTATTTCATTAAGAAAGGCACTATCTTATGAACGCAGATACTATGAACAATACCTCGAAGACTGATTGGGAAAGAATTGATGCAATGGGTGATGAGGATATCGATACATCTGATATTCCTCCATTATCATCAGAATTTTGGGCTAAAGCAAAATTGAGAACTCCTAAACAAATTACAACATCGGTTCAAATCGATCCTGAGACTTTTGCATGGTTTCAATCGCAAGGAGAGAATGCATCTCAGCAAATGTCAGTCGCTTTAAAAATTTACGCAGAAGCACATAAGTCTTATGTCGCAACGGCAAAAGCTTAGAATCTCTTGATCCTCCCTCAACAAACCAACATCATCAAACAGCGATCGCCTCTAATCTCAATCAAAAAATGATCGCCTCAAATCCCTACTTTCACTAAACAAGCGATCGCCCCTCAACAAACCAACGACATCAAACAGAGATCGCCCCCAATCTCAATCAAAAAATGATCGCCTCAAATCCCTACTTTCACTAAACAAGCGATCGCTCCCCACATAATCAGCAACACCAAAGTAGCGATCGCTTTATTAACTTGTGACAGAAAACTAGAAAGATTTTCTTGAATCAATTAATGGAGGATGCCAACCAACTTTTACCCATGCTTGTCTAGCTCGCATAATTTCTCCTTCGCCGCGAACTTCATCATTCAAATCTAGTCGGTTTACAGTTGCTCTTCCTACTTCCGTAAGACCAATAATTCTACATCCATCGTTACTCCAAATAAAATGATGATTCCATACTTGTTGGCGAGGATGAAATAGATTTACGGCGTTTAATGTTTTTGGATCTTTGCCTTGGATGAAGTTGTAATGGTGAGAGTTGCAGCGCTGGCAAGCTAGGGCTAAGTTATCAATATCATCTGACCCTCCAATGGATCTTGGTTGAATGTGATCTATCTCAAACTTTGCAGGACTAATTTCTTCTGAAGAATGACAATATTCACACAAAAAACTGGCTCTTTGTCTTATTTGGAGTCTTATTGCTATAGGAATTGCCATGTCAAATTTAGGATTCGCTAATAATTTTGGCATTAAGCAAGGTGAAAATCTGATCTAATTCCAAAATTCCTGCTAATTCTGCTTTTTCTTTGTCATTTAATCCAATTCCTTTAAGTCGCTCATTCAAGTCATCTAAGTGATTTTGTAATTCTTCAGAGAACTTAAATAAATAACGATCGCGCACTTTTGCGGTAATAATTCCTGTAGATATCCACGAAGATGGCTTTACCATTGTTTGAGTTATCATTTGCTTAACTCCTTGCTCTTGATTTAGTGATAATTATAAGCGATCGCCCAAAATATCCACACTTTCTCTACAAAAGCGATCACCCCAACATAACCAACAATATCAAACAGCGATCGCCTAAAATATCCATACTCTCACCACACAAGCGATCGTCCCTCAACAAACCAACATCAAAAAGCGATCGCCCCTAATCTCAATCACAAAGCGATCGCCTAAAATACCAACACTCCCACCACACAAGCGATCGCCCCTCAACAATCAACAAAATCAAAAAGCGATCGCCCCCAATCTCATCACAAAGCGATCGCCTAAAACATCCTTACTTTCACCACACAAGCGATCGCCCCTCAACAAGCCAACAACATCAAACAGCGATCGCCCCTAATCTCAATCAAAAAGCGATCGCCTAAAATATCCACACTCCCACCCCACAAGCGATCGCCCTTCAACAAACTAACATCAAACAGCGATCACCCCTAATCTCAATCAAACAGCGATCGCCCTTCAACAAACTAACATCAAACATTGATCGCCCCCAATCTCATCACAAAGCGATCGCCTAAAATATCCCCACTTTCACCACACAAGCGATCGCTCCTCAACAAACCAACAACATCAAGCAGTCTCAAATACAAGTTAAAATTAGGAAAATCCCAACACAGACAACTACTAAACTTTAAAATGAGATTTGAGTGGGATGAACGTAAAAATCAAATTAATCGTGCTAAACATGGATTTGACTTTGCTGACGCATATCTAGTTTTCAATATGCCTATGGTTGTTGAACTGGACGCAAGAGAGAACTATGGAGAGGATCGGTATATTGGTATTGGTTTACTTCAAGGTCGAGTCGTGGTGGTCATCTACACGGAACCTGACGAAAAAACAATTAGGATTATTTCATTAAGAAAGGCACTATCTTATGAACGCAAATACTACGAACAATACATCTCAGACTGATTGGGAAAGAATTGATGCTATGCGTGATGAGGATATTGATACATCTGATATTCCTCCATTATCATCAGAGTTTTGGGCTAAAGCAAAATTGAGAACTCCTAAACAAATTACAACATCGGTTCAAATCGATCCTGAAACTTTTGCATGGTTTCAATCGCAAGGAGAGAATGCATCTCAGCAAATGTCAGTTGCGTTAAAAATCTATGCAGAAGCACATAAGTCTTATGTCGCAACGGCAAAAGCTTAGAATTTCTTGGTAATAAAATAGCCTCTAATCTCAATCAAAAAGAGATCGACTAAAATATCCACACTCTCAACCCAAAAGCGATCACCCCTCAACAACCAACAACATCAAAGGTAGTGCTTCAAAAATGTGGATGTGATGTCTAGATTCCTTGATAGATAAAATTATTATACCAAAGAAGTTCAACAAGTCTAATGCACTACCTAGTAAGTGATAACATAATATTTCATTAGTAATTATTCTAAGAGAGTGCAAAGGTCATCTAAAAACTGAATCAGTATCAGCATCTGGGAAAAATCTCTTAATATCTTTCAGAAATATATCTGCATCCTCTTTCTTAGTGAAAGAAGCCATTACAATTTTAGTTTCTTTGTCTGAGAGAAAAGCATCTTTGCAAAATTTATCTCGTACAGTTTTTAGGTTATTTCCATTTGAAGGAACAAATACTCGATGAGGTGCATTTTGTCCTATGTAAGTTGCTCCAGCTCCACAGTCTGCAAGGGGATATTTAAGAAGTCCATCTTGAGTTGTAGATGTGGGTGATGGAGTTGTTGTAGATGTGGGTGATGGAGTTGTTGTAGATGTGGGTGATGGAGTTGTTGTAGATGTGGGTGATGGAGTTGTTGTAGATGTGGATGGTGGAGAAACACTAGGTTGATAATCTTTATGATTTTGTGTCTGCTTATAAATCTCAGCCCCAATAGGAGAGAAAAAAGTTGCTACGATTGCCGAAATTGCCGAAATTATCTGCCATATACTTACTTCATTCTGAGTGCTTAATTGCTTTGTAAGCTGAATTATGACTACTACGTCATCAGTCTCGGGGTAAACTGGATAATTTGGTATGTTGATACTAATATTCCCAATATCAGTTATTCTGTAATGGTTCTTGTGTTGGTCAATGCCATTAAGCATAACTGTCTTTATGTCTGCTCCAGGTATTTCAAGCGCACGGCAACGCCAACTAAGAGTAGACGACTCCCATTCTTCTTTACTTAGCCTAATGGGAAAATTAATTTCTTTTTTTTTACTCATAAATTTTTTTGTTCTTTATTTTATAAAGATATTTGAATTTATAAATCAGCAATTTTAAAGCTTAAAACACAATTTTCGTTTAGTAAAGTCTATCAAACCATTTATTAGTTGCCATAATCAAAAAAGAATCGTAACATTTTGTTATTAAAACAGCATTCTAATGTTGAAATGGGGGAGTCATCTATCTTTTAGAAATCTAAACTAGCGTCATAGTTGCTAGTCTGGATGAAGACTCCAACCATGAATTAGATTCGCTTCACTTGCTAAAATCTCTTCATCTCTTTCCGAAATATCTTTTTCATTGGAAGCCCCCAAACCAGCAATTGACAGTAAAAAACTGTTATGAGGTTGTGCTGTTTTTGTTTTAACAGCCTTGTAGCGAAGATAGCCAATAAAACTAACAAGCTCAGAGAAAGCATCCTCTGGCAAGTTATCAATTACTTCAATAATCTGTTGCCGCGTTGGAGTTAGGGTATTCATAAGCAAACATGAAAAAGATGCTCATTATAAAGATGCTCATTATATTTTAGCTGCAAGATGTGGTAAAAACCCTTGCAACATCTTCATCTAAAACCACAATATTTAGTTTTTTAGCTTCATTACGATTAGCAAAGCGATTAGGTTTAGCCTTCTGGTAATCAAAACTATATTCATGTAAAAGCTCATCACTAGGACTTTGTTGACCATCAACGGGAGTGTTGTTCATAATCTTCACGCTCTTTTCTGGTTGTTTGACGGGCGCTAATAATTCGTATTAAAAAACAAGGGGCTTAAGCCCCTTGCCTCTTATTTAATTAGCTACCACCAATACGGGCGACATCGCGAGAGTTGGCTTCAAAAGCGGCGTTGAGGGCATCATCACCACTCAAACCATCTTCCAATGCTTCCTTAATCGCTTGCAATACTCGCTTGTAATCCTTGGGCATTACCTTCACGAATTTAGGAACGATCGCATTCCAATCAGCGAGAACCTTCGCACCCTTAGCGCTCTCCGTATAGTCAACGTGCTGTTGAATCAACTGCTTCAGATCCTTGATTTCTTCGGGATCTTCGAGCTTTTCTAAGCCGACCATTGAGGTATTGCAACGGGTTGCGAAATCGCCTGACTCATCGAGAATGTAGGCAACGCCGCCACTCATACCTGCTGCGAAGTTCCGTCCTGTTAAGCCTAAGACCACAACCTTACCGCCTGTCATATATTCACAGCCGTGGTCGCCGATGCCTTCGACTACGGCATTTACGCCAGAGTTACGGACTCCGAAGCGTTCGCCAGCGATACCGCGAATGTAGACTTCGCCACTGGTTGCGCCGTAGAGAGCGACGTTGCCTGCGATCACGTTCTCTTCAGCGACAAAGGTAGAAGCTTTGTTAGGATAGAGAATGATTTTGCCACCACTCAGTCCTTTGCCGAGATAGTCGTTGGTATCGCCTTCGAGTTCCATCGTCACACCTGATGGAACGAATGCGCCAAAGCTTTGACCAGCCGTACCTTGGAAATGCAGATGCACGGTGTCATCGGGCAATCCTTCCCAATGGCGCTTAGTGATTTCGTTGCCAAGGATCGTACCGACGGCGCGATTGATGTTCTTGATCGGAATAGTCTCTTGAACGGGTTCACCATCTACGATCGCAGCTTGACATAAATCCAATAACACAGTCATATCAAGGGATTTGTCTAAACCGTGATCCTGTGGAATTTGGCAATAGCGACCGACATCTGCTCCAACTTCTGGTTGATAGAGAATCTTCGAGAAGTCTAAGCCTTTCGCTTTCCAATGTTCCACTGCTTGCTTCGCTTCGAGAACTTCCGTACGACCGACCATTTCATCAAGGGTACGGAAACCGAGTTTTGCCATCAGTTCACGGACTTCCATCGCAATGAAAGTCATGAAGTTGACGGTGTGGGCGGGATCACCTGTGAACTTCTCGCGTAGTTGCGGATCTTGGGTGGCGACACCAACAGGGCAAGTGTTGAGATGGCAGACGCGCATCATGATACAGCCAAGGGTGACGAGGGGAGCAGTGGCAAAGCCGAACTCTTCTGCACCAAGTAAAGCGGCAATCACGACATCTCGCCCTGTTTTCATTTGTCCATCGGTTTCCACAACGATACGGCTGCGAAGGTTGTTGAGAACGAGGGTTTGATGGGTTTCGGCGAGTCCAAGTTCCCAAGGTAAGCCAGCGTGTTTGATCGAAGTTTGGGGCGATGCGCCAGTGCCGCCGTCATAGCCAGAGATGAGAACAACATCAGCATGGGCTTTGGAAACCCCTGCGGCGATCGTGCCGACACCGACTTCTGAAACCAGCTTGACGCTGATACGGGCAGCGCGGTTGGCATTTTTGAGGTCATGAATCAACTCGGCGAGGTCTTCGATGGAGTAGATGTCATGGTGAGGAGGTGGCGAAATTAAGCCCACACCTGGGGTGGAGTGACGCACTTTGGCGATCCAAGGATAGACTTTCTTTCCAGGGAGTTGACCGCCTTCCCCTGGTTTCGCGCCTTGAGCCATTTTGATTTGAATCTCTTTGGCTTGGGAGAGATAGAGGCTAGTTACGCCGAAACGTCCAGAAGCTACCTGTTTGATGGCGCTATTTTTGGAATCACCTTGCTCGTTTGTCCATGTGTAGCGATCGGGATCTTCGCCACCTTCGCCTGTGTTGGACTTGCCGCCGATGCGATTCATGGCGATCGCCAGAGCTTCATGGGCTTCCTTAGAGATCGACCCATAGCTCATCGCCCCCGTTTTAAAGCGGCTTAAAATTGATTCGATTGGTTCTACTTCTTCAATAGGGATAGATTCGCGAGCTTTGAAATCGAGCAAGCCGCGCAGGGTGAAATGTTGTTGATTTTGTTCATTCACCAAACTGGAATATTTTTTGAACAGTTCATAGTTGCCATCGCGTACTGCTTTTTGCAATGCGTGAATAGTTTCAGGACTGAACAAGTGTGCCTCACCATCTTTGCGCCATTGGTAATCGCCACCGACATCGAGGGTATTGCCACTCGCAGGGCGATCGGGGAAAGCGTGGGTATGACGGGCGATCGCTTCTTTAGCAATCACTTCCAAATCTGCACCTTCGATGCGTGAGGCTGTCCAAGTGAAGTATTTCTTGATTACATCTTGATTTAAACCAACTGCTTCAAAGATTTGAGCGCCGCGATAGCTTTGGATTGTGGAAATACCGATTTTGGAAGCAACCTTAGTTACGCCCTTAGTTGCCGACTTAATGAAGTTCTTGCAAGCAGTTTTGAACTCGACATTTACCAAGAGACGTTGATCGATCATGTCTTTGATCGTCTCAAAGGCAAGGTAAGGATTGATTGCGCCGCAACCATAGCCAATCAATAATGCGAAATGATGGACTTCTCTAGGTTCGCCAGATTCGAGGACTAGACCGACTCTGGTACGAGTTCCTGTGCGGATCAAATGGTGATGTAAGCCTGATACCGCCAATAATGCAGGGATCGGCGCATTATCAGGATTCACGCCGCGATCGCTTAAAATCAAAATATTCACACCATCAGCGATCGCTTGGTCAGCCTTGGCACAAATCTCAGTAATTGCTGCTTCTAATCCAGACACACCAGACTTAGGAGCAAACAAAGTGGAAAGTGTAACTGATTTAAAACCACCTTCATTAATGTGCTTCAATTTCGCAAATTCAGCATCACTAAGAATAGGAGTTTTTAACTCGATCAAGTGACAGCTTTCGGGTTCAGGCTTGAGCAAATTCCGTTCTGCACCAATCGTGGTTTCTGCGGAAGTAATAATCTCTTCACGAATAGAATCGATAGGAGGATTCGTTACTTGAGCGAATAGCTGCTGGAAATAGTCATAAAGAAGTTTGGGACGATTGGAAAGAACTGCTAGAGGTGTATCGGCTCCCATTGCGCCGATCGCTTCGACACCATCACGCGCCATTGGTGTTAATAGCAAACGTAAATCTTCAAAGGAATAGCCAAAAGCCATTTGCTTCTGAGTTAAAGGAATCGCTTCGGGTTCACTAGCTACACCATCCTTGAGATTAGCGATATCCACCATATGCTGATTAATCCATTCGCGATATGGATGTTCAGTGGCGATTTGATGCTTGATTTCTTCATCAGCAACAATCCGACCTTCTTCCATATTCACCAGAAACATCCGCCCTGGTTGTAGACGACCTTTTGATTCAATCATCTCAGGGGCAATATCCAATACACCTGCCTCCGAAGCGAAGATGACGAGATCATCTTTAGTGACGTAATAGCGTGAAGGACGTAAGCCATTGCGATCGAGAATCGCGCCGATCATTGTGCCATCGGTGAAGGCGATCGAGGCGGGACCATCCCAAGGTTCCATCAAACAGGAATGGTATTCATAAAAGGCTTTCTTCTCGTCACTCATCGACTCATGAGCTGTCCAAGGCTCAGGAATCATCATCATCACGGCATGAGGTAGCGATCGCCCTGCCAATACCAACAATTCCAAAGCATTATCAAAAATCGTGGAGTCACTGCCCTCGATATTAATTACAGGCTTGATTTTGGAAATATCATCACCAAACAAATCCGACTCAAACATCGATTGACGGGCAATCATCCAGTTAGTATTGCCGCGCAAAGTATTGATTTCGCCATTGTGGGCAATGTAGCGGTAAGGGTGCGATCGCTCCCAACTGGGGAAAGTATTCGTACTAAAGCGGGAGTGGACTAGAGCTAGAGCGCTCTCCATGTCAGGATCATGCAAATCGTGAGCATAATACTGCCCAACTTGCGCTGTCATCAACATCCCCTTATAGACGATGGTGCGACAGGAGAGGCTAGAGGGATACCAATAGGAATCGATATTCGTAACCCGAATATTAGTATGGGCGAGTTTACGCAATACATACAGCTTGCGGTCAAATGCGAGATCATCCGCAAGATCGGCAGAACGAGAGATAAACACCTGTTGCATGAAGGGTTCGCTCGATTGTGCAGTATTGCCCAAAGAAGAATTATCGGTTGGTACATCTCGCCAACCAAGCACCTTTAAACCTTCAGCTTCGACTAATTTTTCAAAGGCTTGTCTACCATTTTGACGTGCTTCGGGATCGGGAGAAGCGTAAACCATACCCACGCCGTACTGTCCGACTTCGGGCAAAGTGATGTTTGCTGCCGCCGTCACTTTCACCAAGAATTTATGGGGAATCTGCATCAAAATCCCCGCACCGTCCCCTGTATTCGTTTCGCAACCGCACGCGCCACGGTGTTCCAAGTTCTCCAGAATGGTTAATCCCTGTTCGACGATCACATGGGATTTTTTTCCTGATTTATGGACAATAAATCCGACCCCACAAGCATCATGTTCAAACTGTGGATCGTACAAACCTTGTTTTAGTGGCAGTGCGTTGCTATTCATCATGGACAAAAAGGGGATATTTTAGAGGGCTAAGTTAGCTTGGACGTAATTCGGATTTTACGACGGCTATCTTGGATTGTACTAATAACTTTATGTCTTCGGGAAGATGTCTTAATGAAATGATCATACTAAAAGCCGAAATTTCTGGTATTTTGCCCTGTTTTGTTATTTTCGCTACTGAATAGAATGGGTCTCACGCTGCGCCACACCCCCTTGGGGTTTACGTTTAATCTTCTGGCATCCAAGAATTAGCTGTGCGGCGCGAAGCGCCGCACAGCTAATTCTTGGATAGTAAGAAATTACGAATATGCACATAGCTGGACATGGGCAAATAAGCGCAGGAACGTAAATTTTAGTGGTAATCAATTTATGATAGGCAGTACCAACAACCTAAATTTTTCATGCAGCTTGGTGCAGCTTGATATATGCCTGCCATTCCTTCCCATGATGACAAACCTCAACGCGATCGCCGTCAGTTGTCTCTCAAGATATTACTGATAGTTCCAGTCGTCACACAGGTGATTGCCGCCGTAGGGATTACAGGGTGGTTGTCAGTCCAAAATAGCCATGAAGCCACCAAAGAACTCGCGCCCAAAATCGGACAGGAAGTAACCAACACAATCGAATCCCATGTGCGCGGTTATTTTGATGCTCCCTTAGAAATTCTTCAGGCTCATGGGGCGGCGGCGAAGGCAGGATATTTAGCTTTAGAGAATTTAGATAGTTTAGATAAATTATTTTGGCAACAGATGCATCAAGCCAAAAATCTATACTTTTTTTATGGGGCAAATTCTGAAGGGAAATTCATTGGGGTTGAGCGTAGAGAAGATAACTTACTGTTATTGCATCGCACATCAATGCCCGCGATCGCTGGTATCGTCAGCCCTAGCCAGCCGCAAAAAACAATCTATCGTCTAGACGAAAAGGGGCGAATCCTTAATAAAATTGATGTCAATATTTTTGAACCTCGCGATCGCCCTTGGTACAAGCAGGCAGTCAAGGCTCGTCAAGCGGTTTGGAGTCCGATTTATCTATTTGTTGCCCGCCCGATTTTAGGAATTACGGCTTCCTTGCCAATTTATAGCGAATCGGGAAGTTTGCGCGGAGTCTTAGCGATCGACCTTCCCCTTTCGCAAATTGGCGATTTTTTAAATAAATTAAAAATTGCCAAAACAGGACAAGCCTTCATTCTCGAACCATCAGGAAATATCGTCGCCACTTCGACCTTAGAAGTCCCCTATATTTCTACCTCCACAGGACAAGAGCGAATCCATGCGCTCAAAAGTCAAAATCCTTTACTACGTTTGATCTTTCAAAATCTTCAGCGACAATATCCTAATTTCGCTAATTTACCCAACCATTTACAGATCCAAATGGAATGGGAAAATGCAAATCAATATATTCAGGTAAGTAGATTACGCAACGATCAAGGGCTGGATTGGTTGCTAGTTGTGGCTGTATCAGAACAGGATTTTCGCGATCGCATTGATATTAATACTCGTAATACGCTGGTTTTATGTGCTTTAGCCTTCCTCTTAGCCAGTATCACAGGCTTTTATACATCTAAATGGATTGCCAGCCCCGTTGAGAAACTTATCGATGCATCCCACAAACTTGCCACACTTTCCGCATCAGCAGATATGGCTACAGGGCAACCCTATCATTTAATTGAAACTGCCAATGTTCGCGAACTCTCGATTCTTGCGGATTCCTTCAATCAAATGGCTCAACAATTACAAATTTCTTTTACAGCTCTAGCTCAGAACAAAGAAGAATTAGAACAGCGTGTAGAACGACGGACAGAAGCGCTCAGAACTAGTGAAATCAAATACCGTACTTTGGTTGAGGCAGCAAATTGCATCATCCTTAGACGCGATACCGTGGGTACAATTAAATTTATCAATGAATATGGCTTGAGCTTCTTTGGATTCTTAGATGAAAATGAAGTAATCGGCAAAAATATCCGAGGCACAATTGTCAAAGATGATGATGATACAACCAGTACGAACTTACTCAACTGGTTACAAAATAGCGCCCATAACCCTGAAATCTATATGTTTCAGGAGAGTCAGAATATGCGTAGTGATGGCGAATTGGTCTGGATTTCTTGGTCAAATCGCCCCATCGTCGATGATAACGACAATTTGCTAGAGATTCTCTCCATTGGTGTGGATATTACGGAACGTAAGCGCGTTGAGTCCACCTTAGAAGAATTCTTGAGCTTACAAAGGGCAACCTTTGAATCGATCGCCGATGGCATTTTAGCCGTAGATCGGGTTGGGCATATCACCAGCTATAACCAGCAATTTATGGATATGTTTTCTCTCTCAGACGAGATTCTCACCATACCTGACTATTCCTTAAGATTAGAATTTCTCGCGGAGCAAATGCTCGATCCCCACGAATTTATGCAGCGATCGCATGGATTTTATCGCCATCCCGAACAGGAGAGTTATGACTTACTAGAACTCCAAGATGGTCGAACTATCGAAAGATATTCCCGTCCCCAGAGATTAGGAGATGCAATTATTGGGCGAGTCTGGAGCTTTCAAGATATTACGGCGCGAACTAAAGCCGAACAATCTCTCAAAGAGCAGGAAACCTATCTCCGCCTCATTATTGATAGTATTCCTCAACAAATTTTCTGGAAAGATACCAATCTTATTTTTCGGGGATGTAATAAAAACTGGGCGATGTATGCTCAATTAGAAACCCCTGAAAGTGTGGTTGGCAAAACTGATTATGACTTGATCAATAATTCTCAATTAGCGGAAATGTTCCGTAATCACGATCGCCAAATTATGGAATCGAATATTCCTGAAATGCATATTATTCAGCGTAAGGTCAATCCTGATAAATTAGGTCAATCCATTTGGTTAGATATTAGCAAGCTGCCAATAATTGACGCTGATGGCAAGACTATTGGGATTTTAGGCGTACTAGACGATATTACTCAGCGTAAGCTGGCTGAAGAAGCTCTCTATGCAGAACAAGAGAAGTCGGAAAGATTATTGCTCAACATTCTACCCAAGGTAATCGCCGATCGCCTCAAACAATCTCACGGAGTCATCGCCGATAGTTTTGAGTCAGTCACCGTTCTATTTGCTGATATCGTCAACTTCACTAAAATATCTTCGGAACTTTCACCACAGGATTTAGTCGATCTTCTCAATCTCATCTTTTCTAATTTTGATACCCTCAGCGAAACCTATGGCTTAGAGAAAATCAAAACCATCGGTGATGCCTATATGGTAGCGGGTGGTATTCCTCTCCCCAATGAGAACCATGCTGAAGCGATCGCCTCTATGGCTTTAGAGATGGTTCAAAAAGTGAACGAACTGCGCGAGTTAACAGGTCGAAAATTACAAATTCGCATTGGCATTCACACGGGTGCTGTTATCGCTGGGGTAATTGGCACACAGAAATTTATCTATGATTTATGGGGTGATACGGTGAATATCGCCAGCAGAATGGAATCCCACAGTGAGGTGGGCAAAATCCAAGTTACCTCTGAAACCTATGAATTGCTCAAAGATCAATTTGAATTAATAGAACGGGGGGCGATCGAGGTCAAAGGCAAAGGAACCATGAAAACCTATTGGCTAGAACGCAAAAGATAAAGGCGGCACAAAGTGTCATTTTTATCATTGCCATTTTTATCATTGAGAATTGCGGCGCGAAGTGCCGCACCTCTCAATTGGTTTATAGCTATAGAAACAAAAGCAACTTACTGCTAGTCTGTAATTGCATGTTTGCAAGATATCTTGAGGATGTCTCGGTATGAATAAGTTTCCCTGTCTTACTAATGTAATTAATGTAGCTAACGTCGCTTTTGTCATTGCGCTCAATTTGCCAGCGATCGCTTGGGCGCAATCTCAACCCACCCAACAAAAGATCGTTTTTGTCTCCCCACAAGGTGCGGATGTCGTGGGTGCTGGCTCACCAACCCAAGCCTTTCGCACCATCTCTGCCGCGATCGCCGCCAATCCAGAGCAAGGAACTATCTTTCAATTAGCTGCGGGTAACTATAGTGCAGCAACGGGTGAAAATTTTCCCCTTCGTCTTCCTAAAGGAGCAGTATTACGCGGCAATGGAAATGGAAGTAATGTCGTAATTAGTGGTGGTGGGCGTTTTGTTAGTCCGACCTTTGCGAGCCAAAATATCGCGATCGCTGCTGCTAGTGACTCCCGCATTGAAGGTGTCACCATCACCAATAGCAATCCCCGTGGCTATGGACTATGGCTAGAGTCTAGTCGCAATGTCGTTATTGCCAACAATAACTTCGTTCGCAGCACCCATGACGGCATCTTCCTCACGGGCAATGCGAAAGCCTATATCGGCAATAATCTATTCGCAGGCAATACGGGAAGCGGTATCTCAGCTTTGGGAACTAGCTCAGGTGAAATCCGTGATAACCGATTTGAGAATACTGGCTTTGGTCTGTCCATTGGACAACAATCACAGGTTGTCCTCATTAATAACAACATCTCTCGCAACGTCGATGGCATCGTTATTTCTAATACGGCTCAGCCCACACTTCGCAATAATGCCATCTTTGACAATCAACGCAATGGTTTAGTAGTTTTGCCTAGCAGTAATGGCGCACCACAGCCAGATTTAGGCACAACTTCCTCTCAGGGAAATAATATCTTCAAGAACAATCGCGAATACGATATTAACAATGCCACCACGATTCCCCTTTCGGCAGTTGGTAATCAAATCAACCGATCGCGAGTTACGGGCTTAATCGATCTCACAGCTTCCGTTCCCCCCAGCAATAATCCCATTATGGCAAGCAAGCCCCCTCTTCCAGCTATTGCCGTAGCGCCGATCAATCCTCCTAAAACTGTGTTTGTGCCTGCTAAACCTCCGAGTCAAGCCTTACCAAGTCCCGTAATTTCCACTTCTCCTAATTCGTCAAGAAAACCAGAATCACCAATGGTGATTACAATTGAGCGGGAATATAGTCCTAATAATATTCCGAATACCTCGGCTCCGCGTGTGGCAACTTTACCTCCCGTCACCCTCGATCCGACAACTGGCAAACCATTTCAATATCGGGTAGTTGTGCCAAATACTTCCTTCGCAATTACGCAAAAGGTCAAAACCATGATTCCCGATGCCTTCCGCCTTTCCCGTAGCGGTCGAATCCTGTGGCAGGTTGGTGCATATAGCGATCGCCCAGCCGCCGATGCCATGCTCCAGAAATTAGCCCAGTCGGGTGTTAATGGGGAAATTATTTCCTTTCGCTAAATCCCTGCCTAATCCCAAATGAAGAAATGGCTTAGCCATTTCTTCATTTGGGATTATAGCTGTTGACATTCTTCAAAACCAGAAAACGAGTTGCGGCGCGACGCGCCGCAATTCGCTTTTTGAGGGCGTAAGGCAAGTGACCACAGCTATACATCACAAAAATTGTCATAATTTAGCTTTTTGATAGTGCGGCGAAGCCGCACTATCAAAAAGCTGTTTTTTATTTTTGTGGCGGAGCAATCTCGTAGGTCATGAAATCATAGGCAGGAATGGTATTTGCAAAAATCATTCTTGCTTCATTTACGAGATCTTCCAATAAAACGGCATTTCCGGGGGCATACCTTGGACTGAAATGGGTCATGATTAACTGCTTCACATTTGCCAATAGAGCCACTTGCGCCGCCATCGTGCTAGTGGAATGGAGGCGCTGAAACGCCATATCTGAATCTTGATGGGCAAAGGTAGTCTCATGGATTAAGACATCGGCATTTTGCGCCAACTCCACCGAGCTATCACAAAAAATCGTATCCGTGCAGTAGGCAATCTTGCGCCCAATCTGCGGTGCGCCACAAAATTCCTTTCCATCAATCTTGCGCCCATCAGGAAGAGTGACAATCTTGCCCTGCTTGAGTGCGCCAAAAAGCGGCCCTGCGGGAATATTCATGGCGACCGCCTTATCGACATCAAACTTACCTGCGCGATCGCGTTCTACTAATCTAAAACCATGGGCAGTTACCTTATGTTTAAGAGGTGCTGCCATCACATAAAATTCTGAATCTTCACAAACTATCCCTGTTTTGACCCGATGCACCTTAATCGAATAGGAAAGCCGCGTTTCGCTGTAGCGTAAACAAGCATCCAAATATTCGCCCAACCCTGAGGGTCCATAAATATCAATATGGCTAACATTTCCCGCCATCCCACAACTTGCCAATAGCCCCGGCAATCCAAAAATGTGATCACCATGCATATGGGTAATAAAAATTTTGGTGATTTGGCTAATTTTTACATCACTTCGCAGCAATTGATGCTGAGTAGCTTCGCCGCAGTCCAGCAGCCAAACCTCAGCCCGTTGTGGCAGCCTTACCGCCACACTAGAGACATTGCGTCCGCGAGTGGGAACCCCTGAACTAGTACCGAGAAAAGTGATCTGCATATCTAATCATCTACAAAAATCTCGATACGGCGATTACCTTTGCTATTACTATCGCCAGCGCTACTGGCTAAAGGACGAGTCGCGCCATAGCCCACCACCGTCCAATAATAGCTTTGCTCACCCCGCAGTCTTACCAAATATTCTTTAACCGCCGAAGCCCGTAAATAGGACAAGGTGAGCGCATTGTCAGTACTAGCTACGTCAGTATGTCCATTAATTCTAATGCGTTTACCTTTTTCTAGGGGCAGTTGCGCCGCCACTTCATCCAGTAATCGAAAGCTTTCAGGACGAATGCTTGCTTTATCTGATTCAAACAACGCATCTGAGGCGAGAGTAAATTGCTGCTTTTTGTAATTTAAGAAATTAAAGGAGGGTTGCCATACTAAATCTGGTCGCACAAAAGCGATCGCTAAGCCAGTCACAATTCCTGCGATCGCCCCTACACCCAGAACTGTACTCCGCACAAGCAAAGTCATCACAGGATGATCCGAGGGCAAATTACTCGATGGTTTGCCTATAGATTTACTAGTTCCTTTATCTGGAGTTGGTGAATTTGTCACAGCAACCGCACAATATCCTTGCTCAATAGTCAGATCTACAATTGAGCATACGCCTAATTGTGAATCTCGTACAAATCTAATAGTAGGTTTTTTAGATTTATATACCAAAACACAAAATAGCGTAGCCATTTTGTGTTCTTAAAACTCTTACTAGGTTTGGTTTTTAATCTCCAAAAGTGTCGTCACACTTTTGGGGATTGATATTAAGGTTCTAGAGATCAGAATCAGCAATGCTGAGTTATAGCTGTGGTCACTTGCAGGAGGACAAATCAAAACCCAAGAAGCGAGTTGCGGCGCTTCGCGCCGCAACTCGCTTCTTGGGTTTTGTGTCCTAACAAGAATGGCAACAGCTATAAGAGCGAGCCGCACCTTTAGATACATTATTTTTTCTTGGCTTTAGAACTAACGGTTGTATCGATCAGTTCTAACTCATTTGCCCGAAAGGACACCATCTTTTCCCAGTTCCCACCACCAAAAATCACGGCAACTCGACCATCAGTTACACGCTGTACCTGTCCTTGAAATCCGTAATAGGTGTCACCTTCATTTACAACCCGCACTGCTGAACCCGGAAAAATGATTGGCTGCATATTTTCTTGAAACTCCCTGCTGTGGTTTTGACTAGGTTTATTCTATATCTTTTGACGATCTCCCCCTATTGCTTTTTTCAATGATTACCAGTTGGATAGGTAGATCAGAGGCGGGGGCGCACTACCCATGTGCTACAGATTTCGTATTGATTTGCGAAAGTAAAATTAGAATAATTGAGTATGGGGGGCTTTGCCGCGCAATACTCAATTATTAACGGGGAAGAAATTAATGTTACATAAGTTACAAAAAACTTGCAGACAAAGAAATATTGATTATGATCAGGGCAACGCCAAAATGAAAGCCAAACTTGAAGAGGCATAAATGGTTTCTAGCAATAGCAGGATTGGGATTATCGGCGCAGGGACATCAGGGGCTTATCTTGCCAGTTTACTGATTCAAGAGGGATTTGAAGTCAGCCTGTTTGAGAAATCTCCTGCCGTGCGTACCGATGGCTGTGGCATTCTGATCGTGCGATCGGGGATGCAAGCTCTCCATGATGGAAACCCTCAAATCACTAAAAAAATTATTGAAGCTGGTAATCCTGTTAAGTTGTTTGAGTTTCGGAACCTTAAAGGTGGATTTATTAATTCTGAATCTGTGACCTATGAGGAAGGAGAGATTCCGGGAATGTTGGTACATCGCAAGGCGATTTTAGAAGCCATTCTCGATACTTTGCCGAGCGATCGCATTACCTTTAATGCTCAGGTGTCATCGATCGCCCAGACTCCTCATAGCGCGATCGCCCATTTTAAAGATGGCAGTCAATGGGAAGGCGACTTGATTATCGGGGCTGATGGCATTCTCTCAAAAGTCCGTCCGTCTGTGGTTGGCAATATTGAGCTTAATTATTTAGGGGATCTCGTCTGGCGGGGAATTGTGGAAGATGATAGCTTCTGTCCCGAAGGAAACTTTTTTGTCTATGTGCGCGGTCGTGGCATCTATGCTAACTTTTTTCACATCGATGCAACCCATACCCATTGGGGCTTTTTCATTGAAACCGAACAAACCGATATAGAAAAACAGACGCTACATCCAACGAACACAGAAATACCTGCTCAAGAATTAGCGAAGCTACCAGAGGATGCTCGACAGGTAATTGCATCAACTCCTCTAGAAAATATAATCTGTCGCTATTCCTACGATATCGATCCATTGCCACAGTTATATGATGGTCGAGTTCTGTTAATTGGCGATGCGGCTCATGCTAAAAGCTCTACTCGTGCTAGGGGGATGACTTCAGGATGGGAAGATGGCTTGGCTTTGGTGCGACATCTCAAATCCAGTGACAATATTGCTGAAGCTCTGGCAAGTTATCAGACGGAACGATTACCCATCGTCCATGAGTATCAGCGCAGCAGTCGTGAAGTTAGCCAAAAAATTGGGCGGCGTTAACAAAAACTAGAGGTATTCATTTTGCCCTAGGCAAAACGAATACCTCTAGTTTTAATAACAAAAAATGGCGTAGCCATTTTTTGTTTTGGCATTGAGTCGTGAAAAAATTTATAAAAACAAAGGCGAAAGTTGATGATTAATAACCTTGAGATACCGCCCGATCGCTCCCAAGTTCCTGAAATCTTTATCCGTCATCTTGGTACTTGGCAAGGCGAATATATTAAAACCGACAAACAAGGACAATTCTCCCGTAGTTTTGTAGGCAGCTTTACGATCGCGATCGCTGGTAATCAATACCGACAGGTAAACAAATATGAATATGCCGATGGCTCCCGACTTCAGCTTGATTTTGAAGGAGAATTTGTAGATCAGATTTTAACAATGCGTTCTCGTAGTTACTCTGACTTTGAAGCGATCGCGTGGGATGCAGGGCAGGGCTTAGTTTGCTTTCAGGCTACAAAAACGCAAGATGATGCACTCATTAAGTTTATCGAAACCATGACTTTACTCGATGATCATCAGCGCGTGCGTAGCACCCAAGCTTTTAAAAATGGCATTTTTGATGGCATTTCCTTTATCGAAGAAATCCGAATTGCCTAAGCCAAGAAGCATTTCCCAAATATTGCAAAGCAATATTTGGGAAATGCTTCTTGAGTCGTCGGTCGAAAATTGCTGGCATAATAGCGATATTGCGATCTATTGCCGAAACCTTGAATCAATCCTACTTTCAGTCTGAATATTTACTGTTTGACCCCACTACACCAGATCATGATGCAGTAAATATTGTCTTTGCTTTCCCAAGTACCTACACCGTTGGCATCACTAGCTTAGGCTATCAAGGGGTTTGGGCAAACTTAGCTACGCGATCGCAGGTTAATGTGAGTCGATGGTTTACCGATGCCCATGAGAATTTACCGCGTCAGATTGAAATATTAGGATTCTCGTTTTCGTGGGAACTGGATTACGTGAATATTTTGGCGGCGCTAAAGCAATTTGAGATTCCCATAGATACAAGCGATCGCACCGATGAGCATCCCCTCGTATTTGGTGGGGGACCTGTCCTCACGGCTAATCCTGAACCCTTTGCAGCATGGTTTGACATTGTGCTACTGGGAGATGGTGAAGAATTAATTGGGAACTTTCTCAAGGCTTATCAGGAAGTGCGCCATGCTAGTCGTGACGTGAAACTGCGTCATCTTGCCAAACTAGATGGAATTTATGTTCCGCAGTTCTATGAAGTTACTTACGAATCAGAAGATGGCGCGATCGCTTCAATTCAACCCATTGACTCGGATATTCCCGCCCTAGTGCATAAACAGACCTATAAGGGCAATACTCTTTCGGCTTCTACGGTCGTTACCGAAAAGGCGGCTTGGGAGAGCATTTTTATGGTGGAAGTGGTGCGGAGTTGTCCAGAGATGTGCCGCTTCTGTTTAGCCAGTTATTTAACCCTCCCCTTTAGAACGGCAAGTCTAGAATCAAGTTTAATTCCTGCGATCGCTAAGGGACTGAGCGTAACTAAACGATTGGGCTTGCTCGGTGCATCAATTACCCAACATCCTGAATTTGATGCTTTACTGGATCATCTCGCCCAGCCGCAGTTTGATGATGTGCGCCTCAGTCTCGCCTCTGTGCGTACTAATACACTCACGGAGAAATTGGCGCGAATTCTCTCTACTCGAGATAGCCGCTCTGTTACCATTGCGATCGAAAGCGGTTCTGAACGCTTGCGGGAAATTATTAATAAGAAATTACATAACGATGAAATTAGACAGGCGGCAATTAATGCACAGGCTGGTGGTTTGAAGTCTCTCAAGCTCTATGGTATGGCAGGTATACCGATGGAAAATGATGATGATATCGAGCAAACTATTGAGATGTTAATTTCCCTTCGCAAAATCGCACCAAAATTAAAGATAACCTTTGGTTGTAGTACTTTTGTTCCCAAATCCCATACGCCTTGGCAATGGCAAGGGGTCAACACTTCTGCCGAGAAGAAAATGCAACATTTCCGTAAGAAGTTATTACCAAAGGGAATTGATTTTCGTCCTGAAAGCTACAAGGATTCGCTGGTACAAGCGCTCATTTCTCGTGGCGATCGCCGCCTAACTAAGTTATTGATTTTGGCTTGTAGCTATAGCGATGGCGATGTACCGAGCGATGGTTCCTATAAACGCGCCTTTAAGGAATTGCGGGAACAGTTGCCACCTTTAGCTTGGTATGTCCATGAAAATTGGGATGTAAATCAAGTATTACCTTGGCAACACCTTCGCACTAATTTACCCGTAGAGACTTTAATTAAGCATCGAGATACTTCTTTATCTCAAACCCAGTAAGTTTTTTAAATGAAGAAATGGCGTAGCCATTTCTTCATTTGGTATTAGAGTGAGCCGCACTCTCTCAAGGTCTTAGGGGAGCGACAATAAATGCTGAATAGTTGCCACTAGTTGCTTTAACTTAACAGGTTTGGCTAAATACTCATTTGCTCCTGCTTCTAGGCATTTTTCGCGATCGCCTGACATTGCTAGAGCCGTTAAGGCGATGATAGGAAGTGATTGCAATTCGGGATTTTTACGAATAATTTTAATTGCTTCTAATCCATCCATCTCTGGCATTTGAATATCCATCAAAACTAGGTCAGGCTTTTCTTGCTTGACTATATTAACGGCGGCAAGCCCATCCTTGGCTACTAATAAACGATAGCCATGACTTTCTAAATAGTCCCAAATGCTTGCCACATTGGCTTCATTATCATCAGCAATTAAAATCAAAGATGATTTAGGGTAGAGCGTTTTTTTAGTTGAGATAAAAGAAGATAATGAAGTATTAACTTCAATGATTGGATAAGGTAAAGAATCTGCTTGATGAGGTTGATAGGGAATTCGGATAATAAATTTACTACCTTGATCGATCTGACTTTCTAGCAAAACATGACCGCCATGCAGTTCCGCAATTCTTTTGACTAGGGCTAGTCCTAGCCCAGTACCCGCATATTTGCGATTGAGAGCGCTATCGATTTGGACAAAGGTTTGAAAGAGTTTGCTAATATCTTTTTGATCGATTCCAATACCTGTATCGGTTACCGAAAATTCAATATAAGTGGGACTTGTTTCTATATTGCCTAAGTTAATAATTTGGATTTCTAAGGTGACCTGACCATCATTGGGAGTGAACTTGACCGCATTGGTTAATAAATTGATTAAGGCTTGACGCAAACGAAGTTCGTCAGCATAGATATAAATGGTATTTAAGGGAAGTTTGGTGATTAATTGAATATTCTTTTTATTAGCCAATTGCCTTACAAAGGTCAGACTATCATCGCAAATTGCTGGGGCTGAGGTGTTTTGCAAATGGAGTTCTAATTTGCCAGATTCAATTTTGGCAAGATCGAGAATATCATTAATTAGTTCTAAGAGATGATAGCCACTACGCTCAATCGTTTCAAGGGATTTTCTCTGACGTTCGTTTAGCTCTCCGAGGATACCTTCGAGCAAACTTTCGGACAAGCCTAAAATTGTATTGAGCGGAGTTCTTAGCTCATGGCTCATACTCGCTAGAAACTCATCTTTGAGGCGGGTTGCCCTCACTAGTTCACAGTTAGCTAGTATTAATTGCTCCTCTACCTGCTTGCGATCGCTAATATCCCGAATAGAAGTTAAATAGGATAGCTCGTTATCCCATTCAATTTGGGTGACGAGAACTTCTGCGACTTTGAGTTTACCTGCTTCGGTGATGAAATCCATTTCAAAGGATTTATCAATCGTGATGGGAATCCCTAACTCTAATCCCTTTAGTTCGCCAATATGGAGATTAAAGATTTTTTCTGCGGAAGGATTTGCAAAGATAATCCTTCCATATTGGTCAAGAATGATAATCCCGTCAGAGCTGTGGCTGACAATTGTTTGTAAATGTTCTAAAATAGATCTTTGCTGGGATTCGATCGCTCTAATTTGTTCTTCGGCAAGCTTACGCTTATGAATGTCTTGAGCTTTGCCAACTATTTGTTTAGCCCGTCCCTCTGCATCCCTCAAAAATACGGCACTACGATCATAAAACCAGCGATATTGCCCATTAGCATTAATAATTCGATACTCAAGCTCTAAAATATCTCCATCTTTAGCGTTATCAAAACGTTTTTGAGTTTGGATTATCGTTTCCAAATCATCAGAATGGATAATGGTCAGAAACAAAGCTGAACCCATTGCTTGGATCTGGGAAACAGAGTAACCCAGAATTGAGGTGATAGAGTTATTTACATAAATATTACGATGCTCTTGTAAATCATAGATATAAATAATATCTGGCGATATATCAACAATGCGTTGGATGAAATGTTGATCGTCTACAGGTGTATTTGGGAAGTCCGTGGTAAATCTTGGTTTTGTTAATGCTTCTTGATGATTTTGCTGTATTTCAGTTGTAACTTCACTTTCAATTGAAGATGAACCAGAGGTACGGGAGATTATTTGGACGAGATGCTCCGCTGTAATTAGAGCGATCGGATATTCGTGTTCGTCTAAAACTGGTAAGTATTTGAGGCTATGTTCTGTAAAAAGACGAAGAATTTCTGCAACAGAAACTTGCGATCGCCTAATAGTAATAGGCGATCGCGTAATGACATTAATAAGCTTTAAGGTATCTAATTTTTGATTTGTCGCAATAAGTCGAAACAAATCCTGTTCGGTAAATGTCCCAGCAAACCTTTCCCCCTCTACTACCAATACACAGCTTTGCTGTGATTGGCTCATAAGACCTATTGTATGTATTACAAATTCATGAGCATCGATTGTAGTGGGACTATAGTCATTGCTCCAATCTAAGCTTAGATTAGAAAGAGAATGCAGACTCATAGCCTAAGTTTTTATAATTAACCTGAGTATATGCCAAGCATAGAGCAGTTAATCGGATACTTCATGATTCTTTTGATTTAATAAATTTCACAATCCTGCAAACCATTCATAGCCTTCATCTACCCAATAGCCTCGACGTTGCGAAAGTTCCTTGGCAAAGGTGACTCTAATTACCCATTTAGATTGCTTATAACCCAATTTAATCGGAGATGCTAATCGTAAAGGAGCGCCATTCTCCACAGGTATCGTCTCTCCATTTTTTTGATAGGCAAGCAGCGTCTGTGGATGTAAAGAAGAGGCGATATCCCAACTTTCATAATAGCCATCGGCGGACTCAAAGTAGACATAACGCGCTCCTGCTTGGGGCTGGACTAGCTTTGCTAAATCCAGTAAGCGTACACCTCCCCACTGCACGATCGCTGCCCAACCCTCTACGCAAACATGACGGATCACCATGGAGGTTAAGGGTAGCGATCGCATATCACTCATGCTCAATTGCAAGGGATTATCCACTGCACCATCAATTACTAATTTGAAGGTATTAGGATTAATAATAGGAGTGAAGTCAAAGGAGTTGACTAATAAAGCTTCTGGCTCGATCGCACTGGCGGGAAATTCAGGCACAGGAGTCTGAGGCTTGAGAATTAACTCTTCAATGCTTTGATTAAGTGGCTCAAAAATCGGACGAACTTTATCTACATACAGAGAAGTCCCGCAACTTCCCAAGGCTAAGCCCAGTCCTGATAGTCCTGTAAATTGGAGCATCTGACGACGGGAAAACCGACGCTGTAAATTATGCTGTAATTGCTTTTGAAGATTATTCCGAATGTATTTATCAAACTGCATTTGCTTTACCTTAAAGTATCCTACTTACACAAACATGGAGCGAATCATCTTGAGACCGCCAACTCTAAAAGATAGAAATATATGGGCGATCGCAAAAATAAGCACAATCGGAATAGTCAGAAAATGAGCAATGCGGAGATTTTGCCAACTGCCAAATAAACCTGAGACGAAGGCAAACTGAGCAGGCTTATACATACATAAACCCGAAAGAATCGCTAGCAAAAGTATGGGAATAATCGCCGTATAGGCAAGACGATGCCATGCGTAATTTTTGCGTTTAGGATTTTGAGCTTTGAGGGCTTGCAAATCTTTTTCCGAAGCAAAGCGATGCTTCCAACGCCTAGTAATAAAAATATAAATTCCATAAATCAATAGGCTCATCGAAAAGAACCACATCGCCGCAAAATGCCAATTGCGTCCGCCTCCTAGCCATCCGCCCAAGAGTAAAACCTTAGGGAATCGCCATCCTGCTCTACCGCCAAATACAGGATTAGCGTTATAAATTTGCAGACCACTAGCGGTCATAAAAATCAAAGAGATTAAATTAATAAAATGGAAGGATTTAATAAAAATCGCTTGCTTGGGTGCAGGAGAAGATTTGGGACTCATCAGCTTTTTAGAGGTAAGGAATTAGAGCTTAAGAAGCATTAGCTAAAGATCAAACAGAGGTGGAAATAAAGGCGCTAGCCAAAGTTGAACCTTGACATCCCATCCGAGAATGATCGCGATCGCTGTCAAGGAAATCAGTAAGCCACCGATTTGTTGAAGTATGGCGCTATGTTTACGCAGCTTGATAAATGACTTGCTGAAATAGCGGCTGGCATAGGCAATCAATAACATCGGAATACCTGCGCCAAATCCATAGAAAATTAAAAGAATAAAAGCGCTAAAGATTTCTTGCTCAGCAGCAGCTAAAACTAAGATACTGCCAAGGACAGAACCAGCACAGGGAGTCCATAACAAGCCTAATTGCGAACCTAAAAGGAACTCACCAGCTAGATTGATCCGTTCTGGTTCTTTGAATTTAGGAAGTCGCAACTTACTTAATAATAAATAATTTAACTTTGGGAATAGAGATAGAAGTCCTAAAATTAGCAAAATGGCGATCGCCAAAATGCGGATAAAATTTGCTAAGTCGGTAAACCATAAACTTGCTACGCCTAAGAGGCTACCCGCGATCGCAAAGCCACTCATCGTTCCAGCGACGAGGGCAATGGGTCCGTAGCGATGGGTTTGGAGCGATCGCCCAATCACAATTGGTAAAATTGGCAAGATGCAAGGAGAAAATACGGTGACCATACCGCCAAGAATTGCTAAACCAATTGCGAAAGGAGAAAGTTCCATTATCTCTAGCCTAAGAGTTGTTGAATTGTTTTTTCAGTACGGTCATATGCACCTTCACCAATATGATCATATCGGAGATTACCTTGGCGATCGGCTAAGTATAGATGCGGCCAGTACTCGTTACCATAGGCTTTCCAAGTTTTAAATTCATTATCTACTGCAACCGTGTAGTTAATTCTATAGCGTTGCATCGCATCCTTAATGTTATTGATATCACGTTCAAAGGCAAATTCAGGCGTATGCACACCGATAATTTTTAAACCTTTCGCCCCATACTGCTCATGCCAGCGAGTGACATAGGGCAAAGTCCTTTGACAATTAATACAGCTAAAAGTCCAGAACTGAATCAGCACTACATTACCAACTAAGTTCCCAGTCATCAAGGGAGGAGAATTTAACCATTGAGCAATACCTTGAAATTCTGGCAACTTTGGCAAATTGGCTTCTGTTACTAGGGGCTGGGCTAGGTTTGTCAAAGGCTTGCGAGTCTCTAGTTTGGGTTTGTTGGCTGTAATTTTAGATGCGCCCAATTGCGTGGCGATCGCCGCACTACCAATCCCTAAAGCTCCCAAACCTGCATAGATCAACAATCGACGACGACGCAATAGACTATTACTCATAATATATGCTCCTAAAGGATTGTCCAGTAGAGCGATGCCATCCTTTGTTCATTAAGAAGAAGTGAGAGACGCAGCACCAAAGGTCGCGTTAAACTGGCGACACCAGATCGCAATAGACTGATATTGGTCTGGCTGAATACCTTTAGGAACTGCATAGCGTTGTTTGCCGTTAAAGCTTTTGAGAGGTGCAACTAGGGTATAGTCTCCCTTAGCGATCGCAAAATCTGGCGGCTTAGTCGTTTTTAAAACATCTGGCGATCGATGCAAAATTACAAACAAATCTGGCCCCTTATCTGATGTCTGAAAGGTTTGATCCAGTTCAACAAAATAGGTTCCATTTTCGTAGATAAGTCTAGCCGAGCCACTGGTGGGATGTTCGCCATTAACGAAACTACCAGTTCTTAATTTATTGATAGCTTTTGGGCTATCAGCCAAGACAGGAGATTTAGTCTGCAAAGATTTTTCATTCGCAGTTATTGATGTAGGAATAGACTCAACTTGGGATATGGTTGAACGATTTGCACATCCTAGAAGTATCACTGTTAAAGTGGCTAAGATTAGATTTTTATTTAACATAAATAGATTTGTTCAATTCCAAGAATCGTAATCAAGTCGCTCTTTTTAAGTTAGTCCAAGTAAAGCTTAAGATCTCCGACTTTTTCTCAAAGGGGATGAGTTATACCAAAACTAAAAATGGCTACGTCATTTTTAGTTTTGGAAAGCCTTACTCGGTTTGTTTTTTAATTCACAAAAGTGTTGTCACACTTTTGTGAATTTGTATAACTATGGTTTAGGAGCATCCGCAGGTTTATCACTTTTCATCGCATCATTCTTCATTGCATCCGCAGGTTTATCACTTTTCATCGCATCATTCTTCATCGCATCTCCCTTCATCGCATCCGCAGGCTTATCCTTTTTCATGGCATCACCTTTCATGGCATCATTTTTCATCGCGTCGCCAGTTTTATCCTTCATCGCATCGCCTTTCATTGCGTCATTTTTCATCGCTTCGGCGGGCTTGGTGGCGGGAGTGGATTGAGTGGCGGGAGTGGATTGCTGGGTAGGCGTAGTGGAATCTGCACAGGAGACAAGCCCAGAGGTCAAAACTAAACCAGCAATTAGTCCAAGAAATTTGTAGTTCATCGTTATAAGCTCTCTTTGCAATAAATGGAGTTGTTTTTTGGATACTCACTTATTGGATATACGCATGAACTTTCAAATTGGATGACAAAATAAAAGTGGCGGCGCGAAGCGCCGCCACTTTTATTTTGTCATCCAAGAATTAGTGGTGCGGCACACGACACTTTTGTTTAGACTTCTCCTTTCATGACCATTTCGCCTGTGGGTTCGGGCATATCTTTATTAGGTTCGATTGTAATTATTAAAGTCGTGGATTGCTTGAGAGCGCTCCCTAATGGCACTTTTAAAAAGACCTTGCCCTGAGCATCAGGACGAAATTGGGCGCAGTCAACCTTTTTGCCATCCACGATCGCCCAAAGACGGTAGCTATTTTCTTCAGGAATCGGTATGAGATTTTGAATGTTGATCATGGCAGTCTTTTCATTGGGAGCAATCATCACACTTCCCGAAGCCGCAGGAATTGCGCCCATTCCCTTAAGCGAAATCATCCGATTATCAGCCGCTTGTAACATAGCGATCGCTTGGCGATATTTTTGCATTTCTATTTGAGTACTGGCAATTTGCTGACGCATTTGATAATTGTCATAGCCCAAAATCGCTAGGGCGATCGCACTAATAGCGCCTAAACCAATTGCTCCTAATTTCCAGAGATTTTGAGTTTTTGGTGATCGCTTATCTGTTTCTAAATTACTGTTTTTTAAGGATTTGAAGACAAGTTCAGGATTATCTTGAGGCACAGCGATCGCCGCGATGCGATCGCGCAAATTATTAGCGGGTAAACTTTCACTCAGTCCAAGTGGTAAAAGTGCGAGGGTTTCCTGCAAGCGATCAATTTCCGTAATTAGCTCTGGATAAGTGGTGATGAGTTCCTGCATTTCGGTCACCTCATCCGACTCTAAATCACCTAAAACATAACCAGCTAATAACTCTTCCCAATTAGGAGGATATTTTTGAGGAAAACTTTCAGGATAATTTGCTTGTGTCATGGGTACTCTCGCCTCAATCTAACGCATCTTTTAAACTTTCTCTCAGTCGAATCAATCCATTTCGCGCCCAAGACTTCACCGTTCCTAAGGGCTTATCGAGTGCTTTGGCGATTTCGGTTTGGCTGAGTCCATCAAAATATGCCATTTCTAAAACTTGGCGATGTTTGTCTGGCAAATTTGCTAAAGCTGCCTTTACCTTTTCTGAACGTTCGGCAAGTGACATTGTTTCCATGAGCGAAGAATTTCTAGGGTCATAGTCGATCGCCAGATTCTGTTCCCATTTTTCTAAATGTTGCTGTTGCGATCGCGTTTTGCGAATTCGGTCAATGGCACGTGATCGCGTTAGAACCGTTAAGTAGGTAGAGATCGAACCACGGCTACTGTCATAGTTAGTATTGCGACTTAGCAGAATAAAAATCTCTTGGGTTAAGTCTTCCGCTTCTTGCAAATTACCCAAAATTCTGAGGGCTAAGCGATAAATCAACTCGCCATAGCGATCGTAGAAGATGCCAAAAGCTAGACTGCTACCCGATCGCCAAGCTTGCAAAATATCTGCGTCAGTCTGGTCAGCAAGTTTCATAGTAAAAGGAATCTCAGAAAGCCTTTGAGATTTGGACTTTGCCGTAAGTTTTTTGCTCTTTATTAATATAGCAATGTAAGTTTTGCTTAGGACATAAAACCCAAAAAGCGAGTGGCGGCGCGAAGCGCCGCCACTCGCTTTTTGGGTTTTAGCTTGGACTGGCTAACTCTTGCTTTGCTATACATACGCATCCTAAGCGAAAATGGATGAATTGCAAATAAATCGATCACCACAAGCACAGCTTATGTTTTTGAATAATGCGATCGCGTCGTATTTTTTTGAGGGCTATTTACCTAAGCTCTTTGCCTTCGACTTACCAAGTCCACTTTTAGCTACTGCCGAAGCTGAAAATGCGCCGATTGTCCTCTCTAGTGTGTTATTAAGCTTGGTGGTAATCTATCTCGCCAGCAAAATTGGCTCCGAAATAGCCAAACGGCTCGATTTTCCTCCTGTCCTCGGCGAACTTGTGGCAGGTGTCCTTGTCGGCATATCGGCTCTACATCTGATCATTTTTCCCGACAGTGGCTTATTGGTGTCCGACTCGTTGATCATGTCAGGGATTCAACTACTCAATCATCTGTCCCCCGAAGTCCTTAGCCAAGTTTTTGCTTCGCAAAGTGAAGTTATTTCAGTGATTGCTGAGTTAGGGGTGATTGTCTTGCTATTCGAGATTGGGCTGGAATCCAACCTCCGTGACCTAAAGGAAGTAGGGATTCAAGCCGTGGTTGCTGCTTGCGTCGGGGTAGCAGTTCCCTTTGCCGCAGGTACGGTGGGATTGATGATGATTTTCCATGTGGCGGCTATTCCTGCTATTTTTGCGGGAGCTGCTTTGACTGCAACTAGCATCGGTATTACCTCTAAGGTGCTATCGGAGCTAGGCAGATTGAAGTCTACAGAAGGTCAAATCATCGTTGGGGCTGCGGTTATAGATGATGTCTTAGGAATTATCGTTTTGGCAGTGGTCGCAAGTTTAGCGAAAACTGGTGAAATTGATGTGCTTAACGTGGTTTACCTAATCGTCAGTGCAACAGCTTTTTTGGTGGGCGCAATCTTGCTGGGTGGCTTTTTTAATAAAAGTTTTACAGCGATCGTCTCTAAGCTAGAAACTCGCGGCAACATTGTGATCCCTGCCTTTATTTTTGCCTTCTTTATGGCATTTATCGGGAATGCGATTCACCTTGAGGCGATTTTGGGTGCTTTTGCCGCAGGGCTAGTTTTAGACGAAAGTGACGCAAGGAATGAATTGGATGAGCTAATTAAGCCGATCGCTGATCTAATTGTGCCAGTGTTTTTTGTGACGGTTGGGGCTAGAGCCGATTTAACCGTTTTAAATCCTGCTAATCCTGATAATCGCGCTGGTTTGCTGATTGCGATTTTCTTAGTGTTAGTAGCGATCGCTGGCAAATTGGTCACGGGTTGGGCGGTATTTGGGATACCTAATATCAATCGAGTAGCGATCGGCGTAGGCATGATCCCCCGTGGTGAAGTCGGATTAGTCTTCGCGGGAATCGGTTCCGCTAGCGGTGTTCTGAGCAAACCCTTAGAGGTTTCGATCATTATTATGGTCATCCTCACCACTTTCCTCGCCCCCCCATTTTTACGTCTCGCCTTTGGACAAACCAAAGACAGTTAGGACTTAAAACCCCAAAGATAAAGGGCGGCACTTTGTGCCGCCCTTTATCTTTGGGACTAGGACAGAGCATAAAGTTAGGCTAAACTCCATAGTAATTGTTTAACCAATAATCACAATCTTCTCGAAGTTTGTTAAAAGACACGCAAGAAATAGCAGTTGAATCAACAATGATTCTATCATTTCGCCAATTTAGACGATCTATTTCTTGTGAGCTAAACCGCATATCTTTCCCAATCACAATCAAACCTTGAAATTTTGCCCTTCTACTGCCAAACGTATTATGGAAATCTGAGGTACTTCTCATATCTTCTAATTTCCATAGCCAATCAACTAATTGCGAAAACGCTGCCTCGAATCTTGGTGACCACTCAGGAGTAGCTTTATTTCTCTTGTGCATAAAAATACTATCTGGTCTGCCATCTTCAAATTCAACAAGCAAATAATTATGTGTTCTTGAATCTCCAATGATTAGGTCTGCAACAAAATCACCATTTATTTGAAATTCATGGGCAAATACATCTGGCTTTTTGATGTTTGGAATGTATGAACAAATTAGTATAGATAAATCTTGCCTTTTCTTAAAAAATGGCAACACATCTTTACGCTCACTAAGTGTTTCTTTTGTTCTAAGCAAGGCATCAAAATCATTCCACTCTAATCGGCAATTTATCGCATCAAAGTTATGTGATTTTAGAATTTTCATGCCTTCTCTTGTATTAAGAAGAGTCTACTTGAGTGACCATGATAATCAACAATATCTTCAATAATCCATTTGTCTTCATCAATAGAAATCATTAACCTTAATCTGCTGTTCACTCTATATGCATACAATTGAGTTTGATGAGTTTTAGATAAACCCGTTAATTTATAAAACTTGGGTGAATTTAATGCATTTTCAAAATTCAATTCATTCAGTGAATTGATCGCTTTAACAACCTGATTTCTTTCCGAAGGAGTAAGTGATCTTTTAGCAATTGCTGCCCGTTGTTGTAAAATTACTTTCATAACCAAATAGCTCTCCAATTTACTGTTTTTTAATGCGCGTAGCAATTAAACTTGAGCGATCGCCTCCATGAAATTTAATTTCGCCCTCAAGAGTATCGTCATCTCTCAATTGTAACCAACCACTTCCTGCGGCTTCGTCACATTCGTCATTACCTTCCCAAGTAAACTCAAGACGAGTCTCTGTTTTTCTCTGGATAACTTCTCCATCAATATATCCTGAGACCAATCCAAATTGGAACCGCCCATCACCACGCTCATCTATGGAAATAAAAGCCTCTACCTCCATATTGAGATAATCTGCTTCCCACAAATCCATCTCATCAATGCGCCAGTCACCAGTATATTTCATATTCTTTGAATCTATTTATTTACGATTTATTTGCGATAAAATTCAGGCTTTTGTTCCAAGAATAACTTTAGTCAACTAAGAGGGTAAATACACTACTGCTCTGCGGTGTAAGTACATTTAGACAAAAATTTGTGACTGCTATTAATGCAAATATATTACCCCAAACATATTTTACGCACCAAAGTTTAATAGGATCGATAATAAGTTAAGTATTTGTAAAGAATTAAAATAACAAGTATGTTATCAGCCTACCGTGACCATGTTGCCGATCGCGCCGCCCAAGGGATTCCGCCCTTACCCCTCAATGCTCAGCAAGCATCAGCCCTTTGTGAGCTATTGCAAAATCCCCCCACAGGCGAAGAGGAATTTTTACTCGCGTTACTGCGCGATCGCATTCCCCCTGGTGTAGATCAAGCTGCCTATGTGAAAGCGGGATGGCTAACGGCGATCGCTAAGGGTGAATTGCGATCGCCTCTAGTTAGCCCAGCTTACGCGGTGGAACTGCTCGGCACAATGGTCGGTGGCTATAACGTGCAGACCTTAATTGATTTGCTCACCAATGATGATTTGGGCGACTTGGCGGCAAGGGCGCTCAAGAAGACGTTGCTCGTATTTGATGCCTTTAATCAAGTTCTCGAATTATCAAAAACTAACGCGAGAGCCAAATCCGTCATCGATTCATGGGCTGCTGCCGAATGGTTTGCCAGTCGCCCTGCTTTGCCTGAAACTGTGACCGTGACCGTCTTTAAAGTCACAGGCGAAATCAATACCGATGACTTCTCTCCTGCTTCTCAAGCCTTCTCGCGTCCTGACATTCCCCTCCATGCGCTCTGTATGTTGGAATCGATGATGCCAACGGGTTTGCAAACTATTGCTGAACTGAAGCAAAAAGGGCATCCCGTCGCCTTTGTCGGTGATGTGGTGGGAACAGGTTCTTCGCGCAAATCTGCAATTAACTCGGTGTTGTGGCACATTGGCAACGATATTCCCTTCATCCCTAACAAGCGATCAGGTGGTGTAATTCTCGGCAGCACGATCGCGCCGATCTTCTTTAACACTGCCGAAGATGCAGGAGCCTTACCAATCCAATGCGATGTCACCAAATTGGAAACAGGCGATGTGATCACGATTCACACTCGCGAAGGTAAAATCACTAACGCCGCAGGTGAAACTCTCTCCACTTTCAGTCTCACCCCTGACACGATCGCCGATGAAGTTCGCGCAGGTGGTCGCATTCCCCTCTTGATTGGTCGCAGTCTCACCGCCAGAACCCGTCAAGCCTTGGGACTCCCTGCCAGCGATGTGTTCATCCTCCCCGCCACTCCCGCCGACACAGGCAAAGGCTACACCCTCGCTCAAAAAATGGTCGGCAAAGCTTGCGGCGTGGCTGGTGTGCGCCCCTACACTTCCTGCGAACCCTTGATGACTACCGTTGGTTCTCAAGATACCACTGGTCCGATGACCCGCGATGAGTTGCAAGAACTGGCTTGTTTAGGATTTAGCGCTGACTTGGTGATGCAGAGCTTCTGTCACACCGCCGCCTATCCCAAACCCACCGACATCAAAACCCATAAGGAACTTCCCGACTTCTTCTCCAATCGTGGCGGCGTAGCCCTACGCCCGAACGATGGCATTATCCATTCTTGGTTAAATAGAATGCTTCTGCCCGATACCGTCGGTACTGGTGGCGATTCCCATACCCGTTTTCCATTGGGCATTTCCTTCCCCGCAGGTTCAGGACTAGTAGCCTTCGCCGCCGCCCTTGGCATCATGCCCTTGGATATGCCTGAATCTGTATTGGTGCGCTTCACAGGCGAATTGCAAGCTGGTGTCACCCTGCGTGATGTCGTGAATGCGATTCCCTATATTGCCATTCAACGCGGCTTACTCACCGTTGAGAAGAAGAACAAAAAGAATGTCTTCGCAGGTCGGATTATGGAAATCGAAGGATTGCCTGATCTGAAAGTGGAACAAGCCTTTGAACTCACGGATGCCACTGCCGAGCGTTCCTGCTCTGGTAGCACAATTAAACTCAGCACGGAGACAGTTGCCGAATACCTGCGATCGAATGTTGCCCTCATGAAGAATATGATCGCTCGTGGCTACAGCGATGCCAAGACCCTCTTGCGCCGTATCGCCAAAATGGAAGAATGGCTTGCCAATCCCATATTAATGGAAGCCGATCCTGATGCTGAATATGCAGAAATCATCGAGATCAATCTCAATGAAATCAAGGAGCCAATCGTGGCTGCACCCAACGATCCTGACAATGTGAAGTTGCTCTCTGAAGTAGCAGGCGATCGCGTGGATGAAGTCTTTATCGGTTCCTGCATGACCAATATCGGACATTACCGCGCCGCCGCCAAGGTTCTCGAAAAAGAAGCCGCCGTCAAAGCCCGTCTCTGGGTCGCACCACCCACGCGCATGGATGAGTTCCAACTCAAAGAAGAAGGAATCTACAGCACTTTCGGTGTAGCAGGAGCCAGAACCGAAGTTCCTGGATGTTCTCTCTGCATGGGTAATCAAGCCCGTGTTGCCGATGGCGCGACGGTATTCTCCACTTCCACTCGCAACTTCAATAATCGCATGGGGAAGGATGCTCAAGTCTATCTCGGTTCCGCCGAACTTGCGGCTGTCTGCGCCTTGCTAGGTAAGCTTCCAACCGTGGAAGAATATCAAGCGATCGTCACGAAAAAGATCGATCCTTTTGCCAGTGACCTCTATCGCTATCTCAACTTCGATCAGATTAGCAATTTTGAAGATCAAGGTCGAGTGATTGCGTTGGAGGATATGCCTCGCATTGAGGATATTTTGGGTATGCCTGTAGTAGCGAAGTAGTTAGTTTAATTTGCGTATAATGGGGGTGGATGAATTAGTTCACCCTCATTTTTTGGATTTAGAGCTATGCCAGCCAAAGACATTTATCATGATGCAGTAAAAAATGCCCTCATCAAAGATGGCTGGGTGATCACGGCTGATCCTTATTTGATTCGATATAAAGATGTTGATTTGTTTGCTGACCTAGCTGCCGAACAGCCGATCGCTGCTGAACGACAAGGCAAAAAGATTGTGGTTGAGATTAAAAGTTTTTTAAGTCCTTCACCAATGCGAGATTTTGAATTAGCATTGGGGCAGTACATTCTCTATCGAAATTTAATCCAGTTAACTGCTCCTGAATACAGTCTTTATTTAGCAATCAAGGAAAGCCGTTATCAAAACTTTTTTCTGAGAGATTCAATTCAAGATCTGATACGCATCGATTCAATTAAGTTGTTGATTGTAAATACAATGCAGGAGGAAATTTTACAATGGATAGATTAGATAAGTATCGTGATATCATCAAAAAGATTTTGACTGAATATCATAGCTGGGCTTCTAATTCTAACATTAGAGAAAGGGAGAATTGTCTAGTTTTTGATGAGGTTCACGATCAGTATTTTTGGTTTTTAATGGGTTGGCAAGACAATAGAAAATATAGAAATATTCAGCTGCATATCCGTATTAAGAATCAAAAGATTTATATTGAGGATGATTGGACTGAAGAGGGGATTGCTAATGAGTTGTTAACGGAAGGTATTCCTAAGTCTGATATTGTTTTGGCTTTTCATGATCCAGAGACTCGGAAGTTAACTGAGTTTGCATTGGCTTAGAGATCGCTGGTTGATTAATTTTTTTGAGGGGCGATCGCCTATTTATCAAACCTCTACACCGATAGGAAAACTGTCATCAAAAACTTGAGCAATCACATAAGGACATTCTCTGGATAAATCCTTATAGTCAAGTGGGGTTTCTCGTACTACTAGATCCAAAGCCGACTCATAACCATCTGTCATTGCTTCATCTAAATAAGACTTCAAGCTAGGATTTTTTCTAATTAATTTTTTGATTTCGCGGCGTTGTTCCCTAATTGTTGCTCGCCAACTCTTACCACGCAAATTCGGCTGCAAATCCCACTTGAGTAAATGCCCTAGCAAAATTGCCAAACGATTTTCCAACTCAGACCTTTTCTGATTACCCAAAGATTCAATCTCTTCCGCTAAATTCTCTAAATCTAAACTATCCAACTTACCTAATCGCAAACTCTTGACCTGTTCAACTGTCCAATTATAAAAATCAGATTCATAAAGTACTGTTGATGTCATGATACTCACCGTATTAGTTTAGGCTAGGAATTGATATAACTCCTCTTGTGATTATATAGAATTATTTGCTTGAAGCGATCGCCTTGCTTTAATCTTGGGTGAATAAGCGATCACTGTTTATGGGGAATGGATAGGCGATTGTTGGTTATGAGAATGGATAGGCGATCGCTGGTTGATTGATTTTTAGAGAGGCGATCGCTGATTGTGGCTAATGGATAGGCGATTAGATAAAGATTCTAAACTTTTTTAATTATAATGTTAGGGTGAGTCCAAAGAACTCACCTCAGTTTTTACAAAACTTGTAAGAGGTTAATATAGTGACGAACCCACGTCTTGAACTATTGTCAGAACTTTAGCAAACTCCTGAAGAGTATATTCCAGAATTAATTGGAGTAAGGTGACATGATCGAGCTAAAGAGCATCAATCTTGCCTTTGCGATCGCCCAAATTTATCGAGGAATTACTCTTAGTCCAGAAGTTGAGTAAATGTGGCGCACTCGCGCCACATCTATATTTTTTGAATTGGAGCAATTTTAGGATCGATGATTTTTTTGCCTTGACCTGCAAAGGAAACCGCTAAATACATCTTGTCGCCAGTACCTAATAAATTTGCCACTTGACCTTCGCCAAATTTGTCGTGCATCACGCGATCGCCTAATTGCCAATCAATGCGAGGCTTAGGCTTAACGGCATTGACCTTAGGAGGTGCGACAGTTCTGAGAGAACCTTTAACGCTAGTGGCTTCAGCACGCTGACTCGCCTTGCTAATAAACTTATCGATCCCATGTCCTGTGAGATATTCCTTTGGCAATTCGGCGAGGAATTGGGAGGGAATGGCGTATTCGCGATTGCCATAGAGGCGACGGGCTTGAGCATGGCTCAGAAATAACTTCTCTTGGGCGCGAGTGATGCCCACATACATCAGGCGGCGTTCTTCTTCTAATGCCATGGGGTCATTAATGGAACGGAAGCTAGGGAATAGTCCTTGCTCCAGCCCAACGAGAAATACGACAGGAAATTCTAAACCTTTTGCCGCATGGAGGGTCATGAGGGTGACCTTTTCGGCATTTTCACTACTATCATCAAGGCTAGAAGCTAGGGCAGCATTGGCTAAAAAGGCATCAAGGGATGCATCTTCATTTTCTTCCGCAAATTGAACTGCCGCGTTATAGAGTTCCTGCAAGTTAGCAATGCGATCATTTGCTTCATCATTGCTCTGAGCCTTGAGTTCATCCACATAGCCTGATTCTTGGAGAATTCCTTGAATGATATCCGCCGCAGGGGTAACAGGAACTTTCTCTTGCCATTTTTGCATGAGTTCCACAAAGGAGAGAACTCCCTTTGCCGATCGCCCCGCCAGAGTTTTGACTGTCGTTTCATCGCTGATGATTTCCCAGATCGGGACACTGAGTTCTTGGGCGGCTTGCTGGAGCTTATCGAGAGTAGCTTTGCCGATGCTGCGTTTGGGGACATTAATGATTCGCATCAAGCCGAGGGTGTCGGACGGATTGGAGAGTAAGCGCAAGTAGGAGAGAATATCTTTAATTTCTTTGCGATCGTAGAAACGCAAGCCGCCTACCACTTTATATGGGATATTCCAGCGCACTAGCATTTCTTCAAAGGGACGGGATTGAGCGTTGGTGCGATAGAGAATCGCAAAATGTCCTAGATTGGCGCTAGGATTTTTTGCCCTCACCCGGCGAATCTGCTCGATTACAAATTGGGCTTCATCCACTTCATCATCGGCGCGATATAGCTCAATCAGGTCGCCATCGGGACGAGTTGCCTTGAGCACTTTATCAATACGCTGGGAATTGTTATCAATCAGTTGGTTAGCAATTTCGAGGATATTGGCAACAGAGCGATAATTCTCTTCGAGTTTGATCATTGTGCCTGTGTGGGCATCGGGCAGGCGATCGCCAAAAGCCTCTTGAAATTCCATTAAAATCGTGAAGTCGGCAGAACGAAAACTATAGATGGATTGATCCGCATCACCCACTACAAAAATAGAACGATTCTCCCAAGTGGGCTGATTATCATTTGTGGATAGTAAGCGAATCAAATCATACTGAGTGCGATTGGTATCTTGGTATTCATCAACGAGAATATGTTTAAAGCGATTGTGCCAATAGGTAAGAACTTCGGGATTTTGTTGGAAAAGTCGGACGGGTAAGAAGATCAGATCATCAAAATCGAGGGCATTATTCGTGGCTAGCTGATTTTGATAGAGATTATAAACTTGCGCGATCGACCTCTTCCGATAGGGCGAATCATCGCTTTGTTTTTCATATTCTTCGGGAGTCCAGCCTTTATTTTTGGCATTGCCGATCGCAAAGCGAACCGAGCGTGGCTCAAACTTCTTGTCGTCCAGATTTAATTGATTAACGACAATATCTTTAACTAGGGATTGCGCGTCCGAATCATCAAAGATCGAGAAATTTTTTGCCCAACTTCTCCCATTGGAATCTTTATATTTATCAATATCTAGCCGCAAAATTCGACAGCACATACTATGGAAAGTCCCCATCCATAGCCCATCTTCAGCAAAGCTGTTGATATAGCGCTTATAAACCTTTTTGCGAAGTTTTTCCTGTTCCCATTCATTAATTTCTGTTAAAGGCTTGCCATATTCTCTTTGGGCGACTTCTTGGGTTAGGAGTGATTGAATTCGCTCATTCATTTCCTTTGCCGCCTTATTCGTAAAAGTTACCGCTAAAATCTGCTCGGAGGCAACATCGTGATTGAGCAGTAAGTTGGCAATTCGGTAAGTTAAGGTGCGCGTTTTTCCTGAACCTGCGCCCGCTACTACTAGCATGGGCCCGTGGAGATGGCTAGCTGCTTTTTGCTGAGCAGGGTTGAGGTGATTTAAAAAGTTGGAACTCATGGGTACAGGAGGGAAAAACTTAGGTAGACTCTAATACAGTATGCCAAAAATGTTTACGCATACGTTTGATATGGCGATTACTGCATAAGTAATACCACAAAACCCAATAGATAGCTGCGGCTCTAAGCGCCGCAACTATCTATTGGGTTTTGTGGTTTCGGGCAAGGGGTTGATTTATGTCCAATTTAATTTATGATGGCGATCGCTATGGGACGATCGCTATGTGAGTAGCATTGGTTTCATAAAAGTCAAGGCAATGTAAAATGGTCTGTGAGAAGGTTCTTAAAAACTCATTCTCATAGACCTTTTTAGGTTTAATCACCTTTTAACTCGCCGCCTTTTAACACGTCGCAGAGCGCTATAAGCATCGTGGACATTTATTGCACTCGCCCCAATTGCACCAAGCCTTTAAATTCCTTTGCCGATCTCGACAGCGGCAATACGGTCAAGACGGTTGCCCAAAAATTCTGCACCAGCTGCGGGATGCCTTTACTCCTTGGTGGGCGTTATATCGTCGAGAGTCCGATCGCGAGAGGTGGCTTTGGTGCGACCTTCTTAGCACGCGATCGCTATACACCCGCGATGAAGAGATGTGTAGTGAAGTTGCTGCAACCCATTGGGCTGAGTGGTTCGCAAATGGTCATTGCTAAGCAAATGTTTGAGCGTGAAGCAACGGTTTTAGAAGATTTGGGGACACATCCGCAAATTCCTGATTTACTTGCCTATTTTGAGGTGCAGTCGGGACAGGATGAATTTTTTTATCTAGTTCAAGAGTTTGTGGATGGCTTCACCCTAGAGCAAATTGTGGAGCAGCATGGGGCGATCGCTGAAGCCGATGTCATTGAATTAATGCAAAGTCTCTTGCCTGTCTTAACATTTATCCATGAGAAAGGCTCGATCCATCGAGACATCAAGCCTGCAAATATCATGGTACGCAAATCCGATCAGTCTTACTTTTTGTTGGATTTCGGTGCAGTTAAGCAGGTCGCCGCCGCCCAAGGTCAAAAATCTACAGGTATTTTTACCCCTGGGTATGGCGCACCTGAGCAGATGCGAGGCGATACGGTGTTTCCCTCGACTGATCTCTATGCCTTTGCCGTAACCTGTCTCTTTTTGTTAACGGGCAAGGAGCCAGAGGAATTATTTGATGTGAATTACAATCAATGGCGTTGGGAGAGTTTTATCAAGCTAAGTCCTAACTTCGATGCCATTTTGCATAAAATGCTGGAGACTGCTCCCAGCGATCGCTTTAACAGTGCCGCTAGTGTAATTCAAGCCCTTAGCAATAAATCTCCCATTCCCACACCCATTCCATCACCAATTCCCGCAAAAACAGCCCATCAGACCAATATTCAAGTACCTGTCCCCATTACTTCCCCTAGTGCAGTTAATGCCCCCTCAGTCCCCAAGTCTATATCCACTAAATCCAATAAAACACCTTGGCTCCTATCCGCACCCATTAAGATTCAGTTCTTAGCCGCTTTTTTGTTGGGGGTAGAAGCGATGTTGCTATGGCAATTTGCGGGTACTGTAGGCAAGGCTTTGATGGGTATGCCCAATAACTTGATTGCTTTTGGTGTGGTCATGGTAGGCATAACTTTGCTCAGGATTTCCTCTATTTTAGATAACAAAGATCTATTTTTCTTCGTCAATTTGCTGAGTGTAGGAGCGATTTGGGGAGTGCAAACCCTTGTCAAAATCCCTCAATTTCAAGATTTCCCTCAATGGCTAGAGGTCGCTCAACTATGTGGAGTTGCTGGGTTTACCGCGATCGCCCTCATGGCATTCTTCCGCTTGATTTTCCAATTACTCTATTCAATTTTGTAATGAAAACTGATTATCGCGGACACGATCGCGCCTACCAACGCAACCGCCAAGATCCTAATTTTGAAGGTTGGAGTAGCGGTTATGAAGAGGATTGGGTAAATAGTTGGCTTCCTCTTATCCAAAATCATTACTTTCCTAAACAAGGAAAGCTTCTAGAATTAGGATGCGGAGCAGGTAATCTCAGTATTCGGTTTGCTCAACAAGGTTATGAAGTCGTAGGTGTAGATATTGCGCCCACAGCAATTGATTGGGCAACCGAAAATGCTGCGAAGCTAGGAGTAAAGGCGATATTTCTAACCGCAGATGTTCTTCAGTTAGCCGAGATTGAAGATAATTCTGTTGATATTGCCCTAGATGGACGTTGCTTTCATTGCTTAATAGATCGCGATCGCCAGCTATTTTTAAAAAATGTCTATCGAGTTCTCAAGCCTAAGGGCATTTTTGCGGTGAATACGATGTGTAATGAAGTTCCTGCAACCGCTTCTTGGTTGGCTAATTTTGACCAGCGATCGCGCTGTACCATACATGGAGAGATCGCTACTCGCTATATTGGTGATTCTAATGATATTTTGCAAGAAATCATTCAATCAAATTTTAGAATTTTAAATATGGAGATTGTTCCTCCCCAAAATGTTGAAGATATTGCCGATTTACGAGCGATCGCGCTAAAGCCATAGATGAAGTAACACACAATACCGCATGAAAAACCTAGTTGATCACAAAATTTTTAAATAAAAAGATTTGCTACAAATCCACATAAGCAGTAGTTAAGGCAACGAAGTTAGATATATATCAGCAACATTAAAACGAGAGGTAAGGAAATGAAGTTCGAGACACCCATACAACAAGCTTGCTATGAAAAAATTCAAACTTGGTTGCATGATTTGTATGACAACGTCTATTCACCTCCTTACGATATGCCTGTATTTGTCTTACCCTTAGGTTCAGCAACAGCCACCGTTGAAGTATTACCTTGGGGAACTACAGAAGCCATAATTTCCACTTGGTCGTATGTGGTAACGGGCGCAGAAATTACCCAAGATTTGATGCGATTTTTGCTTAAAAAAAATTCTGAACTACAATTTGGGGTTTTTAGTATTGATGATGATGGCGATATTCGCTTTCATACGACCTTAGTGGGTTCAACCTGCGATCGCACTGAATTACAAACCCTAGTTTCGTCCGTGTTGCAAACTGCGGATAAATACGATGATGCGATCGTCGCTTCGTGGGGTGGAGAACGCGCCTTAGATCGTAGTCTTTAGTAAAAGGAGTCGCTTTGCGCCTCCTTTATGTATATTCGCGAGAATGAAAAATTATTGGTGTGGGCTTTGCCCACACCAATAATTTTTCATTCCTTGCTGTAAACTCTAATAGGTTCTAGTTAACGGTAAATTGAACTCGTGAATTTTCAGACAGATGCACAAAAAGATTGCTACCAAAAAGTAGCTAATTGGCTAGCTGAATATGACAGCGTCACCAAGCCTGTTCCCCAGACACCCATTTTTAGCTTACAAAGTGGTTCGGCAACTGCCCTCATTGATATCAGTCCCTTTGGCGATCAAGAAGCTGCCATTTGTGTCTGGTCGTATGTGGCGACAGAAGTAGAAATTAGTGACGATTTACTCTTATTTTTACTGAAGCAAAATGATATTTTTCGCTTTGGGGGATTTAGCATGGCGGATGATGGCGATATTCGCTTTCACGTTACTTTGCTCGGCTCATCTTGCCAACAGAATGAATTTAAACTTGCACTCACCGAAGTTTTAGAAAGTGCCGATCGCTATGATGATCAGATCGTTCAGCGCTGGGGTGGTAGACGAGCTACGGATGATTTATTTTAGATGTAACTATGCTCTTACCTCGGCAACAATCTAGTCGCGATCGCCATCCGAATCATCTTGCCGAAGTGGTGGCAACTTCCACAACCGAATTTCTTGCTCAATGTCTAGAGCCTGAAAATTTGGATTTTCCGATCATGCCTGCCTTTGGGAGTTGGGTGAAGTCCCAACAGGATGAGCAAAGCGATATTATTGCCTATGGGGTGGTTTATCATGCAACGACAGCCCCGATTGATTCTGTGCATCGAGCGGTGGCTCTAGGGCTGAGCCTTCAGGAACTCCGCGAGCAGCAACCCCAAATTTTTGCGATGCTCCGTTCTGAAATTAAAGTTATTTTGCTAGGCTTTAGTTCTATCGGTAATATCTATCAACATTTACCTTCTCAACCTCCCCAAATCCATCAAGCGGTTTATGCCTGTAATGAGGAGGAAATTGAGAACTTTACGGAAGAATTAAATTTTTTGAGAACCTTGGTACAAATGAATAATGCTCCTGTGGATGAGCTAATTGCGGCGGTACTCCGCAATGTTTATCAAGTGAGAAAGTGCGATCGCAATTGGTTAGTCCAAGCGGGAAGAAAGCTCAGTATTTTGCTAAAAGATGATTACGATCGCCTCGGCGCAATTTTAGGGCAAGTACATCCCTAAAACCCCATAGCAAGATTAAAAAATGGCGTAGCCATTTTTTAATCTTGCTATGGGGCTGATAGTTTAATAGCTACCGCGCAAGCCTTTAATTCTGGTTGTTTGGAGTCAGGACAAGCTTCAGGATGGGTTAGCGCATTTGCCTCCGCCTTATCTGCCCAGAGTGCGCCCCAATGCATCGGCACAAATAACACACCTCGCGCGATCGCCTCAGTCACCAGAGCAGGAAAATTAGAACTGCCGCGCCGCGATTTCACTTCCACAAGATCGCCATTATTAATGCCAAATTTCGCAGCATCTTTGGGATGGATTTCGATAAAGGGATTAGGATACATTTGCCTAATTTTATCGATTCGACCTGTGCGCGTTTGAGTGTGCCAATGTCCATATAATCTACCTGTGGTCAGAATAAATGGATACTCCTCATCGGCAGCTTCAAACACACCTTGGGAATGGTAAGCGCCAAATCTGGCTCGACGATCGCTGGTATGGAATTGCAAATCTGTATAAAGGCGCTTATTGTGAACCGAGTCTTGAGCGGGATCTTGATCAGAGGCTTGCCATTGCATCGCTCCTAGTTCGGTAAGTTTCCCATGGCTAATTCCTGTCAGATCACAGGGTCGATCGCGCGTAATCTCCACAAATTCAGCATAGACTTCGGCGGAGTTTTGGAAAGGGAACTTATCCGCAAATCCTAATCTTTTGCCAACTTCAGCGAAGATTTCCCAATCAGCACGCGACTCGCCAAGGGGCGGCTGAAAAGACTGACAGAGCGTGACACAACGCTCAGAATTAGTCATTGTGCCAGTTTTCTCGCTCCATTGGGTCGCAGGTAAGAGAACATGGGCAAAAGCTGATGTTTCCGTAGGATAGTAAGCATCTTGATAAACCGTGAAAGGCGATCGCCTCAGAGCCGCTTTTGTTCTGACGAGATCAGGAAAGCTCACCGCAGGATTAGTCGCCGCAATCCAAAGTAAATCTACTTCTCCCGCTTCTAAACCCCGAATTATATCCCAAGCAGTCCGGCCCATCTGTGGCGAAATCTGACCAGAGGGAAACTTCCAAAATGATTCTAATTCCGCACGATGATCGGGATTAGTTACAAAGCGATACCCCGGCAATAAATGGGCTAAGCCACCTGCTTCTCGACCACCCATCGCATTTGGTTGTCCTGTCAGCGAAAAAGGACCCGCTCCTTCTTTGCCAATTTGAGCCGTCAATAAATGGAGATTAATAAGGCATTCTACCTTGGCTGTACCTTGAGTAGATTGATTGACTCCCATTGACCAAATGGAAAGAACTCGCTGGGACTCCGCCCAATATTTAGCGGCAAGTTCTAAATCCTCGAGCCTAATTCCACAGCGCCGCGATACAAATTCGGGAGTATAGAATTGAGTAATTTCCGCAAATTCGGCAAAACCTGTGGTGTGATTTTCAATGAATTGGCGATCGCATTTATTCCAACGTAATAGCAAATGGGCAATGCCATTTAATAAATCAATATCCGTTCCCGGTTGAATCGCTAGATGTAAATCTGCAACTTCGGCGGTTTGAGTACGGCGCGGATCAACGACAATCAGCTTGACATGGGGATTTTTTTTGTGATGGCGGCGAAAGCGATTAAAAATAATCGGATGACATTCGGCGGTATTCGTTCCGATCGCAAATAAGCAATCAGTCAAATCAAAATCTTCATAACAACAAGGCGGGCCGTCGGAGCCAAGACTTTTGACATAGCCAGAAACGGCTGAGGACATACAAAGCCTTGAATTGGCATCAAAATTGTTTGTCCCCAAACAGCCCTTTAGGAGTTTCTGAGCGATGTAATAATCTTCAGTCTGGAATTGTCCTGAACCATACATACAGAGAGCATCTGCACCTTTAGCTGCCATCACCTGCTGAATGCGTTGGGTAATAGAAGTTAAAGCTTCGTCCCAGCTTACTTGGCGAAATTCCTGATCGAGGCGATCGCGCATCATCGGATGCAGCAGCCGATCCTTTTGAATGGATTCGGCAATGGTTGCACCCTTGACGCAAACCATCCCCTGACTCGAGGGATGGGCGCGATCGCCGCGTACTTTAAAGCGATCAGGGAATTTGACAGTTGGCTGTTTCGTTGTTTCCACCACTTCTAAACCGCAGCCGACACCACAATAGGGACATAGGGTTTTAGCGATTTGAGGTGTGGTGCTGGTATTAGAAAGAATTGCAGACATAGACGGATAACTTAGCTATTGGCGAACAGCTACTTTTTTGGTGGCGAAACCTTTGACGGGATCGAAATAGCTAGCTTCGGTGAATTGAGAATAGGGCATAGCCGCAAGAGCCGCGATCGGATCGGCACAATCAAAAGTAGAACCATCAGCTAATACAATTGGTTCTTTGTTCTCCTGTGCAGTGGGTAAATCCAACTCTCGCGCCGCTTGATTATATACATCAGTGGCAAGTAAGTTATAAATTACTTCCGCATGATTTTCTGGGAAATTCACTAAACCCCAACGCGCCATTTGTGCCAAAACCCATAGATGTTCTCTACGTGAAGGCATGTTGTCCACACCAAATTGGCAAAAATCCTTATCATATTTTGCTTCCATCGTACTGACGCGGTAGGGACCCGCAAAGCCTGGACGAATATACACAGGATCAAGATTGAGATAATTAGGTTTTGCCAAAGTTAAGACAACTTCATCACGATTTGACACATTTTCACAGAATTGTGAGGCTTCTAGGAGAGCCTTAACGAGGGCTAGATGGGTATTGGGATACTGCTCCGCCCACTCTTTTTTCAGCCCTAACACCTTTTCAGGATGGCCGCGCCAAATATCCAGATCGGTTGCTACAACAAAGCCGACATCATCATGGACGGCTCGGACATTCCAAGGTTCGCCCACGCAATAGCCAATGATGTTATTCGCGATTAAATTAGAAACCATCTGTGGTGGTGGAATTACGATTACATCCACATCCTTATCAGGTTCAATTTCGCCACTGGCTAGCCAATGCCGTAGCAAAAAGTTATGCATGGAGGCATGATGTACCATGCCCATCGCAGGTGTGTAGGGATTATCGGCGAATTCCTTAATATAATTTTTTAAGGAATTTAGATCATTTACTCCCTTGTTTTGCAACTTTTTGCTCAAGGTAATTGCATTACCATTGCGAGTGAGCGTTAGAGAAGTGACAACTGGAACAGGGATTTTATTCCCCATACCCAAGGTAATCGCGAGGGGCATTCCCGTAACCATTTGAGCCGCATCAAGGCGACCTTCGCGAATTCCTTCCGCTAGATCGTTCCAGCTATTTTCTTTAGAGAGTTTGACATCTAAGCCGTATTTAGCAAAGAAACCATTTTCCTGCGCGATCGCAAAGGGAGCGCAATCAGTTAGAGGAATGTAGCCAATTGTGAGATTGGTTTTCTCGATATTGCCCAAACTGACAGCCGCACTGCTCTTGTTTTTGGCGCGTTCGATCTTGATCTGCTTCTGGCGATCGAGGAAGTTCACCACTTCGCCTCTGAGTCGGTAATAGTTAGGATGATTGACCGCATCAAGACGCTTACGTGGATGGGGCAGATCAACGGTGAGGACTTGACCAATTTTCGCTTCGGGTCCGTTAGTCATCATCACAATGCGATCGCTTAAGAGGAGTGCTTCATCCACATCGTGGGTGATCATTACCGCCGAAATCTTATGCTCATCGCAAATCTGCATTAACTTCTCTTGTAATCGACCTCTAGTTAAGGCATCCAATGCCCCAAAGGGTTCATCTAATAGCAAAATTTTGGGCTTAATTGATAACGCACGGGCAATTCCCACCCGTTGCTTCATCCCGCCCGAAATTTCTCTAGGATATTTATCTGCCGCATGACTTAAGCCCACCAGATCAATATTTTCTTGAATAATATGGCGACGTTCCTCTTTGGGCAAATCCCTTAATACGCGATTAACAGCTAAGCCGATATTTTGACGCACCGTTAGCCAAGGTAATAGCGAGTGATTTTGGAATACCAACATGCGATCGGGACCGGGTTCGCGCACTTCCCGACCTTCTAAGACAATACCGCCTTCACTAGCTCTATCTAATCCCGAAAGGATATTCAAAACTGTTGATTTACCACAACCTGAATGTCCAATGATCGAGACAAACTCGCCTTCTTTCATTTCAAAGTAGACATCTTTGACAGCAACGTAGGGTTTCCCATTGTTGGTTTTAAAAACGCGACTGACGTGATCGATTTCTAGGAATTTGGACATAATTAATTACTCAGCATCATCAGCAAGGGCAAAGCGGTTATACAAAAATTCGAGAATGTAGTTACGCAGGGTGTAATAGCGAGGATCGTCGGCGATCGCTTTACGATCGCGGGGACGGGCAAAGGGTATGTCAACGACTTCGGCTATATGGGCGGCGGGTCCATTGCTCATGAGGACAATGCGATCGGCTAGGAACAAAGCCTCATCAATGTCATGGGTGATCATCAGCGCCGTAACTCGATTGGCTCGCCAAATTGAGAGTAGTTCTTCTTGCAACTCTTCGCGGGTCATTACGTCCAACGCGCCGAAGGGTTCATCAAGGATTAACACTTCAGGACGAATTGATAATGCACGGGCGATCGATACGCGCTGACGCATCCCGCCAGAGAGTTCTTTCGGTCTTTTGTTCATTGCTTCAGTCAAGCCCACCAGAGCCAGACTATCTTTGGCAATCTTGGTCTTTTCTTCTTTAGATTTGTCGGTATAAACTTGTTTTACAGCAAGATAGACATTCTCAAAAGCACTCATCCAAGGCAATAGCGAATAGTTTTGGAATACCACCATGCGATCAGGACCGGGACGCAGGATTGGTTTTGACTTTAAGCAAATCTCGCCAGCAGTCGGTCTGTTAAAACCTGCGATCATATTCAGCAATGTCGATTTACCGCAACCAGAGTGACCGATCACACAAATAAATTCGCCTTCATATACGGTTAAGTTCACGTCTTCGAGAACGGTATAGGGACCTCTAGCAGTTTGGTAAACTTTGGAAACTCCATCAATTACTAAGAAAGGGTCTTGATTTTTTTTCTGGTCGTTATCGGTAAGATCTAATGTCTGCATATTGCTACTTTGATTAATTTTAAAAATTTAGAGTTTTAATTTTGCCTATGGCAAAATTAAAACTCCAATAGGTTTACGAATCTGACTGAACTGCGAATTTACTAATGTAATAAACCAGTTTGTCAAGCAACAGCCCCACTAAGCCGATATACAAGAGCGCTAGAATCAGTTCGCTCTGTTTGCCGCTATTGTAACTATCCCAAATAAAGAAGCCGATGCCACCACCTGCGGTTAACATCTCCGCCGCCACGATCGCTAGCCATGATAGACCAACAGCAATACGTAAACCTGTGAAGATATAGGGTGCAGCAGATGGCATTAGGATTGTGATGAAGTAATCTAATTTACCGAGTCGCAATACTCTTGCCACGTTGCGATAATCTTGAGGAACCTGCTGTACACCCACCGCCGTATTCATCAAAATCGGCCAAATCGAAGTTACAAAAATCACGAACAGTCCCGCCGCTTCGTTGACGTTCAGTCCGATAGTTTGGAGGGATTCATTCATGCCACTAAAGGCTGCTAAAGCGATCGGCAACCATGCGAGGGGAGGGATAGTTCGCAAAACTTGGAAGATTGGATCGAAGGCGCGATAGAGAAAAGCATTTGTACCGATCGCAATACCTAGCGCGATCCCCACGATCGCTGATGCTGTATAACCGATCGCCACACGGCGAACGCTAATCATGGTTTTGACACCCAAGCCCTGTTCGATCGTTACTTTTTCTTTAAGTTCTTTACGGGCTGGACTATCAATTTTTTCTTTGGCATTGACATCATAATATTCGCGATCAAAAAAGGGATGCCAAATATATGGTTGAGTTTCTTCCCAAACTTTAGTTGGTGGTGGTAATGGCGGTTTTTTGCCAGAACAAATTACTTGCCAAGCTGCTAAAAGTAAGATTAGCGCTAACAATGGCGGAATAAAAGTTTTTGCCTGCTGTTGTAACCATTCACCTATGTTATTAAGTGTGAATTTAGAAGTTATGCTACCTGCCACCATTTTTTTGTCTCCTAAATTGGAAGTAATTAATTTTTTGCAACCAACTGCTATTTATATCGCTGATTTAGAAACCATTGAAGAATTACTGTGATTGGTTTTAAATCTCTAAGAGATCCCCCTCAATCCCCCTTAGAAAGGGGGAAGAAGATAGTTTTTATATTCTCCCCCCCTTTCGTAAGGGGGGATGGGTGGATCTACACCAGCATCAAATGGCTTCTAAGACATTACGCCTTCTTGATCTTGAGTCCATCCAAATAGGCTTTAGGATTTTCAGGATCGAACTTGACTCCATCAAAGAAAGTTTCAACACCACGAGAAGTACTCTTAGGAATATCAGCTTCTTTTCCAATCATCTTCGCGGCTTCCTTCCAAAGATCTTCGCGGTTAACCTTATCAACCAACTTCTTCGCATCAGTGTCAGCGTCAAGATAGCCCCAACGCATATCTTCAGTCACAAACCAAAGATCGTGGCTCTTGTATGGATAGGAAGCGTTATCTTTCCAGAATTTCATCGCCAAATCAGGGTTGTCAAGGGTGCGTCCATCGCCGTAGTCAACCTTACCTTGAATTCTACCCAAGATTTCAGCAGCAGGAACTTTGAGCCACTTGTCAGCACCGATGATCTTACACATCTCTTCTTTGTTCTCAGCTTTCTCACACCAAACTTGAGCTTCAAGAATAGCTGCAAGCATTGCCTTGGCAGCTTTAGGATTCTTGTCAACCCAATCACCACGGAGTGTGAATGCTTTTTCTGGGTGATCTTTCCAGAATTCACCTGTGGTAAAGGCTGTATAACCAACATTTTGAGCAACTAGACGAGCATTCCAAGGTTCACCGACACAGAAGGCTTGCATGTTGCCAGCCTTCATGTTGGCAACCATTTGTGGTGGTGGAACAACGATCGTGCTGACATCTTTATCAGGATCGACACCATTTGCCGCTAGCCAATAACGCATCCAAAGATCGTGATTACCACCAGGGAAAGTTACAGCACATTTAACCTCTTTACCACCAGACTTGATTTTGGCAAAGCTGTCTTTAAGAGAATCACTCTTGAGTGCGATTTTTAGTTCTTTAAACTCATTAGCGATCGACATCGCTTGACCATTGGTGTTCAACCTTGCCAAGATGTACATCGGTACTTTGTTCCCGTTAGTAATCTTACCTTCAGAAATCAGGTAAGGCATTGGAGACAAGATATGTGCGCCATCAATACCACCTGACTCAGAACCAAGCACAAGATTGTCACGGGTAGTTCCCCAAGAAGCTTGTTTGAGGACTTCGACATCCTTCATGCCATATTTCTCAAATAACCCCTTTTCTTTGGCAATGATCAGTGGTGCAGAGTCAGTCAGAGCAATAAAGCCGAGTTTTGCCTTAGTTGTCTCAGGAGCATCAGCCGCACTCATTTTAGGAGTGGAACTTGCTGTTGCCGTAGGGCTAGTACTAGCTTTGGTTTCGGTCTTGGTGTCAGTTTTCGTAGCTTCGCCACCACAAGCATTTAAAGCGATCGCGCTGACGGTAGATAGCCCTGCTGTGGTTAAAAATTTACGACGGGAGAATGTACTCATTGATTTCCTTAACGTTGATGAATGACTTGATAAATGAAGTTAATAACTAAACTAATGGGGATTAGGAAGATTAATTAGTAATTTCCTGAACTAGATATGTAGAAGGTGACCGCATAATTGCTTATCCAACGGCTACTAGCTCTGCCGAAGATTCAGATAGGGCTTGTTCCTTAGGTGTAGCACCAAAGTGATCCACTAAAAGTTTTCCAATAACTTCTCGTAAATCTTCACAGGGAACCTTCTCCATCACACATTTGCCGAGATGGGCATCCTTGCCGACAGTGCCACCCATATAAATGTCAACACCATCGACAACCTTGCCATTCTTACGCGCTTTACAGCCCGTAAAACCAATGTCGGCAACCTGTGGCTGGGCGCAAGAATTCGGACAACCGCTCCAATGAATGCGGACAACTTTCGGAAGATAGTAATCATCTGCCAGTTGCTTAGTCAGCGCAAGGGAGCGATTTTTGGTCTCCACGATCGCCACAGGACAGAATTGATTACCCGTGCAGGAGACCAATCCGCGCATCAGGTTATCTGGACTAACAGGGAATTTTTGCAGCAAAGGTTCTTGCAAAAGCGCAGGCAATTTCTCATCACTTACATGGGTAATGAGCAGATTTTGCTCTACCGTGAGGCGCATATCTCCGTTGCCATAGGTGTCGGCTAGTCTTGCGAATTCATACATATCAGGCGCATACATCCGCCCCACAGGAATTTGCAAGCCGACGTAGCTCAACCCAGATTGCTTTTGCTTATGCACACCAATATGATCGCGCTTTTCCCATTCGATCTCATCTTTGAGGGCTGCGGTTTCTAGGGTTTTACCCATTTGTTTCTCAACCTCAGCACGGAATTTTTCCATTCCCCACTCATCAATGAGATACATTAATCTAGACTTTTGGCGGCTCTCTCGTAAGCCGTTATCGCGGAATACGATTAACACCGCTTCGCATAGGGCAACGACATCTTCAGGAGCAACCCATACATTGAGGGGAATGGCAGCTTCAACGCGCTTCGCCGAAAAGAATCCGCCCACAATAACGTTAAATCCAAAAATTTCTTTTGCTTCGTCTTTAAAGGCAGGCACAAAGGCGAGGTCATTGATTTCCGCATGGGTGGAATTATCGCGACAACCTGCGATCGCGATATTAAACTTGCGAGGTAAGTTAGTAAAGGCGGAATTACCTTCACCGTTATTAGTTAGTAAATTTTGAACTTGAATAGCGAGTTCGCGAGTGTCGTAAAGCTCATCAGCATCAATCCCTGCAACAGGTGATCCTGTAATATTGCGAATGTTATCCATAGCGGACTGCACACTGGTCAAGCCAACGGCGCGAAACTTCGCAAACATCTCAGGCACATCTTCGATACAGATGCCGCGCATTTGAATATTTTGGCGGGTGGTAATATCTGCAACACCATGCTCACCGCACTTTTCAACCACCGAAGCGAGAACTCGCATCTGATCGCTACTCAATAATCCGTTGGGAATTCGCATCCGCACCATGAAACGTCCAGGGGTGCTTTTGCGAAAGAATATACCTAGCCATTTCAAGCGGTGTTGCAAATCATCGTCCTCGATCGCTTCCCAACCAATTTGGGCAAACCGATCAATTTCTGCTTTAAGTGCAAGACCATCCTTTGAGGCTTTTAGGTCTTCAATTTTGTTTGCCATGCGATTTATCCTTGGCTCATGCGGGTGAACTTGATCTTTAGCGATCGCGATTACAGCAAAATGCTAAATTTCTATATGTCAAACGCTATTTCAACTTTGTATAGGCTTTACACTACTTAATGTTTCGATCTCAATTCGTATAACTAAATACATATTTTTAATCTTTATTTAATAATTGCAATTATGCAATGCGTTAAATGCATAGCCAGAAAACCCCGCAAATCCAGAAATAACTACGCCATTTCTGGATTTGTAGGGTTTTCTGGTTGGTTCACAAATTGGTATAACTGAAAGAGAGTGGCGCTTTTTGCTGCTTTCTTTCAGTTAATTATTGAGTCCCTATGCTTGAGCGTCTTCAAAAAATTCTGTCTAGACATGGCATCGCTTCGCGCCGAGAGTCCGAACAGATTATTTTGGCAGGAAAAGTATGGGTAAATGGGAAACAAGTAACAGAGTTGGGTACTAAAGCCGAGGCTGCTAGCGATCGCATTGAAGTTAACGGCAAGCTATTAAAAATAGATGCGCCCGCCTTTACTTATCTATTAATGAATAAACCCACGGGAGTAGTTTGCACCTGTGATGACCCCCAAGGTCGAAAAACTGTTTTAAATCTACTGCCCGAAGAATATCAGCATCTTTATCCCGTGGGGAGATTGGACTATAACAGCAGTGGGGCGCTAATCTTAACTAATGATGGCGACTTTGCCAACTACCTGATGCATCCACGCCATCATGTTGACAAAACCTATGAGGTCTGGGTAAAAGATATTCCTAGTCAGTCCACCCTTGAACAATGGCAGCAGGGTGTCATGTTGGAAGGAAGAATGACCTTACCCGCGATCGTTCATCTTCAAAAAATTGCACAATCTCCAAATCCTAAATCACTCACTTCTACAACCCAACTCCAAGTAATTTTGAGAGAAGGTCGTAATCGCCAAATTCGTCGCGTTGCTGAACAATTAGGACATCCAGTATTAGCCCTCCATCGAGTCGCGATCGCTTCAATTTCGGTTACTTCATTAAAAATGGGAATGTATCGTCTCTTAAAAAACACTGAAATCAAAGATTTATATCCTGCAAAAACCTGATGCTGTCTAATCTCTCCAGAGTTTCATCACGTTTTAGATCCCAAATCTCTTTAATTCCCTAAATTGTCAACAAATCAACCCTTAAAATGCTGAAAATCACCCAATTATGTTCAAGCTGATCTTTATTTGATGTCAAAACTTTGCAGAATGTTATAGTTATAAAGGTGTAAGCAATCTGCCTATCGCAGAGCGCTACGTTGTGAGCAAACATATTGCGAACAAATATCTATATAAAACTTGTGGTTGTCCAAGTTTGACCAAGGTCAGCTTGTGTAAGTCAGTCAGTCCAATCTCTTCCTAACATGTCTGTGAGTATTGTGAATATTACAACCTCGAAGCAAGCAGAGAAATTAGCAGAAATCGGAGCGCAGTTTAAGCGAATTCGACAAGATAAAGATCTATCGATTCCACATTTAACAGCAACAACGTTAATTTCTGAACGATACTTGCGGGCGATCGAAGACGGAGAAATCGAGTCTCTTCCCGAACCTGTCTATGTGCGTGGATTTATCCGTAAATATGGTACAGCGCTGGGAGTTGGGGATCTTTCGGATGATTTTCCTTTAAATCCTGTATTGCCTGAGCAAAAATGGGCAGGTAGTGCGGCGGCGGAATTACGCCCACTTCATTTATATGCGCTTTATGTGGGGGTCATTGCAGGAGCCGTGAGTCTGCTAGCGACATTTTTAAATCCTCCTGAAGCTAATAAGATTAACGACAATCAAACTATTTTTGGTAATTCGGCGCAAATTAGTCCTGCTAAAACCAATAAGTCCACCACCGCAATTGATGTTTTGTTGCCGAAAATTGGGGGGTTAGAGGTTCTACGACAGGTCGGAATCGATCAAACGGGAAAAGCCATACCTAATATTTCTAAAACTACTGCTCCCGCCCAGCCGCCTGTGGGTGAAACTGTGACCGCCACTCTCTTAAATCAAACTCAAGCCCAGACGGCTTTTACAGAAGCTAGTTTTGGATTTAATAATGCGCTTACCATATGGGCTAGCAGTACTAATCTCCAAAATAATAGCAGTGCGATCGTTGACAATCCTAAGTTTGATTTTGTGGGTAGTAAACCCGTCAATGTCGGTATTGTCGCCAAGGGAGAATCTTGGGTGAGAATCATTGTGGATGGACAGACGGAGTTTGAAGGAATGCTCAATGAGGGCAAAAAGCTATCTTGGTCTGGCGATCGCCAAATCTCCATCCGTGCGGGTAACGCTTCTTCGATCGCCCTAAGCTACAATAACCAGTCCATTAAGCTACTGGGCAAAGAGGGTGAAGTGGCGGAAAGAAACTTTGGGCTTAATCAAGCCAATAATGTCGAAGTTAATGATGATAGCGTGCGTGGTTTTGTGGAATTTATGTCCACTAGTAACTCTCAATAAAACTTCATAAAAAAGGCGGTGCAAAGCACCGCTTTTTTTATAGTTAGCTACTCTCTAGCCCACTTTTTTTGACTAACTCCTCTGGGGTGAGCTTGGCTAAAAATTCACGAAAGGCTTTTCTTTCAGCTTCGTCAGCATCTTGATCCACAGGAATTGATGCTTCGAGGATGACCTCTTCCATTACCCAAATTGGACATTTTGCCCTTACTGCAACGGCGATCGCATCACTAGGACGGGCATCGATTTCTTTTTTGATATCTCCCTGTGAAACCGTGATCACAGCATAAAAAGTGCTGTTTTTGAGGGCATGGACGACAATCCTCTCCACAGTTATACCCCATGCATCCAAAAAATTCAGCATTAAATCATGAGTCATTGGGCGCTCTAGTGGTCTACCATCTAAAGCTCCGATAATTGCTTTGGCTTCGGCTTCGCCAATCCAGATCGGCAAGGCTCTCCGTTCTAAAGTGTCTCGCAGTAAGACGATAGGATTACGGCTGACAGCATCAATCGCTATTCCAGCCACCTTCATTTCGATCATTGTTGCCAGCCTTTCTCAAGAAATGAGCGAAAGTACCCCTCATCAATCAAAAATCTTGATGTGATATTGATAATTAAAGACCATCCATATCTAACTAGCAAGGGTTTTAGAAATTGAGAGGCTTTTGCAGGTTATTATATCACCGTCACGATAGGGAATCTGGCTTCCCGTCTTGTTTTTAAGGGCAATATCCACAACATGAAATCAGACTTAAAAAATATTACGATTATTGGCGCTGGTGCTTGGGGATCGGCGCTAGCAAGTCTGGTAAAAACAAACGATCATTCTGTGCAGATCTGGTCGCGGCAAAGCAATTTGTCGCTGGCGGAAGTAGTTATAAATAGCGATGCGATTATTTCGGCAGTGTCGATGAAAGGCGTTAGGGCGATCGCGGAGCAGTTACAAAGTGCAAAGCTACTACCCCATGCAATTTTGGTCAGCGCCACGAAGGGGCTAGAGCCACAGACCCGACAAACTCCTTCCCAAATTTGGCGATCGCTGATCCCCGATCATCCCCTTGTGGTGCTGTCAGGACCAAATCTGTCTAAGGAAATTATGGCGGGACAACCTGCGGCGACCGTAGTTGCGAGTAGCGATGAAGCGGCGGCTCAATTCATTCAAAATATTTTTGCGTCACGCAATTTTAGGGTCTATACCAATTCCGATCCCATTGGCGTGGAGCTTGGCGGCACGCTCAAAAATGTGATTGCGATCGCGGTGGGGGCTTGCGATGGGCTAAATTTGGGGACAAATGCTAAATCCGCCTTAATTACGCGATCGCTGATTGAAATTATTCGGGTCGGGGTGTATTTTGGGGCGCAGCCTGAGACCTTTTGGGGACTATCTGGTTTGGGCGATCTACTAGCCACTTGCAATAGCAATCTCAGCCGTAATTACCAAGTAGGCTATGCGATCGCACAGGGGATGAGTCTGGAAGCGGCGATCGCGAGTGTGAGTGGTACGGCGGAGGGGGTAAATACGGCGAATGTATTAATGGAAATTAGCGATCGGGAAAAAATCTATGTACCTGTATCCCGTTATGTTGATCGACTGCTCAAGGGTGAAATTACTCTACAACAAGCTGTAGAAGGACTGATGGAACGGGATCTCAAACCAGAAAATTAAAAAATCAAAAAAGAGGTGTGGCGCACGCGCAGCGTGCGCTAAAACTTTTAGGATTTATTTAGCACCAACTTAAACCTATGCATAATCCAAATATTGTTTCGGCTGATTGGCTCCATGCTCGTCTTGACCAGCCTCAAGATCATTCTCAAATAGTTGTAATTGATTGCCGATTTTCTTTAGCCGATCAAGATTTAGGGCGTAAGCAATATCAAGAAAACCATATTCAAGGTGCTTATTACCTTGACCTCCATCTAGATTTATCCAGCCCTGTGCAGCAACATGGCGGGAGGCATCCTCTCCCCGATTTTGAGCAACTAGCGACAAAGCTATCCCAAATGGGAATCACAGAGAAAACTACAGTCATTGCCTATGATGATTCTCGGTTTGCCTTTGCCTCGCGGCTGTGGTGGTTATTACGCTATATGGGACATGAAAGTGTGGCGGTTCTAGATGGCGGCTTTGCAGGATGGCAAGATCAAAACTATGCAACTAGTGCGGAAATTCCTGAGCCGAAAATGGGATGCTTTATTCCCAATTTACAAACTGGATGGGTGGTCGATATTCAAGAGGTAAAATCTCGCAAGGATTTAGCCGATGTTGTTTTAGTGGATTCACGGGAAGGCGATCGCTATCGGGGTGAGCGCGAACCGATCGATCCTGTGGCGGGACATATCGAAGGTGCAGTTAACTATCCTTGGATGGAAGTTACCAATGAGCAAGGTTTTGTACTTAGCAATCAGGGCGATCGCTGGCAAAATGTCCAAAATGCACAGGAAGTGATTGTTTACTGCGGCTCAGGGGTGACTGCTTGCGTGAATTTGCTATCGCTAAAATTAGCAGGAATTGAAACAGCAAAGCTCTACGCAGGAAGTTGGAGCGATTGGTGTTCCTACTTATAATTAGCTAATGGTGGCGCTCTGCGCCACCATTAGCTTTTTGCTAAACAAGGGGCGTAAGTAAGCCCCCTTTTATTTAATTCGGGTGCTGCTGCGTAAAATTTGCCGATCGCACATTTCCTGACTAGTTGCAGGTTCCAAACAAGCTAAGCCCTGACAGACCATCGCGATCGCCTCGGGATGGGCAAAATTCTGCTCGATTCGCAAATTGGCTACGGGCCAATATTGCCGATTGAGATAGGCGTACTGCTCTGGATTTGCGCGTACCAGTGTATGATTGCGGAACCAGTCAAAGGCAACTAATAGACTCGGACAAGCTACAGGGCTATTGCTCATCACCTGACCAAAACGTTTCAGCCCCAACTCAGCCCGATCTAGATATTCCAATTTTTCGGTAATGCTCGCTAGCCGTACTAGATTCGCGATCGCCACACCATTAGCTGAAGGAATCGCATTATCTTGATAATTGCGTTCTCGCAATAATAAATGCTGACTGGAATCGCTCGTAGTATTGAAATAACCGCCAGACATCGCATCCCAAAAATCGCGATCGAACTCCGCTTGAATGGCGATCGCCTGCTCTAAATAAAAACTTGCTGTTTCAGGAATTGCTTGATGTAAATCTAGCAAAGCCTTAATTAAGAGTGCATAGTCTTCCGACTGAGCCGCCCCCGAAGCTGTGCCTTCATAATTAATTCTTTGTAAATGTCCCTCCATCCATTGATTTTCTAGAATGAATTTCGCCGCCTTGACTGCTAGCTGCTTAAAAATTGGCTTCGGAAAGGCACGATAGGCAACAGCTAAGCCCGATATCATCAGCGCATTCCAAGACGTGATTGCCTTGGTATCCGTTACGGGAGGAACGCGACCTTCCCAACTAATTTCGCGAATGTCCGCTTGGCTACGCGCCACCGAAAAAGCGTCAGTCGGACGGGAATATTCACCATAACGACGACGGAATAGTTTTAAGAGACTATTTTCAATCTCAGGGGCTAACTCTCCTAGCCTTTTACGCTGAAGCACATTAGTTTCTTCAAAATTACCACTCACCGAAATGGTGAACTCCTGCATTAATAATTCTAATTCTGTGGCACTAAAAAGCTTTTTGAGTTCTGCATAGCTCCATACCCAAAATTTGCCTTCTCGACCCTCGCTATCAGCATCTTGAGAGGCATAAAAACATCCCTCTTCCGCGAGCATTTCTCTCTGTAACCAAATAGCCGTGATTTCGCAAGCTCTGGCGATCGCAGGTTCTTGTAAGCCAGACATCCATAAATTCGCGAGATATTCCATGATCAAGCCATTGTCATAGAGCATCTTCTCAAAATGCGGCACTGTCCAAGTGGGATCGACCGTATAACGATGCCAGCCCCCCGCTACATGATCAAAAATACCGCCCAAGGCTAAATCTAGTCCCCTTTGCTGCGCCTTATCTAACACCAGCGATCGCACCGATTCAAAACGACTTGCCCTCAGCAAAAAATTAGCGTAGGGAATCATCGGAAAACAAGTTCCATAATCCCGATTAGTAACTACCTCAGCACATTTGGCAATTCCATTAGCCAAAACCTCATCGCTAATAATTGGCACAGGAATGAGACGATTAACTTGATGCAAATTCCGCACGATTTGCTCTTTATAGTCTTGAATGTCCTGATGGCGATCGTAATAAATCTCACAAATCGACTGCAATACTCTTAAAAATCCTGGGCGACCATAGCGTGGCTCAATGGGAAAATAGGTTCCGCCATAAAAAGGCACTAAGTCATCGGGAGCCAGAAACAGATTAAGCGGCCATCCGCCACTTTCGCCCATAATCTGCACAGCTTGCATATAGATGCTGTCAAGGTCAGGACGTTCTTCGCGATCAACTTTAATCGCCACAAATCGCTCATTCATATAGTCAGCGATTAAGGTATCCGAAAAGGCTTCATGCTCCATCACCGTACACCAATGGCAGCTAGAGTAACCTACAGATAGAAAAATCGGCTTATTTTCGGCTCTCGCTTTTACCAAAGCTTCGTCGCCCCAAGGATACCAATCAATGGGGTTCTCAGCGTGTTTACGGAGATAGAGGCTTTGCGATTGCGCGAGACGATTGGGCATAGGGCAGAGTTAGGCGGACTGACTAAAGAGGAATTTTTGTGTCATGGCTAAGCCATGACACAAAAATTCCTCTTTAGTCAGTTTAACTCTTTGTTTCGCCAATCTTCAAAGCAACTTAGTTGCTTTAATCCAATCTTTGATTTCGCTGGGTACGGTGGTGAAATGTAAGTAAATGATCTTAAATTTGGGCGATCGCTGTTTAGGAATAGAAGCGATCGCTAGTTTATTTTCGAGAACGAAATTTTCTGAAATCATCTGCTCTAATCCACTCGTACGATTAGGCTGTTGACGCTTTAACACCTTGGCATAGATTTCCCCTGAAACGGCAATTTCTGAATTTTGATTCCCATCTACTCGCGGATAATCAACGGGAACTTGGAGATGGATCTTGAGATTGCTTAATACAGGAATATCCTGACTAGCAAAGATTTCCGCCCCATAAAGAGATAATCTGCGGATTTCGCCTGTAAAAATGTCCGTTCCTAAATGCTTCTCTTCTAAAATGCGATAGGTAATGGGAATAGGAGTTGGCAAAACTTGGAGAGATTCATTGATGGAAGGGAGTTCCAGACCATAACTACCTTCAATACCCCAAATATCGTAGATCGAGATTGGTTGAGATACGCCTTTGGGTTCTACTTGCATAGAGCCGTTAGTTTTGACCATATCTTGAACTTCTTGATAGGTAGTTTCCGAAATCAGGATTTGACCACCGACCGTATAGGATTCGATGCGGGCGGTGAGGTTGACGTGATTGCCCACCACGGCATACTTAGCGCGGGATTGGGAGCCAATATTTCCCGCCACGACTTCCCCTGTATTAATGCCAATTCCCATAGCTATTTCGGGTAAATTCATGTGAGCAAGCTTTTCATTGACCGATCGCATGGCTAATTGCATAGCGATCGCACTGGCGACAGCTCTGGCGGCATCATCTTCGCGATTAATGGGTGCGCCGAAGAGAACTAAAATCGCATCCCCGATGAATTCGTCAATTGTGCCTTGATAGGGGGCGATCGCCTCGGTCATTGTGCCGAGAAAAACATTGAGGATTTCCACGACCTTCTCAGGAGGCATCTTTTCGGAAACTGTGGAGAATCCCCGCAAATCACACATCAGGATTGAGACTTTACGGCGATCGCCTCCAAGCTTCAGTCCTTCAGGAGTTTCGAGAAGGCTTTTGACCACCGCGTCGGTGAGATAGCGACTAAAGTAAGCGCGAACCTGTGCAGCCGTAATAGCTAAATAGCTCGTCACGATCGCGCCGCCACCTAAAAAGGCAATCATCGCAGGCACAAAGGGTAACCACCAGCCATAGTTTAGGGCTATATAGCTAACAGCCACCAAACCACCGCCGATCGCAAAAATACTGAGCGATCGCGCCACCAGCACCAAGAGTTCCCGATCCTTAGAACTAACATTGCGCCATTGCCAAATTAAAAAGGAACCTGCTAAAGCCCACCCAAAGATCCAGAGATATTCCCAGTACTTCTCCCAAGTATGGATCGTCGCTCGTCCATCAAGGGAACTACTAAGAATATGACTAACAATCTGGGCATGAACCTCGGCTCCCGACGTAAATATGCGGGTGCTGCCAATCCCGCTATCCAGAGGCGTAAAAAACCAATCTCGCAAACTCACCGCAGTTACGCCAATAATCACCACGCGATCGCGCAATACCTCAGGGGCAAGCTTGCCCTCTAAGACTTCCGCCATTCTCACAAACTGAAAGCCTTTAGCGGAACGGCGATAGTTAATTATAAATTGATGTCCTCCCACATCAATATGACTGTAACCGCCATCATTCGCATTTAGTCGCGGCGGATTTAACGCTTGCTCAAAGGGAACTGTTTTTTCCTGTTCAAGATAGAGCAAAGATAATTGCAAACCAAAGCTTAGGGAAGTTTTACCATCGGGGAGGCGCAGAGATAGCAAGCCTCGCCGCACCCGACCATCAGCATCAACGGGCAGATTAATTGCTCCCACTTGATCTAGCTCCGCTAAAGCAGGAGGTGGGGCAATATCTGAACTAGCGATCGCAAAGTTAGAAGCTACGAGATCGGCGGTTTTGGATGCACCAATCAAGTTGGGAGTAGTTTTAAATAATTTCTCTAATTGGGCATAGCCTAAACCCAGTGGCTTATCTCTTGCTAAGTCCAGCCCGATCGCACGGGGCTTTTGCTGACGCACTTTATCTAATAACTGAGTTAATAGAGCATCATCAATTGGCCATCCATATTGACGGATATCCGCTTCATCAATGCCCACAACGACGACTCGCTGATCTTCTGGCTCGGGCGATCGCCATCGAAAAAATTGATCGAGCAAAGATAGTTCTAAAGGTTCCAATGCTCCTAACAGTCTTAGAGCAATGACCACTACAGAAATACTGGGAGCGGCGATCGCAATACCACGCCATTTCCAGAGAAGATTTTTCAACCGAGCAACCTTCGCCATGATCGATCCTTATTGAACAATGCTATAGCCATCCTACTTAATAGTGGTGCGCGGCAACGCCGCGCACCACTATTAACTGATGTTACGTGGAATCCTCACCCCCCCAGCCCCCTCTCCCATCAAGGGAGAAGGGGAGTAAGACAATTTCTTGTTCCCTTCTCCCCTTTTGGGAGAGGGGCTAGGGGTGAGGGTCTTGGAAACTTCCACGTAACATCAGTATTAAGTAGAAGGCTTTGAATTAAGATTATTCTACTGGGGAAATTTTTTGGGACACAAAGGAGAAGGGTAAGACGCGATCGAGTTTAGATGTTTGTAGCAAAGCATTCCATTCTGCAAATACTTCAGTATTTCGAGGAACTGTCATTTGAGCTTCCGCCAAAGTTTGTACAGCATCATACCAAATGCTCTCTTGGGCTAGAAGAGCCGCTTTTTCGGTGGGATTAGTAACCTTTTTAAGTTGTTCTACGAATTTGGCACTAGGCGCAATTCGGCGAATCATTCCAAACACAATCTTGGAATCAGGCTTTTCATTTACATCAAATCTCCATCGATAAGCCTTACCTAATTCTAGGCTGGGCGCATCATCGGGAAGTTTAAAGGCAATAATACCAGCTTCATTTTTTAGTTCAAAATCCTTACGGTAGATAAAACGACCATTCCCTTCTCTTTCATACAGTCGGAAAGTGCCTTGTCCTTCAAATTTGGGAACAAGGAAATAAATGGTTGGACGCTCCGAAATAGTTTGCGGGACGGGGGTTGTATCTATTTTTAAATCTGGAAGTAAACCAATTAGACAAGCTGTATCCTTGAGGCAGACACCACGGATGATCCCAGGGGATGATGTTTTGGGGGCATCTAGATTGCTTGGGGGATTGTACTTGACTTTACGTGACTGTGCTTGGGCAAATGGCGTAAAGATGGTAACCGATGAAGCGATAGTAGTTGCCGCCAAGCAAGAACAGGCTAACGCTGTTAAGAGTTTTTTTGGGAAATACATAATGCGATCGCCTCCAGAAAATTGGATTGTATGATCAAGTAGGCAAATAGTGGGCAGTTATACAGATATTAAGAATGCAGCTTTCACTAAAAAGTTGCTATAGACATTCGACTTAACATTTTGCTGTGGGCGTAAAGCACAGGAAAGCGTATGATGAGATTTAGAAAAGTTTATTTAAATTGTCCTTAAGTCTATAAATCGTTACAAATTATGGATATCTTGTCACTAGGTTGGTTTGGTTTGTTGGGTATGTTCACACTATCGATCGCTTTCGTTGTGTGGGGACGTAACGGTTTATAAATCGTGCTTCTCTATTCCAAAATATAAAGGCGGCGCATTGCGCCGCCTTTATGATGTCGTACCAAAACAGAAAATGGCGTAGACATTTTCTGTTTTAAAATCCTTAGTATAGCTGTGGTCAATCTTGTTAGGACACAAAACCAGAAGACGAGTTGCGGCGCGAAGCGCCGCAACTCGTCTTCTTAGGTTTTGATTTGTCCTAATACAAGTGACCACAGCTATAGATTTGGGTTTCAATTCACCAAAGTGTTAGCACTTTGGTGAATTGGGATAAAAAGTTTAAATTTTGTAACCAAGGTATATGTCAGAAGCTATTGTTCTTAATTCTTTTTTCTGGATTGCGATCATCTTGCTAGCGCTTACCACAGGTGGCATTGGCTATCTTACTTATCTAGAATGGCAAGACCGTCGCCGTCGTGGTGGAAAAAGTTAAACCACTCGTACAGGCGATCGCTTTTCCAAGGACTATTCCAAGCTAGCCCCAAATTGATCGTATCCTCAAATTCGTCGGGCAGTTCCGCATCCTTTGTGGCTACAAAAAATTTAAACGTGGTGATTTGCTCCCATTGCTTTAGATGCTTAAAGACTCGCACGATCGCTTGGCGGTAGGGATGATTGGGCTGCTCGTACCAATCCTCGGAAATTTCATTGGAGCGATCGAAGCCTAAATGCACAATCGAAAGCTTATGAGCGGGAGACTGGGAGGAATCTTTTTTGCTAGCTGCCTCAGGAGATAGGCTCGCACCATTGGCAAAAAGACTAGCCAAATTGGGAGAATTTTCCTCCTGCAATAGCAGGTCATTCTCCGAGGCAACTTCTCGTAATTGCGCCAAATAATCTGACGATATATCACCTGTCCAGCAAATGCCCAAGGTGACCAGCTTAGTTTGCAGGAGTAGATGCCCTAATTTCTCCGCCTTAGTTTCGAGATAGCGCGAGTTATATTCGTTGGTTTCGATCAGCAGAGGCAAACGCCCAACTACTTCAATATCAAAACCCTTCAGCCCTGCTAGTTTGCGGGGATTATTGGTGATCAGGCGCATTTTTTTGACTCCTAGATCATGCAACATTTGCGCCCCAACCCCATAGGTACGCAGATCAGCCCCAAAACCTAGCTTTTCATTTGCCTCAACCGTGTCTAATCCGCCATCTTGGAGGGCATAGGCTTTGATCTTGTTAATTAGTCCAATGCCGCGCCCTTCTTGCTTGAGATAAATGACTACGCCCCAATTGGCAAATTCAATCATTTTTAAGGCGCTTTGCAACTGCCCGCGACAATCACAACGTAGGGAGCCGAGGGCATCACCTGTCAAACATTCCGAATGGACTCGGACTAGCACTTCATTGTCGGCAAATTCCTGTGGATCGCCTTTGACGATCGCTAAATGCTCGGTGTTATCAATGATATTGCGATAGGCATAGACGCGGAAATTACCAAATAGGGATGGCAAACTGGCGATCGCCTCCCGCTTCACAAAGCGATCGTGGGTAAGGCGATAGCTAATCAAATCGGCAATGCTAATTAATTTGAGGTTGTGCAGTTTGGCATATTCGATCAACTCAGGCAAACGCGCCATCGAGCCATCATCATTCTGAATTTCACAAATTACGCCTGCGGGATATAGCCCTGCCATCTGCGATAAATCAACGGCTGCTTCCGTATGTCCTGCTCGTTTTAATACGCCGCCATCTTTGGCTCGGAGGGGAAATACATGTCCCGGACGACGCAGATCATTAGGGCGAGTATGAGGGTTAATCGCGGCTTGAATTGTGCGCGAACGATCCTCCGCCGAAATTCCTGTGGAGGTTCCTTCGACCGCATCAATGCTGACGGTGAAAGCGGTTTGTTGGCTATCGGTATTGCGATCAACCATGAGGGGCAAATCTAAATTATCAAGGCGATCGCCAGTCATCGCTAGGCAGATTAAGCCCCTTGCTTTGACTGCCATAAAGTTAATCATTTCAGGAGTTGCAAATTGCGCCGCTCCAATTAGATCGCCTTCGTTTTCACGGTTTTCATCATCGACAACGATAATTAGGCGACCAGATTTAAGGTCGTTAATGGCATCTGGGATGGAGTCAAATTGAAACTTGGTCAAGGCTTACTATTCAGGGCTTCAAGCTATTTATATCTATAATATAACGTTGTTTACCCAAGGATAAGTGGCGACGCTTTGCGCCGCCACTTATCTTTTTATGCAGGCATAGTGAAATTTCTAAATTATTTGAGGGAATAATTTTATTGAGGGGAAATGCGAAGATTATTTGTAAGAACTTGCGATCGCGGCAGAAATTCATATTTCAGGCAGGTGGGAGGAAAAAAAATAATTGGATGAAATTTTCATAAGCTTTTTAGTAGATTAATTGAGGCTGGGATATGTTGAATGCATCTAAGGTTGTGAATACCGCAAAGACTAGCGAACCCGAAGGACTATTTAGCGCGATCGAACAGACAACTATGCCTCTCCAAAATGTGATGGGTGTGAGTTTGTTGATAGTTTTACTTTGGAGCGCTCTTGGCGCAACTGCCTATCATTACTGGCAATTGCGAAGAACTCGCGAACAGTTAAGGGTGGAACAAATCAAGAATCAAGAACTGCTCAAAAAACTCAAATTAGCGCTACATACAATTGATGACCATGAACGTAATCCCGATCTAATTCATTCCCGTGAATTTAATCTCGACTACCTCAGTATGAGAATGGAGGAACCTCACTTTTGTGACATTATTTTGGCGCAGATAAAAGTTAATCTCCGTCACAAAGTTGCGCCTGCCTTAATGCCTACGGAAGAGGAAAATGGCAATGTCCGCAAAATTGATGTCATTTTCGATGTTTCCTACCAGCCTGAACATCATGATGATTCGCAAATTCGGGTTCTTTTTCGTATTCATGTCAAATTAGCCAAAATTCCTGCCCATGGTTCTCAAAGTATTCTTAAGGATTTGGCTAGTGGTTTAGAAAACTTTGTTTCAGCTTCCGATGAAAATCGCAACTGGCAACCTACGATTCAAGGCAAACTTGCCGTGATCAGTTGGGATCAAAATGCGAAGCCTACACCTGTACTAGTGATTGAGCAAACCAATGAGGGCGCAAATGTCCTGATGCGAAATAAGCGTTTAGCTCACTCAAAAAGATAAGGGTTCCATAACTTAATAAAGAACCAGATTTTGATGGCGCGGCTCTGCCGCGCCATCAAAATCTGGTTCTTTATTTTATGACAGAGCCATAACAGAAACTGATTCTCACGCAAAGCGTGAGAATCAGTTTCTTGGAGTTTAGCAATTATGGATGGCGTAACTGCCGAGAATTTTGAGATTTTCGGTAACGGTTTTTAATTCTTGTAATGCTTCATGGAAGTTCGATTCCTGAGAACTAACTTCGATATCTAGAAAAAAGATATATTCGCCAAGCGATCGCTTGGTGGGGCGAGACTCAATGCGACTTAAATTAATATGGCGATCGGCAAAGACTAACAAGGGCTTAACTAAAGCTCCGGGAATATTGCGATTGAGGCTAAAGGCTAGGGATGTATGCGTGCCTTGGGTGCTGGGTTTATGTCCTAAAACTAAAAAACGGGTGCAGTTATCGGGTTGATCGTTAATGGGAAATTGCAAAATCGGTAGGTTATACAATTCAGCAGCGCGTTGAGAGGCGATCGCCGCCGCAGTTAAATCTTCTGCAACCGTATGGAGTCCATCGGTAGTGGAATCTGTAGCAATTTGCTGCACATTAGGCAAATGTTGATCGAGCCATTGCTGACATTGGGCTAAGCCTTGAGGATGGGAATAGACAGTTCTAATATCTTCCAGTTTTTCGGCACGGGTAATCAGAGCATGGGCGATCGGGAGAACGATCGCTTGTTGAATTTGTAAAGCTTCCGATTGCCAGAGGCTATCAAGGGTCATGGTTACGCCGCCTTGGATAGAGTTTTCCACAGGCACGACCGCGATTTCCACATTACCTTTTTCGGCGGCGTTAATTGCTTGGGGTATCGTCGGATAGGGACACATTCGCGATGGATCGTGTTCTAGGTCTGGATGACTAAGCTGCAAATAGCGCAAGGCTGCCATTTCTGAATATGTACCTGCGGGACCAAGATAAGCGATCGTTGTCATGATTAAAGCTGTGTGGCAGTCAGGTTAATCATAACGCGATCGCTTTGATTAACAGGAATGTAAATGTAACCTGTGTATGTCCAGATCCCCGACTTTTTCTATATCAGTTCAGATCGCTTTTGCCCTCATCCCCCACCCCCTTCTCCCGTTCTGGGAGAAGGGGAGTAAGATATTTTTCTTGTTCCCCTCTCCCTTTTTGGGAGCTACCGTGTACACACAAGTCTAAGTGTCTACGTTGCGATTTATCTAAGCCCCCTAAATCCCCCAATTCTGGGGGACTTTGAAAGAATTTTCTTTTCTTGTTCCCCCAGAATTGGGGGCTAGGGGGCGATTAAATGTTGACTTGACTGGGTTTTATGACTTGTGTGTACACGGTAGTTTTTGGGAGAGGGGCTAGGGGTGAGGGTCTTAGACAATTCTGCGTCAGTCCTAATAAATTTCCTAAATGAGCGAAAAATGCCAATTAGACAAGTCAAACGCAGTATTGCTATTTATTTATCAGCAAAGTATGCTTTGTCGAAAGTAGCTGCAATTTTCAACTCTAATCTATATAAATAAGCGGCTTAAGCCCCTTGCCTGTAAATCCCTACCTAACAACCTGTCACCAAATGCTCAAATCTAAAATAAAAATGGGGGGGTGACTGCTCTCCTAGCAACCACTCTAGCCTTTTCTAGCTCCGCCGAAGCAATTAATCTGATCGGTAACTTACCTTCAAATGATGGTGGTGGTGGTGCTAACATTTCTGCTGGCGTTCAGCAGACTGCTGTCGGTTTCACATTACCCGTAGGCGTGGGCTATCAATTAGATAACATCGTTTTGCGACTCTCAACCTACAACACCGATACTGATGGTGATGTCGCCCTGCTGCAAATCTATGCCGATGCCACTAAAACAAGTACCAGTCCATTAGGAGCCACACTCCAGACAGTTTTCTTCACTAACCCTACATCTAATTCTGATGCAGCGAGTGACTTCACCTTCACTCCCACTGCCAACTTCACCTTTGCCGCAGATACGCGCTATTGGCTATTAGTCGATGCAACATCTGGTAATTATGCTTGGTTTGGGAGTTTTCCTGCTGTCGCGCCAACAGGAGTTGCTACTTTTGATAGTTATAGGAGCAGTAACAACAATGGTGGAAGCTACTTTAATAACGCGAATCGCTATTCTTTTCAAGTCAATGCTATAGATGCTACGCCTGTTCCCTTTGACTTTTCGCCACAGTTTGGCATAGCCGTCCTCGGCGGCGGTTGGCTCTTGCGTAAAAAGTTTAAAAAATCAAAATAAGCAAGAAAGGCGACGCATTGCGCCGCCTTTACTATTTTAAAATAATCTATACTCAAAAAATATAGTTACATCAGCCTAACGATGACAACCCTAACAGTCACTCTGCCTGAAGCTTTGACCCTATACTTGCAAGAGCAAATAGCATCAGGATATTATTCCAATGCCAATGACTACATTCAAACCTTAATTCAGCAAGATCAGTCGCGCAAACAATACCTTGAACCACTCATTCTCGAAGGTATTGCTTCAGGAGATCCAACTCCCATGACCAGCGATGATTGGGATGCAATCCGTCAATCAGTCCGCAACAACCATAGCGATCGCACTCAGAATAGCTAAGACCCAATGGCTAACATCAACAAACGTCCGATCGTCATTCAGGATCTAATTGCCCATGCAACCAATATCAGTCTGGAAAATCTTGATGCAAGCGATCGCTTGCTCTACTCTGCTGAAGCCACATTTAATGTTATCGCTCAGTTTCCCGCGATCGGCAGACTTAGTAACTTCAGCCATCCACAGCTAACTCAAGTTCGCCAGTACCAAATTAAAGGGTTTACGAAATACATCATTTTTTATCAGATTCAATCCCCTGAAACTGTTGAAATCCTTCGGGTTTTACATGGCGCTCAAGATCTGGAATTTATACTTACCCCTGACAAATAAAAAGACTTGTCTATCCCTGTGTATTAACAAACAAACTATTCATTCACTTGTAGCTCCTGATAAAGATCTTGACCGATATAGCGATCGCAATTTTCAGTAAGAGCGGGTATATCAACATCAATAGAACCAATTAACCGTAAGAGCGGATCGGTTTCTGTAACTGGTAACAAGCTAATCTGAGATAAAAACTTTAACTGCCTAGTCAAAGCCTGTAACAAGATCGCTTCAGGAGATTGATTTAGGCGTACTGCTTGAGCCGTTAACTCTTCTTCCAAATTATCTGAAAGCGTAATCGTCAAAGTTTTAGCCATAGCTTTTCTCAGATTGGGTTGTTACCATTTTAGATAACAACATATCTAGAAAGACCAGAATATAGATATTTGTTGATCATTTTATGGTTCTACACCTAATGCAGCTAAGCGATCGCGTAATTTTTGAGCCTCTAGTTCGGCAAGTCTAGCCCTTTCTTCCGCAGATTCGGCACGTTGAGTCTGTTCTTGCAGAGCCGAAAATAACTCACTAGGAATTAACAACTTTTCGCCATTGTCTTGGCGATAGAAATTGATTAGAGAACCTTCAACTTCAAGGCGTAATCCTAAAACCTGACTCAAGCCATCAGCGATCGCTTCATAAATCAATAAATCTTCTTCCCTTTCTGGGAGATTCGCTTGACGACGATAGCCGCGTAATTTTTCAGGAATCCATTCACCTTTAGGATCAAAAAGCCAATATTCCAAAACCCCAATGCTTTCGTAAAGCTCTCGCTTTTTCGTTTGATCATGAGCTTGTGTACTTGCCGAAGTCATCTCAAAAATTACGCTGGGTATTTTGCTTGTTTCCCAAATTTTGTAATTGTCATAGGGTTGTTGAGGAATATCAAAAATCACCATCACATCTGGCGCAACCCGTAATCTAGGAAAGCCCTTTGCGTAATATAAAAACTGATCTGCAAGGACAACAGACGATCGCTCTACAAACTTTTCGGCTAAATAATTGCGTAAAACAGCTACCGTTGCAATAATTGCATCGGCATGAACAGAAGTCTCAGCCAAAGGTTCGCCATCCTCAGAAGGATAAAATATTTCTTTTTGAACTTCTTGAATTTGTTGAACAGACTCAAGCTCAGGGGCAATAATTGGTGTCATAGCTCAAGCAATACGATCGCACTGAATATTTTAGAATAAAAAAAAGGCGGCGCATTGCGCCGCCTTTTTTAATCATTAAAACTTGACTGAAGCCGTTTTCTTTTCGGGTAGCTGCGTATATTCCGCCACAATTTTACGGAACTCCTCACCATCAAGGGTTTCCACATCAAGAAGAATGTCCACAAGGCGATCGCATAGATCGCGATTATCTTCGATGAGTGTTTTAGCAGTGTTGTAACAGGTTTGAGCGATTTCACGAATCTGCCGATCAATGCGATCGCCTAGCTTAATTGAGTAATCACTTTGGGGCATAAAATTACGACCCAAGAAAACTTCACCGCTTTCTGATTCCAGAGCACCCAAACCTAGTTCCGACATGCCAAACTGAGTCACCATCAGTCTAGTTAAGCGGGCAACCTGCTGAAAATCTCCCGATGCACCTGTGGTAATTTCGGCATCACCAAAAACCACTTCCTCCGCAGCACGACCACCGAGCATCATTGTAATCGTGTCCAGAATTTGCGATCGCGACTCTAGCCCATATTCCTCGTCGGGAACACCCTTAGCAAAGCCACCGATACCACCCGAACGCGGCACAATCGTAATTTTGTCGAGGAGAGATGCATTTTTGAGTAGGGTCATCACCAAGGCGTGACCAACTTCGTGATAGGCAACTAGACGCTTCTTGGAGCTGTCGAGCATCGGCTTCATGCTTAAACCGATGGTAACGCGATCGATCGCATCGGCAATTTCCAGTTCACCGATCGCCTCTTTGTAGCGACGAGCGGCTAGAATTGCGGCTTCATTAAGCAAGTTCGCCAAATCAGCTCCTGCAAATCCGGGAGTTAAACGGGCGATCGATTCAATCGATACATTTTCTTCTAGTTTCTTATTACGCGCATGGACTTTGAGGATTTCTTGGCGACCCTTGTAGTCGGGATAGTCCACCGTAATTTGGCGATCAAAACGACCGGGACGGAGTAGGGCGCTATCTAAGACATCAGGGCGATTGGTTGCCGCCACCACAATTACGCCTGAATTACCTTGGAAACCATCCATTTCCGTAAGCATTTGGTTAAGGGTTTGCTCACGCTCATCATTACCGCCACCGATGCCCGCGCCCCGTTGACGACCGACGGCATCAATTTCATCAATAAAAATAATGCAAGGCGCATTTTCCTTGGCTTTTTGGAATAGGTCGCGGACGCGGGATGCACCCACACCCACAAACATTTCCACAAATTCGGAACCCGACAACGAGAAAAATGGTACACCCGCCTCTCCCGCGATCGCCTTAGCTAAAAGCGTCTTACCAGTTCCGGGAGGACCAATTAGCAATACGCCCTTGGGGATTTTTGCACCAACCGCCGTAAAGCGATCGGGCTGTTTCAGAAAAGTGACAACTTCTTGCAATTCTTCCTTAGCAGTGTCAATTCCCGCCACATCTTCAAACATGATTCCTGTTTTCGCTTCTGGCGAAAATCTTGCCTTAGTCTTGCCAAAGCTTAGGGTCTGTCCCGGACCTCCGGGGGCATTACTAAGTCGGCGTAACACCATTAGCAACACAAAAATTAACAATAGTGGCACAAAAAAAGTACTTGCCAATTGCCAAAGTAAGGTTGGCTGTTGAGGCGCTCTTACCGCAATATCGACATTATTCTCCCGTATAGCCTTCATCAACTCGGTGTTTCCGTCACGGGCAATCAAGTCAACTCTGGCTTTGCGTCCGTCTTTTAGAACTACTTCCGCCGCCAGCCCGTTACTTTCAAGATCGATCTTTTGGACTTTGTTATCTTTCACATTGGAAAGTAGCTCCGTATAGCCCATAGATGACGCGGTTTCACCGTCAGCACGCACTGGTGTAGGCGCTGTCATGGCTACACCCTGTACTATTGCTAAACTTACGGCTGTCGTTTTGACGCGCCGCCAAAAGTTTGCCCAAAAGACTTTGTTTACAGAAGACATCACTGCCTGTCGCTCCTTAGAACCCCGTCGATGCGGTAATCGGTTGACTTTGTTATGTTACTAGTCTAATGCATTCTCAAATATAAAGTAGGTTGCTTAACCCCATAGAGATCTGCGCCGCAACTCTGCTATTGAGTTTTATGTCCCCATTATTTATCACTACAAGACAAATGCATGAACAATTGCATTAAAATACACGCAAGTAAAGCTACGCATCTTTAGCATATTTATCTCTATCCATGAACGCCACAAAAAATATTCAGCCATTTTCTGCCGATGACTTTGCCAACGCCCTCGCCGAACATAACTACGAATTTGCTGTGGGGCAAATAGTTAAGGGCAAGGTGATCTCCGTTGAAAGTAGTGGCATTTATGTCGATATTGGCGCAAAATCTTTAGGATTCCTACCCAGTGAAGAAGCTACTCTCAGTGGTTCTTTACGCTCTAGTGATGTTTTCCCCATTGGCAATGAGTACGAATTTCTGATTATTAGCAGTCAGAATGCGGATGGGGAAGTCAAACTATCCGTGCGCCGTTTATTATTTAAGCAAGCTTGGGAAACTCTTCGCACCTACCAAGCCGAATCGCAAGTGTTTGAAACCAAGGTAATTGGTACGAATAGTGGCGGTGTAATCGTCGATGCGGTGGGTTTACGTGGGTTTGTACCGCGCTCGCACCTGACCGACACCACTGATCTAGCAAAACTTGTAGGCACAAAGATGCCTGTAATGGTTTTAGATGCTGATGAAACTCGCAAAAAGTTAGTCTTGTCCAACCGTCAGGCGGCAAAACTTGCAGCCTTAAACCAACTTGCTAAGGGACAATTGGTTACAGGTAAAGTGACCAATATTCGACCTTTTGGCGCATTTGTAGAGTTCTCAGGAGTTTCGGGCTTACTCCATGTCAAGGAAATGAGTCAAAAAGCCGTTGGCGATCCTACCCGTGTATTTCAACTTAATGATGTGATTAAGGCGGTGATTATTGATATTGATGAGTCTCGCAATCGGATTGCCCTTTCGACCAAACTCCTAGAACTTCATGCTGGCGAGATGCTCGATAATTCTGCTCAAGTATTTGCCGAAGCTGAAGAGCGTCTTGAAAAAAATATCAGCAAACTCTGGGAAGCTTAAAACCAAAAAAGAGAAGGGGCGTAAAACGCCCCTTCTCTTTTTTGGTTTTAATTTTTTCGTAAGAGTAATCATTTTTCCACTTAAAATATCTACAGACATTAAAATCTTTAAAATCAGCACTCAAAATCAAATTTATGGAAACTAATTTTCTCGGTCTTCTAGCTACCGTCTTAGCAATATTTGTACCTACCGTTTTCTTGTTAACCCTCTATATTCAGACTGCTAGCCGAGAAGAAGGTCAAAGCAAGTAGGTAAACCAACAAAAAACTCAGCTATTTAGCTGAGTTTTTTGTTTTTGCTAAAATATAGCAATCTAAATTTTCTAAGATTTATTTAGCATGAGTAACTGCCTGTGCCTTGCTTGCGATCGCGCTAATCCTTTAACCACAAAATTCTGCGCCCAATGTGGCGCAAAGCTACAAATTCAAGAGCGTTACCGCGCTTTGAAGGTAATCGGTAAAGGGGGATTTGGTAAGACTTTCTTGGCTCAGGATGAGTCGAAGCCATCACAGCCGCGTTGTGTGATTAAGCAGTTTGCTTTTGAGACGATCAATCCTAATGCGAGTCAAGGCACTTTGGATGTCGCCATCAGGTTGTTTGAGCAGGAGGCAAAGCGGCTTGATGATTTGGGTAAGCATCCGCAAATTCCTGAACTTCTATCTTTTACAATCCATGAGGGTAAGCAGTACCTCATCCAAGAGTTTATCGATGGTGAGACTTTGGAGCAGGAGTTAAGGCGAGTTGGGGCTTTTAGTGAGCAGCAGGTGCGGGATGTGTTGGGGGAGGTGCTGCAAATTTTGGAGTTTGTGCATAGCAAGTCAGTAATCCATCGCGATATTTCGCCAGACAATATCATTCGGCGGCGCAGTGATCAAAAGTTGGTGTTGGTAGATTTTGGGGCGGCAAAGCACGCAACGGCGACGTTATTGGCAAAGACGGGGACGGGTATCGGGAAGCCGAGTTATGGCGCTCCTGAGCAAATGTTGGGTAAATCGGTGTTTCAGAGCGATTTGTTTGGGTTGGGTGTGACTTGTTTGCATTTGCTCACGAATGTGGAACCGTTTACGCTCTATGACGTTTTGGAAAATGAATATCAATGGCGACAGTTTTTGAACGGGAAGGTGGTGAGCGATGAGTTTGGGAAGTTATTGGATCGGATGACTGCTTACAGGGTCAAGGAAAGACCCAATTCAGTTATAGAGACTTTGCAAGTGTTGCAACTAAAAGCGGCTCCAGTTAAGCTTGCACCATTACCCATAGTCCAATCACAACCAGCCAAACCAAGTATCTTATCAGGAATATTTTCACAGCCAGTACAGACTCCTATATCAACTTCGAGTAATTCCCTTGTGTTGGACTGTGGGAATGGCGTGAAGTTAGAACTGGTGAAAGTGGCGGCGGGTAGTTTTGATATGGGAGGTAATGAACGTGATGAAGAAAAGCCGATTCATCGGGTGAACTTGCGTGAATTTTTGATTGGCAAATATGCTGTCACACAGGCGCAATATCAGGCGGTGATGGGTAATACTCCGTCAAACTTTAAGGTTGCTCAAAATCCTGTAGAACAGGTTAGTTGGCATGATGCTATGGAGTTTTGTCAGAAACTATCGCAAAAAACAGGACAGAAAGTGCGATTACCTAGTGAAGCAGAATGGGAATATGCCGCGAAAGGTGGTAATCAAGGCAAAGGCTATGAATATGCAGGAAGTAATAATTTGGATGAGGTGGGATGGTATAACATTCTGGTAATAAAACCCATCCTGTGGGTCAGAAAAAAGCCAATGAGCTTGGTATTTACGATATGAGTGGTAATGTCTGGGAATGGTGTGAAGATGTATGGCATGACAATTACAATGGCGCACCAACGGACGGAACTGATTGGCTGGTTGGCGGCGAACAAAACAGACGTATATGGCGTGGCGGCTCGTGGTTCAACTACGCGTTCATTTGTCGTTCGGCGGTTCGCTTCTGGGAAGATACGGATTTTCGCGACAGCCTCCTCGGTTTTCGGGTGGTTATCTAAGTTCTTTCTGGCGTGAGGACTTTTTCTTTTTTTATATTTCTATGACAAACCAATTACGAGAAACCTATAGAAGTCGTCTAAATCGACAAAAACTATGCCCCTTATCGCATCCGCTAAAAACGGACTAACCATTCGCTTAACCGAGGAAAGATGGCAACATATAACCGCAGGACATCCCGAACTTCTCAACCTCCAATCCGAAATCATGCAAACCATAGAAAATCCTGATAAAATTCTAGAAGGCAATAATGGTGAACTTTTAGCAGTCAAGCTGCTAGGTGATAATAAGTATTTGGTTACAATTTACAAAGAAGCAGAAGAAGATGGGTTTGTCATCACCGCCTATCTAACTAAACGTATCAATTCTCTCAACAAACGCAAAGAAGTATGGTCACGCTCCCATTAAACCCTCTCAAAATTCCTAGCTATCTCAACTTAGCTAATGCAATTAAAAACCTACCCAAGAAAAATACTTGGACTTTTTATGATGTCGAAGCCGATGTGTTATACATCAATTTTCATCAACCCGCACTTCCTGCCGATGATAGCGAACTCACAGATGACGATATTTTAATCCGCTATCAAAATGATGAAATTGTTGGTCTGACTATCTTGAATGTCAATAATCGAGTGTAAAAATCCACTTCGCCATCGCAAAGAGGGAAAAACATGAGTAAGTTTCAAATGTTTGATTCCGTTACCTTAAATCAAGACATTCATCTTCACTCTAGTGGAATTGCCCCACAAGGGACTGATGGTGCGATCGTGGAAATATTTAAAGATGGTGAAGCCTACCTAGTCAAACTATTTGGTGGATGGCTAAAGTTCACCACTGAAGGCGATATGATCGAAGCATCTCAAGACGATCCCGAATCATTTCGTGACACCCTAGATGTAGAGACGCTCTATCCTCATCAAATAAATCCAATAAATGCTCATCAACAAAGCGACAAACATAAAGTAAAACAGCAACTTTTAGCATTACTAGAACTACTTCCCGAAGAATCGATTTTGCAAGTTAAAGACTTCACAGAATTTCTTTGCTACAAGCAACAAGCTACATCAACCTCATCTAAAACCGATCGCCCAAAAGTTTCCACATGAAACAAGATCGCCGATCGCACATCATTGAGAGCCTCTTCATAGGAATCTCCCTCACCAACTACAACCCCTTGAATGCCTAGAGGATAAGCCACATAACCCTCTGGATGTTTTTCTACCACAATTTTGATATGTTTCATGATTAATTGATGTAATTAGAGATATCTATAATACTAGCCTTTTTATTTTCTGGACAAGCACTCATCAAGCAGCACTTCCCTAATCATGCGCCAAATAATATTTGATTGATAGATTTAAAGACTTCACTACTTTTTCTTTCTGCACAGTTGGGAAGTCATCTAAAAAATCTTCCAGAGAGTCTCCTGCTTCAAGATAATCAACCAAATTCTTTACAGGAACTCTAGTTCCCTTAAATACAGGTATTCCAGAGAGAATTTCACGATCTCTTACAATTAATTGATTTTCCATTTTGTTGCCTCAAGTTGATGACGGTGCTTGCACTCCACGATCTTCTATCTTAAGAGAAAGTTAGTACTGTCCGAATTGCCTCGCCTCTGTGCATTAGGTCGAAAGCCTCATTAATCCGCTCAATGGGCATTACATTTGTAATTAGACTATCGATATCGATTTTACCTTCCATATACCAATCGACAATCTTAGGAACATCAGTTCGTCCCTTTGCACCACCAAAGGCAGTACCTTTCCAGACCCGACCTGTGACTAATTGAAAGGGTCTAGTACTAATTTCTTGACCCGCACCTGCTACACCGATAATCACACTCACTCCCCAACCCTTGTGACAGCATTCAAGCGCTTGGCGCATCGTCTCTGGTCTGCCTATACATTCAAAGCTATAGTCTGCGCCGCCTTTAGTTAAATCTACGAGATAGGGAACGAGATCGCCTTCGACTTCCTTGGGATTTACAAAATGGGTCATCCCCATTTTTTCTGCAAGGGCGCGTTTTTGAGGATTAATATCTACGCCGACGATCATATTTGCGCCGACCATCCGACTTGCTTGAATGACGTTTAAGCCGATGCCTCCTAAGCCAAAGACAACGACATTAGAGCCATATTCAACTTTGGCGGTATTAATTACCGCACCGATGCCAGTCGTGACTCCACAGCCGATATAGCAGACTTTCTCGAAAGGTGCGTCATTACGGATTTTGGCAAGTGCGATTTCAGGAAGAACGGTATAGTTCGCAAAGGTGGAAGTTCCCATATAATGATGAATTTTTTCACCATTGATGGAGAAACGGCTAGTTCCATCGGGCATTAAGCCTTGACCTTGGGTGACGCGGATCGCTTGACAGAGGTTCGTTTTACCACTGAGGCAATAGGAACAGTTACGACATTCGGGGGTATAGAGAGGAATTACGCGATCGCCTGCTTTCAGAGAAGTCACGCCTGCGCCTACTTCAACCACTACACCCGCACCTTCATGTCCGAGAATAGTCGGAAATAAGCCTTCAGGATCAGCACCTGATAAGGTAAAAGCATCGGTATGGCAAACTCCCGTAGCCTTGATTTCGACTAGGACTTCGCCAGCCTTAGGCGGCTCTAACTGGACTGTCTCAATCTTGAGGGGGTGACCTGCGGCAAAGGCAACTGCGGCTTTTACATCCATGAATCTTTTGCGTCCCTGAGTTTATATCTGGCGATTTACACCAAATTATACGGGAGACATCCTAAAATTCCCTAGGATTTTCGCTGTCATGGACTCGAAATCGAAATCGAGACTGTTGAATGCATGGACGCATCTGTTCATACAGTTCCCTCACATCAATAGGTAAGCGTTCTAACAAAACTTGGGGAGTACTATGATCGCGAGTAACTAACATGATATTGCCAGTTCCCATAATGCGCTGATTTAGAGGCTTTTCTAATAGGATATCGTCAACTTGATAGATTTCGAGGGTTTCAATATTTTTTGAAAATACTCCAATTTCTATAACAATTCTTTGGGAGGTAATTAGATACTGTGTATTGATAGATCTTAGCCAGAACCAGATCGCACCGATCCCCAACGTAAAAATTACGATTAATAGTCGAGTCACACTCCCAATCACCGCAGGATTTCCTTTAAACAGGATGCGCTCTTCAGGTAAAGGTACTTGTGTCATAGGTCGCCCAATAAACTTTAAGAGAGATTTGCTAGGCAAACCTCTCTTAAAGTTTACAGCGCTTTGCACGGACATCAAAGTCAAAGCCTCAAAATGTTTGCTGTTGCCAAATCCCCATAGAAGAAAGGCGGCGCGTTGCGCCGCCTTTCTTTTATTCGGAATGTTAGCTACCTATCTGGTTTTCTGCGCCCATACACGGATTGGCAGACCCCAGACATAGATAAAACCTTCGGCGGCTTTATGGTCAAATTGGTCAGCACTGGTGTAGGTGGCAAGGTTTTCGTCGTAGAGGGAGTTAACCGACTTGCGACCGACAATAGTTGCATTGCCTTTATAGAACTTGACGCGAACTACGCCTGTGACCCGCTCTTGGCTCTTATCGATGAAAGCATCAAGGGCATCTTTGAGGGGGCTGTACCATAAGCCGTTGTAGATAATCTTGCCATAGGTTTCTTCGACACTACGCTTGTACTGCGCTAGGTCAGAGGGCAAGGCGAGACTTTCGAGATCACGGTGAGCATGGATCAACACCAACATCGCAGGAGCTTCGTAGATTTCGCGAGACTTGATTCCCACGAGGCGATTTTCTACCATGTCGATGCGTCCATAGCCATTACCGCCAGCGATCGCATTGAGTCTAGTGATTAATTCCACTGGCTCAAGGGCTTGACCATCGAGCGATACGGGAAGTCCTTTCTCAAAGCCAATTTCTGTATAGGTTGGCTCATCGGGAGTATCGCTGATCGCCTTGGTGAAGTCATAAATTTCTTCGGGTGGCTCGTTCCAAGCATCTTCTAGAGGACCTGCCTCGATGCTGCGTCCAAGCAAGTTGCGATCGATGCTAAAAGGTGAGGACTTTTTAACGGGTGAAGGAATACCAAACTTTTCACCATAGGCGATCGTTTCTTCACGACTCATACCCCACTCGCGAGCAGGAGCTAGCACCTTAAGATCAGGATTCAAAGCCGCGATCGATACATCAAATCGCACTTGATCATTTCCTTTACCAGTACATCCATGAGCAACGGCATCCGCTCCATATTCTGCTGCTGCTTCTACCAAAATCTTGGCAATCAGAGGACGGGCTAATGCTGTTGTTAAAGGATAACGGCTTTCATAAAGCGCATTTGCCTTAATTGCAGGAAATGCATAGTCCGTGACAAATTCCTTAGTTACATCTCTAACTAGCGAGACGGATGCACCTGAATCTAGAGCCTTTTGCTTAATGGGGCCTAACTCATCCCCTTGTCCTAGGTCTGCCGCAAGGGTAATGACTTCTTCAACACCCCATTCTTGTTTTAGATAAGGAATGCATACAGATGTATCAACGCCGCCCGAATACGCAAGTACGACTTTTTTCGCCCGACCCATGAATCTCTCCTAAACCCATTTCTAAACCTAAAAAAGTAGCCCGGGTACTACGCCTATCTTAAGCATCCCTTAGTGCTGCTGCCTTCCGACCCTGACACGATTCGGGCGTTAAGATCGCATAGATCCGAGCCATCTATAAGATTAGCACTAAGCGTGAAAGTTAGATTAATTGTTGGCAAATCCACACATAAATTTTGTAGCCCGATGTAGCCATTTGGGGTTTTGGCTGGAGCGCAAAATTAAACAGGGTCGAGATTGATACGCAGCAGATCTGCTGCGTATCAATCTCGACCCTGTTTAAAAGTAGTGGCTTAGAGTAAATTTTGCTTTGACTGATTTAATTGCTGCCATAGCTCTTCAATCTTTGAATAAGCCTCGTGGGCTGATAACTTGCCGCCAGTTTCTAACGCACAAATTATGCTGACTCGATGGGAAAACTCTTGCAAATTGGCATTAAACATCAAGTTTTCTGGAGTAAAAGTACCGTAGTAACGGGACTGGGGAAACATAAATTTTGTATGAGACATAATTTCCCTCCTTAGATAGCAACTCAAGGTAAATGGGTGAGTAGTCTTAAAGATCCTGAAAGATTCGCCTTTAAGTAGGCGGTTTCATTAGCTTTTAGGGATTCAAGTTAATAACTATGAATATTATGATCGACAATATTTTTTATTAACCTAATCTTAACCTAAGCTTAATCCATTAAGACGGCTTATTTTACGATCTGTTCCTAGTGAAGAGGTTAGAAAACTACACCACTAAATTACGCCTAGCTACTTACTCCCAATGAAATAAGTAGGCGTGCGCGGCTTCGCCGCGCACGCCTACTTATTTCACTTTTATATAGCTGTAGTTATTTGCATTAGGACAAACCAAAACCCAAGAAGCGAGTGGCGGAGCTTTGCGCCGCCACTCGCTTCTTGGGGTCAAGACTAGCTATAAGCTATAGCTATAGTGCTTATTCTATGGAGTGAAAGGGAGGAGTAACCGATTCAAAACTTAGGTTTTGTTGTCTCTATTGATCACAAACTCAGCTTTCTCAGACTGATTTAAGGTCACTAAGAGTATAAAATTGAGAACTAAATAGACAAGTTTTAAGAGGCTGCGGTATGCCAAGAACTAGCCTAGAAGACTATCGCACACAAAATATGAAGCTATTTAAACCAGCAATAGCAGTCATGAACCATCTGAAATATCCTCAGAAATTTTTAGTGATCAGCCTGTTATTTGTCTTACCACTAGCATTAGTGATGAATTTCCTGATTACTGAATTAGATAGTCGTATAGAGTTTACCCAAAAAGAAATTTATGGAAATACTTATCTCCGTCCCATAAATCAGCTTTGGCAATACATCCCTCAAAGGCAATTACTCTTACAAAGAGAATTTTATAAAGATTCTCAGCGTCTAGACCAGTCAGCAACCACCGAATCTTTTCTAACTTTGCAAAAAAAAATTGACGAAAAGCTGCAAACTTTAACAGATATCGATATTAAATTGGGGAAAATCTTACAAACTGAGCGTAAACTAAACGATATTCGCTTTAAATGGCAATCATTGATAGATAGTCAAGAATTTTTAGGATTTCGCAATCATGATGTATTAATTGAATCAATTAATCAATTTCGTAGACATATTATTGATTATTCAAATCTCATTCTCGATCCAGATTTAGATACTTACTATCTCATGGATGCTATTTGCCTTAAATTACCTGAAATGCAAAGTTTGCTTTACAAGGTGATGAAGGTTGAATCGGAAATCCTCTTTAAGCAAGAGATCAGCAACGAAAAAAGAGCTACATTGATCTCTCTATCGAGCTTACTCAGCGACTACAACAACGATCTGGCGGCAAACCTTGAAAGAGCTTTTCAAAATAATCCCCGTGGCAATTTGCGTAAGGAGCTAGGTGGATCGCTACGAAATTTTGTAGTGATTATCAGTGAGATTAATGCATATACCAGTCAATTAGCGACTCAAGACATTAATCTATCCTCCAAAGAACCACTTTATCAAACAGAAATGCAAAGCGCTTTTGAAAGCAGCTTTACGTTGTGGGGAGATTTGGTAGAGCGTCTTGATGAGCTTTTAATAGATCGAATTCAAGGACTTAAGGATCGGAAGCAATTTATTGTTAATTTTGTAGCGGTGGTGATGGTTGCCATTATCTACTTGTTTATTGGCTTTTATCTATCGGTGATGCGAACTGTCTATCAGTTAGATATTGCTTCTAAACAAATGACTTCAGGGGGTACAAGTATCATTAAATTAGATAGTAAAGATGAGCTATCCATGGTTGTGCGATCGTTTAACAAGGTGGCGATCGCCCTTAAGGAGTCCGAGGAAAAGTATCGTAGCATTTTTGAAAACTCGGTTGATGGGATTTTCCAAACTACTGTGGATGGCAAGTATATCAGCGTTAACTTAGCTCTCGCCCGAATCTATGGCTATGAATCTGTAGAGCAATTGCTGGAGGAAATTGTAGATATTCAAGCTCAACTTTATGTGGAAAAAGATCGCCGCCAAGTTTTTCAAAAATTAATGGAGGCAAATGACACCATCAAGGGCTTTGAGTCACAGGTATATAAACGCGATCGCTCTCCTATTTGGATTAGTGAAAATGTAAGAGCATTGAGAGATAGTCAGGGAAAAATTCTTTATTACGAAGGTACGGTTGAAGATATTAGTCAGCGCAAAACTGCGGAACTCGCCCTAGAAAAAGCCAACCAACAAATTATTGCGTTAAATAATTTGCTGAAGGAAGAAAACCTCCGTATGAGTAGCGAGTTAAATGTCACTCGTAAGCTTCAAGAGATGATCTTGCCCAAGGACAAAGAGCTAGCTTTAATCAGGGGCTTGGATATTGCGGGCTTTATGGAGCCTGCTGCCGAAGTAGGAGGAGACTACTATGATGTTTTGCAGCAGGACGAACGCATCAAAATTGGGATTGGCGATGTCACAGGGCATGGGCTGGAAAGCGGCATGTTAATGATCATGGTACAAACTGCGGTGCGTACTTTACTCGAAAATAATGAAGAAGATCCCGTGCGGTTTCTGGATACGTTGAATCGTACTATTTATGGCAATGTTCAAAGAATGTCTTCAGACAAGAATTTAACTCTCTCCTTGATCGATTATGAGCATGGGAAGTTGACATTAAGTGGTCAACATGAAGAGATTATCGTAGCTCGCAAGAATGGAACGTTAGAAAGGTTTGATACGATCGATTTAGGATTTCCCATCGGTTTAGAGAAGGAAATTATTGATTTTGTGGATCAAAAGCAGATCCATTTAGATGCAGGGGATGTGATGGTGCTGTATACCGATGGTATTACGGAAGCAGAAAATGAACAGCGTCAACTCTATGGTGTGGAGCGCTTATGTGAGGTTGTGGTGAGGAATGTGGCGGGTTCGGCGATCGTCATTCGTCAGGCGGTTATCGAGGATCTGCGATCGCATATTGGCACACAAAAAATCTATGACGACATTACTTTACTTATACTCAAGCAAAAATAGCAAAAAAACAAGGCTCAAAGAGCCTTGTTTTTTCTAAAGAAGAGGCTCGAAGAGCCTCTTTGGTGAACAGTTCTAAACGCCTACAGGAGCAGGAATACTAGTGAAGTTCGCCACCGAGGGCTTGTTGAATACTTGAGCTAGTTGACGAGGAGCGCGATCGCACCAGTTGCGCTTGCCATAGACATAGCCAGCAATCAAAGGCAAAGCAACGGTGGCTTCGGAGAAGACCATTTGCTCTTGCACAATATCAACCTTGCCCCAAGAATGAGCTTCCTTCAAGGTGGAACCAGAAAGAGCGCCATCGCGTTCATCTGCTACGGTAATTTGAACGGCATACTTGTGCATGGCAGCTTCAAATCCAAGCAATTCGGCAGCCACAACGGTATCTTGAGCAAAGTTCTTAGGAACACCACCACCGACCATGAATAGTCCTGTATGAGGACTTGCCAACTTGCATTGAGTCAATTCACGGAAATCTTTTACAGAGTCAATGCTGAGGTGTTCTTCGGGGGAGTTCCATTGGTGATGTACCAACCCAAAACCTGCGGAGCAATCACTAAAAGCGGGAACAAAGATAGGGACTTGATGTTCGTAAGCAGCTAAAACAACGGAATGACGATTCTTGGCATTCTTGTCAAGATAAGCACCCATCTCATGGATGAATTCGCGGGAAGAATAAGCGCGAGCTGGTAGAGAATTAGCAATTTTTGCGATCGTCATATCGCAAACGCGCAATTCATCTTCGTCAATGTAGGTGTCATAGATGCGGTCGATCGCATTTTCGCGCAGCACTGTATCGTCAGCGAAGGTATCACCTACATAGTGACGAAATCCAAGGGCTTCAAAGAAATCTTGGTCAACGATGTTAGCGCCTGTAGATACGATCATGTCCACCATATTGTTGGTAATCAAATCGTAAATGATGCCTTTGAGACCCGCACTAAATAAAGAACCTGCCAAACATAGGATAATCGCGCAATCTTTGTCTTGAATCATGTTGTCGTAGATACGAGCAGCACGACCGAGGTTTCTGCCTTGAAAAGCTGTATTTGCCATGGCATCAACCAAACCAACAACATCAAAAGCTTTGATATCGATGTGTTCAACAGTCTGTTTAAGTAGTTCGCGTTTCATGGTTCTTTTTTCCTAGATGTTTAATGTGGGTGTATGCAAATATGTGCAGAGTTTTAGAGCAAACTTCAAAACAATGAAACAAGCAAAATCGAACATCTAGAAGTTGAAAAAATTTATTCGCTGCAAATCATGGCTACGGCTTAGACAATCACTGTTAGCTCAAGGACTAACCTAGCTTTGATGTCAACACCAAACCTTGCACGCAAAAAAACTTCTTGCCCCAAACGGTTCTTTTACTACTTATTCAGTCTTGAAAATATTTAGCCTTCTCCAATCTGAGAAGCGATCGACCGAGGTTGTTAACGGTTGTTACAACCCTGATAGTTAGAAGGTCGATCGGAACATACTGGGTCCTTCACAGGCATCATCCCACGAAAGCGTAGGGTCAGACTCACGTCTGTCGCCCAACTTTACGTTGAGGAGCCAATCACATCCAAGCAATAAAACCAGTTTTTTCAATTTCTGTAATAACTGAGTACAACAAATCCCTACATATAATAGCACTTTTTTTAATAAACACAAGCAAAATGGCGCTAGAGAATTTATAGGGCGATCCGTTTAACTGTCTATTAGGAGACTTGTAGAGATTTAGAGGCTCCTGCTTGAAACAAGATAGACGTATTTCATACAGGGACGATCATGATGACAGCGCAGTATCAGGCGGCTCTACACTCCTATGCAGAGGGTCGGTATGAAGAGGCTATGCAACAGTTCTCAGAATTGTTGTACGAAGATCCTCGTAATCCTAAACTGCATATTTGGTTGGGCGCAACTTTTCGGAAGGCAGGCAAAATCGAATACGCTAAGGTGCAATATCAGCAAGTACTAACCCTAACGGATGATCCTGACTTGCTTGATCTTGCTAGTACTTCCTTGGCTCAAATCCAAAACAAACTGGCTGCTGCATCTCAAAGAACTTCTTCTAAAAAAGATATCCACAAGGATGTCGATAATATTCTCACTACCAGTGGTCAATCTTTTAACACGGATACTAACAGTACGAGTGGTGCAAGTGATGCTGTAAGTGGGACAAATCAGATTATTACGCCAAATCGGGATGTGACGGTCGAGGATTTAACTTTACTGACTCCCTCTTCTCCTCCCAATTCGACTTCTAAAATAAAAGCGCCCTTAAATATTCAGAGTAATGGGAATGGAGTAGTCCCCCCTCCTCCTGCGATCGCTTCTTTAATTAAAACGCCACCACTAGAAGTCTATCCCGAAGCTTCAACTCAATTAGGTGAGCAGACAACGGATATTGTGACCTTGGAAGAACTAGCGGAGAATGTTAATTCAACGGTTTTACAAGATACTATTGCCAATATTCAGAAAAGTAATCCCAAGACTAAGTTACCGAAAAAAGGCAAAAAAACAAAGAAAAATAATGCCCAAGCTCAGTTCCCTCCTGTAGAAGCGGTTTTATTTGGAGATCGCCATGGTCTAGAGCCAGTGGATAGGGCTTTTAAAAATAGCCCTGATGCATCAGCAATCTCACTGGAGGAGATGTTTAAGTTCTCTAGTGTGGGTCAAAAAATTACGCTATGGGGAGCGTTAATAGCTACAATTCCTGCGATCACCTTAGGCGTAGCAGCTTATCAAGTAGGGGATAGCTTACTTCTAAATAGAGTCAAGCAGGGGCAGCAGGCTGAGGCGATCGCCTTAGCGAAATCAACGGGCAGTTTCTTGCAAAGACAATCTGCGGACGTTCAAGTTTTGAAAACTTTATTGGTTTCCACAGAAGTAGGGCTAAGTACTCTCCAAAATCCAGCTAATCCAGTTCCCTCAACTAATCTTCCTGCTAATAAGACCACAAAACCTGCCCCCTCTTTACCAATTGCTCAACAAAGGCAATTAAAGCAACAGTTAACTAATCGCCTCAATTTGTACGGTCAAGCTTATCCCCAATACTCTAGTATTGCCGTTTTTAGTGCCAATGGTGAGTTGATTGCCCAATCTAAAAACTCTCAAGGTTTACAAACCCTTAGCCCCAACTTTTTAAGTAAGGCGACAACTACGGATAGTACCTTGATCAGTAATTCTGTAGCTACTAAAGAAGGTGCTTACATTTATGCGGTTAGCTCCATTAAAAGTTCTGTTTCTAACAAGGTAAGCATGGTGCTACAGGTAGAAATACCCGTTAAATCCCTAGTCAGTGAATTATCCAGCAATACTAGTAGTACTAGTAGTTTCTACGTAATTGACAGTTCCAATCGCTATGTTGCGAGTTCTCAGACGGTAAATATTGCGGAAGATGCATCGGCGGATTTTTCCATATTATCGGATCTGCGAGCCGCCCAAAGTCCTGATTTACGAGAAGTACTCAAAGGTGATCGCACTTCCCAATTTCTTGCCTATGCCTCTGTAGGCAATATGCAAAATTATGGAATGCTGCCTTGGGATATCGTCACTACGGTAGATAAGTCGGTAGTCATGGCAGGTAATCAAAATCTATTACTTGTGATTGGAATTGGAATTGCTTCGACTCCTTTTTTAGTGGGGGCGATCGCCTATGTTTTATCGCGTAAATTAAGTAGCCGACTCAAGGATATCCGCTCAGCTTTAAGAGATCTTAAACAAGCGAAATCAGATACTCACTTGGGAACCTTGAGTGTGGAGGGTAATGATGAGCTATCAGATATTTCTTTAAGCATTAACAAGATGTCTGAACAGTTCCAAATGATGATGCTCAAGCAAGAACAGGAAAAGGAACGTTTGCAATTACAAGTTGTGAAGTTGTTTAAAGTCTTGTCTAAGCTAGCTAGAGAAGAGAAACAAGAAGTTCAAGAATCTGACTTGTCCGATGAAAATATTTTACAGTTGGGCAAAAAGGTACGGGGAGAAATGGTTCAGCGTAATGCTGAAGTTGAGAGTTATCGTAAGCAGAAGGAAGAAATTCAATTTCAGTTAATGCAAATGCTGAAGGATATGCAAGCTTTGGCTGATGGTGATCTGACGGTGACTACTACGTCTGTTGATGGTAACTTTACAAATCTAGCGATCTTTTTTGATGATGTGATGCGGGGCTTACACAATATTGTCGGTCAAGTTAAGTCATCGGCAAATCAAGTTAACTTCTCGCTAGGACAGAGCGAACAGGCGATCGCTAATCTTGCTAGTGTGTCCCAAAGACAAGTGGATACGGTGGCGCGATCGCTCAATACGGCTCAAATGTCTACTATAGCGGCGACAAAAATATCTAATGATAGCCAGAGGATCGTTCAGTCTTCACAATTGGTAGCATCTAAAATTTCCGAAAGTGATCGCTCCATTGATGCTGTCATGGAGAAAGTCAGCGAGTTGCAAAGTACGGTTTCCAATACGGCGAAAAAAATCAAAAACTTGGGAGAATCTTCCCAAAAAGTCGCCAAAGCAATTTCTACAATTAATGAGATCGCTATCAAAACGAATTTTCTTGCCATTAACGCTACTCTTGAGGCATCTCGCTCAGGAGAAATGGGTGGTGGATTGGCGATCGTTGCCGAAGAAGTTGGCGAACTAGCCGCCCGCTCGGTGGCGACTACTAAAGAAGTCGAGAGATTACTGAGTAGTATTCAGATGGAAACCAATGAGGTAATGGCAGCCGTTGAGTCTGGTAGTAACCAAGTTGCCGAAAGCAATAATTTAGCGATCGCGGCAAGAGATAACCTGCAACAAATAGCCGAAATCTCACAACAGATTGACGAGCTAATGTCTTCCATCGCTGATGCAACCCTATCGCAGGTACAAACATCTGAAGGGGTAGCTAATTTAATGAAAGACATTTCACATATTGCCAAAAGAACCCTTGCTTCTTCTTCGGAAGTATCTAAATTTCTTAAGAGCAGCAAGCAGTATTCTGGAGATTTACAGCAATCTTTAGCCCATTTTAAAGTTAGATAAATGCCCGCCAAATAGAAACAATTAAAGCTTGTCAAATCCATTACAAACCACCTTGAGTTACCAAAATCTACCCAAAATGATTCCTCCAACTGTTGAAATAGCATTACCAACTAAACAGTTATTGGCTGATGAAGCCAATATTTATATTCAGAATCTGAAGCAACAAATATTAGGACTAGATTCTAATTTACCTGTTTTTTTTAATCAGCTTGACAGCTTAATTTTTACCAATAGTCTGCTGAGAGCGTCGGCAATCAAGGCTAAATTTTATAGCCCTGAATCTAACTTGGCTAAAATATCTAGAGATTTTGACGAATCCGTTAATCTATTGCGAGACTACAATTCTGTTGGCGATCCTATTAAAGGCTTACTCGATCAAATAACAGACATAATGTCTCAGATTATTAATGAATATTGCTACGAAATGGAACCTAGTAGTAATTGGATGGATTTACAAAATAAATTGTTTGATCAAATCCAAGAGCATTTGTTACTTAATTTAAACAATCTAGAGATTTTACAAACCAATGAGAATGAGCCATTTAATTTAGATGATATTCCAGAAGCTCTACATTTATTTGATATCGATTTTGATGTCGATTCCGATGGGAATACTGATGATGATTTATATCTACTAGAGGGAACTCATTTAAATGAGTTAGATGGATTTATAATGATTCAGGTAGATGATGAAGTCGAAGATGATGAGTCTAACTCCTTAGAATGGATTAAAGAACAAGATTTATTAGAGCTAACTTCTGATCTGAATGCGGATTTGGCGATCGCCAGTGATGATGGGGACAAGATTGAAAGTGTACAGGAATTAGATAACGCAGATAACGCAATAATTGAAATCTCTCAGGAATTAGATAACAGCGAAATAACTAGCCTGCCTATGCCAGAAATGCTGGCGGAAATATTTTTAGCCCCTGTAACCGAAAATCTGCTGGGCAGCGATGATGAAACAGAATTACAGGGAGTTAGTTGGAATGAGCAAGAAGATATTACCAATATTCAGGAAGATTTAATTGTAGAAGATCTTGATGATCCTTGGATTAAGTTTTCTTCTTTTGAGTCTTGGTCTCCCGTAGATGAGGATGAACTCTCAACTTTAGAAGAATTGGAAGCTAGCTTCAATATAACTCCAGAGGATACCTCTGAATACTCAATAGCCGTCAGCATAGACGATCCCTTAGAACAAGATGAAGAGGATGAAGACGATGATGCGACTTTTTGGAAGTCTTTGGAATCTATCGGTGAACTCCAATCAGAACCTTTAGAAGTAAGCTTTTTAGAAGAAATCACTTTTACAGATGAAGCTCAGGCTGAGAGTGGAGTATTTCTTGAGACTCAACCAGATCAAGACTTCTCCAGTTCCGACGTTGATACAGCCATTGAAGAGTCTCCGATTTATCAAAATAATAATGTGTATTTGGACTTGGAAAAAGGTTCATTGCTGGATGATCCCAATATCTCTGATACTGACTTTAATTTAGAAGATAGTTCTCCGATATTTCTAGAGTCCGATTTGAACTTTGTAGGTTCTTTGAGTTTGGGCAACAACGAGCAGAAAAAGCGAGACTTAGATACAACTCAGGAGCGCGAACAAGCCTATCATTTAGCAACTATCACCAATGATGCTTCTATCCGTTTGCCGATCAATCATTTGGAAATGTTGGGTGACTTAGCTGAAGAGTTGTTAGTTCGTAAAGGTAGCCTAGATATTTATTTAGGAGAAATCAAAGCTTTTTCAGGAGAGGCTCGTAAGAGCTTGCAATTGCTAGATCATAATTCTAATAATCAAACAGCGATCGCCGATTTGCAGAGTAATCTTGAGCAGATCTTGAATGTGATTGACCAATCTGAGCATCAAGCCTATGCAATGGGACAAGATGTTAGGGAATTAAGAAAAAATCTGCGTCAAGTACTCAAGCATCCCATCTCTAGCATTGTTAGAAAATATCCTCGGATTTTGCGTGATTTATCTTTGCTATATGGTAATCAGGTAGAGTTGATTGTTAAAGGTGCGGAAATAAGCATTGAGCGGATTTTGTCAGAGATAGTCGCTGAACCCCTTGAACTCTTACTTCGCAATGCTGTGGAATATGGTATTGAGACTCTCTTTGAGCGCCAACAAATGCAGAAATGTCCTCAAGGAAAAATTGAGATAATTGCCACACAGACAGAAGAAGGTACAGTTATCAAGGTCAGCGATGATGGTCGAGGTATCAATCTTGAGAAGATTCGCCAGCAGTTAGAAAATTCGGCAACGATCGCAGGAATGTCTGATTTCTCTACGATCGAGATGGGAAATGAGCAATTAATGGGCTTGCTTTTTGATGCCAACTTTAATATTTCTCGCGAACCCCATGTAGGCAGTGTGACGAAATTAAGCGATATTCGGAAAAAATTACGTGATGTCGGCGGCACAATATCCGTCCAGTCGCAAATGGGAGAAGGTACAGAATTTACGATTGTTTTACCTAACTTACTGGCTTTAGTCAGAGTCATGCTCATTGATATTAATCAAATGTGTCTTGCTATTCCCAGCAAAGTTGTCTTAGAAGTTATTCCTATAGAATCTGACGACCCCCATGAGGAAGGACAAACGACCCTATTATGGCGCGATCGCAAAATTCCTGTATTGCGCCTTAACTCCAGCCTCAAACTTAACTGTCGCCATAACACCCATCAATTACCTACAACCACAGCATCTTTACCCTTTGCCGATCTGGTAGAAAGATATAAGCCAGCAAATGCTGTATCTGCTTTTCTGATTATTCACCATGATAATCATCTATTTGCCTTACATACAGATGGATGCTGGAATGATCAAGATGCCACATTCCATCATATTGAAGGTGATATTTCTCTAGCCTCAATTTTTCTGGGTACGGTTATTTTAGGTAGCAATCAAGCGGTAGCTCTCATCAATCCTGCGGAACTAGCTGCGGAAGCTTCGAGAATTAATATCCCTGAATCTATAGCTCCCCCATCAAATCAAGGGATTGATAATTTAAAAATTCTCTCTGACTTTTTTGGTAATGACGATGTTATTTCTGAGAGTTCTAATTCATTCAATCAGGCTAATTTAAGTAGAGTTTCTGATCCAGAAAATCTAGAAAGTTCGGGATTGATGATGAACGCTTCAGGAGATCGACAAACTAAGCGATCGCATCAACCTAAAGTCTTAATTGTGGAGGCTTCGGCAAATGTCAGACGATATCTGGCGATGACTTTAACTAAGTCAGGATTTTTGACGGAGCAGGTGCAAGATGGCAACGAAGCCTTTGCCTTTCTCAAAAATCAGCTACGCCGCAATCTAGATATTGATGTGGTGATTACAGATTTAGAACTACCCCACATGGATGGATTTAAGCTCTTAACTAACATTCGGGCTGACGAGGCGCTCAATAGAATGCCTGTAGTGGTTTTGACTTCCCGAAATAATGATCATGATCAAAAATTGGCTTTAGAACTGGGCGCAAGTGCTTACTTTAGTAAGCCTTATCGTGAGCAAGAATTGGTATCAACTTTACAGAATATTATTGGCTAAAAGAAAGAAGGTGACGCGGAGCGTCACCTTCTTTCTTTTTTAGGTAAGTATCGGCGCGAAGCGCCGCCACTTTTTGCTAAATAGTCCCTTTAAATAGTCCCTGCGGTTTGAATAGCAATACTAAAACCATAATTACTAAACCAACCCCTAGCTTATATTCCGTGCCGATACAGTATTTCTGCAATTCTCCTAAAGTGGTGGGGCAGGTAGTCGCGACTTCTTGGGAAATGCCCACAATTAGCGCTCCCGCGATCGCCCCATAGGGATTACCAATGCCGCCGAGAATCACGGCTGCAAACATCGGCAAAATCAGAAACCAACCCATATTCGGGCGCAAATTCGTAATCAGACCATACATACTTCCACCAAAAGCAGTCATCCCGCCCGCAATCACCCATGTCCATAGAATTACCGCATTAACATTAATTCCCGCGACTTTCGCTAGTTCAGGATTATCGGCAACGGCTCTCATCGCTTTACCGATCTTGGTGTTTTGGAGGAGGTAATATAGCCCTGCAATCACGGCGATCGCTGCTACAATAACCACAATTTTATTGCGCGTAATCGCTAACTCAAAAATATTAATTGCGGGAAAAGTCGGTAAATTATACTTTTGCGGCTTTGCGCCCCAAATCAAAACGATCGCATTCCGAATCACTAAAGCTAAGCCAATCGACACGATCATCATTGTGGTGGAAGTGGCTCGCTTGGCGCGTAAGGGTTGCCAGAGAATTTTTTCGCAGATCAGCACCAACCCAATAGAAGCAGCACTACCAAAAGCGATCGATAGCCAAATATCCAGTTTAAAGGTTGTATTGGAAAGAAAAGCAAGATATGCGCCGAGGGTAAGAATGTCCCCGTGGGCGAAATTAGCGAGGCGAAGAATGCCATAGGTAAGCGTTAAACCAACGGCGGCAAGCGCGATAATGCTGCCAACGGCGATACCATCAACGGTTGATTGCAGGACTTCCAGCATTAAAGATTTTTATAGAAATTGATTATTCATAGTACAGCGCTTTGCTGGGTTGCTTTGGAAATAACAAAGTAGATTTTGGGTGATGCGGCAAAGCCGCATCACCCAAAATCTACTTCCTTGGTGAACCAAGTTAGGATTTTACGGATCACTAAGTAAATCAAGACTTTGCGCCTCCTCTAGATGGGTAGCGATCGCCTTATTACTCAAACATCAGCCCAAAGACATAGGAAAATATCCTGTTTTTTGTAAAGATCTAGTAGACATTTCGAGATAAGGGATGTATATTAGAGAGGTGTGAGGAGCGAACAAAGAAAAAAGCCTAGGAACGAAACAGGGAAAGTAACCTAGGCTTTTTTCTTTGGTTACTGTAAATAAAAAAGGGAGACTAGTTATTAACTGGTCTCCCTTTTTTATTAATGCTTTTATTCAAAGAAAGGGTTACGAAGGGTCATCTTTCTCCTAAAAATTAAGCTTGGCTAATACAAAGGGTGGTACAACCAGACTCGTAAACTCTTTTTCCTTGTTGGCATTCCAATCGCTGAGTTCCTCGGCGGAGGGATGACGCAACCAGCCATCCTCGATCCATGACTGCACCAATTTTGCATTGTCTTCAGTCAGAGCCTCGCCCACATCGACGAGATCCAGATTTGCCCCAACTAAAATTACCCTTGCTCTAGCCGCATGGGGCGACAACCATTCCCACAACGCCACATCCACCATCTTCGCCAAATCATCCCTTACATTACTCACTAAAATTCCTCATCCACAACTGGTTCTGTACCTATAATTTCTAAATACTTAGCTTTAATCACCTTTACATCTTGCCATGTCAGCCACTTAGGACTGCCCTGTTCACGACTTTGATTGCGTAATAAATAGGAGGGATGAAAGATGGGCATCACTAGGCGACCCTCCCATTCATACCATTTACCGCGAACTTTGGTAATGCCTAATTTTTCTCCCAGAATTGACTTAAGGGAGGTTGCGCCTGTGAGCAAAATAATCTTGGGATCAACAAGACGAATTTGTTCTAATAAATAGGGTTTACAGGTAGTAGTCTCGATCTCCGTAGGGACACGGTTATTAGGGGGGCGGCATTTGACGGTATTGCAAACATAGACATCCTTATTGGTGTCTAAGCCTACGGATTCTAAGATTTTGTCTAACAGCTGTCCTGACTTACCGACAAAGGGCAACCCTGATAGATCCTCTTGTTCTCCGGGGGCTTCACCGATGATGAGAATTTTGGCGGTGCGATCGCCTCTTTCGACAACCACGTTAGTGCGAGTGGACGCGAGTGGGCATTTTTGGCAGTTACAAGCCGTTTCGCGCAATGCGTCTAGACTGGCAAACTGCTCGGCGACTGGTACTGATACCGCAGGCGCAGCCGTTTTAGAAGAACGAGTAGTTTTTTGAGCCGATGGAGACTTGCCCACAGATGCTTTGGGTAGCTCGGTTACAGGAGCTTCCGAGGGAGTCAAATCGAATAGGCTCATTTGTTCTTTGTCAGTCATAGACAGAATATGCGCCCCAAATCAATATTATTACTAATATTTTACCTGTTAGGACTTACGCAAAACCAAAGAATTTACTGAGTTTTGGGTAGATTGGGAGAGTGCTTTGCCCTCGCCCAATCGCAAGTCCTAAACCCAAGAATTAGCTAAGCGGCGCGAAGCGCCGCTTAGCTAATTCTTGGATGGGAAGGGAGTATCACCTAAAAAATAGACATGATAAAGTCAAGAATTGGTGGTGCGAGGCTTTGCCCCGCATCACCAATTCTTGATCAAGAAGGAATTATCCATGTTGCCAAAATCAAATTTACGCATCGCCTTACTGACTTACTCCACGAAGCCAAGGGGCAGTGTAATTCATACCCTCGAATTGGCTGAGGCTTTGCAAAAATTGGGGCATGAGGTTTGTATTTTTGCTTTGGACAAGGATGGATTAGGCTTTGAGCGTCATTTGGTCTGCCAATTTCAGGCTGTTCTTGCCAAGTCTGCCCCGAAGGAAATTGATCTCTTAATTCAGCAGAGAATTCAAGAATTTGTCGATTATTTAGTCGATTATTTAAGTGCTGCAACCCGTGATTTTGATATTTATCATGCTCAGGACTGCATTAGTGCCAACGCTTTAGCGATTTTGCGATCGCAAGGACTTATTCCTCACTTTGTCCGTACCGTTCACCATATCGAAGATTACAACAGCCCCTATCTACAGGCTTGTCAGGATCGCTCGATTCGCGAGGCAGAGCTTTGTTTATGTGTGAGTGATAGTTGGCAACAGCAACTATATGAGCATTATCAAATTCATGCGTCGCGAGTGATTAATGGGGTGAATTTAGAAAGATTTTCGGGCGATCGCAATGGAATGGAAGCGCAAATTCAACAAAAATTTGGCTTAGGCTTAATAGGATCGCCCGTTTATCTGACCGTAGGCGGTATTGAACCGCGTAAAAACTCTATTAGGTTAATTCAAGCCTTTGCTCAGGTTTTAAATGATTTTCCTAATGCTCAGTTAGTTATTGCGGGGGGATCGACTTTATTTGACTATCAGGATTATCGGGAGCAATTTTTTGGAGTCGTTGACAAGTTAGGGATTGCTCAATCCTTAGTTATCACGGGAGTCCTTACTGATGCTGAATTGGCGACTTTGTATCGCTGTGCCGATGCTTTTGTATTTCCTTCAGCCAAAGAGGGTTGGGGACTAGTGATTATGGAGGCGATCGCCTCAGGATTGCCCGTAATTACTTCCGATTGCTTGCCTTTTACGGAATTTTTATCCCATCAAAGTGCATTGTTAGTAAATCCCGATGATGTGGAGGCGATCGCTAGAGCCATGCAAAGGGTTACTCAGCCTAATATTAGGGACTCTTTAGTAAAGATGAGTCAGCCTGTTTTGAGTCAATATACATGGCAAAATTCGGCTCAGATGCATAGGGTGCATTACCAAAAAATGGCAAAATTAAACTAGATGCAGCTTTGCTGCATCTAGTTTAATCTGTGAGAAATTTTATGCCTGAAATTCGTTTTCAAGTTGCTTGGCCAGATCAATCACAGGACTCGTGTTATTCCCCGTCCCTAGTGGTCAAAGAATATTTTGAGCCGAATACGGAATATGACCTTGTGGACTTTGTAGAGCGATCGCGGACAGCCTTAAATATTGCTAGCGATCGCGTAAAAGCTAAGTATGGATTTCCCTGTGGATTGGCTCTAGGTCAGTTGCAGGAGATCGAGACAAAGGCGGCAATGTTTGCCCAACTTGATAAACCGAAAGTCAAATTTATTAAATTTAATAATTAGGTTGCATTATTCCCGCGTTCTGCTAAGATATAATTCCTAATAAATTTGGAGAGATGGCTGAGTGGACGAAAGCGGCAGATTGCTAATCTGTTGTACGGCAGGTAACTCCGTACCGAGGGTTCGAATCCCTCTCTCTCCGTTCACAAGCCTGTCATAGAGTGATATGGTTGATAACCCTTCAAAGGATCTAATAGTTGAGGCTCCTGAGATCGATCCTAAAGATTTTAATGCGACAGATGTTGCAGCGATCGCGGATCGTCTAGAGCGTGATGACTACGATAATGCTTTTGAGAGTCTTAGGGATTGGCATATTTTGCGATCGCTGGCTTTTAAAGGCTCTGATTTGGCTGAGCCATATCGCCATTTACTAGACTTAGAAGCATTCGATGAATGCTAAACAAAAAGGTACGCTTAGCGTACCTTTTTTGTTTTTATAAAAGATTCGCGCTTCCCGAATCTTTTTATTAGGGGTTTGGACTGGGACTAGGTGCTGCGGGTAAGCCGTTAGTAAATTTCTCGGTAGCGTTTTTGCTTTCGTAAATGCAATCAACACTGGGAGACTTTTCGAGATCGCCTGTAAAGCCAAAAGTATTCATTCTGTCCTTACACTGACGAATATCGGCTTCTTTAATTACATTTTTTTGGAGTAGTAAATTCCAGTTGTTAGGCAAAACTACGCAACCGGGGACTGGCTCGGCTTGGCTGATGAATACATTAAAGGGGTTGAGAGTCACATAGACGCGGCTACTCATCACCATTGCCGATGCTCCGTAGTTATTGCAAAAATCGCGGCTAGGGGCGAGATTATCAAGACGAATTGCATCAACGGTGCGGGGTGTGGGGTTGAGCGTAGAGAGAGCAATGCCCACACCAATACCGACTGCAAAAATCGCGCCTGCGATCGCCAGTTTTGTGGTCGTATCGTTCGACCTTGGTTCTGTGGGAGGTGTATTCAGAGTTGAAGAATATCTACGTCGTGCCATAGATGTGAGTTAGGGTTATTCCCTAGATTAACCGAAAGTGTTGAACTTTTGAGAGGTTTACCTAGTAAACCTCTCAAAAGTGATACTAATTAGCGAAAGTTCTCTATAGCAAAGCAAGAGTTAGCCAGTACAAACCAAAACCCAAGAAGCGAGTTGCGGCGCGAAGCGCCGCAACTCGCTTCTTGGGTTTTGTGTCCGAACAAGACTGACCACAACTATAAAATGACGTAGGCATTTTATTTTCATTATTTAGAGACTAGAAATTCCTGCGCGATCCAAAATTTCAGGAATTAGGTGTTCGGCTTTGATTGCCATAATATGCACGCCTTGGCAAATTTGCCTTGCGGTTTGAATTTGTTCAGCAGCGATCGCGATGCCTTCCTGTAAGGGTGACTTTGCACTGGCTAGGCGATCGATAATATGTTCAGGAATCTGTACCCCTGGCACATATTTATTGAGAAATAAAGCATTTTTGGCGGATTTAATTAGAAATATTCCTGCTAAGACGGGTTTATCGGCTTGATTAGCGATTTGAGTTACAAATTTATCGAGGCGTTCAAAATCGGTGATTAGTTGGCTTTGGAAAAATTGCGCCCCTGCGCTAATTTTTCGCTCAAAACGTCTTTGCAATCCCGACCAGCTTGGGGACTGAGGATCAACGGCGGCTCCTGCTAAGAAATTAGTACCTTGATGGGGCAAGGCTTTGCCGTTAGAGTCTAGCCCCTGATTTAGCTTTTCAATTAATTGCAATAACCGCACTGATTCATAGTCAAATACCGATCGCGCATCAGGAGAATCACCCGCTTTCACAGGATCGCCTGTCAACGCCAAAATATTGGTAATTCCTAAAGCTGCGGCTCCCAATAAATCTCCTTGTAAAGCAATGCGATTGCGATCGCGACAGGCTAGTTGACAAATGGCTTCTATGCCGATTTGTTGCTGGATTAAGACCGAGGCAGCCACAGGACTCATGCTCATCACCGCCCGACTCGAATCAGTAATATTCACAGCATGGATACGCCCCTTCAGCGATCTCGTTTGGGCGAGCATGTGCGTGGGGTCACTACCCTTTGGTGGAGAAACTTCAGCCGTGATTAGAAATTCCTTATTGGCGATCGCCTTGCGGAATTGGTTAAAGGTTTTCTCTGGTTTCTCGAATACTGACTGGGGCGGCTCGATCATGCGAAACAAAACTATTAAAAATTTTTAAGATTGTCTGCATTTTAAACCATTGCGATCGCTAGTAAAGTTCTGATGCATTTGAAAAGAGTAACGACACTTTTGTAAATTAAAAAATAAACCCCGTAATATCAAAATGGTGTAGCCATTTTGATATTACGGGGTTTGCTATATTTGCCTAATTAAGGAGACAAAATTTCGTAATCTTAGGCTATTAGAACCAAGTGCGATCGCTAATGGCTGCTTGCATTTTGCTAATCACTTCATCCACCCCAATAGCACCAAGTTCGCCATGCTTACGGCTACGGATGCTGAGAGTATTTGCCTCCACTTCCTTTGCGCCGATGACTGCCATCACAGGGATTTTGTCCATTTCAGCCTTGCGGATTTGCTTCGCCATGCGATCGCCACTATGGTCTAGCTGGACGCGCAAACCTGCGGCTCTCATTTTTGCCGCAACCTGTTCGGCATATTCTATTTGGCTATCAGAGACAGCAATCAACTTTGCTTGGACAGGAGCTAACCAGAGGGGGAAATCACCCGCATAGTTCTCAATTAATACACCGATGAAACGCTCGACGGAACCGAACAGAGCGCGGTGAATCATGATTGGTTGATGGCGCACGCCATCTTCGCCGACGTACTCCATCTTAAAGCGATCGGGTAAATTGAAATCTAGCTGAATTGTCGAACATTGCCAACGCCGACCGATCGCATCTTCGATCTTGATATCGATTTTGGGCCCATAGAATGCGCCGCCGCCTTCATCAATCACATAGTTCCAGCCCTTGTGATTAAGAGCTTGCTTAAGAGCTTCTGTGGACTTTTCCCAAATCGCATCGGAGCCGACATATTTCTCGGGACGGGTGGAGAGATTGATTTCGTAGTTCTCAAAGCCAAAGGTGGAGAGAATCAATTCGGCAAGATTAAGAACGCCGAGAATTTCCGATTCAATTTGCTCCTCAGTACAGAAAATGTGAGCATCATCTTGGGTAAAGCCACGTACACGCATTAGACCATGCATGGTTCCAGAGCGCTCGTAACGATAGACTGTTCCCAATTCCGCATAGCGAATTGGGAATTCTTTATAAGAATGCAATGTATCTTTATAAATCAGCACATGGAAAGGACAGTTCATCGGCTTAAGCTGATAAACCTGATGTTCCACTTCCATCGGTTGAAACATACTTTCGCGATAGAAGTCATTATGTCCTGAGATTTTCCACAAATCCAAATTCGCCATGTGTGGAGTGGTTACCGACTCATAGCCATTCTGGACATGGGTATCTTTCCAGAAGGTTTCGATGGTATTGCGGATGATCGCGCCCTTGGGATGCCAGAAAACTAAGCCACCGCCAGCATCTTCTTGAATACTGAATAGTTGCAAATCCTTGCCAATGGTGCGGTGATCGCGACGTTTGGCTTCTTCGAGCATGGCATGATACGCCTGAAGTTGTTCAGGAGTTTCCCAAGCCGTACCGTAAATCCGTTGCAGCATCGGATTCTTTTCATCACCGCGCCAGTAGGCTCCCGCAATGCTCTCGAGGGCAAAGGCCTCGGGATGAATATCGCCAGTACTTTCGAGGTGAGGTCCCGCACACAGATCCCACCAAGGCTGTTTTTCAAACTTTTCGGGATCACCGATAAAATAGCGACTAATATTTTGCCCTTCAGGAATGGCAGCTAGTAGCTCTATCTTGTAAGGCTCGTTAAGCTTTTCGATTTCCGCAAGCATCTCAGGACGTGGTAATTCCTGACGCACAAGGGGTTGATTCCACTTGATGATCCGCTTCATTTCCTTAGCGATCGCCTTGAGATCACTGGGCGTAAAATGCTCTGTGCGATCGAAATCGTAATAAAAGCCATTTTCAGTTGCAGGACCGATTGTCACCTTAGCATCGGGATATAATTTCTGAACTGCCATCGCCATCACATGGGAGCATGTGTGGCGAATCCGCGCTAATTTTTCGGTGTCGGCTTGCCGCAGGATATCGCTAGGTTTAATATCACTAGGTTTGCTTTCGCTGGGCTTTACTGCAACTGCATCCATAACTTGATGTCGTGACCTTAATTTATTACAAGAGTTACAAAAATTTTACTAGAGACTAACATCTTAGCTTTTTTATTGCATTAAGTAGGTTGTTGGAATTAAATGTAGGATGGATTAGCGATCGCGTAACCCATCATCTTTATATAATTGATGCGTTACGTTGCACTAACGTATCCTACTAAATAACTAGAAGATTTCTGTTTTTTGATGTCCCAGATTTACGTCCGGTTGTAGATTTTGCATCTATAACTTGATGTCGTAACTTGCAAAAGTTACGACATCAAGTTTTTGTGCCACGCGACTTAGCGAGATTCTTCTTTAACTTGCCTTAATAGCCGCCGCTTGTTCTAATAAAGACTCGGCAAAAGCGATCGCTTGTATGACTGAGCTATCATTCCCATTTGCCGCCACATTTTTTCCTTTTTCCTTTTTCACTTTCCCCTGACTTTTCTCTACACTTTTGCCAGAAGCAATTTGGGCTAACTCCTGTTTGCGCTCTTCTAGCTCTAAGAGTCGAATCTGTACTTGAGTCCGATCGCCAACTACTTCTTTATTAACATGGAAATGGCGATCAGCGATTGCGGCAATTAACGGTTGGTGAGTTACACAGAGAACTTGAGAACTACGGCTGAGCTGCCAAAGTTGTGTAGCGATCGCCTGAGCGACTCGACCTGATACGCCAGCATCAATTTCATCAAAAACCATCGTGCCAACGTTAGCATGAATAAAGTCATTCTCAACTTTTCCTGCTGGAGGATGTGAAGGCTCAATTTTCTGTTTGACAAAACAGGTCTTTAAGGCTAGTAAAAAGCGGCTCATTTCCCCACCAGAGGCAGTTTCGGCTAAAGGCTGTAAGGGTTCGCCGAGGTTGGGACTAAATTCAAAAACAATGCGATCGCCTCCTAAAGCGGTAGGCTCAACGGGATAAATCCCCACTTGAAATCGCACTTTTTCCATTGCTAACATTTTGAGGAATTCAATTTGAGCTTGTTCAAGGGCGAGTGCTGATTGTCGTCGCAGTTCCGTAAGTTTTTTACAGGCTTTAAGAAGCGCCTGCAAATCAGACTCAGCTTTTCGTTCTAATTCTTCAATGGAAATGCTGTGATCGGTAAGTTCGGCTAGTTCATTTTGCAACTTTTCCCGATAGGCGATCGCTTCAGGCAGTGTGCCATACTTGCGACAAATCTGCTTGATTTGATTAATTCTTTGTTCGATTACTTCCAATTGCTCAGGATCAGAATCGAGCCGATTTACATAGTTATTAACTTGTCTTCCCGCCTCTTCTACTTGAGCAAGGGCGCTAGATACTAACTCTAGAATTCCTTCCGCTTCTCGATCTAAGGAAACCATGTCGGTGAGGATAGTTTCCGCCTGTCCAAGCAAGTCTGCACAGGCATTTCCCCCATCATTCTGATAGAGGGCTTCATAGACAGCGTAGCCTTGTTTTTGTAGTTCCACACTATGGGCAAGGCGATTGCGATCGCCTTCAAGATTTTCTAATTCATCGGGATCATCGAGATTTGCTGCCTCAAGTTCTTTTAGCTGATAGCGCAACATATCGAGATGTTGCAGACGATTGCGCTCATTCTGCTGGCGTTCCCCTAGAGCCTTGCGCGATCGCTCTTTTGCTTCAAATAGTTTCGCTACCTTAATGCGCTGCAAAGATAGTGTTTGATTCAGCGCTTGATCGCCAAAATTATCGAGCCATTCCCTCTGCTGGGCGGCTTGGCTGAGCAAAATCGTCTGCCCTTGGGCTGTAATCTCTACAAGGCGATCGCGTAATTCCTGAATTTGCTGTTTATTGACGACTATGCCATTAATGCGGGTGCGATTACTTCGCGCCGTAATTTCGCGACTACAAATGAGGGTTTCGGCATCAATCGCATCGATTTCTTGCGTTTCTAGCCATTGAGCGATCGCCTGATTTGTGGAAAAAGTTGCTTCGATATTGGCGCGATCTGATCCAGTTCGTAACATTCGCGCCGAAACTTTGCCACCTAGCGCCGCATCTAGGGCATCTAGGACAATCGATTTCCCTGCACCTGTTTCTCCTGTGAGAATATTTAATCCTGCATAAAGCTCCAGTTCGAGGCGATCGATTAGGGCAAAATTTTCAATTTTTAGGCTCAGCAACATAATGTCTTTTTGATTTGAAGCTATGGGGAAGCAAAACTTCAAATATTTTAAAAAAGTCTTCTAGATTTGATTCCTTATTACAGGTTCAAAATTTAATAAATTAGGACTGTACAAATTACAGTCCTAATTTATTAAATTGGTAGAGTTTCGCCAGCTAAAAGGCGCTTCGAGGCACTCAGCAATTCTTCTTCGAGATAGGGCTTAGTGAAATATCCCTTAGCCCCTAGTTGAATAGCCGACTGACGGTGGCGATCGGCTCCACGCGAGGTCAACATCGCCACAGGAATCTCCTTGAGTCGCGAGTCTTTTTGCAATCTCGATAGGAGATCCAACCCGTCCATCCGAGGCATTTCAATATCACAGAAGATCATGTCACAGGGTAAGCCTGCACGTAATTTTTCCCATGCGTCTTGACCGTCCTTCGCCTGTTCGACCCGATAGCCCACCTTGGCAAAGGTCAGCGATAGCAACTCGCGTACCGTAATCGAGTCGTCTACGATCAGCACCGTTGGATCGACGGCGATATCTTCTTCGACGGGTGGAGACGTAATTACTCCCGAAGCCGAAGGACGCAGTCTACCGCTAGCAATGTCAAATAGTTCCAGAACGTTAGCGATCGCCATCACGCGACCATCCCCTAACACCGTCGCCCCTGCAATACCCGCTGGTTGAGGAATTGGTCCCTCTAACTGCTTGATTACGATTTCGTACTCACCAAGGAATTGATCGACCTGCAAAGCGAGATAACTCGTATCGTTCCGCAGAATGATAATGCAGAGTTCGTCATTATCCTGCTTCCCGTAGATATTGCTACGGCTGAGGTGACGACTATAGGCAAGTAAATTGGATAGATGCTGGAATGGCAGGATTGTATCGCGCCAAGGTAAGCAAGGTTGACCTTTATCATTGAGGACAATCTGGCTTTGAGGAACTTCCACCATATCCTCGAATCCATCGACAGGGAATGCAATGCGGGCGCGATCGCTAATACAGAACATCGCCTTAGAAATACTCAGGGTCAAGGGTAAGCGAATGGTAAAGGTCGTTCCTTTCCCAACTACGGATTCCACAATGATCACGCCGCGAATATCATCGAGACAGGTTTTGACCACATCCAGACCCACACCCCGCCCTTTAAACTCATCGGCTTGGGCTGCCGTACTAAATCCAGGTTCAAATAATAAACCGTAAACTTCGGTATCATTGAGGCGATCTACTTCGGAAAGGGTACGAACTTTTTTCGCAACCGCACTCTTTTTAACTTTGTCTATACTAATACCCGCACCATCATCACTAATAGAAATAACGGTTTGGTTACCTTGATGGTATGCTCTCACGGTTAGTTTGCCCGACGCTGGCTTACCAGCCGCTTGACGAGTAGTGGGATCTTCTAATCCATGATCGATCGCATTATTTACAAGATGCGTTAGTGGATCGGTGAGGGATTCTAAAATTGCTTTATCAATTAAAGTTTCGCGCCCAAAGATTTCTAGTTCCGCTTGCTTACCAGTTTTGAGTGCGCGATCGCGAATCCCTCTAGGCAAGCGATCGGCAATCTGCGCGAAGGGAACCATGCGCGATTGTTTAAGGTCGTCCTGAATTTGAGTCGTAATTGTGCCTAACTGACGGGTTACTTGATCGGTTTCACCCACCACGAACTCAATGTCGGAAGCCGATTCGCGGACTCGGACGATTAACTCAATGATTTCCTGTGAGAGAACGTGGAAAGTGTTGTAGCGGTCAAACTCAATACCCTCAAACTCACTACTTACCGCGCTATTGGAGCTACTTCCCTCAATCGCAAAGGAAGCTTCAAAACTACTGTTAAAAGAACGACCTCCCCGCCCTGCGGTTAAGGAAGCCTCTAATAACGAGCGATCGTACTGATCACGCATTCTTTGAGACACATCACTCAACAACTGCACCTGATGCAATAGGCTGGTAATGAACTGCTGCAATCTTTCTTGATCTTGCTCTAATAGATTACGGTTAACGACAAGTTCCCCAACGAGGTTGTTCAAACTATCGAGATACTTGACATCTACCCGCATCGTCGTATCAGCCATTCTTTGCTTACGAGCAGTTGCGGGGGGACGCGCAGGGGTTTTCGTTTTAATTGGCCCCACATCCTTAGCAAAAGCGGACTGGAGCATACTTTCTAGCTCGTCGAAGTCATCAACGGGTTTGGGCGGAGCAACTTCGATTGACTTCGCAACAGGTTCATTAACCACGGGGCTATCAAAACTGCCCGTATCACCGAGGAGAGCTTCCAGCTCATCAAAATTCATATCATCATTCGCAGCTTGCTGATCGTAGCTGAAAGATGCTGTAGATTGACTTTCACTGGTTAAGCCCATCTCATTAGTAGAACTTGCAAATTCATTGCCAGAATTACCAGAGTTGCCAATCATCGCCTCTAAGTCATCGAAGTTAAAGTTGTCATCAATACCATTTAGCTCTTCGATGCCAGACTGACTCGGAAATCCTCCACTTATTACCGATGATGTTGGAATCTCTTCTGGTTGTTGAGCAAAAGATTCATCTATAAAATCCAAGTCGGCATTACTGGAATTAACCAGCTCGGCAAAATCAGCGATCGCATCCACCGCAAGACTATTTTCATTAGCAGCCTCATCATCTAATAGACTCATCGCATCATCATCATCGCCTTGGAAAAAGTCGGCTAAGTTGTCAATGGTATTACTTGCTGTAACTTCATCATTACTAAGGTTGGTTTGTCTTAGCTCAGTATCCAGATCGTTAAATCGATCTTGAATAGACGTTAGATCGTCATTAAAGTCCGTATTAAACTCAGGGTCAGATATATCGTCATTTTCGCCAAAGAAATCTTCGCTTAGAAAATCATTAGCATTTTCGGGAGATTCATCTTGCCATTCCTCTTGGGTAAGCGATCGCACTTCATTAAAACCCAACTCATTTTCGAGTACCGTCAGATCATCTTCTTCAGCACTGGAGAACAAAGTGGCTAAATCAGCCGCCGCCTGATCCGACTCTCCAAACAAATCGGGACTACTTTCCTCTAGATAGTTTTCTTCAAGGCTGGTGTCGAATTGAGTTAATTGAGCTACAGAATTTGATTCAGCGCTTAGCTCTTCTTCAAAGTCGGAGAAATCATTTTCGACTGAGATTGTCGATTTATCTGATGAAGCAAAGAAATCGCCTAAATCTTCATTACCATTAAACTCATCTGTAAATTCATCGCTAAAAGCATTAACTTCTACCGAGGCTTCCGTTAGATCATCTTGGGAAGCTTCCATCTCTGAGAAGAAATCGTCTAGTTCTTCGGAGTCTTTAATTTCAGTACTAACATTATTTGAGAAGACAAAGCCCTCAGACAGTTCTTCTTCGGCATCTGCAAAGAAATCACCCAAATCATCGGTATTCTCGATCGCCATACTTACAGCAGCTAGATCCGCGATCGCTAAATCATTTTCTTCAGATCCATCCATCCCTTGATTGTCAGCAAAGAAATCATCTAATTCATCAATAGCATTTCCACTACTTACTACATCATTTTCTTCTTCAGAGAAAATTTCCAATTCGTTATCACTTTCAGTAGTAATATCAAAATCTCCAAAATCATCAGTTTCTTCAACCGTTTTTGATTCCTCCGTATCTTCAAAGAAATCACCCAAGGATTCCGTATTGGTAGGTATATTTTCGGATTCACTAAAGAAATCGCCTAGAGCCTCTGTACTAGTAATTTCCGCATTAGTTTCTTCGGCTTCGCTAGATTCTCCAAAGAAATCACCTAAATCATCAACATCACTAAATTCGCCACTAAATTCATCAATAGCAACATTTTCTAAACCTTCAACCGTATTGAAAGCGTCTATGTTATCCACAGAATTGTCCGCATCCGCAAACATATCTGCTAGATCGTCAGTGCTAGTAATCGGCTGCTCAAATTCAGTTGCGATAGAATTGGAAATGGTAATCTGTGGCTCAGCATCGTCTTCTGTAAAGAAATCAGACAATTCATCACTTGCCACTTCTATCTCATTGAAACTAGAGGAGCTAAGAGTGACTTCTATATTACTGAGGTCATTATTATTTTCAGAATCAGAGAAGAAATCTCCAAACTCTTCGATATTATCGATGGGTTGAGGATTATCAAAATCACTGAAACTTTCAGCAGGAGTTTCTATTTCCAAGAATTGTAAATTCTGCTCCCAATCTGATTCACTTTGTAACTCTGAATTATCGGAGATGACATAATCTGAGTTGGTTTCTTCAGGAGTTATTGCAAATTCCGCAGCATTTGCAACTTCTAAAGTGCGGGAACCTGAGGTCGTATCAAAATCATCACTATCAAATCCCAATTCGTCGAATATATTTAAACTGGAGGTATCATCATTCTTGGAATTGTCAGTAATATCTTCTAAAGAATTACTAACCTCATCTATTGCCTCAGAGCCTGCACCTTCTAGGAGCAGATCAATATCATCAGCGATCGCTCCTTCAATTTCCTCACTAACAACCTCTGTAGATGCTCCCATCAGTTCTTCGTCAAGGCTGTCATCGATCGCAAAGGGATCTTCCAAGAGAGCCATATCTTCTTCGGAAAGGGTTAAGGCAAATGGCTCATTAGGAGTATCATCTCCATGATCTACATAATCAGAGATTTCACTATCTTGACTATTACCTGCGTTGTCCAGTGCTGCGAAATAATCTTCACTAGATAAATCGTCAACAAAGCTATCCTGAGAATTAATAAACCTATTATCAAGCCCTTCTTCCTCATCCAACTTCGTTGCAGTAGGAACGCTGTATTCTAGGAGATCGACTTCAGACAAATTGATATCATCAAAATTAATGTCTTCAATGTTAATTACGCCAGCAGATTCTTCAATCTCATTAATTTGATCAATAATATCAATTCCCAAATCGATTTCATCATTGATTGCATCATCATTACTTAGTAAATCATCCAAGCCAGAATTGACGCTTTCCTTCACAGCTAAGGGCGATTCTACCCAAGCGTTATCTAGATCGTCAGGGAATAGAGCGTCTTCCGAAGCTTGATCGTCAAAATCAATTGCTTCATCCGTTGGAAAATCACCAAACAATTGATCGATATTTGATTCTTCGGGAGTAGATTTACTAGATGCTACATTTGCCTTATCGTCATATTCTTGACCCAATAAATCCGCAAAGTCATCATGATTATCAGGCGCTTGATCCAGCCCTTGATTAATCATATTGGTCTCATTAGACTCAATATCTTCCCAAGCTGCATCAAAGTCAATGTCATCATTCTCAAAGAGAACAGCCAAGGACTTTAATTCTGATGCACCAATTTTTGGCCCATCAATATGCTGATTCTCGGAAATTTCATATTCTCCGTCAATCCAATCCAATTGATCGATTTGATTATCTTGACTGTCGGACAGATCGAATACATCTTCACTACTAGGATCGGCAAATAGATCGATTTCTTCGAGGTCAGCACTCGTAATTGTACTTTCAGTAATTGGCGTAGTGGCGGCGATCGCTAAGTCTTCCAGAATTGAATCATCATCAATATTACCCGCAGCAGTGGTAAAGATAGTGCTGACCTCATCGTCTTCTGGCTCACTAAACCAACTGGGCAGTAAATTTTGAATCTGAGGAGAAACTGTAATTTCTTGCTCCCGATTTGCCAAGACTAAATCTTGAGCCTCTTTCAGTTCTCTAATTAAAATTGGCGCAAGGGTACGATAGGCATTTGTGGGCTGGGCGATCGCATTTTTAATTTGCGTTACCAAATTAGTCCAATTGCTTAACGCAAAAGTATCCCCTACCTCTTGGAAGTAACCACAAATTGCTTGCAACCCTGCCCGCGTGTCTGACGAATCTTCACCTCGGAATAATTGCAACATATCCCGCATTTTGGTGGTGACTTCTTTTTGAAACACTGATTCTGCGGAATTACTGCCGACTGGCTGTAGTTGTATTTCCGCAGGAATAACTTGTTCGGTTACTACAGGTGCTACTTGGCGATCGCTATCCGAGTTAGTCAACTGATTAAGATAGGATTGTAACTCCGCGAAAATAGGTTTAACTCGATTACTTGTCTCTAGAGTCAACTCATCGGATATCTTAAATCCCACCTGCAATTCATCTAGTAGCTCCGACAGAGGATCAAAACCTGCTAGCAATAAACTCTTAAGCCTTTCATCAACATTGATATGGGGATTTTCTTTAATGATTTTGAAAAAGTCTTCTAATCTGTGAGACACATGCTGGATACTGCTAACTCCTAACATTGCCGAACCACCTTTAATCGAATGAGCAGCTCTAAACAACTCATTAATTGATTCAGAGTCATTCAATATATCTTGCAAGTTTAAAACACCTTGCTCAATGGTCTGAAGATGTTCGCGGGCTTCTTCTATAAAGTAGCCCATGATTCGCTGCTGTTGTTGTTCCGAGTTCATGACAGAGTCCTCTCAAAGATTAGGGTATGAGTAGCTAGCTAATGGTAATAGTCCTAACGACCTCCCGTTGTTTTATCACCTGAATCAACGCGGAACCTTTCCACAGAATCTTGCAAACTACGGGCTACACCTACAAGGTTTTGTAGAGAAGCTGACACTCGTTGCGATTCCTGTGAAGTTTCTTGAGCGGTTAACTCAACTGATTGCATAACCTGTGATACGGTTCGTGATGTCTCGGTTTGTTTGACAGTATCTTCGGTAATCGACAAAACTAAAGTTTCAATGCGATGGGAAACTTGGATAATGTCAGCGAGAGACTGACGGGCTTGTTCCGCACGTTTTGTACCATCGATAACCTGTTGTGTGCCGACTTCCATCGCTTGTTGCACATTACTGGTTTCACTTTGAATTTGCAATACGATTTGTTCGATTTCTTTAGATGCTTTTGCCGCCCGATCTGCTAGCTGGCGAACTTCGTCAGCAACGATCGCAAATCCCCGACCCGCATCGCCTGCTCTTGCCGCTTCAATACTAGCGTTAAGCGCGAGTAAGTTGGTACGGGACGCAATTTGGGAAATCAAACCCACAATCTTAGAAATTTCCTGCGAGGATTCGCCTAAGCGTTTTACCTTGCGCGTCGTTTCGGCAACCGTTTCTCGAATGTCCAAAATACCCGCCACAGTACGTTCTACTGCGTCGCCGCCTTTGATCGCCGTTTCGGAGGCGAGTTTTGCCACCTGATCTGCTTCGCGGGCGCTTTCTGCTACCCGTTGAATGGACTCGGTCATCATTTGGACTGAGTTTAGGGTCACGCTTAATTCTTCGGCTTGACGCAATGCGTCTGAGGACAAGCTTCGCGCAAAGGCTTCGTTCTCGCGAGAGCTTTCGTTTACCTGACGCGCCGCAATTTTTACTTGGTTAACGATTTCGCGCAGGTTTTGAATGGTGAGGTTAAAAGAGTCAGCAACCGCCCCGAGTACGTCGGCAGTTACCTCCGCCTGTACGGTCAAGTCACCTCGCGCCGCCCCTTCTACGTCGTCGAGTAAGCGAATTACCTGCCGTTGAAGATCTTCTTTGGCTTGTTCCTGTTCGGCAGCTTTCCGTTGAGCTTCGTTAGTGTTGGCAACGATTGTCTGGATCATTTGGTTAAAGCTTGCCGCCAGACGACCAAACTCATCTTCGCTGTAAATAGAGGCGCGTGGAGACATATCGCCACGAATAACCGATTCAAACTGAGCTTGGAGGTTTTCGGTAGATTGATCAATTAACTTAGAAGAGCGTTTACCTAGTCCCCAAGCCGTGGCTCCACTGGCGATCGCCGCCGCCGCCGCCATCATCCACCCCGTATTTCTCACCTGTTCTTTTTGACCTTGATCCTTAATCGCGCCCGTGGCGAAGTTAGTCACCAAGCCAGCCGCCACGATCGCCACTACCCCCGACGCGATCGCCGTAATCACGCTCTTAGTCTTAAGCGGCATATTGTCAAAGGGAGAAAATAGTCCTCCCTGTTCAGAGGCTTCGGCGACTATGTCCATTCCCGAATGTTTTGTACCTGATTGGTTGTTAATTGCGCCTAATCCAAACAGTTCAGCTTCATTATCGACTTGACCAAATCGCCCAATTTTCATGTCATTGCCCACGGCAACAGTGGTATTGCTCGGACGCGCCGCCGTCGCAAAATCTTGACCACCAAAATCTGACATGGAGCGATCGGAAACCATTTGGGTAGCCTCCGAATCGCTAAAGGAACTAGAAAAAGATGATTCGCTAATATCATCAAAGTCGTCAAATTCTTCCATAAAGACGACATCGGTATCCGACATACTCGAAGAACTATTGCTGCCCTTATAACTGGGGTTATAGTTAGATGTGCCAGTTAACTGCGTTTCATCAGTGTAGTTGTACTGACTAGCGCCATTCATAGATACGTCAGAGTTAAAATCTTCAAAATCAAACTCTTCACTCATGGCGCGACTCTGTCCGCCACTGCTCGCACTCGTATCTGACGACCAAGAAGAATTCTGAACGTAGGTAGAATTAGGGCTGTAGTTGCTATCGTTATAGGAATATTGATTACTACTCCCAAACGCATCAGAATTACCTGTATCGCCTAAGCTAGCGTCTCCATAAATATCATCATCATTTAGATCTAGCCTTTCCTTCGCCGCCGCTATGCCACTATGAGCATATTCCAAAATCGAGTTTTCATCGGTCAGTTGCAGGACGGTTTCATATTCACCAATAGAGTCTTGATAGCGTTCTAGGGCAAGGTTGATATGAGCATGAAGTAACCGATACATAGGATCGCTAGGACAAACTTTGACAAGCTCCTGTGTTAATTTTGCAGCTTGTGTATAGTCTCCTTGCATGTAGGCTAAGGAAGCCTTTTCGTATTCTTTTTGGTATTGCGTACTTGATGCCATTTGCTTTCTCCTAAAATCCCTAAAATCTCTATCATCAGCTCGAAATTATCTTGAAGTTATCTTCTCAGTATCTTTTGTCAGTATCTTTAGCCTGTACTATCTGCTTAAAATTGTAGATATATAACATATAGTTGTTGCATAGGCTTTACTTAAGATGCCCAACGAGCTGATCGCAGTATGTTGACCTGATCCAGCAGCTTTAATGGTTCACTTTCTTCCATTATCCACTCACCCTTAATAAAGGGAGCCATACTGTCCGAACTATTTCTCGAAACAGTTAACTGGGAAGAATCGAGCCAAGCCATAACGCCAATTTGTTCGACTGCTAGTCCTAGCATCATGCCCTGATCTTCGATCGCGATGATAGAAATTTCAGCACGATCTGTATTTACTGGCGGAGCCTCACCTAAAAATTGTCCAAGATCGCCTACCCAAACTACTCTACCCCGAATGTTTACTGTTCCTAACAATAGGGGGGATACATTGGGCATTGGGTTAATGCGATCGGGGGCAAATTCCAAAACTTGACTGACTCCAATTGCTGGCAGAGCAAATTCAATCCCAGAAGCCACAAAAAATCTTAGGTGCAGCTCACCTTCTGGAGCTTCGAGTCCTTGCTCAAAGTCCGTAGCCTGATCCTGTCCGATGCCGGGGAAGAAGTCTTGGTTTCCTACCATAATTTGGGAAGCTCTACCTTGCGAAATAGCAAATTCTGGGAAAATTTTTGATGTCTTTAAGTTTTAGAAAAAAATCTTAAAGTATTGATGGTAACGAACAGACTTTAAATAATCAAGAATTGTCCATATTTTTAGCATTCTTAATAAAATTCTTAAGCTTTTCTAAGTAACTGCTTGACTGTGCCAACAAGTTCTTGGGGTTGAAATGGTTTGGCGATATAGGCATCGGCTCCTTGCTTCATTCCCCAATAGCGGTCAAATTCCTCTCCTTTTGATGAACACATTACGACGGGAACGCGCTCGGTTTTAGGATCGGTTTTAATACGGCGGCATAGTTCATAACCATTCATGCGTGGCATCACAATGTCCATGACTACGATATCTGGACAACTATCTTGAATTTGGTCTAGTGCTTCTACGCCATCACCTGCGGTTTTGACGGTTAAACCACTGCCTTTCAGTAAGTCCTCAATCATTTCTCTCTGTGTGACACTGTCTTCAACCACCAGAACTGTACTCATACATAAATGCCCCGATAGGATTCTTCCGCTAGCAACTTACTAAACAATATACTTAAGGTTGACGATGGTTTGGCTTTCGCCGCAGATCATAACTTTGAGATTACTATTTATTAAGTTATCGCTTAATTATTAACTAAACTGTTCATATTTTAGTCTTCTCTGATTAAGTTAGAGCAGAGCCAAAAGTCCAGACACAAAATAGCATGTAAGGGGCTTTTCTCTATAGCTACATTTAAATTATTTTTTGCTAAGTAGTGGGGCGCAATTAAATATAAAACCCCCAAAACCTGTGGTGCACGCGCAGCGTGCGCCACAGGTTTTAGCTCTAGGTTTTAATTATGCCCAGCTACTTACTCGCTTATCATTCCTTAAACAACAGAGGGTCGCGGCTCAGCCGCGACCCTCTGTTGTTTAGGTAACCCGATCAAGGGTGCGATATTGGACGGCTTCGGCAACATGGACTATTTGAATAGGTTCGGAATTGGCGAGATCGGCGATCGTGCGCGACACCTTGAGGATGCGATCGGTGGCGCGAGCCGATAAGCCTAAGCGCTTAATCGCAGCTTCTAGGAGATCCCTTGAATTGTCGTCTAATTTGCACCATTGTCTTAAATGCCTTGATTGCATTTGAGCGTTGCAGTTGACTCTCACTTCCTGCTGAAAGCGATTTTGCTGGATTTTACGAGATGTCTGTACTCTGGTTTTTACGTCACTAGAGCTTTCGCCCTCTGACGATCGCGTCATTTCCTCGGGCTTGAGCCTTGAAACGGTCACCTGTAGATCAATTCGATCCATGAGGGGACCCGATAACTTAGCCCAATACTGCTCCCGTTGGCGAGGTGTACAGGTGCAAGGCTGAACCGAATCGCCGTAATATCCACACTGACATGGGTTTGTACTAGCAACTAGGGTAAATTGTGCGGGGAAGGTAACGGACTGTCTGGTGCGAGAAATACTGACGAAGCCATCTTCGAGGGGTTGTCGCAAAAACTCTAATACATCCCGCTTAAACTCGGTCAGCTCATCTAGAAATAAAACTCCATTCGTAGCAAGGGTGATCTCCCCCGGACGAGGAAAGCTGCCACCACCGACTAGGGAGGGGCCTGAAGCCGAATGGTGGGGACTGCGAAAGGGGCGATCGCTAATTAAACCTTTGCCTTTGAGTAAACCTGCTACGGAATGGATACGGGTGACTTCTAAGGCTTCATCAAAATTCATGTTGGGCAAAATACTAGGCAAGCGCCTTGCGAGAAGGGTTTTGCCCGAACCAGGAGGACCTACAAAAATTAGGTTGTGTCCACCGGCGGCGGCGATTTCTAAGGCTCGGCGAGCGTGCTGCTGACCCTTGACATCTTTAAGATCGAGTTTAAATTCGCTTTCATGCCATTTCATCTCAGGGTTGGCGATTACAGGTTGATATTTTTCTGGATGGGCTAGAAACTCGCCTACCTCGGTAATGCTGGACAGCCCATAAACGGCTAAGCCTTTAACTAAGGCGGCTTCTTGGGCATTGTCCTTGGGTACGACAATCCCCACCATGCCTAATCGTTGAGCCGCCGCCGCGATCGGCAATACTCCTGACACTGGGCGGAGAGAACCATCTAAGGAAACTTCCCCTAGAAATAAATGATCGCCTAGTAATTGTGGTTCGACCTGCTCGGAGGCGGCAAGAATGCCGATACTGATTGGCAAATCGAAAATAGGTCCTTCCTTGCGTAGATCCGCAGGAGTTAGGTTGATCACAATTTTTCGCATGGGAAAGGCATAGCCAGCATTTTTAATTGCAGCTTTGACCCTTTCACGGCTTTCTTGAACTGCGGTGTCAGGTAATCCGACGAGGGTGATTCCTGGCAAACCGCCCGACACATCTACCTCTACCCCCACTTGGATAGCATCGATCCCTAATATTGCTGCGCTCCAAACCCTTGCTAGCACTTGTTCCTATACAAAAAAACTATAAAATATTATGAATTTAGCCTACCATATTCACCAAAAGTTTAGAGATTTTCTACTGAGTATTGCTGGTCAGATATAGCGATCCTATTGCATTTGTTAGAAAGTCAAGGGCTCAAGCCCCTGTTATTAAACTTTTGTTTCTCAGGACTCATTTATAGCAATGTAAGTTTTGCTTAGGACATAAAACCCAAAAAGCAAGTTGCGGCGCGAAACGCCGCCACTCGCTTTTTGGGTTTTGGTTTGTACGGGCTAACTCTTGCTTTGCTAGAGGATCGCTATATTCAAGAATTAGCACTGAGCAGCAAAATTTCTTATACCAATTAATAAAATTGTTGTCACAATTTTATTAATTAAAAATTTAACCTAGCAAAATCAAAACAGAAAATGGCTATGCCATTTTCTGTTTTGATTTTGCTAATAATTTAGTAGCTATTTAAGGATATATGTTTAAATAACAGTTTCGTTGAAAGATTTGCATCGTAAGTCTTTCAACGAAACTATTGTTTGAGGTATAAGCTCATCTAAGATAAATCAAAATTTTGAATTAGCATTCTGCTAATGTAAGCATTCTAATACTTAAGTATTGGAGTTCGTTTGTTTCTAAATGATAGCTAATCGTTAATGGGTCATGGAGGTTGTCTTGTAAAAGTGAGGTAAGACTATTGGGAGTATCACAAGATATCTCAAAGGGACTCTCAGCTAAGCTGCAAGCTTCCCACTTAGATTTCACATGAACATCAAGCTTTTCACAAAGCCCTCCCATCCTGCCTACAGGGCTGTAATGTTGACACAATCGACAAGCTGTAACTGAGCTGCCTGAAGAGTCCATATATATTATTTGGCTATGCCAAATTTACTAAAAGCTTTTTTTATTAATTTAATTATGAAGGGTAGCTTTTAGAGTGAAAATGGCTTCCGAAGTATATTCATCAATACTTTTAGCGATCCCGAATAAAATATTAACTTAATAATCTCTTAACTGATTCCTGTAATGCTTCTATGACAATCTTTTTAAGGTTTTTGGCAATTAAAATTGAGGATGGGAATAGTTAAGAAAATATAGATATATTTTTTTGATGAGTTTTAGTTAAGTATTTGTACTTAAATTTATTGTAATTTCTAATACTTTGCCTCCCACAAAATTCCTATAAAATTTTATAAATTGTTGGGCTAAGTAAGCTACAAAAAATAGCGGTAGTGCTTTGCACTACCGCTATTTTTTGTAGCTTACTTAGCCCTATATATAGCAATTTAAGTTTTGCTTAGAAAATCAAACCCATCAGGCGGCGCGAAGCGCCGCCTGATGGGTCGGGTCGTTGAATTCTTTTACTTTAAGGCGATCTTTTGGGGCGGTAAGGGTTGATCCTGTCGAGCTTCGGTATTTTTGTAACTACAGAGATGATCGGGTAAAGCGGAACCAGACGGATCGAGCTTTTCAGCTAGGTGAGGATATTTGATCCTGCCATGATTGCGTTCTTGCCAAACCTTAATAAATACTGGAGCAATGCGATCTAAATCTTCCCAACTTAAAGAACAATCCTTGAGTTGACCATCATCCCACCGAGCCTTAAAGATTCGCATGAGTAGATTTTTAGCTTCTTCCAGAGTGGTTTCTGTGCCTAGTGATCGCAAGGCAGCTTCACAGGCATCGGCTAACATAACCACACCTGTTTCACGGGATTGCGGAATGGGCCCCACGTAGCGAAATTCGGACTCCACCACATAATTGGATCGCTTTTGGGCTTGGCAATAAAAATAGGAAATGGCGATCGTGCCTTGATGCTCAGGGATAAATGCTTGGAGCAATTCGGGAAGATGATATTTTTGGGCTAATTTGATGCCGCCTGAAACATGTTCTTTGACAATTTGGGCGCTGCGCCAAGGATCATTGAGAACATCATGGGGATTAGGCTGTCCCATTTGGTTTTCAATGAAATATTCAGGTCGTAAGGTCTTGCCAATATCGTGATAGAGCGTTCCAGTTCTTACTAGGGTAGTATCAGCCCCTAACTCACGGGCGGCGGCTTCCGCAAGGTTTGCTACAAAGAGGGTGTGCTGAAATGTCCCCGGGGTTTCCGTGACGAGACGGCGTAAGAGGGGGCGATCCAGATTGGCAAGCTCTGCTAAACGGAAGGGGGTAAGGGCATAGGAAATATGCTCGAGGTAGGGAATAGCGCCAAGGGCTAAGATTGCTGAGATTAAGCCTCCTGAAGCGTATTGCAGGGCGGTAATTGCAATTAAAACGGGTGGGGCTGATCCCCCAATGATGGCGATCGCGGTATAGGCAGCCGCTTGGACGAGGGCAACTAGCAAACCTGTAGCTGCCAGATGGGAACGGGTTAAGGGGCGATTGGTAATGGCGGCGGCGACGATTGTGCCAATAATAATGGGACTGAGGGTAACTAGGTCAGCACTAAGGGCGATCGCCAGTAAAGCTGAAGTTAAGCAGGTAATCAGGAGAGCTAAGCGGGAACTATAAAAACTGCCGATGATTAACCCCATGCTCGCTAAGGGGACAAATACCAACATATTGGGAGCCATGAGAACCGTAGCGAGGGCATTTCCGATGCACACCACTCCAAGGGTCATGAAATCCTTAACGTGGAGCTTAACCTTCAGCAAATATTGCCATCGACGGTTGGCGTAGCCAAAGATGGCAAAGGCGATCGCGGTAGAGCCAATCATTAACAACAAGCCCTTGAGGTTGACTTGTCTTTGGGTCATTTTAAGTTCGTCTAAAATTACAAACTGTTTCTCTGTAATTTTTTGCCCCCCTTTAACGATTAAATCTCCTGCTTTGAGGGCAATTCGCTGGGGTTGTACAGACTCAGAAGCCTTGATGGCTCTTTCGGTAGTACCCACATAATCAATGGAAAGGTTTGGTTTCACTGTAGTGCTAAGCAAGGCGATCGCCATTGCTCGCTGAGCGTCATTGGTGGGTAAATTTTTAAGATTTGCTAGACGTTTTTGTAATAAATTGTCGGGAAACCCAACCACTAGTCCTGATGACTGAATATCCGTTAAAGCTTGCCTAATGAGAGTTTTGATATTTTCCCACTCCTCATTAGTCATATCTAGGAGGCGATCGCGAAACATTTCGGGACCTTTTGCCGACTTTTCCTGAGTGATGGTATAGGCTTTACGCACCTCAGTAATTTTTAAAATTAAATTTTGGTAATCGGTTACCCCCCCATTAGATTTATATAAAGATAGTTCGGCTAGAGCTAAGGAGGAAATTTCTTGCTCTTGATTTAGAAAGCTTGCGCTAGTAATAAGTTGATTCCCTGAACTAGCGGTCAGTTTATTAACTTTTTCCTGTAATTGTGACCATTCTTGTTCTGAGGTACGCCTCAGATATCGTTGAACTTCGTCACTCAGAATTTTGCGATCGACATAGGGTAAGTTGCCTGAAGATTGGCGGAGATCATCACCGACTTTGAGTAATTCCTCTAAATGCTTGGCTGCACTTGCATCTATTTCAGGATTACTACGAAAAATAGGTACTACTTGCTGCTTAGCTAGCTCTTGAGCCTGCTTGGTTGCCTCAATATCTGTCGCTACTATCGTTTTAGGCGATCGCAGATCTTGGTCAACAAATGTACCAATCGCTAAGCGAGGCTCCGAGTAAAAACGAATACTTAGGGTCGAAGATAGACAAATAAACGTGATGCCTATGACCACTCTACCAAACCACTTTCGAGACATCCGAGTGGTTGTAGGAGGAAGCGTCGATGACTGGGTGGGAGTAATTCCCATAATTTGATTACTCTAAATTAAAAGGCTTTGTAAAAACAAATACAGTTCAAGTTGCTATCAGCAAGTTGCCATTATGGAGACTGCAATTAATTGGGAATTAGTTTGAAATTAATTTGCAGTTAAAAAAATCGTAGATATCATCTAGATTTACCAGATTTCTTTGTTGAATTTCAATCAAAAAATAAAAAATCTGCTTTTTGATTTTTTGATTGTCAATAAAAGCTAAATAAATTATTAAGGTTATTCAAGAAATTACTGAGGTAGCCCTGTAAGTTTTGCTGAGGACATAAAGCCCACAAGATAATAGACGATACTTCGCGCCTTCAATTATCTTGTGGGCTTGGATTTGTCCCAGATATTTCTTGCGTTACCATAAAACCTAATTCTTGCTTACCAAAGGAGATAGAAAGAGTAAGACATAAGCCGGGTTCTGTTTGGGGAGTTTTTCAACTCCTTAGCGGTTATCTATCTGGGATATTTGTTACCAAATACCTCATGCGGCACACACTTACATAGCGATCGCCTAGCTTTCACTAAACCATCACTTTAAGCAACGAATACAAGATCAAATTGAAGATCGCAACACTTGTATTCTCTCGCCTTGCTTCCAACTGGGGTTTACCGAGCCAGAGCCTCACGACTCTGCTGGTGCGCTCTTAACACACCTTTGCACCCTTACCCATTGAATAAGTATTGCGAAGCGCTATTTATCAATGGGCGGTATCTTTCTGTGGCACTATCCTCACGATCGCTCGCACTGGGCATTATCCAGCAGCCTGATCTTCGGGGAAGCCCGGACTTTCCTCAAAACTTGCATCTAAGATAAATCTTGAAATAAGTTTCGCAACCGCACGCTTGCTCTTTCCAATCTCTATTATGTACTAAGTAGCTGAGCATGATTAAATCTCAAACAAATAAAGGTGATGCGATGCACCGCCTTTATTTGTTGAGGATGTCCTAAGCAAAACTGGCTCAGTTGTTTTCACTAATAGTTGTTGCTATTCTGGTTAGGACACAAAACCAGAAGCGAGTTGTGGCGCTTCGCGCCGCAACTCGCTTCTGGTTTTGATTTGTTCTAAGGCAAGTGACCACAACTATACTTATTTTTCAGCAAGTCCAGCGAAAATAATGTTTATCAAAATCGAATTGTTTTGCTAAACTATCTGGTTATTCGTGGCTACCCCCGAATAACTTAAAAACTATTCACAATATATTTAAAATATATTTAAACTGTTACATTCTCTGCTCATAGGTGTGAGTGACTAACTAATGATGAAACACTTCTCCAAAGGGATGTATACGCTAATTTTGTCCTTAGTATTGGTACTTGTGGCTGGCGTATCTCAGGCGGCGGCAGCTAACCTCTTACGGGTATTGGTAAGAGAAGAAAATAGCTCCAAGATGTCCGTTGCGGTTACTCAACCTGCTACTTTACAAATTTCGGGTCAGGCTAGTCGGCGACTCGATCCTGGTAAATGGTACACATTACCTCTTACATCTGCTTATCGTATTAGTCCTAGTAACAATGGATTGGTGCAAGTCGGCAGCAATCTCTATCCAGGTGAAATTGAGTTACGCGCTTGGAATAATAAAGCGATCGCCGTTAATGTTTTATCTCTAGAGGAATATCTTCGCAGTGTCGTTCCTAATGAGATGCCTGCCAGTTGGCACATGGACGCATTGATGGCGCAAGCGGTTGCGGCAAGGAGTTATGCGGTCAATACGCAACGTCAGCGTAAATGGGGCGAGGCTCCTTACGATTTGGTAAGTGATACTCGCGATCAGGTTTATAAAGGTTTTTATCGTTTTGATCCCCAAACGGGGCAAGCGATCGCCCTCATCCATAGCCGTAGTGATCAAGCTGTTGCTTCGACGGCTGGCTATATGCTGAGACCAGGATTTAATGGTTACTATCGCGCTCGTCTACCTCGAAATTGGATTAGCTGGGGTGGCGGATATATGCCTGTGTCCGATGGTCAGCATCTTGATCAAGAGATGACTCAGCAAATGGCGCAAAATGGCTGGAATTGGGTACAGATTTTGTCTTGGTGGTATCGAGATCAACCAATTAAGAATTAAAAAAAGTGGCTAAGCCTCTTTTTTTTAATAAAGGCGGCGCATCGCGCCGCCTTTATTTTTGGATTTTCTAAGCAAAACTTATAACTGTGAGCATTTGCTAAATCAAAACCCCAGAAGCGAGTTGCGGTGCTTCGCGCCGCAACTCGCTTCTGGTTTAAGAATGGCAACCCGCTATAAGTTACAAAAAACCAAGCCTAAAATTAGAGATGTGTGGCTTTGCCGCGCATCTCTAATTTTTTTAGGAAACAAATATGGCTATTCAAAAATTATCGGAAGTTGAAATTTCTTCAGCGATCGCCCAGTTAGCAGGGTGGGCTGTCGTTGATCACAAGTTACAAAAAAACTTCAAATTCCGTGATTTTGTCGAAGCCTTTGGCTTTATTAGCAAAGTGGCGATCGTTGCCGACAAAATGGAACATCATCCTGAACTTTTTAATGTCTACAACAAAGTCAGGATCGATCTCACGACCCATGATGCTGATGGCATTAGCGCTCTCGACTTTGAGCTTGCTCAAAAAATTGACAAATTGCTTTAAGCGCTTGGCGCTCCAAGCCAAACCAAGATATTTTCTGAAAGTGTTGTTAAGTAACACTTTCAGAAAATATCTTGGTTTGGCTAAGCATGGTGTTTTTGATGCCATTGCCAAGCGTGTTGCAAAATTAAATGCAAATCAGCATACTTCGGCTGCCAGTTTAGAATTTTACGTGCCTTCTCACTGCTGCCCACCAAGGCAGGTGGATCACCTGCACGGCGATCGCCAAACAACACATTGATCGGCTTACCCGTAATTTGCTTAGCCGCATCAATCACTTCTTTGACCGAAAACCCGTTGCCATTACCTAAATTAAAAATTTCGCTCTGGTTGCCATTGAGCAAATACTGCAACCCTAAGACATGGGCGGCCGCTAAATCTGACACATGGATATAGTCGCGAATGCAAGTACCGTCTGACGTTGGGTAATCAGTCCCATAGACGGTAATCGCGTCCCGCTTGCCTAAAGCAGTTTGCAAAATTAATGGAATTAAATGTGTCTCAGGATTGTGATCCTCGCCGATCGCCCCATCAGGATCGGCTCCCGCCGCATTAAAATATCGAAAAATCACTGACTTTAAGCCATAGGCAACGTCAAAATCCTGCAAAATTCGCTCGACCATGAGTTTAGTCGCACCATAGGGATTGATCGGCGCTTGGGGATGATCTTCCCCAATGGGAATTTGTTGCGGTACACCATAGCTCGCGCAGGTCGAAGAAAATACAAAGGTTTTGATCTTTGCCGCGACCATCGCCTCTAGCAACGATAAAGTTCCGACCACATTATTGCGATAGTACTTATCGGGCTGGGTGACCGATTCACCCACATAGGCATAGGCGGCAAAGTGCATCACCGCACTAATGGCGCGATCGCTAAATAATTTATCTAACAATTGGCGATCGTTTGTATCACCAACGATCAATTCTGCTCCCAAGGTTTCGGCTATATCGCGATGCCCATATACAAGATTGTCTAAAATCAAAACCTCGTAGCCACCATTTTGGAGAGCCTTGACCGCATGGGAGCCGATATAACCCGCACCACCTGTGACCAGAATTGTTTGCTTGCTCATAAATTTGCCATTAATTTTCTATAAACGCGATTTGAGGATATCAAAAATTTCATTGGGAATATGGGTACGCAGCGATCGCCCCAAGCGATTTTTCTTTTGGGCAATTTGCAAGCATTCTAATTTTTTGCACAGATAAGCTGATCGCCCCATTCCCTCGTCTAGCGAGACTTGGAACTGCTGAGAGTTGCTTTTTTGTTGATTTGCACTTTGATTTGCACTTTGATTTGCATGTAAAGCGATTGGTACACGTACTACTCGCCAAAAGTTATCTCGGAGGGCGACACATTGGCAACTAACACAACGACGGTGTAGCTTAAGAGCCAAACTGATTTACTCCTAAATTTTAAAATTTTGACTATGGTTTTGTAATTTTATAAAAACTAAATTTTTGTGATGTGACACGACTTTGCCACATCACAAAAATTTGGCTTTCTATTTTACTGAGCGTCCCTTAGTTATTGTCGTAGTCTTCATCTTCTTCTTCGGAAGGATCATAAGCTTCTAACGCCAAAGCATTACTGGCTTGCATCTTACGCTCCTCCTCCTCATAATCGTATTTTGCCAAATTCTTGATATCAATTTTCCAACCTGTCAAACGAGCTGCCAAGCGCACATTCTGCCCCTCCTTACCGATCGCTAAGCTCAGTTGATCCTCAGGAACCAGCACATGGGCAATTCTTTCGTTGGCATTAATCAACCGTACTTCTTGAATTCTGGCCGGGCTGAGGGAATTGGCTATATAGGTAGATGGATCGGGCGACCAACGGATCACATCAATCTTTTCACCCCGCAGTTCTGATACCACCGCTTGAATTCTTGCGCCTCGCGCTCCAATGCAAGCACCCACAGGATCGACATCGCGCTCCAGGGTATCCACCGCAATTTTGGTGCGAGGACCTACCGCAGGCGATGGTGGATTCGCTTCCCTTGCCACGGCGACAATCCGCACAATTTCTTCCTCAATTTCAGGCACTTCATTGGCAAATAAATACACAACTAGCCCTGCATCGGCACGGGAAACTAACAATTGAGGACCTCGGCGGGAACCCTCAAATACCTTCTTTAAATAAACCTTCAAAGTGGTGTTTGGACGATAGGGTCTTTCGCCAGCTAGTTGTTCGCGCTTAGGTAGCTCGGCTTCAACTTCAGGCTGACCAAACCCACTGCTTACCGCCATAATTACTGAGGTAGTTTCAAAGCGTAATACTCGTCCCTGTAATACGGTTCCCTCAACATCTTGAAACTCTTCTTGGATGATTTTGCGCTGTTGATCCCTTAATTTTTGGGCTAATACTTGCTTCGTCTGAATAGCGGCCATCCGCCCAAAATCTCCCTGCTCAGGGGTAACATCGACTACTACAGTTCCACCAGCTTGGGCTTCGGGCGCAACTTCGCGTACTTCCGATAAGCCAATTTCATGATCGGCATCACTAACTTCATCCACAATTGTTTTCGTGGCTAATACTCGAAATCCTTCACCTTCGAGATCGAGTTCCACATCAAAGTTATTAAAATGCTCCTCTTCAAAATTAATCCCATCGGAACGATAGGTCTTGCGAAAGCGCTCATATCCCTTAAGCAAAGCTTCCCGTAAAGCATTTTGTACCGCGTGCTTTGGTAGATTTCGCTCTTTGCTAATCACCTCTACCATTTGTCCTAAGCCAGGTAAATTCAACAATGACATAATTTTTCTCGTTTCTTATTTCTATATTTGCTTCAGACAAAATATTCAGAATTGTAAATAGCTCGGTTATTCCATTTTTGTGAGTTCAACGCGATCGATAAGCTCACGGGGAATATTAACAATTCGACCTTTGAGGCTAATGCTGACATGGGTTTCGCTGCGTGCTATGAGATGCCCACTCCAACTTTGTTTGCCATCATGGGGTGCTGTCGTACTAACGGTAACCATAAACCCTTTAAAAGCAACAAATTCGCGATCTCCCTGCAACTGACGTTCTGCACCGGGACTAGAAATCTCTAGCACATAGGCATGGGGAATCAAATCGATCGCATCCAGAGTCGGCTCTAGCGCACGGCTCATTTTTTCACAGTCATCTAGTCCTGTATTTTGGTCAGGATTGCGGATATCGACACGCAAAACCACAGGGTTTTTATTAGTATGCAAGACGACATCAACAACCTCTAACCCAAGAGGCGAGGCAACTTCTTCAGCAATTTGAAAAATTTGCGGAATTAGAGGATGACTCATAAAATTTATGGCTTGAGCAATGTGATCAGTTAATTGGAGAGCAAGACAAGTACTAAGCAGGCAAGCGATATCCAGCCAAGCAATATGCAGTCAAGTGATGTAAAGCTAGCCTTAAAAGGCAACTTCTCATCTGGGTTTGGTGCTTTTTAAGCAAGATTAAAAACCCGCTTAAAAAACAAAAAAGTGGGACAATTGCCCACTCCTTGAGTGCTTTAATCTGTAACCGCTCATAGCAAAAAACATCACAGATGCGATGCTTTTGCTGTTATGGACTCCTAAAGTGTCTGCAATATATGCAGCAGATCCTCAAGAAGTGCATCTAGTCGGAGCTTTTGTACAACAGGTAAAACACGATTTTCTTAGTGCTTACTCTTTAATACTTGCCTGCTAGTACTAAAGCCTATAATATCACGCCCATCCTAAATCTAGGAAAAACAGATTTTTTCGTAATTTAGAAGTTTTAATTTTGCCTACAGCAAAATTAAAACTTCTAAATTACCAATTCGGGACGCTCTTCTGGCAATATTGCTCCCTGTACAGGACATACCTGTAAACATACGCCACAGTCAATGCAGATTGATGCATCAATCTTGAACCAAATTGTTCCTTTGCTATTAGCACCATCCCCCTGTTCAATGCAGGCAACAGGACAAGCAGGGACACAATCTGCTACGCCTTCACAAATATTTGATGCGATCGTATAAGCCATATGGAGTCTAGGTTTCAGGGAATTAAAGTATAGCTAAAAATAACTAAAAGTAACTAAAAATAACCAAAAGTAACTAAAGTGTATAACCCAAATATAACTATTTTACGAAAATTAACATAAATTAGGGGTTGTGCTTTCTAATTTCTCATGTAATATACATTCATGCGAGAGAAACTGTAGGAAGTTGCCCGTAGTCAAACTAAAAGATTATTAAGCTTTTAACTAGCGAAGATAACTCTTGATAGTTTGAAAGAATGATGCAATTTATGTGTCTCTTCAGTGTGACTTAGATAGGGCTATTTGGTCTGACTAAAGAGAAATGTAAGTTTGTTGATTATCGTTTAGCATTAGACAACCTAAGTTTAGACGAAACTAGGTGGTGATGGGACTAAGGCAAGACCATGTTTAATGTTAATTCGTCACCTAAGTATTAAGTAGCCGAGCTTGGACGAAGCAGAGCGGTGATGGAATCGCCAAAATCCATACTTTTTACTAGTTAAGTCCAAAGATAATTAATAAGTTGCCTTATATCTAGTAATTAAGTAGCTTGACTGTGACGAAGTTGAGTGGTGATGGTATTAGACAAAACCATGCTGATTACTACAACGTCAATTTAGATCCTCACAAGTGCTTACCAAATGTAAGCCGATCTTGTTAAACACATCTACATTGATTGCTTAAAAATTATGAAATCTTCTGCACTTACCCTCGGTTTAGGAATTCTCGCTGTTACTGGCTCAATGATGGTTGCAGCCTCTTCTGAAGCAGCTACCCTTGTGTTTGCTGATGGCCCCAGCCTTAGCGGAACCGAATTTGAATTTGAATTTTTGCCTCCAACTGTAGGTTCTTACGTATCTGAACTGTTTGTAACTGATGTAGCCAAGTCTGGTGTTGTACAAACCTTGTTTACAGAAGTACCTAGCAACAATGGTAGTGTTACACCAAATAGTGTTGTTTTGTCTGGAAGCTGGGCTGCTACTAATGGTTCTTACCTCCTAGGATGGGGTAATGCTGGTGATCCTGTACTCAGTGCTACCGTTTACTCTAACGATACTACTCCCTTTCAGTTCCGTCTCGATTCTAGCGTTGGTGGCTGGTACACCTACGCAATTGAAGACATTAAAGGTGGCGGTGACTTAGACTTCAACGATGGTAGATTCAGAGTTCGTGCTGTACCTGTACCTGCGATCGTTCCTGGTATTGCTTTGGCAGCCGCTTTCTTGGGTAGCAAGGCTCTCAAGCGCAAGAAGCAAGATGCTAGCGAATCTGTTGGTTAAAATCTAGATCGATGATATTTAAAAGTGTTGCTTTGCAACACTTTTAAATATCATGTTAGCTCTTTAGATATGAAATTGCTATAAATTAAAAGTCGAAGACAGCCTTAGGCTGTCTTCGACTTTTTGGTAGATAGTCTTAGTTAAGGTTTTTATGAAAGCATTACAAATAGGGACAAGTTGGTTTCTTGAGGATGCTGGCGGTTTAGCTCGTGTTTATTATGGTTGCGCCAACTATTTGCCACGGGTAGGGGTTGATGTGCAGGGCTTGGTTACAGGTTCTAGCTTTGTTAGTCAGAGTTCTGGTGGGCGAGTAAAAACCTTTGCGTCAACAGATAGCTCGACTTGGAAGCGATCGCTAGGTATTAGAAAGTCTGTTAAGCAAACTCTAGCCAGTGGTGATTATGACCTAGTTGCTAGCCACTTTTCTCTTTATACTTTTCCAGTTCTGGATTGTTTGGGAAAGCTTCCCTTAGTGATGCATTTTCATGGACCTTGGGCGTTGGAGAGTAAAGCCGAGGGTGCGGGTAAGTTATCAGTCTGGGGTAAGTGGGCGATCGAAAAATTGGTTTATAACCGAGCCAATGGATTTATTGTTTTGTCTGACTCCTTTCGCCAAATTTTGCATAAAACTTATAACGTGCCTTTAGAAAAGATTTTTGTCGTCGGTGGGGGAATTGATACATCAGAATTTGATTTGGATTTGTCGATCGCTCAGGCAAGAGAAAAACTCGGTTGGCAACAGGATCGGCGCATTATTCTCTGTGTGCGTCGCTTAGTGCAACGTATGGGCTTAGAAAATTTGATCGCGGCGATCGCCCAAGTTCGTAAGAAGCATCCCGATGTATTGCTGTTGATCGCTGGTAAAGGGGCGATCGCTAACAATTTGCGATCGCAAATCCAAGAAATGCAACTGGAAGACCATGTGCAGTTATTGGGCTTTGTGCCTGATGCAGACTTAGCGATCGCCTATCGAGCTGCCGAATTAAGCATTGTGCCGACGATATCCTTAGAAGGCTTTGGGCTAATTGTGATCGAATCTTTAGCGGCTGGTACACCTGTATTGGGGACACCCATTGGCGGCATTCCTGAGATTTTGCAACCATTTAATCCTGATTTAATTTTAGAAGGCTCGGGCATTGAGCAATTAGCACAGGGTATAACCGAGGCTTTGTCGGGCGATCGCCAGTTACCAAATGCGTTAGCTTGCCAGAGCTATGTAAAGACAAATTATGATTGGCAAGTAATTGCTAATCAAATGAAATCAGTCTACGAGATAGTTTTAGAGAAAAGGTAACGTAAGTCCATAAATTTTTTGAAAGTGTTGCAAAGAAACACTTTCAAAAAATTTATGGACTTACGTTATTAGCGTTATTGCTATCTTCTACGGCTCCTAGAGATAGTAGTTTCGCCTTCTGAGCGGGAGTAATACCCGTTGCTTCAAAAATATTTAACCCTTCGTAAGGACGTGGCTCCCGATAGGTTCGGACACATTTGCCCGAATGAATATCCCAAAGTTTAACGGTTTCATCGCGACTACTGCTAGCGATGAAATTACTATCAGGCGAAAAGGCGATCGCATAGATCGTGCCAGTATGTCCACTTAAATTAGCAATAGTTTCGCCAGTTTGCCAATCCCAAATATTAATCTGGGAATCTTCGCCTGCGCTTGCCAACAAATTCCCTGTAGGGTCGGAGGCAATGGTCAAGACATCCCGTTCATGCCCGATAAATTCAGCCGTTAATTCATTACTTTGCAGATTCCAGCGATAGATAGATTTACCTGTACAGCAAAAAGCTAGCTGGGTCTGTAAAGGAATAAAAACTACATCGGAAATGATGGAATTTAATTGCCCAAGAGTTTGGAGATTTTCTCCTGTTTGCACATCCCAGACTTTGATGGTTTTATCGCGACTGCTGCTGATGATGTAGCGATCGTCATGGCTAAAGGCTAAGGACAAAATCGCGGAAGTATGACCATCAAAAATGCGGAGACACTCACCCGTGACAATATCCCTCAGCTTAATCACTTTACTCGTCTCACCAGTGGCTAAGAACTTGCTATCGTGGCTAAAGACCAAAGTTCTTGCCAAATCGGGATGCTCCGAGATCGTGGTCAGGCAGTTACCACTGCTGACATCCCAAAGTTTAATGCTACAGTCCTCTGCACAACTGGCAAGGAGCGTACCGCTAGGGCTAAACGCAACTTTCCAAACATGCCCCGCATGACCGTGTAAAGCTCGAATACATTTACCTGTTTGCACATCCCACAGACGAATGATGGAATCATCGCCACCACTAGCTAAGAGAGTTTGCTCTAAGTTAAAGTTTACCGATCGCACTGCGTTGGTATAGCCCTGCAAGATCCGAAACTGTTGTCCCGATGAGACTTCCCAAAGATTCAGTAAGTGTTCATTAGAGGCATTGTCTAAGGGTTGACTATCATTTTGATCTACCCACGATCGCCCCGTATGTCCTTGAAAGGTTCGCATACATAAGCCCGTGTCAATCTCCCAAATCTTCACCATTTCATCGCCACTGCTGCTGGCTAAAATTAAGTGTTCTGGATGAAAAGCTACCGATCGCACCCAATGATTGTGACCAGTTAGGGTTTTAAAACATTGGGCAGTCTTGAGATCCCAGAGACGAATCGTGCGATCGCCACTACCAGTAGCGAGGGTCGAGCCATCATGGCTAAAGCTGACGGCAAATACGGTGTGATTATGACCCGTCAAGGTTTTTAGGCAATTTCCTGTGTCTACATTCCAGAGGCGCGTAGTTTTATCTTCGCTACCACTAGCCAGAACCTTGCCATTTTGACTAAAGGCGATCGACCAGACAATATCTTCATGTCCTTCTAAGATTTGGATACATTCGCCATTCTCAATATCCCAGAGGCGGATCGTGCAATCATCGCTACTGCTCGCTAGTAAGTGACCTCTTTCGCTAAAAGCCACGGACTCGACAATATCTTCATGTCCATGCAAAATCTTGATGCATTGCCCCGATCGCCAGAGTCTGACCGTGCGATCGGCATGACCACTTGCAAGAATTGTCCCGTCAGGACTAAAAGCTGCGGACATTACTGCCCCAATATAGCCTTGGAGCGTATTTAAGCAGTTTCCAGTGGAAACGTCCCATAATTTAATAGATTGATCGATGCTGCTACTAGCTAAAACTGTACCTTCGGGGTTGAATGATACCGAAACTACCCAACCCTTATGCCCTTGATAGGTTAATAAAGGCTTGCCATCGCTCACCCGCCACAGATGAATATCTCCTTTGGTATCACCGATCGCCAATAATTTTCCATCGGCACTAAAGGCAACCGATAACACGCCGCCAATTACCTCCGCGAACACCGATTTAATGAGGGCTGTTTGCGAAAAATTTACCCGATGCAATTTAATTTCTGATAAATAGGCTTGACGGATTGCTAGATAAGAAAAATCTGTACCCGTTAAATCAATGCCAAGGTTGCACAACAAATTAATAATGTTGCCACCACCATAGCCAAAGGTAGATTTCAATTCGCCTTGAGGTCTTAATTCCCGCCTTCTTAACTCCTCTATCGTCTGAAATAACTCCTTGGCTACCATTTGCTTACTGCCTAAACGCCCCAAAAGCTTAGAAACTAATGGCTCTAAAATCAGTCGAATCTGACTTTGGCGAATATAGTCTTTGGCGGTTGCCTTGATTAGGGCATAGTGCCGCAAATAAAACAGTTGGCGATTAAGTTTAGTTTGGATACTTGGTAAGACTCCAAGGGGATGCTCTTGGGTAATCTCTTGGTAAATTTGGTCGATAAGTAAGCTGGTTACAAATTCCATTACCACTGGCTGCTGGGTAAAGCCTGCGGCTGTATGCTCTACTAGCGATCGCCGTTTGAGCGATCGTAAAGACATCATCAAGTAATTTTGTTCGATGATCGGCACAATATCCGAACGTAGCTCATTGGGCTGCACAGGTTCGCGATTGATCGCCAGCCAGATCATGATTTGCTTTTCGTAGGCGGTTAGCCTTTGATATTGCTGCTCGATCAGATTACCGATTCCACTAAAGATGATCGTTTTCTGCTCTAAAAAGCGATTAATGTTGCCTGAATATAAATCCTTAATCGAAGTAGCCGCAATTTTTAAAGCCAAGGGATTGCCGCGATACCAGTCCACTAAGCGATGCAAATCGTTTGCCATCGCCCTGATCCCCTTGGACTCAAGCACCCGCTCGGCTGCTGACTCATCTAATCCACTCAGTTGCAAAGCCCGTACAGGTAAGATATCTCCTTCCAAAGTTGCCACTTCTTCGGGCATTTCACGGCTAGTAATCACAATGCAACTACGATGGGCGACCTCTCCCACTCTTCTCAATAGAGAGCCGTAACCCTCATAGTCTTTGCGATAGGCTCCCGCTTGAGCTTCGTCTTTCAGAACTGATTCAAAGTTATCTAATACCAAGAGACAGCGATAGCGCTGTAAATATTCCATCAGTCGAGAAATCAAGGCATTGGGATCATTAGTCTCAGGATTTTCGCGCTGCTGTGATAAGAAATGAATGATTCCCGCCAGCATCTCACTGGGGGTTTTGGCGTTATTGAGCGATCGCCACACCACAAAATCAAACTTTCCTTTTAATTGATGCGCTAGCTTCACCGACAAAGCTGTTTTACCCAATCCGCCCATCCCCAATATGGCGACCAATCGACAGCGATCGGTATCGACCCACTGCTCTAGTGTGTTTAGCTCCGCACCACGACCGTAAAAGAAAGTGACATCCACTACTTCGCCCCAATCTTGGTGACTATTCGATTCAGGAGTTAAGTTAGGGAGCGTGGTGGTGATTTGCTCAGGTTTGCGTAGCTGCATCTGCCGACGGATGACATTTTGCATCGTACTTTTAGTGACCTTCTCACCAAAAGTTTCTGTCAACAGATGCCATAGCTTGTGACTGACTAGCTTGATATAACCAGCATCATATCCAGTTTGTTTAGCAATCTCCGAATATGACGAACCTTGCCACACACCAAGAAAGACAGACTGCTCAACCCGAGTCAGACTACGCTCTTCTAACGACAACTCTATAAATGCCACCGCTTCATCAGCCGTCATAGATGCGCCTTAAATATAACTTTATAACTTTTATATAACCTCACATTAGTCATTCTAAGACGTTTTATGGTTTGTGGTATTTTGTTGAGAATATTGCTTTTTGCGATTATTGTCTCTAGATCGTGATGGTAAGGATCTTCTAAGATGGACAGATTAAAGTAAAGCCTTACTGGATCTTAAATTCTGCCATTTATATCACTAAGTAAGTAGGCAAAATTCATATAAAACCCTCAGAAGCTGATTTGCCCGCTTCGTGGGCAAATCAGCTTCTGAGGGTTTTATTGTTGATAAACGCAGATGTACAGCCTGTTTAGGGTTTGTGGATTACAGATAAATTTTGAAAAAGCTGGCGAAGCCAGCTTTTTCAAAATTTATCTGGGTTTTAAGAAAGTGCAAAGTGCTGTACTTATCATATTTGTTAAGGTGTAAACATGAAAATTGCTCTAGTACACGACTATCTTACGCAACGTGGTGGCGCTGAAAGGGTGTTTGAGCTTTTATGCAAGCATTTTCCCACTGCCGATATATATACGTCGGTGTATGACCGTCAAAATACTATTGATTTAGGCGATCGCCCAGTTCACACCACATTTTTACAAAATATTCCCGCAACCCGCAAATACTTTCGACTATTTGCACCTTTTTACTACACCGCTTTTAGTGCTTTAAATTTACAAGAATACGATTTGATTTTGAGTAGCAGTGCCAGTTTTGCCAAAGGAGTCCAAAAACGTCCTGAAGCAATCCATATTTGCTTTTGCCACAACATTACTCGGTTTTTATGGGATACCAATACTTATCTTCGTGAATATGGAGCTTATAGCTTTTTAAAACCTGTGATTGAGCTGTTGTTTAAAATCATGCGCCAACAGGATATTTTTTATGCTCAAGCGCCCGATTACTATATTGCTAACTCCAGCACCGTGGCGAAAAGAATTGAAGAAACCTACCACAAAGACGCTCTAGTTATTAACTATCCCATCGACGATCGCCGCTTTACCTTTTGCGATCGCAAAGAAGACTACTGCCTTGTTTCATCGCGTCACCTCAGCTATAAGCGTCTAGACATCATCATTGAAGCCTTTAATTCCCTAGGAATGCCCCTCATCATCACAGGCGAAGGTCCTGAAACAAAACAACTACAAGCCAAGTCTCATAGCAATATTCAATTCTTAGGACATGTGAGCGATCGCGATCGATGTGATCTAATGGCAAAAGCTAAATTTGTAATTGTGGCAGCCCTAGAAGACTATGGACTTGTGCCAATCGAAGCCAATGCCAGTGGCACACCTGTCATCGCTTATGGAGCAGGTGGAGTAATGGATACCCAGATTTCAGGAATGACTGGACTCTTATTTGAGCAGCAAACCTCAGAATCTCTAAAAAATGCCATAATCAAGGCACAGGAAATGCCTTGGAACTATGCCAAAATTCGAGAACATGCTATTTCCAACTTTTCTGAAGTTGTCTTTTTTCAAAAAGTTGATCGCCAAATAGAAAAAATATTAAATAGTAAGGCTACTATTGCGTCAATTTAATAAAGAGATCAACAGAATTTCTAACATTCAACCTCTACAGTCAACTCTTTATTAAATCAATTGTCAATTTTTTACATAAGCATCTATAGGAATGAGGAACTATGCAAACTAACTCTACTCAAAACACTCAACTATTAGTTGGCGAACAAGATCCGGGCTACGGAAAAATATTTGCGATTATTTTACGCAGACGTTTTTGGCTCTTAGGAGGATTAAGTTTAGGATTAGTCTTTGCCCTATTTATTAATATTAACTCCAAGCCAAAATATACAAGTGTAATGAGGCTTTTAGTTGAATCAACTTACAAGTCTAGTTCTTCATCTTTCATTGACTCCAATGTTCAAATTGACTACGCGACCCAATTAAATCTACTCCAGAGTTCATCAATGTATCAGAAAGCTGCTAACTTGCTAGCAGCCGAGTATCCTGGCATCAACGCTGGAGAATTGCAGTCCTTAAAAATTGGCATGTTGGGTGGAGCAGAGAAACCCACTAAAATCGTTGAATTACAATACACCGCAGGCGATCCCGTCAAAACTCGCCAAGTCCTCAGAGCATTCCAAAAAGTCTATACCGATTACAACCGTGAACAACAAGAAAAGCGTTTACAAAAGGGATTAGCAGGAATCGACGAGCAAGCAACCAAAGTCCGCAAGAGTATTTCGGAAATAACCGACTCCATCGAAGAGTTTCGGCGTAAGAACAATTTATTTGACGCTACTCAGAGAGTAAATGACATCACAGCGGCTCTCACTGGATTAGAGCAACAAAAGCGTAATCTCAAGCTAGAAATAGACCAAGCCAACACTCGCCTCAGTGCTGCTCAACAGAAATTGAATTTGTCTTCTCAAGATGCGGTCTTGCTCACACGGCTAAATCAATCCCAACGGTATCAAGCGCTAATTTCGGAAATGCAATCGACGGAGGTGAATCTAAATCGCGAGAAAGCAAGATTTCAAGGATCTACTCCTATTGTTGAGGCTTTAGAATTACGTTTTAAACAGCAGCAAGCTAGCCTAGACGAAGAGAGAAGAAGTATTTTGGGAGATGCAAGCTTATCTACTTCGACCAAATGGAATGGGGATCAACTAAGTGGCATTGACTTAACCTTGGCAAATCAAATAGTGGAAACCCAAGGTCAGATCGGACTTTTGCAATCTCGGCAAGAGTCGCTAGCAACCCAAGAAGCGGAATTAAAGGCTGAGATAAATCGTCTCCCCAAGTTACTGGGCGAATATGAAGCCTTAAAACCTAAACTCCAAGTTCAGCAAGACACATTACAAACCCTACTCAAAAATCGCCAAGAACTTAGTCTGGAAATTGCCCGTGGTGGTTTTGATTGGCAAGTAGTGGAGGAACCGGGGATTGGTTTTACGGATGCAGGGGATAGCCTGCGGAGAAATCTGTTACTAGCTGATGTTACGTGGAAGGAAAACAGAGTAGAGTAAAGATAGACTCCGACAGAGGTTGAAAGGTATGGACAGAAAGTTCTTAGACCTATACTCAGATTACCTAATCAGTAGTTT
>NZ_JACJQA010000023.1 GCF_014696355.1 Pseudanabaena sp. FACHB-1998 | reverse complement strand
AAACTACTGATTAGGTAATCTGAGTATAGGTCTAAGAACTTTCTGTCCATACCTTTCAACCTCTGTCGGAGTCTATCTTTACTCTACTCTGTTTTCCTTCCACGTAACATCAGTTATATGATACAAAAAGAAGCATCTTCTCTTCAGCAATGGCAAATTTGCTTGAAGGAATTGGTAGAATGTCCAGAGAAAGTATAAGTATTAATGTTTGAAGACCTTGATATTTCAAGTGGAGATAAGATCAAGCATTTTACTACTATACGATTGCTCTTTAATTATTCTCAATTGTTATCACAAGCTCGTAGAGATTTATCAGTTGCAAACGACCGCATTGATGACCTAGAATCACTCACTGATGAACTAGCTAACGAGCTTGCACTAAAAGAACATCAACTCAATCAAATGAGATATCATGTCGAAGAATCTAATGTTTTAGGAAGCTGGCAGCGAAAAAACTCATGGGATAGCAATTCTAGATTCTGAAACTACTAAATATATCTGACAAAACAATACGTTGGATCGGGTGCGATCGCTTTGTGTTGAGATTTAGAGCGATTTTCAATCATTCTTTTCTCTTTTCTGGCGCACAAAAGACCGAAAATCATCCATTGTCAATTGCTCTAATCCCTGATGACGTTCCTTGGTATAGTCGCCAGAACCAGACTCAAACCTTAACAAAAATCTTGCAGCCCCAGCATAGCCCAACTCTTGAATCAAAGCTTTGTAGCCACGTCTAGAAATTTCACTAACTTTCATCACTAACCCTCCTAAATTTACTCTTGATTTTCCATTAACCAAGTTACTGGATTAGAAACCCTAACCTTAATGTTACCAGCATAGCTTATTGCTTTCCTGAGTAGGCGATCGTCTGTCGTCAGAAAAACCGTTGCATCGGAAGCCTCGGCAAATGCTAAATGTAAAGCATCATAGAGCGTAAAGCCTAATTTACAAAAACTCTCTGCCCTATCTTCAATATTAGCGGTTGTCTCAACAAAAATCTTTGCTGCATTCAAAAAAGCAAAAACTTGTTCGCGACCCTCAACATTAGGAATCCTCTGTAACTCGAATTCTAGTGCATCACTACTAATTAAAGACATTTCCCCGCGATCGCAACATTCTAAAATGGTAACAACTGCTTCTGTCTCTAATCTAACTCGATATTGCGAAGGATTATCCAAAAGCCGACAGAAACAGCAAGCATCCAGATAAATAGATGGAGATTTATTCATAACACCTCAAACCTCACATCCATACCCGCACGCACCAACATCATCACCAACTTATCAATGCTAAACCTCTCAATATCGCCATTGAACAAATCGCTAATCCGAGGTTGAGTTTCACCAAAAAATAAAGCCGCTTGTTTTTGCGTCCATCCTTGAGACTGAATGAACCGCTTAATATTCAACATCAAGTTCGCCCGAATTTTGAGATTAAGAGCCTCTTCTGGCGCAAAGCCCAAGTCCTGAAACACATTGTCGCTACCTTGAATAACTTCAGGGATTTGATTCTGAGTCATTTATTTGTTTTTTGATTTGTTGAGTTACATCTAATATACCTTATTTGGCATATTCATAACTAATCCACTTCACAAAAAAGGGAGCGCTTAGCGCTCCCTTTTTTGATTATGTTCCTTCAGTCCAAGAATTGAGATAGTGAACTTGCTCAGGAGTGAGCGTATCAATGGTGATACCCATTGCTTGCAACTTCAAACGCGCAATCTCTTGGTCAATGTCCTTAGGAATTGGCACAACACCAGCAGGTAAATTGCCCTTGTTCTTAACGAGGAATTCACAGGCAAGAGCTTGGTTTGCGAAGCTCATGTCCATAACACTTGCAGGGTGACCTTCAGCAGCAGCTAGGTTAACTAGGCGACCTTCACCGATGACGATGACGGACTTGCCAGACTTAAGTTGGTACTCTTGAGTAAAGTTACGAACGAAGCTTGCCGATTCGCTGAGATCATTGAGAGCAACTAGGTCAATTTCTAGATCGAAGTGACCAGAGTTAGCCACGATCGCACCATCTTTCATGGTTTCAAAATGTTCGCGACGGATGACGTGCTTGTTGCCAGTAACGGTGATGAAGATATCGCCAATCTTTGCAGCTTCGTCCATAGGCATGACACTAAATCCATCCATAGCAGCTTCGATCGCTGCAACAGGATTGATTTCGGTGACAACTACGTTTGCACCCATACCGCGTGCGCGGAGAGCAACACCCTTACCACACCAGCCGTAACCAGCGACGACAATCACTTTGCCAGCTAGCAAAATATTCGTAGCGCGGATAATGCCATCAAGGGTAGATTGACCAGTACCGTAGCGATTATCAAAGAAATGCTTAGTTTCTGCGTCGTTAACCGCGATCGCAGGGAAGGTCAACTTGCCATCGCGGAACATGGCATTGAGGCGAACTAAACCTGTGGTGGTTTCTTCGGTAGTACCGATGATTTCAGGAATTTGATCGGCGTGGTGAAGTACGAGAGTTGTGGTTACATCGCTACCGTCATCAACGATGATGTGGGGACGGTGAGCTAGCGCCATTTCAACGTGACGATGGTATGTGGCGTTGTCTTCGCCTTTGATAGCAAATACCGAAATCCCGTGATCGTAAACCAAGGAAGCAGCAACGTCATCTTGGGTAGAAAGAGGGTTGCTGGCGATCAATACGGCATCAGCACCTGCTGCCTTAAGAGCGATCGCGAGGTTGGCGGTTTCAGTGGTGACGTGGCAGCAAGCAGCGATGCGAATACCTGCAAGGGGCTTTTCGGCAGCAAAGCGATCGCGGATTTGGCGCAATACGGGCATTTCGCGGCTAGCCCATTCGATACGTTGTTTGCCTAGAGGTGCAAGAGAAATGTCCTTAATTTCGTGCTTAACGGTCACGGTTTCAGGCGCAATGGTAGTGGTCATGTATTGAGTTGAATTTTTTACAAAATTTAACTTTATTATAGGTCAAGCAACATCGTTATAAATGAGGTTAATGGCAATCGCCATTAACCTCATTTATAACGATGTTGCTTGCATTAAACCAAGAAGACGAGTTGCGGCGCAAAGCGCCGCAACTCGTCTTCTTGGTTCGGTATTGGGCGCAAACTCCTGTAATACACTTGGCGCTAGCTACAATTTGGAGTCCTATGGCGACAGTAAATGCTCTCAAAAATTCCCTAAATAACCTTACTAGTCCGATCAAAGCGGTAGAACTATCGCGATTTTTTAAAACTGGCAAAGGTGAATATGGTGAAGGCGATCGCTTTTTGGGAATTACAGTGCCTGAACAACGAAAATTGGCAAAGCAATTTATCGGGCTTGACTTTGGCGATTTAGAGCAGTTATTGCAAACGGAAATCCATGAATATCGACTAACGGCTTTGTTAATTTTGACTGAGCAATTTGCTAAGGCAGATCCAAATCAACAACAGAAAATTGTGGAGTTTTATCTAGATCACACCGCATTGATTAATAATTGGGACTTAGTGGATGTGAGTTGTTACAAAATTTTAGGTGTTTATTTGTTAGATCGCGATCACCAAATTTTGCATCAATTAGCCCAATCATCTAACCTTTGGGAGCAGAGAATCGCGATCGTTTCGACTCTGAAATTTATCAAACATGGGCATTATGCCGATACTTTGCAAATTGCTTTGACTTTACTAAACCATTCCCATGACTTAATTCATAAAGCCGTTGGTTGGATGTTGCGGGAAGTGGGCAAACAGGATCGACAAATTTTAAAGGAATTTCTCGATATATATCACCAACAAATGCCACGGACGATGCTGCGCTATGCGATCGAGCATTTTGCAGAACCAACCCGCAAAGCCTATTTAAAACGCCCCAAATAAAGGCATTCCTTATCCCAATAATATTGTGGTGCTTTGCACCGCAATATTATTGGGAACGGACATCTTGGCAATATTGCTTAACTGCATCGGTAATCGTGCTTTGCAAATCGGCATACTTCCGCGCAAAGGGGGGCTGCCAATCGGACAAGCCCAAAACATCGTGGGTAACTAAAATTTGTCCATCACAGCCTGTGCCAGCACCAATGCCAATGGTCGGCACAGGAATTAACTCGGTAATTTGGGTTGCTAATTTCTCTGGAATATTTTCTAATAACAACGCAAAAATCCCCGCTTCGACCAGAGCCTTAGACTGATGCAAGATTTCCTGCGCCCCTTCAGGAGTGACACCTTGGACGCGATAGCCAATGCGATGTACCGATTGGGGCGTTAGCCCCACATGCCCCATCACAGGAATACCGACTTGGACAAGGCGGCGAATCGTTTCTACCATTTCAGGATATCCGCCTTCGAGTTTGATCCCTTTAGCATCGGTTTCTTTAAAAATTCTACCCGCCGATCGCATGGCTTCTTCGGTGCTGACCTGATAGCTTAAAAAGGGCAAATCTACGATCAATAAAGCGTTTTCAATCCCGCGTCCGACCGCTTGGGCGTGGCGAATCATATCGTCGAGAGTGACTGGCAACGTATTTTTGTATCCTAAAGCCACCATTGCCAAGGAATCACCAACTAAGACCAGATCCACGCCAGCTTTATCTAATAACTTAGCGATCGCATAGTCAGTTGCCGTTAAAGCTGCAATTGATTTCTTTTGTTGTTTCCATTTTTGCAGTTGGGCGATCGTGACTGGCATCGTAGCATTCCTCGGGACTTAGCTGAAAAAACACATGAACAGAGCTAATCATGTCCTACTATCTAATGTAAACTTTTTAAAGCAAACGTAAAAGCTTAATTGAGTTCGGTACGAGAAGCAAACATTATGCAAGTTGGACAAAAGGTTCGTGTTCGTAGTTTCAAAGATGGTAGTGGTAAGGCTATCTCTAACAAAATCGGTGAAGTTGGCGTAATCAAAGAAGAGAAGATTATGGATGGTAGCAAATGGGGCTACATCGTTAAATTTTCTGATAGCTCTAAATCTTGGTTCTTTGCAGATGAGTTAGAATCAGTAGCCTAAGCAGCTAGGCGTAATTAAAAAAACAGAACCAAAACCTGTGGCGCACGCGCACGATGCGCCACAGGTTTTGAGAATTTATATTATCTACGCCTCAATACTTACATGAATCATGAGCAACCTTTTCTCCAAACTGGTTTCTCTAAATTGATGATGATGTAATTTTTAAATTTAATTAACCACTTGCCCTATGGCCGATATTAACCGTCAAGATATCATTCGGGGCATGATGGCAGAGGTTGACGGACTAAGCTACAGCATGGCTTCAGCCAGTCTTGAGGCAGTTTTAACCTGCCTCACCCAATCTCTAGCCAATCACCAATCTATTATGTTGAGTGATTTTGGCAAGTTTGGAATAAGACACCGTTGCGCTCGTTCGGGAAGTCATCCTCGCACACATCAGCCAATTACGATTCCCGAAGTTACAATTCCTCATTTCACGCCCAGCCCTCATCTAAAAAAGCTGGTGCAAAAGTCTACAGAGCAATCCCCATGAGCCTAATTCTCACATTTCTCGGTAAAGGTGGTGTTGGCAAAACGACCACAGCGATCGCTGTGGCGCGCGCTTTTGCCGCTCAAAATAAACGAGTCCTTTTAGTCGGTCAACAAGCAGGAGATAGTCTCAGCATGAGGCTCAATGCTGAACTATCTGCTGATCCGCAATTGATCGCCCCAAATTTTACGGCTGTGCAGTTACAGTCCACAGTTCTCCTTGAAAGGTATTGGGACAGGATGAAAAATCTTGAAACTCAATATCTGCGAACTCCTTTTTTTAAGGAAGTCTATGGACAAGAATTGGGAATCTTGCCGGGAATGGATTCGGCTCTGGGTTTAAGTTTTTTGCGAGAACGTGATGCTGAAGGTAATTATGACGTAATTATTTACGATGGCGCTAGCGATCTGGAAACTTTACGCATGTTGGGAATGCCCGAAATTTTGGGCTGGTATCTCCGCCGCTTCAAACAGGTATTAACTGGTTCTGCCCTTGGGCAAGCAATTTCTCCCTTTGTGGAACCAATTTTAAGAAGTATTTTACAAGTTTCCAGTACCGATGACATTTCCCAGCAAGCGGGAGAAATGTCGTCAGTATTAACTAGGGGACAAAAAGCGGTTAATGATCCTCATCGCGTCGCCGCTTATTTAGTAACTACCGATGATCCCTATGCGATCGCCACCGCCAAATATCTATGGGGCAGCGCTCAACAAGTCGGTTTAACAATTGGTGGCGTATTAGCGAGAGGAACTATCCCCGAAGCGGACTTTGCACCGCTTGCGATTAGCCAAATTCCCGATCAAGTAACGGAATTAGCGATAGGCGATGCAACCCTTGCACCCAAACCTATCGAAATCAACACCATAACTAAGCAAGTTAAGTTATTTTTGCCAAGCTTTAATAAAAAACAGGTCAAACTAATCCAGTTAGGACCCGAAGTCACCATCGAAGCGGGTGATCAACGCCGCAATATCTTCTTACCCAATGAGCTTGCTGGAAAACAAGCCACAGGTGCAAAATTCCAAGATTCCTATCTAATTATTTCCTTTGGTTAGTCAGTTCCTGCCAGCTACCGTATTTATAGCTGTGGTCACTTTAAGACAAATCAAGCGAGTTGCGGCGCGAAGCGCCGCAACTCGCTTTTTGGTTTTTATGTCCTAAGCAAAACTTACATTGCTATAAAAACTAAACCCACTAACTAAATGAAGAAATGGCTACGTCATTTCTTCATTTAGTTAGTGGTAAGGGAATATTCCAAGAGTTGTTAAAACTTCGAGGAAACATTGTTGCTATTGCTTGATTTCAAGGATGCAATTTGTTGTTGCACCGCAGGAGAATATAACCGTAAATAGTTCCAATAGTTTCCTAAAACTTTGGATACATAATCTCGCGTCTCTTCATAGGGAATACTATTGACAAACTCATCGGGATCGCCAATGCTCCTTCCCTCTACCCAGCGCCCCACGGCTCCCGGTCCTGCATTGTAACTGGCTACGGCAAGCATGGAGTTATCGCCATAGCGACTATGCGTATAGTCTAGATACCAAGTTCCAAAGCTAATATTATCTACAGGATTATCCAGATTGTAATTGTTCAGTCCTTTTTTGCTAGCGATCCATGAGCCAGTATCGGGCATAATCTGCATCAGTCCGATCGCCCCTGAACGAGAACGGATTTGAGCTTCAAAGCGCGACTCTTGGCGCATTAGAGCAATTACTAGCGCTGGTGATAGTTTCCGTTCGCGAGACCAATTAGAAATTACGTCCCAGTAATGGAATGGATAAAGGGATTGAAAATAAGCTGGATGCTGTTTGATCTTGGCAATGTCTGCTTTGAGAGGGGGCGCTACATCAATCAAATCCAAGCTCTCAATCGTTCTAATACCTTTGAGATTGTCTTGAGTCGCTACCCGCAATACCCCATCGGTGAAAATCTCATTGGGTTCAAGATTCAGTTTGCTCCGAATTTCCGTTTGCCATTGCGATCGCGCATCACGATCAAGCCCCAGAATATACAACTCTTGCAATTTCGCAGATCCCGCAGGTAAAGCCTGTCTAGCGCTAGGGATGGACAGTGCTGGTGTCGTGTAACGAGCGGTCGTAAAAGTACCGACGTTCCAGCCTAAAGTGCCTGCGGCTCGCCATGCATAATAGGAATCTGGATGTTGGCGAATTGCAAATTCAAAAAACTTCTTGGCTCGGTTTTTATCACCGATTTGATTAGCCCATTTGCCAGCCCAAAAACTCGCCTCGGCAGCAAAACTGCTCTCTGGGCTATTAGCGATGAGCATTTCCACAGCAGCGATCGCATTGTTTAGCTGACCGCCTCTCGCTTGTCCCTTCGCAATCCGCCAACGCAGTTCACCCGCCTCGTTACTATTGCCATAGCGTGCTAATAGCAAATTACGTACACTGCTAGCAGCTTTGGGGCTACCCAACTTTTCTTGCAAAATTTCTGCTTTAATGGCAAGCGCTTCACCCGCAGTATCAGGATAATTTGCCACCAGCCGATCGGCGGCGGCGATCGCTACTTCAGGGGATTCAATTTGGGTTAGGCGCACCAAAGCGCGAGGGGCTTGAGGGCTTTTGGGAAATTGCTGCACCACCCGATTGTAAGCACTAATCGCTGAATCAATTTGTCTACCACGATGGAGGCTACGAGCATATTTATAGGCGGTAATAGGATTTGACGTAGCCCGTTCGTATGCCTTAGCAGCCTTGCCAAACTCAAATTTATCGAAATATGCATCCGCAACTGCCCACCATTGTTCGGAACTAAGTTTTGGTGATGAAGCAACTAGGCGATCTAAAATTGGCACAATCTGTTTGTAGTCACCAAAATAAGTTGCTAAATGGAGCATCAAATCCGTACGACTAGGTGCTTGGGCTAGCAGGTTAAGGGCAACTTCTTGCGATCGGGGATGAGCTGGAAATTTGTCTAAAAGTGTTTGGTATTGCGATAACGCAAATAGAGCTTCCGCAGCAGCAGGGCTAGCGGGAAAGTTTTTTAACAGAGTTTCCCAAGTTGATTTTGCTGTTGTCAGATCGCGGAGTTGGGTTTGTGCTTGCGCGCGCTTCAGCAACACATAGTCTGCCAAAATCGGATACTCGGTTTCTAATTTGTCGAGAGTAGCGATCGCTTCACGCGCTTTCCGATTATTGAGATAAATGTCCGCAATTACTAGTCGAGAGCGGAGGTTATCAATATTAGAATTATTGGAATTGGAAGCTGCTTGTTTAACTTGAGATTCCAATTTGGCAAGTCTTTGATCGGTTGAGTAGTAGGTTAAAGGATCAAAGGACTTATTGTCTCGGCTATTCGCTAAACTTGCATTTAGAGCAAGATCGGACTCAGAAGAAGCTGTAATTAGAGGTGCACTAGCCCCTGCTAATGTAGCACTGAGCATGAGTACGATAGACCAACGCATTAATTTTTTCATCCCGCTACGTTCTGAATGAGCAGCATCTTAACATTTATTTTAATATTCCAATGTCTCCTTGATCGCAGATGAAGCCGTGGCCAAGCTGACGGAATATTGATGAATAGCTTCAATATCTGAAGATTGCCAATTTTTCACATGCTGACATTGATGAGCCACTAACAATCCCCATAATTTTCCATTAGTTAAAACTGGAGCTACTAAGTTAGATCGGACTTGGATAGTTCTCAAAAAGTTTCGATGACAGTCACTAATACTCGCGGTCTCAATATCATCGGTAGAATTAATGCGCCCAGCTAAATAAAGTTCCGCATATTCTAGGTTGAAACAATCATCCGCCCCCATCGATCCAATAATCGAATATTTATGATCGCTCAATGACTCAAAAGTTACTTGTCCCTTCCAGTGCGTATAGAAATAGTATAAAACTACGCGATCGACGTTGATTACGTCTCTTAGCTCATGCAATGTGTCACTAACTACCACATCTTGCTGAAGCTTATTAGTAATCCGAGATAAAATCAAGCTCAAACCATGATTGCTAGTATGCATCATTGCAATAAATTTTTCAGTACACCTGAGTTAAACCCGAAAAAAGAACTAAGGCTGGAAGCACTTCAACTCTCTTTTGTTTCAGATTTTATCCTAACATGATAGTTAATACAGAGCTTTGCGCTTTCCTGAAAACCAAGGAACTTTCAAAAAGGTTTGCAAAGCAAACCCAGTCAGGCTTTATACCAAATGAAGAAATGGCTACGCCATTTCTTCATTTGGTATAAAGCCTCAATCAGATGTAGCTACATTTTGCAAATTCAGACGAGAATTTTAAATTGCCTAGAGAATATCGAGCTACGGGAATTAATCTCAAAGGGATGCCTCTAGGAGAAAACGATCGCCTATTGACCATCCTCACAAAAGAACATGGCTTAATTAAGGCGGTCGCCGCAGGAGCGCGAAAACATCGATCAGCAATGGCAGGGCGATCGGGCTTATTTGTGGTGAATGATCTGCAAATTGGGATTGGGCGCAGTATGGATCGGATCAAAAATGCGGAAATGCTGCAATCTTTTGTGGGTTTGGGGAAAACTCTGGCTAGACTCACGGCTGCTCAATATTTATCGGAACTTGCGCTTATGCAAGCTTTATCGGCTCAACCGCAGGAAGAATTGTTTTTGTTGCTAGTGGAGCATCTGACAAGGATTCAAAATGCTGAGAATCATCATGTTTTGGCACATTTGGTGCATGGCACATACCATTTACTAGCGATCGCAGGATTTGCCCCACAGGTATATAGTTGCTGTATTAATCAGAGTGCAGTGATCCCTAATCGCGAAAATCCTAAATGGAAAGCGGGATTTAGTATTGTGGGTGGTGGGGTAATCAACCTCGAAAACCCACCGTTGAGTGACGGTAATCCGAACGGCGATCGCGCATATCAACTTGCCGAAATCGGTAGTGAAGCTATGCAAAATCGGATTAGTCATTACCTTACCGCCCGCGAACTCTTGGCTATACAAGAACTTACTCAAGCCGATTTAACCGATAATATTTTAGAGTCACATGTAACAGATTGGCTTGCTGTTGAAAGGCTGTTACGAGCCTATGCACAGTATCATTTTGATAGACCAATCCAGTCTTCGGCACTGATTGACAACTGTTTTTTTAATATATGACCCATTTATTCGATCCACCTACCCCAAATCTTCCAGAAACACCCGAAATCAAAACGGATATTGAAAATGGGGAATTAGAAAGCACCAGTGATTCCAAATCGGTTCTCCGTAATCCAAACTTTTTATCGCTCTGGACTGGACAGGTCTTTTCCCAGATTGCTGATAAGGTTTTTCTAGTACTCGTAATTGCGATCGTTTCTACACGATTTCAGCATGAGGGAGAAACGATTAGCGGTTGGGTTTCCGCAGTCATGGTGTCCTTTACAATTCCTGCGATTTTATTTGGATCGATCGCTGGTGTGTATGTCGATCGCTGGAATAAGAAAACAGTTTTAGTCAGTTCCAATATTCTCAGAGGATCTTTAGTTTTAAGCATTCCCCTGTTGCTGTGGGCAACTAAAAATAGCGTGTTACCTTGGGGTGCGCCGACTGGATTTTGGGGCTTATTATGTATCACTTTTTTAGTGTCTACCTTCACCCAGTTTTTTACCCCTGCCGAGCAGTCAGCCATTACGCTAGTGGTAGAGAAACCCAAGTTATTAGCTGCCAATTCCCTCTACACCACGACGATTATGGCAGCTCTAATTTTAGGGTTTGCCCTTGGTGAGCCACTTTTAGCTTTATCTGATCACCTTTGGCATAATGTGGGTCAAGAAATCCTTGTAGGTGGTAGTTATTTATTAGCAGGAATAATTTTACTTCTCTTAAAAACAGGTGAAACCAAAGAGAACTTGCATCGTGATAGTTTGCATATTTGGACTGACATTAAGGAAGGATTGCAATATCTCAACCATAAAAAGACTTCGCTTTCGGCATTGATTCAGCTAATTTGCACCTTCTCCATCATCGCGGCGCTGACGGTTTTAGCCGTGCGCTTGGCGGAGGTGATGCCCGAAATCAAATCGGAACAGTTTGGATTTCTCTTAGCGGTGGCAAGCTTAGGCATGGCGATCGGTGCGGGTTTCGTCGCCAAGTTAGGGCATATTTGTAGTCGTCAAACCCTTGCCCTGATTGGTTCCGTAGGCATGTGCGTATTTTTGGCGATGCTTGGCTTTTTTAGCGATCGCTTTGGACTAGGGCTGGTGGCGATCGCAGGAACAGGCATTTTTGCAGGTTTATGTGTGATTCCCATGCAAACCGTTATTCAAGAAGAAACCCCTGAGGATGTGCGCGGCAAGGTTTTTGGCTTACAGAATAATGCTGTCAATATCGCCCTAAGTTTGCCCCTCTCTGTTGCGGGTATTGCCGAATCCTATTTCGGATTGCAAGAGGTAATTTTTGCCCTGAGTGCGATCGCTTTATTTACAGGAATACTCACTTGGTATATTGCCCGTAAGCTAGTTACACCCAATGAAAAAGAATCACCCAAAGCGTGATTCTTTTTCAAAGCCCCATCAAAGAAAGGCAGCGCTTAGCGCTGCCTTTCTTTAATGGGGCTTTTTTCGTGAAATCGTGTGATTTGTAACGTAAACCTCACAAACAATCGGCTAGTATTGCATGGGTTAGAGAAATCCAAACTTAAGCTTAGATTTCTCTAACCCATCATGCAGTTTCTTACTCCTCACGATGCAACAATTAACACCTAACCCCAGCTTTAGCTTGACTATCCGCGTGCAACTTCTTAATCGCGCAGGAATGCTCTCTTCAGTCATTAGCGCTCTAGCTGACGCGGGAGGGAATCTCGGACAGATTGACCTAATCCAGCAAACTCGCAAAATCTCGGTGCGCGATATTACGGTGAATGCCTACAGCGCCGAGCATATGGATAAATTAATTGCAGTTGTTAAAGCAGTTCCCGAAATCCGCGTTCTCGATGTTTACGATCGCACCTTTCAAGTCCATAAAGGCGGGAAAATTCATCTTGAATCGAAAGTAGCGGTTAAAGGTCAAGATGATCTCGCCATGGTCTATACCCCCGGTGTGGGGCGCGTATGTATGGCGATCGCCGAAGACAAGCGCAAGGTTTATGACTACACGATCAAATGCAACACAATTGCAGTGGTCACCGATGGCACAGCCGTATTAGGGCTAGGTGATATTGGCCCCGAAGCAGCTATGCCTGTGATGGAAGGCAAAGCGATGCTCTTTAAGCAATTTGCGGGATTAGATGCTTTTCCAATTTGCTTAAACACTAAAGATGTCGATGAAATTGTGGAAACCGTCAAACGTCTTGCCCCAACCTTTGGTGGTGTAAATCTAGAAGACATTAGCGCTCCCCGTTGCTTCGAGATCGAAAAACGTCTCAAGGAAGAATTAGATATTCCTGTTTATCATGACGATCAGCATGGTACGGCGGTAGTTGTAGTTGCAGCTACCATCAATGCCCTCAAAGTAGTTAGCAAACCCATTGATACGGTTCGCATTGTGATGAATGGCGCTGGTGCATCAGGGATTGCGGTGGCTCGACTCCTGCGGGAAGCAGGGGTCAAGCGCATCTCTATGTGCGACTCCAAGGGTTGTATCAGTAAGGATCGCACTGATCTCACAGCCGAAAAATTAGAATTCGTCAGCGATACGGCTGGTTCTTTAGCCGATGTAATTAAGGGAGCCGATATGTTTATCGGTCTGAGCGTCAAGGGCGCACTTACTCCTGAAATGGTTAGAAGTATGGCTCCTGCTCCCGTGGTGTTTGCAATGGCTAATCCTAACCCTGAAATTCAGCCCGAATTGGTAGAAAACGATGTCGCAGTAATTGCGACAGGACGCAGTGACTATGCCAACCAAATCAATAATGTGCTGGCTTTCCCTGGTATTTTTCGAGGTGCGCTTGATGCAAGGGTAACTAAAATTACGACCCAAATGAATTTAGGTGCAGCACAGGCGATCGCTTCTTTAGTAAGCGCGAGTGATCTTGCTCCAGATTTTATTATTCCTTCAGTCTTTGATCCTCGCGTTTCCCACGCAGTTGCGGCGGCTGTCCATGCAGTTGCACGTCAACAGGGATTAGCTAACGCCTAACAACAAAAAGGCAGCGCTTCGCGCCGCCTTTTTGTTATACCAAATCTAATAATACTAAAAGAAGAAATGGCATAGCCATTTCTTCTTTTAGTATTATTGGGGTTAAATTTTTTCGGTAGCGATAAACTCATCGACTAAATTTAAAAGTTTTTCTAGCGCCTCATTCAAATTAATCGACTTAACAGGGAACCCATGCGCCACCCGATTTCTTACTTCATTTAAAGCGATCGCCCTTTCAAACTGCGATTCGGACATTTCTGACTGAGCGTGAAGATGCTCGATAATCGCAATGGTGGGCAGCCGATCAATCGGAAGGAAAGTTTGTCGGGCATGACGACGCATTAACACCTCAGCGAAAATCCATAACGACAAAAAAGCCGCCTCATGCTCCCCGATAGAAATTAATTTAGCTATCCGCTCTTTGCGATTGAGAATTTGCGATCGCGTTAATTTGGGATCAGCAATATCTTCTTCGGCGATCGGTGTGGCATCTTCCCCAGTAATTAACAAAAATCTCCAACCGCTATGGGCTGCAACGGTCTGAGCGAGTAAACGGTATTGAGCAATCGCTAAATCTGCCGCCGTATCCCTAATTTCAATAATAAACCCCTCATGTTCAGAGGTTTTCACCAATAGATCTGGATAGTACTCTGAAGCATAGCTATTGAAATCAAAAGGAAGTTGGTGTAGATCGGGATGATGAATCACTTCATAACCTTGGGAACTATAACACTCCACTATTTTCTGCTCTAGCAAACCTTTAATACTTCCACTATTTGAATCCATCCATAATCCTGCCAAACTTGCTTTATAAAGTTGTTTGAAATTTGTGATAAAAATCAATCTTACAATGCTTTCCTCTCTACGCAGTGAATAATTAGGGGTGTGTGGCTTTGCCACACACCCCTAATTATTCACTGCGTAGAGAGGAGTTACTTAAATAAAATCACGGGGATCGGTGATATGCCCAGTCAATGCGGAAGCCGCCGCCGTGTAGGGAGATGCAAGATAAATTTGGGCTTGCTTATTGCCCATGCGCCCCGGGAAGTTGCGATTGGTTGTAGAAACGCAAACTTCGGCTTCGTTGACACGCCCAAAGGTATCTTGGGGACCGCCCAAGCAAGCGGCACAAGAAGGCGAAGCAGGCTCAATGCAACCAGCTTGGAGGAAAATCTCCGAAAGAGTTAATCCATCAATTTTGGAACTGAAAAGATCGTTGTAAACCTTTTGAGTTGCAGGTACAAGGTAGGTCGGAACCTTAACTTGTTGCCCCTTGAGGATTTGAGCCGCATGGTAGAAGTCCTCAGTTTTGCCCCCAGTGCAGGAGCCGATATAAACCCGATCAATCTTGACATCGCTTACTTCTCTAACAAGGGCGCGATTGTCGGGAGAGTGAGGTTTGGCAACTACAGGCTCAAGCTTGGATACATCGTAATGTTTGACGTAGTAATATTCGGCATCCGCATCCGCATAAAGAGACTCAAAGGGCTTATCAGTGCGCGATCGCACATAGTCAAAGGTGGTTTGGTCAGGGGCAATCACGCCATTTTTACCACCCGCCTCGATCGCCATATTGCAGAGGGTCATGCGCTCTTCCATCGTCATTTTGGCGATCGCTTCACCCTCAATCTGCATTGCGCGATAGTTCGCGCCACTGACGCTAATATCGCCAATTACCTGCAAGATCAAATCCTTGGCTAACAAGTAAGGCGGCATCTCGCCATCAAAAACAAACTTCATCGAAGCTGGAACTTTGAGTAATAACTTACCAGTCCCCATCACAAAAGCCGCATCCGTGTTACCAATGCCTGTCGCAAACTGACCAAAGGCTCCCGCATTGCAAGTATGGGAATCTGTGCCAAAGAGAACTTCTCCCGGACGAGTATGCCCTTCTTGAGCGAGAGCCACATGGCAAACACCTTTGTAATCAGGATTTGCCTTAAAGTCCGAAAGATCAGTAATATCGTAAAAATATTTAATATCTTGCTCTTTGGCAAAGTCACGCAAAATATCGACATTGCGATTAGCTCTAGCATCTTTGGTAAAAATATAGTGATCGGGGATCAAAACTAATTTTTCTCTATCCCAAACCTTCGCATCGTCGCCAAATTCTTTCTTAAAGATGCCGATTGTCCCAGGTCCGCAAACATCGTGGGTCATCAGCAGGTCAGCATTCACCCAAATATTTTCACCGGGGCTAACGTGGCTTTTCCCCGATGCTTTTGCCAAAATCTTTTCGGTGAGTGTCATTCCCATAGTTGTGATGTCCTTATGTAGATGTTGAGTCCTACTGTATTAATTGTAACTGTAAATTATAGTCTAGATAAAGGAGTTGCGGCGCGAAGCGCCGCAACTCCTTTATCTAGACTTGAATGGCTATATTAAAAAACCTGATTAACTTTACCAACTACAAACTTTAAATAACGACCTTCAGCAAAAGCCGCAGGAACAGGATGATCGAGAGGCTGTCCTGCTTCGTGGATAATTTGAATACGCCGATCGCTGGATTCCGCAGCAGTGGCAAGCATTTCTTTAAAGGCTTCGGGGCTAACTTGGCTAGTGCAACTTGCTGAAACTAACAGACCATTGGGCGCGACACATTTGAGGGCGATCGCATTGAGTTTGGTATAAGCCCGAATTGCCGCAAAGCGATTTTGCTTGCTCTTCGCAAAAGTGGGCGGATCGAGGATCACTATATCAAAGGTTTGTTGCTCCTGTGCGTAGCGATGTAGCAGATCAAAGCAATCGGCTGTTACAAAAGTATGGCGATCACTGTCAAAATTATTTAACCGCACATTGGTATCGGCGACAGCCGCTAAATGTTTGCCAATATCCACATTAGTAACGTGACTCGCGCCGCCACGCAGTGCATAGAGCGAAAATGCGCCCGTGTAGGAAAAACAATTCAGCACCGTTTTATCTTGGCTAATTTCCCCAACAAAGCGACGGTTTTCGCGATGGTCTAGAAATAAGCCAGTTTTTTGCCCAGTTTGTAAATTGACCTGAAATATTAGCCCATGTTCTTTTACCGTAATATCTCCCTTCGGCTCTTTACCCCATAGCAATTGGGTTTTGCTTTCTTGCGGATTTTCACTTTCAGAATTCTCTAAATGTTTTGTCCGCCATAAAATCCCCTGTAAAGGAGCTACGGCTAACAAAGCATTTACTAACCAATCAAGAATAACGCTTGCCCCCTCCATATAGGTTTGCACTACCGCATATTCCCCATACAGATCAACAGTAATTCCTGCTAAACCATCACCTTCACCAAAAAGCCATCGATAGGCAGTGCAGTTTTGTTCGCGTAAAGGCGATCGCAGTTCCCATGCAGACTGTACTCGCGCTTTCAACCAACGCGGATCAGGTAACTGTCGCTGTGAAAAGATACGGATCGCGATCGGTCCTTTGTTATCCCACAGTCCAAATCCTGTCCAGCCGCCACACTTTACCCGCACCCATTCCCCCGTCTCAAAACGTGCTTCTTTTTGTAAGCGATCGCGATAGATCCAAGGATGTCCTTGAGCCAAACGTTCTTTAAGTTGATTAGAAACAGTAATTTCGCGCAGCTTAGCCATTGATTATAGTTAAAATTAAAATGTGGGGGACTAATGATACACGAGTTAAAGGCGAACCATCACTTTTTACCTCTAAAGGAAATAGAACACTCGAAGCTTCATTTTGTCTCAATATTTTATCTCTTTTAACAAATATCTCTTGGCAAAAGTTCTTAAAGGTTGGAATTGTTGGCTGATTTATGATGGGGATCGTTATAGAATGCTATAAGCATACTGCGGTTTATAGATAGGCGATCGCTTCTATGTCTGCACAGTTCCAAATTCACAAAGATACCATTGACCAAGTGAGTCAAAGGGCAGACATCGTAGATATCGTGTCTGAACGGGTTGTGCTACGCAAAAGTGGGGCAAATTTTCGCGGAGCTTGTCCTTTTCATAACGGGACAAATGCCACAGCGCTGACGGTGAATCCATCGCGGCAAATGTATCACTGCTTTAACTGTGGGGCGGCTGGGGGTGCAGTTAAATTTTTGATGGAGATCGATAAGCGATCGTTTACTGATGTAGTTTTAGATTTAGCAAAGCGTTATAACGTTCCCATTCAAACCGTTGAGCCAGAGAAGGCGAAGGAGATTCAGCGCCAAATCTCCCATCGCGATCGCCTATATGAGGTGATGGCTTTAACAACTAGCTTTTATCAACACGCTCTATCTGCCCCACAGGGACGCGAGGCTCTCGCCTATCTAATTGAAAAGCGGAAAATGAGCAAGGAAACCATTCAGAAATTCCAGCTCGGTTATTCGCCTGCGGGTTGGGAAACTTTGATGGGTTATCTGGTGCAGCAAAAGCAGATTCCTTTAAAGCTAGTAGAAGAAGCGGGCTTGGTCGTTCCGCGTAAAACAGGTAATGGATTTTACGATCGCTTTCGCGATCGCTTGATGATTCCGATTCATGATACTCGCGGTCGTGTAATTGCTTTTGGTGGGCGCTCTTTGGGCAATGAGGAACCTAAATATTTAAATTCCCCTGAAACGGAACTCTTTAGCAAGGGTACAGTTCTATTTGCCATGGATAAGGCGAGGGATGCGATCGCTAAATCCGATCAAGCTATTGTTGTAGAAGGTTACTTCGATGCGATCGCCTTGCATCAAGCGGGGATCGAACAGGCGATCGCGACGATGGGGGTAGCTCTCAATGCCGATCAAATGAAGCAGTTATTACGCTACACCGAATCAAAAAATGTCATTCTCAATTTCGATGCTGATAAAGCAGGAATTACAGCCGCCGAAAAAGCGATCGGTGGTTTTAAGGAATTAGTTTTTAATGGAACGGTACAATTGCGGGTCTTGACGATGCCCAATGGCAAGGATGCTGACGAGTATTTAAAACAATACAGTGCTGAAGGCTATCGGGATTTATTAAAAAATGCCCCATTATTTCTAGATTGGCAAATTGATCAAATTTTGGCAGGACAAGATCTTAATCAAGCCGACCACTTCCAAAAGAGTAGCCAAGCGATCGCCCAGTTATTAAATAACTTACCCGTCGATTCCTTCTTTCGCACCCATTACATCCATACTTCGGCACAACGCCTATCTCAAGGAAATTCCTATTTGGCACTGCGTCTAGAGCAAGATCTGCGTCGCCAACTCCGCAATACCAGATGGAATAGCACCAAACCAGCACCATCCTTAACTACTTCCGCGAATGCTCTACATAGTGCTGAGATGCAACTTCTGCAAATATATCTACATTTCCCGCAGCACCGAGCCTATGTATATGCAGAGATAGAAGAGAATGAAATTGAGTTTAGCCTCTCTAATCATCGCTTTCTTTGGCAAACTATCACTAACCTTATCCAAGAAAATAAAACTTCGCTAAATACCGAAGAACTTTATCCAGAGCATCTCATCCAACAATTACAAATTCTCTGCACTGAACAAGCGGATGTTTCTCAACAACTTCAGCATTTACTTTGGTTAGACGAAAATTCGCGAATTGGTCTGCTTCGTCCCCAGATGGTTGTTAGGACAGCGATCGCTAAAATCCAATATGTCATGTGTGAGAAGCGCGAAAAGTATTGGCTAGAGCTATTTAAGAGTAAAGATGTAATTGCTGATCCCGAATTTGGACATCATTGCCAAGATAAAATCCGTGAAGAAAAACAACGTAAAAGAGAGATTCAAAAACTCATTGAAGTAAATTATATTGATTTATCAGGAACTAGTCACGCAACTACAAATGTAATTGAGTTTTAAACTTTATTCTAAGAAAAGAAGCACTTAGTGCTTCTTTTCTTTTAGCTGTGGTCACTTGCCTGAGGAAAAATCAAAACCAGAATATGAGTTGCGGCGCATCGTGCCGCAACTCATATTCTGGTTTTGTGTCTTAATAAAAATAGCAATAGCTATACTCTTTGAGCAGGATTAATAAACTTAAACGTGATAATCGAGATAATAAATATTATTAAAAATAAAAACACTCCAATTGCAGAGGCATAGCCCATTTCTAAACTTGTAAAACCTTTATCATATAAATAATAAACTACAGTTTTAGTGCTATTGGCGGGCCCACCCTGCGACATAATATACACCTCTTCAAATACCTTCATTGCCGATATCGAAGAAATCACAGCTACTAAAATAATGTAAGGACGCATCAAAGGAATCGTAATATCAAAATGCTTTTGCCAACCATCCGATCCATCAATAGCAGCAGCTTCATATAAATCCGCAGGAATAGCTTGTAAACCTGCCAAATAAATCACCATATAGTAACCAATCCCACGCCATATAACCACAGCAATAATTGCAAAGATTGCGGTGCGCGGATCAGTTAACCAAGGGATTTTGACGGATTGAAAAGAAATAATTGATAAAAAATAATTTAAGATGCCATTCTCAGCGTATACCCATTTCCACGCAATCCCTGCTACAACCACCGAGACAATCACAGGGAAATAGTAAATGGCTCGAAAAAACTTGATACTGCGTAACTTTTGATTAACTAATATGGCTAATACTAGGGGTAAAACTACTAAACTCGGAACAGCAAATACTAAATAAACTAAGGTATTCCCAAGAACTTTCCAAAACGTGCGATCGCGCCAAAGATTAATATAATTTTGCCATCCATTAAAAGTTGGACTACCGACAAAATCATAATTAGTAAAGCTTAAATAAATAGCCTGTAAAACTGGCAAAAATGAAGTTAATCCTAAAAACGCGATCGCTGGTAAAAGAAATAAATAAGGAGTAAAGGAAAATTTTTTACCTATTTCTTGCTTTCTAATTACTTGTTTTTTAACTTTTGTAGCTAATTTCATTTTTCATTACAGTTGAAGTTTTAGGCTTACCGTACAAAAATATTTTTGAAAGTGGTGATTTGCAACGCTTTCAAAAATATTTTTCGGGTTTAAGTCAGCGCTTGGCGCTGTATTTATCTTGTGTAACTAGCTTTTCTTCACCAAGGTTAATTCTTCAGCCGTGAAGTCCTCAAAGGCGGCTTGCTGACTGGCTAATAGCTCAATCGTGGCATCAGCAATATCATTGTTCGCAGCGGCGCGATCGCGTAAACGTTGCTGCAAGACTTCCACAGGGGCAGTGCAGTAAACGATCTCCACAGGGATATTTTGGGCTTGGGCGGCGGCGATCGCTTGACTGCGTAAACTGACGCGATCGTATTTCGCATCAAGAATGACGGTGAAACCTTTGCTAGCTAATAGAGAACCTAACTCAGCTAACTTGGTGTAGGTTTTTGCGGTCATCTCTGGGGTATAGATTTCATCACCACCCCGTTCCATTAAGCCAATTCCTGCAATTTGCTTACGAAGGGCATCCGATCGCAAATAAATGGCATCCTGTTCAGAAGCGATTTTTCTTGCCCTAGTGCTTTTACCAGAGCCAGATACCCCCGACATGATGATCATCTTGCCCTGTTTAGGTTGGGTATATTCCCACGCAAGTTTGTAATACGCCGCCGCTTCCGTTTGAGCATTCGCTTTCACATCCGCAGGGATATTCGGATCATCGAGAAGGAATGATGTGACCTTGGCGCGGACATAGGCTCGCATACTGCAATGGAGAGGCAGCAGCACCGCTCCTTCGTAATCGCCAGTACGTTCTAAATAAGTATTCAAGAAGATATTGGCGAGATCTTTTCGACCGCGAAATTGCAAATCCATTAATAGAAAAGCTGCATCGTACAGCACATCACTATTGCGGAACGGCTCATTAAACTCAATGCAATCAAAAATCTGGATTTTATCTTGATAGAGACAAATATTTTTTAAATGGACATCCCCATGACATTCACGTACTTTACCCTTGGCAATGCGATCGCTAAATAAATCAGCATTTTCGGCAAAGAATTTCTCGGTATAGGCGCGAGTTTGCTCTAAATAGTCTGCGGTTTGAGCCAGCCCAATATACTTTTCTGTAGAAGCATAGTTATCATTGGCGACGGCTCGTACTGCTTCGGCTGTGCCAAAAGTATTGATATGCTCGTTGGTCAACGCCTGTTGATGAAAAGCCGCCAATTGTTCGCCAATTTGTTTGACATGATCGACGGTTAATCGACCTGAAGCAAACATTTCAATGAGCAGATCCTCCTGCGAGAATTCGGGCATGGCGATCGCATATTCCACAGGTGTTCCCGTCCCTGTTTTGTCAAAGCTATATTTACCATCGGTTTCTATAATTGGCAAAACCGAAAGATACAGATCGGGCGCAAGGCGGCGATTGAGGCGGAGTTCCTCTTCACAGAAGTATTTGCGTTTTTCTAGGGTCGAAAAATCCAAGAAGCCAAAATTCATCGGCTTCTTGACTTTGTACGCATAGCTTCCTGTGAGCAGCACAAAGGAAATATGGGTTTGCAAAAGCTGAATTGGCTCGGTGACAGGATGCTCATAAAAATCAGGGGAGAGCATCTGCTCAATAACTGGCGGTAACGACATAGATAAATTGCGAATGGTTGTGTAAATAATATAAGGCTTGCTTGGCAAGCCTTATAAACCAAAGTATAAGTGGTGGTGAGAAGTACCACCACTTATACTTTGGTTTCGAGCGCAAAACTTCAAAAATAAAGGCGGCGCTTCGCGCCGCCTTTATTTTTGAAGTTTTGCTGCTAGCTTGGCTTTTTGTAGCGAGTTAGCCAAGTGAAGAAGAGAATTGGTAAGGAAATCGCAACTAAAGATTCCGCCCAAAAGAAGGATAGAAAGTCGGATAAACCGCCAAGAGGAGGCACACTAGGCTGAAGGTTTCGCACCGCAGGTAAAGCAAATAACATCCCCGCAATCAGGGTAAACATGCCAAACTCAATGGGTCGTGGTTGCCAAACTACAACCACCGTCATCGTAAATACAATTAAGCCAATTAGCCACATGGCAATCATCAAGAAAATTGAGAAGGATTTGGTGATCACCGATCGCGAGACATTGACCCGCAAGCCGATGTAACTATCCGTAGATTCAAATTCATTTTTAGGAATCAAGTCGGCATCAATGTTATAGCCTGAGATCGCACCATAGAAATTGACTTCTATCGGAATATCTTCCTTTTCATCCTTTGGATTAGAGAAAAAGAGATAGAAATCAGTGCTATGGGTATCAAAGGGATAATCGCTAACCCTACCATTCACTAAGGAGATTGCTCCAGTTACGGCATCGGGAATCCGATTTTTTTCCAAAGTAACTTCAGATTTGCCAGATTCGATTCCAGTAAAAAGCTTTAAATCTTTAGTAAGGCGTTCATCTTTTGCATAGGTTCCTTTAGGACTAGGCGCAAACCGTAGATTAAGTTCTCCCTTGATCGGATCGACTCCTAAAAGTGTGACCGCAATCTCCATGCGGTTTGGTTCTTTATCTTCACCGAAGGACTGGTTTGCCGATCGCTGAGTACGGTCATTTTGATAGAAATATAAAGCGCTAGAAAATGCGCCAATAAAGAGAGTCAAAAACAGTAATATGGCAATAATGCGTTTGACTAAAAGCTTGCGAGTGGTATCTTCCATAAATTATCAGCTATTCCCTATGAAGCCATCATCAGACTACCCCACTTTGCGCTCAGTCACCAGACTAATGCTTGACCAACCACCTTTGCTGTCATAGCTGCGAATCATGCGTTGGTGCAGGTTTGGCTCTAGTAGCCAAGAAATAGATAGGCGAAATTGCTGACGATTAACGATCGCCTGTGGACAAGTAATCGAAGCTCCATCAGGCAAGAAAATTGTCTGAATCCCTAAGTCCTGACTTTGCGAAGAAATTTGCTGGGGACTTTGCTGAAAATGTAGGATGTGAGAATTTAGGGGGTCAACATGAGCAATAGAATCAAATTTTTGATTTCCAGAAGGCGAGGACATCTGTAAAGACATATTTACGCGATCGCCTTCTCTTTTCCATTCTGTAGTGGTAGGTGTGGACTCAGGTTCTAACCAATCCGCAGCAATCGTCACCGCTTCCCCTTCCCATTTACCGAGCAGGGCTTCGAGAGTGAGCGCTGGACGTTCAGGCGTGGGACTATTGGGCAAATGTTCGCGAATGAAAGTCAAGCTATCTAGTTGGCTTTGCTTATAGAGAATTACTATTCGCATACGGCAATCGCCATGAATCAAGCCTAACTCTGCACCAAAATCACTATAGGGAGAAAATTGTAAAGAACCTTGAGAAAAGGCTCCATTTTCAAAAAAGACAGTACTTTTATTTAGCGATCGATATTCTAAAACGAGATCTTGAGGTTGCCCGTCGTAAAAGCGACGTACCACTTGCCTCATGGTGGATTGATCATCCTTCAGTTCCAAACTTGTTTCGCTGGGAATATCATTTAAGACTTCGCCTTGCTTTGATAAATGGGTAAATGAACCTTGCCAGCAACCTAGATTTTGCAGTAAACAGTCCCATTGCGATCGCATAATTTTTAAAATGAGTTTATATAGTCAAAAAGATTTGCAAAGCAAACCTTTCTGATTATATAAAAAACCAAAAGATGAGTAGCGGCGTAGAGCGACGCTACTCATCTTTTGGTTTTTTATAGCTGTAGTCTCTTGCATTAGGACAAACCAAAACCCAAGAAACGAGTTGCGGCGCGAAGCGCCGCAACTCGTTTCTTGGGTTTTGTGTCCTAACAAAATTGGCTATAGGTATAATTTACAAAAGTGTGCCAACACTTTTGTAAATTAAAAACCAAACCCCGTAAAGGTTTTAAAAGTGCAATATGGCGGAGCCCTTTTGTACTTTGGTATAACTACCTGCGAGGCGGTACGGGATCGGTAATCTCAGATGGTTTATTTTGATTCATATTCTGAAGTGTCACAGGATCGGAAGAAGGAAGTCCGATTAAGCGATATTTTTTGGTGTAAATGGGAGCAATCTCGGGAGCTTCTATCCATTCATTCGTAGCCACAAACTCTTGTGCAGAATTTCCACTTAAGCCAGTACCGACCGCATTTCCACTACTCTCGCTAGGTTTGGCTTTAGATGCTTCATCTTTAGGAGACATAGGGGCTGACGCGGGTGCTTCTTGCGCTCTAGCTGTTTTGTTTAGCGCGATCGCGGCTCGGCGTTTGATAGGTCTAAATGTTACTTCGATTAAACCGAGATCGGGATTGTTAACTCCACCATTGCGATCTAATCCGGGATTACCTTCTTCTAAAACGATAAATTGCTTAGCGATCGCTTGAGGACGCTCTAAAGTAACAGAGCGATCGCATATCAAGCCATCGATAATAGAAACCCCGTCAATTTTTACGCTAACTGCGCTGGTGTAATTGGGAGAATTAATTTCAATTTTGTAGGTTTCTCGAATGCCAACATTGATATAACCCCTTGGATCAGCTCGGCGAATGTTGCCATTTTGATTAATGGCGATCGATACGGGCGAATTTTGAGATGGATAGGTACTTACAGGCACTGTGGTCTGAATTGGTTTAGTTCCTATAGTGGGGTTATTCCCGATCTGTTCGTCGTTTGAGGGTTTGGAAGTTGCCAATAGGTCACCCCAGCGAGGGTAAGTGGCAATACCCAAACCGCAAAGTATTAAAGAACAAACTAACAAACTCCGCAGAGTTGATGAGGTAAGCATAGGAGAAGCCTCAAATTTCTATTGCTCTCACTGTAAGCTAAATACCTTTGCAATTTTGCTTGGTTACAAATTTAGTAACAAAGGCGATCCGATTTACAGAGGGTTGTTTCCCTGCCGAATGCAGGGAAACAACCCTCTGTAAATCGCTTGTTGGAAAAGCGCTATATACTTCAGATTGCATAATTATAAATGTAACAATTTTTTAAAAGGCAATCATGAGCAACACACTTAAGCGCACCCCACTGTACGACCTTCACGTTAGCTCAGGTGCGCGATTAGTAGAATTTGGTGGGTGGGAAATGCCCGTGCAGTATCAAGGCATCATTGCCGAACATAAAGCCGTGCGATCGCAGGTTGGGATGTTTGATGTGTCCCACATGGGTAAATTTACCATTTCTGGAGAAGGCGTACTCGAAACCTTAAACAAACTCGTGCCATCCAACTTAGGGCGAGTCAAAGTCGGACAAGCGCTATACACAGTTTTGCTGAATGAGCAGGGGGGAATCATCGACGATGTGATTTTCTATCACCATGAGCCAGACGGCGATCGCGAAAATTGGTCAGTCATCGTCAATGCCTCCACCACCGAAAAAGATAAGGCATGGTTACAACAACATCTAGGCGATCGCTTAGTCGATAACTCTGCCTCACAAACCCTAATTGCCGTACAGGGGAAAACCGCGATCGCCACTTTGCAGGAAATAATTGGTGCTGACTTGATGAAATTACCCAGACTCCGTTTTGGGCATACTTATACAGAAGTACTAGGTGTCCGCAGTTTCGTGGCACGCACAGGCTATACAGGCGAAGATGGCTGTGAAATCATGACCGATATCGAAACGGGTAAAGCGCTATGGAAAAAACTGCTCGACCTTGGAGTTACACCTTGCGGCTTAGGCTGTCGCGATACTCTGCGTCTAGAGGCAGGAATGCATCTCTATGGTCAGGATATGAACGACACCACCACACCTTGGGAAGCTGATATTACGTGGATTATCCATCTCAAAGAGAAAGGCGATTTCTACGGACGGGCTGTTCTCGAAGACCAAAAACAAAATGGAGTCTTCCGCAAACTAGTCGGCTTAGAATTGGAAGGTCGCAACATAGCTCGTCATGATTACCCAATTCGCTATGAAGGTGAAACCGTCGGTATTGTCACCAGTGGCACGATGTCTCCGACATTAGGAAAAGCGATCGCCTTTGGTTATGTCCCTCCTCACCTCGCTAAGAATGGTCAAGTTGTCCAAGTCCAAATCCGCGACAAAGAATTTCCCGCCAAAGTAGTCAAGAGAAACTTTCTCTAGTAAACTAGAAGAAGAGTTGCGGCGCGAAGCGCCGCAACTCTTCTTCTAGGAGGGGATTTGTCCTACTGCAAGTGTCTATTCGTATTAATGGAGTGAACTAATCGCCTCATTGAGAGTTTGGCTAGGACGCATCGCTAGATTCGCTTTCTCACAATCAGCGAAATAGTAGCCGCCAATATCAACCGATTGACCTTGAGCGGCGCTTAATTCTAAAAGAATTTGACTTTCTTTCTCTTTCAAAATCTGTGCTAAATCTGCAAATTTTGACTTCAGTTCCAAATTCTGATTCTGTTCCGCTAGAGCCTGCGCCCAATAAAGCGCGATATAGAAATGACTACCACGATTATCAATACCGCCACTCTTGCGAGAAGGCGATTTATCGTTATTGAGATAGAGACTGTTAGCTTGATCTAAAGCGATCGCCAAGATCTTTGCGTTCTCGTTATTGGTTTTGCGTCCGAGGTCTTCGAGGGTAACGGCGATCGCTAAGAATTCTCCGAGGGAGTCCCAACGTAAATGACCTTCTTCCAAAAACTGCTGAACGTGCTTGGGAGCGGAGCCACCCGCACCCGTTTCAAACAGTCCACCACCAGCGAGCAATGGCACAATCGAGAGCATTTTGGCACTAGTACCGAGTTCAAGAATTGGGAATAAATCCGTGAGATAATCCCGTAAGACGTTGCCCGTCACGGAAATCACATTTTTACCCACTTTAATTTGTTCGCAGGTAAATTTCATCGCCGCCACAGGTGACATGATTTGAATATCTAGCCCTGCGGTGTCATGGTCTTGCAAATAGGTCTTGACCTTAGCAATCAAATTCGCATCATGGGCGCGATGTTCATCTAGCCAAAAAATCGTCGGATTCCCCGTCGCTTTAGCACGACTGACGGCAAGTTTGACCCAATCTTGAATCGGTAAATCCTTAGTCTGACACATCCGCCAGATATCACCTTTAGCGACATTATGCTCAATCAGAACAGCCCCCGATTCATCACTAACCCGCACGATTCCATCCGCAGGAATCTCAAAAGTCTTATCATGGGAGCCATATTCCTCAGCTTTCTGAGCCATCAAGCCCACATTGGCGACATTGCCCATCGTGGTGACATCAAAGGCTCCATTCTCCTGACAGAATTCGATACAGGCTTGATAAATCGTGGCATAAGAGCGATCGGGAATCATCGCCTTAGTGTCGTAAGCCTTTCCATCCGCACCCCACATCTTGCCAGAGGTACGGATTGTCGCCGCCATTGATGCGTCAATAATCACATCGCTAGGAACGTGCAGATTCGTAATCCCTTTATCAGAATTGACCATCGCCAGACGCGGCTGCTTTTCATAAACTGCTTCCAAATCTGTGGCGATCGCTTCCTTCTGCTCATCAGGTAAAGATTGAATCTTGGCATAAACATCCCCCAAACCATTATTAGGATTAATTCCCAATTTTGCAAAGATATCCGCATACTTCTCAAATACATCCTGATAATAGACCGTCACCGCATGACCAAAGAGAATCGGATCAGAGATCTTCATCATTGTTGCCTTGACATGGAGCGACAGCAAAATATCCTCTGACTTTGCCTTAGCAATTTCCTGAGCGTAAAACTCCCGCAAAGCCTTGACACTCATCACCGAAGTATCAATTACTTCACCTTCCAGTACAGTCGTTTTTTCCTTGAGAACTTGAGTGGAACCATCGGCTGTAATTAATTCAATCTTGACTGCACCCGCCTTGGAAATTACCACCGATCGCTCACTACCGTAGAAATCACCCTCACTCATGTGCGCCACATGGGTTTTAGAATCCTTTGTCCATGCGCCAACGGAATGAGGATGCTTTTGGGCAAATTCCTTAACGGCGGCGGCGACACGGCGATCGCTATTACCTTCGCGCAACACAGGATTAACCGCACTGCCCAACACCTTAGAATATTTCGCCTTGATCGCCTTCTCTTCTTCAGTTTGAGGCTCGGCAGGATAGTTAGGGATGTTGTAACCCTTTGCCTGTAACTCAGCGATCGCCACCGTTAACTGTGGTAGAGAAGCGCTAATATTCGGGAGCTTGATGATATAAGCATCAGGAGTTTTTGCCAAAGATCCCAGTTCATCAAGGGCATCAGGTTGATGCTGCGATTCGGTTAAATATTCAGGAAAATTCGCAATAATCCGCCCAGCCAGAGAAATATCTTTGAGTTCAACCTCGATGTCGGCGGCTCTCGTAAATGCTTGGACTATGGGCAGTAGGGAGTAGGTGGCTAGGGCTGGAGCTTCATCGGTAAAGGTATAGGTAATTTTTGAGGTTTGATTGCTCATGTCAATGGGGCGGATTTCTTGCGGATCTATTACAGCTTAGATGATACATGGCTTAGTTAACCCGATTCGTATCGGTTTTATCCAGAAAATAGCGAGTATATTAAGTTATATAATTGTCAATATTTCTATCTGCGATCGCCCCAGAGTGAAAGCCAATGCAACAAACTATTACCAAGGATCAAGAATTTAGCACCAATATTTCCTTAGATGATGAGGTGCTGAAAATTTTTGCGAAAATGCCAGATGCTCTCAAGATCGAGGTTCTGCATTATGCCGAATATTTATTGAATAAGGGAACTGAAAAATCATCTATCGTCAATAATGACATACCCAAGAAAAAGTATAGGCAAGCAGGAACGATGGCAGGGCTAATTGTAATGTCAGATGATTTTGATGAGCCGTTGGCAGAAATGCAAGAGTATATGTATTAAGTCCTATGCTCTTAGATACACATACTCTACTTTGGTTTCTCAATAATGATTCGCGGTTGCCTGTAAGTGTAAGGCGAAAAATTGAAGAAACTGAGCTTGTATTTGTTAGTCCTATCTCTATTTGGGAAATAGCAATCAAAATAAATATTGGCAAATTAAATATCCTGACATCTTTTGAAGAAATCAAAGAGAATATGAATGCTCTGAATATTCAAGAGTTGTCGATTGAATTTGATGATAGCCTTGCCTATATTGGTTTACCGATTATGAAAGAACATAAAGATCCCTGAGACTGTCAAGAAAAATGTGTAAAGTCTAGAAGCTAGAGATGGAGACGATCCTCAAAGAGGATGGCAAATCGATTAAGAGCAGGTTTCCAATCCCGAATCGGCATTGTCCAC
>NZ_JACJQA010000022.1 GCF_014696355.1 Pseudanabaena sp. FACHB-1998 | reverse complement strand
GCTTGGTTGAAGCATCGAATTCGCAAACTTTTACGCAATTCTGACAATTTACGTGATGCCATGGAATCTGTTCTGGCCGCTTCTGCGTCCTAATACACTTGGCGACAGCTATACATTCTGTTTTTAATAATGGTGCGTAGCAAAGCCACGCACCATATAATTATTTCCTCAGAAGAGTAGGGTATATTTTAATAAGTTTGCTGACCTCAAAACCTTCTAGAAACTTCCATGAAACCAATTGTCAGTCTTTTACATACCTCTAGCTATGAGATTGCATCATTGATACAATCTCTGGAGGCAGTACTTGCACCCCTAGGAGGTATGTCCAGCATCGTCAAAGCAGGCGATCGCGTTCTCCTCAAGCCCAATTTGCTCACAGGCTCTCGCCCCACCAAAGAATGTACCACTCGTCCTGAACTGGTGTATTGCGTAGCCAAAATGGTACAGGATGCTGGTGGCAAGCCCTTTTTAGGCGATAGCCCTGCCTTTGGGAGTGTTAAGGGTATTGCCAAAGCCAATGGCTTGCTGCCTCTGGCGGAGGAACTAGGAATTCCCATCGTCGAATTTCATGGCAAACGTTACGAAACCGAAAGTGAAGGCGAACTACAGCATTTACGCTTGAGCAAAGAAGCGATGGAGGCGGATGTAGTCATCAACTTGCCCAAGGTGAAATCTCACATGCAATTAACCCTCACCCTTGGCGTGAAAAATCTCTTTGGTTGCGTCCCCGGAAAAATGAAAGCATGGTGGCACATGGAAGCTGGCAAAGATGTCGAAAGATTTTCGCAAATGCTGGTGGAAACTGCGAGAACCATTAACCCTGAGCTAACGATCCTTGATGGCATCATCGGACATGAAGGCAATGGTCCTAGCGCTGGCGAACCCAAAGATTTAGGAATTTTAGCTGCCGCCTGTGATGTATTTGCCCTCGATCGCGTTATGGTGGAAATCTTAGGCGTTAAACCTCATGATGTGCCAACCGTGGCTGCATCGATGCGATCGGGGCTATGTAGTGACTTGAACGCCATTGATATTGTTGGTGATCAAGTCGCGCAGTTACGTTGCCTCGATTGGAAACTTCCTGAAACTATGTTGGAAATTGACTTTGGGATGCCTAGAGTCATTCGCTCAACTTTTAAACATCTCTATATCAAGTTCATCAAAGAACCGCTCAGCACCTATGCCCGCATTTAACAAACCGCCGCTAATCTTAGTGGTCGAAGATGCCCCTGACAACCAAGTTTTGGTGGAACAGGTGTTTCAAGATTCAGGCTATCGCGTAACTTGTATCCAAGATGGACAAGCGGCGTTGGATTGGCTGCAAACTAATCATCCAGATTTAATTCTGCTAGATTTATCTTTGCCAGAAATTGATGGATGGGAGGTAGCCAGACAATTAAAGGCTAGCGATCGCACTGCGAAGATTCCGATTGTGGCGGTGACAGCACATGCGATGAAAGGCGACAAGGAAACGGCGATCGCCTCAGGTTGTGATGATTATCTGACAAAGCCCTTAGATATTGATTTGCTAGAAGACTGTGTTAAGCATTGGTTAGGCAAGCAATAGGGCGATAACCTTAGAGTAGCGTTTATTTCTACGCGAGCTTATTGGTAGGTCTTTCAAAGTAAAGGCTAATATCTAGCTATAAACTTAGACTAATATTTAGACTAGGGCGCTTTTCATTTTGTCTACGGCAAAACGAAAAGCGCAAACCCTTATTTTAATTTTTTTGCTATTTTTTATCTTTTTATAAATCCATTAATTTAGGAAATTTTATGTCTGGTCGCGTTGGAGTAATGCTATTAAATCTAGGAGGTCCTGAAAAGCTAGAGGATGTCTATCTTTTCTTGTACAACTTGTTCGCCGATCCAGAAATTATTCGCCTCCCAATTCGCTTTTTGCAAAAGCCGATCGCCTCATTGATTGCTGCGAGCCGCGCCCCCATTAGCCAAGAAAATTATCGGATGATTGGTGGTGGTTCACCCCTGCGTCAGATTACAGAGGAGCAGGGCGAAAACATTGAGAATGTATTGCAGCGTAACGGGCTGGATGCCAAGGTTTATGTGGCGATGCGCTACTGGCATCCCTATACCTCCGAGGCGATCTCCCAAATCAAGCGAGATGGCATTACTCGATTGGTGGTCTTACCTCTATATCCGCAATATTCCATCAGCACTAGCGGCTCTAGCATTAAGCAACTTGATGAGCTATGGGCAAATGATCCCGAATTGCAAGCGATCGAGCGCATTACGATTCAGTCTTGGTATGAGCGCAAGGGTTACATTCGGGCGATGAATGAACTCATCAATGGCAAGTTACAAGAATCCGCGAATCCTGACAATGTGCATATCTTCTTTAGCGCCCACGGCGTACCTGTGAAGTATGTCACGCAATACAATGATCCCTATCAATCGGAAATGGAAAACTGTGTTGATGGCATCATGAAAGCTCTACGTCGCGACTATCAGCGCTACAACGCCCATACCCTCGCTTACCAAAGTCGTGTGGGCCCCGTGGAGTGGCTCCAACCCTACACCGAGGAAGCGATCAAAAGCCTTGCAAAGCGAGGTATTAATGATCTGCTGGTGGTTCCCATTAGCTTTGTTTCCGAACATATTGAAACTCTGCAAGAGATCGATATTGAATATCGTGAAATTGCCGAAGAAGCAGGGATTCATCACTTTGATCGCGTTCCTGCCTTAAACAGCCATCCCATCTTTATTAATGATCTTGCCGAATTAGTAATGGAATCTCTCGGCACAACTAAAGTGGCAGCAGTTCCTGCCTAAATTAATCGCACTCCATCGCATAAAAGGAAGAGATAGCGCTATGCGCTATCTCTTCCTTTTATGCAATACTGCTGCGCTTGCGAGATTCTTTATAGGAAGTGGCAATATTCCGTAAACCTGACTTCACCATTTGCTGTTCTAAAATCGCAAAAAATCGGCGGCGATCGCTACCTGTGACTACGGCTTGATTATGTGCCTCTGCCAAGGCTACAGGGTAGCCATAGCCCTTTTGTACTTGCGCGAGGATAATTTGCAAAGCTTGCGATCGCAGGTTAGGATTTAGCGCCGTCCAAGCGGGCATCTCCACTCTGGCAACTTCCGTTCCTACATGGAGATAGCAAAAATATATTTGATGCTCGCCATACTCTTCCATAATTCTGGCGCGACTTTGCCAAAGAGGACTACTTTCTCCTACTTTTAAAAAACGACTCCATAATGTGGCATCTCGCAAGGGTTGCAATTGACTACAGGGCGAAGCATCAAGGGGCTTAGCCGCACAATGTCTCTGGCATTCTGGCTGCTCAAATGGGCAGAGTTGCAATCGCAAAAAGTTAGTTGCTTCTGCTGCACGGGGTGCGCTGATATAGCCCGCAAGCGGAATTTGTTGAGCTTTTAACGCATCCCATGCGCTGAGAATATCTGGCAAGAGTTGCGATCGCGCCTCGGTAGGAATCTCATCAAGTTCCCAATGAACTAAAGCTCCATCACTAAAAGCTAACATCGGTGCAGCAGGATAGCTAGCAAGAGTTGCGATCGCTAAACTGGCTAGGGCAACATTTTCGGCAACTGTGCGCTTGAGAGTCATCCATTGCTCGGTCTGAATTCCCCATTGACGCGCCTTATATAAATCTTCTGTTTTATAAAATACTTCTGGAACATTATCCAATAACGGATAGATTCCAGAGTTATAGTAAATGGCAACCCGACCAATATTAATCAAATAGCAATAGGCGATTTCGTGGCGACTTGGCGCAATCTGAGAGCCGTCGGTTGCCAGAACAATATGTGGGGTGGTGATGGGCGCGATCGCCGTAATTTGTTCTAAGTCTTCCACTGGCTGAGCGCAATTAAAGACAAAGCGATCGCCCCCTTGCTGAAGACTTTGAAGAAGAGATTGCTGATTGGTTCGGGCTTGATGAAATATATTTTCGGCGCGATCGAGTTTGGTTGTCAATTGCTGCGCTTCCCTTTGCAATTGCTCGGACATGCCTTGCATCTGTCCCATCAATTTCTGTAAATCCAGCATTTATACCTCTAGCTCAATTCAGAAACTCAAGTTATGTAGCTGGGCATAATTAAAAACCCAGAATCAAAACCTGTGGCGCATGCTGCGCGTGCGCCACAGGTTTTGGGGTTTTATATTTAATTTTGCCTAGTTACTTATGTGAAATAGCTTCTCTCCAGTCAATTGTTCCACAAAAAAAATATTGATGCTGTCTAGGCAGGGAGTAGTTAACAAATCAGGACAAAGCACTGTAAGATAACAACTACACATCGGGGCATCCCAACTATGCCTGACTTTTTGCCATGACGATCGCCATGACACTCAATGACGACCTAACTATCTTAGATATTGATACAAATCCCCTTAGTCCCTTGGATTTGCCACCCGAAGAGGAAATCCCTCTTCCCGATCCTGATGAAATGTTAGCACTACTTAATTCAGATGTAATTCTTGAAAGGATGCAAGCTGCGAGAGCTTTTTGTGAATTAGAGGATGAGCGAGCCATTCCCCGCCTGATCGAATTACTCCAAGATGAATGTCCGCTAGTACGGGTTAGCGCTGCCTATGCCTTGGGTCGCAATAAGAGCGATCGCGCGATCGTCCCATTAATCGACCAACTCAAGCAGGACTGGAATGGCTATGTCCGTAAAGGTATTGTCTGGGCTTTGGGAACCTGTCACGCCGCTTTAGGGTTACACCCATTAATTTCGGCGCTTAAGTATGACATTACGGCAGTACGCCTATGGGCGGCTAGCGCGTTGGGACAGTTGGGAGACTTACAAGCGATCGAGCCTTTAGTTGATGCTTTAAGTAACGATCCCATCTCGGCGGTGCGCGGTAACTGTGCTTGGTCATTGGGTAAGTTGATTGTGCAGAAGCGTCGAGAATTTACTCAGGATGAAATTTATCATGATGCCTTGGATGCGCTGATCTATGCCCTTGATGATGACGATCTTAGCGTGCAGACTGATGCTCGTAGTGCTTTGCGTAAACTAGGCGATCCGCGAGGGCTAAAAGTGCTAGATCGGATTGAAATGGATCAGGGCTATTGCGAGTTTTAGCAATCCACCTTATCAAATTTGCCAGAAATTCTTTGACAATGGTGCAATTGCTGCTATAATTAGTAACTGCTGATGCAAATCTGAATTGTGCGAATGTAGTTTAGTGGTAAAACCTCTGCCTTCCAAGCAGATGTTGCGGGTTCGATTCCCGCCATTCGCTTACACAAAAAAGAAGGTGTAGATATTTAGTATCTACACCTTCTTTTTTAGGCTAGGCGTTGATAGCGCATTCCTGGGTAGGGCGCGATCGCCCCTGCTAGTTCTAATTGCGTTAAAGCGCCTAGCACTTCGCCCGAAGGTGATTTGACCTGCTCGACAATCCAATCTAAGCCCACAGGATCGCCAAAACCGATCGCCTGTAGAACATTTTGTTGTAGTGGCGGTAGTTGCGAAATGGCGATCGCTGGCATAGGCGTATCAAGATTCGGCAACATCCCTAGAGCTTCCAGTAACTCATCCACCCCTAAAATCGCTTGAGCGCCTTTACCGAGTATCTTTAAGCATCCCTTTGCCTCATGCACTTCTAAGGAATTGGGCAACGCATAGACATCGCGACCATATTCATTGGCTTGATAAGCGGTAATTAAAGCTCCCGAGCGATCGGGCGCTTCCATGACTAAGGTAACGCGACTCATGCCTGCAATAATGCGATTGCGGGCTGGGAAATGTTTTTTGTCAGGGGGTGTGCCTTGGCGATATTCGCTCACTACTAAGCCTGTATCCAGAATTTGCTTATACAAATCCTTGTGTTTGTAAGGATAAACCTGATCGACTCCCGTACCAACGACAGCGACAGTTTGTCCACCGACCTCTAAACAAGCTTTGTGAGCTTCGCCATCAATGCCCTCAGCCATACCCGAAATGATCGTAAAACCCCGCTCGGCAAGGGCTGTCACAATTTTTTTTGTCCATCGCCGACCATAGGGAGTAGCGCGGCGCGTGCCGACGATCGCCACCGTATTACGCTCATTCCATTGAGTAAGATGTCCGCGATAGTAGAGCAGGGGTGGCGGATCGGGGATTTCCCAAAGTAGTTGAGGATATTCCCGATCGCTGGGAGTCCAAAAGTTTAAATTATGATGCTCATGGTCAGCTAATAGTGCCACTGGCTCAACTTCTTGCTGGGCTTGTCGAATTGTGTCAAGGGTTTGTCCGCCAATTCCTTCCACTTCTTGTAATGCGTTGGGTTCAGCTTGCCAAGCCTCCGACATTGAGCTAAATGCTTGATAAAGCCGTTTCATTAAAACAGGCCCAATACCCCTCACTTGTGACCATGCTAGCCAATAGGCTCTTTCCATAGGATTTACAGCACCTTGCGATTGTGGCGAATTTTGTTTATCACAAGAGAGGGTTGGTGCTTCGCACCAACCCTCTCTTGTGTGGTTTAGATGACGCTTTTGAAAAAAGAGATCGCATCTTTAAGGGAAGCGACAAAAGTATCTACTTCTGCTTTGGTGTTATAGAAATAGACACTCGCCCTAGCAGTGCCGCTAATTCCTAAAAAGCGATGTAAGGGCTGAGTGCAATGATGTCCAGAACGAATCGCAATACCATCTTGATCGAGCATAGCTGATAAATCATTGGCATGAATACCATGCGCGATCGTGAAAGCCGCTAGACCCGCGCGATCGTGGCGGGGCCCATAAATTTTAATATCGGGAATCTCTACCAAATAATCCATCAAATAATTGATTAATTCCTGTTCATAGGCGTGGATTTTATCCATGCCGATCGCCATGAGATAATCTACTGCTGCACCAAGGGCGATCGCCTCACCAATGGCGGGAGTTCCTGCCTCAAACTTATGTGGTAATTCCGCATAGGTAGAATGATCGAGAAAGACTTCCGAAATCATTTCGCCGCCGCCCATAAAGGGAGGCATCTCTAGCAAGCGATCACGCTTGCCATAAAGAAAGCCAATTCCCGTTGGCGCACACATCTTATGTCCTGAAGCAACGAGCCAATCGCAATCTAACTTCTGGACATCAATGGGCATATGTGGCACGCTCTGACAGGCATCCAGTAATACTTTTACCCCTTGAGCATGGGCGAGAGAGATGATCTCTTCTACTGGGTTAACACAGCCTAAGGTATTAGAGACATGAACGATAGAAACTAACTTAGTTTTTCCATTGAGCAAGGATTTGAACTGTTCTATCGTTAATATTCCATCCTCATTAGGTTCCAGAAACTTCAAGACTGCGCCTGTGCGTTGAGCAATCAATTGCCAAGGCACAATATTGCTGTGATGTTCCATCACCGAGAGAATGACCTCATCCCCCTCCTTCAGATTTGCCCAGCCCCAAGTATAGGCAACTAGATTAATCGCTTCGCTAGCATTGCGAGTGTAGATAATTTCTTGAAAGGATTTCGCGTTCACAAACTTGGCGACTTTTTCTCGCGCTCCTTCGTAGGCATCAGTGGCTCTGGCGCTGAGGGTATGTGCGCCTCGATGGACATTGGCATTATCATGCTCGTAATAATACTTCCATGCGGCGATTACTGATTTGGGCTTTTGGGAACTAGCGGCATTGTCAAAATAAATGAGGGGCTTGCCGTTGACCTGTTGATCTAGTATTTCAAAATCTGCTCTGACTTGATCCGCCAAAGTCTTTTCGTAAGTTAATGTCATGACGCTTGCGTCGTTTAATACCGTAACTGCTATATGCATCTTAACAGTTATAGGAATCTTAAATGATAGGCGTGTGCGGCTTCGCCGCGCACGGCTAATTATTCACTTTATACCGCCTATTCTTTGGGTAGAAAGGGAGTAAATGAGAAATATATTTTTAGAAGGCATATAGCAAAGTAAGTTTTGCTTAGGGCATAAAACCAAAAAAGCGAGTTGCGGCGCTTCGCGCCGCAACTCGCTTTTTTGGTTTTGGTTTGTACTGGCTAACTCTAGCTTTGCTATAAAATGTCCTTTGCCTAAACTTTAGTGCGATCGGTAAAAATTTCATAACCAGTCTCAGTAACTAAAACTGTATGCTCAAATTGAGCAGAAAGCTGATTGTCGACCGTTACTGCTGTCCATTTATCCGCCAAGATCCGTACTCGCTTAGAACCAGCATTTAAAATAGGCTCGATCGCTAGGGTCATCCCGGGACGAAAACGCACATTAGGCAACTGGTAGGTACGGAAATTGAACACAGACGGCTCTTCATGGAGATTACGCCCCACACCATGCCCCGTAAAATCTTCCACAATGACAAAGCCATTAGCCTTCACATGATCCTCGATCGCCCCAGCCAAATCAAGCATACAATTGCCGGGCTTTACCTGCTCAATGCCCTTAAATAGAGCTTCTTCAGCCACACGCATCAACTTAGAGGCTTTCTCGCTAATCGTGCCAACGCCTACCGTGATGCAAGAATCTCCATGAAATCCATTTTTAAACGCCCCTGTGTCAATTTTAACTAGGTCACCTAGCTTAATTACCTTCTTTGCGTTAGGGATGCCATGTACCACTTCGTTATTAATGCTAGAGCAGATGCTCGCAGGGAAACCGCAATAGCCTTTGAAGCTAGGTACAGCACCCATCTCTCGAATCCGTTTTTCGGCATAGGCATCTAGATCCTTAGTGGTCATCCCAGGGGCAATTATCTCGGAAATTTCCTTGAGGACTGTTGCTACAATGCGAGAAGACTCACGCATAAAGTCCAACTCCCGTTGTGACTTTATTTCAATACCTTTATTTTGCTTAGGGGCAGATTGTTGAGAAGCTTTTTTGCTTTCTGCGTTCGGTTTCGATCGCAGGGCACTGAGAATATTCATTAATTATTTGAGGATAGTATTTACAACAGCTAATATATTTTTAGCCTATGAAGTAACAGGATTGGTTATTTTTTAGGTCAAATCGCGAAAACTGATTTAGAAAGAGGTTCAACTATGACGCAATCTGGGATGCCTCCCTTACCACCACCTTCTTCTGGGGGAGGTGTGCCACAACAGCCACGTAACCCCGCCGCCCCACCGCCCGCCCAGCAGCGTGTCGCTCCACCCAACAACCCTCAAGTACCTCCTAATCCTCAATCAGGACAGCCTCGCGCCGCTAATCCTCAACAGGCGCAAGCCGCTCAAGCTCGTGGTGTTGCCCCAAATCCTGCATTGACTCCCGCCCAAATTCAGCAAGCCCAAGCTGCCCAACAGGCTAGAGCCGCAGCCGCAGCCCGTCAAGCACAGATGGCGATCCCCACGGATACCCAGATCACCAATGTGCCACCACCACCAAATCCTCGTCCTCCCATTCGTCCCGGTCCACCTCCAAACCTTCCAGGCTTAGGTGTGCCATCGATTTTACAGCGCAGTTCAGGACAGCCCACCCTTGCTCAAATTGTCAAGGATGCCCATGAACAAGGATGTTCCGATATTCATGCTGGCATAAATGAGCCTGTGAGATTTCGGAGTCGAGGCTTAATGGTCACGCAGGAACAGTATCCTGTGCCTGATAAGCAGACCTTTGATACTTGGTTGACGGAAATTATGGATGATAAGCAAATCCAGCAATTTCGCGACACCCTAGAGTTTGACGGTGCTACTCAATACGAATTTGCCCGTTGTCGGATCAATGTTTTTGATTCTTTGCGGGGTTCGGCGATGGTCTTGCGACTTATTCCCCTCAAGATTTTGTCGATCGATCAGTTAGGGTTGCCTGAGGTATTCCGTGAGCTTTGCTATACCCATAAGGGATTAATTCTGGTAACGGGCCCCACGGGTTCGGGTAAGTCTACGACCTTGGCGGCGATGGTGGACTTCATTAATACGGAAATGCAGAAGCATTTGATTTCCATTGAAGATCCGATTGAATTTGTGCATCAAAGCAAAAAAGCCCTGATTAAGCAAAGGGAAGTCGGTATTCATACGCTCAAGTTTGATAATGCTCTGAAGGCGGCTTTGCGTGAAGATCCCGATATCATTCTGATTGGGGAAATGCGCGACAAGGAAACAGTCAATACGGCGCTAAAAGCTGCCCAAACAGGGCACTTAGTATTTGGAACTTTGCACACCAACAGTGCGGTTAAGACGATTGAGCGGATTCTCAACCTCTTTGAGCCTGAACAACAAGCGCCCATGCGGATTCAGGTGGCGGAGTCGCTAGTGGGTGTTATTGCTCAGTCCCTAGTAAGAACGACCGATGGGAAACGCGCCGCCGTCCATGAAATCATGATTAATACCGATGCGGTGCGGGACTATATCAAGCGTGGTGAAGTGGATGAAATTGAGGCGATCATTCCTAAGTGTACCTATGAGGGCATGGTCAATATGAACCAGTCTCTCTATAAGCTCTATGAGGATGGACGCATTACGGAGGAGACAGCCGTAGAGAACTCACCGAAACCAAACGAAATGGCGCAAATGTTGCGTGGTCGTATGTAAGCAAAAAAGCCGCACATGGTGCGGCTTTTAATTTTAATAAAATGGCGACGCGAAGCGTCGCCATTTTATTAAAATTGGCGACGGGCGAAGATGAAGATAGCGATCGCTAAGGTCAACAGAGCATAGCTCAAGATATAAATGCCATTGTTGAACATGTCGGCAAGGCTGGGCAGAATGTTATATACCGCTTCGTTTTTAAGATTTGCGCGAGATAGGTCGGGCAGAATCATATACAAAGTGCGGGTGATCAGTTGCAAACTAGGATTTTTGGAGATTTCGCCCAATAGCAATAAATCACGGCTGAAATTACCAATCATGTAGGCGGCAAGGGTCAGTAAGGATGCGATTAGGGAACCTGTAAAGGAACCAAAAAATATGGCGATCGCCCCTAGTAGCATAATCTGCCAAAAGATAAAAAAGTTAGCCGTGAGAATGGCAGGAATGGGGATGGCGATTTGTTTAATCGTCATCAGCACAATAAAGATGATCGTCATGATCGCGACTAGCGCTCCGACTACAGCCGTTAAGCCGAGATGCTTACCGAGAACAAATTCGGTGCGATGCATGGGCTTAGCAATCAAAATAAAGATGGTGCGCTTATCGATTTCTTTGTTAATTAAGTTTGTGCCGACCAGTACTGCCACAATTAAGCTCACGATTTCGATCGCCGCAATGCCTGTATCAACGATCATCTTGGCGGATGAGTCATAGGAAAATTCTGGCAACATCAGCATTGCTGATACGACAATCAGGGTATAAAGCAAGGACAGATATAAAACCTGTTCGCGTACTGTTTCGCGAAATACATTGGTTGCGATCGCCCAAATGCGACCTAAACTTAGACTCAAATTTAAGCTAAAGTTCATAGGTCTATAAAATCCTCATAAGTCCTAATATCATTGCATTTTATCGCAATTACTATGAATAACTGGTCTGAAATTCTTCCCTTTATCCAAGAACTTACGCAGCAGGTGGGTGATCGCCTACTGGCGGATTTTGAACAGGCGCGAGTGGCGATCTCTAAGGATGATGGCAGTTTAGTTACTCAAAGCGATCAATGGGCGGATGCCTATATCAAATCGGCTCTAGAAATAGAATTTCCTGACTTTGGAATTTTAACCGAGGAATCGACGCAGACTTTACCTGATCGCGAATGGGCTTGGGTGGTTGATCCCCTTGATGGCACAACTAATTTTGCAAGGGGAATTCCAATTTGGGGCATTTCTCTAGGCTTATTGCATTGGGGTACGCCTGTGTTTGGCTATGTCGCTATTCCGCCCTTGGGTCAGAATATCTATGGTTGGTCCGATGAGAATGGTGCAGCGGCTTTTGTGAATGGCAATCCACTACATTTAGCAGAAAGCTCACCCGATCCTGATGCATTGGGAAATTACTTTTTTAGTGCCTGTTCTCGCAGTTTGGGAAAAATCGGTAGATCGAAGTTCCCTTTCAAGTTAAGAATGTTGGGAGTGGCAAGTTATAACCTCTTGACGGTCGCGCTTGGTTCGACAATTGGCGCAGTGGAAGCTACACCTAAGATTTGGGATATTGCGGCGGTTTGGGTAATTCTTAAAGCGATCGGGGCGATTTGGATTCCGCAAGAAGAATTATTAAATATTTTTCCATTGGAATTAGGTAAGGATTACAGCGATCGCAATTTCCCTACTCTAGTCGTCAGTCATACTGAACTTTTACCAATTCTCCAAGAAATAGCAAAGCCCCTCAAGGCAAAATAGGCGGCGCTTCGCGCCGCCTATTTTGTCTTGATTTTTTGTATTAAGTGCCTGCTAACGATCGCAGATCGGCATCCATAAAACTGCGATCGCCTAATACCTTCAGCATCGGACCCAATGCGCCAAACTGGACAATGCTCAGCGAGGCGGCCGGAACATCAATGCGATCGCGATAGCGACCCAGATCAATTCCCAATAAACCACAGAGAATGACGCGAATTGTCGCCTTGTGGGAAACAACTAACACGTTACCCGATGGATACTTCTCTTGGATTTCGGCAACTACCAGCGAAGCTCGGCTAGCAAGTTGGACAGCCGTTTCGCCACCTGTGGGCGGATTCCATGCGGGTTCTGTTAACCAGCGTAGATAGTCTTCGCTATAGTTCTCTTTGACAAACTCATTCGCTAAGCCTTCCCATTTGCCATAGCGCAGTTCGCGCAAGCCATCACGAAATTGCATTTCCATACCACTCGCTTCGCATAATGGTTTGGCTGTGGCGATTGTGCGTTTCATGGGGCTGACAAATACGGCATTCCAAGCGATCGCTTGATAAGCTTTACCGAAGGCGGCTGCCATTTTCTGTCCATTATCCGTTAGCTCAGGGTCAAGATCGCCACAATAGCCACCAGTGCGGCTATAGATGGTTTCACCATGACGGAGTAAGTATAGTTTTAAGCTCATAAGTTAGTTTAGGCGCAACGATTTTAAATAAGAAAAAATTAAAAAAGCCTTGCGAAGCAAGGCTTTTTTAATTAATGGGGATAGCGCCAGTTTACAATTTCGGGCTTATCGATGCCATGCTCGTAGGCATATTGACGACATTCGATTTGTTGATTGCGGAGGGCTTCCTTCGCATGAGCGCCGATATTTTGCAACTTGGGTACGCGATCGATCACATCGATCGCTAGACTAAAGCGATCAACTTGGTTATTAATCGCCAATTCCAAAGGTGTGTTGATGTTGCCTTTTTCCTTATAGCCACGCACATGGAGATTTTTGTGGTTTTTGCGGCGATAGGCGAGACGGTGAATCAACCAAGGATAGCCGTGGAAGTTGAAAATGATCGGCTTATCGGTGGTAAAGAGCGAGTCAAAATCGCGATCGCTTAAACCGTGAGGATGTTCGGTATCAGGTTGTAACTTGAACAGATCCACCACATTGATAAAGCGAATCTTCAATTCGGGGAAATGCTCCCAAAGTAAAATCGTTGCGGCTAAAGCTTCCTGTGTGAGAATGTCGCCACAGCCGACCATCACCACATCAGGCTCAGTACCTTGATCATTACTTGCCCAATCCCAAATGCCTAAGCCTTTGGTGCAATGCTTGATCGCCTCATCCATATCCATGAATTGCAAGTGCATCTGCTTATCGCAAACAATCACATTTACATAGTCGGTGCTGCGTAAACAGTGATCGGAAACCGAGAGCAAGCTATTGACATCGGGTGGTAAATAGATACGGGTGACATCGGGACTCTTGTTTACCACCACATCTAAAAAGCCTGGATCTTGGTGGGTAAAGCCATTGTGATCTTGTCGCCACACCGTCGAGGTGATTAACAAATTGAGCGAAGCGATCGGCGATCGCCAAGAAATATCCTTACTGATTTCCAGCCATTTACAATGCTGGTTAATCATCGAGTCAATTACATGGACAAAGGACTCATAGGTCGAGAAGAATCCATGTCTACCCGTCAGCAAATAACCCTCTAGCCAACCCTCAAGGGTATGTTCGCTCAAGATTTCCATCACCCGTCCATCGGTCGCTAATTCGCCACCGTCGGCATCTTCAGGGAGATATTCGGCAATCCAGAATTTCTTACTGACTTCGTAAATGGCTTGCAGCTTATTCGATGTATTTTCATCGGGTCCAAAGACACGGAAATTTTCCATGTTTTGTCGCATCACATCACGGAGGAAAACACCAAGGGGCTTAGTATTTTCGGCTTCCGTAGTTCCCGCTTTCTCTACCTTTACGCCATAGTCACGGAAATCAGGCATTCTCAAGGCTCGGCGCAAGACACCACCATTGGCGATCGGGTTTGCGCTCATGCGGCGATCGCCTGTGGGCGCAAGCTCCTTCAATTCAGGAATTAATTTACCCGAAGCATCAAACAACTCATCAGGTTTATAGCTCTGCATCCAATCTACGAGCATCTGTAAATGTTCAGGATTGTTGTGCATTCCCGACAGTGGTACTTGGTGCGCTCTCCAGAAACCTTCGACCTTATGACCATCGACAACATCGGGCCCCGTCCAACCCTTGGGAGTCCGCAAGACGATCATCGGGAATTTTGCGCGTTTAGGAATTCCCGTACTTCGAGATTCTTGCTGGATGCTGCGAATTTCATTAACGCAATGCTCTAGGGTGGCAGCGATCGCTTGGTGCATCGACTCAGGATCGGAGCCTTCCACAAAATAGGGCTGATAGCCATAGCCCACAAAGAGACTTTCTAGCTCCTCATGGCTAATTCGGGACAACACGGTGGGGTTATTAATCTTGTAGCCATTCAAGTGCAGAATTGGCAAAACTGCGCCATCGCGAATGGGGTTAATAAATTTGTTAGAATGCCAAGCCGTAGCCAGTGGACCCGTTTCCGACTCACCATCTCCCACCATCACGACAGAGATCAAATCAGGATTGTCAAACACTGTGCCGTAGGCATGGGAGACGCTATAACCAAGCTCACCGCCTTCATGGATCGAGCCTGGGGTTTCTGGGGTGCAGTGGCTCCCAATTCCGCCGGGGAAGGAAAATTGCTTGAAGAAGTGCTTCAAGCCTTCTTCATCTTCACTGACATCATGGTAAACCTCTGAATAGGTTCCTTCTAAATACACAGGACCCAAAATTCCAGGAGCGCCATGTCCTGGTCCTGCTAAAAAGATGGTGTTGAGGTCGTATTTTTTGATTAAACGATTGAGATGGGTGTAGACAAAGCTCATCCCTGGACTTGATCCCCAATGTCCCAGCAAGCGATTTTTGACGTGAGAAGATAATAATGGTTCACGCAATAAAGGGTTCTCGCGCAGATAGATCATGCCGATCGCCAGATAATTGCAAGCACGCCAGTAGGCATCAATTTTACGCAACTCTTCCGCACTGAGAGGAGTTCCTGACACTGTAGAACGAGCCTTACCATAGCAACTAATAGACTGATTTGATAAGTCGGTTACTGCTGGTTTGATAGGAGTAGATACCATAAAATTACGATTGTTCCTGTCGATAATTGGAGTTTTTGAATACTCACATCACAACCTTAAATGAAGTTTGGGTTTCTTGAGGTTATGTGTGGATTTAATTTAGATTCTGAGGAGCTAGATTTGGGAATCTCTTGCAAAGCAACAGATTCCCAAATCTGGAGAATTATTGGCGAAGGGCTGGCTCGGTATAGGCGACTACCATCAAATGCTTAAGATCAGCAATTAATGGATAACGGGGATTTGCGCCTGTGCATTGATCGTCAAAGGCTCGATCAGCCATGTCTTCCACATGAGCCATGAAAAATTCTTCGCCCAGCCCCTGCTCAGTCATCGCATCTTTAATGGTGACGGGAATATCCACCTTGCGCTTAAGCTCTTCTACGGCGGCGATGAGCTTTTCCACTTTCTCATCATCGGTTTCGCCACCCAAATTGAGATAGTTGGCAATTTGAGCATAGCGCCACTTGCTATTGGGATATTTATTTTGCGAGAAGATCGCCTGTTTAAAGGGAACATCAGTGGCGTTATAGCGGATCACATGGCTAATCATCAGGGCATTGGCTAGGCCGTGAGCCAGCTTGCAAGTGCCGCCGAGTTGGTGGGCGATCGAGTGACAAATGCCCAAGAAAGCATTCGCAAACGCCATTCCTGCGATCGTGGCGGCGTAATGCACCTTTTCCCTAGCCTTGGTATCTTTGCCGCCATTTTCATAGGCACTAGGTAGATATTTAAAGAGTAGCCGAATCGCTTCGAGGGCTAAGCCATTGGTATATTCGGAAGCCAAGACCGAGACATAGGCTTCGATCGCATGGGTGAGCGCATCAATACCACCATAGGCGGTGAGACGCTTCGGAATATTCATCGTCAATTCGGGATCAACGATCGCCATATTCGGAGTCAGCGCATAGTCGGCAAGGGGATATTTAATATGGGTCTTCTCATCGGTGACAACCGCAAAAGGTGTTACTTCCGAACCCGTTCCCGAAGTGGTAGGAATCGCGACCATCATTGCCTTACCACCCAAAGGAGGCAATTCATAGACTCGTTTCCGAATATCCATAAATCGCATGGCTAAGCCTTCAAATTCAATTTCAGGATGTTCGTACATCAGCCACATCACCTTCGCGGCATCCATCGGTGAACCACCACCAAAGGCAATGATCACATCAGGATGGAAACTATTGCAGATGGTCAAGCCGCGCCGCACTGTCGCCAAGGAAGGATCGGGTTCCACATCATAGAAGGTGTGGTGAGCGATCCCGATTTCTTCTAAGCTGTCGGTTACTTCCTTGGTTAAGCCCATTTCAAAGAGAGGGCGATCGGTGACGATCAAAGCCCGTTTTTTACCTGCGAGATCCCTCAGGGCTACGGGTAAACATCCAAATTTGAAGTAAATCTTCGGGGGAATACGGAACCAGAGCATATTTTCTCGACGCTCGGCGGCGGTTTTGATGTTCAGCAAATGGTGTGGGGTGACATTTGCTGAAATCGAATTGCCGCCCCAAGTGCCACAACCAAGCGTCAGCGAAGGATCGAGACGGAAGTTATAAAGATCCCCGATCGCCCCTTGCGAAGATGGGGTATTAATCAATACTCGCGAAGTTTCCAGCTTGTTTTCAAAATAGCGAATATGCTCTTTATTGCTAGGTGCTGTGTAGAGAACCGAAGTATGTCCATGTCCACCAAAGATGACTAGAGCTTCGGCTTTATCTACGGCATCATGAAAGTTGTCCGCCCGATACATGGCAAGAATTGGCGACAATTTCTCATAGGCAAATGGCTCATCCTTAGAAATTGTTTCCACTTCGCCAATTAAAACTCGCGTATTTTCAGGAATTGCAAATCCTGCAACTTCGGCAATCTTCAGTACTGGCTGACCAACGATCGCCGCATTTAATCGACCATCCTTTAAAATCACGCCCCGAATGCGATCGCGTTCTTCGGAATTAAGAAAATAGGCTCCCCGCTTAATAAATTCCTGCTTCACTTCTTCGTAGATAGGATCAACTACCACCACCGACTGCTCCGAAGCACAGATCGTGCCATTGTCAAAGGTTTTGCTGAGAATGATCGAACTTACCGCCATTTGGATATGGGCTGTTCCGTCAATGATTGCAGGCGTATTGCCAGCACCAACCCCAATGGAAGGATGTCCCGAAGAATAGGCAGCTTTGACCATCCCAGGTCCACCCGTCGCCAAAATCAGTTTGATCTCTGGGTTCTGCATCAAGGCTTGCGAAAGCGGAACTGTAGGTTCATTAATCCAGCCAATAATATTGGCGGGCGCACCTGCGGCTACGGCTGCATCAAGCACAATTTTCGCGGCAGCGATCGCGCATTCCTTGGCATGGGGATGGGGGGAGAAGATAATCCCGTTGCGAGTTTTAAGGGCAATTAAAGCTTTGAAAATTACCGTTGAAGTGGGATTAGTGACAGGTACAATCCCTGCCAGAATACCAACGGGTTCAGCAATGCGCTCATAGCCAAAATGCTTGTCCGATTCAATGACACCACAGGTTTTATCGTTCTTGTATTTGTTGTAAATCATCTCCGAAGCAAAGTGATTCTTAATCGCCTTGTCTTCGATTACGCCCATGCCCGATTCCTTTACGGCAGCCTTCGCCAGAGGAATTCGCGCCGCATTCGCGGCTAACGCTGCATGTTTAAAGATGCGATCGACCTGTTCTTGCGTAAAACTGGCAAATTCTGCTTGAGCAATTTTTACGCGCTGAATCAATAATTCCAGTTCTTCAACATTCGTAACTTGATTCGTAACTTGCATTTTGGACTTTCTCCTTACTTATTCTGATTTAATTCTTGATGGATTTCTATTCGATTTGTGGGTAAATGCTTACTAAAGAATCTCTTTTGAGAAAGAGCCTACTCAGCAAACAGCTTCGCTAAGGTATCAAGCACAACTCTTTGCTCATCTTGGTGAATTCGCCCCAATTTTTTGATCAATCTAGTTTTATCAATAGTGCGAATTTGATCTAGAACTATTTGCCCATTTTTACCTTGGAACTGACATGAAATACGAGTAGGATACGCTTTACCTTTTGTCGTCATCGGGGCAATTATTATTGTGGAAATATAGAGATTGATTTCATCGGGGGAAATGACAACACAGGGGCGTGTCTTCTGGATTTCACTGCCAATAGTGGGATCAAGACTCACTAAGAAAATATCAAATCTCTTAATTACCATTCCCATTCAACTTGATCCCAAACCGTTGCACTAACTCCATCTAAAAGCAGATCATCATGGTTTTGTGCCATCTCCGCAAAGGATTGCTCCCATCCTGATCGGGGGTGAGCAGCTTGGCGAATAGTTAAATGATCGCCATGAAGTTCAATTTCTACCTCTGTATGAATCCCGCTTTGCTCTAGTAGCAATTTAGGAATACGCACACCTTGAGAATTTCCAATCTTGATAATTCGAGTTCTGATCGCTGTACTCATATCTAGAGAGTGATTTAAAGAACTTAGAAAATGAGAAGTAATTACATTGTAGGTACAATCAAACAGATTGTCAATGCTGACTAAACGCCGATCGCCCCTAAAGCATATATTCCGCGATCGCGAAATATATCAACCGTTTGCTGGACAAGTTGGGGATCGGCTGGGGGGGTGTCTTTTAGGGAATAGGGCAAACCTAGTTGCTCCCATTTATACTCCCCCATCTTATGAAAAGGTAATACTTCTAATCTCTCAACATTGGTGAGAGTAGCGATAAAGTCAGCTAATTGATTAATGTTAGCGATGTTGTCCGTAAGGTGCGGCACTAATACAAACCTAATCCAGACTGGCTTGCGAATCTCACTGAGATGCTTTGCCATCGCTAAGGTTGGCTCGATGGATACATTGGTAACTTTGTAATAGAGTTCAGGAATATAGGATTTGATATCTAATAGCACTAAATCGGTTTCATCCAGCACGGGTTGCGCGACCTCGATCGCACAGTATCCAGAGGTATCAAGGGCTGTATGTAAACCTAATTGATGGCAACGGGCAAAGATTTCTCGCGCAAATTCTGGTTGCATTAAGGGTTCGCCACCGCTTACGGTTACGCCCCCTTTACGAATGAAGGATTTACATTTTTTGATCTCATCAATTAAATAATCTACGGTGACTTCTTTGCCTTCATGAGCATTGCGACAATCGGGATTGTGGCAATAGAGGCAACGAAGTGGACAGCCCTGAGTGAATACGATAAATCTAATTCCTGGTCCATCCACCGTCCCGAAGGTTTCAATTGAGTGAATGCGTCCCGATTGAGAAATCATGAGAGTTCTCAGTAATTTTATGTCTTCTATTTTACTATAAAAGTCGAAAGAGATTTCATTGTTTAGGTCGATTTATTTAGTATAAAGTTATCGACAAAAGGCGCGATCGCCTTTCCCATAAAATTAGCTAACCAAAAGCGCGATCGTTTCGATTATGCGTTCCAGCCATTGTGATTATTTAGAGATATTGTCTTAGAAAAGGGCGCTCGCTAATTGATGATAATTTCACTCTATTTGATGGTCTTGGTTTGCTGAGTGGCGAGATCGCTTCCACAACGATGAGCGCTCCCACCACAAAAGATAGGAGCGCTCACTAGAAGGGAAAGAAAGTTTGCCAATCAGGAAACTATACTCGTTCGTGGAATGTGCGTTTAATCACATCTAGTTGTTGCTCACGGGTGAGCTTGATGAAGTTCACCGCATAGCCCGAAACGCGAATTGTAAGTTGTGGATAATTTTCAGGATGTTCCATCGCATCTAGTAAGGTATTGCGATCAAGGGCATTCACATTAATGTGATGACCGCCATCGTGGAAATAGCCATCTAGCAAATTCACAAGGTTATTGGTGCGATCGCTTTCTTGTCTACCCAGAGCCGAGGGCAAGATCGAGAAGGTATTAGAAATACCGTCCTGACAATCGCTGTAGGGAAGTTTCGCCACCGATGATAGCGAGGCGATCGCGCCACAGCAATCTCTTCCATGCATAGGATTTGCCCCAGGAGCAAAGGGTTCACCTGATTTGCGCCCATCGGGAGTGCTACCTGTCTTCTTGCCATAGACAACATTAGAAGTAATTGTCAATACCGACTGCGTGGGGACAGCGTTGCGATAGGTCTTGTGCTTGCGGATTTCATTCATAAATCTCGCTACAAGGTCAATCGCTAGACTATCTACGCGATCATCGTTATTGCCATACTTGGGATATTCGCCGACCGTTTCATAATTTACTGCCAAGCCTTGTTCGTTGCGAAGAACTTTGACCTTAGCGTATTTAATCGCTGAGAGCGAGTCCGTAACCACTGACAAGCCTGCAATTCCACAAGCCATCGTCCGATAGACATCGCGATCATGTAAAGCCATCTCAATCCGTTCGTAGCAATACTTGTCATGCATATAGTGAATGACATTGAGCGTATTGATATAGGCTTTGGCAAGCCAGCCCATCATCTGTTGCAGACGATCATTAACTTCTTGATAGTCGAGATATTCGCTGGTAATTGCGGCAAACTGTGGAGCGACTTGATCCCCAGACTTTTCATCCTTACCACCATTGATTGCATAGAGCAAAGTCTTGGCGAGATTCACCCTTGCGCCGAAAAACTGCATCTGCTTACCAATTCGCATGACCGATACACAACAGGCGATCGCGTAGTCATCGCCATAGGTCGGACGCATCAGATCATCATTCTCGTACTGAATAGAACTCGTAGCACTCGAAACCTTCGCACAGAATTGCTTAAAGCTTTCTGGCAGATGCTCTGACCATAGCACCGTCAAGTTAGGTTCTGGAGCAGAACCGAGATTAACCAGCGTATGTAAGAAGCGGTAACTGGTCTTAGTCACTAAGGTGCGTCCATCGGCACTCATGCCCCCGATCGCTTCGGTTACCCATGTCGGATCACCTGAGAAGAGATCGTTGTAGTCAGGGGTGCGTAAAAAGCGCACCATCCGCAACTTCATCACGAAATGATCGATGAGTTCTTGCAATGTTGATTCGGCGATCGCGCCATTGCGAAGATCCCGCTCAAAATATATGTCTAAAAAGGTCGAAACCCGACCGAGGGACATTGCTGCACCATTCTGTTCCTTCACCGCCCCTAGATAGGCAAAATATAGCCATTGCACAGCTTCTTGAGCAGTCATCGCAGGACGACCAATATCAAAGCCATATTTCGTCGCCATTTCCTTGAGTTCAAAGAGGGCGCGAATCTGTTCTGAAATTTCCTCCCGCAGACGAATGGTGTCTTCATCCATCAAGTCAAGATCAAGAGATTCCTGTTGGTTTTTCTTGTCATCAATTAGGCGATCGACTCCATAGAGAGGTACGCGCCGATAGTCACCAATGATGCGTCCCCGACCATAGGCATCGGGTAAACCTGTGATGATTCCTGATCGCCTTGCCTTTCGCATTTCACTCGTATAAACATCAAATACGCCATCATTATGGGTCTTGCGATATTTCGTAAAGACTTCTTCTGTTTGGGGATCAAGCTGATAGCCATAGGCTTCTAGTCCCGCCTTGACCACCCGAATGCCACCATAGGGCATGATTGACCGCTTTAGAGGTTTGTCGGTTTGCAAGCCCACAATTTGTTCTAATTCTTGATTAATATATCCCGCATCATGGGCGGTGATTGAGGATGGTACTTTTGTATCTACGTCCAAGATTCCTTGTTGACGCTCTAATTTCATCAATTCAAGGACTTCATGCCAAAGTTGTTGAGTTTTCTTGGTGGATTCAGCAAGAAATTCCGCATCCCCTTCGTAAGGAGTGTAATTCTTCTGAATAAAATCTCTGACATTTATTTCTCTTGTCCAACTGCCTTCCGTAAAGCCCTGCCATTCTACATACATAGCTTTAGCCTCCATAGCTTTAGCCTTTAAATTTTGCGATTTTTCGAGAAGATAAAGAATCGCTTGCTTTCTTCCATTATAGATTTACCTTCAGATTCTCATAGGATTGCTGGCAGTTTATTACAAAAGTTAATCCTTATAGCTAGCTTATATCTAGCTATAGCCCCCATACAGCAACCCAAAGATGAGTAGCTGCCCAAAGTGTCACAACTCGTCTTCTGGCTTTTAGCTGGAGGATCTTAGCTCTAAGCCCAATACTTGAGTATGTGCGCCACGAGCCTGAGTCACACCAATCGTACGCTCGGATGCCTCGATCATCGGGCGACGGAGACTGACTACAATAAACTGAGCCAGACTGGCTTGCTTGCTGACCATCTTTGAGAGACGTTCCACATTCGCGCCATCCAGAAACATATCAACTTCATCGAAGGCGTAGAAAGGCGAAGGGCGATAACGCTGCAAGGCAAAGATGAAACTCAGGGCGGTGAGAGATTTTTCACCACCAGACATTGACGAAAGGTTTTGAACTTGTTTACCTTTGGGATGAGCGACTAGGGTTAAACCGCCACTCAGAGGCGCATTGGGATTTTCTAATTGCAAATAACCATCGCCATCGGATAATTCCGAGAAAATTTCTTTGAAATGTCCATTCACCGCATCAAATGCTTGCATAAAGGCACGTTGACGCAAAGTGGTGAAGTTCTCGATTCTAATTAAGAGTTCAGTCCGTTCTTGATTGAGAGTTTCTAAGCGGCTACTAAGTTCCTCAAGACGTTGTGATGTTGCCTCGTATTCGGCAATTGCCATCATATTCACAGGTTCCATTGACTGAATCCGCTTGAGCAGTCGGCGTTGCTCTAGTTGCAACTGTTCGAGAGTCATCGACTCAGGCACTTCAGGAACGATGTCAGGAAGTTCAATTAGCTCAAGTTGTTCGTTAAATTGAGCAATTTGTTGTTCTAGCTCCCCTTGACGTTCGCGATTTTTTTGTAACTGCCATTCCTGTTGTTGCAGTTGCTGTTGTTGAGCGCGTAGCGATCGCTCGGCAGCATCACGCTCTTGTTTGGCTGCACCGATGGTTTGTTCTAGGGTCTCCAGACGAGATTGATAGGAGGCGATCGCATTTTCAGTTTGCTTAATTTGTAGTTGAATTTGCGAGGTGCTGTTAATCAATTCTGTTTGGGTGCTGCGAAGTTCTTGCAAACGGGTTTGACGTTGCGCCATCTTCTCAAGGGCTAGCTTATGCTGATTCTCTAATTCTCCTAGTTGCTGTTTAGAAGTCCTCAGTTCAATTTCAGCACTGTTTAATAGAGCTTCTTGACTTTGCAGAGCTTCTTGAGCCTGTAGCCAACGGGTGTGGGTTCCCGATTTTTCTAGTTCGGTTAGTTCCGCACGCTTAACAAGTAGCTTTGCTTCGAGTTCTACAATGTTGCTATCAAGAGTGTTGAGTTGAGCTTGACCGATTTCAATGGCGGTACGAGTTTGTTGGATTTGATCTTGCAGCCGAGAGCGATCGCGGCTATTGCGTTCGATTTGTTCATATATGCGATCGCGCTTGAGTTGGGATTCACGATGGGTAGTTCTGGCGGCTTGGAGTTGCTCTTCATATTTGGCGATGCCCGTCAAAGCACCCCGCAAACGTTGATTGAGTCTTGCCAACATTTGATCAATTTCTAACAGGCGATCGCGTAGTTGCTTAGTTTCTGATGACTCCGCAGGCTTGGCATTACCGAAATGTAAGCTCGTATGCAAGGGAGCGCTACCACCCGTCATCGCTCCCGAAGTTTCAAGGATTTCACCTTCGAGAGTCACCATGCGATATTTACCGATGTGGAATCGAGCTTGATCGAGATGCTCAAATACTAAGGTATTCCCAAAAACAAAAGAGAAGACATCCTGATAACGATCTTCGTAGGTGACCAGATTAAACGCATAGTCGATCGCGCCTAGTTTTTGAGCTTCCATGCGGGAAGGGAACTTTGCGGGTTGGAGTTTGTTTAACGGAAGGAAAGTTGCTCGTCCAGCCCTCTCTCTTTTGAGCAAGGCGATCGCTTCGGCAGCAATCTGATCATTTTCCACTACGAGATTACCTAGCCGTCCACCTGCACAGATTTCTAGAGCTAATTGATAGCGAGGTTCGACTAGCCCTAACTGCGCGACTAGTCCATAAACTCCCGACATATCCGCTTCGATAATTATCTGCGAGGCTTTTGTACCTTGAACTTCACGGCTGGCTTGTACCTGCGCCTCGAGCTTATCGAGTTGGCGAGTTTTGACCCTTTGTTCTTGGTTGAGGCGATCAATCGTCTCATTCTGTAGCTGAACTTCTAATTGGGCTTCAGCAAGATTCTTGGCAAGATTCTGTACTAAGGTTTCCGCGCCGCTAACCTCGGCTTCCTGCAATCTGAGAGCATCCTCCAGAGACTGATTAGACAACATATCCACAGCATAGCGCCCTTCGCCAGCCATGATTTCTTGCAGTTCTTTTTCCTGCGATTCTAACTGTTGCGATCGCTGATTGAGTACTTCGCGAATCCTTGTTTGCTCTTGCTTTTGGGGATCAAGTTCGGATTGAGCTTGATCGACTTCTTGCCGTAACTGGGTTTGTTGACGTACCCATTCGGACGATGCTGAGGCGATCGCTTGGACTTCCTTGCGATATTGGGAAACAATTGCCGACTGTTGATCGCGAGCTTTCTCAGCAGTGACTACTGATTCTTCTTTAAATTGCTTTTGCGATTCCAATTGCTCAGATTCGCGTAGGAGGCGATCGATTTCCTCTTGAGTACTAACAATATGATTTTGATTGTTTTGATAGGTACTAGTTAGAGATTGTTGCTGACGTTGCAAGCCCCGCAATTCCGCCTGTTGAGCCGACAGGTTGCTGGATACCGAGAGATATTCTTCTTCGCCAAGGGTATGGACGCGATCGCTTAGTTCATTAAGCTGGACAGTGCCTGTCTCAATTGTCTGGGAGAGTTCCGTTAAGGACTTCTCAATATTGCCGCATTGTTCACGATTATTAACTAACTCGACATTGCGAAGCGATTGCTGATAGGTAATCTCACGCTGTTGTAGCACCGCTTCCGATGCCTCCATGCGCTCATATTCTAATCGAAGTGCTTTATATTTTTCCGCCTTAACGCGATCGCCTTTCAACTTCTCCTTATTCGCAATTAATTCCTGCTCCACAATCCGAAATCTTTCTTCCTGAGCCTTGACATCATCGAGCTTATCCTTTGCGGTCGCAATCTTGCGATCGAATTCCCCCACACCTGCCAACTCATCAATAATCTCGCGTCTCTCCCGCGAGTTCATGGAAATAATGCCCGTGACATCCCCCTGCAACACCACATTATAGCCTTCAGGATAAATACGGAACTTGGCTAACTGCTCATGTAATTCACTTAAGTTACAAGGTGTTCCATTAATGTAATAGGTAGATGTATAGGTTCCCTGCGTAGTTACACGCAACTTCCGCATGACCGTCCATTCACCCATAGTCTGCCCCTCAGCCTTGGGAATATCCTCGCCTTCGCTTTGCAGCGCCACCATTTCTGCTTCTTCCAGTGCAAAGGTGACGATCACGCTCGCCTCGACCATGCGCCCTTTTTTGCTATGGGCTTGGTTGACCAAATCTGGTAAGCGATCGGCGCGCATCCCCTTTGACCCTGCTAGCCCAAGGGCAAACAGCAACGCATCTAAAATATTCGACTTGCCCGATCCATTTGGCCCTGAAATTACCGTAAACCCTTGCAACAATGGGATCGACACGGTTGAGCCGAAGGACTTAAATCTGGTTAGTTCTACATTTTTAATGTACATATGCAATATACGCAGTAGCGATCGGGGGGCTTGCCAAGCTCAAAAATTAGTTACGCTAATTTTTAAGGTTTCTCTAGGATGCCAATTTCTGACAGCACGAAAGTGCCAATACGTTATCACATCTTGTCAAAAATGGCGTAGGTTCTCTCAAGATTTTTTTGTATAGCTGTTGTCATTTTTGTTAGCGCACCGAACCAGAAGCGAGTTGCGGCGCTTAGCGCCGCAACTCGCTTCTTAGGTTTTGATTTGTCCTAACCAGAATGGCAACAGCTAGGGATTCCGCTCAAAAATTAGCAGTGCGCGGCGAAGCCGCGCACTGCTAATGGGGAAGTATTAAGGAAGTAACCAAGCTTCAGTGGCAATGCCTAGCTTGCCAGCAGTATCAATTAACTGATGCAATTCCAAATTAGAAATAGTCTCACAGAGATTTACTTCGATGTGAATTGGTTGTTTCTGCACAGATTCTAAATCCAGAATCTGTCTGGCGAGTACACATTGAGGTGCAATCCTTCCCGATAGATATCTCAAAAAAGCTTCCTGAGAGAGATTAAGATTGAGCTTTAGAGCTAGGCGATCGCTAATGGCGAGAGATTCTTCAATTTGATTGAGATGATCAAAAAGTGCCTTCTCATGGAGATCCTGAATTTGCGAAAGTTCTTTAATCTGCTTCAAGATATATTTTTCAAGGATTTTGGCATCTTCATCATGGATAAACTTGCAACCCAGATTAATCGCCTCGATCGCTACAGCATCTAATCCCACATTGGGTAGTGATGCTCCTGTTTCCAGTTTTTTCAATTCCTCGGTCAGGCGATTATTAAGAACAATATCCGCAGCAACGCGCAATTCGGGCGGCACAGGCAAGTCATCCCGACGGAAGGAAATGAGAATCCCATAGTTATCGCGATAAACCTGTTCGTATAGCTGATCCAGTCTAGTTAGCGTTTCGTCAGCTAGCATTTGCAGAATTCGATGGCGTTCCTCCGCAAAAAGATGATGCAGGTTGAACTGCTCACCACTAAAGTTACTTGCCATTGCTAAAATTACTGAAGCCGTATTTGCTTGCTTCAGGGTTTTAAAGAGAGTTGCCTTAATCTCTTCATATTCCCTTCGACCTGTAAAGGGTTGGATGCAGCAATGGAAGTCATCACCACCGAGATGTAATACGGCAAAAATATAGCTAACGCATTCTTGAGTAATGCGCGAAGTTAAATAAATCTGCCCGATCGCTAAGGACATGGAGCCAATTCTTTGCAGTTGGTAATCCTGCTGTTGAATTTGGTAACAATAGAGTTGTTGCGATCGCCCGTAATTTCCTAAAGTGGAACTCAGCGCGTATTGAGCCGCCACTTGAGCAAGACTAATGCGATTAGTGATTACCTGCTTCCGATAAACCCCTTCTCCATCCTTAAACTCCGCGAGATTACTCGGAGCCTTTGCCATGCGCTGAATAAATTCGTCCTCTAGCAATACTCCCGCCACATCGGCGGCTAGCTCGATCGCTCTGGCGGCATACCGCAAAATCTGCACAGTTTCAGGGCGTGACAATTCCTCAAAAAACCACCCGCAACTGGTGAACATCAAAAGCGCATGACGTTGCATTTCCAAAAGTCGCAGGGCATCAATTCTCTGGGCTGGAGAAGTAACTTTGGTTCCGCACTGCTGCTCAAAGAACTTATCCAAAATGGGAGATAGGTCAGGGATATTGTCGCGGAGGGAATATTGCAACACTTCAATGTAGCGATCGCGGGCTTCCCAAGGATCATTAAAGTATTTGCGTCCAATATCTACATAAACGGTGGCAAGGCGATCGCGTAACCAGTTAAGGCTTGCGCGTAAAGGTTTGCGCCACAGTAACTGATAGCCCGAACCTTCACCACCACAGGCGCATCCACCCTGCCAGCGATCGACTCCATGGGCGCAACTCCATGCGGTCACTGATTTTAACTCTGCTTCCCATGTAGGCGGAAATAGACTCAAATAGTGAGCGTAATTAGTTACTGTCCAGCCACGCTTTGGAAACTCTTCCACAAAGGCATAGGAGAGCGTCTTCTCCGTAAAGTGCTTGTGATGTCCGAAAGTTTCGCCATCAGTTGCCACTGAAACCATTTGATGAGGACGGTTATCATTGCGGACGGCTTGGCTAAGGCGCTTAGCGAAATTATGGGAACTTCCCAGCAAATCCCCAAATCCCATATCTCGCGAGATGGGTCCATCATAGAAAAATACATCAATATAAGCGTCGGTATCGGCAGGCAAATGGAACTGCCCTAATTCTGAGACGTTACTAATACTGGTGCTATGGCGGCGCAAATGACAACGATAGGGGCGATTGGGATCAATCTGTGCCCCACCCACTTCATTCCATGCGGGGTTCGGATTGTCTTTGGTGGGTATAGGGCGACAGCGTTGAGCCTGTGAGGGCGCAAGCACAATAAACTTGATCCCCTCTAAAACTAAAGCCTCCAGCGTTTCATAATCAACACCAGTTTCCGCTAACCACATTCCTTCGGGATCACGTCCAAATCTGGATTTGAAGTCTTCTTTACCCCAGCGAATTTGGGTTACTTTGTCCCGCCAATTGGCTAGGGGCATGATGATGTGGTTATACACCTGTCCGATCGCATTGCCATGTCCGTTCAGGCGCTCGGCACTGCGTTTGTCGGCATCAAGAATAGCCTGATAGGTGTCGCGATCGTGAAATTCCATCCATGAGAGCAAGGTGGGCCCCATGTTGAAACTCATGTATTCATAATTGTTGACAATCTTTACGATTTTGCCGTCATGACGCTCAATCCGTGAGAATGCGTTAGGGCGATAACATTCATGGTGAATCCTTGCATTCCAGTCATGAAAGGGAGCCGCGCTTTCTTGCCGCTCGATCGCATTGAGGTAAGGGTTTTCACGGGGAGGCTGATAAAAGTGTCCGTGAATGGTAATAAAAATTCCCGAGTCGGTCGGAATCTTGACATCAGGCGAAGAAACAGAAGCAGCAACAGTCACGCAAATCTTCCCTTATAAGCAAACGTTATGTCCTATCTTGGCAGATCTTATTAGTGGTTCGCAAGAGATTATAGAAAAGTTTTAGAAATTGACTCTAGATGAGGGTATGGCTAGTTACGTGTTTACAGGTTTGTGAGGATAGCGATCGCCATAGCTGCAAAATTTCATGTAAATCTAAGCATTTTCCTATTGTCGTTGTTTGCGGATGCTATGGAATGGCAAAGTATATAGGTTCGCCTATTGTTTGTTGAGAAGTTCATGAGTGTGGCGATCGCATTGTCACCAGATTTACTTATCATGCGACAGCAAATCCTGTATGTAGTCTAACTTTTGGGTGACGAAATCCGAGGACGATATCATTTTTTGATACGCCCTCATCTACCAAATCAGTAACTATTCCTTCTTCGGTGTCATCATACTGAATCCAGATTTTATCGTTAACTAAACTCAGATGAATGGGGGTACTGTGAAGATATTGATCGCCATTCCAACCAATGTCGAGAACTAGATATTGCCCTCGCTCATCATCAAATAAAACTTGAGATGTATAAGCATCAGGTATTGCAGAGCGATAGTCGGCATGATTTTGGAGTACTTGTTTAATGATCTGACGATATGTTAATTGGGTATCCATTGAATAATTACCTCCCTTTCATCATCAAAAACAATTAATTTGATAATCTGATTTGTAAGCAGCATTTGACCTAATTGTATCCTGAACACGCTGTTGAATGTTAAGAGTGAGACTGCAAGATAGAGATCTCGCTCAATTTTTGTTTCATTGAGAATTTGGCGATATAAAACGTACTGCCCTAAAGCTTGTTCTAAATCCTTAACATCCGATTGCCCTACAAAGCTTTTTACTTCCACAACAATTTTTTGGATGCCTTTCTCAGCACTAATGAGGCGTTCTGCTCCTAAGTCGGCAGATAAACGCTTTTTCCCAATCTGTAATGGAAATGGATCGTGGGTGATTGTCCAGCCATCTTTTTCTAAGGCTGTTTTGACAGTATTGTGATAGATATCTCTTGCTGGCACAAGTTAAAAGTGTAAAGTTGTGTTTTTCAGTATATGCGATCGCTTGATTGCTTATTGATAGATTTATGGGTGTGGCGATCGCTTTGGTATAAATGGGCGCGAGTAGATATACCAAACAATTGGGAGCGATCGCTGGCTACAAAATTAGGCATAATGGGGGTAGCCAATAGTTTCACTAAATATAAGATTTAATGATCGTCAATAAGCTAGAGCTAAAGCAAGCATTAAATAAGACGTATTTGAAGATTAAGCCTGATGGGGAAAATATTCAGGGGTTTAAGGCTAATTTGGGGCGGATGCTTGAGCTTTGTGATAGCAAAAAAGATGAAGAGTTTAATAAAAATCTGCTGAGTGATTTTTTAAAAAAGACCTATTACATTGATCGCTATTTCATTAATACGAAAGAAAATAGTGATTTGGTGATCCACAATGATAAAAATGTAGAAAGTGCGGTGGGGGTGATCTTTGAGATTAAGAAGCCAACTAAGACGGGCAGTGTGGAGATGCCGAAAGTTGGCAGTCTAAATGATAAGGCGGTGCAGCAGTTGGTTTTATATTTTTTGCGGGAAAGGCTGACGCATGGAAATGTTGGTATTAAGCATTTGGTGGTGACGAATATTTATGAGTGGTTTATTTTTGATGCGCGGATTTTTGAAGAGTTGTTTTATAACGATAGTGCTTTAAAAAAGAAGTTTATCGAGTTTCAAGAAAAGCGGTTAGGTGGAGATAAGACGGAATTTTTTTATAAGGAGATTGCGAAACCTGCGATCGCGAATGTTATCGATCAAATTAAATTCACGCATTTTGATTTGCGCGATCTTGAGAAGTTGGATCTAATCGAGCTTTATAAGATTTTTTCGCCTGAGCATTTGCTGAAGTTGCCTTTTGTGAATGATAGCAATAGTTTAAATAAGCCTTTTTATAATGAGTTGCTGTATATCATTGGCTTGACAGAATTTAAGGATAAGGGCAAGAAGTTAATCGATCGCAGGGCAGAGGGCGATCGCGATGAGGGTTCACTGATTGAGAATGCGATTAGTCGTTTGGATAGTTTGGGGAAACTGTCGCGGCTGTCTAAGCCTGAAGAGTTTGGGGTGACTGATGATGAAAAGTTATTTAATGTGGCTTTGCGATTGTCGATTAATTGGATTAATCGGGTTTTGTTTTTGAAGTTATTGGAGGCGCAGTTAATCAAATATCATCAAGGCGATCGCGAGTCTGCCCGTGAATTTGCATTCTTGAATTTGGCAAAGGTACAGAACTATGATGATCTTGATAGTTTGTTTTTTGATGTATTAGCAAAGGAACAGGATAAGCGCGAGGCAAAGGTGAGAGATGCTTTTGTTAATGTGCCTTATTTGAATAGTTCGTTATTTGAACCAACGGAGACAGAGCAGGAGACAATTTTTATTGGCAATCTCAAGGATCGGGATCTGCTAATTTTTGGGGCGACAGTTCTTAAAGATGGTAATGGCAATAAGCGATCGGGTAAGTTGAATGCATTGGCATATTTATTTGAGTTTTTGGATGCTTATAAATTTGATCGCGATGAGTTGGAAGATACGCAAGAAGATAGTGAGAAGTTGATTAATGCTTCGGTTTTGGGGTTGATTTTTGAGAAGATTAATGGCTATAAGGATGGTTCTTTTTATACGCCGAGTTTCATTACGATGTATATGTGTCGCGAGACGATACGGCGGGCGGTGGTGCAGAAGTTTAATGAGGAGATGGGCTGGAGTTGTGAGAATATTCAGGATCTCAAGGATGATTTGAGTAACTATATTAGGAAGTCAGATCGAGTGGTTCGCAGAAATGAGGCTAATGGAATTTTTAATAGTCTTAAGATTTGCGATCCTGCGGTGGGTTCGGGGCATTTTTTGGTGTCGGCTTTGAATGAGATGATTGCGATTAAGCATTATCTGGGGATTTTGCGCGATCGCAAGGGTGAGGTTTTGAGTCAGTATGAGATTGAGGTGGTTAATGATAAGTTGAAGGTGACTTTGGATGGTAAGTTGTTTGCTTATAATCCTAAAAACAAGGAAAGTCAAAGGGTTCAGGAAGCGCTGTTTCATGAGAAGCAGTCGATTATTGAGGGTTGTTTGTTTGGGGTGGATATTAATCCCAATTCGGTGACGATTTGCCGTTTGCGGTTGTGGATTGAGCTTTTGAAGAATGCTTATTATAAAACCCCCCCTAGCCCCCCCTTGCAAAGGGGGGGGATGGAGAGAGATTCCTTGCAAAGGGGAGAAATGGAGAAAAAAACGGGGAATCTAATCCCCCCCCTTCCAAAGGGGGGGCTAGGGGGGGTAGATCTGGAAACTTTGCCGAATATCGACATTAATATCAAGTGTGGGAATTCTTTGATTAGTCGGTTTGGGTTGGATGTGGATGTGAAGCAGGTTTTGCAGAAGCAGAAGTTTAGTATTGAGCAGTATCGGAATGCGGTGCAGACTTATCGCAGTGCGGAAAGTAAGGCACAAAAGCGAGAGATGGAAAGTTTGATTGCGAAGATTAAGACTGGTTTTAGTTCGAGTTTGTTGGCTGGTGATCCTAAGAAGGTGAAGTTACGGCAGTTACAGGCGGAGCTTTATGGCGTGGAAAATCAGATGTTGTTATTGGAGGAGACTAAGGCGGAGGTTAAGGCTAGGGAGAAGCGGGTTAGTAAGTTAAATAATGAGATTGATAAGTTAAGTGCGGAGATTGAGGATATTGAAAGCGGTCGGCTATACGAGAATGCCTTGGAATGGCGGTTTGAGTTTCCTGAAGTTTTGAATGATAATGGTGATTTTGTCGGATTCGATGTAGTTATTGGTAATCCGCCTTATGGAGTGAAATTAAATAAACAGGAAGACTTTCTATTTAGGCAAAACTATCAAGTATCAAATTATCAAATTGATACATATACTTTATTTACCGAACTAGGTATAAAGATTAGCAATCCTAAATTTATTTTGTGTTTTATTATTCCTAATACTTGGTATGCATCAATTTATGATACTCAATACAGAAAATATTTGATAGACAATAAATTTATTGATAGTATTACAACTTGCCCAGTTAATACCTTTGATGATGCCGTAGTTGAAACCTGTATTTTAGAATGTGTCCCAAAAAACAACAAAGATTTTTTTGAAGTTTATTCTCTTAAAAAAGAAGAATTAAACAAGGTTTTATTTGATGATATTATATCCAATGAAAGATATTCAATTAGTTCATTTTCAAAATCAAGTGATTTTACACTGACAAAAAAAATAATCAATTCTAACGAAAAAGTTAATGATTATTTTGATGTGATATGGGGAATAAAAGTTTATAAAAAAGGTCTTGGAAACCCTCCTCAAACTGGTGATGAATCACAACAGAAAATCTTTCATTCAGCAAGGCATCTCACTCCTACACATAAGCCTTTAATTGGAGGTAGTGAGATTTTTCCATATAGCTTGTCATGGAAAGGTGGCTTTGTAAATTATGGAGAGTGGATTGCTGAACCTAGAAAGCCAATATGGTTTGAGGCTAGTCCCAGAATTGTTGTTAGGGAGGTTACATCAAAAGGACATATTTTTGCAACATTAATATTTGATGAATATGTTTTCTCAAATTCGGTTGATGGAATAAAAAGCAAATCAAATAATCTTCAAGATTTAAAAGTCTTGCTTGCTATACTTAACTCTAAATTTGCACGATTCTTTCATTTAAATAAATCTGGCAATAGCTCAAAAGATACTTTTCCTAAAATTTTAATTCAAGATCTCAAAGAATTTCCGTTTCCTAGCAGTAAAAGTAATTTTCAGAAAATCTCCATGCTTGTTGACGAAATTCTTACTGCTAAAAAAGGCGATCGCCATGCTGACACGACAAAAGAAGAAAAGGCGATCGATCGCTTAGTTTACAAACTTTATCAACTCACCTATGAAGAAGTAAAAATCATTGACCCAGAATTTGAACTAACAGAACAAGAATATACAGCAATTAAAATGGAGTAGAGCCTGTGATATAGATAAAAGAATCCCAAAAACAAAAAACAATAGGAGTAATCACCATGTCAGACAAAGAACAACTAATTAATGAACTAGATCAAGCCCCAGACTTTTTAATACGCGAAGTCTTGAATTTCTTTTTATTCATCAAAACCCGAACCAACGAAATCTCCAAACAAGAACCTATTCAAAAAGCTAAAGAATCTAATATTCCAGATTTTTTGAGCTTTATCGATCAAGTCAACTCTGAGATCCCAACAGAAACAAATATTCCCAAAGACCTTGCCAAAAATCTAGATCATTATCTATACGGCACACCCAAAGAACAAGCATGAAGAAAGTATTTGCAGACACAGGCTACTGGATCGCCCTGCTCAACCCCGAAGATGACCTACATCAAAAAGCACGACAAATATCAGTTACCTTAATCTCAACTCCTATAGTTACCAGTGAAATGGTATTTACTGAACTACTCAACGCCTTCTCTGGCAAAGGTAAATCCTATCGACAAAAAGCCGTTAGATTTATCAAACACGCCTTTACAAATCCTGAAATCGAAGTGATTTTGCAAACTGACGCGCTATTTCAGAATGCTCTTGAGCTATACGATCAACGACGCGATCAAGCTTGGAGTCATACAGATTGCACATCATTTCAAATCATGCAGCAACAAAACATAGTAGAAGCGATTGCCTATGATAAACATTTTGAACAAGCAGGATTTATAGCCTTGCTACGATAAACCTAATGAGCGATCGCCATGCTGATACGACAAAAGAAGAAAAGGCGATTGATCGCTTAGTTTACAAACTCTATCAACTCACCTATGACGAAGTAAAAATCATTGACCCAGAATTTGAACTAACAGAACTAGAATACACAGCCATTAAAATAGAATAAGAGGCAAAAACAATGAAAGCAATAGCAGGACTAGATCGCATCACCTTTGACCCCAAAATTATGGCAGGTCAAGCTTGCATTCGCGGAATGCGAATACCCGTATCCGTAGTCATAAACCTTATCGCCAACGGTTTATCAATAGCAGAAATAATTGAAGACTATCCCTATCTTGAACCAGCAGATATCCAGCAAGCGCTTAGATATGCCGCTTGGCTCCCCCAAGAACGAGTCATCTTTTGGCAAACCGCCCAAGCAGACAGAACTTAAAAATGATGTAATTATCTCTGTAAGCGATGTTTCAATTCGATTCAGGTACTTACCGATTTAATTATGAACGTCAAAAAAGGCGATCGCCATGCTGATACGAGAAAAGAAGAAAAGGCGATCGACGATTTGGTTTATCAACTTTATGGGTTGACAGAAGAAGAGATTAAAATAGTAGAAGGAGAGAGGTGATAAAGAAAAATTATGCAAGTTAAAGTCATAGACAACAAATTTTTATGGTGAACCAAATGATTCAACTACCAATAACTCTAGAGCAACTGATTACAACCGTACAACAACTACAACCTAGCGATCGCGCCCAGATAGCTAAAGCCCTAATTCAAATAGAATTAAAATCAGATCTGACCAAATTACTTGAAGAACTGTATAGTCAACCACCCATCAATGAAATCACAGATGTCGAGATTATGAACGAAATTAAAGCCGTGCGTCAGCAATCAAAAAACTAGACATGAAATTTCGAGTAGTCATAGATACAAACATTTGGATTCGCATCCTTTTAAAAGGGCGCGTTACCCTCCCAATCTTAGAAGCATTTAATCAAGACAAATTCCAATTAGTCATGAGCCAAAATCTTTTGGATGAACTACTTGAAGTATGGAACCGACCACGATTAAGCAAATATATTGACCTAACTCAAGCTATGCGCCTAGAGCAACAGTTAACAAATCGTGCCATCTGGATTGAACCAAAAACAATCCCCCCTTATTGTCGCGATCCCAAAGATTTACCCGTATTAGCTACCGCCATTGACGGTAAAGCAAAAATTATTGTATCGGGAGATGACGACTTACGCGCCGATGAAACATTGAGAGAAGCAATGGCATTATATTCCATCGAATTATTAGGAGTTAATTCTTTTCTAAACTACTTAAAAGAATTTGAAGAATAAATCTAACAGTCACCCGCTAAAAAAGGCGATCGCTATGCTGATACGACAAAAGAAGAAAAGGCGATCGATCGCTTAGTTTACAAACTCTATCAACTCACCTATGACGAAGTAAAAATTATCGACCCCGAATTTGAACTAACAGAACCAGAATATACAGCAATTAAAATCGAGTAAAACTTTTAATTAAGGAATAAAAACATGAAAGCACTTAAAGCAATGGCAACCATCAACGAACAAGGACAAATCACCCTAGACAGTCCCCTCCTAAAAAACAAAAACAGTCGAGTAGAAATCATCGTGCTGATTCCAGAATCACCAGAAGACTTCACCAAAGAAGAAATAATATCTGACTTTCGCCAAGCATGGCACGAAGCAATGACAGGTCAAACAATTCCACTATCTCAACTTTGGGAAGGGCTAGAAAATGACTAACCCAATCCAAATTGAAGCCTCACCCGTTTTTCAAAAAAATATACGCACTCTTGCCAAAAAATATCGCAACATTCGCCAAGACCTCCAACCAGTTATCAACCAACTAGAGCAAGGAGAACTACTCGGTGATCAAATATCAGGAATTGGCTATCCTGTTTTCAAACTCAGAGTTAAAAATAGTGACATTAAGAAAGGAAAAAGTGGAGGTTATCGCCTAATTTATTATCTCAAAACATTAACAGGAATAGTTCTGCTAACTATTTATCCTAAGTCTGAACAGTCAGACATTGAAGCTGAAGAGATTAGGAATATCATCACAGAATATCAACAACCCTGACACGACAAAAGAAGAAAAGGCGATCAACAATTTGGTTTATCAACTTTATGGGTTGACAGAAGAAGAGATTAAAATAGTAGAAGGAGAAAGGTAACAAGAAAAAAGACAAGGTGTTGATTTCTGTAAAAATGTTTAGATTGAATAAGGAAATAGATTATGAGAAAAAGCATTCTAACTGATGTAATTACCATCGACAACGAAATCCAACATGGTAAACCCGTACTAAAAGGAACTCGTCTTCCGATCGCCGTGATTATTGGCTCCCTCGCAGGTGGCATGACCTATGACGAAGTAATCCAAGAATACGCAGTCACCCGCGAACAGATTCTTGCATCCCTTGCCTACTTCTCCGAGCTTTTGCGGCTTAATTATTTTAAGATTTCCTTTTGAAGCGATCGCTATAGAAATTCGACAAGCATTAGAGAAATTTATCGATCAAGTCAACTTACCAGAAATAATTGGTGCAACCGTAATTGTCGATCAAAATAAATTTAGAATCAGAAAGAGGTAAACAGTAATCCCCATGCTGATACGACAAAAGAAGAAAAGGCGATCAATAATTTAGCTTGCAAACTCTATCAGATCACCTATGACGAAGTAAAAATTATTGACCCAAAATTTGAGCTAACAGAACAAGAATACACAGCAATTAAAATAGAATAGGAATAAATAAACCATGCTTTACAATCAAAATACTATTAGTCCAAAATTACATAGATTACTTGATGAACTAAAAATAAATTTAATTCATCTTTATGGACAGCAATTGTATTCCTTAATTTTATTTGGTTCACAGGCTAGAGGAGAAGCAACCCCAGACTCTGATATTGATATCATGACTGTTCTCGAAGATCCCGTTGATGTAGTCAAAGAAGTATATAAAACATCTGATATAAGATTTTATTTTATTGATAAATATGGAGAGCTAATCTCAATTATTCCCGTATCTAAATCAGAATTTATATCATCATCTATTTCCTTGATAAGAATAGCTAAATGCGAGGGAATTAAACTATGAGTGAAATAAGTAAGTTGTTGAATTTAGCTTTTGAAGACTTAGAAACTGCTGAGTTTCTATTTGCAGGACAACGTTATCGATCCTGCTTATCTCGTGCTTATTACGCCATGTACTACTCTGCTCAAGCATTATTGCTATCAGAGAATGTAGAAACATCAACCCATAAAGGAGTCATTAAATTAATAAATCTGCATTTTGTCAGAACAAACCAACTTGATCGCAAAATATTTAAGCTTTTAAATGATGCCTATGATCTTAGACAATTAGGAGACTATAGTCCTAACTTTAGATAATTTAGTTTGCAAACTCTATCAACTCACCTATGACGAAGTAAAAATCATTGACCCAGAATTTGAACTAACAGAACCAGAATACACAGCCATTACAATCGAGTAAAACTTTTAACTAAGGAATAAAAACATGAAAGCACTTAAAGCAATGGCAACCATCAACGAACAAGGACAAATCACCCTAGACAGTCCCCTCCTAAAAAACAAAAACAGTCGAGTAGAAATCATCGTTCTGATTCCAGAATCACCAGAAGACTTCACCAAAGAAGAAATAATATCGGACTTTCGCCAAGCATGGCACGAAGCAATGACAGGTCAAACAATTCCACTATCTCAACTTTGGGAAGGGCTAGAAAATGACTAACCCAATCCAAATTGAAGCCTCACCCGTTTTTCAGAAAAATATACGCACTCTTGCCAAAAAATATCGCAACATTCGCCAAGACCTCCAACCAGTTATCAACCAACTAGGGCAAGGAGAACTACTCGGTGATCAAATATCAGGAATTGGCTATCCTGTTTTCAAACTCAGAGTTAAAAATAGTGACATTAAGAAAGGAAAAAGTGGAGGTTATCGCCTAATTTATTATCTCAAAACATTAACAGGAATAGTTCTGCTAACTATTTATCCTAAGTCTGAACAGTCAGACATTGAAGCCGAAGAGATTAGGAATATCATCACAGAATATCAACAATCCTGATACTAGCGAATTAGAAAAAGAATGCGATCGCTTTAGTTTATCAACTTTATGGGTTGACAGAAGAAGAGATTAAAATAGTAGAAGGAGAGAGGTGACAAGTAAAAAGTAGAAAGGAAAAAGGAAAAATTAGAGCAGATTTATAAATATCCAATTCAAAAAACTATGACACTTAAAGAACTAGAACCCCAACTACTCGCACTCTCACCCACAGAAAAATCTCAAGCAATTCAACTAATTCTCAACAGCCTATTAAATAGTTGGCACGGCATTGAGAAAACATTAAACGTATGTGGCGGTGATGCTTGTATCCGTAGCACCAGAATCCCCGTTTGGCTATTAGTCAGCTACCAACAACAAGGGCTTAGTGACGCAAAAATATTAGAAGCATATCCAACCCTAAACGCAGTTGATCTAGCAAATGCTTGGATATACGCCGAAAGCCATCCCCAAGAAATTGCCACAGCTATTCTTGAAAACGAGACAGATTAAGCAATGATTAAACTCTATGCAGATGAGCAATTTCCATTGCCCGTTGTCAAAATTTTGCGTACATTAGGGTATGACATCCTGACCGTACAAGATGCAGGAAAAGCAGAAAAAAAATACCCGATCCTGAAGTCTTGAGCTATGCCATTAGCCTCAATCGAGCCGTTTTAACCATGAATCGCCGAGATTTCATTCGTTTACATACTCAAATCCCTCAACATAAAGGCATCGTGATTTGCAAAAGTAGCACCAACTGGGAAAAAATCGCCCAAGCCATACATAATCATCTCTCTCAATTTGAGACTATAGAAAAACAACTCATTAGAATCAAATTACCATCGGTGTAAAACTATCAACTGTAAGGCGATCGCCATGCTGATAGTAGCGAATTAGAAAAAGAATGCGATCAATTAGTTTACAAACTCTATCAACTCACCTATGACGAAGTAAAAATTATTAATCCAGAATTTGAACTAACAGAACTAGAATACACAGCAATTAAAATAGAGTAAAACCCTTGACATCAGCTTAAAAAACAAAAAGAAAAATATATAAAAACTACCCACTCACTACTTACTCGAATCACCTAAACTGCTGGACAATGCGGCGGTCGTCCCTGCCTTCGAGGAATGCGAATCCGCGTCACCGATATATTAGAAATGCTTGCCGAAAACGTCAGCATTACTGAAATATAGCAAAGAAAGAGATAGTTAGGACAAATGACAGAAAGCTTGTTGAACAGCATTCCATAAACTTTTACATTGTCCAATAATCTTACTGACATAACTCTTCAATCTAGCCCAGAATTTCTCAATCTTGTTTAAGTCAGGAGAATAGGGAGGCAAAAATATCACCTCACAGCCAGCCTGACGGACTAATTGCCTAATCCTTTCCTGTGGATGAAAACTAGCATTGTCGATAGCCACTATTTGCCCTGGTAATAGTTCTGGGA
>NZ_JACJQA010000021.1 GCF_014696355.1 Pseudanabaena sp. FACHB-1998 | reverse complement strand
GGATCAAAACTAAACTCAATCACTTTGCTCTCAAGTCTAAACTCTACTTCAATGCTATTAGGGCTAGTTTCTCTCAACTCCAAAAACTGGCTATTCCTTCCACGTAACATCAGTTAAATTTAGAAAATACTCTTTTGCAACTGAACTTGAAGATAATGCTATCAACAAGTCATCGGGAATAATTAAAGCTTCAACTGCATCAAGAATGTTCCAAGACCCATTACTTTGAGCGATCGCGATCGCTTTCAATCCTGCGCTTGTCATCAATCCCTTCTCAATAAGACTTGCAACTTTCTCTTTATTCACCTTAGACCAAACACTATTCGGCTTTCTCACACAAAAAAATTGCATATATTTTTCTGCATCAATAGACTTTACCTTGCTATCGATCCATCCAAAACAAAGCGCTTCGTCTACAGCATCACTGTAAGTTATGGAAGGTTTGCCACTGCCTTTTTTGTAATAGATTAACCAAACAGAACTTTCAATATCATGATTTCTTTCCAACCATTCTCGCCACTGTTTCCGATTTTCAGGATAAAAAGTGTTCATTTTTGTTTGGCAGATTAAAGCTGCGATCGCTATAAGTTTCTGAGTAACAGTCTGGGCTAACCAGATCCTCAACAATTAATACAAATCTACAACGCAATTTGTATTAATCTTAAAAAAATCGCTTATGCATATTAACTCCACGCCCTATCCTTACCCCTACAACGGCGATCTCAGACCCGAGAATACAGCTTTGATCATCATCGATATGCAGACAGACTTTTGCGGTGTCGGTGGCTATGTGGACAAAATGGGCTATGACCTCTCACTCACCCGCGCCCCCATCGAGCCAATTAAAAAAGTCCTGACCCTATTTCGTGAAAAAGGCTTTTTGATTATTCATACCCGCGAAGGACATCGTCCCGATTTATCAGATTTACCTGAAAACAAGCGCTGGCGATCGCAAAGAATTGGTGCAGGAATTGGCGATGATGGTCCCTGTGGCAAAATCTTAGTACGCGGTGAAAAGGGTTGGGATATCATTCCAGAGCTTTACCCGATCGCAGGTGAACCAATTATCGACAAGCCCGGAAAAGGCTCATTTTATGCCACCGATCTCGATCTGATTTTGAATCGTAATGGTATTAAAAATATTATTTTGTCAGGGATTACCACCGATGTTTGCGTCCATACGACCATGCGTGATGCCAATGATCGCGGCTATGAATGCCTGATGTTGTCAGACTGCACAGGTGCAACGGACTATGGCAACCACCTTGCAGCGCTAAAAATGATCGAAATGCAAGGCGGCGTGTTTGGTGCAGTCAGTGATTCTGAAACATTGACTACAGCAATCAAGCAAAATTTCTAGTCTAATTATGAAAATGTGCTAAGTGTACGCTGCTATGGAAAAACCGATGCCTGACGATCTCGAAAGCGATCTTGCTGCTAATCTGGTCGAAGAAGAATCTATGAAAGAGTCGATACCATCCTTGACTATTCCATCTAGTGTTTCCGCCGATACCCTGCGATCGCATCTACCCCCAGAACTGGAACTAATCAATATTTCCAAGAAATTTGGTTCCTTTGTCGCCGTAGATAACGTTTCGCTCAAGCTTGCTCCCGGAACTTTTCACGCCCTTCTCGGCGAAAATGGTGCAGGCAAAAGCACTTTGGTAAAGTGCATTATGGGATTCCATTCGGCAACCCATGGCGATATTTTGATTAACAAGCAATCGCGGGATATCAATAGCCCTCGTGATGCTTATAACTATGGTATCGGTATGGTGTATCAGCACTTCACCGTCGTACCCGCCATGACCGTAGCCGAAAATCTTCTACTAGTAAGACCCGACACTCCCAGCATCATCAATTGGAAAGAAGAATATGCCAAGCTAGAAGCATTCATGGCAGCATCTCCTTTTAAAATTGATTTAAATACTCCCATTTCTCAATTAGCGGCTGGGCAAAAGCAAAAGCTAGAAATTCTGAAACAGCTTTACCTCAAAAGCCGCATCCTCATTCTTGATGAGCCAACATCAGTTCTTACCCCTCAAGAAGCCGACGAAGTGTTAGGACTTTTGCGCGAAGAGGTCACGGCTGGGAGATTGAGCGTCCTGATGATCAGCCATAAATTCCGTGAAATTACTGCCTTTGCCGATAATGTCACCGTTTTGCGTAAGGGCAAGTTTGCGGGTACAGGTTCCACTAAAGAGCTATCGGTTGCGGATATGGCAGCGATGATGCTCGGAGAAGCCAAGGAAGCGCGTCAAGTTGCCAAAACGGAAGTATCTACCGATAATCTCGTCTTAGATGTGCAATCAATACATGCCGATCGCGACAATGGCTTAGAAGCAGTAAAGGGCGTTAATTTACAAATTAAGAGTGGTGAAATCGTTGGCATTGCTGGTGTATCTGGCAATGGACAAAGGGAATTTGTCGAGGTTCTCTCTGGTCAAAGGATTGCGAATTCAGGCAAAGTTTTTGTCAATGGCGAAGAATACACCGCCACTCGCAAAGAGATGTACAAGCATCAAGTTTTCTCACTCCCAGAGGAACCTCTCCGAAATGCTTGCGTTCCCCACATGAGCGTTGCCGAAAATCTAGCCCTACGAACTTTTGATCGCCCTCCCCAAGCTCAGAACGGCATCTTGTTGTTATTCAAGGCAATTCGCGAGACGGCTCAAAATTTAATCAAAGTCTTTTCCATCAAAACCCCTTCGCCTGAGACCCCTGTTGGTAACCTTTCAGGTGGGAATGTGCAACGGACAGTACTAGCGAGAGAACTCTCTGCCGACAGCATCAAGTTACTCATTGTGGCTAATCCAGTTTTTGGCTTAGACTTTGCGGCGGTGGAATACATTCACAATCAAATTGTGGAAGCGAGAAACCGAGGCGTAGCCGTTCTGCTCGTCAGTGAAGATTTAGACGAGATTCTGACCCTAAGCGATCGCATTTTAGTGATGAGTGATGGTCAATTCGTTTATGAAAGCACGAGTTCTGAAGCAAATCTCGCCGAAATCGGTCAGAAAATGGCAGGACATTAAGAACCTATAGGATTGTTTATTAGAGAGTAGCGCGATCTAATAAACAATTCTCATAAACTATAAAATAATGATAATCAATCAACAAGTTCGGATTTTTCCAGAATTACTAACGCGATCTAATTATGATGATTTCCCTTGGGAAGCATTCCGCGAGGGTGTAGAAATCTATCGGCTTTACAAAGATGATACTGGTGCTAGCGCAGCCTTACTGCGCTATGAGGCGGGTGCTAAGGTTCCCCATCATTCCCATTCAGGCTATGAACATATTTTTGTGCTATCAGGTTCACAATCAGATGCTCATGGCAAATACACTAAAGGCTCAGTGATCATCAATCCTCCTAATACCAGCCATCAAGTCCAAAGTGAAGAAGGCTGCATAGTTTTAATAGTTTGGGAAAGACCTGTAATTATTCATGAATAAACCCTATAAGGAGAGAACCCATGCCTTCGATCGCTGCCTATCCCTATGATTATGAACTACCTACAGATAGCAAATTAGCCCTTGTGATCATTGATATGCAAAGGGATTTTCTAGAGTATGGCGGTTTTGGTGATGCCCTCGGCAATGATGTTACTCAATTACAGAGCATTGTGCCGACTGTCAAAAAGCTATTAGAAACGTTCCGATCGCTAAATTTGCCCGTCATTCATACCATTGAAGCCCATACTGCCGATCTTTCTGACTGTCCACCCTCTAAGCTCAATCGAGGTAAAGGCGGTCTCAAAATTGGCGATCAAGGGGCAATGGGACGCATTCTCATTGCTGGAGAAGATGGAAATAACATCATTTCTGAATTGACTCCCTTAGACAATGAAATTGTGATTATCAAACCCGGAAAAGGAGCCTTCTGTCGGACTGATTTAGAAAGTATTTTACAAAAAGAGAATATTACCCATCTTCTCTTTACAGGTGTAACGACGGAAGTCTGCGTACAGACAACCATGCGCGAGGCAAACGATCGCGGCTATGAGTGTCTGATCATCGAAGATGGAACAGCCAGCTATTTCCCTGAATTTAAAACTTCAACTATTGAAATGCTTTGCGCTCAGGGTGGCATCATCGGTTGGTCAGCTAATTCTAAGCAAGTAATCGAAGCTCTCGTTCCCCAAGCAATGGCGATCGCCTAGTACTATCAAATAAAAAGAATGGCAAAGCCATTCTTTTTATTTGATAGTTGTTGCCATTCTTGTTAGGACAAAAAACCAGAAGAGAGTAGCGGCGCTTCGCGCCGCCACTCTCTTCTGGTTTTTGCTTTTGTCTTAACATAACTAGCTACTGCTATAAATCAACATTAGGAATAAAGTTTTGGAGCCGCATGGGTGGACGGACATAGTCCATTTCATGTTGGCGGGGTGGAAGCTCAATTTTTACAGGGGTTAAATCTTCGTAAGGAACTTGACTTAATAAATGAGAAATGCAATTAATGTGGGCTCTACGCTTATCGTCAGAATTGACAACATACCAAGGAGACTGCTTAATGTCTGTAGCATTAAACATGTCATCCTTGGCTTTAGAATATTCCACCCACTTTGCCCTTGCTTCTAAATCCATTGGACTAATTTTCCAACGCTTCAGTGGATTCTTAATCCTTTCTTGAAATCTCTTCTCTTGTTCTTCATCACTAACGGAGAACCAATACTTAACAAGGATGATTCCTGCGCGTTGTAGCATACATTCAAACTCAGGGCAAGAACGCAAAAACTCTACATACTCCTCATGGGTACAAAAGTTCATCACCCGTTCCACCCCAGCGCGGTTATACCAACTGCGATCAAACAACACAATTTCACCCGCCGCAGGCAGATGAGCCGCATAACGTTGAAAATACCACTGTGTTTTCTCGCGATCTGAAGGAGTTCCCAATGCCACAACCTTACAAACACGAGGATTCAAACATTCTGTAATTCTTTTGATTGTTCCGCCTTTGCCTGCGGCATCGCGTCCTTCAAAGAGAACAACTACTTTGAGTTTTTTATATTTTACCCATTCCTGTAGTTTTACTAGCTCAATGTGGCGTAAGTTAAGTTCTTTTTCATAGACTTGTCGGGATAGCTTCTCTGGCAAATCATTCGATGGAGGCTTTCCCGTAGTAGCCTTTTTCTCTTTTGGTGGTTTCTCTAACAAATCGTTAGATTTAGACTTTTTCTTACTAACTTTTTCTACTTTAGGTAGCTCAATCATCACACTATCTTGAGAGTCTTTGCCGTTGCTATTAACTTTCTTTGCCATGATTACCCACCATTTTTGTATGGTTACAAGCTGAACATATACCTACCTATATTATGGCTCAGCATCAAAAGATACACAAAAACGAAAGACCGAGCAAAGCTCGGTCTTTCGTTTTTTTTCGTTTTATAGCTAGCGCCCAATGCCAATGTACTTATAGCCCAAAGCTTCTAACGCTTTGCCATCAAGGAAATTACGAGCATCAATAATCACAGGATGAGCCATCAACGTTAGCATCTTGGCATAGTCAATTGTTAAAAATTCTTGCCAATCGGTCACCAATACCACCGCATCACAACCATCCGCAAGACGCTCTAAATCAGTTTCCACAATCACATTGGAAAAGCCTTGACGCAATCCCGACTGGGATACCAGAGGATCGTAAGCTTTGACCCGCGCACCTAAGCGGCTCAACTGATCGATCAAAGTAATCGACGGCGCATCCCGCATATCGTCCGTGTCAGGCTTAAAGGTCATCCCCAATAAGCCAATGGTTTTACCTTTTAAGATTTTGAGCGCTTGCTGCAATTTCTCAACTACCAGAGTGCGCTGAAGTTCATTCACGCGCACACAAGCCTTAAGAATCTCCGTGGAATATCCATAGTCCTCGGCGGTATAAATCAACGCGGAAACATCCTTACCAAAGCAAGAGCCGCCCCAGCCAATACCCGCTTGCAAGAATTTAGAACCAATACGCGAATCTAAACCAATACCTTTGGCTACTTCCTTAACATCAGCACCGACGCGATCGCAAATATTCGCGACTTCATTTACAAAGCTGATCTTGGTTGCTAAAAATGCATTAGCTGCATACTTAATCATTTCCGCCGAGTTCAAATCCGTGACCACTACTGGCACTGGTGGCAAGGTTTTGTCATCGGCAAAGGAACGATCAATAATTGGCTTATACAAATCCTGCATTAACTTTAGAGCGCGATCGCTGCCACTGCCAACCACAATGCGATCGGGATTGAAGGTATCGTAAACCGCCACTCCTTCGCGCAAGAACTCAGGATTACTGACCACATCAAACTGAATCTGATCAAGATTGCTTTTTCCTGCCATGCCGTCCAGCACGATCATTCTGACCCAATCACCAGACCCAATCGGCACTGTAGATTTATTAACGATAACCCGATATCCTTCAGTTAAGCTTTCTCCGATGCTTCTGGCGACCGCTTCGACATAGCGCATATCGCTACGACCATCGGGCAGAGAAGGTGTTCCCACTGCAATAAATAAAATCTCGCCATGCTTTACGCCCGAGGCAATATCCGTCGTAAACTCAATCTTACCTTGGCGAATTGACTCAGATATAACTTCAGGCAACCCCGGCTCATGAATCGGTGATTGCCCTGATTTCATGAGTTTAACCTTCTCCTCATTATTATCCACGCAAATCACATCATGACCAACGTAAGCAAGGCAAGCACCTGTTACTAAGCCAACATAACCTGTTCCAATGACACAGACACGCATATTTTAATCACTCATTCAATATTGTGCATTATTTATAATTCTCAACCTAGAAAATCAAGGGATTCCAAAACTAGCTAGATATTTAGTTAAGTACTTTGTGAAGCAATAAGTTCGCGGAAATAGGCGATCGTCTTGGAAAGCCCTTCTTCTAAAGGTACTTTTGGCTCCCATCCCAGATTAAACTTAGCTCTAGAGATGTCAGGTTGGCGACGCTGTGGATCATCCTGAGGCAAGGGCTTAAATACAAGTTCCGCAGTTGGATCAATTAGTCTTTGGATTGTTTGAGCCAATTGCAAAATTGTATACTCTTCGGGGTTTCCTAAATTGACAGGTCCAATGTAATTACCATTCATCAGCAACATTAAGCCTTGTACGAGATCGGATACATAGCAAAAGCTTCTTGTTTGCGAACCATCTCCATAAACCGTCAACGGAATGCCCTTAAGAGCTTGAACGACAAAATTGCTCACAACCCTGCCGTCATTCTCCAACATTCTCACCCCATGGGTGTTAAATATGCGGACAATTCTAACTTCCACACCAAAATGACGATGATAATCAAAGGATAAAGTTTCTGCAATCCGTTTCCCTTCGTCATAACAGCTACGGATTCCTGTACAGTTAACATTGCCCCAGTAATCTTCATTTTGGGGATGGATTAGCGGATCGCCATAAACCTCAGAAGTAGAAGCCAGTAGAAGTCTAGCACTACATTTTTTAGCTAATTCCAACATATTGAGAGTTCCCAAAAAGTTGGTTTTTGCTGTTTTAATGGGATCGGCTTGATAATGTACTGGCGAAGCGGGACAAGCAAGATGATAAATTTGGTCAACGTTCTCCATTTCAATGGGATTAACAATATCATGTTCAATAAATTGAAAGTCAGGATTGTCTATCCATTGAGCATTGTTAGATGTTCGTCCAGTGTAAAGATTATCAATACATACAACTGAGTGACCAGATTCCATCAACCGATCTACTAGGTGTGAGCCAATGAACCCAGCACCACCAGTAACTATAATTTTCATACTTATCTTGGAAAAAATTTTAAATACTCAGTAATTAAGACATTAAGTAAATTGGAAGATAGTTATTTTCCATTTACTTAATGTCTTAATTACTATTTTCTAAATACGTTGTTAATTAAGGAATAGGGATTGATAATATTGCCCAAAAACCTTGTTGTGGAGTTGAGAAGACTAGAACCAAAGGATGGACGTACTACAATCACATCGCGATCGCGTAATCCAGGATTTGATTCTTCGCTCATGGGCAAGTTCAAATCTGCAACAAGATTGCGTCGCATAATTGAGCCATCAGGATTAACGCGATATAGCTCAATGGCTCGCCAGTCAGCATCGTTAGTCAATCCACCCGCATAGGAAATAGCCTCTGTGAAAGAACTATTCGGTCTTAGCTGCAAAGCTCCGGGACGCACGGCTTCCCCAACTACCTGTACCGTGATTGCTGTAGGGGAGAAGGTGGCCTTGGCTACCTGTAAATACTCACTGGGGTTAGTTTTATCGAGACGAGGTACCGTAATTAAATCCCCGTCGGTCAAAATAATATCTTGACTGAGATCAGCTTTGGTAATTAAATCCAACAAATTGGCTTTAACAATTGTGCGTTGCCCTTTTTCATCTAAGCGGGAAATCTGGACATTGCGGATATCTGCGATTTCAGTTACGCCATTCGCCGATTGCAAAGCACGACTCAGGGTAACAGGTCCTCCACCTGAAGAAAGTCCCGCAGAAGTCGTCGCCCCAGATAATCCCGTAGGTAGAACCCCATTACGGGAGTAAACTAATGTCTGAGGACCCACACGGTTTACTTCGCCAACGATCGCCACTTGAATGGTAAAAGAGTCAGGTGAAAAAGTAGAATTGCTAACAACTCTACTTTGGGAGGCGCTAGCTTGGGAGAGGGGTGGTACGAGAATTGAGTCACCATCTAAAATACGTATATCTTGGCTAATATCACCTTTTTCTAATAAAGCCTGCAAATCAACTTTGATCGTCCGACGACCCGATGCTCCGTCACGCCGTGAAATCTGGATATTACTAATATCTGCTCGAGAGGTAATTCCAGAAGCGGATTCTAAAGCTCTGGTAAGAGTCGCTGCCCCGCTACCAGTACCTGCACCACTAGCTGTATAGTTTAAAAATCTTGGTCCTGGGCGATTGACTTCACCCACGATCGCAATGTTAAGAGGTCTCGGTGCAAGCAAAGAGACGTTAACGATATTCCGAACTAAGAAGGGGTTTAACTTTTCGCGAAGTAAAGCGTTAGCTTCATCTAATCCCAAACCTTCTAATTTAACAGCTCCGATTAGAGAGATATTAATAGTTCCATCTGGTGCAATTACCTGAGTACCTGATAATTCTGGTACGTTAAACACATCAATCTTGATCGAGTCACCAGCGCCCAGTGTGTAGCGAAATGTATCTTGAGAGTCGCTCACATTTAACGTAGGTGTTGACCCATTAAACTTTGTTAAAGGTTTAAGATTGGAATTTGATGGATCTGGCGATGATGGTGCTTGTGTTGAGGACGGGACAGATCTTTCAATTGTAGTTGTCTGTGCCCAACTAGGCAAAGGATAACAGGCTATTAATGCTAATAGAATTACTTTGCCAAATTGAGATATGTGCATAAAAAATACTCCTTAACCCAACCATCTACTCATTAGAAACTTATTACCTGTCATAATAATGGAGGATTTTAACCTGCATTAACTGTTTGTAAGGTTTGGCTGTCATTGTATCAGTACGCTTAATAGTTTACCCCAGTAATTTCCCTGAATTGTAATGCGATCGCCTCAGACTATCCCTAAGATTATTTATCTAGATGCAGTTGGTACTTTGTTTGGTGTAAAAGGCAGCGTAGGGGATCAATATGCCATAGTCGCGCAAGACTTTGGGGTTAGTTTGGACAGTGAGTTAATTAATCAATCCTTTTACAAGAGTTTCCAAGCAGCACCCCGAATGGCTTTCCCAAGTTTGCCCCAGTCTGACATCCCCGTTGCTGAGTATGAATGGTGGTACGCATTAGCAAAGCAAACCTTCGGACAAACAGGGGATTTAACAAAATTCGAGAATTTTGACGTTTTCTTTCAAAGCCTATACGCCTATTTCGCTACGGATAAGCCTTGGTTTGTTTACGAAGACACAAAATTCGCTCTAGATACATGGAAAAAACAGGGAATTATTTTAGGTTTGTTATCAAACTTTGACAGCCGCCTGTATTCTGTAGTCAAAACTTTGGAATTAGAGACTTATTTTGATTCGATCACTATATCTACAGAGGCGGGATCAGCCAAACCTGATCGGAAAATTTTTGAAACGGCTCTAAAAAAGCATTCCCTCCAGCATTCTCCCGATTTGGCTTGGCACATTGGCGATAGTTTTAGTGAAGATTACCAAGGAGCTATATCTTTAGGAATTAATGCTTTTTGGCTAAATCGCGATCGCGCCATTTCCAACGATCCCCAAAAGCAAGCAGCACAAAGTATTAACAAGTTAACTGATTTACTAGGTTAATTCCTTCACTAGTTAAGGATGGGCGGCGCAAAGTGTAGCCCATTCTAATCGTAAATAAATCCTTTCCTTCAGCACTACCCACAATGTTTACAGGACTAGTTCAAACTATCGGTGTCATTGAACAGCGCGATCACGATCGCCTCAGGATCTATTGTCCTGATCTGATTGCCCAAATAGCGATCGGTGATAGTGTGGCCGTAAATGGTGTGTGTTTAACTGCTACGCACCTCTCATCTACAGGCTTTACCGCCGATGTATCTCCCGAAACTTTAGGTCGCACTAACTTTGGCGATCGCCGTTTGAAATACGTCAACCTCGAAACTGCATTGGCAGTAGGCGACAAAATTGGCGGGCATTTTGTATCGGGACATATCGACGGGATGGGAAAATTAAGCGATTACGCCCTAGTCGGAAATTCTTGGGAACTAGGCTTTGAGGCTAATCCTGAAGTAGCCCGTTACATCGTCTTTAAAGGCAGTATTGCCATCAATGGAATTAGCCTCACCGTCTCCTATTGCAATGAATCGGGTACAAATTTTCGAGTTGCGGTCATTCCCCACACGTACGAAAATACGACTTTAAAAAATTTAGATATTGGTAATTCCGTACATCTAGAAGGCGATTTGCTAGGAAAATACGTGGAAAAATTTCTTAGAGTGGCGAATAATACAGAGTTGCCACAGCCTAAATCCGTAATTACTCCAGAATTTTTGATGGAACATGGATGGGGGTAAATCTCTCAAACCATTTAGGATTGCTATAGATATTTGTAATAAATCCTTAGTGATTATTGAGCCTAATGCAAAATCAAATTTTAGATGCTGCTGATTTGCGCGATCGCTTTGCTCCGACGGTTGAGATACAAGCTGAAGGTCGCAAAGCCTATGACTATACTTTAGAAGGCTTACGCGGACTTGCGGCGATCTGGGTTGCTTACTCTCATATATTTTTCTATGAGTTTAAGCTTGATCCCGCTTACCATCCTGCCTTTGCCTTCGGTTCCTTTTTTAACGCAGCGCATGGCGGCATTTTAATTTTCTTTGCTTTATCTGGTTATGTAATTGGACTTACTAATCAATTGCCCTTTTCCAAATCCAATGTCATTCGTTATTTATTAAGAAGATTTATTCGCTTATATCCAATCTATATAATTGCCATTATTTTAGGCGTGCTGGCTTCGCCAACGGATTCATGGAAAACGATTGTTGGTAATTTATTTTTCTTGCAAGGTGGCGTGACAGCATTGTTATCTGGAAACGGGGTTCTCTGGACTTTGCATTATGAAATTGTTTACTACATATTTTTCTTAGGTATTTGGTATTTTCGCCCCAAAGTCATGCCATTAATGGTTGGCTCTCTGGTGATTGCCTGTTTATCGCCTTGGATTACTGGGTTTCCGCCCATCATTTCAGGTTATGCCGCAGGCTGGGTATTCTGGTTATTTGGATTATGGCTTGCTTGGAAAAAGACCAGCTCTGAAGCTTTTACGAAATTTCCAGTTTTTACTTATATCTTGCTCTTTATTGCGACAGACAAGCTAATCATCGGCAAAACCTTACTAACTAACATGGGTTTTACAGGAATAGCCCTTGCAGAAATTAGTATTACTGATTTCGTATACTTTCCTCTCTGCGCTTTGCTGTTTTCGGCTCTCACCAAACGACAGATTCCTTATTTACGTTTGCTTGGCGCGATCGCGATCGCCTTGCCCCTATTTCAAACCAGCTATCTTTTAGTAACTAACCAGCTTTTTAAAGTTGAGGCTTGGGTAATTGCTGTAGTGCAAATGCTCATGGGCTTTGGGCTGTGGGGCTGGAAAACTAGTCCCAATATATTTTCAAAGCTGACTTTTTTTGGCAGTATCTCCTACGGTATTTATGTTTTACATATGCCCCTGCTAAATTTTATAAATAAAATTTCCACTTTTAGCGGTTCACCCGTCAGTTTTATAATTCGTCTTCTTATCTGGATGGCTCTAACCATTGGTATTGCTTATTTGTTGGAACTCAAAATGCAACCTATGATCAAGCAATGGTTTCAGAAAAATGTCCTTAATCACATTTAAGCAGATGGGGACAACTAAATATAAAACCTTAACAAGCTATGGCGCACGCTGCGCGTGCGCCATAGTCCAGCCACGTAGAACGACTTTAGGAAAGGTAAATAGGTCAACTTTATTTTATTTGCGTTCCTTAAAATGAAATAATGCTTTCTGTAAACTTCTTTACAATTGCTTAATACTTTTAGTAAAACTTTCACAGAGATCATGGAACGTACTTTTTTGGCAGTTAAGCCCGATGGCGTACAACGTCACCTAGTTGGAGAAATTATCCGTCGCTACGAATCCAAGGGCTTTAAGCTCGTCGGACTAAAACTATTGCAACCCACACGCGAATTAGCCGAAAAGCATTATGCAGTCCACAAAGAAAGACCATTCTTTGCTGGTCTAGTCGATTTTATTACCTCAGGGCCCGTAGTCGCTATGGTCTGGGAAGGCGATGGTGTAGTAGCCTCTGCTCGTAAAATTATCGGAGCAACAAATCCTCTAACAGCCGAACCTGGAACCATTCGTGGTGATTACGGGGCAAATATTGGACGCAATATCATTCATGGTTCCGATGCGATCGAAACCGCCCAAACTGAAATTAACCTGTGGTTTAATGCCGAAGAACTAGTTGAATGGTCTCCTAGCCTAACTTCTTGGATTTACGAGTAGTATTCAGTCAGCACATAAACCCCAATAGATAAATGCGGTGCTTTGCACTGCATTTATCTATTGGGGTTTACTTTTTTCTCCCTAACTTTTGCATGGCTGTATCACCAGTTTCTATAGCAAATCAAGAGTTAGCCAGTACAAGCCAAAACCCAAAAAGCAAGTTGCGGCGCGAAGCGCCGCAACTTGCTTTTTGGGTTTTATGTCCTAAGCAAAACTTACATTGCTATATGAGATAAGGTTGAGCACTCTTTTTTGTCAATGATGGTTAGGGATCGGAAATCAATACTCTATAAAAAGGATTATTGACAAAACTTAACAATTTGATATATTTGTAAATGTAAGCGCAAGCTTGCATAAGAAATTAAGTTTTAAACCACAACACAAAAATGACCACAGCAGTACAAAGACGCGAAAGCGCTTCGATCTGGGATCAGTTTTGCAACTGGATCACCAGCACCAACAACCGTCTATACATCGGATGGTTCGGCGTATTGATGAT
>NZ_JACJQA010000020.1 GCF_014696355.1 Pseudanabaena sp. FACHB-1998 | reverse complement strand
CTCTTTTGAGTTCCTTACTCTTGGGGTTACTCTCTATAAATTCAGTTAATTCTTCCAAGTCTTTGCTTTGATTTCTTCTTCTCTATTTTTCCACAAATCATTTAGGATTGCTACAGCTGATTCGACAATTGGGATTCAGCAAGAGAGATTGCTCGATCCCGTGGCATCGCATGGGAACATCTCCATCAAACATTTCACTCAGACGGGTGTACTCAAGTGGTTAATCTGGGCTTTTATCAGAATATTCAGTCAATTGTTGGATTAGTTTTGCGACCAGCCCTGTCCATCCTGTTTGATGACTAGCGCCAAGCCCTGATCCATTGTCACCGTGAAAATATTCATAGAATAAAACCAAATCTTTCCAGTGAGGATCAGTGTGAAACTTTGACTTTTTAGCACTTTGCTGATCGTTTAGAGGGCGATCGCCTTGATCATCTGGAACAAAAATATTGACTAGACGCTGCGATAGCTCTACCGAAACATCCCATAACGTCATCAGCTTTCCTGAACCAGTAGGATACTCAATTTTGAAGCTATCCCCATAGAAATGATGGAACTTTTGTAAGGATTCGACAATGAGGAAATTTACGGGCATCCAAATTGGTCCGCGCCAATTAGAATTTCCACCAAATAGTCCACTTGAAGATTCGGCTGGTTCGTAATCAACTCGATATTCACTGCCATTGGTGCTCCAAACATAGGGATGCTCCTGATGAAATTTAGAGATAGCCCGAATACCGTATTCGCTCAAGAATTCACTCTCATCTAACATCTTGGTGAGAATGCGTTGGAGTTTCTCGCGATAACAAATGGCAAGTAATCTTCTAGATTGCATCCCACAAGTTTCCATACAAGCTACATTTTGGGATAGTTCGGGATGATGGGTAATAAACCATTGCATTCTCACTTTAAATTCTGGCAGTTGATCGATTAGTTCTGGATCTAATGTCTGTACTGCGAAAAGAGGAATCAGCCCAACTAGCGATCGCACTTTTAGTTTTGTTTGATTGCCAGAGGGTAGATTGAGGACATCGTAGTAAAAACCATCTTCATCGTCCCAAAGCTCTGTATGCTTTTCGCCAACTTTATTCATTGCATCGGCAATGTAGAGAAAATGCTCGAAGAATTTTGTGGCAATATCCTCATAAACATGATTCTCTTTGGCGAGTTCTAGAGCAATTGTTAGCATATTTAAGCAATACATACCCATCCAGCTAGTGCCATCAGCTTGCTCAATATAGCCACCCGTAGGGAGTTTGGTACTACGATCAAACACACCAATATTATCCAATCCTAAAAAACCGCCTTCAAATACATTCTTGCCTTCACGATCTTTTCGATTTACCCACCAAGTAAAGTTCAATAAAAGCTTTTGAAATACCCGTTCCAAAAATTTGCGATCGCCTTTGCCGCACATCTTCTGCTCAATCTTATAAACTCGATAGGTCGCCCAAGCGTGAACTGGAGGATTGACATCGCCAAAAGCCCATTCATAGGCGGGAATCTGACCGTTGGGGTGCATGAACCATTCGCGCGTGATGATATCAAGCTGTCGCTTATCAAAATCGGGATCGATCATCGCAATCGGAATCGTATGAAAAGCCAAGTCCCAAGCTGCAAACCAAGGATATTTCCACTTGTCGGGCATAGAAAGAATCTCTTCAGATTCTAAATGAAACCATTTAGAGTTGCGCCCATTGAGGCGATCGCTAGGTGGAGTAGGGTTAGCTGGATCGCCTTCTAGCCAAGGTTTCACAGAATAGTTATAATATTGCTTACTCCACAACATCCCCGCAAAAGCTTGTCTCTGGACATTTCGCATATCATCAGTCATCGCAAATGGAGAAATCTGCTGATAAAAATCATTTGCCTCTCTCAATCGAATTGCCATAATTTCTGCGTCTGTTCCCAAGGAAAGGGTATCTGGCGCAATATCACTCAATCTCAATCTAACAACTTTGGTCTCTCCTGAAGCAATCGCCAGATCATAATGAGCAGCAGCCTTTGTTCCCTGTTGCTGAGGATTTACCGACGCTTCGCCATTGACAATGTAATTGTTGATGCCATCTTTCACATATTTAGAACTATTTGGTGTTCCAAATATTCGTTGATAGTTGGTTTCATTTTCTGTAAATAACAATTCTTGGCTATCTGGACAGTAGAGCCACATTTTACCTAAATGGTCATGATTTGCTGCAATCACATTAGAGGAATGGGCTGTTAGTAAGGGCTTATTGGTATCATCATTTCCCCAAGACCAAGTGTTGCGAAACCACAGCGAAGGTAGAAGATGGATAGTCTGTGATTCGGGTGCATGATTGGTAACACTAATTTGGGTTGTGATATCCTGAGGCGAATTTTTAGCATATTCTACGACGACATCAAAATAGCGATCGCTATCAAACACTCCTGTATCCAATAGCTCAAACTCTCGTTCCTGCCGACTGCGGTATTTATTATCATTCACTAACTGTTCGTAGGGAAAAGCCTCCTGAGGATACTTGTAAAGATATTTCATGTAGGAATGTGTGGGCGTATTATCGAGATAAAAGTAATACTCTTTGACATCTTCACCATGATTTCCTTCATTGCCTGTTAATCCGAACAATCTTTCTTTAATAATTGGATCGGTTCCATTCCATAAGGCGATCGCGAAGCAGAGAAATTGATGGTTGTCAGAAATACCCGCAATCCCATCTTCGCCCCATCGATAAGCACGCGATCGCGCTTGGTCGTGCGAGAAATAGTCCCAAGCACTGCCACCAGCACTATAATCTTCCCGAACTGTTCCCCATTGTCGCTCGCTAAGATAAGAACCCCATTGCTTCCAAGGTTTTCCGTTTCTGGTTTCTGTTAATCTAGCTTGCTCTGAATTCATCATATTTCTCTACGATAGTATTTCTACTGGTAATACTCTAAATAGGTAAGGATGGACGGCGCTTCGCGCCGCCCATCCTTACCATAATAAATTTCTTAGGACTACCCTTAATCAGGTTTAACGAGCTGAGAGAGTAAGCGTATATAGCTGGTTCTTAACAGCGGCGATATAGGAATCATTCGTCAAGAACGCAGTGGGCAAGCGTTTGTCGTTGACAGCTGCTTTTACAAGTTGAGCTGCGGTGATCGAGCCATCATTAAAACCTTTCATCAGACCTTCGGAATCAGGAATACCTTGACTTGTAAAATACCCCTGATGTGCCAAATAAGCAAGATTGAATGGAGTCAAGGTAATCTTCATTCTTACTTCTACTGAAGGCATCTGCATTGCATCTTGAGCTTTAGCAGCAGGAGCGATCGCAGTTGCTGAGAGTAGTAGTGCGGGCAAGAAGGTTAGAAGTACTTTTTTCATGGGTTTATCTCCTAATTAGTTCTTTTAAAAAACTAATTATTTTATTGACTTGTTTTAGTTCAATTTAAGTATGTTCTTTGAGCCTGAGAACACCATGATGCAAAAATGAGAGGATGATTAAATATGGCTGAAAAGTCATATTTAATATCAACTAAAAACCCTATTAGTGTTGCGGCGCTTTGCGCCGCAACACTAATAGGGTTTTTAATGTCTATTGTTATGCTGGGCTACTTAATGCGTTCAATCAGGTGATCACCGACTCGTAAAGCATTGGCAATAATTGTTAAGGTGGGGTTGACGGCTGCACTGGAAGGAAAAAAGGAGCCATCAACAACATAGAGATTCTCCACATCATGAGCGCGACAATTAACATTTAGAACTGAATCTTTAGGGTCTTCGCCAAAACGGCAAGTACCATTTTGATGAGCTACTGCCGCGATCGCTAATTTCTTGCGAAAATAGAGAGAGAGAGGCAAAATGCGATCATCACAGTTATTCGACGCGATCGAAATCTCGTTCTCGCAGATGCAGTAATGCACTGCCCTATACTTTCGTATTCTCTCCAATCCATTAGACCATTTCTAGATGAATCTTACTGCCATCGCGATCGTCAATCCAAATTTCAGCAGTGTGATAGCGGTCTTTTTTATAGACTTCCACTGTATCCCAATTCTGTTTCTCTTGAGGCAAGAATGCACCTCTTTCTAAGATCAAAATTTTTTTGCCGCTAGAAGCAAGACGATAGGCTAAGGTTCCGCCACCTGCGCCAGTTCCGATAATGATGACATCATAATGTTCTGTAGCCATGAATTTTCCTAGAGATTTAAAAACAAGTATTTATTTAGACAAGAACTTTTGCAGGAAAGACATAAATCTTTTAGGTGCAGGGGCCGTAGAGTCCTCTACCTTAAAGACTTTAGGAGGATTTCCTTGCATCCCAGTGACTTCAAAGACCTTAAACTCGGTTTTACCTAGTTTGAAATTACCGTTGCGATTAAAAATCGCTTTGGGTTTGACTTGGTTGTAGACAGATTCTGAAATTAACAAATCACTCCCAACTTCTTGATTGGCAGCTTCAATCCGACCAACCGAATTCACAATATCGCCTAAAGGTGTAAGAACATTGGGCTTGCTGGGATCTATAGGAATTAAAACGGCTGCACCATAGTGAATGCCGATGCTCACATTCAGTGGGTTATAGGATAATTTCTTTAAGAATACATTCAAGTCCGCTATGGTCTTGAGCAGTTCCAAACCTGCCCATACCGCTCTCTCTGCGGCTAAACTACTATTTTTCTCAAACCCAAATACTGCCATGACTCTCACGCCCATAACATTGGGGATAGTGCCACCATATTGACTCACAACTTTTTGGACGCGATGGAAATAGCGGCTCATGATATAGACAATATCGTAGTGAAAGTTTACCTCATCAAAATTAGTTGCTCCGCGAATTGTGATGACTAGCAAAGCTACATTGCGATCGCTATTTACCGCACCAGTGGCAAGCTGACCTTCGAGAATGTCAATATCCTCATTATCAATCACCATGCGGCGAATCGAAACATCCCCTGTAACCTTAGTTTGACAAGCAAGTCTCACATGAACAGGGAAATCTAGCTTTTTGGCTAAAGCTCTTTCAGCACTAGTTGGCGGACTACAATTTTGCACTCCATCTAAAATCATAATTCGACAAGTGGAACAATAGGCATTCCCACCGCAGACATGAGTATGCTCGATTCCATTGGCTAACAAAGCCTCTAAAATCGTATCGGATTTGTTGATTTCTATGGAACGTTTATCAGGTAGACAATTGATTTTTGACATGATTTCAACCTTATTCAATTTAATTTAATAAATTACATTCTGAAATTTAAGACTCATGATTTTCTTACTGCTCTTGGTAGTTCCATAGCAGACCACCATCTACTACTACTGTTGAACCAGTAATATAGCGAGCCTCATCAGATGCTAAAAAGGCAACTACAGAGGCAACATCTTCAGGCTGTCCCAACCGTCCCAGAGGTATATTTTTTAGCAATGGCTCCAATTTAGAAGGATCATTGAGAAGCGCCTTATTAATTGGAGTCTCGATCGCGCCAGGGGCAACATTATTGATGGTGATACCAAGTGCACCAAGCTCTACTGAAAGATTGCGCGTCATCATCTTTAAAGCTCCTTTACTAGCACAGTAAGCCGTAAAGTGTGGAAATGGCAATTCTTCATGAACAGAGCTAATATTGATGATGCGTCCATTACGTTTGCCTTCGCTAATTTGATGTTTAACAAAGGATTGGGTTGCAAAGAAAACCCCCTTAAAATTGATATTCATCAACGCTTCAAAGTCTTTTTCGGTCACATCCCAAAAATCAGCGTGTTTCTCGATCCCTGCATTGTTAACCAGAATATCAAGAGTTCCAAAATGCTTGATGCTCTCATCAATTAATTTGCGAACGTCATCCACCATGCCCAAGTCAGCACCAATACTATAGCCGCGATCGCTATCGCAAAATCCCTCAGCCATCATGCAATCACCGCCAGTTGCTTTAATAGCATTTAAAGTTTCTTCAGCACCTTGAGGGTTAGAGCGATAGTTGACCACAACCTTAGCGCCTTCTTTTGCTAAGCGAATCGCAATACCTTGACCTATGCCGCCACTACTTCCAGTGACTAGAGCAACTTTTCCATCCAGCTTCATGATTTTTTACCGTATTAAAATTTGCAATAGTATCGGAGTGAAATTCTCAGCAGGTTCAGACCTTTAATAGCATTCCAAACCATTCTCCTTGAAATGCTATTAAAGAGGGTTAGAGCGTTATAAAAAGTTGATTGAAATTAGCTGATGTTTCGAGAATTTTTTTTTAGCGATCGCTCAGCAAATCATCATTAAATATGGTTTTAACTCAAGATTAACGAAATGTCCCTGACTTTTCTCCTCTGCACAGATGGCTAAACGATTACCCTTCACAGCCATGATGAAGTCTTTTTTGAATCCTTGTTGGCTTTGTTGCATGAATAAAAAGAAGGCAAAAGAAAGAGGATATAAGGATAGATAATTAACGAGCAACAGTACAGGAGACAGGTTTAGCGAGTTGCATCATGCGATTGAGGGCAGCACATTTGATGAACAACAGCCACGTTTCCATTTTTTACGCCCATGTTTACGGATATAGCGAAGATTTTGGTCACGGGGATGAGGTGGCGCATTGGTATTGCCATGCTCCCAGATTTTGGCATCTTTGCGGGGAGGAATCACGGCTTTAGCACCATGCTGAGCAATCTCATCATAACAATGGCGATGGTCGTAGGCTCCATCTGCGGAAACTTGAGCGATTTCAGTGTCAATTCCTTCAAGGATATCGGCGAGTACTTCACCATCGTGGCAATCCTTCATGGTGACCACCGCAGCCAGAATTTCTCCAGTGGATTCATCGGCTCCTAGGTGCAATTTGCGCCATGTCCGTCTCTTACTAATCCCATGCTGCCCAGTTTTCCATTCCCCTTCACCGTAAACTTTTATTCCTGTCGAATCCACTACTAAATGCACTGCTCCCTCTTGAGGGACTACTGGTAATGTCACGCTTAAACTTGCTTGTCCGTCTTAATACGGTGCTGTGGTCTGGGACTGGCAAGTCTATCCCCATCAAGTCAAATAGTGACTCTAACAATCCTTGCGTTTGTCTTCCTGCTTGGTGATATATCGCTTTTACGGTGATAAATGTCGCTAATCCAAAAGGTTAGTCTTCCTCTTTGTTTCAGCCCTGCGTTGTACTCTGACCAGTTGCAGATCTGATATTGCTCTTTCATTTGCTGGTTTTGCCCTCCTATTTAATACCTAATTTATCCTCTCCTCCCCTTTTATGCAACAACGTCCTTTGCTGCCATAATAATTAGTGATCGCATCTCAAGTTTCAGATTAGAATATTAACGCAATTTCCCTATCCTCCTGCTATGGCTCGAAAATCTAAAATTTCTAAGGATACCTCTCATAATGAGCTTGGGCTCTCAAATCTGCGTGTTCGTCTCAACTTTTTGGAGAAGGAAAATAGCAAGCTCATCAAACAGATTGAGTCTAACCGCACAAAGTTAAATAATCTCAATGAAAGTATTAAAGAGGTTGGTATTCAAATCGCTCAACGGGTGGCTCCTTTTCGACAAAAGATGGTAGAACTTGATGAAAAAATTCATACTATTTTTCAAGAAATTCTCACTGGAAGAAAATTGGGAAAGAAGTCTCGTAAAGATATTGAGACAGTCTACTATCATCTCCAATCAGATGGGATTATCAGTCCTAAACATTTACCGATGGAATCAGATATCTTTGAAAATAATGATGAGTCGGACGATGAGCCTAACTGGGACAGCTATAAAGGAAGATCTTATCAGCAGGTTATAGAAGATATTCCTAAGCCTGATCGGGATGAACTTAAAAAGATTCGTCAGCTTTTTTTGCGTCTAGCTGATAGTTTCCATCCTGATAAGGTAACTGATGAAGCGGAAAAAGAATATCGCACTGAGATTATGAAAGAAATTAATCTCGCTTATCAGGATGGTGATTTAGCAAGACTTTTGGCGATTGAGAAGCAGCAAGAGCTAGGTGCAATTATCGATCGCGATAGTTCTGATGATCTAACGCGCCACTGTGCGAAAGTGGAGGCAGAGAATATCTATCTGAAGGATCAACTTGAAACTTTAAAACGCCAACTTAAACTCACGAAAAAAACACAGCAAGGGGAAATGACTGCGGTTTTCAAGAAAATGAGCAAGTACGGTGGCGACCCGATTGGGGAGGCTTTGCATGAAGTCGAGGCTCAGATTGCAATTATCGAACAAATGCATCAATTTGTGGTCGATTTTCGCGATCGCCGCATCACGATTAGGGAATTTTTAAGAGGTCCCGAATTTCTGAGGCAACAGCAAATGTCAGAAGAGGAGTTGATGTTAGAATTTCTGTCACAATTTCAGTAAGTAACTGGTGTTACGTGGAAAATTATCTCAGAATCTGGGGTTGAATTAGCGATCGCCTTCGTCAAAGGTAAGGGCGATCGCAAAGGAAAATATTGATTGAGCGATCGCCTAGAAATCACGATTTAAAGTAATAGCGATCGCTTTTAGTAGATGATTGTTTAGGCGATTGCCTAACTCCTTAAATCGCCAATATAACCCCCAATTTGTTTAAGTCCCTGCAAAACTTGAACACGCTCTGTAATATTTTCGAGCAATCGATAAGTAGGCGATCGCGTATATTGAGGGGCATTTTGATGGCGATCGCATTTCAAAAACAATACTTCTCTTCCGTTTGTAACCATTCCATAGCAACTTGACTGTAAGTTAGGAGCGCTCAATAAATAGGCAAGTGCTTGGGGAATCCCCGCCGTAACGTCCAGTCTTGCAGGTTTTGATTCGATTACCAAAATCCAAAAACTATCTTGGATTACCAAAATATCAATTCGACCTTGAACTGCCATAACATTAAATTCGTCCGCAACTTCAATATTGGTACTTACTTCTGCTTTTACCAAAAAAGGAAATTGATAGAAACCTGCCAAGTCTAGCAATGGTGATATAACCACAAGCTTAACAATTTCTTCGAGAGGTGGTTCTTCTTGACTGAGATAAGTGTAGTTACGAGTGAGGCGATCTAGTCCTTGTAGTTCCGCTTCGGTTAGGGGCGATGCATTATTTAACCATTCATCAAAAAAGCGATCGCTAGTGTCGAGCCTCAAGCCAAAGTTTTGACGGAGGGTGCTAAGGGTAAGGCTACTAGCATTTGTAATCACGATTAAATCCTTATATACATAAAGTTTAGGCATTTGATCTGGTCACTAATATCTAATATACAATACATGCCAGGATAAGAGTGATCGCCTAGAAATCACAACTCACAGTAATAGCGATCGCCTTTTGAAGATAGATTGTTAATGCGATCGCCTAGAAATCACGACTAACAGTAATAGCGATCGCTTGGTAGAGATAGATTTTGATGCGATCGCCTAATCCACTAATCCCTAATAAGTTCGCTATTAATTTGCAGCCAATTTGCTAATCTATTCATATCTTCTTCTTGTTTCCCAAGACTGGCGGCTAATTCTAGGAAAAAATTTGCCGCATCAGTCTCCGATGCTATAAGTTCAATTCCATTAATCGCTAAGAACGTATAAACAGAGATTAGAGCTATTCTTTTATTACCATCAACAAAACAATGATTTTTTACTAAACCATAGCCGTAAGATGCAGCTATTTTGTATAAACTTACACCTTCTTCGTAATGATACAGATTTCTGGGCTTGAATAAAGTTGACTCTAGAGCGCCTTCATTCAAAATTCCTGCCGCGCCACCCGACTCGACAATGATTTCATTGTGTATAGCGCAAACATCATGAATTTCCAGCCAATAAGGTTCCATTATTTAGCTAACTCAATCAATGCGTTGCGATATTTCTTCATACCACGTCGGGCTACTTCAATCTTGTTTGCGAAATCAGGATCGTATGCAGATATCTCATACCCAGAGGTCGTTTTCGTTGCAAAAAGATTATCACCATCATCAACATTCATGTTAACCGCCATTTCCTTTGGAATAATAACGCTTAGGGAATTTCCTCTTTTTTTGACATTTAGAAGCATGTCTATATTCCTCTAATAGATTAAGTTTAAGTATCTTTCTTATATGTTACCACAAATGTTGCAACATATAATCTTTTTAAATCTTTAGTAATCGAACTCGCCAAAAGAAAAACATTTGTTGAACGCGCGCCTAAAAATCAAGATTCAAAGTAATAGCGATCGCATTGTCTATATGGAAGATGGTAAACTCGTTCCCAATATTGATGCTGGTCAATAATTAATGGCGATCGCACACTCAAAAACTTTATTAGATATACCTTTGATCAAATTCTTTTGATTTCTAATTAATTGACATTGAAGTGATTCAATTTTAATATATTTAACTAAAATCTTCGTTTATTATGAGAAAGATATCTAGCGCTCTCAGTATTGCAATATTTATAGCATTCTTGCTATGGCAAGCCACACAGTTGTTTCTATTGACTCAACCTATCAATGCTGAGAGGTATGTAAGCGTTGGTAATTTACAGATTGTAGAAGGAACTGTTTTAGAATTCAAAAATCAAGCTATTTCAGTAGTCTCTGGCGGAGGTTTTATTTTAGAGAAGCCAATAGTTTCCCTCATTGACAAAACTTTACTAATCGGAGCCTCAATAACTTGCCTGCTTTCAGCAATAGCTCTTCACAAAAAAACTAAATAGGGCGATCGCCTAGAAATCATCACTCACAGTAATAGCGATCGCCTTCAGCAAACCCTTTAGCAGATAGATAATTGAAGCGATCGCACTTGAATTAAAGTAGGAACTGAGGTAATTTATCCTGAGTAAAGTAATTAAACCGCAATTGCGTTATAACTCCAAGTTAGGCCTCGTGATGAAAAAAATCGCACCATTGGCTCTTTTGATCCTGGGATTTCTCGTAATGTCGGTATCATTTGTTTATTACGCTGGCAACGCCCTTCCCTACCCAGATGCAACTGCCGAATTGCTCGCCTACCAAACTGCGGAGGCCAATAAATGGGCACTGCTGTTTGCGCTTGGCTTTGTCTCTGCTGCAACTGGAGGAACTTGGCTTTTGCGACGCTTGCGGGCAAAAAAACGCACAAAAAATTAGCAGCCACACATGCACAATCGCGGAAAAAGCAAAAAACTTACTCGCCCGTCCTTGTAGCCTAACAATTCATTCAAGCCGCCCCACAGCGGAGCGGCTTAACTCTGGCGTTATACCTAACCGATAAATCCGTTAAAGTTGATTTATCCCTACTAAAGATTAGGTAGCCAAAAATAGCAGACTTTGTTGTTTAGTTCTAAGAAGTTATCGGAACTCCTTTTAGAATGTGTCCCGCAGCAAAGACCGATAATTATTAAGCGATCGCCTAGAAATCATGACTCATGGTAATAGCGATCGCTTAATTCTGATTAGCTTTGACTTGCTTTGATTTGCTCTAAGGCGATCGCTTTAGGAAATAGCACATTGTTTTCCTTGTGAATATGTTGGTGCATATCTTGCTCAAAGTTTAGCAATCCATCCAGCATGGCGCGATAGGTGTTGCAAGCCCATTCAGGGGCAGTGTAATTATCGGTGAGTTGGCGCAATTGACCGAGGGCAATGCCAGCTTCATCATGCTCGAATTCCATTTGATGTACAGGATTAGCGATCGTCCCGCAGTGAAAAGATGGAACTGTGGCGCTAGATTCTAACTGACGGATCATCGGGAATAAAACTTTCTCTTCCTTCTGCAAATGTATTTCCATCTCTTGGGATACAGCGATAAATATATCCTTGATTTGATAGAGACGTGATTCTTTTTCACCATGTACCGCCGCGACTTTGGCTACCATCTTCTCCAAGCGAGGTAGCTCAGTATGCAGATAAGCATGATGGGTGTATTCGATGTGATCAGCGAGTTCAGTGAGGGATAAATTCGCTACGGTTATCTCGGCATCTTGAGTTGAATTCGCGATCGCCTCTAGTTGGGTGAGAAATGTCTGCGGATCAATACCTTGCTTGCGACATGCCTCATCGATAGTCTTCTTGCCGCCACAGCAATAGTCAACTTTGGCTTGTTCAAACAGTCGCGAAAGAGAAGGGCGATCGCGAACGATTTCGCCTACGGTATCGCTGATTTGTAAAGTTGCCATATATTTAGTTTCCTGTTTGTTCTACGTCGAGAGAGCGGCAAAGCCGCTCTCTCGACAAAATAATTAGCCGTTCAAGACATCTTTCTTGTGTTGAGGAGCCGCCGCTACTGCTGCTACCTCTGCCAAGAGATCATCAGAAACTCCCATTTCTTTGAGGGTAATCATCAAATCCTCAGCAACCGCATCAAAGTGATCGCTGTTTAAACCTTGATTTTCCACCAAGTCTATATGAGCTTCACGCATCTGCGCTCCACTATATTTGTCAGTACCACCAAAGGCATAGGTGAGAAATGCTTTCTGATGTTCGCGTTGCTTTTTCATATCGGTACTTGCAAAAAAGTGTTTGATGCGATCGTCTTGCAATACTCGTTCATAGAAGCGATCAACTGCGACATCAACGGCTGCTGCGCCACCAAGTTTTTCAAATAATGTTGTCATAGAACTTCCTTTTGTTGTATGTAAGTTTTAAAAACCCCCTTTAATTCCCCCTTGCAAAGGGGGAAGACCAGAAACCTAGTTCCTTCATCTTTGCAAGAGAAAGATTAGGAAATCTCGTTCCCTCCCCTTTGCAAGGGGAGGGCTAGGGAGGGGTTAGAAGAGATTTTAGACTGATGCAGACTTAGCTGCAATAGTTTCGAGAGGTTGAGATTGCGTAGGTTGTTGGAAAACAGCGACGATCGCCTTAATTACGCTAAAGACGAGGATCAATGCACCAACTGAGAAGACAATATCTCCCGGGATGCGTAGCCAAACTGTCCATTGCATCCATGCCGAACCAATGACTTCAGCGCTACGAGCATACCAAGTGCCATGATTAACAGATTGCACCAATTGATAAAAACCATTGGGAATCAGCCCTAAAACCATCATCATCCCTAGCCCGCCATTGATCCACCAGAAAGAGAGATTAAAGTTTTTCTCATCCCATGCGCGATCGGGAGTGATTTCTCGCAAGGCAAAGAGCATTAGGGCGATCGCCAAAGAGCCATAGACACCGAAAAGTGCAGAATGGGCATGGATCGGCGTGGTATTTAGTCCTTGGGAATAGTAGAGGAAAATCGGTGGATTGATTAAGAAACCAAAGACACCTGCGCCAATTAGGTTCCAAAAAGCAGTGGCAATAAAGAATTTGAGGGGTACTCGATAAAATCCTTGTGCTTCTTGGGATAGCTTCATCGACTTCACCACTTCAAATCCAATTAAAGTCAAGGGAACGACTTCTAAGGCTGAGGCAACGGAACCCAGCGACGTAATGAATACAGGCGTTCCTGCAAAGTAGAGATGGTGTAACGTGCCGATTACGCCACTACCGAGATAGAGAATTGTCGTCATGTAGGTGGCTCTCAGGGCGGAGGTGCGCTTTAGGAAGCCCAATTCGCTACATAGATAGGCGATCGCTACAGTCGCAAACACCTCAAAGAAGCCTTCTACCCATAAATGCACGACCCACCAACGCCAGTATTCGGCAATGCTCAAATGGGTGTGATTGTTGTACATCAACCCTGACGCATAGAACAGGGGAATTGTAATCGCACTGTAGAGAAAGAAGTGATTTAGTCCTGTTTTATCTCCTTCTGCTTTGAGCGCAGGCTTGAGGGCGCGGTACATCAACCAGAGCCAAAACACCATGCCACCAATCAGCAATAATTGCCAGAGGCGACCGAGTTCCACATATTCATAGCCCTGATGTCCAAACCAAAAACTATCATCACCGCCGATAAGCCCTTGGACACTTGCCCAAGATCCGATTAAGGAACCTACGACAACGACAGTCAAAGCCACTAGCAAACCACCATTGCCCCAAGCTTGCAACTTCGGCTCATGTTTACCAAACCTTGGCGCGAAATATAGCCCTGCGGCAAGCCAACAGGTGGCAATCCAAAAGACGGCTAGCTGTAAATGCCAAGTCCGTGAAGCGGCATAGGGCAAATATTTCTGAAGTGGAACACCATAGAAACCATCGCCTTCTACCGCGTAATGGGCTGTGACCATTCCCATCAACATTTGTACCAAAAATAAAGTCATGGCAACCCCAAAGAAGAGGGTAGCGACTTTTTGACTAGGTGTGGCAAGGCGAATCAGGGGACGATGGGCGACCGTGATTACTTCTTCGCTATCTTCTTGAGTGATGTAGACATATAGAAATACGCCGATCGCGGCAATGAGAACAATCACCGATACGATTGACCAGATCAGGAATTGAGCAGGAGCTTGATTGCCAATTAGATCATCGTGGGGAAAGTTCGCGGTATAGGAAAATGGTGCATTCGGACGATTTGCCGATGCTGCCCAAGCTGTCCAAGTAAAGAAAGCGGTGACATTACGGATTTGCGTATCGTCAGTAAACCAACCGCTAGGAATGGAATGAATCTTAGAACCTTGGGATAGCAAAGTTTGATAACTATCAAAAACCTTGTTTAGTCCCTTAGTTTGAGCCGCAGTAAGGGTTAAGGCTCCTGTCTCTGACACATAGCGATTGGTTTTAAATTCTTGCTGTACCTGCGCTTGGAGCGTAGCGCGATTAACTTCTGATAAGGCTTGTAAATCTGCTTCATTAAAATCAGGATTGCCATCATGCAAAATTCCTGCCGTTGCTAAGCCCCAACGGTGTAAAACATCGGCAGTCCAATCGGGAGCTAAATAACTACCATGCCCCCAAATACTACCAATATGTTGCCCCCCACGACCTAGATAGGTTACTTGCCCAGATTGAATATTCTCCTGAGTGAGAATTATTTCCTGTTGTGGAGAAACCACTGTCATAGGAATTGGTGGTGCATTTTTATAAATCGCCGATCCTGCGAAGATCAGGACTGAAAAAGTAACTACGCAAATTAGCACTAACCAAGCAGGTAGGCTAAATTGACGGGGACGAGCGTTGGCTGTCACCACTTTGTCAAAGGTTGGGTTTGCCATAAAGCCATAAATTCGGTTTCAAAGTACCTATGACATACCATAGGAGAATAGAACCTATAAAAGCTTTGACTTAAGTCAAAAACACCCTTAAAAAATTTAGGTCTTACGCAAAAGAACGAAATGTAGTAGGGGCAATTCATGAATTGCCCCTACTCACTCACTACCCTGAACGATGCTAAATAAAATCGATTTGAGTAACTGGTTACAAAACATTCTGATTTTTCAAGGATTAGCGGCCGAGCAACTAATTCCTTTAGCTCAGATTGCTCAATTACAAAACTTTAAAAAAGATGAGACAATTTTCCATCAAGGTAGTGAAGCAACAGGATTTTTCATTGTCCAAATTGGGCGCGTCAAGGTAATTAAGACCGCAGCCAATGGGAAAGAACACATTTTACATCTATTGACGAGCGGCGATTACTTTGCTGAAGTTGCTACCTTTGATGGCAAAGCTTTTCCAGCTTCAGCGATCGCACTGGAAGATACAGAATTAATCTTCTTCCCTCGCTTAGCTTTTCTAGATCTACTCCATCAATATCCTGCGATCGCCATCAATATGCTCACAAGTTTGGCTACCCGCGCGCGTAAATTAGCCCAGATGGTGGAAGATCTGTCATTTAAAGAAGTACCACAAAGGTTAGCAGCTTATTTACTAGATGTGAGCGATCGCGCTAACGGAGATCCAATTATTAATCTAGATGTTACTAAAACTCAACTAGCATCTATTTTAGGGACTATTTCGGCAACCCTCTCTAGAGCATTCTTGCATCTCAGCGACGCAGGATTAATCGCCATTCATGGTTCACAGGTCGAATTATTGGATCGCGATCGCTTAAAAGATATCAGTAACTAAATCAAGCAAAATAACTTGTAGAAATTTATAGAAATTTCGCGATCGCCTAAAACAGCCTAATCATGAGCCATCCATAGAGAATCAGTAAGGCTTAGATACTCAAATGTAGCCGTGAAAGAAGAATCAAGAGGACTACAAGCATAGACACCAAACCGCACGGGTTGAGCAATATTCCTGTGGGTACAAATTTAGCAGCCGTCGCATCCGTGTTACCAAGGGCGGACAGATGGAAAATTCGCATTTGCTTAAAGTCTTTTCCATTAAGTGAATGTTCAATTAAGAAATCAGCACCTCGGCGACTTAGATGATACCAAATGGAAGTAATTGTAGAAATATCCGTAGTTGCCCAATCCGAATATCCTTGATTAGTGACGACACTGCCCAGACGTGACATATCAGTATTTTCATACTCAATGGAAGCTTTAAACCAATTGTCACGATCAATATAAATCATGACACCAGCTTGATCAAATCTCGCTTGGTAGTTAAAGGAAACTTTAGTAGTAAATGAGAAGTTGAGGTCACTGGCTAGCAAAATTGCAGGAGCATTATCATGCTGAAATCCGTAATAGGTGCGCTGCCAAAGATCGGTATTGGGTTCAGTAGTGATCGTTATTGACTCACGACTTACGGTGAAATGCGGCGGCTGATTAATCCATTTAGCCTTATCAAAGTTGATGTTCATAGGAATAAGCTATTGATTAATGATTGCTTGTAAGCTTTTGCTAGTAATGCGATCAGGCTTAGTGGACTAAGTTTTTAGTAGGTTTTTGTTGAGTGAATTAGCACAATGCAGAACTATCATCGCGATCGCTAAGGGCAGCATTAACAAAGGAATAACACCTAATCCTGACCAACTTGCAATCCAGCCCACCCCAGAGGGAATCATTGCTGCACCGATACTCGCGGCGCTGGTAGCAAAGCTGACGGCGGCGGGAACTAAACTGGCGGGTAACTGTTTGGGAATTAGCCAGATGGTGGCAGGAAAGATCGGCGCAAGAGCAAAGCCGATCATTGGCAAACTAATCCATTGATCAGGTAGTTGCCACCAAGCTAGAAGTCCGATCATGAGTAGAACGAGGGACATACTGATGACGCGAACGGCTCCTAGCGATCGCAAAAAATAGCCGAGTATAAACCGACCGACGGTTAAGCCTAACCAATAGGCACTAATGCTATATCCTGCAACTAATGCGGAAGTTTGGCGATCGCTGACTTGGACAATATAAGCCCAGTTGCTAATTGATGCTTCTAAGCCGACATAGACTAGCAGCATTAATCCTGTGAGTAGGACTAAGGGAGTTTGTAGCGATCGCCCTAGATTTTTCCAAGCGGGAGCAGGGGATGCAGCTTTGCTTCTAGTCATAGATGGATAGCGATAAATAATTGCCGCAAATACGCTTACCATCAATAAACTGACGATTCCTGCCAATACTCCATAGAGTTGTCTCCAGTTCATGCCGATCGCCAATAAAGTCGTGGCGATCGCTGCACCTGAGAGCGCACCAATGCCATAAAATCCATGCAGTAATCCAATTAAATTTGTGCTGCGCTCATCCTGTGCGATCGCCGTGTTGATACCCGCATCAATCAATCCAATTCCTAAACCGAAAAGGGTTCCCGCCGCCACCATTAGCAGCCAAGTGGGAGATAGAGCATAGATGCCTAGCGCCATTGTCAGCATACTGGCGGCGAAGAAAAGCATCTTTCCTAATCCCAGACAGCTATTGACAACGCTACTGGTCAAGGCTGCCATAATATAGCCGCTAATCTGACTGACAAATAGAAGCGTGATTGTAGCGGGGTTAAGATTGTATTCCCGTAAAATGGAAGGAAGTAAAACTCCTAAACCAGCTTCGGCTATACCAATAGCAATAAAAGCGTAAAAGGAAATCGCTACGCCTATCCACAGTGGAGGTGAGGGCTTGGTAGAAATCATAGTGTATTTCCGCGATCGCGGCGATCGAATTGAGTGAGCGCAACGGCAATTAATAACAACACAATTGCCACAATTCTAGAAGCATTAATGGGATGCGGTGTAACTCCAAACCAGCCCCATTGATCAATCAATAGAGAACCACTCATCTGACTACATACCACCGCTAGAGCCGTTGTTGTTAGTCCCAATTTGGGGATGATAATCGTATTTAAGGTCACATAGACAGCACCGAGTAAACCGCTTAAAAATGCCCACCAAGGAACCTGAGACAACCGATCTAGATTTTGAGAACCAAAAATTCCCAATAGAATAAGAAGAGTTAGAGTCAGCGAACCAACCATAAAGTTAATTGCCGCCGCCGCAATGGAAGACTGTAAAGTTTTGCGTAATCGAGTATTTGCGGCTGCACCGAGCGCTAGAAAGCTACCTCCCGAACCCGCACCAATCAAAGCAATGAGCATATCCATAATATTTACCTAAATCATTTTCTAGAAGACAGGAGTAACAGCACGAAACGCTGTGATTTCTATCTATTGAGCTTGTGCGAGAAAGAAGATAGCGACAATTAATAAACCGATCGCAAAGCGACGATTGCGGGTAAGGCGATGCTCGGGTAAGTCTAACCAACCATGATGATCGACGATGATGCCAGCTAGGGACTGTCCGCCAACCACCAAACCCAAGGTCAGCGTAGTGCCTAGTATCGATGTGAAGTAAGTGCTAGAACAGATATACCAAGTACCTAGCACGCCACCGATCAGACTCCATTTTGGTGCTTTGGCGATCGCAGTCCAATCAGGATGACCAAACTTTTGCGTTGCGATTAGTGCTACTAAAACCAATGTGCCGACAATATAGGAAATGTCCGCCGCCAAGGGAACAGAATTTAGCGATCGGGCTAATTGAGCATTGCAACTAGCTTGAATGGGAAGAAGTACACCACTCAACAACGCAAGCAACAGATACACATAGACTTGATATCGCGATGCGAACAAATGTAAGTTTTTCAAAGGAAGGGAAGTCATGGCAAAACAAGGGTGAATGGTTGAAATACAGTAAATAGAAGCCTTGTTCTAAAAAATAGTTTCACATCATTTATCTCTATATCAAGATAAATGATGTCGAAATAATTGTCAACTATCTCGACATCAAGATATAATTGCACCTATGGAACAAGACAAAATCGACTACATTTGCAAGCAATGGCGACAGGAATCGCCGCAATTAGACACTTCTCCACTGGGCATAGTTGGGCGAGTGCTAAGGATCGCTCGTCTGCTCGAAAAACATCGCGAAACGGTTCTGGTGGAATATGGTTTGAGCGTTTGGTCTTTTGATGTGGTAACTACGCTACGGCGGCAGGGAAAGCCCTATCAACTCAAGCCGACAGAGCTATACAGTTTGCTCATGCTTTCATCAGGGGCAACGACTAACCGCATCGATCGCTTAGAAAAGGATGGCATTGTCACGCGCTTACGCGACTCTGACGATCGCCGCAGTGTGATTGTGCAACTAACACCTAAAGGGCTTCAATTAGCCAATCTAGTAATTCCTGTATTGTTAAAAAGTGAGCGGGATTTACTAAGTCAGTTTGCTAATCCTGAAGAAAGGGAATCTTTCATCACGATTCTGCGACAATTGCTAATATCCCTTGACAATAATCTGGAATAGAAGAGTCTGGATCAGACTACTATCTTTCAACCGTTCATTGCGACAATGATTCTGACGATGGTGGTGTGGGTCTATATGTACGCTCGTCGCCTTTCGTTCATCTTCTCAAACCGACTTGATGTGAAACTGATGACACCCTCAGAGTTAGCACGAGTATCTCCACCCCAAGTATCGAACCCATCCGACAACTTGAAGAATCTGTTTGAGCTACCCATAGTCTTTTATGCGATCGCCTTATATCTCTATGAGACAAGTCAGGTGGACTCAGGGTATGTGGTCGCGGCTTGGGGATTCTTCGTGTTTCGAGCATTGCACAGCGCCGTACATTGCTTCTTTAACTTCATTCCCCTCAGATTCATTCTTTACGTGATTTCTGCGGGGGCGCTCTGGTTCATTGTTTTAAGGGCTGTTGTTGTATTGTGCAATCGCTGAGTTGCTCCAGCCGAGATCAATAGGCGTTGGTACAATGCTTCTAGTATTTGCAAAACGACTATTTCAGCCATACTTTTTCCCAACAGGTTAAACAATTTTTATTCTACAATCTAGACAAAGTTGATTTTGGGGCTGATTACTAATTCAAAGTATTCACTATGCAAACACTTGCTGTTTTTGTATAAACCTCCTTAAATTATAAAAACTACACATCCTAGTCGTCCTAATCAATGTTATTGCGATTATTAAGCAAAATGTCATGAATAGATGACCCACTATACAAATCCTCTACTTCGTATGCTGCACAGATTCCATTTATCATTGTCATTATGATCTTTTCCATATTAATCATGTCCTTTACCAGATCTCGATTAAGGGATTTAGCTGTAGTGATCGTGTGTGCAAGAGGATTACGAACGTTATCCCACAGATCTTTGACGATTTTCTGAGCTTCATTTTCATCTTTCCAGCCTATTTCATCATATCTCTTGCTTATTAAGTGATATTGTCCACGAGGCGGTAATAATACGGAGGAATTATAGTTTTTATAAAGCTCCCAACCGTGTGTAGAGATCCTGCCTATTATTTTTCTTAGCTTATCACCTGCTAGGCGTTCAGTCTGATTTTGTTTCGCCAGAGATTCAGCCATTGTAGCAAGATGTCGAAACCTTGCTTCCCAACTTGTAATATCACGACTTTCTCTAAATGCACGTAGTACGTTAAAGATATTATGGACAATTTCAGAATTTTTAGGATAGAGATATGCCGCAGTAGAAAGTCCTCTAAAAGTAATATCACTATATATAACTCCAAACTCAGAGAGAAATACATTAACTGGTTCTTGAACTAATTGATATCGTAAAGACTTACGTGCAAAGAACTTGGGAGCAATGTCATGTTTACCTATCCAAAAAGCTTGAATTCCATTCTCTAATGCTCCAAAATTTCCAATACTGAAGTTTTCCCCTGGTTTGAATAAACACAAACGCCAAACATCCAGAAATCTTTCGCCTCTATCAATTATTTCTTGAAAAAATGAAGGGTTGATAGTTTCATCAAGAGAAAAAATATCGTCACTCTCAATTAAGTCAATTTCAAATGCAATACAGGTAAAATCTCGGAGCTTTAAGTTTTGAAGTGATTGTATATTTTGTAGTGATTCCTTATCAATTTTCCATTCTTGACTAAGTTCTTCGTATTGACTAAATGCAAATTCACCTAAATATTCGTAAGGCTGTCGAAACTCTGGACAGCCTTTAACGTTTGGAGTGTAATTAGGTGGGCAACCATAGACTTCAGCAGAGTGCATTCTATAATCAAAATCTAGACGAAGACCATTGATGGGGGCTATGACGTAATAGGTAGAAGGACTTTGCATAATAAACTACAATTTTTTTATAACTTTATTTAGGATAGTTTCACTTTAGTGATCGTTCTGGATGACAGCACAATGCGATCATCAGCTAAACTAACACATGAGATCAATCTTAGAGCATAGATAGATTCCAAGTTATGAATACAAATGCAAAAGCAAAATCAGCCCAAGTCTAGTACACCAGTATTTATCATTCGAGAATACTAAGGTGATTTCTAGAAATCACCTTATCCATATTGTCAGAGCCATTGTGAGATTATTTTCTTACCATTCCTCATAAAGTTTCTTTGCGTGAATCATAATTTCTTCGTTAGGTAAGCGAATCTTCGCAGTCTGGCGCGGATAGGAAGTGGCGATCGCATTTGAGTCTTGTTCTACAATCGTTGCCACAGCACTCAAGATTGACCGATGTAAAAGCGGCTTATATATCTTCTTTTTGAATTTCACATAGACCAGCACAAAAGTTTTAGTCTGGGTTGCAGTTTCAGGATATAAAACATGAACCTGCAAAAGCTCACCCCAAGGGAACTCAGTTCTAAAAGTAGTTAGAGAGGGAAAAGCATATTCCAAAATTCCTGTATAGGTTTTAGGAGCAAGTAGAATGGCGGGATTGCGGCGGATATCGTCGAAGGTAGCATCGGCGCGATCGAGTTCTTGGACAACCTTAGCCCAATATTCATGCTGTTCAAAAACAGGAATGCGATTGGCTTTAATACCAAATAGCTCGCGATGAGTACCGTTCTGATGATTGTAATCGTAGTTGATTAACAGATTATGCAAAAACTCACCTTGGATACTTGATTCTCCTGCCGCCCCTAAAAAAGTCATGCCATCACTCAAATTTTCGATTAAGTCAGGCACAGGAATTTTGGCTTCCATATTTCCATAAGTCCAAATACAGTCACCTTTGATCTCCAGTTGTAAAGGTGTTGCGAGTGGCTGAGCAGATTCTTTCCCAGATTGATATAGCCGTCCCTGTCCATCAAATGCCAAGGCATGAAATGGACAAACAATTCGCTGTTCGCAAATCCAACCATTGGATAATGGAGCCTGCATATGAGGACAGATGTTATTGAGGGCAAATACTTCTCCCTGCTGATTTTGCCAGAGAACATAATCTTGACCATTCAGAGAGACTCTATAGGGTTTGTCAATTCCCAACATAGAGCGATGGGCAATCAACCAAGGAGCGCCAAGCAAGATCGGTGACATAGGTTAAAATGTGATAAATTATTCATGTTTGATATTTAAAATACGACAGATTTCTCACGTTTGTCAAGCATCTATTTCAAGGATATTTTTCTAGCAACTTATGACCGAATCACCGCAACTTAAGACACAACTTCGCCGCAAGCCTCAACAAAAACGCAGCCAGCAAAGGGTTGAACAGATTTTAAAAGCCGCCGCCGAGGTTTTTGATGATGTCGGTTACGAAGCCGCCACAACGCATATGATTGCCGCAAAGTCGGGGACTGCGATCGGTTCCCTGTACCAGTTCTTCTCCGATAAGCTAGCCATATTTCATTCCCTAGAAGCGCGTCACATGGAACGCGTTATGGAAATTAATGGGGCGCTTTTGCAATCTGCTGATCCACAACGTCCATTTGCTGAATTTATGGATCGGATGGTCGAGGCTCATGTTACTTATTTTCAAGATCCGATGCCCCGCGTTGTCTATCTTCAGTATTTTGTAGCTCCCCAGATATTTTTACTTTTTAACGAAAACTTTAATCAACAGTTGATTCAGCAGTATGGTGCGCTTTTGCAACGGTGGAATCCAGAACTGGCGACCGAGAAAAGTGAGCGCCTTGCAGAGACTGTTCACCATTGTTATAACGCCCTACTGCTGCAAGCCTTGAGGGGCGAAGAAAGCAAGCGACAAGACCGCTATGAAGAACTCAAAGCTTTAGTGGTTGCATACCTCTCCCCTCATCTAGAGTCAGCAGGAGGGAAAGTAATGAAAGTAATGAAATGCCCGTACTGTCATTCCTCCCATTTATCAAAAAATGGGCATCGCCACAACAAGCAACGCTATCTCTGCAAGGATTGTGGGAAACAGTTTTTAGAACGCGATCGCGAATCGTCGATGGAGTAGAAGTCATATTTTGGGAAGACTTTAGTCGATGATAGATGGGGCGGTAGTGAGTTCCTAGTTAAAATATAATTCCTTCGTAGAGAATCTCAGTCGTAAACTCAAAGTCAAGACCCGATAAAATAATCTATCGCCAGCAATATAATAGAACTCATTTGATATCTTAACAATAAAGAAAAAATGGCTAAAAAATGGGATATACAACAGATTTAAGTGATAAGGAGTGGAATATCATAGAACCTTTTATGTATACTCCCAAGGATAACCAAGCCTTGAACCAAGCATTAGGTTTATTCTTGCTCCAAGCTATTAGTAATGACTCAGAATATTTTTAATGAAGGCTTCGACTTCCCCGTTTACCTAAACTGAGCGAAGTCGAAGCCTCTTTTAACCTTATTTCGGATTGCTATATGTCCGATCAGGTACAGGAAATCCGCAGGAAGTTCCATCTTTATGGATGACTTCTTCTTCCCAAGGTAGAGAATACTTGCCGTTTACCATATCCTCCATATATGTATAAGGACAGTCTTGAGCGCCCCCTTTGACAGCTACATACCCTCTATGTCCAAATTGGTAAATATTATTTTCTACACTCCAATATTTGCGGGCTTCACGGACTAGATCGGGACGAACTTCAGCAGTAATAATCTCATCAGGACGGTGACTACCCATCACCAAGGGCTGACCATCAAAATTAACAATCATCCCTTCCCCCATAGAATCAAAGCTGCCATCAGAGCCACACATACACACCGAAGCTGTCACCATCAGGTTGCAGAAAGCATTTGCTTGATTAGTAATCTGCCAAGAATGACGAATTGGAGCAGTATAACCAGCAGTACGAATCATGATTTCTGCACCTTTATAGGCACATTCCCGCGCCATTTCAGGAAACATGCCATCATGACAAATAATCAGTGCGATCGTACTGCCATTAGGACCTTCACAAACTGGGATTCCTAGATCACCTGGTTCCCAAGGTTCGACAGGAACCCAAGGATGTAGTTTTCGATAGTAAAGCTTCAATTTGCCTTGATTATCAATAATGATTCCACTGTTATAGGGATTTCCTTGAGGATTATATTCCATCAATGAGAAGCAACCCCAAATATTATTGTCAATGCAAGCTTGCTTAAATGCTGCCACTTCTGCCCCATCTAAGCTACACATGATCTCTGGATTGGTATCCATCGACAGACCATGCAAAGAATATTCAGGGAATACCACTAGATCCATGGTTGCCATGTTTCGCCTTGCTTTAGCGACCATCTCACAAATACGTTGAGTTTGGGCAGCTAAGTCTTGTTTGGTGATAACGGTTGGCAGTTGAAGTTGCACCATCCCTATCACTACACCGTTAGGGGTTTTATTTAAGCCGCCAAGTCCACTCATGATTTCCTAAAGTTTTTAATTTTACAAGGTTTATTATGGAGGCTATATCTAACAGAGATAGTATTGTTTGATAGATAATCGGTAATAAAATCTGAACTCAAGTAAGAAAAACACAGATAAGTGGTTATCCATGACTAGTTTGTTGCTAGGGGCAGAAGTAAATGCACTAGGGTTATGGTAGGGGCGGTGCTGATGGCTATATAACTAATTGCTTTTTTGTTCATTTATTTCTCGATTCTTTTAATTTATGGTTCTCTCTATAATCCAGTCTCGCTGAGGCTTTAATGTAAACATTTATACGGTTTCAGTGCAATCCATTCAATTTATACAATGTTCAAACATGATTTCAAACCTTTGCCTGTCAATCTAATTTTCAATAAGCAAAAAGTTTAATAATTTTAATGGAATTATTTATAGCAATGTCCATTGCAAATTTTTTTGTAAGTAAAAAAACTTGATCAATCTAGTTCTAGTTAAGCCATAACAAAAAATAATTGTCATGAAACTCAAACCAATTGATCAACAAGTTGTAGCTATAGTTGGAGCCTCTAGTGGAATCGGGCGAGAAACTGCTCTCCATTTTGCCAAACGTGGAGCAAAGCTAGTGGTGTCAGCCCGCAGTGAATCAGGATTGACATCATTAGTTGACGAAATCTCTCGATTAAGTGGAGAAGTAATTTCTATTCCCTGTGATGTCGCTATATTTGAACAGGTACAGAACGTTGCCACTAAAACTGTTGAATATTACGGACGTTTAGATACTTGGGTTCATGCCGCAGGAACTGCAATCATTGCTCCCTTTGAAAAAGTGACTCCCGAAGAGTTTCGGCGCGTGATGGATGTTAATTTAATGGGTCAGGTGTATGGAGCAATGGTGGCTTTGCCTCATTTAAAACGTGAGGGTCAAGGTGCACTTATCCATATTTCTTCATTAGAGGCAAGGCGATCGCTACCCCTTCAAAGCGCTTACTCTGCATCTAAACACGCGATCGCAGGTTTTCTAGATTCCCTAAGGGTAGAGTTACAGCATGAAGGAGTTCCCATTAGCGTTACTAATGTTATGCCCTCTGTGATCAACACGCCCTTTTATAACAAAGCTCGCACAAAACTAGGCGTTAAACCGACAGGAGTACCGCCTTATTATCAACCTAGTTTGGTTGCTAAAGCAATTTTGTACGTTGCTGAGCATCCTACTCGCGACATTATTGTTGGTGATGTTGGGCGCGTGCTTGACTTAGTTCAAAAGCTGTCTCCTCACTTGAGCGATGCCATTTTAAATCTTGTGGCGGTGAAAGGGCAACGCACGAAAACCTTAAAATCTGAAAGCGATCCCAATAATCTATTTGAACCCATCGAAGGTTATAACACCACAACTGGAGATTTTACTGACAAGACTATCCCAAGTTTCCTAGATTGGTTAGACTTCCATCCTCAAATTAAATGGAGTTCGGTGGCAGGACTGGGTGTGTTAACGATCCTACTCGCTAACCATATTTTAAAGGATGTGGGAATTTGAATGATTTAGTTGAGCAGACTCAACATTAAATCTATTGGTATTTGGCATTGAATTAAAAGTAGATAAAAAAGGACTAGAAGAATGAAAGTTGAGAAGACTGTCACAATTCAAAATAAGTCTGCTGAAGAGCTATATCGCTTTTGGCATGATTTTGAGAACTTACCCACGTTTATGCAACATCTAAAATCAGTAACTGTTATTAATGAAACGCGATCGCATTGGGTTGCAAAAGCTCCCTTAGGCAACAGCGTAGAGTGGGATGCAGACATCATTACTGATCTAGAAAATCAGTTGATTACTTGGAAATCGGTAGCAGGTGCAGATATTGAAAACTCTGGCTTTGTGCAGTTCAAATCTGCACCTGTAAACCGAGGTACTGAAGTAAAAGTAGTGATGGAATATAACCTGCCAGGCGGAGGATTAGCATCTGCGATCGCTAAGCTATTTGGTGAGGAACCTGAACAGCAAATCGGAGAGGATTTGCGCCGCTTCAAAATGTTAATGGAAGCAGGTGAAATTGCCACTACCGAAGGTCAACCTACGGGACATCAGTAATTCCGAACTAATCACAAAAAATCACTACATAAGGACTATTTACTATGAGAGCAGTTTGCTGGCAAGGAACTAGAGATATACAGGTTGAAACTGTACCTGATCCAAAAATTCTGAATCCGCGTGATGCGATTATTAAAATCACTACTACCGCAATTTGTGGTTCTGATTTGCATCTTTATAATGGCTACAATCCCACCATGAAGAAGGGTGACATCCTTGGTCATGAATTTATGGGCGAAGTTGTGGAACTAGGTCGCGCAGTTAAAAATGTAAAAATTGGCGATCGCGTAGTCGTTCCCTTCACTATTTCCTGCGGATCGTGTTTCTTCTGTAGTCGAGATTTAACGTCCTTGTGCGATAACTCTAATCCCAATGGTGGGTTGTTAGAAAAGCCAATGGGTACTTCTCCTTCAGGACTGTTTGGCTATTCTCATATGACAGGTGGCTATGCAGGTGGTCAAGCTGAGTACGCCCGTGTTCCCTTTGCCGATACTGGTTTATTTAAGATTCCCGATGGACTCACAGACGAACAAGTTGTGTTTTTGACTGATATCTTCCCAACTGGCTACATGGCAGCTGAAAACTGTCAAATTCAGGAGGGAGATACAGTTGCAATCTGGGGTTGTGGCCCAGTGGGACAATTTGCGATCCGAAGCGCTTTTATGCTGGGAGCTGATCGCGTCATTGCGATCGATAGCGTTCCCGAACGCCTTCAGATGGCAAAAGATGGCGGTGCAGAAGTTCTTAATTATGAAGAAGTTGACCATGAAGACGTTCGACTCGTTGATGCTTTGAAAGACATGACAGGTGGACGTGGTCCTGATGCGGTTATGGATGCCGTAGGAATGGAAGCTCATGGCATGGGATTAGAAGGTTTCTACGATAGAGCAATGCAAGCTGTAAAGTTAGAAACCGATCGTCCAAATGTCTTGCGTCAGGCAATCATCGCTTGCCGTAAAGGTGGCACTGTCTCTGTTCCTGGTGTTTACACGGGGTTAGTGGACAAAATACCTATGGGTGCTTTTATGAACAAGGGTTTAACTATGAAAACAGGACAAACCCATGTTCATCGGTATTTGCGTCCTCTACTGGAACACGTTCAAAATGGCAAAATCGATCCCTCGTTCGTAATTACCCATAGTCTATCCCTAGAACAAGCCGCGCATGGCTACGAAATCTTCAATGAAAAGAGGGATAACTGCATCAAGATTGTGCTTAAGCCCCAGCAACTTGCCTAGTCTAAAGCACATTCTGATCTTGGAATGCAGAATTCTGCAAGTAAGTTTGATTAAAAGTATTAGTTTTTTTAAACCAAGGAGACAATCATGCTAAATTCTATTTCCCAAGCGATCGCTAAATTCTTTTCTTTTTTCAAGAGCATACAGGTGAAACAGTTTTTACCAATTGTTTTGGTCGGTTTTCTGCTGCTAACTACAAGTGCTGCTCCTAGTCGCAGTGAGACTAAGCAAGCGATCAAACAAATTAATGAAACTGTTCATCAAGACGATTCCACTAGACCTAAAACATCGGGAGAGTGGGAACAGCAAGCTCGCGAAGTAGAAGGTCGCCCTGTAGAACGTTTAAAGCGCATTGGAGAGCAATCAGCCGAAGCCGTTAAAGACTTTGGTTCAATGTATTCAGATACTGCTGAAAGAAGTAGTAAAGCTCTAAACGATTAAGCTACTCTCTTCCAATTAGCGGTGCGTGCTTTCGGCACGCACCGCTAATTATTCACTTTATAACGCCTAAAATCTTCACCGCATCCCATAAATTTGCACTGCTATACCTTAATCAACACAAATTACAGAATCAGCCATCTAAATCTATTGCAGATAAATAACACTGAATTAACTACAGTTTAATGGTTTTTGTTATTACTTGAAGAAGCGTTTAAAGCCCTACCAGAAATTACTATGCCTGTTAAGGAAATTATGAGTAAACCAGTTGCTCCAGTTATACCACGCGCTCTTTCATCTTTATCTCTACCACTACAACTACTATTCATCTGACAACTATCAACTATCAGAAAGCTGATATAGCTGATTGGCAGCCCAAGTATACTTGCGATAAGTACTAGAGACCAAAAAATCTTTCCCAAAATAATCATTATTTATATTTGTAAATTAATTCAAATTGTGCGGAGCTACTTAATGAAATTTAACTGTAAATTATTCGGCATTAAAGCAACCCATCCTGAAAGATATTAGGATAGGATAGCAATCTTTTCGTCTTGGCTAAACACTTTCATGACTGCTGGCACTAGTCAGCTAATGGGGGATAGTTGCTGAAACGCCCATTTCATAACAACAAAAAAGACCCAAATACGCCGATCACGCTTTAACTTTCCAGTGCCCCCAAGCCAGCCCCTGACCTATTCCGATTTGCCGCTACACTGAACCGCCCCTGTTGGATTGTAAGACATCACATAGGAAGTAACGCTGGGAGTAATGGCTTGTACTAATTGCTCGATCGCGGCTTGTTCTAGCTGTGTCCACTGCCTAGGGCGACCAAAGACACTTGGCTGTAATACCCCCCAAAGCTGTCCTTCGTAACAAATATGAGCATGAATCAGCGCCCGATGCCCAAAGTTTTCGCGTTCAAACTGTTTATTTAAAATATCAAGACTTGCAGTTTCTACATCTTCAATTGCAATAGAAGGCTCGGCACGCAAAGCCGCTGCAAACATGGGATCGCGATCAGGTAGAGAAGGTGAATCGAGCTTCCATCCTTCATCATAAATCATGGGAATGCTGTCATTGCGTACCCAGCAAAATGGTACTTTGCCTAAACCTGTGTTTGGCTCTCGCAGATAAAGAAAACAGCGATCGCAGTCTAAATATGCTCCCACTTCAGGTAATAAGGTCTTAAATAGTACATCGGGATTCGATGAAGTATTCAAAACATTAACGATTGAAAGCGTTAAGAGATTTAACATACGGCTAATTAGTTTAAAGATTTGAATGATGTTAATGGATTCATATAGATGATTTCTTCTTATCTCTTCACGATCGCGAAGGTATGATTGATTTGAGATGTGAATTGATTAAGTACCGAACAAAACTTATCTATCCTTTTTCGTTATTAACTTCACAATAGGAGGTAGCTATCATTTAGATAGTGAATTAGAAGTAGTGGTAAATAATAATGGCTCAACTTATTTTAGTTCGACATGGACAGAGCCTTTGGAATGCCCTCAATAAATTCACAGGATGGGTAGATGTCCCTCTGAGTGAACGTGGTCGGGCGGAAGCAACGATCGCTTCTTGTCGGCTCAGTGGCTATCGAGTAAATGTCTGCTTTACTAGTAAATTAATTCGGGCGATCGAGACAGCAACGATTTGTCTTACAGAGCACAATGATATCTGTGGTGGCAAAATTCCGATTATTAAGCACGAAGAATATGACCAAGATTGGAATGGCTGGGATAATTATGATGGAAACACAGCTGAAGAGTTACCTATATTCACAAATGCTGCTCTTGATGAGCGATTTTATGGCAAGTTGCAGGGCTTAAATAAAAACGAAACCGCTCTCAAGTATGGCATCGAAAAGGTGCATGAGTGGCGCAGGGCTTTCAGCATTCGACCACCTGGAGGAGAGAGTTTAGAGGATACCCAAAAGCGAGTGATTGCTTATTACAAAATCCGCATTCTACCCCATCTGCTGCAAGGTGAAAACGTTCTAATTGCTGCCCATGGCAACTCTTTGCGTTCCATCATGATGATACTTGATCGCCTTAGTCCCGAGGAAGTGACAGTACTAGAACTAGCAACGGGTGTGCCGATTGTGTATGACATTGATATTTCTGGAAAAGCGATTAGCAAAAGGATTTTAAACGATTGATATTAATTACTGATGTTATATGGCTTTAAGTTAGATCTGATGTTACGTGGAAGGAAAACAGAGTAGAGTAAAGATAGACTCCGACAGAGGTTGAAAGGTATGGACAGAAAGTTCTTAGACCTATACTCAGATTACCTAATCAGTAGTTT
>NZ_JACJQA010000002.1 GCF_014696355.1 Pseudanabaena sp. FACHB-1998 | reverse complement strand
AATTCATCTAGCAATTCTTTGCGAATATTCATCGGTTTTTGTGTTAGTTATTGTGTGGCTAGATTATCTCTCTGCATACATCCCAGACTTTACACATTTCACTTTACACTCTCGGCAAGACATCAATCAGTAGATTGGTTCTTTGGCTTCAAACTGCATCTGCTGGTCAATGAGTGCGGTGAGTTACTGAATATCCAAATTACTCCAGGCAACGTTGATGACCGTAAACCTATCCCTGATTTGCTCAAATTTATGTTTGGCAAAGTGTTTGCCGATCGTGGTTATCTGTCTCAATCGTTAGCATCTCAACTGTTCCAAGATTTTGGCATTGAGTTCTTTGCCAAACCAAAGCGCAATATGAAAAATCGCTTGATGCGCTTGACTGATAAGTTGCTTTCTCGCAAACGCTCAATCATTGAGACGATCATTGACCAACTCAAAAATATTTCACAGATTGAACATTCTCGTCATCGCAGTCCCATCAATGCCATGATCAATGCATTTGCGGGCTTATTGCTTATTGTCACCAACCAAAAAAGCCTTCACTCCACATGGAATGGGCTTTACCTCCTTCTGCTTAACCCGAACTCACGTTATTTAGGGTTAATTATGTTGCTACAAAAGCGAAGAAGCAGGTGGAGTCAAAATTGTTATTGGAAGGATTAGTTTTGGAACTGCAATTAGGTAGGGCTATTTTAATAGACGGACGATTATGTTTGCTAAGTGATCGTAAAAAAAATAGTCGTGAGCGCCGATGGTGTTGATTATTTTGCCACCGAATTTTTTCTTGAATTGTGAAAATTTATAATAGGCATGGTTGGGATCTTCACTGTATCCGTAGAAGTCATAAATTTTATAACCCCGTTGTTTAGCACGTTTGATAGCTGCCCAATGCAGCGCATAGACGGGCATCACTTGCCGATCGCTTTCACTGCGACCTCCATATAGATAAGTGCAGCGATCGCCCCAATAGATTACTAATATTGTGGCAAGAATAGAGCCTTGATATTTGGCAAATCCTATTTCTGCCATACTTTCTCGAAATAGAGTCTGACATAATTTGATGAAAAACCCGTAGGGTTCGCTCAAGAAACCTTGACGGTGAGCTGTTTCGTAAAATAAATCGTAAAAATGAGGAATTGCATCATCATTGTTGGTAAACGTAGTTTCTACGCCATAGCGGTGGCTGAGACAGATGTTATAACGGCCTTTGGAATGCATTGCGGAAAGTAATTCTGCTTCAGTTTTTTGTAAATCAATCCATAGAGTTTCTGATGGCATAATGTCCGCAGGCGATCGCACGAAATCCGCAGATAGCCATTCAGGTTTAGTGTTTAGCAAAGGTTCAATGCGTAAGGCGATCGCACCACCCTGATTCTCTTTGGTTTTAGCTAAGGTCTCTGCCTCGGTAATTAGCATCTCCATAGCTTGAGATTCTAAAGTTTTGGGTAATAAGGGCGCAGCAGGGGCAAAGATTAAATTAGCAGAGCTAGGCTGGGGATAGAAATAGAAGATACATCCACCAATTAGTTGATTAAATTCATCAAAAAATCCATAGCGAAAAGTTTGGTAGCCATCCATTTCTCGAAAGTTAGCCCATGCCCAAGATTGCATAAAGCAACCTTGGGTATGGGTTTGAGTTAATTTGTCCCAAGCTTGGCGATCGCTATTTACTAATTTTCTAAAAATCACTTTACTTATTCCAGCTTACTTACTCTCATCATTAGCAATATTGATTAGCCAATAAATCCCACCAATCATCATCATTACTCCCAAAATACTTAATCCACCACTACCATCCCCTGAGCTAGCACTACCATAGGAAGTTGTAGAACCTTTGGCAAATACAGCATCGGGGGCGGCGAGATTGGCAACTAGCAAAGTTAGAGATAGAATTGCAATCACTTTGGCTGTGGTGAGATTAAAAGAAGGTCGATCTGATAGATTTACTAAATTAGATTCATAATTATGTAAATTATTAGAATTATTGTTTAGCGGGTGAGATGACCTTTGAAAACTTTTTAATTTAGATTGTAGTTCGCGTAAATCTGCCGCAATTTCTTGAGGTAAATCTTGCGATCGCTCTAGAATTTTGGTAATTAGGCGAGGTAGATTAATCTGTCCTAATAAGCCTTTGACCCGTCCTATCCATTCTTTAGAGACTCCCGAAGTTTGCGAATAATGTTGCGCTGGAATTAACAAATCATCAGGACTTGTTTCTAATTGTTTGAGCCAAGCCTTAGCCAAATTATCCAAACTCATGGGGTCACTATTTGTAAATAAAGATAACGGATTTTGGCTTAAATCAATCTTCTGTAAGTCTGTTTTTAACTGCAAGTCTGTTTTTAACTGCTCATTAGAATGATAATTAGAATTAAGAAAATCAACATGAGTGGATGGTTCTAAATCCTGTGATAGAACTTCAGTATGTGGAATTGTAAGATTGCGATGATTTAGTAAATAGAAAAATAGTTGAGATGAATCTTTTTGGTGGGAAATTACTAGATCTTTTGCCTTTGCGATCGCCTGATCTAAAACAAAAGCTTTCCTTAGATCCGTTAAATTTAAGATACACAAATCTCTCGGAATATCTAAAGATTCTATATCTATATCAGTAATTTCTTGCTCTGAAGCCAATAAAAATCCCCACGAACCATAGTCATGATTAACAAAAGAAGGAATCACTAACTGCATGGGTTTAACATCTAATCCATTTGCCTCAATAGATTTATAAATACACCAAAAGGCTAAGGTATTGTGATTGGGAGATACCGCATTAATCGCAATGGTTCCTGAAGGGATTAATACTTGCTTGAGTAAGCCAAACCATTCTTGGGAATAAACTTGTGTGTCTTCAATGGAAATTGGATAAGTAAAGTCACAAATAATCGCATGATACTTGTGAGCAGAAGCTTTCTCTTTCGGATGTTGAAAACTTTCATCTAAGGGCTTTGTCTCGTTTTCAAAAGTCGAGTTGCTGATTTTGTTGCTTAAAAAAGCAAAAGCTTCATGGATATGCACACTAACTTTAGAATTAGTTAAACTATCTTGATTAAAAGGTGCAAAAGTTGATTTAGCGAGATCAATCACCTCCTGTGAATAGTCAACTAAGTCAATTTGCCCCACCTGCGGAAATCTTAAGGCATCCCTTGCGGCTAGCCCATCTCCCCCCCCACAGATCAACACCCGTAAAGACTGATTTGGAAATCGCTTGGCAGCTAAAGCGATCGCTGGAATAGCCAGATACTCATGATAAATCGCTTCGTCAGCAGAGTGGAATTGCAATTCCCCATTGATATAAAAGGCAATTCCATTAGCCTGCTCTTCCACAAACAAAGAAGTAGTCATGCCTTACCAATCTCCCGAAGTCATCAAAATAAAACCAATTATGATTAGCGTCCAAGCACAAATTATTTCCCAAGTGCGATCATTTGCCTTCGCTTTGGGCTGCGTAGGATTTTGAAAGATAAATGATTGCGGTTTCTCAACTTTATCCGCAATTGTAAATTCCGTAGGTGAGACTTTCTTCGTAGAATACACATGAAGTTCGCGATCTCGCCAAGCTTCTATTGCCAAATTCCAAAGATGCTGCTCATCCCAATAGTCCCATGTTGTCCGCGACTCCGTGCCATCTACACTATTATAATTTCCTTCTGTTTGAGACTCAAAATAGTAAACTCGTCCCATTGCTCTTAACTTTAGATAGGGTTCTCCCTGTTTAAGCATCACATCCCAAAGGGCAAACTGGACATTATCGCCAACATGATCTGTCGATACACGATTGACTCCGATCTCCTCTGACAAATACCAATTCACCTTAGTCTCTGGATTCTCAGGATCGACTTCGCGCAATAGATAATAGCTAGAACGATTAGATTTCAGTAGCCACTCCATCGTTTCATAGCCGTCGGCATCGTCATAGGTACTAAAGTCTTCAATTTCCCATTGAATGCCACCATAGATAACGCGATCGCCTGCTCTTAGTCTTGGCAAAAAACTAATATAGTCGGTATCAAGAGAAGAATTCATAATATTCCTGTGATTCAGGGCTTATGCAATAGCTTGTGGGCTAATCTTAGCAACTCTCAAGCGCTAAAGTTAGAGAGTATTAGCTTGATGAAATCAATCTTATAAATTTTCGCCATCCATATACTCTCTTCCCACCTAAGAATTAGCTGTGCGGCGCTTCGCGCCGCACAGCTAATTCTTGGATTTTAATATCTAAAGGGAGTAAAGCACCAAGAGCAGGGTTAGCGCAAAGTGCTAACCCTGCTCTTGGTGCTAATCAAAATTTGTTTCTTTGGGGGGACGATTTTTTGTTAGACTAGAAAAAGTGTTTGAAGCCAATTGACAATAAATCTTACAAACCAACTCACTAATCTAAATTACTTAATTTTCTTGTCTCGGAGATAACCACACTATGGCTCGGATGTACTACGACACGGACGCAAATCTTGAATTCCTTGCGGGTAAGACAGTCGCAATTATTGGCTACGGTTCTCAGGGTCACGCCCATGCCCTCAACCTCAAAGATAGCGGCGTGAATGTCATCGTGGGGTTATATCAAGGCAGTCCCTCATGGCAAAAAGCTGAATCTGACGGGCTCACCGTTAAAACCGTTGCTGATGCATCGGCGGCGGCTGACCTGATCATGATTTTATTGCCTGATGAAACTCAAAAAGCAATTTATGCTACCGAAATTGCACCAAATCTTAAAGCTGGTGACACCTTAGCTTTTGCTCACGGCTTTAATATCCACTTTGCTCAAGTTGTTCCTCCTGCCGATGTGGACGTGATCATGGTTGCGCCAAAGGGGCCTGGACACCTAGTTCGTCGCACCTACACTCAAGGTCAAGGCGTACCTGCATTGTTTGCAGTTTATCAAGATGCAACTGGTCATGCTCGCGATCGCGCGATGGCATACGCTAAAGGTATCGGCGGCACTCGTGGCGGTATTCTCGAAACCACTTTCCGCGAAGAAACTGAAACTGATCTATTCGGTGAACAAGCAGTACTTTGCGGCGGTCTTTGCGCCCTAGTTAAGGCTGGTTTTGAAACCCTTGTGGAAGCTGGCTATCAACCTGAACTTGCATATTTTGAATGTATGCATGAAGTGAAGTTGATCGTTGACTTGATGGTTGAAGGCGGTATGGCAAATATGCGCTACAGTATCTCCAATACTGCTGAGTATGGTGATTACACTCGCGGTCCTCGGGTAGTTAACGCTGAAACCAAGGCAGAAATGAAGAAAATTCTTTCGGAAATTCAGTCTGGACAATTTGCCCGTGAGTTTGTCCTTGAAAATCTCTCTGGCAAGGCTGGCTTCACCGCAATGCGTCGTCAAGAAGCTGAGCATCAAATCGAGTCTGTTGGTAAGGAACTTCGCTCGATGTTTAGCTGGCTCAAGAAAATCTAGACAAAAAAGTAGACCAAAAGCGCTGAAGCGCTTTTGGTCTACTTTTTTTACAGAATAAAACCCTTGCTATTTAATCACAGCGTTTTGTGTTCAAAAACTATCTTGATTCGTATTAAAAGAAAAGAGGCGATGCAAAGCATCGCCTCTTTTCTTTTAATTGGAAACTTGGAGAGGCACTGGAGGATTATTTGGCGAATTGGGTTGTTTTTTGATTTGCATATAGGCTTCGATGGTCTGAACAGCTAAGGGGGCAGCGATCGCACTACCACCACCACCACCAGCATTTTCGGCAAACACGGTGACCACAATTTCAGGCTTTTCATAGGGAGCATAGACCGTGAACCAAGCATGGTTAGGACGAGGGGGATCTTGAGCCGTGCCAGATTTACCCGCCATAGCAATGTCTGGAGAATTCAAAGCCGCAGCCGTACCAAAATCAAATACCGATCGCAGCGCTTTTCGCAACGCCTCTAAATTGACAGGCGCAATGTTTAAAGACTGTCGCCATTCTTTAGCGTCATTATCTTCTAGGAGAAAATGCGGTTTGATTTTAAAGCCACCGTTGGCTACAGCAGAAGTCATCATCGACACCTGCACCAGATTAGCTTGCACATCACCCTGCCCAATGGACATATTTAAGGTGTTGCCCACATACCAAGGCTCTCCAATTACTTTCTGTTTCCATTCGGGATCTGGCACTGTCCCTTTTGTTTCTTCTTCTTTGATTTCGATGCCCGAATATTCACCGTAGCCATACTTGCGCGACCATTCCGCGATGGGGCGTTCGCCTACCCGCATTCCCACCTGTCCAAAGAAGGTATTGCTGCTATACGCCATCGCTTCGTAAAAGCCAATCGTGCCGAATCCTGCTTTGTTGTGATCCCAAAATTGAAATCCGCCAACATCCAGATAAGGATAGGTCGGTAACATGTCATTGGGTGAAAAAGCTTTGCTTTCTAGCGCTGCTGTCATCGTTACGACTTTAAAGGTGCTAGCGGGAGGATAGACCTGTAAGGTGCGATTCACAAAGGGGTGATCTTTTTCCTGTAGTCGCTTCCATGTTGCTTCCGAGATTTTGCCAGAAAAAAGGTTGGGATCAAAGGCAGGATGGCTAACCATCGCTAAGACCTCACCGTTATTAGGATTTATGGCGACAATCCCGCCTTGGCGATCGCCTAAAATCTTTTCTACAGCTTTTTCCAGATCGAGATCAACGGTTAATTTGACGGCATTACCCGCCTTAGGAGGCTTCTGACCTAAAATCCGTAAGACTTTGCCAAAGGCATCCACTTCTACCTGCTGTCCACCCCACTCGCCGCGCAGCATGTTTTCAAAGGAATATTCCACGCCCGATTTCCCAATTACATCCCCCGGGCGATAGCCTTTTTCGCGTAATTTTGGCAATTCTTCGGCAGTTAGTTCGCCTGTGTAGCCTAGGACGTGGGCGGCGACATCGCCATTGGGATAATAACGCACGGCTTCAGGCTCGACCTTGACCCCCGGTAACTCCAGACTATGCTCTGAAAGGACGGTGACCAACTTCGGGCTGATTGCCGATGACACCCTGACCAGATTAGGAGAGTTATAGCCCTCTTGTTCTAGTTTGTCTGTAATCGTTTGGGCAGATACGCCGATTAACTCAGCCAATCGATTAATAATTGGTTGCCATTTATCCTTAGGCTGGGCGATCGGCCAGAGATAAACCACATGAGCCAAACGACTTGAGGCGAGAATATTGCCTTTGCGATCAAATAATCTTCCCCGCTCTGGAGGCTTGGCAATGAGGCGAATACGATTATTTTCGGCTAACTGCTGATTGCGATCGCCCTCAATTAATTGTAAATAAAAAAGCCGTCCCCCTAAAATGCCGATTAGCACCAATACGCCCAACAAAAATAAGATAGCGGCTCGTATCCCCTTGCCCATTGTGCGCGTGTTTTCAGTGGGATTAAAGGGTGAACTTTGTCTTTGCGTAAAGGTCATACTTCTGAGGAAAGATTTTTTCGCTAGAATAGAAACTAAGTCTATTGTATGGCGATCGTGAATTTAATTGATTCCATTGCGTGCCTAGTTGATGATTTAGCCATTAGCTGTATTTTTCAACCAACACCAATGGGGGCTATAGCAGTTAATCAGAGGAGTTAAAAGGCGTGATTGTGACCCCTGTCCGTCCTGTAGGGCGAAAGTGGAGTAACCTTAGTTTTACTTCGACCCTCTACCTTGCTCCAGTACTGGACTTGTTGCTAGATGAAGTACCGTCCGAATGGCAGGCAGAGATTCGCTTGGGCTTACAGGAAGCGCTGGTAAATGCGGTTAAGCATGGTAACTCTCTCGATCCTTGCAAACAAATTACTGTTAAGTTTTCGATCGTTTCTCAAATGTATTGGTGGGTGATTACGGATCAAGGGATTGAGCCACAATCCTCGGAAGTTGGCAGAGATGAGCCAACTCCATGTCATGACTTGGAATGTGGTCGAGGTTTTTACATACTTCGCAAGATTTTTGACCATGTGAATTGGGATAGCGATATTCATCGCCTCACGCTGTGCAAAAAGATCGATCGCTCCAGCAAGCCGTTAATTATCTAAATACTCTCTTCCCAGCCTAAAAATAGACAGCAAGCAAAACCCAAGAATTAGCTGTGCGGCGCTTCGCGCCGCACAGCTAATTCTTGGGTTTGAAGGGATTAAATCAAAAAAAATAAGTGGCTGTTTAAAACACAGTCACTTATTTTTTTGATTTGTTTAGGGATTTTTAATGATTTTACGAGTTACGGTCAAATATGAAGACAAAACAACATAGTTGACATAAAGTTTAAAATAAGGTTATCGAAATATCGATTAAATTTCTCTCTCTGCTAAGGCGAACTGAAAATATGGCTCCGACGACATTATTAGCTGAAGCTCCAGTAGAACGTCTAGGTCAGTCTCTAGATTATGAAAAAGCGCAGGAATGCAATGCGTTGGTAGATTCATGGATTCCTGACTGGCTTAGAAGTAGTTGGGAAAAGTCACAGAGGGGAGAAGGTGAAAATGAGGAAGATATTATTTGTCGAGCCTTAGATTTTGCCTACCGATTGCATGATGGACAATGTCGGGCTTCGGGTGAGCCATATATTTTGCATCCGATTTCCGTGGCTTCGATTTTAAAGGATTTGGGGGGCAGCAGTGCCATGATTGCCGCAGGATTTTTGCATGACGTAGTGGAAGATACGGACGTGTCTTGCGATCAAATTGAAGAGAAATTTGGCAAAGAAGTTAGGCAACTGGTTGAGGGGGTCACTAAGCTATCAAAACTGAGCTTTGAAAGTAAAACCGAAAGCCAAGCGGAAAACTTTCGGAGAATGTTTCTGGCTATGGCTCAAGACATTCGGGTGATTATTGTCAAGCTAGCCGATCGCCTCCACAATATGCGGACGCTGCAACATCTGCGCCCCGAAAAACAAGTGCTGATTTCTAGGGAAACGAGAGAAATTTTTGCCCCCTTAGCCAATCGCTTAGGCTTAGGACAATTAAAGTGGGAACTAGAAGATATTGCTTTTAAATATATTGAACCTGAGCAATATCAGATGATGGAATCTTTGGTGGCGGAAACCCATGAAAGTCGTCAAGAGCAATTAGTAGAGGTAACAAGAGTATTACGCGATCGCCTAGTAGCGATGGAAATAGAGGATTTTGAGATTAGCGGTAGACCCAAACATCTCTATGGCATTTATCGCAAGATGGAACGCCAGCAGAAGCAGTATAACGAGATATATGATATTCAGGCTGTTAGAGTCATCGTTAATACTAAGGAAGAATGTTATCGAGTTCTCGCCGTAGTCCATGATTATTTCTGCCCAATCCCCGGACGCTTTAAAGACTACATTGGCTTACCAAAGCCCAATCGTTATCAATCCCTACATACGGCGGTAATTGGCCCCAAGGGACAGCCCGTAGAGGTGCAGATTCGCACATGGGAAATGCATCACATTGCTGATTATGGAATTGCGGCGCACTGGAAATATAAAGAGAGTAATTCTGCGAGTAAGCCACTTAAGGGGGACGATCAGAAGTTTACTTGGTTACGTCAGTTGGTGGAATGGCAAAGAGAATTAAAAGATCCTCAGGAATATCTAGATAGCGTCAAAGAGGATTTATTTGATAGCGAAGTTTATGTCTTTAGTCCAAAGGGGGATGTTTACTGTTTGCCAAGGGGGGCTACACCTGTAGATTTTGCCTATCGCGTGCATACGGAAGTGGGGAATCACTGTTCTGGGGCTTTGGTAAATAGTGTGATGGTTCCGCTTCAGCGTCCCCTTAAGCATGGCGATATTGTCACGATTCTCACTCAAAATAATGCTCATCCCAGTACTGATTGGATCAATTTTGTGGCGACGAGTTCCGCAAAATCCAGAATTCGTCAATGGTTTAAGCGATCGCGCCGCGACGAAAATCTTGCCCTTGGTCGTAGTGCCTTAGAGCGAGAATTGGGTAAGAGTGGTTTAGAAGCTTTGCTGAAGTCTGACCAGATGCTGAAGCTCGCCGATCGCTGCAACTATCACTCCGTTGAGGATCTCATCGCTGGTATCGGCTATGGTGAAACTTCGGTTAATGCCGTGGTCAATAAACTGCGAGAACATCAACATAGCGATCGCTATATCAATCCGCAGAAGTTTGAAGCCCGCCACGAACATTCCCATAGTCATTCTTCTAAATCTCCAATTTTGGGATTAGAAGGAATGGTTTATTCGATCGCTGGTTGTTGTGCGCCATTACCGGGAGAATCGATCATCGGCGTGGTGGCTTTAGGCAGCAATCGCGGCATTACGATTCATCGCAATGATTGCAATAATTTAGCGAATATTCCTAGCGATCGCTTGCTCCATGTAGCTTGGAATCAACAGAAAGAAAACGATCATGCTCAAACCTATCCCATCGATATTCGGGTAGAAACCATTGATCGAGTTGGTGTGTTGCGAGATATTTTGACTCGTCTATCCGACAACAAAATTAATGTCCGTCGCGCCAATGTCCAGACCAAAAAAGGTAAGGCAGCCATTATTGATTTAAGTATTGATATTAGCGATCGCAACCAATTTGATCGCGTTTGCAATCAAATCAAAAAAATGTGTGACACCCTTTCTGTTTCTCGACTTGTTACAGAGTAATACCAAAGGACAAAATGGCTACGCCATTTTGTCCTTTTATAGCTTGTATTAGGACAAATCAAAACCAGAAGGGAGTTGCGGCGCTTTGCGCCGCAACTCCCTTCTGGTTTGGGGTACTAACAAAAATAGCAATAGCTAGAAACCCTTACGCGAAACTAAGAAATTTGACCCAAGGCTTGCTTTGCAAGCCTTGGGTCAAATTTCTCTTCAGTAGACGGTATCAATCTAAGGATTTTTAACGTGGTCTACCTAATGTAGTGATGTATAAAACTGCTTCATCATTGGGGATGCCTAGTACCTCATTCACCAAATCATCAAAGAAACCCGCAATCCCACTCACGCCCACACCCAAGCCGATCGCCGCCAAGTTTATCCTCTGTCCGAGGTGTCCCGCATCCATGTGCAAATAGCGATATACGCGATCGCCATACTTCTCCACCGCTTTTTGCAGATCCGCAGTATGAAAAACCACTGCACCTGCATCCCGTCCCAACTCTTGACCAAGACAAAGATAATGCAATTCATCACGGAAATTTTTAAAACGAATTTGGCGCAATTCTTGGGATTTAGGCGCATAGTAGTAACAACCTACCTCTAAACCAACCACACCCGTAACTGCTACAAAGGTTTCAATTAAGCTCAGGTCAAAATAATCGGGATGACCATCAATCCCTTGGTCAGTATAGTGTTGGGGCTGATAGGTAAAATCCAGAATTGCTTTCAGTTCTGCTAATTCCAATTTCCCGCCGCTATATTCGCGAGTCGATCGCCTTTGGAGAATTGTATTCTCCAACATTTCCAACTCATCACCCCAATGAATACTGTCCGTTACCGTACTGACTTTGGTGCAGAATGGGAAATTATATTTATCTAGATCCTGTTCAGCATTGGGATTCTGAGTTTCTGGCTGATTATCCTTAAGCTGTTGCCACATATTCGGCATATTCGGTTGTTCGGAGATTTGCGTAGACTGATGCAAAAATCCTAATAATTCTCCGTCCGCTAGCTTCGGATAGCTCGTCACAGTAGTCGATGGCAAAGCCGTCATCAGTCCCTTAGCCAGATTTGCCGATCGCTGCAATGGCGATCTGGATTCCTGACCACGACCAATCCTTTCTTCATCTTGCAGATCGACAATTGGCACGATTGCGATCGCCCCTTCCACCTGCTTATCTAAAAACAAAAGCTCATTTATCGCCTCATCTGCAAAGCCACCGATCAAAGAAGCCTGATAATCCTCAATCGAACTAGACAGTTCAATATTGCCAAGCAAATGCCCTGTATCTAAAAAAATACGGCGATAGGCACGATCTTGATAGCGCCATGCCGAGCGATAGAAAACCGAAGTAATGGCGATCGCTAGGCGACTATCCTGTAAAGCGGGATGTCCAAAACAAGCCTTTTGCAATCCACTCCACACATGGTTATCTTGCCAAAAATGAATCAAGCTATGACTGCGTACCTGATAGTTATAAATCCCTGCCGATAAAAGCGGTGTTCCTGCCGAAATTAAATACACCTCCGCAGGATAAAGCCCCCCTGCCGAAGGAGCCGATCGCAAATAAAAAGCCTCCCCCGAAATTGTCGGGACTCTTGCCGTCAATCCATAACTACAAAAGAGCAAACGCGATAGCCGCCGCCATCGACTTGCCAACAACCCATCGCGATCGGACTGCACCTCTTCCGTGAGATAGGGCTTCAGATCATAAACCGTGCCTATTTTGTAATCCTTATAGGGCGAGGGCTGTGTACTCCAATCTAAGCCTTGACTCTTGCTCGCAAGGGTTTTAGGGGCATACTTAGTACGTTCGTGATAATGTTCAGCGAAGGAGAGTTTGGCTTCAGGCATAGCTTTGCTAATAAAGGCAGATATGAGAGGGTAAAAAGAATGCTGAGCATTCTTTTTACCCTCTCAATAGAATGTTAATAAATTTTTGGCTATACCGATTCTTACAGTAATTGGCAAGACTTCCCAAGAAAGTCGCCCAAAGCTTCACTTTTTTCTCTACCTGTAGTCACTCAAGTCAGGAAGCAAAATCCAATTGAGGGTTGCGAGGCAACCCTCAATTGGATTTTGTTTTTTACTTAGGCATAATATGCTAATCAACTTGCTGTATCATAGAAAGGTTGTCAAAAATTTTCTAATTCAAAATCAGAGAATTATCATAAGTTAGTACAGGGATAACATCATGGCAGTACCCAAGAAACGCACTTCTAAATCTAAGCGAGATAGCCGCAAAGCAGTTTGGAAGCGCAAAGCCGCAGTTCACGCCCAAAAAGCAATCTCCTTAGGTAAGTCCATCCTCACAGGCAAAAATGATGGTTTTGTCTATCCATTGGCTGAAGAGGCTGAAGAAGAAGAGTAATCTTAAAAGGCGGACGTTGACCGCCTTTTTTAGTACTTGCTTTTTTGCGTAGTAGTTTTTATGCTTGCTTCGCAATTCCTTCTTTGATACAAGCCCCAATCTGGGTGTCTATGCGTAAAATATGGCTGACCAGCCATTCACAGAGTTCATCATAGATTTTACGAGCCACATCTTCACTAGCATCACTTTGGCGATATTCATCGTGGAGTTTACCAAAGGTAGTAATAAACTTTTTGTGGGCTTCTTGATTAACTCCAGCCATGGGACATTGATGCTTAGCGGCACAGGTTTCTTCATTGCCAAAGTGCCATTCAGCATAGAATTTTAGAAATACTAATAACTTTTTAATCGCATTTGCCCCGTTGCCCTTTTCGATCGCTTCACCAATCTCATTTGTGGCAGCAATTAGCTCTTTGTGTTGAGTGTCAATCATGGGAACACCCGTACTCAAAGAATCACTCCATTCAAATCTTTTCATATTATTTTCTTAATAAAGTTATATAGGTATTCTCAGTTTAGCTCACCAGCGAAATCCCTGTAATACCTAATTAATAAATGGCGCAGTCATTTATTAATTAGGTATAGCTATGTAAGTTTTGCTTAGAATATAAAACCCCAAAAGCGAGTAGAGGCGCTTCGCGCCTCTACTCGCTTTTGGGGTTTTGGTTTGTACTGGCTAACTCTTGCTTTGCTATATAATGTCAAAACAACAGGGGCGGCGTAAAGCGCTGCCCCTGTTGTTTTGACATTACTAACTAAGATTTGTGGCGACTAGTCGCCATACTTGCCACCCCAGTCCTAACCCTATTAAGCAAGGAAAAGTTAGGATAATAATGGCTACAAAAAATTTGCGATTTTGTTTGATTAAATACTCTCCTACAAAAGCAATCATCGTAATTCCTATCCATGTCATGATTGCTAAGACGAGAAAATAAAACTTAATTTTAATTAAAAAAATTAGCCCCCCAACAATTAAAAATCCACTAATTAAATATCCCCATTTCATTAGTCCATAGTCAGCAAATGCGGTGATAACTGGTAGTAATCCCATAGTTATAAAACCCGCGATCGCTAAGTTTTTTTGCGATCGCATAGTCAACAAAACTGACAGAAAATAGCCCATTAACGTATAGCTAACTAAAATTGTTAGCAACCAAAACCATAATAAATTAAGTTTTTGTCTAGCCTTAGCCTCTGGAGATTTCCCAAACTTAAATAAATTGATAGAGACTTTAGGCTTAGGAAAACTTAGTCTCGGAAGTCTTTCTAAAAAGACAAGCTTGGGTAAAGGAATAAAACGTTTTTTGGGAGATAAATTTTCTTTTTTCTTCCCTGTTGATTTGTCTCCATTCTCAGATTTTGGCTTATCCGCAGATTTATCCGCAGGTTTATCAGACTCCTTTCCCTTTGCCGAAGCATCATGAGGTTTGGAGAGAGCATTTTGATCTTGAGGTTGCTCGGACTTTTGAAGTTCATCAGCCATAGTTGCTTATGCTGGTTTTATTAATGGGGTTGCGGGGCTTTGCCCCGCAACCCCATTAATACTTTTTGTAAATTGGGGTTAAAGCGCAGTTTCAGAGGCTACGATCATCGAGCCAACACCGCTGTTGGTAAAGATTTCGAGTAATAGAGAATGCGGTACACGTCCATCGACAATATGGGCTGCTTTTACCCCTTGAGCAAGCGATCGCACACAACATTGCACTTTAGGAATCATGCCACCACTAACCACATTTTCGGTCATCAGTTCTCTTGCCTTGCTGATCGTCAAGCTGCGGTAGAGGGTACTGGGATCTTTGTAATTGTGGAGAATACCTGCAATATCGGTAAGCAAAATTAGCTTCTCGGCTCCGAGGGCAGCCGCGAGTTCCCCTGCCACCGTATCGGCATTGATGTTATAGGACTGACCTGTTTCATCGGTTGCGACACTGGACACGACGGGAATATGCCCTGCTTCTAGCAAAGTCGAAAGCAGCCCGATATTAATACCACTGACTTCACCGACAAAACCGATCTCATCATTACCCTGAGGACGCGCACGGATCAAGTTACCATCCTTACCACACAATCCAACGCCAGAGCCGCCCGCAAGATTAATCATTTCTACGATTTGTTTGTTGACGCGCCCAACTAGCACCATTTCCACAACTTCCATTGTGGCGGCATCAGTGACGCGCAATCCATTAATAAACTGTGGCTCAATGTTGAGCTTAGTCAGCCATGTATTGATTTCAGGTCCGCCGCCATGTACTAGCACAGGGCGCAGTCCCATAAATGACATGGTAACGACATCACGGATCACGTCCTGTCGCAGGTTTTCTTCTTTCATGGCTGCTCCCCCATATTTGACGACAATAGTACGCCCCGAAAATTGCTGCATGTAGGGCAGAGCTTCACTTAGAATCTGAACGCGATCGCTGTCTGTTATCATTTAACGCCTCTCGACTACTCTGAAAAATACTTTGATTAACCTTACAACCTCAAATACACCAATAGATAAGCGAGTTAGGCTACATATTAGTATTTGATGACTTTTACGAAGATCTGTTCTAATGATTAAGGGTGATAGGCAAAACCTATCACCCTTAATCATTCTCTAAACTTATTGGCGATCGCTTTTCTGGTAAAGGCTAAGGCTTTGATGGGGGCTTTGTGCCTGACGATTTGGGTGCTTGGGATTGCTTTGACGCAATTTTTTGCAATTTTTCGATTTGCTTGAGAGTCAACCCTGTAACCTGAGCAACTAAATCTGTAGAAATGTTGGAACGAAGCATATTCAGCGCTATTTGATTAGTTGCTTCCGCTAAACCTTTAGCCTTCCCTTTAGCCATTCCCTTAGCCTCACCTTTAGCCAAGCCTTCAGCTTTACCTTCAGCCAATCCTTTAGCTAAACCTTCAGCTAATCCTTCAGCTAATCCTTCAGCTAATCCTTCTCGTAAGATCTCTTGATAAATTACTGATTCTTTCATGATTTCGCTCCTGAGTAATCTTTGGATGATTTCTTTGCTTAGGGATATGCCAGATATTATAGCGGTCGAGGCGGCTACGTTACTCTGTACCAAATCCAACTGGCAAAGTCACTGGAAAAGCTTTCTGCTAAGAATTTACAAATGTTGTCGATCATTTTGGTGTTATAAGGATTAGCCAGTCAGAATTAAGCGATCGCCATTTCAAATTCAGCGCAGACAGAGGGAATAGAGAATTTGATTTTTGCTTGGCTATAGGCGACTTCGACCATCCTTTGGGTTGCTTCGCGATCGCTAAAAATCTGTTGCATGGCATCAGCAAGTAATTGCGGATCGTTAGGGGGAATTAATAAACCTGTAACTCCATTGGTAATAATTTCGCTAGTGCCGCCGCCAATAGTGGCGATCGCGGGGCGTTTAGCTAATTGTGCCTCCACAATCACTCGCCCAAAGGGTTCGGGAGCTGTCGAACAATGGGCGATCGCATCGCAAGCTTTCATTAGGGCAGGAATATCTTGGCGAAAGCCCAGCCAATGGACTCGCCCCTTGAGGCTTTCTTGAGCGGCAATATTTTTGAGTTTTTCGGTATATTCTGCCTCACCAAAGAGCGCATCTCCCACGAGTAACACATGGACATCAGGAAGTTGACTAGCAGCTTCTAATAAAATATGTTGTCCCTTCCAATAGGACAGACGGCTAAACATCCCAATTAGATGGCGATTGCGGGGAATCCCTAACTCTTCGCGGAGAGTGGCTTGGTTATCCTTGAGGCGATCGAATATTTCACTATCAAAGCCATTGTGAACGGTGCGTAATAGACGGTCTTTCCCCCCCGATGCGATAAAGGCTTCGCCTGTGGCTTGGGAATTAACAATTACTCTGGTGGCAAACCAATTGGCTAACGTAACTGCCACTAGGCGATTGAGTTTACTAAATATGTTTGCAGTCAAAATATCGTGCAGATGCCAAACGACGGGCGCACCACCAAGCAATCGCGCGATCGCCGCAACGACAAACCCCTTCTGGTTATTGGCATGGATTAGGTCAAAATCTTTGCTTTTTTGAGCAACTTGTCGAGCCAATCGCCAAAGTTCACCAATGGATTTAAGCGAAGCTAATCCACTCGATACTTTTACCTCGGCAAGCGATCGCGAAGATTCTAAAACCTCAACCTTGATGCCTAAATCCTCAAGCCGCTTTTTTAAGATTCCGTCAGTTAGCAGCACTACTTGGCTAGTATCACGATAAGCATAGGCAAAATCAAGTAAACAAAGCTCTCCACCACCTAAGACTGCGGTATAGCTCACAAATAAAATCCGCTTTTCTTTCATGATTGCCTAGAGAGGTTTATTGACTGGTGATTTTGTGGCATCGGCATTTAGTAAAGCAATAAAAGAATCAAAATCTAAGTTTTTATTGGTTATAAATCCTAATTTCAAGATTTCATTTCTAGCATTTATAGCTTTGAGATCTTCGGGTTTAAAGTTTAGCCAACGGGTATAGCCATCGATCGCCTCAAACCAATATCCCGCTTCAGCATAAATCTTGGCGCGATCGCGACTAGTCAAAGCTCTGCTCAAAGATTTTTGGAGATTGTCATCAGGTGGCGTATAAACAATCCAACCGCTTGCCGTGACTTCTTTTTGTTGGCGATTTTGTAACGTAATTTGCCAACGGTAGGTTTTAGATGGGTTTAAAGAAGCCGCGATCGGTAGTTTGAAGCTAGACAAACCATCAGAAATTTTTAAATCCGCTTGAAAAATCGTGATCGCTTCAGATCCCTCTGACATGGAGATACTCAGCTTCCCTATAACAGGAGCCTGTGGATTTACTGTAGATGAATCTTTTTTGAGATTATCAACTTCTAAGGAAGCAGCTTGAATATTTTGGTCGTGTAAATACCAATAAAGCGTAGGTTGTGAACTAGCCGTCCGCGCACCATCTTCAGGCGTGAGCAATATCAGTTGTGGTAGTTTCTTCTTTCGGACTGAAGATGGTTCCTTATTTATAGGATTAGATGGAACCCCACCTCTAATCATCTGGCGATCTGAATTTTGGATATTGGGAATAGTTCTCACTCGATCGCCTTCTTCCACTGGGTCGGTTTGATCGGGATTCATAAGGCGTGTACCGCCTCCCGTACTTGCAGTTTTGGGCAAACCTAAACCATACTTAGTCCCACTTAGCTGTGCTACTAGCCAAGGTTGGGCGATCGCCTCAGATGGTAGCAAATGACTGGTTATAACGATTCCCAGCAAATCTGTAGTTGTCAGGATTGACAGTATACTACTGAGATAGGTTATAGACTTTAAGGCTGTACTTTTAGACATAAGTACTTTAAGTTTCGCCATCTTTTTCGCCATCTTTAAAAGTAATGAAAATACTTAGTAAAGAAATTATGGCTTTATATTCAGCACTTGTGCAACAGCATATTTGCGATCACCTAGTTATTGCCTGCTTAAACAAAAATGTTCAACATTGTCCCTAAACTTTCTCCCCCCATCAGGCTTAAACTCCGTCACAAACTTAGCAGTCTCGCCATTCTTACGGGTCTAAGTTTAGGACTTGTCGGTAATATCTCCTTAAACATAGCCCCAGTATTTGCCGAAGATAGTAGCTTGGGCATCGTCATGCGTCGGGGGCATGTACGGGTGGGAATTGATGCGGCGATCGGCGGACCCTATATGTTTTGGAATCCTCAGACCCAGTTTTATGATGGTTTTGAGTTGGAGATTATCCAAGAAATCGCCGCTAGGTTAAAGATTGAACCACGACCTATTAATATTCCTTGGTCAAATCAGCCCGACAGCCTTGCATCGCGTCAGGTAGATATTTTGGTAAGTGCAAGGGAAGAGGGTGCGTTAGAAACAGGGGAAAGTAAGGGTAAATTTATAGAAACCTTGCCTTACTATCGCAGCGCTCAGCGATTGCTAATTCGTGCTGATGGGACACAAATTAAATCGCCGCGCGACATGATTGGTAAACGGGTTGGAGTTGTGGCAAATAGCGGAGGTGCAGCGATCGCTGAAACCTATAATAAGAATAGGGGCAATGCTATTCGTCTATTTTCATCAAGGGATCTTGATCGGATGATTATCCAACTGCGCGATCGCCAGCTTGATGCCATGATCCTTGATGAACCTGTAGCCGTATGGCAAGTACGAAACAATCCTAATTTTATAATTGTTGGTGAGCCGTTAATTCCTATCCGCCTAGTCGCGATCGTTAATAAGGATGACGTTTCGCTTAAAAAAGCAGTGGATAAGGCTTTAACAGAAATGCGTCAAGACGGTAAACTCGAACAGATACTTAAGAGGTGGAAACTGTGGGAAAGCCAGAAAACTTTAAAATCGACAAGGGACTTGCCAGTTTCGGTATTAGCGATCATTACGCCATACTCGGTCTATCAATGACGACGGAGGCAGCCCAAATTCGCAAAAAATTTCTCAAGCTTGCCAAAATTTTGCATCCTGATGTCTTTGGTCGCACTAGCGAAGAAAAGGAAATTGCGACTAAATATTTTTCTAAAATGGTTAGCCCTGCTTACCAAGTCCTCAATAGCGATCGCGAAAGGGGGGAATATTTGGCTACTTTGCGAATGTTTGCCCAAGGTCAAAAACAAAAGGGAACAACACCAACCTTAACCTCGGAAATTGCTCAAAAGCTCCAGAGGCTTCCCCATGAAATTACCTATCAGCAATTTGTCGATCAAATTTCACCTAAGCAATATGAAAATCTAGAGTCAATTCTGGAATATACCGCCGCCTTGAGTGAGTTAAATCTCGTATATGTCCTTACTCAGTCGAGCCTCGGCTTTACCACGGGGAGTAGTGCTGCCTCTGCGACTCCGATTCCCGCATCGAGCGCTACTTTGAATCATGAACCAGCAGTCACCAAGCCTCCTACCCAGTCCCCCGCGCTGCGTAACCTAAATATGGCGGAGCTATTTATTGGTAAAAAGCAATGGACTGATGCTCTAAAAGAATTAATTAGTGCGGAAAAGCTTGATCCCAATAATGCCAAGATCTATGCCCTTAAAGGGGTGGTGCAGATGAATCAAAACGCCGCCGCGATCGCCAAAGCAAGCTTCCAAAAAGCGCTAAAACTCGATCCGAAAGAACCAACGGCGCTTAAATATATCAATCAAGTCAGCACGTCTATCGCCCAAGCTGCTGCCAAGCCTGCCGAAAAGAAAGGTGGATTATTTGGCTGGGGTAAAAAATAATTTAAACTCTTACACCAAAGCACAAAATGGCTCTGCCATTTTGTGCTTTTAAAACCCTGACTGGGTTTGGCTTTGAATTCCCAAAAGTGTTGGCATACTTTCGGGAATTGGTATGACTAGGTTTAGCTTTAATTTCTAAAAGGGTGACAACACTTTTGGGAACTGGTAAAAGAGAATGATGGTGATTTTACCGCTATTCTCTTTTGAGGCTGATGTCCTCAGCAAAACTTACATTGCTATAAAAGTATTATTGGCATTTTGAGAATTGGTATAGTTTGCGGTATTTTACCTAGCTGATAAAATTTGGGTTTTAAGCTTAAATCTTAAAAGTGGTTTGGGAATGTCAGATATAGCGAGGTAAACACTTTGGATTTTCGCAGACTGAAATACTATCGGCATAATTCCCTCATTCTGGTTGCTAGTGGCGATCGCAAATTGTTATCCGCGATCGAGCAAGTCTTAGCAGAAGAAAAATACAACTGCATCACCGCAACTGATGGTGAACAGGCTTGGGATATGATTCTGCAAAAGAAACCTGCAATCGTACTTGCGGATTGGACGTTGCCCGATGTATCGGGTTTGGCGCTATGTCATCGGATCAAAGCTAATTTAGAACATACTGATCTGATTACGACTTACTTTATTTTGATAGTTGAGGCGTTTAACTACAGACAGCGCCAAATCGGTTTGGATACGGGGGTAGATGAATTTTTAGGAAATCCGATAGATAGCTCAGAACTCAAAACAAGAGTGCGCTCAGGACTGAGAACTAAGGCTTTAATGCAATCTCTGACATGGACAAATCAAAGACTCTTAGCTCAAAATGATTTGTTAGATTCTTTGTCTCTCTTTGATCCCTTGACCAAGCTTTTGAGCGAACAGGCTTTTGCTTCGGTGAGACCCAAAATCATGCAGCAGTTTCAAGGATATGGCAATTACAAAGGCTATGGTTTTTTGAGTGTATTGAATATTGATATCGATCGCTTTAGTGAAGTTACTGAGTCCTATGGATCACAAATCGGCAGTGAAGCCATTAAGGCGATCGCTGGCAGGTTAAGTCATAGCTGCGCGGCGAATAGTTTGATCTATCGTTGTGGTTTAGATGAGTTTGTATGCGTTACGCCCCACCATGAAGCGTCAGCCTGTAAACAAGTTGCCAACGATCTTTTAGATAGTATTCGGAAGCATCCGATCGCCGTCTCTTCAGGGTTATTATTTCCGCTAACGGTCAGTATTGGTGGCGTGGTAAGAGTTTTAGACAGCCGCACAACTAGCGATGAGAATAGTTTTAGTGCGCTCCTGAAAATCTCTACCGAAGCCCTTCTCCAAGCCCAACAGTCTGGCGGCGATCGCATCTATATCGAAGAATCCAGTCCCGAATAGATATTGCAGCGCAATATCTATTCCCTTCCCACTCAGTATTAGAGCAAAACCCAAAAAGCGAGTTTCGGCGCGAAGCGCCGAAACTCGCTTTTTGGGTTTTGCTATTAGTCTTTATGACGCGAAGCTTTAATTTGTTCGATAAAAAATTCTTCGAGAGTTTGACGCGCTAAATCAATGGAGATCGGCTTTGCGCCAATACTCGCCAGATAAATGAGAAACTCTGGTAAATCCTTAGCTAACTGACCATGCCAAGTATCACCTTGAAATAATAAATGCTCCAACCAAGGCTGTAACTCTTCCTCAGTACCACCATGCCCACTCACCTGATAGGACTGCTCCATACCCAACAACTCATTTAAAGTTCCCATGGCTACTAGCTCACCCTTATTGAGAATGCCAATGCGATCGCAGATTAATTCGGCATCTGACAAAATGTGGCTATTAAAAAATACCGTCTTGCCCTGCTTCTTAAGCATCAAAATGATTTCGCGGACTTGATAACGCCCTACAGGATCAAGTCCAGACATCGGCTCATCGAGAAATACAACTTCGGGATCATTGATCAGGGCTTGCGCCACCCCAATTCTTTGCACCATCCCCTTAGAATATTGCCGCAATTGCTTTTTCCGAGCCACCGACTGCGACAGCCCCACCAAATCTAGCAAATCGGCAATTCGTTGACGACGCAGGGCTGGGGGGACTCCAAATAAACTACCGATAAAATCGAGTAATTCCCAGCCTGTCAAATAGTCGTAATAGTAGGCATTTTCGGGCAAATAGCCGATGAACTGTTTAGCAGTACGATCGCCTAGAGGATAGCCTAAAATCTCTCCCATTCCTGAAGAGGGCTGGACAATTCCTAGCAAAATCTTTAATAAAGTCGTCTTGCCTGCCCCATTAGGACCCAGCACCCCAAAAGTCTCCCCTTTGCGGATAGTTAACGAAAAAGACTGCAAAGAACTAACTTTTTGGTTTAACCAAAAGCCTGTGCGATAGGTTTTGCTCAAACCATTCGCCACAATAGCGTTGCTCTGAATAATCTGTTTGGGGGATTCGTTAGTCAATACTTCTACCATAGTTGCGATCGAAGCGGCAAAGTTCAAGCTTTAAGACACTATTTTAACTTCAGTTCGGAATAATTAAAAACAAGGCTCTGGGAGGGATCTAAAAAAAGAGATTTTTGAGAGTAGGGCGAAGCTATGCCCCCAAGAACTAAATTACAGAACCCTTACAGTAAAATCAAGAAATTTCTATGGAATTGCGTTAAAGTGAGAGTGGCTTAATTTATGGAAACACGGCTATTAAAGTGCAAGTTTTTAGAAAAACTTTCTTATAGATTTCTACTGGGAAATTTCACAAAAAAGTTTGTGTCTAGCTCAAAGCACTGTATGTTGTTAATTAGGGGAAATCGTAACTATTGCTTTCCTACTAAATATTTGTCAACTTATAAACTATACAATGTAGCGAAACGAGGCTAGATAGCGCCCAGCTATGAGTAATATTTTTTTGCTGCCACCAGAGCTAAATAAGAGAGAGCGTTTTGCGGCCTCTTGGGAATATTTATTAGAAAATATTCCAGATTTAGGACAGGAGTTTGTAGATTTTTTGACCCAGCGATCGGGTAAATCTAGTTCGACATTTGTTAAAGCGATTAGTCATCCCTTCTTTGCTTCTGATATTCAGCCTGACATTCTCTTAGAATGTCAGGACTTTGACATTATTTGCGATCATCGGCTAGAAAGTGAATTAAACAAACATTCACTCGACGCTTTTTTCTTATTAGCAAAGTCCCAGCAAAAGCCTACCTATGTAGTGCTGATTAGTAATAGTTATTGCCTCATTGACCCCGAAATTTTAACTGGCGAAGCCGCAAAGCTCTGTTATCTTCAGCCTCGTGATGATGTAAATGCGGCTATGCCTTACTTTTGCTGGCAAGACATCTACGCAATGGTAGCCCAGCAGCAAGATCGTCTCGCCCATGAGTTTGCTGAGTATATGCATTTCATGGATATGCAGCCTTGGCAACATAGTACTTGGGGAGAATTATTTCTTAATCCTGATGTGGCAGCTAGATTTAGCGAGCAATGGGCTAGCACGATCGCCTATTTACAAGAGCGGGATATTACCTCTAAAAAGAGTGGCTACAGTGCCTTAGAGATAATTTATCCTTTACCTTGGTTACAGTTGCTTTATATCTATGCTTCGCGATCGATTCAGCATAATAATTTACAGTCGGTGAGTCCTTACTTAGTTGCCACCGTATGGGTAAAGGGGGATGAAAAAGATCATATTCGGGCGTTTCAAGGAATTTCCGAACGATTTACTTTGTCGGATAATGAAGAGATTTTGGTGGAAATTAGGGCTAGTTTAGCGGAGGGATTATGGATGATGAAAACTGGTAGTCGCCCTAAGCTCGCCGCGACCTATTACACTTCCCTCGATCGCTTAGTTTCGTCAGACAAGGAAAAAATGCAGCAAAATTTATTAGCTTTTACGAAGGCAGTATTTAAACATGCCCAAGGTATTGCTTAAGCATGGTCGGCGCAAATGCTTCTTGGCTTTTAAAGAAATTCGGCACTTTGTGCCGAATTTCTTTTATTTAGGACTGCCATTTTGGGTAACTTCCACGTAGATATTCTCAAGGCGGACGGGTTGGCGCATGATCGAATTGATCGCAATCCCGTTAAAGCAATCCAATATTTCTTTTAATTCCATCGCTTTGGGTAACCAAAAGGCAAGGTCACTCCCATAACGCCTATATTCAAATCCTAGCTCTATCCCGCGTTGAATTGCTAAATCCTCGGTGGGTGTAGAGACAAAGGCGATTTCTTGGGCAGGCACGTATTTCCTTAACTCTTCGAGATTACCCTCCGCGAGTAATCTGCCATGCTTAATGATTCCAATTCTCTGACAGAGGCGTTCCGCTTCATCGAGTAAATGGGTTGTCAATAAAACTGCGGTATCTTGGCTGGATAAATTGCGAATTACTTCCCAAATTTCATAACGAGCTTCGATATCTAGCCCTGTAGTGGGTTCATCAAGAACCACCAATTGCGGATTGTGAACTAAGGCGATCGCCATGCTCAGACGACGCTGCATCCCTCCACTTAGGTTTTCGGCAATACTATTGGCGCGATCGCCCAGCCCAACGAGTTCTAGACAGTAGTTGGCTTGCTTACGACAAAGTTCGTTGCTCAAGCCATAAAGCTGACCAAAGAACTTGAGATTTTCCAGACAGGTTAGACTTTTATAGAAAATATTTTCCTGTGGCGCTACCCCAATCAGCGATCGCATTAAGTTCAAGGAGCTTTGCCCGTTGATGGTAATTGTGCCGCGATCGGCTTTAATCAAACCGCATAGAATACTGATAGTAGTGGTTTTGCCAGCACCGTTAGGGCCCAGTAAACCATAAACTTCCCCTGATTGGATCGCAAAGCTCAAGTCTTGTAAAACTTGCTTTTTCCCATAGGATTTACAGACTTTGCTTACCTCTAACACAGATATATTGATCTCTTGGATTTAATTACTTTTAGTTTCTAAAGTATACCAATCGTCATTGCCATATTAAGTAGCGAATACCAAAACACAAAATGACTACGCCATTTTGTGTTTTGCAAATCCTCACTAGTTTTTGTATAGCAGTGTAAGTTTTGCTTAGGACATAAAACCCAAAAAGCGAGTTGCGGCGCGAAGCGCCGCAACTCGCTTTTTGGGTTTTGGTTTGCAGTATTAAAGATGGGGACAGCCCTTCGGACTGTCACTATCTTTAATACTGCAATATGGTGTATTCGCCTTGGGGCAAGAGCAACGTAGATTCAATTTGACTCTTGACTAGTGGGGTTACATATTCGGCATTATTCAGACATTCGATCAGCAATTTATTTGCCTCGTGATAAGTTCGCAAAATTTTAAGTTGGTTCTCACTAAATTGCCATTCTTGAGAACCTTTACGATGCTGCACGATTAAGCTGCGAAGTTTTTTTGACCAATCTAAACCCTTCGCTTGCCACCACTTAGCAAACTTTTCGCGATCTTTATAGGGATCAGGAAACTTCTGACGCAACAACTGTAAACCCTTATGCAGATCTGGCTCTAGGGTACAAGCGAGTTCTAAAACAGGATGATTGGCAAAGTAGAGCGCGAGGTCAAGGTTAAGTGCGAGATTAATCGTGTAATCAATATCCACTTCTGTTTCCATCGTGTTATCAATACCCATTGCTCGCATTCTGGCTCTTTCTAGCGATCGCGAATGGGCGATATCTAAAGCCCTAGCCCGATCTAGCGATCGCGTATTTTCTAGATCAATATCCAAGTACAAAGCCCGAATTGTCGCCGCCTTGTAGGGAGTTTTCATCTGAATGGATTGTTGATTTACCCATGTCAAAAAGGACTGGAGGTGCGGATCTTTAACCACAAGTTCGTCAATTTTCCGCTTCATCTGCTGCAACACGCGATCGGCTTGGCGAGAGATGCTCACTGTCATCACAATCACTCCATGCCAGCGCTTGAGATACATCCGTTCTAATAGATACTTTTGGGCGGCATTAGGATTGCTATTCGCAATGCGATAAGCGGCGAGATAGTCATGCAAGGTCGTGTGAGTTAAACAATGCACTCCCTTAGAGCATTCAACTAGTAGACTATGTTGCCACTTCAGCGTTTGGAAGAGATGATCGCGATCGATGGTCAGATTTCCTAAACTGCGACTAGCCCTAATGCAGTCTTGAAAGTCATCTTCAAGTTCATTGTTTTGCCAGACATAGCCATGACGATCTAAGGCAACGATCGCGATATAGGAAAGCAAATCTTGTTTTTGAGCATTCGATAATCGGTGTTCTGCTTGGTCATGATTAGGGGATAAGCATTTAGTCTGTTCCCATTTGGTTAAGAGGAGATTGAGAATCTCTTGATAGAAATTAGGCTTGAGATATTCGTAACTGTTAAAGAAGTTACAAAGATAGGTCAGAAATAGAGGATTGCTAGCCACTTCCGTTAAGGGCTGATTGGTATTTAGCAATTGCTGAAATTTGTCTATTTTTTTAGGCTTTTGGGGACAGGTCTTTTGAAACCATTTAGTCGCAAAAGCCGCAATTTGAGCATCCTTAAAAGGAGCCATTTCCAAAACTTGAAAAGATTCCAGTAGATGTCCGTAGACGGGATTGCGTGTGGCGATGACTAGACGATTTTGGGGATAGCGATCGCTAAAGTTTTGAAGCTGCTGGGCGATCGCGGCGCGATGTATTTCAGGAATTTCATCTAAGCCATCCCAAAGCAATAACAATCGACCATCTTGGAGTAATTGCGCTAAGATTTTTTCATCAGCCAATTCACTCGCTAATCCATAGTTACGAATTTGCGATTTAATCAAATCCCAAACATAATTTGGTGAATTAATCTCCGAAAAGTGGTGTGAACTATATAAAGATGGGAGTGATAAAAATATCGGTAAGTAATTGGCGAGAATATTAGCCGAAATACAGGAAAAAGCCCAATATTTCAGTAAAGTTGTTTTTCCACTACCCAATCTGCCCACCAAGAGAATTTTCTGATTCTCTTCTAATGCTTGAGTTACGGTTATGGTTTGGGGATAGAGTTTTTCTAGATAAAAGCGATCGTATTGTTCGGGGGAAACATTAGCAAAAATCTCATTAAAATCTAGATATTGACTACTGGATAAATCACTAAAAACATTGATATCAACATATAGATCTGATAATTTGAGAGGATAATTTACATCTATAATTCTGAGGCGATCGCATTGACGAATTAATGGCTCAGATAAATTTTGTCTGAGTAAATTTACTAAATCATTAATTGCCTTTTGACCGATAATCTCATTGATAGGGGAATTAATACCTAAAGATGAATTCGCGACCCCATTCTGATCTATAGGCTTATTTTTACTATTAGTTTTACTATCATTATTATTAGTCCGTGCATTAACTGTTGGGGCGATATTCAGTTTGGGAGCATCTGTCTTAGCGGCTGCGCCTAGTTCTTGAAAAGGAATATTTAGATGTCCGCAAATTAGATTATAGGTACTAAGATCGACGATCTCACCATTCAAAAAATTTTCAACTAACTGCACGGCGATTCCCAAATCGTTAGCGATTTGCAAAGGACTGTACTCTCTCAATGAAAGCTCATCTTTAGCTCTATTGGCAATCTCAGAGCTTGCTCTCAGCATTAATGCAGTAACCATACCTAATTCCTCGCCTATGCACAGGCTTGACTCGTAAAATAAAATTTAATTTGAAGAAGGACGGAGCAATTTATTTGCTATTTCACTAAAATCTAATAGTTAATGCGATTAAGAATTGCTTTAGTTACAGCGTTTTGCGCTCAAACTCAATCTAAGAATTTTTTGGAAAGGGCGGCTTTGCCACCCTTTCCAAAAAATTCTTAGATTAGGTTGGTAATTGCTGTACTACCATTATCTATTATTAGAAGTTAATTTTAAGTGAGCTTATTAACATTAGCCATTGATGTCGGCGGAAGTAGTATTAAAGCGATCTTATTACGAGAAGATCGGACATTTGCTTCGACGCGATCGCAAATAGCCACACCACACCCTGCGACACCTGAGGCAGTGATCGCCGCCTTGCTGGACTTGATTGCGAATCAAGGGAATTGCGATCGCCTGACGATTGGCTTTCCGAGTGTGGTGGAGTATGGAGTCACGAGGGGCGCGATTAATTTACATCCTGATTGGGATGGGTTTCCCTTAGCTAAAGTATTGCAAGATAAATTAGGTAAACCTTTACGCATTGCCAATGATGCCGATGTGCAAGGTTGCGGCGCGATCGTAGGGCATGGCGTGGAACTAGTAATCACTCTAGGCACAGGCTTTGGATCATCTCTTTTCCTCAATGGCAACCTCTTACCCAATTTAGAATTAGGACAACATATTTTCCAAGGTGAGCATACCTATGAGGATTGTTTGGGACAAGCAGCTTTAGATCAGATGGGTGTGGAATTATGGAATGTCAAATTAGCGGCGGCGCTCGCTTCACTTTACAAGTTATTTAATTTTGACAAACTCTATATTGGTGGCGGCAATTCGCGCTTAGTGAATGTCGATTTGTCAGTAAAATTATCACTAAATTTATCGGACAAAGTCGCGATCGTTTCCAATGACCTAGGACTCATCGGCGGCTTAGCCCTCTGGCAATCTAGATAAATCTAGAGAGAGCTAGTCAACTGGCGATCGCCTACTTCTTTCCCAGTCCAGAATTGGCAAAGTCACGCATCATCTAATTCTGGAATAAATCCCCAAGATAGTTACGGTGCGTCGCCTTGTAACTATCTTGGGGATTTACCGCTATAATTCAACGTCTAGCCGACTTTTGCATTAAATTCAAACAAAAAGTAATGAGCCAAGAATTTCGTGAATTTTTGCGTAAAGTTGGAAGTGGTCCCCATACCAGCAAAAGCTTGACGCGCCAAGAAGCAGAGAGAGCCACAATTTTGATGTTGCAGGGGGAAGCAACTCCTGCCCAAATTGGAGCATTTATGATCGCCCATCGGATTAAGCGTCCGACCAGTGAGGAGTTAGCAGGAATGCTCGATGCTTATAAGTTACTGGGAGCAAAGGTGGCAGCGATCGCCTCTGATAAACAGGTCTTAGTCCTTGGTTCTCCCTACGATGGCAGATCGAAAACTGCACCAGTTAGCCCTGTGATGGCGATAATATTGGCGGCGGCGGGAATTCCTGTTTTGATGCATGGTGGCGATCGGATGCCGACCAAGGAAGGATTGCCCTTTATAGAAATTTGGAAAGCATTGGGCTTAGATTGGCAAGATTTGACCCTTTCTCAAGTACATCAAAATCTGGAAACCCACAATTTGGGATTTGTATATTTGCCGAGACACTTTCCCCTTGCTCAAGGTTTAGTTCCCTATCGCGAACAAATTGGCAAGCGACCTCCCTTTGCCACCCTAGAACTGATGTGGTCACCCTATCAAGGGAAGCAATTGATTGTATCGGGCTTTGTTCATCCGCCCACGGAAGCAAATATTCGCGAAGCCTTTGCCCAGCATGGGATTACCGAATTTGCCACCGTTAAAGGTTGGGAAGGTAGTGTAGATTTGCCGCGATCGCGTACTGCGATTATCGGTATTAATCATGGCGATCGCTTTGAACGTCTAACCATGTCGGCGCGTCAATTTGGCTTTAGCACCGAAGATCCTGTGATCGCCGATGCGGCGGAAGTTGCGAATAAAATTCTCTCTGCCCTCAAGGCTGAACCTTCGGAATATCTCAATTCAGTGCTATGGAATTGTGGATTTCATCTCTGGCTCTATGGATTGTGTGAAGATATCCCTGAGGCGATCGTCTATGCCAAGGAAGTTGTTACTAGTGGCGCAGCCATGCAAAAATTCCTAGATCTACGTGTCGATAATACTTAGATTTCTGTAAGAATTGCGAAGCAATTCTCACAGAAATCTATTTTGAAAATCCTGTTAAGAGATCTTGAGCAAAGTCCCAAAATACAACTGATTCATTTTGTGATTTAAGGATTATTTTTGTACCAGTTTGGATTGTGCCGACTACGGCGCAGGCTAGATCTTGAGATTGAAATAGGGATTGTACTGCTTGGACATGTACAGGACGCACGCTTAAGAGAAATCCGTAACTGGGGAACGAAATTAGCCAACGCTCTAAAGATGTATGCACTGGTAAGGGAATCTTATCTAAATCTAGGACTGCGCCACAATTAGAAGTTTCGGTCAGCATTAATAATGTGCCAATGATTCCGCCCATACTGATATCTTTTGCCGTGTCACAGAGTTCTGCTTCCGCTAATTGGGGCAAAATCGCTAGATTTTTCTGTAATTGGGAAGGATCGGCATTAGTTGCGGTATTCCAAAAGGGATAGTCAGGATGGAACTGACCACGCAAATCGATCGCCACTAGTAGCAAATCATCGGGCTGAGCATTAAAACTGGTGAGTAATTTCTGGGCGCGTCCGAGAATGGCTACGGATAGAGCATTGTAGGAACTTCGACAATTGGTATGCCCGCCAACGATGGGTACTTGATAGGCGCTAGAGGCGGCTTTCATACCTGCGAGTAACTCAGAAATAGAGTCAGGAGACTCACTCCAGAGCGTATCAACAACGGCGATCGGCTTCCCGCCCATGGAGTAAATATCGCTCACGTTGACCATGATCGCGCACCAACCCGCAAACCAAGGATCGGTGGCGATTAACTGAGGTAGCATTCCTTCGGCAGCCAATAGTAAAAAGCCATCGCCATCGGGTATGGCTGCACAATCATCGCCTAACAGAATCGCTTCGTTCCATGCTTCCCCCAGCCCCTTAGCGGCAATCTGGATATCCTGTTTATGCAAGATGCCTAGAGATTGGCGCAATTTTTCTGCTAGTGTCCCCAGCATTAGGAAGCCTCACGCAGTTGGGGTGGGAATGCAGGACGAATTTCGTTATGGGGTGGATAGAAGTTTAAATCTGCTTCCATAAAGTGATGAGGACGATCGCAAATGGTCATTTCCTTAAGTGATTGCCAATGCAGCCTTTGGAAAAAGCGCACATTCTGAATTTGAACGGTGGCATAAAAGCGATCGCAACCCCATGTATTAGCGGTGGTAACTGCCTTATAAATTAAGCCCTTGCCAATTTGCCAACCCCGTCGATAATCGCGATGGGTTCCTAACCTGCCGCCGTACCAAATACCTTTTTCGGTTTCGTAAATGCGGACTACGCCCACGACTTGTTCATTTTCGGGATTGATGGCAACGATAGGATAGGCGATCGCATCAATATCATCGACATCATTTTCTTCAAATACATATTGTTCTTCAACAAAGATGGCTTTGCGAAGTTCAAAATAAGCGGCAATTTCTTGAGGTGTAGAGGCGAGTTTAAAAGTGTAATTATTCATTTAATTATTTATCTAACTTATTCAAGAAACTTTTAAAAGGTTTGCTAAACAAACCTTTTAAAAGTTTCTTGCGATTCTTTATTCAAATAGAGAAAGTGCGGAACAAGCACCACATTTAGCACAACCTGCTTTGATATCGGCGGAGGACATTTGCGATCGCTTTAGCAAAGCTCCCACCTGTTCATATACCGAGAACATAAATTCCGTTGATGGCGCAGGATGGTTGGCTAAGGGAGTTCCACTAATGGGTACAAAGGGAACGACAAAGGGATAAACGCCAATACTAATAAGGCGATCGCAGGTTGTTACCAGAGTTTCTAGACTATCGCCTAGTCCTGCTAAGAGATAGGTGCTGACCTGTCCCCAGCCAAAGACTTTAACTGCCTCCGCAAAGGCTTCAAAATAATATTCAAGGGGGACACTCGCTTTTCCTGCCATAATTTTGGCGCGAACCTGTGGATCGGCGGCTTCCAGATGCATTCCTAAAGTATCAATCCCAGCCGCTTTCATCCGTTCAAACCAGATAAAATCATCGGGCGGTTCGCATTGAGCCTGAATCGGAATATCGACCTTAGCTTTAATCGCCTTCGCACATTCCGTTAAATAAGCCGCCCCGCGATCGCTAATATTCGGTGTACCTGTGGTCATCACCATATTTTTAACTCCATCCAAGCGCACGGCAGCTTCCGCAACTTCGGCTAGTTGCGTAGGAGTTTTACGAGCGATTGTGCGATCTGCTTCGAGGGACTGCCCGATCGCGCAAAATTGGCAAGAGGTTTCTGTATGGTTGTAGCGCATACAGGTTTGTAAAACCGTTGTGGCGAGGACATCATGGCTATGTAATAGCGCTATTTTCCAATAGGGAATGCCATCGCTGGTGGTGAGATTATAGAAGTTAGGGGACTTGGGGAAAGAAATGGGCGCGATCGCTTTCTCGTCTAATTGCAAAATCAAATCATCTTGATCGATATTTATCGAATAGGGGGATTGCGATGCAACGCTATTGAACACAGGAACCATGACTGTTGTGCCATCAATGGCGATCGCCTTATGATCTGAGGGCCCTGCGCCGCCTTTGCGTCCATTGGTTCCTATTTGCTCACTGGGGCGATCGACTAGCTGCAAACCCTTAGTCTGTAATTCCGTAATTAATTGCTGTTTATTTATATTCATATTCTTTACAGACAAAAGGCTTCAACCCCTTGTACTTATATTTGAGATTCGGCGTAATCTTTTAATCCATTGAGTCCAATTTCAGAAATAGCGGGGATTGCTTCACCGCCATTTTTGATTTGAAAACCTGCAAAGGGTTCCGTATTCAAATGGGCTTGTAACAAGTCAGGACGGGCATAATGACCGACGGAATCCATCATTCGCTTTCGTTTTGTAATTAGCGAAAAATCGAGATCAGCGATCGCCATGCCTTCACCATCGGTAATCGGTGGACAGAGATGGGTTCCTTCGGGGCTGATAATGGCGGTATTGCAACCACCACTGAGCGCCTTTTGTAACTTCTCATCGTTGGTGATTTGACTCACTTGCTCCGCTGAGAGCCAACCCGTCGCATTAATCACAAAACATCCCGATTCCAGAGCATGATGGCGAATAGTTACTTCAATTTGATCCGCAAAGATTTGACCAACTAGCGAACCCGGAAATTGAGCGCAATGGATTTGCTCATGTTGGGACATCAGTGCAAATCGGGCTAAGGGATTGTAATGTTCCCAACAAGCAAGAGCACTAACTTTGCCCACTGCACTATCCACTACCTTTAACCCTGCACCGTCACCCTGTCCCCAAACCATCCGTTCGTGATAAGTCGGGGTGATTTTACGCCGCTTCAGCAATAGAGAACCATCGGCATCAAAAATTAGTTGAGTGTTATAGAGAGAACCTGCATCACGCTCATTCACTCCTAAAACGACAACAATACTATGCGATCGCGCGGCTTGGCTGACGGCATCGGTGACAGGACTAGGAACAACGACGGCTTCTTCGTAGAGCCGCATATGGTCTTTACCCATCATCACAGGTGGCTGAATGAAGGAAAAGTAGGGATAGTAGGGAACGAAGGTTTCAGGAAAGACGACGATCTGTGCGCCTTCCTTGGCGGCTTTAGCGATCGCTTGCAAGACCTTTTCTGTTGTTCCATCACGGCTAAACAAAACAGGACTGATTTGAACGGCGGCGGCTCTAACTTTGCGTGAGTAATCCACGATTGATCAAGTTCCTTAAAAGTTCCCAATTTACTGTGTTTGTGTAGATAGGTTGCGAACTTTGTCCGCAACCTATCTACATCTAAGAAAAGGTTTTTAAATCAAGAAATGGCGTAGCCATTTCTTGATTTGGGATAAGTCGTAAAAACCTAAAGAGTCCAAGTATCCAAAATGAAGGCATTATCTTTGCGATGTAAAAGAATAATATCTAAAACATCAAGGGGACTAATTGGGCGAATACCGGGGATTAGAGAAGGTTCGCCATGTCCGTAGAGAGCTTGAAGGGCAAAGCGACAGGCGTATACTTTTCCGCCTTCTGACATAAATTTTGAGATTTGATCATTAAAGTTTTGATGTCCGGGGAAAGCAGCATCGCCTAGTTTAGGAAAGCCACGCTGTACGCCCAGAGTTACACCCGGCCCATAAAGGAGAATTGAAGTCTCAAAACCTTTGCGAAGTAAGCGAGTCGCTTGGAGTAAGTTGACAAATCCAATCGAACCTTCAAAGGCAACTGTATGGAAGGTGACAAGCGCTTTCTCCCCTGGTTCGGCTTTGACATCTTCAAATACTTTCTCTTCATAGTTCACAAAGAAATCGCCAGTCTGATGAGCAGGAGTAGTTACTTCAGGCATTGTTTTTTCCGTAAGGTTAAATGGTTTTGAGAAAGATAATTGCGGACAGTTATATAGTTGGGAACTTTTGCTTACAAATCCCTAAATGCTCTTTAAAAGCCAATAGCTAATAGCCAATGACTAAGTGTCAGATTAGTTTCTAGTTCCACTTCTATTTTGTATACCTAGTTACGAAAAAGAGAACTCTATCACTATCGATAGGAAACCATACTTTTGTTGGGAAAATGAGTCAAAAGGCGATCGCCTACCTATCGAAATCGACAGGTAAGAAATTAGACATGCGCGGCAAAGCCGCGCATGTCTAATTTTTCGCGTTTACGAACCGAGTAAAAACTCATTAACTACTGTCCAGTCACTAACATGGGCGACCTTGCGGCGAGCCATGATGTAATCAGCCAGATAAGTTGCATCTCTGGCAATACCTGAGAATCTGCCCGAACCCCATGTATAGAGCCAAGGTAATCCTAAGAAATATAAGCCTTTAACCTCAGTTACGCCGCGATCGTGTCCGGGATAGCCCTTGCCGTCAAAGACAGGAACCTCAATCCAGTTAAAGTCCGATTTAAACCCTGTACACCAAATCACCGTATTAATTTCTGCGGTATTTAGATCGAGATCGAGCTTACCCATATCTGGTTGCCAGACGGGTTGGTAGGGAGGTTCTATCGGTGCTTCAATATGATTCTTTTCGATAAAGTTATCAATGGTTTTCTTAATACTTTCGGCAACAGCATCAGCACCATCAAGATTTTGCTGAAGATCGTTGAAAAATTCTAATTTCGTATGATCTAGCTCACGGATAATGGCTTTTAAACGCCCATGTAGTTGCATTCCTTCGAGGGCAAAGCGCCGCAAATCAATCTCTCTACCGCCATCCCGTCCTGTGAGATAGTGATTAGCCTTAGCACGAACCTTCTCTTTTTGAGGATGTTGATCGATCGATAGGTCGTAATAACCCATGAGGTCTAGCCATTCAACGGCATCTTTGCCCCGATAGCGACGGGGCGATCGCGGCGCACTACCGACGCATAAATGAACTTTTCGTCCTGCGAGGTGCAGGTCTTCGGCAATCTGACAGCCCGATTGACCTGTGCCGATGACTAAGACTGCGCCTGTGGGTAAGGATTCGGGGTTTTTATATTTAGAGGAATGTAATTGCACGATCGCCGATGGTAATCGCTCGGCAATTGGGGGGATTTTGGGCTGATGATAGGCTCCTGCGGCGATGACGACTTGATCGGCGGTGTAATCACCAATGCTAGTTTGTAGTTCAAAAATACCGCGATCGCCACGTCTAACACTTAAGACCTCTACGCCTTCCTTAATGGGAGGATTAAAGGATTGGGCATAACTTTCAATATATTTAACTATTTCATCTTTTTTGATGAATCCTTCTGGTTCTTCGCCTTTATAGGGAAATCCGGGAAGTTGGCATTGCCAGTTAGGAGTTACTAAGCAAAAGGAATCCCAACGTTGCGATCGCCATGCATTGGCGATTTGATTTTTCTCAAAAATAATATGGTCTAAGTCTCTTTCCTTTAAGCAATAGCTCATGGATAAACCTGCTTGACCACCACCAACAATTGCAACGGAATAGTGATTTGTCATTGGTTTGCTTCTCACTCTTGGCTTAGTAGGTATTTGGAATTAAGCTGAGATTAAGTGGTAGGGAAAGTGTAATTTTGTATTCCTAACTACGGAATTTATAAGTCTAGTGATAATGCTAGGGATTGGAATTCTCTCTCTCTAGGGAAGCTATTTGTAATTCTAGATTTTATCTAAATCAATAGTGTCCTATCCCGAAACAAAAAATGACTACGCCATTTTTTGTTTTACAAATCCTTCGCAAAATAAAGAGGCAAAAATTTTGCATCATGTCTTTGCCATGCTGTAAAATTTTTGCCCCTTTATTAAATCGCATCACCCTAAACAGGCTAGGATACAAATACATCAAGTAATCAGGAATTTAATAATGGTAGAACGTCCTATCAAAAAAGCAGATCGTCAACCTAAGCCAGAGGGTAGCGAAAATACGACTAATGCAAAACGGGGTGATGATTCCGACAAAAAGCGTTCTGGCCGTGATGGTGGTAAAGGCAAGCGAGATAAAAGAGGCGGTAAGGAAGAGGAAGTCAAAGCTCCTGTAAATCTCGCTTTAGTGAGGGGGCCTAAACCCACCAAACCACTACCAGAGGTAGCTGAGCCAGAAATTACCGAAGAAATCGCTGAAGTTGCTGAAGTTACTGAAGAAGCAACCCCAGAAGCTTAAATAATTTCCCAAATAAAAGTGGCGGCGCGAAGCAACGCCACTTTTATTTGAGGTCAAAATAAAGAAGGGTCGCATCGCGACCCTTCTTTATTTTGAGAGGCAGTCTAATAATTTTTGAATTTGGCTGGGGGTATGCGTAGCCATTAAGGTGATGCGAAGCCTCGCCGATCGCACTGTAGGCGGACGAATGGCGGGGGCAAAAATGCCATTTTCTTTTAAAGATTGTGCTATTTGGAGCGTTTGCGGAATATCGCCCACCACGATCGCCATAATTGGCGAGTCCAAGGCGATCGCCTGAATGCCCAAATTTTGTAAACCCTGTTTAAATAGCGCCACATTTTGCCAAAGCTGCTCACGCAGAGCATTCTCAGTTTTGACGATCCTAATGGCGGCGATCGCTGCGCCCGTATCCGCAGGCGATAGCCCTGTTGTATAAATCCAAGTTGCGGCGCGATTGCGTAAATAGTCGATTAATTTCGCAGATCCTGTCACATAGCCGCCCAAACTGCCCAAAGCTTTGCTGAGGGTTCCTACTTGGATTAAGTTTTCCTGAATTCCTAAAGCCTGAGTCAAACCACCGCCGCGATCGCCAAATACGCCTGTGCCATGCGCCTCATCCACTAACACCATGCAGCCATATTGGTTGGCTAATTCCATAATTTCCCGCAATGGTGCAAGGTCGCCATCCATACTAAATACGCTGTCAGTCGTAATCAGGCAGCGCCGATATTTCGCCCGATGCTCTTGCAATTTGGCAGTGAGATCCCCTAAGTCCAAATGCTGATAATCGATCGCCGTTGCACCACTGAGCAAGCCCCCCTTTTTTAAACAAGAGTGATTATATTCATCACCTAAAATCAAATCTCGCGCTCCCACGATCGCGGCAATTGTCCCCAAATTTGCTAAATAGCCAGAGCTAAACACTAGGGCTGCATCGGTATTTTTAAGATCAGCGATCGCCGTTTCTAGTTCTTCATGCAGAGCCAGATGCCCTGTCACCAGACGCGATCCTGTGGAGCCAGTGCCATAAAGTTCTGTCGCGTTAATGGCAGCATCAATCAAACGGCGATCGCCTGCCAGTCCCAAATAATTATTGCTAGCAAACATCAACATCTCGCGTCCATCGATCATGGCGATCGCCCCTGCTTTGCTGGTAACGGTTTGCGTAGAGCGATACCAATTGGCTTTGTGGATCGAGTCTAAGGAGCGATCGAGCCAGTCATAGGGAGTAGATAAAGGCGTAACGGGTTCAGGCTTCACACTTCTTTACAAATTAGGACTAAAATTGGCTTAGGTATTTATTATCTAGGTTTATAAAATGACTGTTGCATATCCCCGTAAATTTCGCGGTCAACTCAGTGCTGAAGACATTCTCGATAATGTAGTGCGTCAGCGCGAAGTCCACATGACCACCTTAAATCGCTATCGCTTTAGCGAACAGCGTAGTTGCAAAGATTTGACTGGACTGATGGAATTTCTCAATGGCAAGCCTCGTGAGCTAATTCAAGATCTATCACATCATGTTTCGGATGAAGCCCGTCATGCAGCTTGGTTAACTGATTTGCTGTATGAGCTTGGCGAAGAGATCGGTACACCCGATGGCAATTTATATATTGATGAATTTAACCGCTTGAGCAAGTACGAAGTCTCTTCCAATCCTGAGGATTTTGTGATTGATGCCTTGGCGGGAATCAATGTCGCCGAAAAGCGTGGTTGTGAATATTTCGCCGCCCATATTCGCTCTCTCAAGAAAGTTGAGCAAACTCCCGAAAACGTCAAGATTCGCGAAACCATTGAGAAGATTCTTCCTGAAGAAGCGGCTCATGTGCGTTGGGGTAATCGCAAGCTTGGAGAGATTGCGAAAAAGAGTGAAGCGCATTATGCCAAGGTTGATGCTGCGAAGCGTAAATATGTAGCGATCGAACATGCTGCGTTTGAGTCAGGAATGGATGTTCTCGCTGGTGCAGAAGTGCGCCGCCTTGAGAATTTATTGAAGATTTCTGAAACCCTTCCTCTATGGGAACGTCCTCAATATTTGCTCAATCAACTCCCTGAGACTTTATTCTCTTCTGAGTTACAAAAGACTCGGATCGATATATTCAAGAAAGCATGGGACAAAGATCCTTCTTCTTTTGTGGAGAAGTTCATTCCCATGTTCTTTAATGCCAATCTCAAAGACACAGCCCAGAAGGCAGGAACTCATTAATAATCGCGAGGCAAGGGGCTTAAGCCCCTTGTTTGCTTTCAATCTTTTAAAAGCAATGCTTGCTGAAGATTTAAAGTTAGAGCGTGTTTGAGAAGTTTTTTACCCCCTCTAACTCCCCCTTGAAAGGGGGAGGATTCAAGTTTCCCCCCTTTCAAAGGGGGGATTAAGGGGGGTAAAAGCAGAAATTTATGCTAGATAGGAGACTTCTCAAACACGCTCTTATAACTGTTGTCACTTGCATTAAGAAAAAACAAAACCCAAGAAGTGAGTGGCGGCGCTTCGCGCCGCCACTCACTTCTTGGGTTTTTTATACTGGGAAGGGAGTAAATAACCGATTTTGTAGAGCCTGACTTTGTCAGGCTCTACAAAATCGGTTATTTATTTGACTGGGCGTGTGAATGATGGAGATCGTAGGGATCTGCTGATATATTAGCTATAGCGATTTTCAGATGAATATACATTTATTTGAAAACCACTATATAAGCATTGCTGAGCAGGGTTAAGCAAAAAATGATGGATTCACAAAAAGTAGGTAATATTTCTCAAAACCAATTTACCTATCGCCTATCAATTCCTGAGCCAGAAAATCATTTGTTACAAGTCGAACTAACGATCGCTGATTGGTGCGCGGATTCTCTTGATCTGAAACTGCCCGTTTGGACTCCTGGGTCTTATTTAGTAAGGGAATATGCCAAAAATTTGCAAGACTTTACAGCGATCGCTGATCAAGGGGAATCTCTACCATGGCAAAAAATTAGTAAAAATCATTGGCGGGTGAAGTGTGGCGATCGCCCAAATAATTCAACTAGTTCAACCATTAATTCGCCGATCAAAATTCGCTATCGCATTTTTTGTAATGAACTCACGGTGCGGACTAATCACATTGATCGTACCCATGCCTTTTTTACAGGTGCGGCTGTGTTTATGTATGTTCCTGAATATCTGCATCAGGGATATCAAGTGGAAGTTACCTTACCTAACGCCCAATGGAAAATCGCAACAGCTTTACCAGCTACGCCTAATCCACATTGCTTCTATGCTAAGGATTTTGATACCCTCGTAGATAGTCCCTTTGAGATGGGAATTCACGATCGCCATGAGTTTCAAGTTCTCGATAAACCCCATAGCTTTGTGGTTTGGGGGCAACATAATGCGGATATGCAACGGGTTATCCGAGATACGGCGGCAATCGTGGCGGTAGAAGCAGAAATATTTGGAGGACTGCCCTATGACCACTATGACTTTATTCTCCATGCGAGCAATGGCTTTGGTGGCTTAGAGCATAAAGACTGCACCGTACTTTTATACAATCGTCTCGGATTCCGTAAAGAAGAAAGCTATCTACAATTTATTAATCTCGTGGCTCATGAGTTTTTCCATACTTGGAATGTAAAAAGGATTCGACCTAAGGCTCTAGAAACCTTTGATTATGACCATGAGAACTATACAAGTTCCCTTTGGTTTAGCGAAGGAACGACTAGCTATTACGATCAAATTTTTCCGCTTCGGGCAAAGCTTTATGATGCTAAGCATTATCTCAAACTTGTTAGCAAGAGTATTACGAGACTCCAAACTACCTTTGGACGCAATGTGCAACCTCTTTATGAATCTAGCTTTGATACATGGATTAAGCTCTATCGTCCTGATGCAAATACCCACAACAGCCAGATTTCCTATTATCTTAAGGGTGAGCTAGTGTCAATGCTGTTAGATTTGATTATTCGCGATAAGTCTAACAATTTGCGATCGCTAGATCGGGTGATGCAAATTATGTGGGAACGCTTTGGTAAGCCAGAAATTGGTTTTAGCGAAGATGAACTCCATGAAGTTATCGAAAATGTAGCAGGAGTAGATCTTTCGGGCTTCTGGAAGGATTATCTTTATGGCACTAAGGATCTTGACTATAACTATTATCTGGAACCCTTTGGGCTAGAGCTACGCGCCTCTCGTCATGATATTCCCTTTATGGGAATTACTCCTAAGTCTAAAAGTGGAGTTACGGAAGTTGAGAAGGTCGAGTTCGGTTCCCCTGCTCAAAAAGCAGGTATTAGTGCAGGGGATATTTTATTAGCGATCGCAGGTATTCGGGTTACCGCCGAGGGGCTTAACGAAAGGTTGCGAGATTTTGCCATAGGCGAGGCGATCGAGGTAACTATTTTTCAACAAGATCTCTTACGCACTGTGAAAGTGACTTTACAAGAACCGATGGTGAGTCATTTTGAGATTGCTCAAATACCCAATGCTTCCCCCAGTCAAGAGCTAAACCTGAGACTATGGTTAACCTAATGAATAGTTGCAGCACAAAGCGCTGCAACTATTCATAAAAAAAGATTGCTTCGCAATCTTTTTTTATTTATGAGATTTCCAGCAAGCGCGAAGCGCTGAATTATTCATTAGGTTGAGTAACAGCCTGCGCTCTTAATAAAGCCTCAATCTCATCGGCTGGCAAGGCTTTATGGAAAAAATAGCCTTGAATGCGATCGCATCCTAGGGACTTTAACAAATCCGCTTGCTCTCTGGTTTCCACACCTTCCGCGATGACTTTCAAATTAAGACTATGGGACAAACTAATGAGATAGGAGACAATGGCGCGATCGCGTTCTTTATGAGTAATGTATTCAATAAATGAGCGATCTATTTTGAGCGTATCAAGGGGTAGATTTTTGAGATAACTAAGGTTACAAAAGCCAGTCCCAAAATCATCGACCGATAGCTGAATTCCCATCTTGCGGAATTGATTCAGCATTTGAATCTTCTCCTGCATATTGTCCATCATTATTCCTTCAGTAATTTCTAATTCCAAATAATGAGGATCAAAATTTGTTTCTTCGATAATTTGCTGCAAGGATTCTAAAAAGTTTTTTTGTTGGAGTTGTTTAATCGATAAATTTACCCCAATTTGAATGGGTGCTAAGCCCATATTTTGCCAAGCGATCGCCTGTAAACAAGTATGCCGTAATACCCAATTACCAATGGCAATTATTAATCCCGTTTCTTCGGCTAAAGGAATAAATTTACTAGGAGATACCGAACCTAAAGTAACGTGTTTCCACCGTAGCAATACTTCTAATCCCACAATCTTGCCTGAAGCGAGATCCACTTGAGGTTGGTAATAGGCGATCAACTCTTCATTTTCTAAAGCTCGTCGCAAATGGTTTTCCATTACCAATCGTTGGAAACTTTGCTCCTGCATATTGGGAATATAAAACTGAAAACTATTGCGTCCCTCTTCCTTAGCGCGATACATCGCCATATCCGCATTATGAATCAGTCCTTCCACCTCAGTATTATGATCGGGATAAATACTCGCGCCTATACTGGTGGTAATATGCAACTCATTTCCATCACAGACAAAGGGCAGATTCAATGATTGAATCATCGCTTCCGCTATTTGGGTAACGGCATCAAGGGATTGCACTAACTTGATGACCATCGCAAATTCATCGGCTCCCCAACGCACTAATAAATCATTACTTTGGATTAAATTTTTCAGGCGATCGCTTACAGCTTTTAATAACAAGTCGCCAATATGATGACCTAGAGAATCATTAATCAATTTAAAGCGATCAATATCAAGAAATAAAATTGCAAATCTTTGCTGCGGATCTTCTGAGCTTTTAACGGTTTCCATCAAATAGTCATGCAAGTACTTGCGATTTGGTAATCCTGTCAATAAATCGTGATGAATTTGATAGGAAATAACAGCTTCAGCATTCTTTTGTTTCGTAATATCTGATATGTGTAGGCGAATTACTTCATTGGGCATGAAGTGAATAATTTCTTCAAATACTTTATCTTCAAACTCAATTTCCCTGACAAAAAAATTGCATACAGGATTAACTAGGGGAACTAATTGAATTAATAGTTCCTGTAATAGAGGATGATTAATTCCTTTTTCATCAAGATCAGGAAACTTATTGAGAGCCGCAGGATTTAGATATAGTAATCTTCCTACAAGGTTTAATTCCAGAATTGGTTGAGGATTTAACTCTGGAGTAGTTGTAAATTGATTAATCGTTTCCCGCACATGTGCAGGTAAATCTGCTTCTAAAATAGTTTGTAAGCTTGATATCTTAACTAAATTTTCTGCTGGTAAACCTTGGTTAGATTGTTGATTGTTTGTTAGGTAATTACTATTATCAAAAGCATTATTTTTGAGGTTTTTATTTTTGCGGGCGCTAGAAATTGTACTAATAACTTGATAAACAACCTTAGTGTCTTTACTAAAGATGATTTCATCGCCGTGGGACAAGATATGAGAAAACCGCTTTTTCCCATTAATAAGAATCCCATTGGTACTGCGATCGCCATTGAGATTTCCATCAATAAGACGAAAGAAATATGAGCCATTGCTCGGATGTGCGACTGCCAGAAGAGTTGCATGTTGTCGAGATACAAGATTAGAGCGAAGAATAATCGAGTTATTTAAACTACGCCCCATCGAATAGGTCATGTTATGAAGCAGAAAATTACGAAATCCCTTAGGATCTTCAACCGTTAGTACGTGATGAAGCATCTCTTTCATAGCAAGAGTGGATGACTCTTTTGATCTCACCTGAACAGATTTCCTTTAAAACGAGATTTAAGCACTTAATCTTGATAATCCAATGGGTTTGCTTTTTAAGATAAATAACATAATTACCACACTTTTTACGCTGACTGCCACAATGCGAAAGCCTAAAACCCCATTGAGATTGTTTTTGCGTGGCGATAATTTGCCAGACGCAGTTAAAAAAGCGTTGTCCGAAGCTGTATATAAATTTATTATGTAAGTGTGGCTCTGATATGTCTAAATTCTGACTCCGTTAACTACCTTATCCCAATTATCTCTAATGTGGCAATATTTAGCTTCAGAATCAAGATAAATAAGGATTTTTCTTGTTTTTCTTGATTTTAAAATCTCTAAATAAATATTGGTAATTAACAATACATATAGCAATATAGCAATTCTATTTTGTTTGTGAAATTAAAGGATTTGAGGGGGGCGCGAAGAAGAAGCGCACTCTCTTAAATCCTTTAGGATTGCTATACTAAATTAGTTGTAGATAGCACTTCAGGCTAGCACATTGTCTTGATAAAGGGCTTACGCTCTTTTACCTAGCAAGCCTAACAATAAAATATAAATAGCTTAAGATGATCTTTCCTTGTCAGCCAACTCATTTTAACTAGTACCAATCTCTCTTAATAAATCTTGCAGATTAATTCGGATTACTAGTCTCTAAACTCTTAATACTAGAAAATACATGAAATAGATAATACATCAAGCATTGTCTATTAGAGTTATAGTTGCTTTTACTACTCCCTTCCCAGTCAGGGTTTTAAAAACACAAAATGGCTTAGCCAATTTGTGTTTTAAGATATATCACTTTGCCAGCAAGTGATATATCTTAATGTAAAGAAAATATGGTTATTTCAGATGGGCGAGACATTTTCAGAATGGGAAAACGTTAAACAGATATTCCAAAAGGTATGGGGATACGAAGATTTAAGGACAACTCAACGGGAAATTGTAACTAGCCTTTTGCAGGGACAAGATAGTTTGGCAATTATGGCTACAGGTGGGGGAAAGTCTATTTGTTTTCAGCTACCAGCCATCTTAAAGGAGGGTTTGACTCTGGTTATTTCGCCATTACTCGCATTAATGGAAGATCAAGTGAGGGACTTGCAGTCTCGGAATTTGCCAGCCGCTTGCTTACATAGTAATTTATCGCAAATAGCACGACGGGAAGTATTCAAAAATCTAGCGCATACTCGGTTGCTTTATATTTCTCCTGAAACTTTGCTCAGTCAGCCAGTGTGGGAAAAGCTATGCGATCGCCAACTCAAAATCACAGGAATAATGCTCGATGAGGCTCATTGTTTAGTGCAGTGGGGCGATACTTTTCGTCCTAGCTATCGCCGCTTAGGTGCAGTCCGTCAGGCTTTGCGATCGCATAAGCCCGATCATCATCCCCCCATTGCGATCGCTGCATTTACCGCAACCGCCGATCGCGAAGCGACTGCCGAATTACAAAGTTGCTTAGATCTGCAAAATCCCAAACTTGTCCGCACTAGCCCCTACCGTCCCCACCTCAGTCTGAATGTGGAAATTGCTTGGACTCCCGCAGGACGCAAAGCCAAAACCTTAAAATTTATTAGCGATCGCCAAGGCAAATCGGGCTTAATTTATGTGCGTAGCCGTCGTGATGCCGAAGAATTAGCCACATGGTTACGGCAAAAGTCTCTCAAAACTGCTGCCTATCATGCGGGACTGCCGCCCCAAGAGCGCCGCCAAATTGAGCAGATGTGGCTAACTAATCAATTCCCTTTCGTGATCTGCACTTCCGCCTTTGGACTCGGCATTAACAAGCCTGATACCCGTTGGGTTCTACATTTTCATCCGCCTTTAACCCTCTCTGAATATATCCAAGAAATAGGACGAGCGGGACGGGATGATCAACCTGCGGAGGCGTTGATGTTGGTGAGTGAGCCAACGGGTTTATTAGATGATGGCGATCGCCAAAGGGCAAATTTTTTCTTGCAACAGCAGCAAAAGCTGCGGCAGCAAGCGCTAGCCCTATTACCTAAGTTACCGCGCCAAGGAAATTTTGCTGATGTGGCGAAGATGTACCCTGATGCAGCGATCGCCCTAGGACTACTGCATCGTGCAGGAAATCTAGTTTGGCGGACACCCTTTGATTATGAAATTTGCAATTTAAAGGATTCACCAAAGGACTCCCAAAAACTAAAACTACAAAATGGGGATCAAAGAGCAATCGCGCAAATGCAAGCTTATATTCGAGTAAAAGGCGATCGTTGGGCTTTTTTACTGAATAACTTTGGATTTGAGGAAGAAGCCAAGTTACTGCTAGAATCAAGAAATTAACTTAATTTTTCTTAACAACAGGGAAATATACGTGTCGTCTACGACTATTCATCGGATCAATCTCGAAAATCCGCTTACCGATACATCTTCGACATCTCAAACCGAACTTCCGTTTACCTTCCAAGATGTAAAATCCGCTATTCCTACTGAATGTTTTGCTCCTAATCCATGGCGATCGCTCGCCTATTATTTTGCCGATACCGCAATTATTGTGGGGCTGTACGCCACTGCTGCATACTTGGATGCATGGTGGTTTTATCCAATTTTTTGGTTTGCCGCAGGCACTATGTTTTGGGCTTATTTTGTAGTTGGGCATGACTGTGGGCATGGTTCCTTTTCTCGAAGCAAGTGGCTAAATAACCTCATTGGACATCTGACCCATATTCCCATTCTTGTCCCCTATCATGGTTGGCGGATCAGTCACCGCACTCACCACCAAAATACAGGCAATATTGACACCGATGAAAGTTGGTATCCTGTCACCGAAACCCAATATAAAGAGATGGATTGGCTCGGTAAGCTAATTCGCTTTAATGCCCTGTTGTTTGCCTATCCTCTCTATCTATTTAAGCGATCGCCTGCTCGTCCTACTGCTTCCCACTTCGTTCCTAATAACGATTTGTTCCGCGAATCAGAAACTACCGATATCATCACCAGCACCAGTCTTTGGTTAGCAATGGTTGGCTTCTTAGGATGGCTTGGTTTCACCTATGGATTTCTCTTTCTATTTAAGTTCTATATCGTTCCTTACCTTGTTTTCGTAGTATGGCTCGATCTAGTTACCTATTTGCATCACACCGAAGCGGATATTCCTTGGTATCGGGGCAAGGATTGGTACTTCCTGAAGGGAGCGCTTTCCACTATCGATCGCGACTATGGCATTTTTAACAATATTCATCACAATATTGGCACTCACGTTGCCCATCACATCTTTATTGGTATTCCTCACTATCATCTCAAAACTGCAACTGAAGCCATCAAGCCAGTTCTAGGTAAGTATTACCGAGTTTCCAATGTTCCGATTTGGAAATCATTTTTTACTTCCCAAAAAGATTGCATATATGTTCCTGATCAGGGCAGTGGCGTATATTATCAATCTCCTCAAGCGGACTAAGAGCAGATTTTATAGCTCTCAAAACCCAATAAGATAATGGCGGCTTTTGCGCCGCCATTATCTTATTGGGTTTTGTATAAAACAAAATGAGGTAGCGTCAAGCGCTACCTCATTTTGTTTTTGGGACAGTCAAGCTTCACATTTTTATAAATCCTATTTATAATGGAGTTGGACGTACTAAGTATTATTACTAGTTCATCTTTCAAATAGAACATGAAAGTCAAGAGCTAGGTCGAGCCACAAAGACCGCAATTATTCATATTCATACACCAATCCCACTTAAACCCACCTTAATCTGACTGGAGACAATCCTATCTATGTCTACTGAAACTATTACTCGCCCCGCAACCATACGCAAAATTGCCCCTAGATATCGAGTTTTGCTGCATAACGATGATTACAACTCGATGGAATATGTCGTCCAGACTTTAATGCAAGTAGTTAATGGACTAACCCAGCCTCAAGCGGTAGATATTATGATGGCAGCCCATGCGAATGGTTGTGCGTTAGTAATTACCTGCGTTCAAGAACATGCAGAATTTTATTGTGATGGACTCCAAAGTAAAGGCTTAACTAGCACGATTGAACCCGAATCTTAAAAGAAAGGCAGTGCGTCGCACTGCCTTTCTTTTAGGCAAGTGTACAAATTTGGGTACTTGCAAAATCAGAAGACGAGTGGCGGCGCTTTGCGCCGCCACTCGTCTTCTGGGGTTCAAGAATGACAACAGCTATAAAAGCTAAAAATGGCAACGCCATTTTTAGCTTTGGTATTAAAGGTAGGATTGGTGCTAATCATCCTATTTTTGTTTTTTGTGGATTTTTTGTGAATCTCGATCGCCTGAATACCTATCCCGCACCAATCCGCATCATTCTTTTTTTGTTAACCCTACTAGTGATCTGGCTGCCGATCGCTGCGCCAATGCACCTCATTTTTGGGCAATCGGTGGGAGTAGGCTTAACCATCTTGCTATACAGCGAATTTTTAGGCTTAATCTGGTTTTGGGGACGCAAAATTGCTAAATATCCCCACCCCTTTCGTTATTACGGACTATTTTTTAACGGCAAAAATGGACGTGATTTCCTATTTGGCTTAGGTTTAGGCAGTTTCGCTCTATTGCTATTTGTATTTTTGCAAGTGGGACTTGGCTGGCTCACCTTACAAACTAGTGATTGGCAAAATCCTTTGCCCGCACGTCTATTACCGATGATTGGGGTATATTTTGTAGACTGGCAAGGGGCGATCGCCCCCGGATTACTCACATCCGTAGGTGTTGCCTTTGCTGAAGAAATGCTCTTTCGGGGGTGGTTGCTATCGGAGCTAGAGCGGGATTATTCCAAGAAAACTGCCCTCCTAGCTGCCAGTTTGGTATTTGCAATTCTGCACTTTATCAAACCCCTAAACGTAATTTTGGCAACATGGAGCCAGTTTTTAGGTTTGGTGATGCTGAGCGTGGCTTTAGTCATCGCAAGGCGCAGATGTGGTGGCAGACTAGGAGTAGCGATCGGTTTACATGGCGGCTTGATTTGGTGCTACTACATTGTGAATACTACGCATTTGATTAGAGCGACTGGGGTTGTGCCTGAGTGGATTACGGGTATTGGTGGCAATCCGATCGCTGGAGTGATGGGGATTATTTTCTTGAGTGCGATCGCGATCGGGTTTCGCAAATTCTAAGTTTAGGGACTAAGGCGAAGCCTTAGTCCCTAAACTTAGAATTAATTTGGAAATTGCTATTGCAAGGAGTGCAATAAGTGTATATGATTAGATTCGCTTGGAACACAGATAACCTGTGACTGAGCAAAGGGTCGATGCCCGAGTGGTTAATGGGGGCGGACTGTAAATCCGCTGGCTACGCCTACGCTGGTTCAAATCCAGCTCGGCCCATCTAAATAAAACAATAAAAAAGAACCAACTTAATTGGTTCTTTTTTATTGCTCTTTTAACTAAATATTTGACCTAGGGCTGCCTCAATCTGGGGATACTTGAAGGCAAATTGATTGATCTCCGCTTTTTTAGGTAATACCTTTTGACCATCCAGCAAAACTGTTGCACCTTCACCAAATACCAAAATTAAAGCTGCCGCAGGGACAGGGAGAAAGGCAGGACGTTTAATCGCTTTAGAAAAAGCAACGGTGAAATCTTCATTTGTGACAGGTTGGGGAGCCGTAGCATTGACTGCGCCAATTATTTGGTTATTTTTTACTGCAAAAATGATTAGCTCCACCAGATCATCCCGATGAACCCATGAAAACCATTGCTTCCCAGAGCCAATTTTGCCGCCGCCGCCTACTTGAAAAATCGGGAGCATTTTGGCTAATGCGCCGCCCATACCCAAAACAATTCCCGTTCTGAGCTTAACTAAGCGCACACCCAAATTACTTACGCCTTCAGCCGCCGCTTCCCAGTCCTTGCAGACATTCGCCAAAAAGTCACTGCCTGCATAGCTATATTCATCAAAGTCCTTAGTGAGACTTGTGCCGTAATAACCGATCGCCGATCCACTGATTAACACTTGCGGCTTCACATCTGCCTTAGCGATCGCCTCCACCAATACCTTCGTGGTCAAAATCCGACTATCGCGAATTTCCTGCTTACGTTTATCTGTCCAACGCACACCCGCTAAAGGTTCGCCTGCGAGATTAATCACGGCTTCACAACCCGAAACCACCTTTGTCCAATCGCCTAACTCCAAAGGGTTATAGCCAATGACTTCAACATTAGGAAAAGACTCCTGCGGAAATTGACGGTTTGCTTTTTGTGAATTGCGAGCCAGAACCACAATGCGATCGCCTAGCGCATGTAAACGTTCTACTAATTTCACACCAACAAATCCCGTAGCACCCGTCACGACAATTTTCATAATATATTTTTGCTGATTTTTAAATTAAATTGCTGTTGAATTATTGCCAGATATGTCGCACAGTAAACCATATCTTAGTAATTAACTTTGCTAACTTTAGAAAAGTCAATTTCCTCATATTTTAAGGCGAAAGTCAGTTCGCAACCAAACCCATGGATAGCGCTAAAAAGAACAAGTTACTAATTGTTGATGATGAAGTAGACAATTTAGATCTACTCCATCGCATCTTTCATCGCGAATATCAGATTTTAAAAGCTAAAAATGGGTTTGAGGGATTGGAAATTTTGGAACAGGAGCCAGATATTGGCGTAATTGTTTCCGATCAAAGGATGCCAATGATGTCTGGTACAGAGTTTTTAAGTCAAGTTGCTGAGAAATATCCCGATACTTTGCGGATTATCTTAACGGCTCATACGGATATTCGGGGATTGGTAGATGCAATTAACGAATCAAAAGTTTTCAAATACATTACCAAACCCTATCAAGTCGAAGAATTAAGACAGGTTGTCAAGCAAGCGACTGAGACCTATAAACTCCTCAAATCCAGAACATCTAAGCTTCGGGATGACTTAGAGAATGCCGAAGCCAAGTATCAGAGTATTTTTGAAAATGCGGTGGAGGGAATTTTTCAGACAACTATTGATGGACGCTATATCATCGCTAATCCGATGCTAGCTAAAATCTATGGCTATAATTCTGCCGAAGAACTAATTAACAACGTCACGAATATCGCTCACCAGATTTACGTTAGCCCTAATCGTCGGCAAGAATTTATTGATATTTTGCGTACTCATGACACTGTTTCTAATTTTGAATCCCAAGTTTATCGGCGGGATGGTTCTAAAATCTGGATTTCGGAAAATGTGAGAGCAGTACGCGATCGCGATCGCCATCTGATTGGATTTGAAGGGACGGTGCAGGATATTACCCAACGCAAACGCGCCGAGGAGGAATCGCAACTACTCCAAATTCTAACTTTGGAAATTGGTGCAGCTAGAGACTTTAATGCCGCCTTAAAAGTGGTTCTTAGTAAGATCTGTCAATTTACAGGATGGGATTATGGAGAAGCATGGATTCCTGCGCCTGACAATCAATCCTTGGTATGTAGTCCCGCATGGTACAGCAGCGTTGAAGGATTAGAGGAATTTCGGAAATTGAGCGAAAAGATTTCTTTCCCCTGTGGCATTGGTTTTCCGGGACGAGTCTGGGAGCATCAACGTCCAGAATGGATTTGGGATATTTCCTTGGAAACTGAATCTCATTTTCTACGGAAATATCCTGCTATGGAATGCAATCTGCGCTCAGGCTTAGCAATTCCTGTGAGTGCCGATACGAAGGTCGTAGCGATTATGGCATTTTTTACGATGTCGCCCAATGATGGCGATCAGCAATTGGTGGGATTGATAGGGGCGATCGCTATGCAGCTCGGTGCTTTGATGCGCCGCAAACGGGATGAAGAGGCTCTCAGGATTATGAATGAAGAACTCGCCCTAGCCCGCGATCGCGCCTTAGAATCCAATCGCACTAAAAGTACTTTTGTGGCAAATATGAGCCATGAATTGCGAACTCCCTTAAATGCAATTATTGGCTATAGCGAAATGCTACAGGAAGATGCGGCTCTATTGGGAATAGATGATTTTGTCGAAGATCTCAAGAAAATCTATCAATCTGGTAAGCATTTACTCGATCTCATCAACGATATTTTGGACATGACCAAAATTGAAGCGAGTAAGTTAGAAATTTATTACGATGATTTTGAAGTGGAAAATGTAATTTGGGAAGCTACCACCACAATTCAGCCATTATTGAACAAGAATAGTAATCTCCTTACCATCGATTGTGAAGATCAAATAGGAGCAATTCGTGCCGATCTAACCCGTGTACGCCAAATTCTCTTAAATATTCTCAGCAACGCCTGTAAATTTACCAAAGCAGGGGTGATTACGATGAAAATCAGTCGCCAATTCTTGGAGCAAGAAGAATATTTCTGCTTTACGATCAGTGATACGGGGATTGGAATTAGCCCCGAAAATCTCCAAAAGCTGTTTCACCCCTTTAGCCAAGTAGATAGTTCAACTACTAGACAATATGGGGGGACTGGCTTAGGGCTGGCGATCAGTCAACGGTTGTGTCAAATGATGGGCGGTGAAATTATCGTCCAGAGTGAATTGGGTACAGGATCTCAATTTACTATTTACTTACCAGTTAATTGTGAAATTGCGGCTAAAAAATCATCGAACTTAAAATCGCAACTTTCTATAGATCCTCAGTCGCCAATCAATGGGGACAATGAGAAAATAGCTGCTCCATCCATTTTAGTGATTGATGACGATCCGATGGTGCATCAGTACACTAAAGCTCATCTTCAGCATCATGGGATTGTGATTCATTCGGCTTTTTCTGGAAAAGACGGGATTAACCTTGCCCATGAAGTTTTACCTAGTGCGATTGTTTTAGATGTGCAAATGCCTTCTATGAGTGGTTGGGAAGTTCTCAAAGAGCTAAAGTCCCAACTCTTGACTTCCAGTATTCCGATTATCTTGCTGACTATTAATGAAGATCATCAATATGGAAGCTATGAGATTGGTGCAAATGATTATTTATTTAAACCGATTGATCGCGATCGCTTAATTCTGACAATTGAGAAATATCGGTCTATTTATTTCAATCTAATAGATAAAATCCAAGAATACAATATTCATAACTTACCCCTATCGGTACTGATTATTGAAGATGACATTCCTGTGCGATCGATGCTTAAGCGAATGCTGGAAAAAGAGAACTGTATTGTTTTTGAGGCTCAAGATGGACAAGAAGCTTTGGAACATATTAATACAAGTATGCCACAACTAATTTTGCTGGATTTAATGATGCCGAATATCGATGGCTTTGAATTTATCCATTTACTAAGATTACGCTACAATACACCTTCAATCCCCATCATTATCATTACTGCTAGGGATTTAACCGATACTGATTACAATCGCTTGAGTGGTTCTGTGCAGAAGATTTTGCAAAAAACTAATTTTAGTTATGGGCAGTTATTGGAAGAGATTATGGTTCGCCTTGAGAAGTTTGGGGTTTTGACCGCTAGAAAATAGAATTTCTAAATAGCTAGGCGAAATTAAATATAAAATCCCCAACCTGTAGCGCACGCTGCGCTACAGGTTGGGGTTCTGGTTTTTTAATTATGCCCAGCTACTTAGACTATCGATTGCGATAAACTATTCCCATCACTTGATTTATTTCCTAGCTCAGCCTCTAGACCGCTATTTCCATGCCAAACATGCAGCAAAATCCTCAGCAAAATCCTGCGCCAGATCGTAATATTACGATTCATCCTCGGGCGATCGTTCACCCCAACGCTAAAATTGGTGAAGGCACAACCATCGGAGCCGATGCCATTGTGGACGAATTTGTGGAGATTGGCGATCGCTGTGAGATTAGGGCGAGGGCGATCGTCACTGGGCATACCAAAATTGGTAATGACAATCAAATTGGCTATGGAGCGATTATTGGCTCGGAGCCGCAGGATACTTCCTATAAAGGGGCGATTAGTTTTGTGGAGATTGGCGATCGCAATGTGTTGCGGGAATATGTCACCGTCAATCGCGGCACAAAGGAAGGCTCGTTTACCAAAATCGGCAATGACAATATGTTGTTTACGGGCGCTCATGTGGCGCATAACTGCACCATTAGCGATCGCGTAATTATCGTAAATAATGTCCTACTGGCGGGACATGTCGAAGTCCATAACAATGCCTTTATGGGCGGTGATTCGGTGGTGCATCAATTTACGCGCATTGGTGCTTTTGCCATGATTCGTGGACAGACTCGCCTTGGCATGGATGTGCCGCCTTACTGCATGGCAGTAGATACAAATATGGTATTTGGACTAAATCGGCTCGGTTTGCGCCGCAATGGATTCAGCCATGAACGCCGCCGCACCATTTTAGCTGCCTACGAAATTCTCTATAAATCCGATCGCAACCGTACACAGGCGATCGAGTTTCTAGGAGCCGATCCACAATTTGCTGATAATCCTGATATTCAACTCTTCTGCAATTTCATCAAATCTAGCCGTCGGGGCATCTGTAAGCTCTACGAGAGAGGCGCAAGCCGTATCGAAGAAGATTAATTTTAAGAATGGGCGGCGCTTCGCGCCGCCCATTCTTAAAATTAATCTAGGACTACCAAACTAACAAGTAAATGGGTAATAGTTTGATTAGACGCTTTGCTCAACGGAAATATTGGTTGCCCCTCGCGATCGCGGGAGCATTGGTATTCGCTACGGCTGGCACTTTGACGATCATGGCTTATCAACAGCAAATGAGCTTGCCCGTATACTTGCAAAGCTTCAGCACGCCCCAAATTACGGTTGCGGAACTGACTAGCGGTAAATTTAAGCCAGTAATTTTAATTGATGTGCGATCGCCCGACGAATACCAAGAGGATCACATTGGCAACAGTCCCCTTGTGCCTTTTACGGATATTGAGGCGGGGTTAGGGCTGTCACAGTTGCAAGCAATCATTAAAAATTACGAGAAGCAAAATCTTGCCAATCCCACGAAACCGACAATCGTTTTGTACTGCACATCAGGTCAGCGATCAATTAAAGCCAATAAATATTTAGCAACTCTCAGCGATCGCGGCTATCAGGTTTTAACTTTAACTGGTGGCATTACCGCATGGCGCAAGCAAGTTCAGCGATCGCAAGACTTGCAAATTACTTTTCTCAAATAATAAAAGCGTTACCAAGTAACGCTTTTAAGTAGCTAGGCATAATTAATTACAAACCAAAACCCATAAAGTTGCGCCCCTACGGGGCGCAACTTTATGGGTTTTGGTAATTTATTTTGCAAAAGCACTTAAAATTATGCAAAAAAAAGAACTCGGCTTTGCCGAGTTCTTTTTTTTATTATCGGGATGATAGGATTCGAACCTACGGCATCCTGCTCCCAAAGCAGGCGCGCTACCAAGCTGCGCTACATCCCGTTGCGAATATTTATGTTACAACATAAAGCGCAAAATAAGCAAAATTATTTTTTGAATTAGCCAAAAGAGTTGCAGCACAAATCTTTTAGCCTTTACTTAACTCTTGATTTCTAAATCGGCTTTTAAAAAGTCGATAAATTGCTGAGCAGTGCGTCCTGATTGACCATTATTACGCGTCGCCCATTGCAAAGCCCGAAAATTAAGATCTTCGATCGCCAATTCCACACCCGCACGCTTAGCGAGATGATACACAATTTTGAGATAAATCTCTTGGTCAGCCTTGAGAAAGGTCAGCGTTAAGCCAAAGCGATCGCTGAGGGATAGCTTTTCCTGCACTGTGTCCCAAGGATTAACTTCCTTTCTTTCACTAAGATCTTTCAACGTTGGGCGATCGCTAAAATATTCGCGCAATAAATGCCGACGGTTAGAAGTGGCGTAAACCAAGAGATTATTGGGCTGTGCGGACAGATTACCTTCTAAAATCACCTTGAGTGCCTTATAGTCCTCGCCTTCTTCTTCAAAGGAGAGATCATCCACAAAAATAATGAATTTCTGCGGTATGCTTCGCAAAGTCTCAGCGATCAAGGGCAAATCCTTCAAATCATTTTTGGCGACTTCCACTAAACGCAAACCGCGATCGCGATAGGCATACATCAAAGATTTGACCATTGATGATTTGCCTGTGCCACGACTGCCATAGAGCAGCACATGCAAAGAATGGTAGCCCGCCAGAAATGCCTCTGTATTTTTGTAAAGAGCTTGACGTTGCGACTCGTAGCCAATTAAGTCAGACAACTGCACCAAGTCAGGATAGGCAATCCCCTCCAAATGCCCCTTATGCCAGCGAAATGCTTCGTATTCTGTAAATATTCCTGTACCCGAATGCCTGTAATAATCTATTAAATCTGGCACAAGTTGTGTCCAGTTGTCCGTTGACTGAAATTTAATCATCATTTCGCGCTTAGGGACTGATAAACGGGACAAATCACTATTATTTAATTGCCAAGATACCGAGCGATCGCCAAAAGCTTCAATAAAATCAACTAATTTGTCGCCTCCCCACAAACTTAATTCCTCTAAAACGAGCAGATCTTGCTTGACGGCCGCTATGAGAGCCATTGGTAATTTATCTAGATCCGTAGTTTGCGCTTGCTGACTAAAAGGATTATTTGAACTAAGAATCTGAGCAATTACATAATCTCGCCAGTTATAGCCCGTTGCCGCGATCGCCCGAAACCACTTGCCATAGGCAAATAAATAACTTAACCTTCGTGAACTATTTTCATGACCATCGAGCGCATAATTGGCGAGGCATTGCAATAGCCTGTTATAAGCCCCCCAAGCTTCTTGATTGAGGACATTCTGATAAAGCAGTAATGAGGCGATCCTCACCTGCTTGGCATAGATTGATTGGCGCGTCTCTTCCAGCATATTCCCGCAAGCATATTAAGTTAAGTCAAGCTTCTCCCATCTCATACATAGCTTGAAACTGCGCCCCTGTCATCCCTTGCTGGATATAAGTAGGTTGATTTGGTTTATAGGGAGCTTGGAGGCGATCAATAGTTATAATTTCGGCGCGATCGCTTATTACAGGCACATCAGGATCAAAAGCAGTAGAACGCATCAAGGAGCTAGAAAATCCTTTAAAAATCATCACTTCATCAAATTCGCCATCAATTTCTAATTTCACAAGTAAAACTTCTTGGGGATGTTTACTGCTATAGGTTTCAAGTTTTTGACCTTGATTTTGATTAAGAGACATAAATTTTTAATTTTCCAAAAGTTAATCAGGTTGAGAATTTTGCCGTAGGCAAAATTCTCAACACCATATTTTATCGCTGTAGCCCTCAAAAGAAAAAGCTAGTGCAAAGCACTGCTTTTTTCTTTTGAGGGCTGACAAAGCATTTCATTAACGCACCCTATAATACCGATTCACAAAAGTGTAGATACACTTTTGTGAATTGAAAACCATACTCAGTAAAGTTTTTTAAACTAAAAATCACTTAGCCATTTTTAGTTTTGGTATAAGATTGGCGCTCAATATCACTTGAAGGGAATATATTCAACTGCATTGATCCATTCATCAGGCTCCGAAGCCTTAGCAATCAATTCTAAATCTTTAACAAACTGACCAATCGTGCCACCAAGTTGATGACCAAAGATTAATCCTGAAAAATGTTTTCCTTCTATCTGCCAAGTTTCGGCTAATACTCTAAAGCGGATATCTTGAGTAAAGAGAACACGCTTAAGTTCTGTCACTCTTAATAAAAGCTGATCATCAGGAAGTTCTATAGTTGCGTCCTCAAATGCCGTTAATACATCGATGCTTCGACGACGCAACTGATCAGTAATCGCTTGAGGAACATGAACATCCATGTACAACACAATAGCCATCTACAGCAATCCTTTGGCTTTCATACGAATGTAGAAGGGTGACTTTGAGGATTGAGTCATATTTTCTTGAACTTGCTGCCATTCTTGCCTGATTTCTTGGTCAATTTCTTCTTGATGGTCAAAATAGTAGCCCATTACTGCGTGAGCTTCGGCTAGGGTTAAGTATAGGTGTTGACGACAGATTTCCTCTACTGACCAGCCATAGGCAATATAGTCCATAACAATTTGGGCAATTCTAATGCGTGGCAAGCGTTGCAAGTGTGCAGACTGGTGGTCATTTTTTTCGATGTGCGGATAACTGAGGGTTAACATGATGTTGTGTTTTCGCCTAGCTAAGTTGCCATATTCTAGCAGTCTTACTAAGAATTAGTGGTGCGGTGCAAAGCGCTGCACCACTAATTTTTGGATAGGGATGGGTTTGATTTTTAATAATCAAAATGCGATATAACTTCTTTAAACCCGTGCTAAAAAATCATGCGCTTATACTTATGTGGGAACATAGGAAATTTCAATTTATTCTGATACTCTAAACCCTTTCAATTGATCTCAAAGGTTTTTACCTATGCGAAAAAATCGATCGCCACAATTATTAATTACTCAATTAATTGCTAAATCAACTTCATCATTCCCAATCACCCTCTTGATACTTAGTTTATCCAGTGGCAATGCGATCGCCCAGAACATTTTTGGGCAATCTGGACAGGATGGAACCAATGGACGTGATGGACGCGAAGGCAAAGATGGGCAAAACATCAAAGTTGTCGTTGAGGGTAAACCTGCTGCCTATGACCTATCGGGAACCAATGGCGAAGATGGAGAAGACGGAACCGCAGGGCGATCGGCTAGTAGTTGCGAACAGCCCTATCGACCTGAATATTCCCTCATTGGCGCAACGGGAGGACGTGGTGGTAATGCAGGAAATGGAGGACGTGGCGGTAATGGCGGTAATGCTACTGTCTTTTATACCGATATTGCCGCGCTAAAACAGTTAGAAATTCGCAACTCTGGCGGTAGGGGCGGACGAAATGGACGTGGTGCTGTGGGTGGCAAAGGCTGTAATTGTCAAGAAAGAGATTGGCGGATTAAGTACTGCACCATCGAAACTGAGCGTCGTCCTTTTAATGATGCGAAGGCAGCATGGACATATCATTCCAATGAGACTAAACTTTGTGGTCGTTCTAATGATGGATTTGATCTAGATTTCAATCGTTCTTTTTCTCGAACCTCCGAATACCGTCAAGGCGATTGGCTCTATCGTCGCACCAATAAAGGCATTTCTCGCACTGAGTACTATTCTTGCCAAAATGGAATAGATGGTGAATCTAGTGGCAATGGTAAAAATGGAGAAACAGGTAATTACGGTAGAGTTACACTCGTTCCACGCCTCGATATTCCTGCGGAAATCATTAACGATCGCGACATCTTAACTACGGCGATCGGCAAAAAAGTACCTCTAATTAAAAATATCTGGGTAGAACGTCGAGGCTTAGCACGTTTGCTCAGTCCTAGTTCTGATGTCGCCGATACTTACACCTATCTCAAAGATACGGCTCGACTCTTCTATCGCTTTGAATGGGCTGCTACAGAACCCCCCGCAGCTTTAGGAATCGATCGCGTAGAAATTGGCGGCACAGTTGCAGTCCGTAATGAAAATGCTGAGATTCAATATCAACTGGCGGGAACCTTGGAATATCAAGTACTTCCTATTAATTCTGAGAATCTACAAGTAGTCAAGATTACGGGCGGCTTTAATCCTGATCGCGTAAGTGCTTTCCAATTGCAAAAAGTTTCAGGTGTTGGTACTGACAATCAACTCTTCCTAAGCGATCGCGGTAATGTTCGTGAATTGCTGAAGGATTCGCAAATTGAAGTGCAATGTTTGAGCAAGCAATCAGCAACAGGTGTGGTGGCGAGCGATTATGTAAAGCGTCGTAGCATCACCTTCAAGATTCCGCCAAAGCTAGCTCCTAGTGATGGGGCGATCGTCAATGGAAGTAATTACACTTTGCCTGTGGGTCGCTACTGTTCACCTTGGCTCCGAGCCGATAATGACGCAGCTTTGCAAATATCCATTATCCAAACCACCAAAAGCGGTGCAAAATATACTCAATCCCTCCAGTCCAATTTTATCGTCGGCAAAAACTAATCCATAGTTTGAATGTTTTAAGCGATCGCCTGTTCAGTTTTTCAATGCTTGAAAGAATAAGGCGATCGCTGTCAGCATCATTAGTCCTAGCCCTGTCCGCCAAAGGATTTGCCAGATGAGGGGGAGATAGGAGAGGAGGATGGCGATCGCGCCAAACATGGCTGATATGGGAAATGCGAGGAATATGCCAATGATGAAAAATGCAAAATATTTTAAAAGTGCGATCGTGAATTTAAACATTGATTTACTAGCCGCAGCTAGGGCGAAGTAAGGTCTTGTAATCTACCTGCCAAATTCGTGCTAATCCTTTTGCGCTAAGTTCTGCTCGTACAATATCTTTAGTTTGACAAGCTTCTGAAATAGATTTGATATAACCACTTTCTACGTCATAAAGAGTCTTTTTTGATTGGGCGGTAGTTAATTCATTTTCGGGGGCGAAAAGTGGAATATTAATTCCTGCACCAAATCGAGCATCATTTTTAGAAAAATCAGAATAGAAATACAGGCAAGCTCGTCCACAATTGATTTGTTGTCCTGATAATCCGTTATTGTTAATTATTCCTCCCTGTTGATTGATATCTCCTAAAGGAAAATTTGATGTAGGAATATTAATGTTTGGAGAATTGTTTGGACTATCTACTAGGCTTTGAGGGATTTGTTGATTAATAAGATTTGGATCGAACTGTGCTTGAATTTTTGCTGGATAGAGTAGCAAAGTAACACTAGTGCCTACAGATAAAGTTAGTGAATATTTAATACGCATGAGATACAACCTTAACGTGGGAAAAGCGATCGCTTTTTCTAAATAAAAGATAGAAATAGCGATCGCTAAAATCAAGAAGAGATCCTAATGTTGCCTAACGCTACTACCTAAAGCATTGCCAAGAGTAAGCATCTCGGGTATTCATAGGTGAAGCGTAAGCGCCCCGTCCTCCATATTGCTGTTGACAAACTCGTGTCAGATCAATCCCTGTCTGATACAAATATGGTCCCGAAAGAAAAGGTAAAGGATAGACTCGACAACGCCAAGAATAGGCATCTCCACTATTTAGCACGACAGGCTTTACATAGAGAACATAAGTTTGAGATCTACATACATCTTGAGTAATATTGAGACCGCCAAGCCTTTGTGCGGCTGAAGATTCTTGCGGCATAACCATAAAGGTTGGGATACTTGAAACCGCACTTAAACAAGACGCGAGAAGAATTTTTATTTTGTCTTTCATGTTTGAATTACCAGAGTTACATACTTGCAATCGATTTACTTGTCTCTTTGTGAGATGAACTCAGGTTAAAAGAAACACTCAATATTTTTGACAAATATGCAAAAATGCACTGTCCAAGTACTTGTGCAAAAATGCACAGACAAAAACGCACATAAATTTTGTCTAGTGCAATGCAGATTTACCTGTGGCAGAACTAAGTAGGAAGAGGAGGTATTGATTGAGGCTTACACCTTCGCTTTTGGCTAGAGTGGCTAGTCGATGATGTAGACCTTTGGGCATCCGCAGCATGAGTTTACCGCTATACTCAGATTCAGAACTAGGTAAGGGAATTGCATCACCGTATTCGTAGGCGGTTTCTATCCATAACTCACGGGCTTCATTGATATTGGTAACGGCTTCTTCGATAGTTTCGCCTTGAGTCAGACAGCCATTTAAGTCTTTGATTTCAGCTACATAACTACCATCAGGATCGGGATAGAAAGTGATCGGATAGGTGAGTTTGAGGTAATAGTCTAAAGACTGACGTTGAGAAGTTGATTTATTGGGTTTAGTTATTGTCATCTTTCCAGTCCTCTAAATTGAGCATTTCGACAATTTTTTGTATATATGGGCGCTTGACTTTCTGACCGCCTGTTTTGGGGATAGTTAACTGTCTCCCTAGTTCGTTTCGAAAAACATGATGGCTGCCTTTTGACCGCGCTTCGTGAAAGCCTAGCCCTTCAAGCAGGGTGCGGACTTCCTCAAATCTGACTTCTGGCGGACTGGCTAAAATTTTTGGATTAGTTTGCTTAACTTTCCCATTTATTCATAGTATCATAGGTAGTGTCAGGTTTAAAGGTTTAGCGACAGGGCATAATGGACAAGCAAGAATTTGATAGCAAACGAAAAGGCTTAACTCCAACCCAGAAAGTTGACTTTGAATATTTTCTAAAAAGTAAAAATGACGATGAAATTGCAGCCCTTCGGGATGTTGATAGATCATCTATAAACAGAAATATCACTAACATTGCTACAGTCTTTGGAATTAAACGAAATAAAATAAAAAGCGATAATGGCAAAGATAGTCCTGAGAAAAAAGTTCATCGTCAAAAGTTACTGAAACTTTGTCTGACGTATATCCCTGATGAAGTAACTCAGCCCCACATTTATGATGAATTTTATGAGGATTTACTATCCAACAATAAAAGTACTGTTCATGTAAGCGATCGCCCCTCAACCCCACCTAATCCTCAAAATATCCCTATCCTCGATCGCACCCAAGAACTAACACCACTTGAATTTATTGGACGCGATCGCGATCTAACTAATCTCACAAACCTGAGAAAGCAATACAAGCTCGTTTTAGTAAAGTCAGGCGCAGGCGTTGGTAAGTCAACATTAGCGCGGGAATTTTTGCAGACGAACTTTAAAAAAGTGATTCGGATAGAGATGGGATTGGAGTCAGGGAACGTTACGCCTGCGGAAGAGAAGGTATCGCAAATTTTGCGGAAGGATTTTGATGAGGAGCCTAGTCGGGACTTTGGGATTAACTTGGGTATTTTGGGAGAGAAGTTAGCGGATCGGGCAAATCCTATCGGAGTGCTAATCGATAATCTCGAACCTGCGCTAGATGAGAATTATCGCTTTCGGGAGAAATTGCGCGGCTATGATGCTTTGTTAGCAGTGTTGGGCGATCGCGATGTCTTTTCGTTTACGCTGATCACCAGTCGGCGATCGCTGATTGCTACAAGAGCGAAAGTACATGAGTATTCACTAGAGGGGCTAGACATTACGGCATGGCGGCAATATTTCCATGATTACGAGAATGGGGCGGATTCTGATGCGCTAGTGCAGATGCGTGATGCCTATAATGGGAATGCGAAGGTAATGGATATTCTGCATGGTGCGATTAAGAACCGTTTTGATGGCAATATTGGAGCTTATTGGAGTCGATACAAGGATGCTTTGTTGGCGGATTCGGAATTAGAAACTTTGATTTCGGTGGAAATGGATTGGTTGCGAGACAATCAACCTGATGCTTATAAATTGCTCTGTCGAATGGGTTGCTATCGCTATCAGGATGTAAAAACTGTTCCTTTTGAGGGGTTGATTTGTTTGTTATGGGATGTCCCTGAGTCTCGACGAGCTTGTGTTGTAGATTATTTAATTAAAAGTTCTCTAATTGAAGTTAAAGGTGAATATTATTTACATCCTGCTGTTCGAGAGTGTGCAAAATTACGCTTGATAAAAAATAAAATAGATTGGGAAACTACTAACCGAAAAGCTGCTCAGTTCTTTATGCATAAAATTGCACGAATTACAACCGTAGAAGATGCTGTACTCGGATTTGAAGTAATTCATCATTATTTTGAAGTAAACGATTATGAATTATCTGCTTCAGTAATTTTCGAGCTAAAAGATAATGATGAAGATGAATTTGCTAACTTTGGATTCGCTTGTTGGAGACTAGGGTTTTCTCAACAAATCATTCTAGTAATCTCTAAAATATTAGAACACGAAAATATGATTAATAATATTTATTTTCGCGCGGGACTATACCGAATATTAGGATATGCACAAAATCAACTCGGTAATATCCATGAAGCTATGAAATTCCATGAGCTTTCTGGCGAATTATCAAAAAACTACTTTAAAGATATTCCATTTGAACGCACAAATCCTTACCATTTTTCCATGTTTAATATGAGAAGCTCGTATTTTTCTAATATTGGTCTTTGTTACTAACTGATGTTACGTGGAAGGAAAACAGAGTAGAGTAAAGATAGACTCCGACAGAGGTTGAAAGGTATGGACAGAAAGTTCTTAGACCTATACTCAGATTACCTAATCAGTAGTTT
>NZ_JACJQA010000019.1 GCF_014696355.1 Pseudanabaena sp. FACHB-1998 | reverse complement strand
CTATCAGCAGGATTTGCCATAATTCATCTCGCCTTCCTTTTGCCTTGCGCGGATCTGGTATCTCTTTGAGATAATCAACTAGACTATTACTCATTTTCTGGCTTATTTAACTTTATTGGATTAAATTATTACAAAATACCTCTACGTCTGTCACTAGCCTTTTTCTGGTTCCTCCTAACCTTTCTTGAAATAACCCTGCCTCAAAAAGTCGGTAGTGCTGAATAGGTAAGCGGCGCTTACCTATTTAAAGGTCTCAATGGGAGAAAAAATGAGAAAATAAAATTAGCATATTCAATCTTTTTCTACTTATTCCGCATTAATTTCCATAACAAATTATGAATAATTCGCTAGCTTCCGTTAGTAAAGAGCAACTGCAAACTTTTTTAGATATTGCTACTGAGGCAGCTTGTGCGGGTGGTGCTGTACTAAAGTCCTATTGGGGAAACTTACAAGAAATAGAAGAGAAACGCCCAGGAGATTTAGTAACGATCGCTGATAAAGAATCAGAAGCTGCCGTGCTGTCAATCTTGCAGCGTCATTTCCCCGATCATGGAATTTTAGCGGAGGAATCAGGGATTTTAGGAAACCCTGAGAGCCTCTTCTTATGGGCAATTGATCCCCTTGATGGAACTACAAATTTTGCTCATCAATATCCTTTCTCTTCCGTATCGATCGCCTTATTAATTGATGGAATTCCTTCTGTTGGGGCAGTTTATGATCCTTTTAGAGATGAAATATTTCGTGGAGCTACAGGATTAGGAGCAACTCGTAATCGCTTACCAATCCATGTTTCTCAAACCACGGAACTGAGTCGTAGTTTGCTAGTCACAGGATTTGCCTACGATCGCACCCTTGTTGAAGATAATAATTATGCAGAGTTTTGTCATTTTACTCACATTACTCAGGGTGTGAGACGGGGTGGCTCGGCAGCGATGGATCTCGCCTATGTAGCCTGTGGACGTTTGGATGGCTATTGGGAGCGAGGTTTATCGCTGTGGGATTTGGCGGCTGGGGTGGTAATTGTGCGTGAAGCAGGAGGAATTGTGACAGCTTACGATGGTGGAGAATTTATTCCTCGATCTGGAAGATTACTTGCTACTAATAGTCATTTGCATGGGGCAATGATTGAAGAATTAGCACTTATTAAGCCTTTACCCTTTAAGTTTCCTTTTGGGCGATAAATGCTTTTAGATGTTGCGGCTTCGCCGCAACATCTAAAAGAACATAGACATAGCGATGCGAAGTATGACTATGTCTATGCGGAGTCTATGCGGGAATTTCTAATCGTTCCATTAAATAGCAAAGGCAATCTTGGCGGATGATGTCAATGTCAAGAGTGAGCATTGATGGCATTACTGGAGAATTGATCAGAATCTCTCCATTCTTAATTTGGAAGTAGCGATCGCTTTTTTCTGTTCCATCTTCACTAATAGCCAACAAATAAGCTCTATCCTTCTTAACCTTTCCAAAGCCTGTACCAGTGGGCAATTCACAGAAATTTAAATAATCCATTTCTGCTGGGAAAGTAATGTCATTGTTGAGATCATCTTGAAAGCTAAATTGCAGATTCTCAGGAACCTTGACGATCGCTACCGTATGAAACAAATCAATATCCGAAATAAATTTATCGGGCAAGCTATCAAAACTATCTAAATTCAAACAAGTTTCCACATATTCTAAAGCATGAGCAGTTCCATCGGGCAGATCGGGCTGTCCACATTCCACAACGATCGCTGGACAAAATTCACCGAAAGCATAGGACTGCACTGTTTTAGGACTTGTGTAATGCACCACGATTTTGCCAAATAATCTTGCGAGCTTGCGAGAATCTTGATCTAAGCGCGTAATGCATCCATAGTGAGGATTTCGCCCCGTATTGTTGTGAATATCGATACTGGCAAATACCCCCCGTGATCGCATTTCTGTAATTACCTGTTGTGCCATGATTTGTTCGGGCAATGGCTCAGGATTGTCTCCAATCTGCCAAATGCGATTGTAGTCAGGCTGATGAGCTAAATGTCTTTGCCGATGCCTTGCTGCCTCAATATTGCCGATAAAGAGTGATAGCGATCGCGGTAATTTTTTATAAGCCTTAGGAGCGTAATATTTGCGAAGTAGCTCCCTTATTGCTAACCAACTTGTGGTTTCATTGCCATGTAACAAAATTGAAACAAATAATGGTGGTTGGCGATCGCCTTCAAGATGAATTAAGGTGGGGCGTGGAAGTATTTTAAAAATCTCATTAGATTCCAGATCTAATAAACCGTCGGGCAGGCGATCGAAAATATCAAGCATGGCAAAGTGTATAGAAAACGCAAACTAAATATTATTACCCCAAAGATGAATGGCGGCGCTTCGCGCCGCCATTCATCTTTGGGATTTTATAGCGCTTTGCGCTCAAAACAATTAAGGAGTGTCAATTGACACTCCTTAATTTAAATGCAGGATAAAAATAATTGCACTTAATGAGAAATAAACAGGTTTTTAACCAACTAGGATTAGTAGGTAAGACCCATGCTACGAGAGGTTTCAGCACCCAAGTAGACGCGGACGCTTAGGAAGTCAGTGGGGCAAGCAGTTTCGCAACGTTTGCAACCAATGCAGTCCTCGGTACGGGGAGAAGAAGCGATTTGAGCCGCTTTGCATCCATCCCAAGGAACCATTTCCAAAACATCACAAGGGCAGGCACGCACGCATTGAGTGCAGCCGATACAAGTGTCATAAATTTTGACTGTATGCGACATTTTTGCTATTGCTCCAATCAATATATGTACCTATTTAGGCACGGGATGTTTAAAACCAAGTTTATCGTAGTGGTTTACATTCAATGCTTAGTTTGTGAAATAACTTAAAACAAATTAATATTTAGCGCCGAAACGAAGTTTAGAAGCAATATGGAGATAATGACTTCGTGGTCAAATAAAAAACCATATTTTTGAGGGTGCGGCTTTGCCGCACCCTCAGAAATTTAAAGGACTCTTGATTGCTTACTGCCTTCCCAGTCAAGAATTAGCGTTGCGGTGCGAAGCACCGCAACGCTAATTCTTGTGTTTTAACAAGAATGGCAACAACTATGATTCGGGAGGCGATTACCAGCAAATATTTAAGTATACCCATTTGCTTATAGTCATCATAAGGAATACTTTTAAGAAATTTTAAGAAAATATTTCTTTGGGTATATCTCCAAAAAATGTTTGTCGTGATACAGTTTTCACTATAAACCTAAAGTATTGTTACGTTGTGTTGACACGGTGACTAATATCTACTTGTCAGAAACTTAACTACGTTAGTTAGTGTCATTTGTGTAGTGTCATAGTTTGAGCATTAAAAGAGGTTCTTATGAGTGATTTACCTGTCGAGAAGCAGTTTACCCATACAGTGTTTTGCCAACAAATCCAAAACATTGATCTAGATGCAGCTAAGCAACTTCTTACTGAGTTGCATATGCTCTATTTAGGGCAGCAAGCTCTGATGGTTAAAATAGCTAAACAAGATTTTATAGGGGGCATGTAAGCTGAAATACGTTAGTCGCAAAAATAAGGAGTGCATTGCGCTCCTTATTTTTTAGCCACAGCCCACAATGCCTATGCCATTTTGGGCTTTGAAATAACGTAAGTGGCGATCGCTATGGTTGGAGAATAGTCTCAATGGACTCAATGAGATTGGCGACGATTAAGTTTGGTTTGTATTTTTCTAGTTGGGTTTGATTGCGGATGCCACTGAGGACAGCAATCACTGGGACTTGGTGGCTCTGGGCGGCGAGAATATCGGCTTCGGTGTCACCTATCATCCATTGAGCATCTACGCTTGGCAAACTAGCTTGAGCCTGTTGCATTAACTTGGGCTTATCTTGCGTGTCAACGGTTTTGACATAATTATCATCTAAGCAAAAGATGCGATCGCCACGGAAAAAGCGTCTTAAATTATATTTGTCTAACACAGGCTCTAATTCGCGTCGCCGCCGCATGGTCATCACTGCGAGGTCTATGCCCAAGGATTGGGCTTTTTCGAGGGCTGGTATGGCGCTTTCGATGAGGCGATCATAGTCAAAATAGGGATTTGTATGGACGGTGGCGCGACGGAGGTGAGCAAAGGCGATCGCCTGCTGATCGTCCTCAAATCCTGAGAGATGAGCAATTTCTTTCTCAGGTACTTGCGATCGCTTTAATTCCCAAAACTCGGATTTATCTAGGGTTTTGACTATCTGTTCGGGTAAACGAATTTTATCAAGGCAATGTAAATAAACTTGGTAATAGCGATCGGATACGTCCATAATTGGACCATCAAAGTCCGTAAATATGCGCTTTTTCATAGATTTTTATGGCGATCATAATAACAATAAAAAACAAGATAGATTTTCCAAGCAAAGCCGCGAAAATCTATCTTGTTTTTTGCATCTTATGGTAAATCAGATGTCCAACTCCCATAATGATTCAAAATATTCTTGATTAACATTTGAGAATGACTAGGAATGCTACTGGGATAGCTTAACCATAGTCCGCCAATCTGACTGCCTAAGTAGCTAAATTCAGTGCTTTCATTCCAAAATAATTCGGCATTAACATCTGCAATTTGTTCGAGGTGTGAGGCTAACTCTCGATACATAGCTAAAGCAATATCGGGAGAATAGGTAATCCTGAAGCGATTAACTGTTATTTCTCCGCTAGGCACTTTCTAGTTCCTGCTGCAGCTCTTTGGTAGCTAATCCGTTTTCATTGACTGAAGTGCCGATAAGGCAGCAATTTACTTCATCAATGCATACTTTTCCCCACTGTAAAGCCCAGCGTACTAAAGCTACACGATTATCAGTTTGAGTTTTAGTCAAAATGTTGCTGATGTGATTATCAACAGTTCGCTTGCTGATGGCAAGCTTAACAGCGATATCTTGATTGGTTAAGCCCGCAGCCACTAATTCAATCACTTGAAGTTCTCGCTCAGACAGGGCAATTGATGTATTTGTCAATGTGGTTGGATTTAATTCGGCAGGATTGGTCATGATATCGAGGGTAAATTGCGCCAATGTTTCAGGATTTTACTCATTTTGGCGATTAAATAATGAGTATAAATTCTTATCTGAGATTGTGTCAATTAATTAAGATTCTTTGAGTTTGTGTGAAAACTAGATTAAGGAAAAGTTTTTATGCCAATAAAGACTCTATCCACTTTGGTGGTGAAGGAATGGGATTGCCGAGGCGATCGAGGACAATCCAAGCAACTAGATGTACTAGGATTTGATAAGCGAGGTTGCTAAAAATGATCGCTCCGATCGCAAAGGTTTGGATGGCGGCAAAATCTGGTTGTTCTAAGGAACCAAAAAGTTGCATTAGCCAATTTAATAGCCCCGTAATCTGGACGATGGAATAAGTCCAGACATTTTCGCCTAAAAGGAGTGACAAGAAAGCAAATTGAAAAGCTGTACCTAAAGAGCCAATCATGGTGGCGATGCTTAGGGAGCCTGACCAAGGAAAGTCCCGTTTCCATAAATATCCCAAGGTCACTCCGACTAAGCCGTGAGGAACAATATACTGAATGCTCCGCGTTGGCCCCATCAGGATTGCGAGTAACAGGGCGGTAACGACCATTGCCATCCATGAGGCTCGACCATTCCAGCGCAGATAGGCTAAAGCCGTGGGTAAGGGAAATAGCATTCTTAACAGGGGACCAAGGGGAAAATAATAGTTAATCAGAAATAACATGGCGGTGGTGCTGGCTAGGAAAGCTGTTTCCACCATTTCACGAGGGTTATGCTGCGGCGCTTGAGACATTAGTTTTCGGTGGGCAATTCTATGGGGGCGGTATCGGGAAAGCGGCGACGCAAACCATAGAGCCAAATCAAGCCAAAGATACCTGCGGCGATCGCTCCTAAGCTGATCATCTGTGCGGTACGGAGTGAGCCAACCATTAAGCTATCGGTGCGTAATCCTTCGATCCAAAATCTGCCTAAGCTGTAGGCGATCGCATAGATCATGGTGATAGTGCCTGTTCTCAGCTTAGGAAATCGCAAAAATGTAAACATCAAAATACTAAATACGCCTAGATTCCAGAGAGACTCGTAGAGGAAGGTGGGATGAAAATATGCCTCATTGATCAATTCGGGTGGGCGGCGATTGATGGGAATAAATAGCTTCCAAGGTAAATCTGTGGGAGCGCCAAAGGCTTCGGAATTAAAGAAATTGCCCCAACGCCCGATCGCTTGTCCGAGAATCACTGCGGGCATCACGATATCTGCCATGAGCCATGTGGAAATTTTTTGGCGTTTACAAAAGATGGTAGCCGCGATCGCGCCACCAATAATTGCGCCATGAATGGCAATCCCACCTTCCCATATGGCAAATACTTTATACCAAGGCTGAGCTTGAAAGCGTTGCCATTCAAAGAGGACATAGTAAAAACGAGCGCAAGGAATTGCTCCCACTACGAGCCAGATTGCCAAATCACCCACGAGTTCGGGGTCAACATTGCGCTTTTCGGCAAGCTTTTGCGCCAAAATTGTCCCCAAAATAATTGCTGAGGCAATCAATAAACCATACCAACGAATTGTTAGGGGACCAATTTCAAAGGCGATCGGACCTGGGGAAGTAAATTCCAAAGCAAGCGGCAGCAAATTAATCACTTTTTCCTTTTCCTTTTTCCTTTTTCCGTAATAAAAGACGGCGCGTTGCGCCGTCTTTTATTAGTTGTTGTAACGAATTCCAGCTTGTTTGAGGCGACTTAGGGCTTCGCCAAGGCGATCGCAATCGGCGATTAAACTGATTCTGACATAGCCTTCGCCACCTTTGCCAAAGGCACTCCCCGGGGTAAATACTACGCCCGTGCTTTCTAGTACTTTGAGGGCAAAGTCAGCGGAGGTCATACCTGTAGGCACAGGAATCCAGAGATACATGGTGGCAAAGGTCTTAGGAATATCCCAACCTAATTCTCCTAGCCCTGCGATTAGGAAATCACGACGCTCTTTGTAGCGATCGCATACGGCTTCCAGATATTTGTCGGGAAGTTGCAAAGCCGTCTCCGCCGCCACTTGAATTGCCGAAAAAATGCCGTAGTCGAGATTGGTTTTGAGGGTGCGTAAGCCCTGAATAATGTGCCGATTGCCGACCACAAAGCCCACGCGCCAGCCTGCCATATTATAGGTTTTGGAGAGAGTATGAAACTCTACGCCCACATCTTTGCCGCCTTCGATTTCTAATAAACTCGTTGGGGTATAGCCATCAAAGGCAAGCTCGGCGTAGCAAAGATCATGCACTAGCATAATCTCGTATTTCTTGGCAAAGGCAACTACTTCTTCAAAAAATTCGCGTGGGGCGATCGCGCCTGTAGGATTGGCGGGATAGTTGAAATACATAACCTTCGCCCTTTGAGCCACCTCTTCAGGGATGGCTGATAGGTCAATTAACCAATCATTTTCAGGACTAAGGATCATTTCATAAATTTCGCCACCTGCAAGCAATGGTCCCCGAAAATGGGCGGGATAGGCGGGACTAGGCACAAGAACTAAATCCCCTGGATCGATATAGGCTATCGCCAAATGACCCAGCCCTTCCTTAGAACCAATCAGGGGTAAGGCTTCCCCCTCGGAGTCAAGCTGCACGTTATAACGCCGTTTATACCAATCGGTGATCGCCCGCCGAAAACTAGCAGTACCTTCAAAGGGTGGATAGCCATGATTTTTGGGATTTTGCAAAGCGGCGATCGCTGCTTCGATCACGGGTTCGGGGGTGGGACCATCGGGATTACCCATCCCCAGATCGATCAAATCTAGACCTTGCTCTTTCGCTCGTAGCTTCAACTCATCTAGGCGGGCAAAAACGTATGGAGGGAGTTTTCCTAGTCGCTGAGCAGGTTTGAGCCAAGTCTTCATTTGTGTTTTGAGAGCGTATAAGGTGAATGTTGAGATTTAATGTCGCTTAACGATAATAAATCTAATGGTTTTGTTATGGAAATTCGATCTTAATAGAAATTGTCTCGCGATCGCACTTGCCATGAATATATCTACTGCAATCGCAAAAAAAAGTCATAGCCCTAAAACATAGATAGTCTTCAATGATATCTATTATCATGATGACAATTTATAGATGAATATTAATCCAAATCCTAAGAAATAAGACTGGGTATAGGGTTGCATCTATTAGGATGATTTGGATATTGTTAACTTTTATGTCAAAAGACTTAACACAAGTTTACAAAACCTTCCTACAATGTACTTAGCGAGTAAGTAATTATCCTCACCATGTCTGTTGCAGAATTTCCTTGGCTTACAACAATTCTCCTGTTTCCCCTAGTCGCCGCCTTCGCGATTCCCTTTATTCCTGATAAGTACGGCAAGACAGTGCGATCGTATGCCGTAGCCGTTAGTTTTATAGAACTATCTTTAATGGTTTATGGCTTTTGGAGTCAATACAACCTGCATGAATCAGCATTCCAGATGACCGAAACCTACCCTTGGATTCCCAGCCTTGGTTTAAATTGGGCTTTGGCTGTGGATGGGTTGTCCATGCCACTTATTTTATTGACAGGTTTAATTACCACACTGGCGATTTTTGCTAGCTGGAACGTTACCGAAAAGCCTAGACTCTTTTATTTCTTGATGCTCTGTTTATATACCGCTCAAATTGGCGTATTTGCGGCCCAGGATTTATTACTGTTCTTCTTTATGTGGGAATTAGAGTTAGTTCCTGTCTATCTACTGATTTCGATTTGGGGTGGTGCTAAGCGTCTTTATGCCGCTACTAAATTTATTTTGTATACGGCTCTTGGTTCGATCTTCATTCTCGTCGCTGGTTTAGCCATGGCTTTTTATGGCGATACTACCACCTTCAATATGGCGGAATTGGGAATGAAGCAATATCCGATCGCCTTTGAGTTATTAGCCTATGCTGGTTTCTTGATTGCCTTTGGGGTGAAGCTGCCGATTTTTCCCTTGCATACATGGTTGCCCGATGCTCACGGGGAAGCTTCTGCACCTGTATCAATGGTATTAGCAGGCGTATTGCTGAAAATGGGGGGCTACGCTTTAATCCGTTTCAATATTGAAATGCTGCCTAATGCTCATGTTTACTTTGCGCCTCTCCTAGCAATTTTGGGCGTGGTGGGAATTGTTTACGGTGCGATCGCCGCCTTTGCCCAACAAAATCTGAAGCGCCGTCTTGCCTATTCTTCGCTTTCGCACATGGGTTTCATTTTGGTGGGACTTGCTTCCTTTAACGACCTTGGTGTAAGTGGGGCAGTTTTACAGATGCTATCTCATGGCTTGATTGCAGGTGCATTATTCTTCCTTGCGGGAGTCACCTACGATCGCACTCATACTTTAATGATGGATGAAATGGGCGGTCTTGCGAAAATCATGCCCAAGGCTTTTGCATTGATGACGGCTTCGGCAATGGCTTCTCTCGCATTGCCCGGGATGAGTGGATTTGTAAGCGAATTGAAGATTTTCCTCGGTATTACGAGCAGTGATGTCTATGCTTCCAATTTTAAGATTGTGATGATTTTCCTCGCCGCAGTCGGTGTAATTATTACTCCTATCTATCTGCTTTCGACCCTACGTCAAGTCTTCTATGGCAAGACAAATCCCAATTTGCTTCTTGATAAATATATTAGTGATGCTAAGCCTCGCGAAGTATTTGTTGCCGCTTGCCTACTAGTTCCGATTGTGGCGATCGGTTTGTATCCCAAGTTGGCGACTCAAACCTATGATGTTAAAACTGTGGCGGTAACCGAACAGGCTCGCGATGCCTTTAGTTTAGTTGCTCAGTCTAATCCTCATCTTTACTCATCAGGTTTTATTGCTCCCCAACTTCCCCAAACAATTCCTCCATCTCTATTAGGAATTGTGGAATAGCCTAGATCGAAATTCTGCAAATAAAAAAGAGCGCAAAGCGCTCTTTTTTTTCATTTGATTTGCACAAACTCCTCAAAAAGATTGCTTAGCAATCTTTTTGGGGAGTTATTTGATTCGCATACTGATGTCTAGCCAAGGCGATCGCGTCACCATTGCCGAAGTAGAAATATAATCCATTCCCAGTTCCGCAACTTGGGCAATCGTCTCAAGAGTAATATTTCCTGAAGCTTCGATTTTCGTATGGGGACTATGCTGGCGAATAATCGCGATCGCATCACGCATCATCGATAGGGGCATATTATCCAGCATAATCACATCTAGATTTAGCTGCACCGCTTCCCTAACTTGAGCGATCGATTCCGTTTCTACTTCAATCGAAGTTGTAAAAGGAATATTTTCTCGCACTCTCTGCACTGCTTCCTTAATTCCTCCTGCGGCTGCAATATGATTATCCTTGAGCATCACCGCATCATCTAGCCCATAGCGATGATTGATAGCTCCACCAATAAAAGTGGCATATTTTTCCATAATTCGCATTCCCGGAATCGTCTTACGCGTATCGACTAAACGAGTTTTTGTATGGGCGATCGCTTTAACATATTCGGCAGTTGTACTGGCTATTCCCGATAGACGCATGACGAGATTGAGCGCCACTCTTTCGCCCATGAGTAATGTGGCGAGGCTACCGTTAATTTTGGCTATCAGATCGCCAGTTTTGACGGGTTTGCCATCCTGCGCGATCGCCACAAAACTCACATCAGCATCTAACAATCGAAAAACTCTAGCGGCGATCGCTAAACCTGCGATGACACCATCCGCTTTAGCAATCCATACAGCCTGACCAATAGGCGCATTGCCACCTGGAAATAAACCACTAGTAGAGCGATCACCACGCCCAATATCTTCACGTAACCAGTCTTGAAGGATCGGATCTAAAACTATAAAGGGAGGAAGCATTATGTTGGTTTTGGGGTTATGGAAAAATCCTAAATTCCTGCTTTTACAAAAATTTGTTCTGAAGTAATTGCGAGATTAGGAAATAGTACATCAGTAACAACACTAGTCATATTCGCTTCTCCGAATCAATATTTTAATTTACGGATTTTTAAAAAATTACACTCTTGACTAATTCTAAAGGTATTTCTAGAAATTCTACAATTTAATCTTCAGCGCGATCTCCGATCTTATGAAATGTATTAAGGGAAGAGATACAATTTTAGTATGGAGTTAGATCGCATTCTGAGCAATCGTTATCGCATTCAGCGAAGTCTTGATAATGAAGATTTTGATGTCATCTCTTTGGTGATTTATCTTGCTGAAAATCTAGAAATTCCTGCAATTGTGAAGCCGCTTTGTGTGATTTATTGCTGGCATGTTGTGGAACTTGGGGATACTGGAAAGGAATGTGAGCATAAATTTGATCATGAAGCGATCGCAACTAAGCTGTATGAAATTGGACAGAATTATACGCTTGCACCCAAGGTAAGGGCTTTTTTTAAGGAAGAGAACTATTATTGGTTAGTGCGCGACTATGTAGAAGGTTATGCGTATTTAGAAGAGTTTCGCCAAGAATTTAGTCGATTTGTGGATGTTGTTGATAAAGAGAAGACCAGAGAAAAATCGTCTAAGGCTTTAGAGGTGTCAACAGTTAAAGCATTGTCGATCGCTCAATCTTTGGTGCAAGTAGCCAAAATTCCCATCACGCTAAATAGGCGACAACTATTAATAAATGCAGGATCAGCGATCGCGGGATTTTCCTTGGCGATCGCCTTAGACCGACTCAAACCTCAGCCCCAACCTATCGTTATTGTAGAAGCTCCGAAGATTCCCGAACCGCCACGCGATCCGATTAAGCGAGGCGAAAAAGCTTTTCGAGATGAATTGGGAAATGGAATTGTGATCGAAATGGTGCGGATTCCATCGGGGAAATTTATGCTGGGTTCGCCAGTTAATGAATTGGGAAGAAGAGATAATGAATCACCTTTGGTGGAAGTGCAGGTCAGGGCTTTTTATATGGCGAAGTTTGCGGTCACTCAGGAGCAGTGGTTTGCCATCATGGGGAGCAATTCCGCCAATTTTCGAGAGAGTTTGCAAGCGCCAATGGAAAATATATCTTGGCTAGAGGCTCAGGATTTTTGCCAAAAGTTAGCCGCGCGATCGCCCCATGCTCATGCTTACCGTTTACCCAGTGAAGCTGAATGGGAATATGCCTGTCGTGCGGGTACGAATACGACCTATCATTTTGGCGACAGTCCAGCGCAGCTTAGTGATTATGCGTGGTTTGTGGACAATGCTAACAAGCGATCGCAACCCGTTGGGCAGAAAGTTCCCAATCCTTGGGGACTCTACGAAATGCATGGCGGCGTTTGGGAATGGTGTGAGGATGTTTGGCACGATAATTTTAATAGTGCGCCTGCGGATGGTACGCCTTGGCTTGAAGGTAATTCAGGGCGGCGAGTACGCAAGGGTGGTTCATGGAGTAATGAGGCGAGGCTTTGTCGTTCTGCAAGTCGTGAATGGCATTGGCAAAGTGATCGTTACAAAGATATCGGTTTTCGGGTGGTAATTGCGGCAAACTAAGTGCTCAGTGCTCAGAAGTGTCATAGTTCCAGTAGTAATTTAGGATCAAAGCGCAGCCCTTGCACTGTAGTAGTATCATCAATATTTATGATCCACATTCTTGATGCTTTTTATACTTTTGGGCGATCGCTTGCCTATGGGTTTTACCAACTCGAACAAGGGGTTAATACTTTGGTGTTAACCCAACTGAACCATGCCTCATGGACAACCGTTGGCGTAGTCTTTTTGGCAGGATTAGCGACTAGTCTGACTCCATGCACCTTGTCCATGTTGCCCCTCACCATTGGCTATATTGGGGGCTACGAAGCCAAAAGCACATGGAAAGCGGCAGGACAATCGGCTTGGTTCTGCTTAGGCTTTGCGATCGCCTTGACGGGTTTCGGGCTGGCGGCGGCGCTGCTGGGCAAAATCTATGGACAAACCGCTTGGGGTTGGACGGTAGTGATGGGAATTCTCGCGATCGTCATGGGCTTGCAACTATTGGAAGTAATTTCTTTGCGAATGCCCAGTTTGGGAAATTGGGAAATATCTCAAAATTTACCGCAAGGACTGCGTTCAGTTTTAATTGGTCTATCCTTTGGATTTGTGGCTTCCCCTTGTAGTACGCCTGTGTTAGTTACGCTTTTAGCTTGGGTTTCAGGCTCAGGAAATTTACTGATTGGTACGGAATTTTTGCTAGCTTACGCGATCGGTTCGGTCTTACCTCTGGCGATCGCAGGGACATTTACAGGACTCATCAAGCAGTTTTTAGAAATCCGTCGCTGGTCAAGTTGGCTCAATTGGGTGAGTGGGGTGATCTTGATTGGTTTTGGCACAATTTCCATTTTGAGTAAAGTTACTTAAAATTTCTGTACTGAAGTGCTTGTGCAAAATAAATTGCCCAAGCCCGTAAAGTTGCGTCCCTTCGGGACGCAACTTTACGGGCTTGGGTTTGTAATTAATTATGCCTACTTCCTTCCCACTCAAGAAATAGCTAGGCGTGGCGAAGCCGCGCCTAGCTATTTCTTGAGTGGGAAAGGTTTAGATACAGCAACCCATAGACCATTTTCCAGATAAATTCCGCCAAACTTAGAGACTTGCTCTAGGGTCATCAAATATGTCCATGCCCAACCCAGAGAAATTCTTTCCAAATCAAATATCTCAATGCGTTGGCGTGTATATAAATTTTCCGAAAAATGGCGATCGCTTTGATAATCTTCTAATTCATCAAGGGACTCGAAAATGTGATCGTCCTCAAAAGAGAATAAATAACCCTGCACCTCCCGATCGCCTTGAATCATCGCAGGATAGCCCATCGGCAGCGCAAATAACTTACCATAGGCGATCGCTGGTTGCTGCGTGAGAATTTTGCCCTCGCAATATTTCGCATAATTGGCTTCGTTAGGCTTGAGCGTGCCATAGACAAAGACTTGACAGGAATCTGTGCTTTCCATAGATATTAAGCCCACCCTAATCTGAGTTTGAAGGTTTTTATGCTGATGCGATCGCCTCTCAATCGGCGTTAACATAGTGAATATGTAAGAAATATGCAATTTAAGAAAACCCCAATTTTTAGCAGCGCAGCAAAGCCGCACTTCTAAAAATTAGTTTCTTACTGTGTAGCGTATCTCTAAGCATAAATTTAAACCATAGAATCTGGTGCGGGTCACCAGATTCTATGGTGGGGTTATTTTTAAAAGGAACTAGATCGATGAGTAATGAACAGGATAATTTTAAGGATAAATTTGCTTTTAAAGTAGAAGGCTTGGAATCCTTAGTGGATGACGTTAAACAATTACTTAACCTCGATCAACTCATCGATCTCGCTCAAAAATTAGACGAAAAGCAAAAATCTGGGGAAATTCGCACACAGGTAAATGTCACTTCGCGCCCCCTGTCCAGTATTCCCCGTCGTGGCAATATTCCTAAATCTTCCGTCACGACTGCTACAGGTAGCGATCGCGAAGTTAGCTCTCCCGAAGTCACCAAACCGCAAAAGCCGAATATTTCTAACGAGTCAAATACCACACCCGTAGAGATCGCCGAATTGGTGGGCGGCTTAGGCGATACCCTCGCCCAATTGCGAGATCTGGTGGAAATCCCTCTCAAACGTCCCGATGTCTTAGTGCAATTAGGACTCGAACCACCTAAAGGCGTTCTCCTCGTGGGCCCCCCCGGTACAGGCAAAACCCTCACAGCGCGATCGCTTGCTAATGTCTTGGGCGTAAATTACATCGCGATCGTTGGGCCTGAAATCATTAGTAAATACTACGGCGAAGCCGAAACTCGGCTTAGACAGGTATTTGAGAAAGCTGCCAAATCTTCTCCCTGTTTGATTTTCATCGATGAGATCGATGCCCTCGTTCCCAATCGCGCCAATGTGGAAGGAGAAGTGGAAAAGCGGCTAGTGGCGCAGTTACTCGGCTTAATGGATGGATTTGCAGAAACGAAAGGAGTCATTGTCCTTGCGGCTACAAATCGACCTGATGCGATCGATCCCGCCCTGCGCCGCCCCGGAAGATTTGATCGCGAAATCATCTTTCCCATTCCCGATCGCAAAGCCCGTCGCGAAATTCTCGGCATCCATACGCGATCGATGCCGTTAACTGCCGATGTCGATTTAGAGGAAATCGCCGATCGCGCCTATGGCTATGTGGGAGCTGATATTAAAGGGCTATGCCAAGTCGCCGCCACCAATGCTCTCAAGCGTCAAGTGGCAAGCGTTGCCGATATTCCCGAAAATCTCGATATTAATCGCGAAGATTTTGAAATCGCGCTCAAGCAAGTGCAACCAGCCGTTCTGCGATCGCTCCAGATCCAAGTTCCCAAAGTGAATTGGTCAGAAATCGGTGGACTCAGCAAGGTTAAACAAACTCTCCAAGAAGCCGTAGCAGGAGCATTAATCGATCCTGCCCTCTATGCCCATACTCGCGCTAAGGCGGCAAGGGGAGTGCTGCTCTATGGCTCCCCCGGAACAGGTAAAACCTTGCTAGCCAAAGCGATCGCCACCCAAGCTCAAGCTAATTTTATTGCCGTTGCTGGGTCAGAACTGCTCACTAAATGGGTGGGCGCATCGGAGCAATCAATTCGCCAGTTATTTGCTCAGGCGAGACAAGCGGCTCCCTGTGTGATTTTCATTGATGAAATCGATACCCTTGCCCCTGCGAGAGGCAGCTATCAAGGTGATAGCGGCGTAAGCGATCGCGTGATTGGTCAGCTCTTAACCGAGCTAGATGGCTTGCAGTCGGCGGAAGGGCTGTTAGTAATTGGCGCAACTAATCGCCGCGATTTTATCGATCCCGCCTTACTGCGATCGGGTCGCATTGAGCTACACATGATGGTGGATTTGCCCGATCGCGATAGCCGCAGTTCGATCTTGGCTGTCCATAATCGCGATCGCCCCCTTGACGAAAATCTAAATTTAGAAATTTGGGCGGAACGCACTGACAATTGGAATGGAGCCGATCTCGCTTTTTTAAGCAATCGCGCCGCCATCTTTGCCATCCGTCGTCACCAACGCGAAGCTTCTAATCTACTCGAAAATTTACGAATTACGAATGAAGATTTTGAACAAGCTTTTACAGAACTTCTCGAACAGCGTCAATGAAATCTAATTAATTGATTGGTTGCTCTCGTAAACTTTTTAGAAGATGGCGATCGTCACAGATTTCCAACTCTCAATAAAATCATCTTCGACCGAATTTTTTTGGTCAGGATATTTCACGCGCTTACCCCCCCTTTTTCTTAATACTCAAATACCCAGATCGCCCACCCTTTGGCAATTACTGTAATCACATAAGCCGCCGAAAGACGATTGGTTAATTTTTCGACTTCTGCCCAACTAGAACTAGTCCGAAACAAACTATAGGTGAATCCATTATATTTAATTGCCGCGATGGGCTTATCCGATTCCTCAACCTTAATGTGATGGTAAGTAATTTGAGCAGGTAAAATCACAAAATTAGATGTTTTCCCTCCCAATTTTAAGAACTCATCTTCACCATCTGAGTTGCCATATTTACTTTTATCGTCTTGCATGGAAATAGAGTTTATTCACAATTACTCTTTTACTCTACCCCATAAGCTTCTAATTTATTAGGACTAATCAAAACCCAAGAAGCGAGTTGCGGCGCGAAGCGCCGCAACTCGCTTCTGGTTGTGTGTGCTAACAAGAATGACAGCAGCTATAAAATCCAAAAAGGAAGGCGGCACTTTGCTCCTCCTTCCTTTTTGGATTAATTACTAAATTCCTGTAATTCCTGCATGGCTTTCTGCACATCGATTGCTATTTGCAAAGTGGTATCAAAAACTCGACCATATTCCTTAGCCCGATCGCTTATTTGCAAAGCCTCAAAAGCATTGAGATCAATATCAAAGCGATCGGGATGAAAATCAGGATTTTCTCGCAAAATGCGCTCAGTTTTCATTGCCCTAACAATATCATTACGGGTCATGCGTAAAGCTGCGATCGCTGATTCCCTAGATTCTAATTTAATCGGATTACCCGCATCTTGTAGCTGATCGAAGATATCAATATCACCGATCGCTCTATTACATTTATCCACTTCCTTAAATAAACGCCAGATAATTGGAGGAATTACTTTTTTTTGTTGAGAGTTTTTGGAAACCTTCCAAGTCTGCATAATCCATTTAGCGAGAAAAAAAGTCACGCCTCCACAGGCGATCGCTAAGGATAAGCAAAGTACAATCACTCCCAAAGTTGTTCCTATCAACACCAAAAGTGAATACACTGCCGAGCCAATTGCCACGCAAAAAAATAACACCGCTACTTCTGCAAATTCGATCGCAAAGCTCAAAGTCCCCAAGGTCAAGCTAATTAGAAAAACAATACCTGTAATGCGTAAAGTCGGCAAAAAGATACTCGCAATGGTAATAAAAGCGATCGCCGCACTCGCGATCGAAATCAATTTTTGAACTTTAGTTTGTCTCGGAGATAACTGTGTTGACTCTAAAATTTTCTGGCGATCAAAACCAGTTAATTCTAATAGTTCTGCTTCAGAAATTAACAACCGTTCAAGATCGGCTTTCATAATTCATTAGTTCAACAGTATGAAGAGAGAGTTACGGCGCTAAGAGCCATAACTCTCTTTCGCATTTTAAATTAATTCAACAGTTGAATATCAGTAAAGACAATTTCGTAGTTTTTGGTCTTACCTTGCTCGTTAGAACTCACGATTTGCTTGGTCATTACATAGTAATTTCCTAGCTTTTCGTAGACATCCTCAAAGCGAGCCTGACGCACAATCTCATCATTCATCGGATTACGAAACACGGCTGTATAAAGAGAGGAAAGATAACCCTCGCCTGTATCCAAATGTCCGAGGTGATTAATCACAAACCCAATACGACCCATTACACGGCTAACCATCGAGATCTCGTTACCACGAACTTTGTAGTTTGATCCCATCGAGTCACCCGTTACCAAGATTTCTACGGCTCCCGATTCGTCGGTAGCGCCGAGATTAAAGCTAGACTTACCATGCGCCTCTTCAAAGGTCTTCCGCTTGCGATGGGTGACCACATCGCGCAGTTGGTTATAGAGCCATTCTTGTCCCTCATCCACAGAAACAGTTTTTTCTTCACCACTGGGAGTGCGGCTTGTGCGTTCGACTAATTGTGGCTCATCCATGCTCACTTCCACCGAGAGATCTGCATTAATGCGAGCTTTGCCAGTTCTGGCTACGCCATTGATCGCCACTGACACATTAGCGGTCAAACCTGAGAAATTGCTATCCCATGTATAACGATTTTCGTAGGCAGCTTGAAATAAGTCACGGGCATTAGTATCAGATTTAGTGTCGGGTGCTGCTGTAACCATGATTGTTAAAGATATTAAAAATAGCTATGAGTATGCGGTAAGTAACTAGGCACAATTAAATATAAAACCCTAAAACCTATGGTGCAAGCTGCGCGTGCGCCACAGGTTTTGTTTTTTTATTATGCCTAGCTACTTATATTTTCTATTTTACTTGCTAATCCTCAAAAGCGAATGATGGCGCAAGGCTTATGATTTTTGATGGCACGGCGGAGCCGTGCCATCAAAAACTTAGATGTTTAATTTCCGGGGGTGGGTTTAAGGGTAAATAGGAAATCTAGGCGCGTAGTTTTGGCATCAACATTAGTTGATGTCACCGCAAGCCCATTAATTGCATCCAGCACTGCTCGCACTTCGGTATAGCTAGGATTGGATTTAACTTCAGGAGGCAATAGGCGATCGGCTAAGGTGAGCGCCGTAGTCATATTGAGATAAAAATAACCACCATTTGCCTTGGGAATACCTGTAGTCAAAATTTGAAATGGGCTACTTTCGGGGAGATTACGGGCTGGTTTTGGTACAAAGGTATCGGCAAGATCGCCCATCGACCAGAACACAAAGTTATTGTCGAGACTGCCACGAGTAGCCACATTGGTATTCCCGATCGCCCAAGTAATTACCGACTTATCTCCAATTTGCTTGGGCTTGAGTTCGACACCCTTCGGTAAAACCCCGCCCGAAGCCGATTGAGCCGCCTTGTCAATCTTATCAAGGGCGCTCTGAGCCGCCCCCTGATTGCTGGCTTGGGCGATCGCCACAAAGCCAAAGCCGGGATTTGCCAAGATGCCTTGATTATTAGGAACTGCGGCGATCGCAAATTCCCCGTTCATCCACTTGAGAATATCTTGATCGAGATCTAACTTTGTACTGTCTTTGACAGCCTTACGAATTTGATCGATTAATTGCGCTGAGCTAGCATTTCCCTTAGCTTGAGCTACTAAAGATTGCCAAGATTGATAGAGGTTTACGCCCGAAACTAGCAAAAAAGTTTCCTGTGGCAATAGCCCCAGCACCTTCGCTTCATTATTAGCGATGGGATTCGTATTGTCATTTTTGAGATAGGTATTAATCTCAAAGCGTAAACCCTCCTTTTGCGTGCCACCTGTGAGGGTCATTGCATCTAGCTCGCGTCTGGACTGCGCGATCGCCGATTCATTTAAATTTAACTTCGCCTGTGAGCCAATAAATTCGAGAGCTACATCCCCATCAAGGTAGACCTGTAATAGCGGATCAGCAATTTTAGTTTGGTTAGCTGAGCCATAGATTTTGGCAAAGATGGGCTTTTTGGCGAGGGAGGAATTGCTGCCCTTGTAGGTGTCGATCGCCTGCTGAATCAATGTCGAAGTAGTCGCGATCGCCACATACTGTCCGCCAATATCCGCCGTAACCACACTGTTATTGGGATCGCGAGTAGGGGATTCGTAGTAGGTAACTTCTTTGTATTGCTTAGCCGTAAATCTTGCGCCTTGCTGAGTCAAGGCTTCGCGATATTTCGCCAAAAAAGCATCGGATTTGCTGCGATCGCGGGTGGGGGCAATTACCAAAGTCGCGTCAGGGGCTTGGGGCTGAGCTGTATTCGGCACTAGGGCGGTTATTACATAACCCTCTAGCCAAGGCTGGACATCACGACTATATTCAGTCTTACTTTGTACTAATAAAGAATTCAAGGGTGACTTAGCGATCCCCTCACCAATCAGCTTTTGGGAGGCAGGAGTCCCAAACTGCACCAATTTATTCCAAGGCTCAGATTTGGTATTAAAAGCCATGACGACCTGCGCCTCTTGGGGAATGGCTGCCGCCGCACCTAAAATTCCTTTAATAGCTTGCGATCGCTGAGCAAAATAGAAATAAGCTCCACCCGCACCCGTAGCGATTACTGCTGCCCCAATGCCTATGTACATCAGCAAAGCTGATTGTTTCTTTTGAGCAGATTTACTAGTTCTAGATGACTTCGACATGGGTATGGAATAGACCTAAAAAGTTGCAAGAAATCAAAATACGAAGAGTGTAAGAGCGCCAAGTCTCCATCAAGATACTACAGAATTGTGTAGGTTATATCAAATCCGATCCTGCCCGAATCATGTTCAACTCGTGTTCAACTAAGTAGCTACTCTCTTCTCACGCAATAATTCAGTGGTGTGGGTGCGCTACAGGTTTTAGTACTACTTACGGAATTTAATTTTGTCTTGATACAAGCAATAGCAGCCATATATCATGACAATTGCTATATATTCATTATATTGACTGTAATGAATAATCTTTAATCTCTAACAGCCTCTAAAAGCTGAATTTTTAGTGATTTCAACCGATTCCTCAGGCAAGTTAAATTTACTAATCCTTCAAGCTAGAAAAACTAATTTCTAAGACGCATGGATACAGACAACCTAGCCGTTTATAGCCTTGTCGAACAATTGCGCGGTTACGGTCGTAAGCAGTTCACGGGGAAGTTAGAGCTTCATGGGGTCAAAGATTATAAATGGAGCATTTACTATTGTCATGGCAGACTAGTGTGGGCTTCGGGGGGAGCGCATCACCATCGTCGGTGGCGGCGTTTGTTAGCCCAGCATAAAGTGCAAGTAGACCTTAGCAAAATTTCTCTCCGCACCACTGAAGAAATAAGGCTGTGGGATTATCATGTGTTAGTAATTTTGATGAAGCGGATGGTTTTATCTCGCGAACAAACCGCCCCAATCATCGAAAGCTTTGTGCATGAAGTCTTATTCGATATCATCCAATATGCAGCTAATGAAAGGATTACTTACTATTGTGATTTTGAAGAAGAAATTACTCCTGTAATTTCCCTCATGCATGCAGAAAGTGTAATCAATCGCGCCCAACAGGAATGGTGGACTTGGCGAAAAACAGGCATAGCAGACTTCTCACCCAATTTATCGCCTTGGATCAAGCGTCCCGAACAACTCAAAGAAGAAGCCTCGGAACTTACCTATAAAACTCTCATTACTATCCTTGATGGTAGGCGATCGCTTCGGGAACTATCCACATGGATGAAGAAGGATTTACATACCCTCGTTCAATCGCTGATGGTATATTATCATCGAGGATTAGTGGGGCTAGCGGAAGTTGCTGATATTCAATCACCAGTATCATCAATGTTAGTTGATCGTGATTTTTACGAAAAATCCAATCAACTAAAAAAAGAGAAGTCAATCGATCCGCCTATTCTGCCTGCATTAATGCATCCCCTGATAGCCTGTATTGATGATAGCAATCAGGTCTGCGCGACAATCGAAAATATTGTTAAGGATTTTGGATTTGGTTTTTTAGGGATTCGTGATTCTATCAAGGTACTACCATTATTGGTCGAACATCAACCTGATTTGATTATCCTCGACTTAGTGATGCCTATTGTCGGAGGGTACGAACTATGTACCCAAATACGCCGTATTCCCGAATTTAAAGATACACCAATCCTAATCTTGACCAGTAATGATACTTTAATCGATCGCATTAGAGCTAAGTTTGTGGGAGCCACTTCTTTTATCTCTAAAACCTCGGACAATGAAAATATCGGTTCCCAAATCAAACGCCATTTGCTGGCTATATCTGACCTCGACAAACATGAAATAATGAGTAATCCTGAATCAATATCTTAGAATAAGTAGCTAGGCGAAATTAAATATAAAACCCAAACCTGTGGCGCACGCGCAGCGTGCGCCACAGGTTTGGGGGCTGGGTTTTTAATAGATAGATACAAGGTAAACCAAATGTATATATATCAACACCTATCAACTGAATCTAAGCAAAAAAAAGTAAGCCTAGACCTGAAAGCGATCGAACTTCTTACCAAGAATCAATTTATCCCCCGTCAAGTTAGTCAAATAGTCCAAGATTTTGAGGTGCTGGTGGATTATGTGCTGAGAAATAAAGTGGAAGTCAGTGCTAGTCAAAATGCGATCGCCCCTAAATATCTCAAGGAAATTAATAGCCTGCTGAGCAAGCCTATTAGCATTGACCTTCAGCGTCCTAGCCAAAAGTCCTATCCCTATATTCACGGACTCTATTTACTCCTGCGTGGTTCGGAAATGGGGAAGATTCAAGCAGAGAAGAAGCCGATTTTACAAATTGATCAGTCAGTTCTCAATTCATGGCAGACCTTAAACGATACTGAGAAATATTTCAATTTACTCGCGACATGGATGTTTTATGCCGATGAGAATATTATGGGCGATCACCGAGGGGGCGTAAATGAGTGGTGGTATGTTTTCAATAGTTGGAATGACTTGCCCAAGGAAGGGCTTAAAATCAAGGAACCTTATCAAAATGAAAGTTGGATCAGTCGAAACAAGCTCCATAATGTGGCTCTGTTGGGTTTATTTGGATTCGTCATTCTAAAAGATAAACAACCTCTAGCGGGGAAAGGTTGGTGCTTGGAGAGTGTAAAAGCTTTACCCTTTGGCAATGCGATGATGAATATTCTAGGTGCTACCGATTGGATCAAAGCGATGCTGCAAGCATTAGACGGAGACGATGATCGTGATTTTGAGCAAGAGACATCAATGGGTGTGGATGTGGTTTCTCAAGATTTAACACCTACAGAGATTTTGCAAGAAGAGATTCAAGCTTTAGAGTTATTTCCTGAGTGGCAAAATAATTTGCAAACATTTGTGGTTGAAGCCCAAGACGGAACCTTTATTTTTAAGGTGTCTCTGAAAATCCAAGTAATGAAAGGCGATCGGATTTCTACAGAAACCGTATGGCGAAAAATTGCGATTCCTTCCAATTTAACGCTCTATGATTTTAGTTCGGCAATTCTGGACGCTTTTAATTTTGCCAACGATCATTTACATCAATTTGTCTATAAAGACCGCAAGGGTTTTCAAAAAACCGTCTGCCATCCCTATGCTCAAGAGTCACCTTTTACCGATACAGTTCTGTTAAAAAACTGGCAAATTACTAAAGGCGATCGCCTGACCTATGTGTTTGATTTTGGCGACTGGTGGGAGTTTGACGTGGTATTAGAAAGTATTGAAGAACCTAATCCTAAGCTCAAAAAAGCGAAGGTCGTCGAGACAAAAGGTAAAGCTCCAAAGCAATATGGTGATTATGACTAATCGAAGAAGCGCTCAACGCTTCTTCGATTAGTTTCGATTAGTTTTGGTTATCGGAGTTCGTTTTGTAAGTATTCCACGACGGATTCGATCGCTACGAGAGTTGCGACCTTAGTAGCGCGATTGACAACTTCGACCTTGCCTTCGGCGATCGCCTTGCCCGTCACGACGCGGTAAGGAATACCGACAAGATCGGCATCTTTAAACTTTACGCCCGCCCGTTCATCGCGATCATCTAGCAGCACTTCCACACCTGCGGCATTGAGAGCCGTGTAGAGACGTTCGCCCACATCCATTTGCTTAGCGTCGCCAATATTAGGAACCGTGACAATCACATGGTAAGGCGCGATCGCCTTATTCCAGATGATGCCATCTTTATCGTAGGACTGTTCCACGGCAGCTTGGGCAAGGCGCGACACACCCAAACCATAGCAACCCATCACTAGAGGTTGTTCTTCACCCTGCTCATTGGTGAAGGTCGCTTTCATCGCTTTGGAATATTTCGTTCCCAATTGAAAAATGTGACCAACTTCGATGCCTCTTGCAGTTTCAAGGATTTGCGAAGGATCGTGTACGGCGCGATCGCCTGCCTTTGCTTTATCCAGATTTACGACCGTAGGTAAGGCGAAATCTTTACCCCAATTCGCACCGACTACATGGTAATCAGCCTCATTTGCTCCCGTAACGAAGTTCTGTAAATCGGCAACCGTGCGATCGGCAAGGCGAAGGAACTTAGGAGCGAAGCCTTTGATATTATCAATATAGGAGTTATCTAAATCAGGAGCAATAAATCCAACGGGAAGTTGGGAATGCGCCCATTTTTGTTGGGATTCAGCATCAGCAATTTGGAGATTAATCACGGCTTTGCCGCCATAGCTATCGGCTAGTTTGACTAACTCATTTTGCAACTTCACTTCATTAACATCGCGATCGCCACGAATGCTCACTAAAGCCAAAACCGTCATGCCATTGTCATAAATGACTTGATAGAGAACCTGTTTCACAACTTGAGTGGGGTCGCATTTCAACATCTTGCAAACCGTCTCAATGGTTTTTGTTTTGGGGGTATGGACTTTCTCAAATTTATCAAAACTAGAAGGAACTAGATCAGGTGGGAGAGAGACTGCTTTCTCCACATTGGCGGCGTATTTGCCATCTTCCGTAAAGAGAATATCATCTTCACCCGCTTCCGCTAGCACCATAAATTCCTGTGAGCCAGAGCCACCGATCGCGCCCGAGTCAGCCTCAACCGCACGGAACTTTAAGCCGCAGCGATCGAACATTTTCCGATAAGCGCGATCCATTTCATAGTAAGTTTCCTTCAGACTAGCTTCATTCTCATGAAAAGAATAGCCATCTTTCATAATGAATTCGCGCCCACGCATTAAGCCAAATCGAGGACGAATTTCATCGCGAAACTTGGTTTGAATTTGATAGAGATGCTGCGGTAATTGACGATAGGAGCGGATCGTATCTCTAGCGATCGCCGTAATTACTTCCTCATGGGTGGGACCCAGACCAACTTCGCGATTAGCGCGATCGGTGAGGGCAAACATGATTCCTTCCGCCTTGGTGTAGGTATCCCAACGCCCTGATTCTTGCCATAGCTCCGCAGGTTGTAGTTGAGTTAAGAGACATTCCTGTGCGCCAGTTTCGTCCATCTCTTCACGCACGATCGCCGAAATCTTTTGCAAGACGCGCCACATAAGCGGCAAGTATACATACAAGCCTGAACCAACGCGCCTGATGTAGCCTGCACGGAGTAAGAGTTTATGACTTGTGAGTTCTGCTTCGGCGGGATCTTCTCTTAGAGTGACCCAGAGCATTTGAGATAGACGCATAGTTCTGAGATGTTCGCTTATATTCGCTTTGATGATCATACAGCAAGTTGATATGGCGATCGCCATATCAATGCTTACCCTCACAAATATAACTATTGCCAAAAGCAAGCCAACAGGAATTTTTTAAAAGTTTTGCTATGCAACACTTTTAAAAAATTCCTGTTGGTTATTAACTAGCATCGGGATTTAAATGGGACACTACCTGAAAAATTACGCGCATAATTTCTTGAAAATCAATGGGCTTCTTGATGTAATCATTCATTCCCGCATTAAAACAAGTTGTGCGATCGCTTAGCGAAGAACTTGCCGTAAGCGCTACAATATGGGGTTGATATTGCAGATTTTGACGAATCCATTTTGTCGCAGTTAAGCCATCCATCTCAGGCATCTGTACATCCATTAGCACAATGTCATAGATATGATCTTGGACAAATTGAATTGCTTCTAAACCATTATTAGCAATATCAACGCTATAGCCAAATTTCTTGACGATCAGAGAAGTTAATCGTTGATTCATGAGATTATCTTCCACTACTAAAATATTCAGTGGAAATTTTTCGGCAATTTGAAGATTTGCAGGAGATAGATTATCGAAATGATGGACTAATTGAAGCTTTGTCGGAATAGATACGGCGATCGTAAAATGAAAAGAAGTGCCTTTAGACTGATACGAAGAATGAGGAGAAGTAGAAAGATTCTCAGTAGCAGTATTTTGAAATAATGGATGGGGTTTCCCACCAATACAGCCTCCGCTTTCCACCCAAATAGTCCCTCCCATCAAATCCACTAGATTTTTACAAATCGCTAATCCTAAGCCAGTTCCGCCATATTTACGGCTAATTGAGGTATCTGCTTGCATAAAAGGATTAAATAACTTATCAAGGCGATCGCTACTAATGCCAATCCCTGAGTCAGTCACCGTAAAATGTAAAAATTTTGATGCTTCATCATATTCCACATTCACCAATACAAAACCTTGCTCGGTAAACTTAATGGCATTACCCACAAGATTAAGCAAAATTTGCCGCAACCGATATTCATCCCCCTCAATCTCCAAAGGTACATTGGGTTGGATTACTGATTTGAGAGTAATACTTTGCTCTAAAGCCGATTGATGCAACAAACTGCACACAAATTGTAAGGTATCATTTAGTCGAAAAACCCGTCTTTCTAATTCTAGTTTCCCCGAATCTGTCTTAGAAAAGTCCAAAATGTCATTAATAATGCTCAACAAAGAATTAGCACTCTCTTGAATGAGACTTGTATAATACTTCTGCTCCTTATTAAGTTTCGTCATCATTAATAATTGCGCCATCCCGATTACTCCATTCATGGGCGTGCGGATTTCATGGCTCATATTTGCTAAGAAATCACTCTTAGAACGATTGGCAGTTTCAGCCGCCGCTTTCGCTTTTGCTAAATCTAGTTCTATCTGGTGACGCTCTTGAATCTCCTGTTTTAATTGTTCATTTTGTTGGGCAAGGAGTTTTTGTTGTTCTTGGAGACTGATCCTTTGACGTAAAATCGTAAGCTGATTTTGGACGCGGATGATGATCTCTTCAACCTGAAAAGGCTTAGTCACATAGTCCACACCGCCAACTTCAAAGGCTTTTACTTTGTCAAAGCTTTTATCAAGAGCGCTTAAAAAGATAATGGGGATTTCCACGGTTCGCTCTTGAGATTTAAGATATTGACAAACTTCATAGCCATTCATATCAGGCATCATGATATCTAAGAGAATTATAGAAGGCGGATCGATCAGGGCTGCCTCGATCGCTTGCTTGCCACTGGTTACCTTACGGACTTTATAGTTATGGCTCGAAAGAATTTCAGACAATAATCTTAGATTTTCTGGGCGATCGTCCACAACCAGAATATTTTCTTTTACTTTCCTAATATTGTTTCCAATATTAATTTCAATATTAACTTCAGTATTAACTTTCATTGTTTTTATCAATCACTGGTTGGATAAGGTTGATGATTTGGTCGAGATGAAAATTATTAACTAAATCTTCAATCAAGGTTGCTAAGGCAGGGTGACTATCTTGAATTTGGCTTAGCAATAAGAAGATGGATTCTTCATCAGCCGCTCTCGTGGCAAGATGAAGTTCCAAAAGCCATGAAGTGTCTAAACTGTGTAAATCTTGCTGAATTGTTTGCTGGAGATCTAGCAATTCTGGACTAGAATCTACATCTTCAGTTTCGCTCTCTATATAGGAATAAACTATGCCTAGATGTTCCGCAATCTTATCAAAGATAACTTCTTCACGAATCGGTTTACTCACAAAATCATCACACCCCAAAGCCAACATTGCCGAACGCTGAGTATCGAATACACTAGCGGTTAAGGCAATAATTTTGCAGCTTGATTCGGGAGACTCGGAAGCACGGATAATTCGTGTAGCCTCATATCCATCCATTACGGGCATTTGCATATCCATCCAGATCAGATGCGGTTGCCACGATCGCCATATTTCTATAGCCTCTTGTCCATTTACCGCTTCTCGAATTTCAAAACCAATAGGAGCAAGGAGTTTTTTCATCAGAAATCGGCTTTCATACTTGTCATCCACCAAGAGAATGCGATAGGTTGATAGATCACCAGTTAAAGCAATTTTTTCGCGATTTAAGGGAATTGGCAGATCGCTGGGTCGAGCCATTTGTACTTCGATATCAAATTTAACGACTGTCCCCTCACCCACTATACTTTCCACTCGAATATCGCCACCCATTAGCTTGACAAAGCGCTTGCTAATCGCCATCCCTAAGCCCGTTCCCTCTTGCGATCGGCGACCAGTTGCTGTTTGGACAAATGGCTCAAATAAAATATCTAGCTCTTCGGCAGCTATCCCAGAGCCTGTATCGGCAACTTCAAAAAAGAGATGGCTATAGCCATTCATTTCTAGGTTGTCATTACCATCTTTGTAAGCAACTTTAAGACTGACAATTCCCTTTTCCGTAAATTTAATGGCATTACCAATGATATTAATTAAAATTTGTCGAAGTTTACTTTCATCGGCATGGATATATTTAGGAACATCGACCGCCTTCTCAAAAATAAGTTGTAAGTTTTTTGCTTGAGCTTTCAGCATAAACATATCCTTCAACCTTGCTAGCAGGATATGGAAATTACAAGTCTTAGCATTTAGTTCAATCATGCCCGCTTCAATTTTAGACATTTCCAACACATCGTTTAGCAATGTAAGTAAATGTTCGCCACTACGAGTAATGATGCTGACATGCTCTATTTGTTGCTGAGTGAGGGGCTCCCCCCTAGACAGCACTTGAGCAAAGCCAAGAATCGCATTGAGAGGAGTTCTCAATTCATGGCTCATGTGAGCTAGAAAGTCACTTTTAGCTTTATTAGCTGTATCTGCATTTTCTTTCGCTTTTTGGAGTTGCACTAATAACTCCGCTTGCTGTAAAGCTACGCCTAATTGGTTGCCAACTTGAGTGAGCAGTCTAATCTCACTAGCTTCCCAATCTCGGCTTCCCGAATTTTGGTAAGCAGCTAATAATCCCCATAATTTATCGGCAACAAATACAGGTGAAATCATAAAGGCGCGAACTTGGTAACTTTCCAGAATCCCCACATGGCATTCCGTCAAATTCGCATTATAAATATCGTCAACAGTAAAAGATTCGTGGTTTAAATAGCGTCCCCCTTGAGTTTCTTGAAGATGCGTATCTTCCCAAATTTTATTGCGTTCCCCTAGTTCTTCTAGGGATAACCATTCATCATTTTTGGATTCATAGATAAATTCACCACTCCAGTCATTAAAAAAGCGATAAACAACTACGCGATCGCAGTTGAGGTTTTGGCGAACTTCTTGAGTTGTAGCTTTAAAAATCGTATCAATATCTAAGGTCTGACGAATTCGTTCTATAACCCTTGCTAAGGCGCGTTCTTGTTCAGCATCTCGAGCAAGTCGATCGGCGCGTTTTTGCAGTTCTATTTCTAAGGTGGTTCGCAAATCATTAGAATATTGCTGAGCATATCCAAATAATTCCGCCTGTTGAATGGCTGTTCCTAATTGAGTAGAGATTTGGATTAAAAAATTGATTTCAGATTCTTGCCATTTTCGAGTTTCGGTTTGTTGGTACGCCGCCATTATTCCCCATAACTCCTTTCCCTTAAAGATGGCTACGATCGCATAGGCTCTTGCCTGATAACGCTCCAGAGCTTCGATATAACAGGATGAAAAGCCTGTCGCATAAATATCTTCACAGACTCGAAAGACTCGACTAGGGCTAAATTCTCTACCTTCCGTAGCTTGTAAATGAGTGTCTGTGGAGGTGAGATCTGCCAAGCACTTTAAACTACATTCGCTAATACTCGCTTTAAATTCAGGATATTGTTCTTGAGCCTCCATAAGCGATGGCATATCAGTCAACATTGATTCGGTGATAAATTCTCCGCTCCAATCGGGGTTAAAGCGATAGATCGTCACGCGATCGGCTTGCAGTAATTGTCTAACTTCATCGGTGGTGGTCGTAAAAATAGTGTTTAGGTCAAGCGATCGCCTAATTTTATTTATCACTACCGCAACAGCCTTTTCCCGTTCTACGGCTTGCTCTACAGCACGAGCTAGATAGTCTGACTGAGTTTGCAACTTAGCAACAAATTCCGCCTGTTGGAGGGCGACATCGAGATGGGTAGCAATTTGTTTTACAAAGTCAATCTCAGACTCTAGCCATTTGCGTGGGGCTGAGCATTGATGAATGCATAACAAACCCCAAAGGCGATCGCCACTTAGTAAAGGCACAACTAAGTTACCGCGAACCTGAAAGCGTTCTAGAATTTGGATATGACAAGTCGGTAGTCCCTGCTCATAAATATCCGCACAAGCCCAGATCCTACCCTGTTGATAGTATTTGGCATGATTTTCACCGAAGCAGTGATCACTGATTTTTGCCGTTAAGGCGGACTTAAACTGCGGTAGCACTGACTCAGATACAAATTCTCCACAGGCAAATTCCGAATTTTCATCAAAGCGATACATACCAACGCGATCGGCGTTTAATAGCTGGCGTACCTCGATCGCGGTTGACTTCAAGATACTATCTAAATCTAAAGATTCTCTAATTTTAGCAATCACACCAAATAAAGCCTTTTGCTGTGCGACTTGAAGGGTATCAGTTACAGCTAAAGCTAATTCCTGATCGATGGCGACAGGATTTGCTGGTATATCTTTTTTTAATGGGGCTTGAACTTTATTTTTAGATTTATCTTTAGATTTATTTTTGGCAGTAACCTTAGGCTTAGACTGCTTGGTCATATTATGGATTGGATGAAATAAATTTTAAATTTTTAAATTTTTTTATTATTGGATTAATTATAGCGGTCACTACTTTAGTTAAAAACACAAAAGTACAACTATAGTTAAATTGCAAATATAATTACGTGTTTTGTATTAGAGTCAAAGCCTCCATATTTTTTGTCCAGAGCTTTGTAACCCTATACGGGACTATAAATGCGCATTTTCTATAGCTTCCTAAAATTCAGTATAAATTAGGAATTTGGCATGTATCTTTAGAATGATATACAGATAAATTGTTCTGAATTAATAGATACCTTAGAAGGGTGGCATTTCTAAGGCGATCGCTCCTAATCTACCTTTACGAAAATCGTACAAAATCAATCTGGCAACTTTATCTAAATCCCCTTGAAATTTATTTAAAGCTGCAACTTCATGAATATACTCAATTCCCGAAGTAACAGTTTGCGGATCGACAATGTAGCGGCTCATAAGATTTACATTTAGTTCCATCAATAAATCTACGGCGGCAGCCGCCACCAACACATTGTCGTAAGCCGCCTGACCAATATCATCACAAATTGCTAATTTCAAAGCTGCTTCCTGATCGTGCAACAAAGGCGGAATTACCCCCGGAGTATCAAGTAGCTCAATTTGATCAGAAATTCTAATCCAGCGCAACTGGCGCGTTACCCCCGGTTTATTAGCACTAGCCACTACTTTTTTCTTGAGCAGGCGATTGATCAACGCTGATTTGCCCACATTGGGAAAGCCCACAACTACGGCTCTTACTGGTCTGGGCAACATCCCCCGACTGTGACGACGTTCATTTACCTTTTCCCCCGCTACTTGAGCCGCTTTCAAGAGTTCGACCATGCCTTTACCCGCCTGTGCATCAGTAAAGAAAGCCATACGCTCTTGTTCGATAAACCAGCGCAACCACTGCGTCTTTACCGTAGAAGATATGGCATCAATCCGATTGCAAACTAAAATATGTGACTTTCCCTCTACCCATTTTTCCATTTTAGGATGTTTACTAGACATCAAAATCCGAGAATCGCGCACTTCAATCACTACATCAACTAGCTTTAGTTGTTCGAGTAATTGTTTTTCTGCTTTAGCGATATGTCCGGGATACCACTGAATTGGGCTTGCCATAAGAAATAATACTGAGAGGAAGTATTCTAACTATATACTCCTGTTCCTAGCAATTCCTTTAAGTGTCGTCACAATTCAAGGAAAGATTAAAGAATTGAGATTTGGCTACAAGCGAAATGCAAAGTGCTGTAAGATATTAAGAAATATTAAGAATATATCTCGTCTCCTTCCTATAAAAAACTCTAATAAAAAGCCTTCTATAAAAAAACTCTATTAAATCCTCCCAATAAATACTCTCAAAAATCTTATCGAGCTTAGCTTCCCGCCTTGCCAAACCTCAAGTGATGACACTTTCAACTATGCCAAAAATTACCCAAAAGCTGATATCTCTGGCGATCGCCATTTTCTTACCCCTCGCGATCGCTTTTACACATATACCTGCTGCCCATGCCTATGATGCTCCCGAATTATTGCCTGAGACTTACACTAACGTGATCGATCTAGGCAGATTTTTAACCGATGTCGAAGAAAAAGCCCTTGATCAAAAGTTAACCAAATTTGAAGCACAAACAGGCTGGAAACTGCGAGTCCTAACTCAAGTTGATCGCACTCCCGGACGGGCTGTTAAAGATTTCTGGGGACTAAACGATCGCAGCATCATGCTAGTAGCTGATTCTCGCGGACGCAATTTACTTAACTTTAGCGTTGGCGATGAGGTTTACCCCTTGTTATCACGGGGCTTTTGGATCGAATTGCAATCTCGCTATGGCAACCAATTTTATGTTCGTGAGCAGGGTTACGATCAATCGATTTTGTCATCTATTGATGCGATCGCCACTTGTCTTGAGCAAGATGGCTGTGCAGTTGTCCCCGGTATTCCTCAAGAGCAATGGATTCTCACCTTGATTACTTCCATTGTTGGCGGTGTAGTTTTTGGCTTTGCAGGACATCCCCGCAAGGAAGGCGAAATCTTCGCTTGGAAATGGGCGCTCATCTTCACCCCATTATGGGGCATGTTGTTTATCTCCTTTGGTTTAGGACCCGTTTTAACCAGAACTAGTGAATGGGTTCCCATTGTCCGCAACGTGGCAGGCTTTGTCGGTGGAGCCGTGATCGCCTATTTGATTCCCTCCCCCAAACGAGCAACACCATCTCCCGAAGCACGGTAAAGGTTCATACGGCAAATTTTCTCGACTGTTAGCTCAGGTTGTCGCGCCTGATGTTTTTGTCGTTGCTTAATATTTACGCGATCGCACAGGTATTTAGCGACGATGACACACCTCTTCATTAAACACTGGTTAACATTAAAGATTGGTATAGCAAAGCAAGAGTTAGCCAGTACAAACCAAAACCTAAAAAGCGAGTTGCGGCGCGAAGCGCCGCAACTCGCTTTTTGGGTTTTATGTCCTAAGCAAACCTTACATTGCTATAAAAATACTTTTGAGGTAATAGATTTTGTTGAGAAACAAAAGCAAAGTATAGAAGCAATTTCATCTTTATTTCTGCACTTCAATCCGTATACAAATAAAAAAGCTATTAAGTTATAGAACTTACGCATGGTGCAAATGTGTCGCGGGCAAAGCCCGCGACACATTTGCACAAAACCCAATAAATTTCAGTCTAGGAAGATCTGATGGATTAGAAATTGAATAGAAGCCAAACTTGTTTCGGCGGACAAAGCCCGCCGAAACAAGTTTGGCTTCTATTTGCATTAAGTTATTTAATTTTCATTCCTTAATATTTCCGTTAGCTTGCGCTGAAGTTATCTGCCAAGAGTAAAGTTTTGTTAAGAAAAATATTGGGTTTGTTTGTCTAACCACTGAAGCATGTAGGACTAAATTTATTGCATAGTAAAGGATTGAGCGAATCAGACTTAATTCTAAACAATTGTTACAAACTCTCAAGGGAGTCACAAACCTAAATCTATAATTACGTCTATCGCGGCGCGGATGCTCTTGTAAAAGCTGTTCTTATCTCATTCATAGATTCTGCCCTATGAGAGATCTCGCCTAAATCGTTTAATCTACTTTGTCTTAACAGTCTGAGAGAGGAAAATTTACATGACAATGACTCCTCAAAAGCCAGACACAGAGGTAAAGGTACTGGTTGATCGTGACGTAGTACCAACTTCTTTCGAGAAGTGGGGACAACCTGGTCACTTCGATCGCACCCTAAAGAAGGGACCAAAAACCACCACATGGATTTGGGATCTTCATGCCAATGTGCATGACTTTGACAGTTTCACAACCGAAGAAGATACTGCTCGTAAGATCTTCTCTGCTCACTTTGGGCATTTGGGCATTATCTTTATTTGGCTGAGTGGTATGTATTACCACGGCGCAAAATTCTCTAACTACACTGGTTGGTTAGCCGATCCAGTCCATATCAAACCCAGCGCTCAAGTAGTCTGGAACGTAGTCGGTCAAGACATCTTGAACGGCGATGTGGGCGGCGGTTTTCAAGGTATTCAAATCACTTCTGGTTTGTTCCACCTTTGGAGAGCATCTGGTATCACCACCGAGTATCAACTCCTCTGCACCGCAATTGGCGGTTTGGTGATGGCAGGTTTGATGTTCTTCGCTGGTTGGTTCCACTACCACAAGGCAGCTCCTAAACTTGAGTGGTTTAAGAATGCTGAATCGATGATGAACCACCACTTGGCTGGTTTACTCGGTTTGGGTTCTCTCTCTTGGGCTGGACATCAGATCCACGTATCGATTCCTATCAACTACTACCTTGATAAGGGCGTACCTGCTGATCAGATCCCTCTTCCTCATGAGTTCATTACTAACCCTTCCTTGATGGCGGACATCTTCCCTAGCTTTGCTCAGGGTTTAACACCTTTCTTCACTTTGAACTGGGGTGCTTATGCAGATTTCCTAACCTTTAAGGGTGGTTTGAATCCTCAAACTGGATCTCTTTGGTTGACTGACCAAGCTCACCATCACCTTGCGATCGCAACTCTTTTCATCATCGCTGGACATATGTACCGCACCAACTGGGGTATCGGTCACAGCATGAAGGAAATTCTTGAAGCTCACAAGGGACCTCTAACTGGTGAAGGTCACAAGGGTCTATATGAAATTTTGACCTCTTCTTGGCATGCACAGCTAGCTGTTAACCTAGCTTTGATGGGTTCTTTGAGCATCATCGTCGCTCAACATATGTACGCGATGCCTGCTTATCCCTACATTGCTACTGACTACGCAACTCAAGTTTCTCTCTTCACACATCACATGTGGATTGGCGGCTTCTTGATCTGTGGTGCAGCAGCTCACGCGGGTATCTTCATGGTTCGCGATTACGATCCTGCTAAGAATGTAAATAACTTACTTGATCGCATGTTGCGCCACCGCGATGCAATTATCTCTCACCTTAACTGGGTATGTATTTTCCTTGGCTTCCACAGCTTCGGTCTTTACATCCACAACGACACCATGCGTGCATTGGGTCGTCCTCAAGATATGTTCTCCGACACCGCAATTCAGTTGAAGCCTGTCTTCGCTAACTGGATTCAAGGTATCCATGCGGCTGCTGCTGGTACAACCGCTCCTTACGCAACCTCTAGCGTTAGCCCCATCTTCGGTGGCGATACTATTGTTGTTGGTGGCAAGGTTGCTGTTGCTCACATGGCTCTTGGTACTGCTGACTTCTTGGTACACCACATCCATGCGTTCACCATTCACGTCACTGTCTTGATCTTGCTGAAGGGCGTGCTTTATGCTCGTAGCTCTCGCTTGATTCCAGACAAGGCTGAACTCGGTTTCCGCTTCCCTTGCGACGGTCCTGGTCGTGGCGGCACATGTCAAGTTTCGGCATGGGATCACGTATTCCTAGGTCTTTTCTGGATGTACAACTGTATTTCTGTTGTCATCTTCCACTTCTCTTGGAAAATGCAGTCCGATATTTTCGGTACTGTTGACGCAGGCGGCACAATCACCAATATGGCTGGCGGTAACTTTGCACAGAGTGCATTGACCATCAATGGCTGGTTACGTGACTTCTTGTGGGCCCAAGCTTCCAACGTTATTCAATCCTACGGTTCGGCATTGTCCGCTTACGGTTTGATCTTCTTAGGCGCTCACTTCATCTGGGCTTTTAGCCTCATGTTCCTATTCAGTGGTCGTGGCTACTGGCAAGAACTAATCGAGTCAATCGTTTGGGCTCACAATAAGCTCAACGTTGCTCCTGCTATTTCTCCTCGCGCTTTGAGCATTACTCAAGGTCGTGCTGTGGGTCTAGCTCACTACCTCTTAGGTGGAATTGCCACAACTTGGGCATTCTTCCTAGCCCGTTACGGTGCACTTGGCTAATATTAACGGAGAAATTGAAGTAATTATGGCAACGAAATTTCCTAAGTTTAGCCAGGCTCTCGCAGAAGATCCGACAACCCGTCGAATCTGGTATGCGATCGCCACAGCGAACGATTTTGAAAGTCACGATGGTGTTACCGAAGAAAGTCTTTACCAAAAGATTTTTGCTTCCCACTTCGGACATTTGGCAATCATCTTCCTGTGGACATCTGGCAACCTGTTTCACGTAGCGTGGCAGGGTAACTTCGAGCAATGGATTAAGAATCCTCTCACAACACGCCCGATCGCCCATGCGATTTGGGATCCTCACTTCGGTAAGGCAGCAGTTGAAGCGTTTACACAAACTGATGTTGCTGGTCCTGTAAATATTGCTCTTTCTGGTGTTTACCACTGGTGGTACACCATCGGTATGCGTACCAACGAAGAGTTGTTTAGCGGCGCTATCTGGATGTTGATCTTTGCTTCCCTCATGCTTTTTGCAGGTTGGTTGCACTTACAACCCAGCTTCCGTCCTAGCCTCTCTTGGTTCAAGAATGCTGAGTCTCGCCTCAATCACCACTTGGCTGGTTTGTTTGGCGCTAGCTCCTTGGCTTGGACTGGTCACATGGTTCACGTTGCGATTCCTGAATCCCGTGGTATCCATGTTGGTTGGGACAACTTCTTGAGCGTTCCTCCTCATCCAGCTGGTCTCGCACCTTTCTTCACTGGTAACTGGGGCGTGTATGCTCAGAATCCTGATACCGCAGGGCATGTATTTGGTACATCTCAAGGCGCTGGTACAGCAATTCTGACCTTCCTTGGTGGTTTCCATCCTCAAACCGAATCTCTTTGGATGACTGACATTGCCCATCACCACTTGGCGATCGCCGTGTTGTTCATCATTGCTGGTCACATGTACCGCACCAACTTTGGTATCGGTCACAGCATCAAAGAGATCTTGGCTGCCCACAATCCTCCTAAGGGTACTCCTTTCGGTGGTTTGCTAGGCGATGGTCACAAAGGTTTGTATGACACCGTCAACAACTCTTTGCACTTCCAACTCGGTTTGGCTCTGGCTTCTTTGGGTGTAATCACATCTTTGGTTGCTCAGCACATGTATTCGATGCCTTCCTATGCGTTCATCGCTAAGGACTTCACCACTCAAGCTGCTCTATATACTCATCACCAATATATTGCTGGTTTCTTGATGGTCGGTGCATTTGCTCACGGTGCGATCTTCTTCGTTCGTGACTACGATCCTGAAGCTAACAAGAACAACGTGCTTGCACGTATGCTTGAGCATAAAGAAGCAATCATCTCTCACCTAAGCTGGGTATCTCTCTTCTTGGGCTTCCATACCCTTGGTATCTACGTTCACAACGACGTAATGCAAGCTTTTGGAACTCCTGAAAAGCAAATCTTGATCGAGCCTGTATTCGCACAATGGATTCAAGCTGCTCACGGTAAAGCTCTCTACGGCTTTGATGTATTGCTTTCCAACGCTTCCAGCATTCCTTCTAACACTGGTGCTGCTTGGTTGCCTGGTTGGTTGGCTGGTATTAACTCTGGTGATAACTCTTTGTTCCTCACAATTGGACCTGGCGACTTCCTAGTTCACCATGCGATCGCTCTAGGTCTACACACCACCACCTTGATCTTGGTTAAGGGTGCGTTGGATGCTCGTGGTTCTAAGCTCATGCCAGACAAAAAAGACTTTGGCTACAGCTTCCCTTGCGACGGTCCTGGTCGTGGCGGTACTTGCGATATCTCGGCATGGGATTCCTTCTACCTAGCCATGTTCTGGATGTTGAACACCATTGGTTGGACAACCTTCTACTGGCACTGGAAACACCTCGGTGTATGGCAAGGTAACGTTGCTCAGTTCAACGAATCCTCTGTCACCATCATGGGCTGGCTCCGTGACTACCTATGGCTCAACTCCGCTCAGTTGATCAATGGCTACAACCCCTACGGCATGAACAATATCTCTGTTTGGGCTTGGATGTTCCTATTCGGACACCTCGTTTGGGCAACTGGATTCATGTTCTTGATCTCTTGGCGTGGTTACTGGCAAGAATTGATCGAAACCCTTGTATGGGCGCACCAACGCACTCCTCTTGCAAGTTTGGTTCAGTGGAAAGACAAGCCTGTAGCTCTTTCTATCGTTCAAGCTCGTTTGGTTGGCTTGGCTCACTTCACGATTGGCTACATCGTCACCTATGCAGCATTCCTGATCGCCTCAACGACAACGGCTTTCGGTTAATCTAGCTTGCTAGTTAATTAAAAAAATCCCTCACAGCAATGTGGGGGATTTTTTTGTAAAAGCTATAATATCTAATATTTATAAGAGTGGCGAATATGAGAGCTATTCAAGACAAGTCAGATATTGTCCGAACAGAAAGAGGACTTACTATTAATGGTACTCGGATTACCCTATATGACTTGATGGATTATATTCATGCTGGTTATCCTGTAAAGTTAATTCGCAATTATTTTTTTTATATTACTGATCACCAATTCAGTTCAGCGATCGCCTATATTGAAAATCATCGAGAACAGTTGGACTCAGAGTATCAACAGGTTTTGCAAGAATCTGATATAAATCGCCATTATTGGGAAGAAATCAATAAAGAAAGATTTTCTCAAGCAACTAATCGTACTCCTAGACCTGAAAATAAAAAAGCATGGGAAAAATTGCAAAGTTGGAAAGCTAGACTAGCTACTGAAGCATGAAGTTTTTAATTGATTACAATCTCAAAGGTAAATCTTTAATCATTTGGGGTGTTGTGGCGGCTGAAGGTTGGCTGGAGCTAATAGAAATTAAATTTCTACAATTTGAGGATGTGGGTTTACCTCGTGATAGTAGTGATCTGTTAGTCTGGAATTTTGCTCAACAAAGTCAAATGATTTTGATTACTGCTAATAGAAATATGAAGGGGAAAACTTCTTTAGAGCAGACAATTCGTGAAAAAAATACAGATCTCAGTCTTCCAGTTGTAACTATTAGTAATGTGGAGCGACTTGATGAGAAAGTGTATCGAGAAAAATGTGTGGCTAGTTTGATAGAAATTGGTCTTGATATAGATAACTATTTAGGGGCGGGTCGTATTTTTATTCCTTAGTTATTGTTTGTGAGTCTTAAAACTGAATACAGCCATACCTCAATCGATTTTTACTAAGCTTAAATCTGATATCAAACCTGAAACACAAGTAATTAATTTAATAGACAACAAGAATATGACTAATCTTCCTGAGTCCGTTGACAATTCTCAATTAAACGAAGAAGTTACTACAACGGACTCTGCAATTACGGTAACTAGTGAGAAATCACAAAAAGGTAATTGGTGGGATGGGGCATTTGGTGCGGTTGCAGGAGCCGCAGGAGCAGTTGGTAATGCAGCTAGTGCAGTTGGCGGTAATGTTGCGGGTGCGGCTGGATCGCTTGGAAATGCTGTAGGTGGAGCGGCGAGTGTGATTGGTGATAATGTCGCGGGTGCGGCGGGAAATGTTGGCGGTGCGATCGTTAGTGCGGGAAGTGCTGTTGGTGGTGTAGCTGGCTCTGTTGGAAGTGCCGTCGGTGGAGCTGCTGTGGCAACCGCAGGAGCAATTGGCGGTGCGGCTGGTGCATTTACTCAAACAGTTGGTGGTGCTGTTGTTGGTGGAATTTCATCGGCAACTAGTAGCGCAGGATCTGCGATCGAGGTTGTTGGGAATAATTCTTTAATTCGGAAAGCTGCGGGGATCTTTAATGCTGATTGGTTTTTGAAAATATTAGATCAGGTAGATGCGGCAGCATCAGAAGCCGAGGTACAGAACTTAAAACAAAAATATCCCAACGAGTCAGCCTATCAAATCGCACAGAGAATCATTGGACAAAAAGCCGTGTTTGCGGGTGCGTCTGGATTTGCTACTACGATTGTTCCTGGTTCTGCCGCAGCATTATTTGCAGTTGATCTGGCTGCGACCACTTCGCTCCAAGCTGAGATGGTTTATCAAATTGCCTGTGCCTATGGAATGGATCTTAAAGACCCCGCTAGAAAAGGAGAAGTTGTCGCCGTATTCGGGTTAGCTTTTGGCGGCAAAATGGCAATCAAAGCAGGATTAGGACTGCTACGAAATATTCCCCTTGCAGGAGCTGTGATTGCTGCAAGTTCAGATGCAGTAATGCTTTACACACTTGGTCAAGCGAGTTGTTCTTTTTACGAAGCAAAACTAAACCCTGTCAACTTTGAAGAAAAATTAGTAGACATTCAAGTAGATAGTGAAGAGCGTTTAAAAAGTGCGATTCCACAAGAACAGATTATCGATCAAATTCTCGTTCATGTGATCTTGGCGGGCAATCAAGGTAGAAGTAAAGAAAGTGTTTTAGCTGATTTAAAATCAGCAAGTCTTAGACCAGAATCAATTGATGCGATCGCTGAGTATATAGATTCACCACTTCCGTTGGAGATGTTATTAGAGGATCTTAAGCCAGCGTATGCGTTATCTTTGTTTGCCCAATGTCAGAAATTTGCGATGTTAGATGGCATCATGACCCCTGAAGAGGCACAAGTAATTGAGATGATTCATCAGAAGTTTGCTTAAAGCTTCAATTTAATGGAGTGGGCTTTTTAATGCAATATGTTAGACTGCATAGCTACTCTGGATCATTAAGTCAACCTTAAACGCAATAGCAATTGAAAATTATGAGAAGGCGATCGCCAAATCAGCAATATCTTTTCACTTCTTGTTTGCGCGTTGCTATCGCTGCCAATATATTGGGCGGCACTTTTTTAATTAGCGATCGCTCAGATCAAAGCAGTTGGGCAAATATCCCTGTAACTGCAACGAAGTCTGCTCCCAAAGCTAACTCCAATCAATATTTGTTTTTAGACCTGCAAAAGCATTGGTCACGTTTATTTGTCGAAGGTTTGCTGACGCAATCAAGCTTAAGTAATGTTTTGATTTCTCCCGATGGGATTAGTTTATTTCAGCCCGATCGCCAAGTTACCCGTGCAGAACTTGCCAATTTATTAGACCTTGCCTTTGCTAATTCCAAATCTCCTAAAATTACCACTCGGCTGAATGAGCCAGCGACCAAGGCGGAAGTGTTAGTAGCGATCGCCCGCGAACTTAATCTCAACCCGAAAACCCCTAAAAATCCGCAAACCTATTTGCTCTCAATGTATCGAGATGCCAATCAGGTTCCAGACTATGCTATTCCCGCGATCGCCGCCCTTACTCAGGAAAGTTTAGTTACCAATTATCCTGATCCGCGCATTCTTGAACCCAAAGATGCAATCTCTAAAAGCGAATTAGCAGTATTGCTTTATCAAGCTTTGGCTTATCAGAAAAAATTACCCCTACTAAAATCGCCCTACACCATCAACCCCAATCGCCAACTCTGGGATCGCGATCTTTTGCAAATTACAAGGCTAGAGGTAAGTATCAGCCGCCGCACTGTTACTGCTTTTCATGGGGAAATTCCTTTAAAAACTTATCCTGTAGCTGTCGGTCGTCAGGGTTGGAGTACGCCAGTTGGTAACCATCGAGTTTTACAAACCATTGAATATCCATCTTGGCAAAATCCCTTTACAGGCGATGTCATTGCTAGCAAAGATCCTGAAAATCCCTTAGGCGATCGCTGGATTGGCTTTTGGACAGATGGCACAAACTGGTCTGGATTTCATGGAACTCCGAATCGTGCATCTGTGGGTACGGCTGCTTCTCATGGCTGTATTCGGATGTATAACGAAGATATCCGCGAGTTATTTAGTCAAGTGCAGACAGGCACAGTCGTAAGAGTGTCGCCATAAAAAAAGCTGTGTTTTGCACAGCTTTTTTATCCAAAAAGTTTAAAAGCGTTGCTTTGCAACGCTTTTAAACTTTTTGGGTTGGGTGCTAAGCCTTTAATACTCTGACAACGGTTGTTTGAGGTAGATTTTTGGGGCTTAATTCTAAAACTGAGCCATCTAATTTCTGGATACTATCCTTGGGCATCAGCGCTAGAAACTCATCAACGGAGGCGAGCTGGCAGGATTGACTGGACTTGTCACTACGATAGTAAACAGGAATCACAATGCGCGGATTCAGTTCTTGCACGATCGCTTTAGCTTCCTCTGGGGAATATGCCTTAGCCTGAGTTGGCTCACTACTTTGAGCATTGCCCCCGATTGGTAAAATCAACACATCAGGACGACCCATTAAAATTCTTTGAGATTGGGTGATCGGTGCAGCAGCTCCGCCTAAATGCAAGACAAAAATTCCCGATTGCTTCCAACGCCAAGCCACATTACGCCCAAAACGACGACCACCAATGCGATCGTGATCCATTGCAATACCTTGGATATTCAGCCCCTTAATATTGTAAGAACCTGGCTCCGACAATACCCTTGTGTCTTTAGCAAGATTTTCTAGATAGCCCTCATCAAGTAAGCGCGAACTAATCAAAATGTAATCAGATGCAGCTTTTGGCGCAGGTAACTTCGCGGTACAACCCGCAGGACGGAAGGGATGAGTTAAGAAACGGACACCATCGCCTGAAACTAAAAATGACATATGCCCTAGCCACTCTAACTTTAAGGTGGCATTGGTTTGAGAGTTAGCAGCATCGGCAATTATTCCCCCAGTAAATGCTGAGATGATTCCACCTTGGGCTAGTCGAAGAATTTGTCTGCGGCGCATGTTGTTGTTAATTAATGATTTTGTAAATTGATTTTGCGAACTAAAAACCAAACCCAGTAATACCAAAACAGAAAATTGCATCGCCATTTTCTGTTTTGGTATTACTGGCGGGTGACGCTCAACCCCTTTAGGAAGTTTCTCAAGAGATCTCTACCAGCTTCGGTCAGGATGCTTTCAGGGTGAAACTGCACACCTTGTACATGGGGATATTGCTTATGTCGGACTCCCATAATTATGTCATCTTCCGTCCATGCTGTTATTTCTAGTACATCTGGGCAATTTTGGCGCTCGATGACGAGGCTATGATAGCGAGTCGCCGTAAACGGATTCGCTAGTCCCTCTAAAATTCCTACTCCCGTATGATAGATTTGCGAAGTTTTGCCATGCATAAGGTATGGGGCTGAAACAACTTTACCGCCGTAGATTAAACCCATACTCTGATGCCCCAGACATACGCCTAAAATTGGGGTGGTTGCTCCCATCTCGGTGATGATATCGAGGGACACACCTGCTTCCTCTGGTCTCCCCGGCCCTGGTGAAATTACGACCCCTGCGGGATGAAGTTCTTTTACTTGCTCAATATTTATTTCATCATTGCGCTTAACTACAATTTCCCCTAATTCAGGAAACTCTGGCAACAGTTCCCCAAGGTACTGGACGAGGTTATAAGTAAAGCTGTCGTAGTTGTCGATAACGAGAATCATGGTAACGGTGATTGTAGTTATGAAGCTCAGATTTAGTGACGATCGCGCCGATATTCAGAGCTTTTCAGCTTTATCAATCTAACATTCTTTGGCGACTCTCTCTTTATCATTTGCCTTGCTGGGGCTTCGCTTTAGCAAGGTAAACCCCAAATAGTTTGTGAGACTGCGTCTCTTAGGGCGCAGTCTCACAAACTATTTGGGGGTAATATATAATATTTGGGCATTCGGCTGGCAATAACTCGAAATTTGATTTTTATGAAAGCAGTTTTGGCAGTTCTCGCGTCGGGCTTGGTTGTTAGTGCTTATGCTGATCTGGCGATCGCCCAGATGATCGCTCAGTTGCGCCAAAAGCCACCGCAAAAAGTACAGATTCAGCAAGAAATTGTTGTGCCACCCAATGAAACTGCCGATCAACTTTTGGAACGGGGTAATGCCTATGTACGGCTGGGAAATCTGGAAGGAGCAGTAGTAATTTTTCGGGCGGCGATTAAAAAAAATCCTGAATTGACGGCTGCACATTACAACCTTGGTTTAGCTCATGCTCAGGCGGGTAAATTAAAGGAAGCGATTCATTCTTTTCAAAGGGCTACGAGACTAGATCCCAAGTTTGCGATCGCCTATAGCAATTTAGGGGCTGCACAATTGCAGTCTGGAGATCCTAATCAAGCAATTCCCAATTTACAAAGAGCTGTTCGCCTTGATCCGAATCTATCTGTGGCTTACTACAATTTGGGGTTAGCACTAAAGGAAAAGAAAGATACGAATGGGGCGATCGCTAATCTTAATCAAGCTCTGAAACTCAATCCTCAATCCCCTGAAACCATTTATCACTTGGGGTTACTGTTTCAGACCCAAAGAGATGTTCCGAAGGCGATCGCTTATTACACTAGAGCCATCCAACTTAATCCTGAATATGCTGAGGCTTATTATAATTTGGGTGCGGCTTATCTAATTCAAGGACAAACAGAGCCAGCGATATCGCAATTACTTAAGGCGCAACAATTGCGAAAGGATTATGCAGAAGCTTTTTATACGATGGGTGTAGCACAGGCAAAGCTGGGTAAAAAGCAGGAAGCGATTCAGTCCTTTATCCAAGCGCAAGCCTATTTCAATCAGCAAAAAAATACGCAATGGGCGCAACAAAGCGATCGCCAGATTCAAAAATTACGTGGATAAAATAAAAAATATCCTAATTTTACAAGCTTTTATGGCGAGATAACTATTGAATAACCAGAGTAAAGGTTCGGAAATAACTTTCTGCTAACTTTGCCTAGATGACAAACTGATTGAAAAAGCTGACTATAAGAAGCATGAAAGGGATAGTTGAATAATTTCACTCAATTACCCAGTTCTATTTTTTATAGTATTTAGTCAGGTTTTAGGGAAGAGAGATGAAAAAGTCAGTTTTACAAAAAGTGCTTTCAGCAGTAGTAATTTCTTTAGGGGCGATCGCTTCTAGTCTCCCTGCACAGGCTGGGACAATCATCAGTGGTTGGAACTATGCTCGTGATGACTATTCCTATGATGGCTCTGGTCCCTCTGGATTTAATGCAGATAGTCGTTGGGATATTTATGGCGTTGGCTTTAAGACTGTAGGTAATGAAATTTGGGTTGGGATTAACTCAAGTAACTCCATAAATGGAGTCACCTACAACAATAATAACGTAGGTTTCGGAGATCTATTTTTAGACTTTAACAACCCTGTCTCTGGTAGCAGTTTTCAGGCTGCTCAAGGTTCTTTGGTTGGTGTTCGTTTTGCACCTAATGCTGATGGGATTGGTACAACCCCTCTAGGTGTTTACACTAATGTGACAGGTAAAAGTGTTGCGGGAAATAACAGTGGTTATCCCAATTTGAAAGACTATAACGATAGAGCAAAGAGTGCTACAGGTAGTGATTCCAGATTTGGCGATCTTTTATGGAGCAATCCTTACTATGCGCCCTACACAAGTGGCTCTCCCTCATTGCCTAATGTGATTGATTCTGGTACTAGGTTCAATAATGGCAATGTTCGTAACTTGAGTTCTTTAGAATTAGCTGATAGCTTGTTCCCTACTCAAATCAACTTGACTAGCAGCAACCCTAATACATTTGGTTTTGCCTTCACTTTGCCTGATAGCTATAAAGGTAAGCAGTTTTTGGCAACTTTAGGATTTGATTGCAGTAATGACACTGTCTCAGTCCGTCCTGTGCCTGTGCCTCCAGCGATCGCAGGTATTCTTGCCGCAGGAGCTTTAGGTGGATTGCGTGCTGTTAGACGCAAAAAGCAAAATAAAGCTGTTGAAGCTTAGTTTCATTTCTTACTGGCTAATCCGTAGTGAGCGTCATCCCCCCACTACTAACTCTTCTCTTTAAATAACACCTGAAAAAACTAAAAAAGTCGTGCGAAGCACGACTTTTTTTATGGCACACGCCAGATATGAATATTACTATCTTCGCCACCACTAACTAGTAATTGTCCATCTGGGCTAAGAGCGATCGCATTAATGAGATTGATATGTCCATTGAGAACTTGTAACAGTTCTCCTGTTTCTAAATTCCAAACCCGCATTTCTTTGTAACTAGAGCTGATCAGCGTCTTCCCATCACGACTAATAATGAGAGACTTCACCCAGCCCCAATGCCCTTCTAGGGTGCGGATCGCTTGACCAGTTTGGAGACTCCAAACCTTAATGCGCGTGTCCAAACTGCCGCTAACCAGAATCTTACCGTCGGGACTAATGGCAAAGGAGAGAACTCGCGCCGAATGTCCGATAAATTCCCATCGTAATTTTCCTGATAGTAAATCCCACACTTTAATAGACGTATCCCAACTACAGCTAGCGATCGCTTTGCCATCAGGACTTAGGGCAACGGAATCCACCAGACTCGTATGCCCCCGAAGGGTGTGGATTTCTTTGCCAGTTTTCAGGTTCCATAGCTTAATAGTTGTGTCTTGACTGCCAGTAACTAATATTTGTCCGTTAGGAGTTAAAGCCACCGAATTGACATAGCCGATATGTCCTGTCAGGGTAATTAACTCTTTGCCCGATCGCGCATCCCAAAGCTTAATTGTCTTATCGCGGCTACCACTGACCAGCAGTTTCCCGTTATTACTAAGTGCGATGGAATTCACCATATTATGATGTCCGTGTATCGTTCCTAGTTGCTTGCCCCTCTGACCATCGGTTCCTAAATCCCATACCTTAATGCTGAAATCGGCTCCTGCACTATAAAGAATTCTGCCATTAGGTGAAAGAGCAAGGGAGGCGATCGCATTGTGATGACCTTGCAGAGTATGCACAATATCAAATAACTGAAATTGGCTATATTGCTCAATCACTTGCTGAATATATGCTTCAGGTCTTCGCCATAGCAAAAGTAACGCGGACTTTTGGACTTTGACAGATTCATCCTGTAGGGCTTGCAAGATCAGATGGAGACCGTGTTCGCCATAGTGGAGAGCTTCTCTAAGGGCGGCGATTTTCTGGGCGATCGCAGGACTCTGGAGCCGCCGTTGCACTCCTTCAATTCCGCCCAAAACGAAACCACCTCTTGGGGGCGCGACCTGTCCACCGAGAACGGCATCCTGTGCTTTGGGTTGAATTTCATTTAAGGTCATTAAGATATCTTTGACAAGCTCGAGAGTCCTTCTACATACTAAAATGGCTATTAGAGAAAATTTCAACATTTCTTAATCTCTAATTGTTTCATAGTTAAATCTCTATTCTGGACAACTCAAAGGTCAACAAATCTATGGTCGCAACCCCTGACACCACAAACGTAGCCACTCCCGTCTTCAAAGATGACTTTCGCGAAGGCATTCAGTACTTTGGCGAACCGTTGGAGGGGTTCGACGAGCTAGGACGCAAACCTGTGCTTAGCCCAGAAAAGTCTGGTGTTACCGATCCCAGCGATCGCGCTGCCGTATTTCAAACCCTACTTGCTGCTGATGCGCTGCGTTATCTCACCTTACAAGTTACTGCCAGCAAAGCATCGGGACACCCCGGGGGATTTGCGAGCAGTGCTGAAGCCGTGGCTGCATTCTATATGCTTGGTCATAAAAATATGCCTACGGAAGTAGGACACCACGCCCCCGGTTACTATAGCGCCATGTTCCTCGATCGCTCCCTAGAGGATATGGGCATCAATACCGTTGCTCAAATGCGGGAAAGATTTCGCGAAAAGCATGGCTTACTAGGTCACCTATCTGGATATATTCCCGGAATTCTCGCTCCTGCGGGGCCCCTCGGACAAGGACAACATTTTGCGATGGCGGCGGCGCTCCTCCATCGGGACAAGCTTTTCCCTGTAACTTTTGGCGATGGTGGTCTTGGCGAACCCTATCCCATTAGCTCGATCGCCCATTTCCATACTGCCTATCCTGAAGTTACCAATTTTGTGCCGATCTTGGTATGGAATGGCTATAGCCAAGAGCATCACAGCATGGTTTCCACCAAAACTAATGCGGAAATGATTGCTTTCTGGAAAGGCAATGGATTTGATGAAGTAATTTTGGTAGATGCCAAAGACTTTGATGATCAAAATCAAACGGGAGCCTATGTAGATAGCACTGCCTTTTCCTTCAAGCAACGTCTAGCCTTTACCGAAGCCGTCTTAGTTGGTGTAGATAAAGCCACAAAACTTGCCTTTGGCGGTAAGCTCACCGTATTTATCATCAAACAACTCAAGGGGGCAGGCGTTCATGCCCGTGGCGCAAAATCCCATAACCTTTATGCCCATCACACCCTCGACAATCCTGACGTTGTAGCAGGTTTAAAATCGCGCGCGCTCAATCCTGAAGCATGGGAAACCGTTCGCACCAATTTGCAATGGGCTGGCGGCGGTTCCTCTTCTAAGACCGCAGTTACTGAGTCAGTATTGCCCCTAACTGATTTAGGTACTTTGCCCCTAGAAGAATATGCGATCGGTGAATCAAAAATTGCCACTACCTCCATGGGGCGATTGGTCGGATATGTCGGACAAACCGATAAGCGCTACCTCGTCACGAATGCCGATGGTAATGAAGCATCGGGAATTGCCAATATTAACCAAGTCCTCAAAATCAATCATCCTACGGTTGATGATCTCTACAACCAAGCTCCCGGAGGGCAGGTCTATGAACCCCTCAGCGAAGATGCCTGTGCAGGGCTTGCCGTGGGCTTAGCACTGATGGGTAGTCGTACTCTTTGGTGTTCCTATGAGTCCTTTGCGATTAATGGGCTTCCCATTTGGCAGACTGTGACTCAAGCGATGGCTGAGTTGCGCCGCCCTACCCCTGCCACTGTGTGTTTATTCACCGCAGGAGCCTTGGAGCAAGGTCGTAATGGCTGGACACACCAACGCCCAGAAATTGAGGGCTACTTTGCGTCAATGATGCGTAATGGCAATATATTTCCCCTATTTCCCCTTGACTCCAATAGCATTCAAATTTGCTATGACTGGGCTTTGCAAGCCGTTAATAAGGGCGTAGTGATTACGGCTAGTAAATCACCTCTACCGATTCGCACGACCTTCGAGCAGAATCGTCAAGCTCTGGAAACTGGCGCGATCGCTTTGCAAGAAATTGCAGGTAGCAAGAAAGTTGTGTTTGCGGTCATTGGCGACATGATGCTACTACCAGTGTACGAAGCCGCCCAAAAGCTTTCCGAGCAAGGTATTGGTTCTAAGATCGTCTCGATTGTTAGCCCTCGCCGCCTCTATCGGTCAACTGATGTCGCTTGGGACACCTGCTCTGAGCCAGATGGCAATTTCCTCAGTGATGCTGATTTTGAGGCAATGTTTGGTGGTGATGCGCTCATCGGTGTTGTTGGTGGTGCTTCGGCAATGCTTGAGCCTGTGATGCTCCGCAGCAACAGCAAGCGCGATGTTTTCTCATGGAAGCGTGGTGAAACTACCGCTTCGGCTAGTCAGTTGTTTGATTTCAATGGCATGAATGCTCAAGCCATTAGCGATCGGGCTAAGCAACTGCTAAGCTAAAAAAACAAAAAGGCGGCGCGTTGCGCCGCCTTTTTGTTTACATAAAAAAAGAGCTTGCCTTGCAAGCTCTTTTTTATTTTTAACGGGTCTGACGGGGCTCGAACCCGCAACTTCCGCCGTGACAGGGCGGTGCTCTAACCAATTGAACTACAGACCCAGATTTTGCTGGTTTTTGTTGTCTTTCCTTTCGGAATCGCTTTGGGATTGCGTTTTACTTTCCTTTATTTAAGCGATCCTTATTATCTATATCAACCAAGAATTTGTCAACACTTTAGTCAAATATTTTCTCGACAAGAACTTTATCAATGCCTTAAAAGTCAAAAAAGCCTTGACAAATATAGACTTTAAGAAAACAGCTTAATCATTTAAGCGAGCTTTTTAAAAAAGCGATCACCTGTACGAAAATATCGCTTGGGGCATCGTCATAAGTAAAAAAATAGGATGGTTAATAACCATCCTATTTTTTATCTACTCCCTTCCCACCCAAGAATCAGCTATGCGGCGCTTCGCGCCGCATAGCTGATTCTTGGGTGGGAAGGGAGTAACAATTTTATTTAGCGAAAAGTTGCTAACTGAGCCATTTGTTTGTCATTAGTAATGCTCATGACTTGGCGCTTAGGATCGATCGCAATCCAACCCTTTTCCTTTAATTTTTCCAAAACCTTGCTAGTGTCTTCAGGATTTACCTCTGATAGATCGGCAATATCTTGAATTGGCAGACAGTAAATATCAATACCTGCCTCCGTTTTCACCCCATAAGTATCTGCTAAACCCATCAAAATATTCGCAATTCTTACCGCAGGCACTTGTTGCCTAAGTTGAATCCGTTGATTAGTTTTGCGTAAGCGACGCACCATTAACTGGAGCATTCGATGATGCAATTGAGGATCTTTGAATAAAAATTGAATAAACTTTTGGGCGGGAATGCTTAGCACCCGCACTGACGTAAAAGCTACCACATCTGTAGAACGGGGTGACTCATCAAGAATTGCCATTTCACCGAAAAAGTCACCATTGCCAAGTACTGCCAGAGTGGTAGCATCCTGACTTCGCAGAAATCTTACTTTCAGCCAACCCGAGAGGATGAAATATACGGCATTGCCCCAAGCATCCTCCATGAGTACGGCTCGTCCCGCAGGATAGTCTCGTTCTACAGCTTCGGCGAGCAGCCATTCCAAAGTTTCGACACTCGCAGCATCAAACAGAGGAAAAAGCTCTTTGAAAATATCCGTTTGCATGGGAATTTTTAAAAGACTGATCTTGTAAGTAAGAGGTTAGCGATCGCTATTGTTAACTACTAAAGTTATGGTGATTTAAACACCCATAACTTCATAGCCAGAATCTACATAGATAATTTGCCCAGTTATAGCGCTAGACAAATCGCTACCCAAGAAGGTTGCTACATTTCCCACATCTTCCGTCGTAACGAGGCGACGTAGAGGAGAACTCTCTTCGTAATGATGTAACATTTTGTGAATATCACCGATCGCCGAAGAAGCAAGCGTACGAATTGTGCCAGAGGAGATCCCATTGACGCGAATATTATTCGGACCCATATCTGAAGCTAAATAACGCACATTCATTTCCAGAGCTGCTTTGGCAATTCCCATCACATTATAATTAGGAATAACCTTGACCCCCCCAATGTAAGTCAGGGTGATCACACTGCCACCATCTTTCATCAAGGGCTTTGCGGCACGACATAAATGAATTAATGAGTAAGCACTCACATCAAGCGCTAACTGAAAACCTGCGCGGGAAATATCTGTAAAGTTGCCAGACAAGTCTTCTTTGTTAGCAAAGGCAAGACAATGCACCAAAATATCAATCTTTTCCCATTTTTCTGCTACAGAAGCGAAAAGGGAATCAACCTGTGCATCATCTTGAACATTACAAGGCAACAAAAAATCTGGAGTCAGAGGCTCAGTTAACTCAGCAACCTTACCTTTATTGCGATCGCGATCGTCTGGCAAATAAGTTACACCTAGCTTTGCACCAGCTTGGTGTAACTTTTGGGCGATACCCCAAGCGATCGAGCGATTATTGGCAATTCCTGTCACAAGAGCAGTTTTCCCGCTCAAATCTAACAAACCCGTCATGTATATTTCCTAACGTGAACCTAGTCTAAATAAGCTTTAAGTCAAGCTTACCTTAAAAGCCCATTTAAAAGCCCATACTTGCGCTTGCTGCCAATGGAGCAAGGGCGCGTTGTAAAAAACTTAGAGCCAGAAAAGCTAACATTGGCGAGAAATCCATGCCGCCCAGTGGGGGGATAATTGAGCGAAATAGATTGAGATAGGGATCGGTAATTTGACTAAGGGCTGCAAAAGGCTGATTGTACCAATCAATATTGGGGAACCAAGTTAAAAGGACTCGGATGAATAGTAATCCCAAATAAATTGAGATAAATGAACTTACCGTACCAAGAATAACTGCCATAGGGTTTTGTTAGGTTATAGAACAATTTGAGGAATTAGATACCATAATTCTACTGAATGCCGTAGAAATCGGTCTAATCAAATAGACGGAAAGATCTTCGAGTTATGCATCTAGCAGATTTGACAAAGACGACACCCGCGCCACATCTGCCAGAATCTAATTACTTATTATCGTCGGCATTTAAATCGCGCAATGCTTCTACAGATGTTTGCTTGCGACCATTTTTGCCTTCGGCAAGAGATAGTTCTTGGCTGACTGAGTCGATCGCTGCATTAAGTTGGGCGATTTTCTTTTCGAGATTCCGACGGGCAAAATCACTAGAGTTATGAGGCTTATCTAGAAGGGGATCGCCATCGGATTGGCGATCAATCGTCTCATCTTCAGGTTCACTGAGTTTAATCGCTACTAAAGCGCCAACTACGCCGCCAATTGCAGCCCCAAAGAGAAAGCCTCCCCAAAAATTACTTGAATTATCTGCCATAGCTTTGCCTTAACGATCTCAACAACCTTAAAAATAGCGAGACTTTTGGGTCATCATATCATTTTGCTCTGTTGTATAAGTATCTGAGCGCAATTAAAAACAAAACTAAAAGCTGTGGCGCACGCGCAGCGTGCGCCACAGCTTTTAGTTTTGTTTTTTTAAGTAGGTAGGCAGAATTAAAAAACAAAAAACGCAAAGAAGCTGATTTACTTGCTAAGTTGGCAAGTAAATCAGCTTCTTTGCGGGAGTTTCTATTAATCTAATTGAGTGGTGACTCAATTTCTATAGCAAAGTAAGAGTTAGCTAGTACAAACCAAAACCCAAAAAGCGAGTTGCGGCGCGAAGCCCCGCAACTCGCTTTTTGGGTTTTATGTCCTAAGCAAAACTTACATTGCTATAAAAAACAAGTCTAAAAAACAGGGAAGAGAGTTTAGTATCTCCCTGTTTTTTAGGGGCGAATTTTAGGCTGTAGGGCAATAGAGGTAGCACTTTTACTTTGATCAAGCTTAGACAATAGTTTGACAATATTACCTTGCTGCTCTTTGCTAAAGGCGGAGTGATTTTTAAATCCTTCTGTTAGTAAATCGCTTCGCTCCTTGCGAGCAATTTCGTCTTTTGGATTAAGAGATAACCAACTTGTATAAGCATCGATTGCATCATACCAGTATGCATTTTTTGCATAAATCCGTGCTTTTTCTAACTCATTCTTTGTCCCAGCGATCGCCTTTAATATCACTGGGTCATTATCACGACGGACAATGGCATTAAGATCGATCTGCAAGCCATTACTAAGTATGTTCCAGCGAATTTGCATACGTTGGGCTTTGCCTGTAACTAACTCAGGGGCTGTCTCAGGCAGTGTAAACTTATACAGACCACCAATTTGTTCTGCCTCACCTTCAACTACATAAATCGGTTTTGCTGCTTGAATATTGCTGTCCCGTAAAAAGAACTTGATTTTAAAGGTGCTTTTGCTTTCTTCGACTTTGGACGAAGTGTTACTTGTAGAGGGAGAAGGTGTGGGAGCAATGTACCAATATAAGGTTGGTCTAGCGGACAAAGTTTTTGCCCCATCTTCAGGAACTAGCATTGTAATTTGTGGCAAATTATCGGTAGTCCTTGTTGCGCCTCCCGTTCCTGCGGATTTGGGTAACCCCAACCCATATTGAGCCGAAGCTGACGATACAAAGCTAAACATGCTTGCTATAGGCGCTAAACAAACTGTACTTAGACAAATTGCACCTACGGCGATCGCTTTTTGAGCGGAAATCCTAGTTGAAGTCATTGTTGTAATGATCCAAGTTATATTTACTAGTCTCAGCAGAGAATACTATCAGCTCTACTCTAGACCTATTATGATTTTAGGTCGCAGACTTGGGTAAATAAGTTCCTTGTCTATAAGAATCTTTATATTTAACGGCTCATGCCTCCTCCCTTCCCACCCAAGGATTAGCGTGCAACGCTAATCCTTGGGTTTTAATGTCTGTTTTTATACTGGGAAAGGAGCCTCAATGTTGGCTGAAGTTTGCGAGATTAAAATTACTTGAATGTTATCAATATAGATTTATAAATATAGCAATGTAAGTTTTGCTTAGGACATAAAACCCAAAAAGCGAGTTGCGGCGCTTCGCGCCGCAACTCGCTTTTTGGGTTTTGGTTGGTACTAGCTAACTCTTGGTTTGCTATAGCTAAATTTCAAGGAGATGTGATTTATCTATTTCTCTCTTTGACTTCACCCAAATGAGTGAATACATTTTTTTGTTTTTCTGAGAACTTAGGATTGTCAGAATATACAAATCATACAAAAGCAACATTTGTGACAGTTCTTTCTCAAACTAACAAATAGAATTTGCTACTAAATTTTGAAGAAGGCTTTATAAGATTCTTAAGCAAAACTAAAGATAAATACTAGTAATTGCAGGGAATAATTATGGTGGAAATTTGTTTAATAGATTATCTGTCTAGGTAAAAACTTTCAGGCGTTTCTGAAAATATAAGTAGTGGGAACCTCGAAATTTATAATGTCGTCTTACCTAGTCTTGCAGTCATTACTAGAATCTGAACATTATGTTTTGAGGAGTTACTGGGACTTTTTAAGACTAGTGCTTATTTCACTCAATACTGCTTGACTATTCTAGTAAATCAACATTTTGAGATTTCAGGATTTTCTTTCTTTAAGTTTGTATCTGCTTTTATTTGCATTCTGAGACATTTATTTTCTTCAAGTTTTGCTACTGTCTGGATTTTAACTAAGGCAGATTAAGACAGGTTTTTTATAGCTGCTTTGAAAAGATAAATTGTGGTTTATGGCTGATATTGAGATTTAAGGCTTTTTAATTACATTATCACTAACCTGATGAAGGTTTCGCCCATCAAATCCATGTCATTATCCATTGTCTCAATGAGTGTAAATACTTAGTCAAACAAAGTCTAAATCCTTAGAGGGATAGTGATAGCCGCCCTTTGACTTTTTTAGTTGATTTGTAATAATATGTAATTCCAGACGCAAGAGTTTAAAAGGTTAACCTTGTATTATACAAAATAGCCTTACGCCTAACGACGGATTGACAGGCTATTTTTACAAAACTTAGAGATAGTGAATTTTAGCTGTTAAGCTTGTGAATTTACGTTTCTAATAGCAATTAACTTAGCTCTTCATCAAGTCTTTTTGGTCTTAGCTTTCTGGTCTTGGAGAAGCACTCTTGAAAAACGCTTAGTTTAAAACATTAGGAGCGATATGTCTGAAGAACCATTGACCCATACCACATCACATCCAGTGGATAGGCAAGCTAACAAGCAGGTCGGTCTGTCTGCTGACATGGTTCGCACGTATTTGCATGAAATTGGTAAGATTCCTTTGCTCAGTAATGAAGAGGAAATTATTTATGGCAAGCAAGTGCAGCAGATGATGGTGCTGTTTGAAGCGCAAGAAAAAATTGCCCAAACTAGCGATCGCTTACCGACTGAACAAGAGTGGGCTGAAGATTTAGGGATTAGTCCTGAGAATTTGCATAGCATTATTCGTATTGGTACGAGAGCTAAACGCAAAATGATTGAGGCTAATCTCCGCTTAGTGGTCTCCGTTGCGAAAAAATATCAAAAGCGCAATTTAGAACTTCTTGATTTAGTACAGGAGGGTACTCTTGGATTAGAAAGAGCAGTAGATAAGTTTGATCCGACCAAGGGATTTAAATTTTCAACCTATGCTTATTGGTGGATTCGTCAAGCGATTACCAGAGCGATCGCTCAGCAAGCGAGAACAATTCGCTTGCCAGTACATATTACGGAAAAGCTTAATAAGATTAAAAAAGCTCAACGTCAGCTTTCCCAAGATCTGGGAAGGGTGGCGACGGTTGCCGAGATTGCCTATGAGCTAAATATTAAGACTGAGCAAGTGCGCGAATGTTTGTCATTATCGCGCCAGCCAATTTCTCTCGATCTGAGAATTGGTGATAACCAAGACACGGAGCTTGCGGAGCTTTTAGAAGATACTGGACGTTCACCTGATATCTATGTTGAGCGTGAGTCTTTACGCACGGATATTCAGAGTTTGCTCAAGGAATTACCTGAAAAGCAACGCCAAGTTATGGTCTTGCGCTATGGTCTAGACGATGGACAGGAAATGTCCTTGGCTAGCATCAGCAAACGTATGGATCTTAGTCGTGAGCAGGTCAGACAGTTGGAGCGTCAAGCGATGGATTATCTGCGGAAGCGCAAAGCGAGGATGCAGGAATATTTAGCTAGCTAAAATCAAAGAAGGGACGCGGCGCGTCCCTTCTTTGGTTATGTATAGATAAATTGTTTGGTTGGTAAGCCTTAAAAGTTTGCAATAATCTTAAAATTAGTTCTTAGATAGTTAATTTACTAACCCCACAAAATCTCTATGCCGCTCAAATCTACAACCCGTCACATTCAGATTTATGCTGCCATTGTGGATGAGCAGAACGATGAACTCATCGATAGTGAAAATATATTGACCTTAGATGTTGATCCAGACAATGAACTGAACTGGACTGATGGCGCTTTACAAAAGGTATATCACAAGTTTGATGAGCTTGTAGCTGAGTACAAAGGTGCTGATCTAACTGATTACAACTTGCGTCGGATTGGTTCTGATTTGGAGCATTTTGTGCGATCGCTATTGCAGCAAGGCGAAGTTACTTACAATCTCAATCATCGATCGCTTAACTACAGTATGGGCTTACCCCAGATCGTCAATACTGAAGCTCAATAGGTCGATATCCTGAATTCATTTAGTACTAACAAAATTTATGTCTGAAACTACTGCTTCAAATTCTGAGCAGGTAAAGGAGAAGCCTGCTGCTAAACCTAAAGCTGAAAAGCCCCCTGCGATCGAAGAACTACCTTTTGATGAATTTATTTCTACCCATTATTTGCCTGCACTGAATAAGGCTTTTGGTAAGCAAGGCGTGAGTGATTTGCAGCTAGGGTTTAATAACTCTCAGGTGCGTGGTGTGTGGGCGCAAGGGCTACGTCAATTTACTGTGTATTTTTCTAAGTCGGATATCAATGCTCAGAAGGCTTTTTCCTGTGCCGATGCAGGGCGATCGCCTAGTACAATGGAGCCATTTTTGATCGATGAGCGCAAAGCTCCTCTCGATTTGCTGGTATTTGGAGTAATTCAACGGTTGACAGCCCAAAAGTGGCTAACAGCTAATTAGGCTAAGTCGCTAAAATTCTAAAAGCTGTGGCTTATGCTCTGCGTGCGTCACAGCTTTTTTCTTTGCCTAAAAAGCCATAAAAAAGGGCGCGAAGCGCCCTTTTTTATGGCTTTTTAGGTACGATAACTGGCATACCATTTTGGATTTCAATTTTCATGCCAAGCTTATCCACCTCCTTAGCTACGATATTGATCGTTTTCTTGTCAGTCGCATTTTGCAAAACCACAGCCCAAGCACCGATCTGAGCTTTAGAAAGATCGCGATCTTCTTCGAGCCACTTTGCAGACTGGCGAGATAAATCTGCAATTAGTGGGGTATCTTGTGGGGCTTTGCCTGTATATGTTGCTTGATCTGCCCAATCTGCTGCTTTGAGGTAGGACTCTCTGGCTCCTTTCGCATCACCCAAAAAGAGTAATTGATCGGTGGCTTTGTATCGCCAAACTATATAGGATTTTGGCTGTAAGGTAGGATTGAGGGACTGTAAACCCTTCGAGTAAATGCTGATCGCTTCGCTAGGAAGTGCTGCAAACATGGATACGCTTGCAGACATATATATATAACTACTCAGAAATCTGGGGTCGCGTTCAATGATATTGGCAAAATATAGGGGGCTAAGGCTATAGCCAGTTTGAAAATTATTTCTGGAAATGTCATCACCAAAATATTGCAAAAATTGCAAGAATGCAAAATTAGCAATCATATTATTCAAACCTAGACCGCGTGCAGGTAATTGGCGAATTAGCTTTAATCGAGCTTCTTCTTCTCTAACTCCTTTGCGCGTATCTTCTAGGGTTTGTCCATGTAAACGTTGATTTAGTCTGGGAAATTGCAAACTGAGAGCAATGGCAGCAAAGACTGCGATCGCTCCCAAGTTAATCGCAAGATTACGGAACCGCATCGGACTTAGTTGCCTTCAGAAATGAATGTATCTTTACTAAGACTATCAATCAATTTATTGCTTGGGGAGCCATCGGCTGGATTAATTGTGTAAAAATTTTGCGCTCTAATGATCGCGTTACGGGTTTCGCCTGTTAGCGCACCATCGGTTTTACCATTGTAAAAACCACGTTTTGCGAGTAGACGCTGCAACTCTAGGACTTGAGCATCGCTAGCACTAGCCTGTGGTTGGGCGGGAGTCGCGGCTGGTGCGGGAGTCGCGGGTGTTACGGTAGCTTGTGGGGTAGCAGTGGCTTGAGGTGTAGGTTTGGGCTGTGCTGTTGCCTGTGGCTGGGCAGGCGGAGTGGTCGCCTGTGGTTGGGGAGTAGGAGCAGCTTGGGGTTGAACCCGAATCTGGGGTTGAAGTTCAGGTTGGGGGGGGGCTGCTGGTGTTTGAGGTTTGGGTTCTACGCGAACGGTCGGGGTGCTATTTTTTGTAGCAATTGACTGTCGGGGTGCGCCTGATTCCAGAGCGGCAATAGTTTGAGCGCCTGCAATGCCATCCGCCTTTAAGCCATAGGCTTTTTGGGCAACCATGATGGCTTCTTTAGTTCTTGGCCCCAAGAAACCAGTGACCGGTCCATTGTAAAAACCGCGATCGGCTAATAGATTTTGCAAATTTGCCACACCATCATCATTAACTGCCTTATCTGGAGTCTTAGCGGATGTGCTTGGTTTGGGAGTTGATGACGATACTTTTGTGTCTGACTGCAAAGCCGCTAAAGTCTGTGCGCCTGCAATGCCGTCACTGGTTAATCCATAGAATTTCTGAGCTGCAATAATTGCGTTATTGGTTTGCGCTCCCTTAACGCCATCGATCGCCCCATTATAAAAACCACGCTTAGCGAGGAGTTGCTGTAATGTGACTAGGTCTTTATCACTTGTCTTTGCCTCCGTCCTATTTGCCTCAGCTTTATCAGTGGTCTTCCGAGTAGTCTCGCTGTTTCTGGTGGCAATATTAACTTTGCTGCCATCGGACTCTAAAGCCGCAAGGGTTTGAGCGCCTGCAATGCCATCGGTAGCTAAGCCATATTGTTTCTGAGCAGCGAGAATCGCATTTTTAGTTTGGTCTCCCTTAATGCCATCGATCGCCCCATTGTAAAAGCCACGCTTGCTGAGCAATTCCTGTAGGTTGGCAACCTCTGGGCTTCTTGTAGTTGGAGAAGTTGAGGAAGTCGTACTTGTATCGCTGATGGGCTTGATCGTTGCTTTGCCATCGGACTCTAGAGCCGCTAGGGTTTGAGAACCAGCAATGCCATCAGGGACTAGATTATAGGCTTTTTGGGCAGCAATAATGGCGGCACGGGTTTGATTGCCCATAATGCCATCCACAGCACCGTTATAAAACCCGCGATCTGCCAACAACTTTTGGAGGTTCATCACGGTGGATGAGGCGGGAGCCGTTTCTTTGAGGGCGGTTTTATCTTTGATTTCTAGACTGGAAGTACCGCCATTCTCTAAGGCGGCGATCGTCTGACCACCTGCAATCCCATCAGTGTTGAGTCCATAGGTTTTTTGGGCGCGAAGAATTGCATTTTTAGTAGAAGCACCTGCTACACCATCGATCGCTCCCGGATCGAAGCCATTTTTGGCAAGCAAAGACTGGACATATTTCACATTCTGAGAAGGCGTAACTGCGGCTATGGCTGTAAGTGTGGAACCTAAGCCCACAAGTATGGTTGTCCCCGCCAAAATAAAGTTAAAACTTAGTTTGACTGATTTTGTCATTAAGCCTTGAAGCCAAGCTTGAAAAGACGAATTAATCGTAGTGCTGCTAACTTCACTATCGGGGGCGATCGCTTCACCAGCATGGACTAGTTCTTCTTGAATGTAAGCTAAGAGTTCCATAATTGATACCTTGGGAGAATTGAAGAAAAAATTGAAAGTTGAATAAGAGAAATTGATTAGTTAAGTCGGTAATGACTGAGAATATCGGGCTTACCTAGGGGCATAGGCTTGAGAATTAGGGAGAACATTTCGCGGACTAGGACGGATATCTTGGCTACTGGGGCTGTTTTGAATGTTCTGAACATTGTTTCTATTGCGGTCTTGGGATTTCATTCTCAAGATTAAGTCTGGATTAGGTTCTCCTGTAACGGCTTGCCCATAGGCAATTTGGGCTTTTACGATGCTGGCTCTTGTGTAAATGTCGTAAATACCATTAAGTTCTCCTTCATAAAAGCCTCTTTCCTGAAGAAGGGTTTGGATATCCTTAACTTCCTTGGCAGATGGTTCGAGATCTAGGGATGGTTGGGTTAATACTTGGTCGTTACCTCCTGCTAATAAAGCTCTAATTGTCCAAGGGCCCGCAAATCCATCGACATTTAATCCATAAGCTTGTTGCGCTTTTTGAATCGCTTGAGTTGTTTCGGTGTCTACTCGACCATCAACTTCACCCTGATAAAATCCCCGTTGTTTTAAGAGGATTTGTAAATTACCGATTTCTTCGCTATTGCCTGTTTGGTTGATAAGTAAACGGGCATTTTTTCGGGGATAAATTTGATAGGTGGTGTTATTTTGGGGTTCGCTAGAGGATCGGGTGAAGATTCTTGACGCTTGGGTATTTTCGGTTTGCCTTGGAGTCTGGCGTAATAGGCTTAAAGTTCTCTCCCCGGGAATACCGTCAACTACGAGATTATTTTGCAATTTTTGAAATTCTATGACTGCTTGCTTTGTATGTGTGCCGTAGACTCCATCAATTTGCCCAACGGAAAAGCCCTGTTGAGTAAGTAACGATTGAACCTCTAAAACATAATTGGTATCACAGAGATAGAGATTGTTACACCAAGGCGCAACGTTTACTGATGGCTCTAGAGCGATCGCTGCCTGTGCGGATTTATCGAAGTTAAAGCTTAATCCTGTGAAACTGGTCGCAGCGATCGCTGACAGCAAGCAAGCTTGCCATTTTCTTGGAGATAGCTCAATGGGGAGATTGAAACCAATTAGATCGGTATCTAATTGATCGTTTTGAGCTTGCTCATAAGCCAAAGCATCATATATATAGGCTGCAAGTTCCATAGCTGCTACCAGTGATATTGCTATCTAAACTTTTGCTATCCAACTTATTTTAAACGATTTTTTCTGGCTTCTCACGGCAAAAAGTAGATAACGCTCGAAAACGCAAAAGAGAGTTGTCTTTAAACTATACAAATCTACACATTGGCGATAGCGAATAAGCCTAAGAATGGCTATGCCATTCTTAGGCTTATTCGCTATCTTTGGGTGATTCGGCGGCTCTTAGTGGTTGTTTGGTGATCTCTTCGGAATACTTAACGCCGATTTTGATGACTTTAGAGTTAGCCTCTGGAGATGCTAATTCCTCAGAAGGCGATCGCCTATTGCCGCGACGACGTGCCGAAGTCCTCTCTTCGCTCGTATCTTCGGTCACAACTTCGTAGAGAATTGCTTGTTTATTTAAGTCACTGCCCCGCCGTAGTACGCGCCCCAAGCGTTGAATATATTCACGGGCGGAACCTGTACCTGATAGGAGGATGGCAATACGAGCATCGGGGACATCGACTCCTTCATTAAGGACATGGGAGGCGGCTAAGGCTTTGTACTTTCCTTCGCGAAAATAGGTCAGGATTTCGTGGCGTTCTTTGACTGGAGTTTGGTGGGTCAGGGCAGGAATTAATAGATCTTGAGAGATGCGATAAACCTTAGCATTGTCGTTGGTGAAAATGAGAATCCGTTCGGGAAAATGCTGAGCGAGGAGGTTGGTTAAAACTCGCAATTTTGCCTCTGTCCCTAGGGATAATTCCTTTGATTCGCGATGAGCAAGCATGGCTCGCCGACCTGCTTGCGATCGCGCACTGGCTTGAACAAATCTTTGCCAACCTTCGAGACTGCCGAGGGAGATTTTTGCTTCTTTGAGAAATTGATTGCGAACTTGGAGCAGAGCATCATAGCGATCGCGTTCATGGTCAGAGAGGGAAACTTTGATTTGGACGATGGTGTGTTCGGCGATCGCTTGACCAGCCAAATCTTCGACGGATTTGCGATAGACCTCTTCACCAATTAATAATTCGAGGTCACTATGTTTGCCATCGCTGCGTTCGGGTGTGGCGGTCAGTCCTAAACGATAGGGCGCGATCGCATATTCGGCGATAACCCGATTGAAGTCCGTCGGTAAATGATGACATTCATCAAAAATAATTAGTCCATAGAGATTGCCTAGCGCCTCAGCTTGGATGGCGGCACTATCGTAGGTAGCAACTAAAATGGCTGTGCGATCGCGAGATCCGCCACCTAATAAACCCACTTCGACATCAGGAAAAGCCGCCAGCAATTGGGCATACCATTGATGCATCAAATCAAGGGTCGGCACAACTATTAAAGTACTGCGATTGGTGACTTGCATCGCTAGCTGTGCCAAATAGCTTTTGCCTGCGGCGGTAGGCAAAACTACTACTCCCTGTTTACCAACTTTTTGCCATGCTGTTAGTGCTTCACTTTGGTGGGGATATGGCTCCATGTGGGTATGAGCCTTTAAAGGAATTTCACTATATTTTCTCGCCTTGTCCTCTATGCTTATTCCCTCCGATCGCAAGGTCAAAATTAATTCGCGATAGTGATGGGCAGGTATCCGAAATTTCTCAATGCGATCGTCCCATGTGGCAAACTCGATCCATGCTTTGCCTTTGGGGGGTGGATGGAGAATTAATGTACCGCGATCATAGGTGAGTTGAGGAATACGAGCCATGTAATCAGGTTTATGAGCTAATTTGGCAACTAATTTGCAAACTAATTTGTAAATTAATATTTTTTTGGGAACAGTTTTTTAATTACTCAGTCTTCACTCTTTTAAAGCTTTTCATGTTTTTAGCATTAAGTTTTTATAAATTTAATGTTTTTGTAACTTATATCTGTGATCACTTGTATTAGGACAAATCAAAACCAAGGAGCGAGTGTCGGCGCGAAGCGGCGCAACTGGTCTTCTGGTTTTGTGTACTAACAAGAATGGCAACAGATATAGCTTAAGAGTCTACTGAAAGCTATCTAGAAAATTGGTTAAGTGAGGATAGTCAATAATTATGTCATTAAAGCCTAAGCCCAATTCTGAGGCAAAAAAATTTGCCGCACTAGCATTTACAGCGATTTCATCTACAATCATCGCTAACTTTGTCAGTACTGGGACTGCTCAAGCGGAGCCTCAAGTTAACGCTCAAAGTAAGGCAGATCAAATCTCTAACGACTCCAATTTGCTTAAGGCGATCGCTAGAGATCCGATGATCATCTCTAGTCCCTCCTCGTCGGCAACCGTTCCTACCAATCTCACCGCCGATTCGCAGATGATTCGGGCGATTAATACTGAGGCAGCACCTCTATATACCAATAAAGCAAGTGAGCGATCGGCTAAAAAGGGGAATTCGCAGCTTAATGCTCAGAATGTCACTTCAGTTTCGCAACTGAGTGATGTCAAACCCACCGACTGGGCTTTTACGGCTTTGCAATCCCTTGTGGAACGCTATGGCTGTATTGCGGGCTATCCCGATCGCACCTATCGCGGTAATCAAGCAACTAGCCGCTATGAATTTGCGGCTGGCTTAAATGCTTGTCTTGACAAGATCAATGAAATTATTTCCGCAGGACTATCGGATAAGGTCAGTAAGGAAGATTTGGCGACCTTAAGCAAATTGCAGGAGGAATATGCGGTTGAGCTTGCCACGCTGCGTGGGCGTGTTGATGCTCTTGATGCCAAAACTGCCAAATTGGAAGCACAGCAATTTTCGACTACGACTAAGTTATTTGGACAAGCAATTTTTGGTTTGCAGAGCCGCTTTGCGAATACTGGTAGCTTGACCCCACGGAATGGCACGAAAAATACGCCCGATGATGCCACTAATTTGACCTTTGGCTATAACCTGCAATTGAGTCTAGTTACTCAATTTGACAATCGCAGTGTTTTGCTAACAGGTTTGCAAGCGGGTAATGCGACCACGGCATCCACCTCTTTTATTAACAACAACTTCCTCACTAATACTTACACCCGTTTAGGCTATGAGCTAGATACTGCCAACGCCTTCCAACTTAGTGATTTGTCCTATCGCTTTTTGGTGGGCGATCGCTTAGCCGTAATTGTCGGTGCGGCAGGTGTTAGCCCTTCTAGCGTATTTCGTGGACCCAATCGCTATGAAAGTGCGGGTCAAGGACCTCTTTCCGCCTTTGCTCAACGTAATCCCATCCTCAACTTCCCCGGGCAAGCTGGAGCAGGTTTTGACTGGCAAATCACGGACAATGTCAGCTTGCAGGGTGTATATGCCGCATCGCTTGCCTCCAACCCTCAAATTGGTCTAACGGGTGGTCCTTTTACCGCAGGCGCTCAACTGTCCTTAACACCAACCGATACCGTTGACCTCGCGCTGTATTACCTAAATTCCTACACTACTAATGCCAGTTTGAATACTGGGGTTGGCGATAATTTGATTGGTCCGATCGCGGGACGTTTTTCTACTAATGCCTTTGGCGGTACGGTAGCTTGGAGACTATCGCCCAGAATCACCATCGGTGGTTGGGCTGGTTACACCGCATCCGATGCCAAGGATACGGGAGTGGGTGGATCGGTTAGCACCTTTAACTGGATGACCTTCTTAAACTTCCCAGACCTATTTGCAGAAGGCAACTTGGGCGGTATCTATGTTGGTCAACCACCTAAAATTACTAGCAGCACCCTCACCCAAAACGGTGTTCCTGCTTTTAATATCCCCAGTGCGATCGGTTTGACTGGTGTAAATGCTGGTGATTTTGGCGGACAACCTGCTAGCACTACCCATTTAGAGTTGTTCTATCGGATGCGCCTGAGTGACAATATCAGCATTACCCCCGGATTATTGTTTATTTTCAATCCTGTGCAAACTTCAGGTAGTGACACAATTACCGTTGGCGCTATTCGTACCACCTTCACTTTCTAAGGAAGGAGTAAATCCTTGAGCAAGCCTCATTATTTTAGGGAGATTTGCTCAAGGATTTTGCAAACTGAAATTCACAGAAAATTTTTTGAAGATTTTGGGAACCATACAAATAGCTTAGCCGTCTGGTATGACTTAAGAGCCTATTTGGAACTACGTCCGAGCTATTTACGTCGCTGATTGCTTTTTGTAGATAGGCAATTACTTGATTCTCAGGATTATTCAAGCAAGCACAACAAATATTTTTTAAGAGGGACAGAAAAATGCTAACTCGGATTAAAAATTACACATTCAACTTGGGGGCGATCGCAATTACCTTGGGGGCTTCGGCGATTGTGTCGGCTCCATCCTTTGCCCAAACCACATCCATTCCAATTACGGGTGGAAGCTTTACGGTTAATGTCACTAATGCTGCTACTAACAATGTCACCAGCACAGCTGTAACGGTACTTACGCCAGTGGGTACTGCCACCGTTTCGGCGCTCTCGGGTACTACTGTTGGCACTACTAACTTAACAACAGGCAATAACTTTGATATTGCTGGTAAATCTACAGGCTCAGTCAATTTTGATACAGGCAAGACTGCTACCTTTACAGATGCCAACACTACTATCAAGGGCAAAATCGTTGATAGTGCTTCTACAGCTAATATCTCAGCCTTAACTGCTTCCGAAACAATTAAAGGCTCGATTCAGACTGGTTCTTCGATTGATGTCCTAACTTCCAGTATTTCCACTCTGCCGACAAATAACATTGTTGTGCCAATTACTGGTGGTTCCTTTGATGTAATTCGATTTACCGATGGTACTGTTTCTAATACCAAAACTACCGTTTTGACTCCTTTTGGTACGGCTAATTTAACTAGTCTTACCTATGCGACTCTCGACAATTTGAATGGCGCTTCCATTTTCAAGGTCGGTGATGATATTCGGGGAGCAGGTAAAGCTTCGGGAACCGTAGCTGTTGACACCACGAAGATTAGTAAATTTACCGATGCGAATATTGCGACCCTAGGTACAGTGAAGACTGCGACCGATCTGGGCGGGGCTTCGTTTAACCTCAAAGGTGATGTGACGGGTGGGAACTTGGTAGTGCCTTCTTCTAGCGTTACCACTCTTCCTCCTACAAGCAATCTTGGCTCAATTATCTTGATTGTTGCTAATCCTAAATTGTTAAAATTAGTTTCTTCAGAATCTAAGTTTACTTCTTTGGAGAAGTTCAAGTTCCTTGTGGTACTGTCGAAGAATTCCGAGTTACTCTCCTACACTGAGTCCAAGTCCACAGAGGTTTCCAATGCTGAGACTGTCTCTATCGGCGATAGCAATGTAACTGATTCCGTAATCTTTCTATCCTTCAAAAAGATTGTTCTATTCCCTGTATCCCATGAGGTTTCTTTTAAGCGCCCCGTGCTAGTAGTTGGCAAGGTTTCTCCTGGTCAATTGAAGAAGCAACGGGTGGTGTTTGTGGGTATGTCTAGCCGTTTGATTTCTGGCTTTGGTACGGTTGCCAAGGTTGAGCAAGACGACTAAATATAGCCGTATAAACTCCAAAAGAAAAATGGCGGCGCTTTGCGCCACCATTTTTCTTTTGGAGTTTATAGCAAAGCAAGAGTTAGCTAATGCAAGTGGCTACAGATATACAAAGCAAAATGGGTTTAGCCAAAACAGACGATCCATACTGGCAGCATGAAAATTAAGCCGATAAAAGAGAAAGCGATTGTGCTGATTAACAAATCGCGATCGAGGTTATAGACCTCCGCCAAGATCAATACCGATAAACCCGTAGGCGTACCCGACATCAAAGTGAGAATTAGGCGCGGATCATCCCGTAGCCCAAAAGCCGTAGCCCCCAAACCGATCGCCAAAGGCACGATCGCCACCCGCAAAAAAGCCGCGATCGCCGCAGGTTTGAGACTTTCCCACTTCTCGATTTTGCCCAATCGCAAACCGACTAAAGACAACGCAAAGGCGATCGTCACCCATACCCCCAAATCCAAACTCGACTCGATCGCTTCTGGTAAACCAAAGGGGCGCGTATACCAACCGATCGCAAAAGCCCAGAGACTCGGCACAGTCGCCACATCTAGCAACAATTTCCACCAAGGTGGCTTCACATCACTCTTGCCGAAATAACTCGCAATAAATACGGCAATACCATAATTTCCCGCCACATTACTCGCAAGGCTATACAAAACCGCCCAATCTGCATAGCTGGAACTCGCAAGGGAATTAGTCAGCGTCAAGCCCACAAAGCCAGTATTACCCAGCATCGTCGCCAAGATGAAACTACCCAAACTAGAGCGATCGCTATGCTCTTGTTTGGCAAACTGCCAACCGATTAGCGCCAACAGCCAACTGAGAATTAAAGCCGCGATCGCCACATAGGGAATGTAAGGCGTTTCGGAAAACTGGGTATGACGGGCAAGTACAAATAGCTGTAATGGCACACCCACCCAATAGAGAGCTACACCCAAAAATTTTGAAGCATTACTAGGGACAAATTTAGAAGCTAATAAACCAACCCCTGTCCAGAGCAGTAGAGGAATATAAGCATTGATGAGATCGCCAAAATGGAAGATCGACCAAAAATTAAGAGAATCAGTTAGCAGCATTCAAAATCCATTCGGTAATACCATCGGCAAGGGTAGAAGCAAGTAATTTTTGCTGCTGGGCATCAATTATCCATTCAAATTCCACAGGATTAATCATAAATCCTAGTTCCAAAAGTACTGATGGAGTACTAGTCGGGCGCGTAAGGGCTAAATTATTCCAATACACCCCATAATCACGACGATTCAATTTCTTTGTAAGATAGGCATTGATAAACTTCGCAAAATCCTGAGCTTGAGGATTGTACCAAAAAGCGCTTACCCCCGAAGTATTAATTGCATCACCATCATCAGGCAGCGCGTTGTAATGAATGCTAATTGCCAAAGTGGGTTCCTCCTGCTCAATTAGATTCACCCTCGTTGCCAACTCCACATCATCATCAGCCTTGCGGGTCATTACCACCGTTGCACCCCGCTTCTGAAGTTCCGACTGCAAAAGTTGCGAAGTAATCAGAGTGACATCCTTTTCGGGATAGCCCGTTGCCCCCCTAGAGCCTAAATCCTCCTTGCCGCCATGCCCCGCATCTAAGAGGATTTTGACATTCTGGAGAGATTGAGGTGTTTCAGGAGTGGAATTAGATGTAAGCAGTGGTGGATGTTTGAGGGATAGAATTAAATTTGTGCCTTCATAGCGAACCTTGTAGCCCCATTGTTGTTTGGGTTTGAGGTTGATGGTATAGGTTATTTTATCTGGTTCCGTTTGAGCCCAATCTAACTTATTCACAATGGAATCGGGCGCGATCGCAATGGTATCGGTTTGCGAAGTCACGTTGTAGAGAGTTAAGGCGATCGCGCGATCGCTTTGAATGAGCGACAATGGTACAGGCACTTCTAGGGGAATCACTACCTCCGTCCAAACGCTATTTTGATCGGCTTTGCTAATCACTCGCTTAGTACTGATACTGCGAACGATAGAATGGGGCGCAACTTCCGCATCTTCCACTTTGGTAAAGTTCTCTCTCACCCATCCACCATAATCCAAGCGCAACCAATTTCCCTGCCTACCCGTCACCAGAGCCTTAGTCCCTTTGGGCAAAGGAGTTAAACGCGAAAAATCTGTACTTGCGCCAGTTCTGGCATCGGCAGCGATCGCTGTAATTTCCACGACTTGCAAATTTTGCGGCGCGAGAATTTCTACATTTCCTGTCGCTTTTTCTTGAATTAGGCGATCGCCTAAGCGCATTTCATAGATTGGTTGCCCTAATTTACTGGGCTTCTCAAAGCTGGCACAACCTCGAAAATAGCCCAAAGGCGATTCTTCAGTTGCTTTATTATTGTCCGTTAGTACCGAAGAGTTGGGCGGTAGCTGAACATTACGGCGACGGGGCAGCATCGGAATTTCGCGATCGCCAATTTTGGCAACTACTTTGGCGCTAGGCGTAGCGATCGCCTCAAAGCAAATGCGCTCATTCGGTTGTCTGGCAATATTGACTTTAGGAAAAAGGGAATCTGGAATAAAGCCAATATCCTTGGGAGGCAAGGTGATCCGCGACTCACGCATGACCTTAACGGTTATTAGCTGTTGGCGATTACTGCTCCCATTTTCGCCATCTTCAGGACTCGAATACTGAATCTGAAAAATATTTTCTCCCAACTTCAAGGGCAAGCTTGGCGCAAAATGTCCCGCTTCACTACGGGAGATCAATTTGCCGTTAATACTGACATTGCCCACTTTTGGCGCAGTGCCAATAAAAAACAGGCGATCGCTAGTGGTCGTATGTTGCAAAGGGGGATAGGTCAGATGTAGTTGTGTGGGCGGCGTAAAAGTTTGAGTTGGTGGTTGAGTTTGGGGTTGAGCTTCCATTGCCAAAACACAAATAAAACTCAAAAAAGCGATCGCTACAATGCCAATCAGTCGCCGCATAATTTCCAGTACTTGTCTAAACGTGCGATGCATCGCATCACCATCTAACTATAGCTGTCGCCATCTAAGTTAAAACAATTAAAACCAAAAAATAGAGTTGTCAGTACCTTTTGCCCTGACAACTCTATTTTTTGGTTTTTGAAATTATGAAAGTGTTGCAAATCAACACTTTCATAATTTCCCTTGGTTTGGGTTTGAGCGCAAATTGCTGTAAATTGTGAAAGTTAGTCAATTCTGAAAGAAAATTAATCATCAAATGAAAATTTTAGTCATGGGTGGCACAAGGTTCATCGGTGTGTCCCTAGTTAAATTATTGGTAGAACAAGGACATGAAGTAACCTTGTTTAATCGCGGCAAAAAGCCTGCACCCGTGGCAGGATTGCGGACAATTCTTGGCGATCGCACCGATCCTCAGCAACTCCAAGACAAACTTAGTGGTGAATCCTTCGAGGCAATTTTTGATAACAATGGGCGCGAACTGAGCGATACCCAGCCCCTAGTCGAAATTTTCCGCGATCGCCTTCAGCATTTTATTTACATGAGTTCCGCAGGTGTATATCTCGATAGCGATGTCCTCCCCTACCATGAGTCCGATGCCGTCGATCCTAAGAGTCGCCATAAAGGAAAACTAGACACCGAGGCATATTTGCAACAGGTTCGCTCCGAAAATGGTTTTCCCTATACTTCCATTCGTCCTACCTATATCTATGGACCTCGTAACTATAACGATGTGGAAGCTTGGTTTTTTGATCGCATCGTGCGCGATCGCCCCATCCCCATTCCCGCCAACGGTAAATTTATTACCCAGCTAGGACATGTCGAAGATTTAGCTGCCGCCATGGTTGCCGTATTAGGCAATCAAAAAGCGATCGGCGAAATCTACAATATTTCCGACACGCGCTATGTCACTTTTACAGGACTCGCCAAACAATGCGCGATCGCCGCAGGCAAAGATCCCAGCCAACTAAATATTGTCTATTACAATCCCAAAGACTTTGACTTCGGCAAAAAGAAAGCCTTTCCTTTCCGTTTACAACATTTCTTTGCCTCAGTCAGCAAAGCTTCCCAAGATCTCCAGTGGACTCCCAAATACGATCTCATCTCTGGATTAAGAACTTCCTTTGAGCAAGATTATGTCCCATCAAATCGTTCTCAAGTAGATATTGACTTCTCCACCGATGATCTCATTTTGAAATAAGGAACTAACTTTTGATGGCGTGGCGAAGCTTTGTCATCACTAGAATTAAAAAGCTTGCATTGCAAGCTTTTTAAGCAAATCATAAAATTATGAAGCATTATGAAAAATAAAAGAATTCACTATAATGCAATTATTTATCTCATAATTTTATTCTTAGGATATGTCATTGGCGGCTATCTTCTAGCAGTCTATAACGTTAACTACCTCCTATTGTTAGGAACCTTTTTGGTAACATTGCGCCTCGCCCAGACAGGATCTTCATCCATTGCCCTCGCGATCGCATGGATATCTTTATGGTTTTGGGGCAGTGCTTTTGTCTGGGCAAAACCGATTGTTTTAGGCGATATTTCAGCACAGAATGTCGCTTTTTTGCTATTGCTATGTTGGGCGCTATCAGTAGGTATAATATTTCTATTAGCGTTTGCCAACAAACGTATGTATAAACTAGGTTTAGATCATCAAAAATCAACCTATGGATTATTGATTATTGTCTGGGGGGCAATAGTAATTGGTTGGAATATCTATCAACGAATTATATCTAGGTAAAAGGTTTCTATGCATCAATCCAATAATCCATCCTCCAATCCAAATGTTAATAGTCCTGACAGCAAATCCCAAAGTGGCTATACAGCCTATAACAGCAGAGATGCTAATTATTATATGTATCAAATACCATCTCCTACTCTAGATAAGCTAAATGAAGAAGATTGGGAACGGATAAAATCAGTTGTTAATGCAGCTATTCCTAAACCTTCTCCTAAAATTATTGATTTGCGATTTGTTGTAGATTTAATTTTTACTCGCTACTTTGTCGTTTTATTAATTGGGAAAGATAATCGCAAACAGCAAAGGCAATATAAAGTAAATGGAGTGACTAAGGTAGCAAATATAATTGCCGCAATTTTACTAATTATTGCAATGAGCCTATTGATCAGTGCTATTACCATTTTCATTCTTTACCTAATTAAATCAGCACTAGGTATAGACTTATTCCAAGGTCACATTAATGAGGTTTTGTTTCAAAAATCAAAATAATATCTCAATTTGTCAGAAGAACTTGTCAGAAATAGAGGATTTAGAGGATTGTTTTTTGCCAAAAATAAGAACTAAATCCTATAATCCTACAAGCAAATGTTCATGACTAATCACTGTACACACCATAAAACATTTCTTGGGTAATCCATAATGTATGCCTTACTAGTTATAGAAGATGATGATGATATTCGAGAAAACATTTGTGAAATCCTCGAATTAGCTAACTATCGCGTTGTGTCGGCAGCCAATGGACGGGTGGGATTAGAAGTTGCCAAACAGGAAAACCCTGATTTAATTTTGTCAGATATCCAAATGCCAGAAATGGATGGTTACGGATTTTTGGAGGAACTTCGAGAAGATCCTAAGCTCGCAGTAATTCCCTTTATCTTTTTAACGTCTCTGGGCGATCGCCAAGATCTACGCCAAGGAATGTTATCAGGAGCTAATGACTACCTCACAAAACCGATTAATCGTGAAGAGTTGCTAGCGGCCATTAAAGCGCAATTAAGTAAAAAAGAAAAACTTGACCAGCATTACCAAGAAGTTGCCCAAAATCTAGCCCAAGAGCAGTTAGAGCAAATGCTCTATTTTGATGCGCTCACCAAGCTTCCTAATCGCTTAGCGCTTAGAGATCGTCTGGATAAAGTCTTTTGTGATAACTTATCCTCTAATCCCATTCCCATTCTCTTAATTGACATTGATCGCTTCGGTCTGATTAATGATTCCAGAGGAGAAGAATTTGGCGATAGACTTCTACAAGCGATCGCTGAACGGTTACTGGATAGGGTGCAAGATGAGGACACGATATGTCGGCTCAGTGGCGATGAGTTCGCCATCATTTTAGCCACCTGCGATCCCAAAGCCGAAGCCGATAATGTCGCTAACTCTTTATTAGAAGCCTTTTCTACCCCATTTATTGTTGGTCTTACTGAGGTCTATGTAACGGCAAGTATTGGGATTACTATTTACCCTAAAGATGCCAACAGCACCAATGGCATCATGCAAAGAGCAAATCTTGCCCTCCAAGCGGCGAAGCGTCAAGGTGGTAATTGCTATCAATTTTTTGATCAAGCTCAAATTGAACTTCCCCTAAGTTTGGAATTACAAACTGATCTCCATCATGCCCTTGACAATCAAGAATTTGAATTGCATTACCAGCCACAGGTAAATATTGCAACGGGAATAATGTTTGGAGCAGAGTCTTTAATTCGATGGAATCACTCCGATCAAGGAATGATTTCACCACTTAAGTTTATTCCGATCGCGGAAGGTAATGGCTCCATCATTGAGATTGGGGAATGGGTTCTTAAAACAGCCTGTATCCAAACTAAGGAATTACAAACCTTAATTAATCAAAATGCTTTGAAAGAGAAGATTACCGAAGTTCCTCAACTCAAAGTCTCTGTAAATATCTCAGGTCGTCAATTTCAGCAGCAAGATCTCAACAAAAGAATTCTCCATATTCTCGAAGAGACAGATTTTGATCCGCAATACCTAGAATTGGAGTTAACAGAAAGCACCATTGTCCATAGCATTGACTCCAGCTTGGCGAAGTTAAAGGAGTTAAAAGCTCTAGGGGTAAAACTATCAATTGATGACTTTGGTACAGGTTTTTCATCCCTCGGCTATATTAAAAAATTTCCCTTGGATACCTTGAAAATTGATCGCTGTTTTGTGCAGCACATTGATACCGATAGCCAAAATCGAGCCATCTCTAAGGCGATTATCACGATGGCAAAGAGTCTCAATTTTAAAACCGTTGCTGAAGGTGTAGAGACCGAAGGTGAACTTAAAGTTTTACAGGACTTAGGTTGTGACAGTATTCAAGGCTATTACTACAGTCGCCCCCTCCCCTTTGCGAGGTTAAGCGCCTTCGTAAAAGAAGATAAACGTTTATAGAAATTTCTATAAACATTCCAAATAAAAAAATAGAGATTTGCATTTTGCCTGCGGCAAAATGCAAATCTCTATTTTTTATAAATAATCAATAATTGAATCAGCTACACGATTAATAGCCCCTGTCTCGCCAAGGCTCTTACTTACCCTTGCATAGCCATCTAGCATCGTTTGGCGGGATTGAGGATTGATTAACAAATCTAAAGCACTCGCCGCGATCGCCTCAGGAATTGCCTCGTTCTGGACAAACTCAGGCACGACTGATTCCATATTTACCAAATTGACAGGCGAAATAAAGGGCAATTGTAATTTGACGATATGACGGGCAATCCATGCGGTAATTGGGCTGACACGATACAAAATCACCTGCGGTACATTCAGCAAAGCAGTTTCTAAATTTACAGTTCCCGACTTGCTCACTACCAAATCCGCCGCACTAATGGCAATTTGGGACTCTCCTGAAGTAATCGTGGCGTTAATTTCATATTCTGCAAGGAGCTTCTCCACGGCTGGGCGATAGCGCTCTAAGGAGAGGGGCAACCAAAATTTTACATGGGGTAATTGAGATTGAATAATCTTGGCGGCTTTGAGAATGATCGGCATGACATCTTTTAGCTCTTGAGTGCGAGAGGCCGGTAATAAAGTTATCACTAGCTCATCGGCGGCGATGCCCAACATTTTTCTCGCAGTAGGGCGATCGGGAATCTTCGTCATCAAATCCACAAAGGGATGCCCCACCCACTGCACATTAGTCCCCTGTTTTTCGTAATAGACAGCTTCCTGCGGAAAAATTGCCAATAACTTATCCGTAAAAGCGGCGATCGCCCTAGTATTTTTGTCATTAAATGACCAAACCCATTCCTGTGGGGCAATATAATAGACCACAGGTATATTTAAAACTCGCTTAGCAAAATAACCCATGCCTTGATTTGGCATCATGTAATCAATCAGTACCGCCACATCGGGCGGCGACTTTTTGAGCATTTTCTTAGCATTTTCCTGAAGGCGGATTGTGGGCAAAATATAGGGAATCGCCTCCACTGCCCCAATGGAGCCAATGCCGACAGTATTGCCTAATAAGCTGGCTCCTGCCGCCGCCATGCGATCGCCACCCAAGCCAATAATCTCTAGCTCCATCCCTCTCAGGGCAGCGCGATCGCGCAAAGCCTCAATTAAAATCGCCCCATGCCAGTCCCCTGATACCTCTCCTGTACTAATGAATATGCGGCGTTTCATCTTGATTTCTAAGTTAATTTCTGAGCTAGATTCCATACAAATAGAGTAGTTTGTGGCAAAGATCGCCCTATGACTTATACATTCAAGATATCGCTAATTTTGACTTCTAGTTCAGGAAATATGCCAGACCGAAAAGTATCATCTAACCCATAGATAACTTCTTCGTAAAAACCCTCCACTAACGTAAGTACTGTAAATTTACGCTGACTAGGATCAACGATCCAATATTCCGCAATACCTCGGACTGCATATTCCGAGCGCTTGTAACGATAATCTCTCGACTCATTAACTCTGCCTGTGGAAACTACTTCGATCGCAATTAAAGGGGAGGGCATATCTTGGGTGATTATGCCTCTAGATTGATCTTTAATAGCGGCATAACATTCTTCACCTAAAATCATCATGTCAGGAATGCGGACTTTGGCTCTACGACCGCTTACTTCTAGCATGATCTCTTTGTAGCTGAGCCATTCGATGGGAATGAGTTTGAGTAGCTGAGCAAATAATCTTCTAGCAACCGTACAATTTGCTGGTGATTCTGTAGGCATGGCAATTAATTCCCCGTCCACCAGTTCATAGCGAATGTCAGAACCATCATCATAGTTATAAAATTCCTCAAGCGTGAGTAGTTGATTAGCGAGAGCAGTTGCCATGACAGTTTGTGTCATATTATTTCACTCCAAGTTTCAACATATCGCATTTCATTATGGTACACTCGTAAAGGTCAAAAATTTGGACTAGAAAGAAGTGCCTAAGCTCAAAACTCGTAAATCTGCCGCCAAGCGATTCAAGGTGACGGGTAGCGGCAAGTTTGCTCGCCGCCACGCTGGTCGCAATCACCTACTAGAGCATAAATCTACTGCCCGCAAGAGCAGATTAGGTCAAATGGCTATAGTTGACGAAACTGATAATGACAGAGTAAGCGCAATGATGCCTTACGCCTAATTGAAGCTTTTTTAGGGCGTTTATCGCCCTAAAAATATTAAATAAAAACAACTCACGATAATAACGAAGCCATGACGAGAGTAAAACGCGGTAACGTAGCTAGAAAGCGCCGCAACAAAGTACTGAAATTAGCCAAGGGCTTTCGCGGATCGCACTCCAAGCTGTTCCGCACTGCTAACCAGCAGGTAATGAAAGCTCTGCGTAATGCCTACCGCGATCGCCGCAAGAAGAAGCGCGATTTCCGTAGTCTTTGGATTACCCGCATTAATGCTGCGGCTCGCCAACAAGGTTTGAGCTACAGCAAGTTTGCTGGTCTCCTCAAGAAGGCTAATATTGAGATTAATCGCAAGATGCTTTCTCAGATTGCTATTCTTGATCCACAAGCTTTCACAGCGATCGTGGATAAAGTCAAATCTATTGCTTAACTAAAAAATCAAACAAAAAAGCCCAACCATCGGTTGGGCTTTTTTGTTTGATTTTTTAGTTATTCGCTTCCAACCCAAAAACAAGAAGATGCGGCGCTGCACCACATCTCCTTGTTTTTGTTGGTAAATATTTGAGACTGCTGGAATATAAATTTCTTAAGTTTAGTCTTGAGCTTTTGAGATTGTGGTCTCTTTTTAATATCTGTAGAGATTTAAGAAATACCCGTTTATATCAAGAATATTTTAATAACAGCTTCTAGTAATCTCTTAGATTGAATTGGATAATTTTCCAGACTTACTTTAACTTTCAATATTTTGAGCAATTTTGAGCCTATTCGGAGCCTAATGGATTCGGTTTAGCTATAAATAATTTAACCTTACTCTCTCTCTCTGTCTCTAAACCATTAAGATGAAATTTGCCAATCCTAGTGGGCATTAGCAGGTTCACGTACGGGAATTACCGTAACCGACTTAACATCTTTGCTCTTGTTACGAGTATCGTTAATGCTCACAACTGTATAGGTCTTGGTGTTATCTGCACGAAACACGTCCCCAACCGCCAGAGGCTTGTTGTAATTTAAAGCACCAATAAAGCGTTGGTGAAGATCTGTCATTAAGTACTGCATAAACTCCTCATTAAATATCTAATTACTTAGCAAACTCTATGGAAAAACATAGACTGCTGCCATCTGTATACCACTGTTTACGCGATTGGTATATAAAATTTCTTATATTTTTTTGTGAATCTGTCACTTTTTGCCAAACACTTATAAGAAGTACTGCAAATTTTTAAGTAGTGCCTATGTCCCCAAATGCAATCTTTCTATGACTTCATTGCCCGTTAGCGAACTTGAGCCTGACTATGCATTGTCTGCCTATGACTATGAATTACCTAGCGATCGCATAGCCCAAGATCCAGTAACACCGAGGGATACATCGAGACTATTGGTAATTGATGCTGAGCGTAATTTGCTTCATCATCACTTCTATGATTTACCAAATTTTTTGCGGTCTGGGGATTTGCTGGTTTTTAACAACACTAAGGTGATTCCTGCAAGGATGTATGGCAAAAAACTCTCAGGTGTACCTGTAGAAATTTTGCTGATGGAGCCGTTGGGAAATAATCGCTGGTTAGCTTTGGTAAAACCGGGAAAGAGGCTTCCGATTGGCAGCACGATTGTATTTGCGGAGAATGTAAAAGCGACGGTGGAGGGCATTGAGCCATCCACGCGGGCGCGTGAGTTGCAGTTTCATATCCCTGCGGATGCCGATCTCGACAAGATTATCGACCAGTTAGGTCAAATTCCTTTGCCTCCCTATGTGACTGACTCCCATGCGGAGCCAGAGCGCTATCAGACAATCTATGCAGAAATTTCGGGCGCGATCGCTGCGCCGACGGCAGGCTTACATTTCACCGATCAGCTATTTGAAAAGTTGCAGGCGCAGGGGGTTGATCGCGCTTTTGTGACTCTGCACGTCGGTATCGGTACATTTCGTCCTGTGGAGACTGAGGATATTACGCAGCACATTATGCATAATGAGTGGTGTGAAGTGCCTGAAGAGACGATCGCCAAGATTAAAGAAACCAAGGCAAGGGGCGGTCGAGTGATTGGTGTGGGTAGTACAGTGGCGCGATCGCTAGAAAGCTCAAACTATGAAGCGTTTAAGGGTAAAACCAATTTAATGATTTATCCCAGCTATGAGTGGAAAGTGCTAGATGCCATGATTACCAATTTTCATTTGCCTAAGTCCACTTTGCTGATGATGGTGTCATCTTTTTTGGGTAAGGATGGGCGCGAATTTTTAATGTCGGTCTATCAAGAGGCGATCGCTAAGGAATATCGCTTTTATTCCTTTGGTGATGCCATGTTGTTATGGAAATGATTGAAAAAGTGCCGCAAAGCTGCACTTTTTCAATCTTAGAGGTAATGCAAATACTGAACATTACTGGGCGCGAGCGCAAGGAGCATCTTTTGTGTGGATCTAATTAGCAATAGCCTACTTATTGCGATGTTGTGACTAACGCCGAAAATGCGACATTGATCATAAAATTGCAAAAATAGCTCCGCTAGCGATCGCGCTAATTTGTCTCGCTTTTCCTGAACTTTTTTGTTATTGCTAACTATCCCCTTTTCCTGAGCTAGCTGTAAATAATCAGCGATCGCTAAATTCTGCATTAATAAACTAATTTCGACGGGTTCCACACCAATATAAATATTTTGGGGCATTATTTCCGCAGTTAAAGGTAACAAACCCTCGCGATAAGCCAATCTAATTAAGGCACAGCAACGAGCATATGGATAATTAGCTTCAATTATCTTGGGATTAGCATTGAGAGATTGCTTTTGCCAAATTCCATTAATATCCTCAATTCTGATTATTTGTAATTCCTCTAATAGTAATAAGATCTCGCCTAAATACAGCTCTGTAAATTGAATATTCAGCCAGCCTTTACCTATAGCTTGAATTTGCCATCGTGAGACTATTTCGGGATTTTCAGAAGAGATTTTAGTACAAGTTTTGGTGCAAATTTCGGCGATCGCCTTAGCAATAATTAAAGCATCTTGTCCAAGCCGATGGGCTAAGGCGATCGCTATTGGTGAGGTGTAATGAGCAGCATATTTGGGATAGCTAATATTGAGATCAACCTCATGGCAATCTAGGCGAACTCCGAAGCCTGTAGAGATTGCCTCCGTGATCGCCGCTTGAATTATCTGTGATGGCAAAATAAACTGCACAAACTTATTTGCTCAGGAACTTGTAATTCACATAATTTAGCAGCCTCGATCGCAAAGTCAATGCAATTAATTCCCCACCAGATTGAGAACCAACGATCATTGTATTTATCTTCTAGGATGGCGATTGCTTCTTGTAAGGTGCGATCGGGTACTTCAAAGCGGATTGATTTCTTAATATATATTGCACGATCAGAGCGATCAACATAGCCCCAAAATGCTGGAAACTTTGGGATTTTCGGCTTAAATCCGCACCAAGTTTTGACTTCTGCATACTCAAATAAGCAAGCAGCATGGGGAAAGCCTGTTTCGCTAATAATTGTGAGATTACCCATATCTATTTTTTCTATAGGGCGATCGCTATGCCATTAAGTGTATTTAAGCGATCGCATCAAGATTCACGGTATAAAAATTCGTCGTGTCCCTAGATAATTATCCAAATATAGAACTATTTCTAGAAGGCGGTTTAGACAAAGATCTCGATAACTACTATCGGTTAAAATTCGCTTGGCATCTCCAACTGTGACAACAGGCAGAGACGTAGAAGTGTTTTCTTCTTGCAATACTTCTTCTAGTGAATCTTTTCCTTTCATTCTCCTATTGGCGGTTAGCAAGATCATTTGGTTCGTTTGGGCAAATCGCCAAACTACGCGATCGCTGCTATTTACTGGTAATCCCACCTCTTCTAATAATGCAAAACGAATAGGTAATAAATCTAACCAGCCTTGATTGGTGAGTCTTCCTGCCAAAAGCAATGCATGACCTTCAAGATTATGATCGACCAAGAAGATCATGCTGAAATTTCTGACTTGGGTTGAAGTTTTGCTTTCTGTGCTTGAAGTTTTTCCCAAACCACTTCTCGACCTTTTGGTGGCGGTATTTTGACGATCTTGGCAATTAAGTTGCGGTTTTGCTCACCATAATATTTTTTTAGATCTTCTGCTTCTTTGAGAACTATTTGATACTCTTTTTCAACTTCTTCTTGGTGAGAGTGAATATATGCAAATGCAGCGTTGATTTGTGTTTCTGTGAGGTTGAAAAGCCCGCAAACGAATTTAGGTGGATATTTTACATAATCCATCACATCATAAAGCGTGATTCTTGTGCCTGTAATTGTTAGCCCTCTTTCTGTGCGGGTAATTAATTCCTGATTGCTAGGGGGTATATTAATATCCATAATTTTGTCCCTATTTTGCTATTTATTTAATTATTCTATCATTTCTGTCTAGCTTCATTACTAAACGTATCGCTGTAATATCGCCTTGTAACTCAGTGTATTCAGGCGATCGCTAAATATGTTTTTGATGGAATAGGCGATCTTACAAAGAAAACATTCTTGTTTTAACTATATTATTTTAGAAATTACGCAAAAACATTCTTAAATCCGCAACGCACAGTAAGGGCAATTCATGAATTGCTCTTACTGTGACTTCTACGAAACCAATAACTAAATCAACTAGTTTTAAGAAGTTCTTACCTAACCTCTAACTGTAATGACCAACTAGTTAACGCACTGTAACTTTACATCAATTGTTTCTTTTCTCGCAGATCCAGAACCACCACCAAATGCCTTCTCTGCGAAAGCAGAAACTTCTAATGTAATGCCACTCACTCTAGAAGACTCCATTACGGAATAATTCTCAGAATTAGCATTAGATTGATTAGTCCGACCATCATACTTGCCATATTTTCCTGCGTTCAGATTAAATCCTGACTGTGAGTTGCTATTAGAAGAAGCAGCTGATAATGATTCATAAATCTGACCTCCACTGATAAAGCTATGGGATGCAGTAGTCCAATCCATCCGTTTAGAACTTAAAGTTCTACTTCTATAATCAACAATCGACCATCCATTTGGAGCGTTAAAAGGCTTTTTTTTGATGTCGTGGTAAGCTTTACACTCACCATCTCCCCAACCGCAACCTCCTCTGGCACGAGCTTCAACAGTAATAGCTTGTCGAATTATTCTTTGTTCTCCTCTTCTACAATATTGAGCAGATACTGGAGATGAGAAAAGAGTCAAACCACTCGCAAAACAAATAGTAATACTTGTTAGCCCAACTAAATTTTTGTTGTTCATGACTTCTGTACTTGATTTGTGTTTTTAGTGAGAAAGCTTACATTTGGTTAGAATAAATATTCTTCACTTTCAACAAATCAATTTAGTCAATTTGCCTCTTAAAGTTGGCTCAATTCAGCTCGTTTTTTAGCTCAATTTAATTTTTTGAGCTAAAATTATTGTTTGGTTTAACTATTGTTAATTGATCTCAAAGAAATAATTAAGAGAAGTCATAAGTTCAAATACTTATATAATCAAAAAATTACATAATTGCTCATATTGAAACTACTAGACACACTAAAAATCAAATTATTCTGTTCCTTTAGTAATGAAATTAAAGTAGTTACTGATAACATGACTATGAGATGGCTTGTCCATCCCTCTCCCAAAATCTAGCCGCAATAGATGTACGACAACACCTGCAAATTCTTAGTCGAAAACTTTTCGCAAGACTTCGCGACATGGCTTCTTGGGAAACCCATAGAGTTAACCAAAATAGAACCATCAGAACTTGCCAGCGATCCGATTCGTGCGGACTCCGTGATCCTTTTAGAATCAGCAGAAATTATTGTTCATCTAGAATTTCAAACCAAAACTGATGACACGATGCCCTATCGGATGGCAAACTACTGGCTGAGGCTCTATGGCAAATATCGCGATCGCGAAATTCATCAAACCGTAATTTACTTAAGACCAACCAACTCCTCCCTTGCCTACCAAACTAGCTTTAACTCAATAAAACTAAACCATGAATTCAATGTCATTCGTCTCTGGGAGCAGCCCACAGAAACATTTCAGCAATATCAAGGACTCTTGCCTCTGGCAGTTTTAACCAATACCAACAATCCAGAGGCAACATTACGAGATATTGCCAAGCTCATTGACCAGATTGCAGATCAAAAAGTAAAAAGTGATGTCGCTGCGGCTACGTCAATTATTTCTGGGTTAGCATTAAATAAAGAGATCATTCAAAGATTACTTAGGAGTGAAATCATGAAAGAGTCAGTGATTTATCAGGAGATATTGCTAGAAGGCTTAGCCGAAGGCAAGGCTCAAGGCTTGGCTCAAGGTGAAGCTCAAGGCTTAGCTAAGGGCAAAACTCAAGGCAAGACTGAAGCAACTAACCAGATTGCGATCAATCTGCTGCGTTCAAATATTTCTATTGAGGTGATCGCCCAAGTTACAGGGCTTACCCTAAAACAAGTTCAAAAATTACAAAAACTTTCCGAAAAACAGACTCAAATAGTTAAATTACCGCGCCGATCGCCAAAAAACTAATTACTAACTGATGTTACGTGGAAGGAAAACAGAGTAGAGTAAAGATAGACTCCGACAGAGGTTGAAAGGTATGGACAGAAAGTTCTTAGACCTATACTCAGATTACCTAATCAGTAGTTT
>NZ_JACJQA010000018.1 GCF_014696355.1 Pseudanabaena sp. FACHB-1998 | reverse complement strand
TCGATTTTCTTTAGTCCATCCAATTCAATTGACTGGATTACTTTTTGTCGTAAATCATAACTGTACGAATTTGACATTTTGCCTTTGACTCCTATATTCTCCCTTTACTCTACGTCCTATTTCACTTGGCGGCAGCTATATGTTGGGCTTTTTCTTCTGGGCTTTGGCTTGCTCAACTAAATCCCCTCAAGCCTAAAAAAAATGGTCGTCTACCTAAAAGCATTTTTCGTCTTGGTTTTGATTTCCTTCGTCCCATTATCTTTGATCTTCATCTCAATTCTCAAGCCTTCTTTAACTCAATTAATTTTTTCTCCTGTACTTAGATTTAGAGGGAAAATCAGCCCTGTACTACCATCGCTTGGGGATCATAGAAGCCTGTTCGAGATCGCGTTCACATTAGAGATCTCCACTTCCCAGCGCATGGGAGGGGACAAAATCCCTTTGGATGTTAACTTTGACTCCACAGTCAATGGATAGATATGCCAGTGAAAGTCATAGGCATAGCTCCAATCTTGCCTATAAATACCCACATTTACAAAGTACTTTCCACCCACCAGATCCAGACGCTCAAGGGTAAGCTTAATGGTTCCTTGTGCTTGCAATTGAACATAGGGAATGCCCATATCTGCGGTATTTACATCTAGGAACTGAGCACCGTTTTCCTGACTAATGGTGACGCTAAAAATAGCGCTATCTAACCGTTGATGGGTTTGGTAATCTACCTCAACACAAAGGGAATCACCTGATTCTATGATTAGGTTTGGTTTTAGACGGACATCAGAAATCTCCACATCCTGTGATCCGAAGCGATTTTCGTTGACTCGTAGTTCAATTCCTGAACGGGTAAGTTTGGGTGGTTGCTGAGGAGTGCGCTGCTGAGTTTGCGATCGCATCTCCATAGTGTATTGCCCCGCCACCAGAATCGGTTCACCATAGGCAAAGATAGTACCATGCTTGAGCCAAAGAGCGCGATCGCACAACCGCTCCACCTGATTAACATCGTGAGACACCAGCACAATTGCACATCCATTCTCTTTCATCTCGGTGATGCGATTAAGGCATTTAGCCTGAAAAGATAAATCTCCAACAGATAGAAATTCATCCACCAGTAGAATTTGTGGATCAGTATGCACAGCCACTGAGAAAGCAAGGCGCATCATCATCCCTGTGCTGTAAGTACGGACAGGATTATCAATGAATCTTTCAAGCTCAGCAAAATCGACAATTTGATGAAAACGACGAGCTACCTCTCGACGTGGCAATCCCGCAACAATCGCTGTCACAAATACATTCTCCCGCCCCGTCAGATCGCCATGAAAACCTGCACCCAAATCCAATAGCGCTCCTACTCGCCCCCGCATTTTGATACGTCCTTCATTGGGATGTGCTACCTTTCCCAATAATTGTAGTAGGGTTGATTTTCCAGCACCATTGTGACCAATTACCCCGATCATTTCGCCAGCGGCAACTTCAAAGGAAATGCCCCGCAACGCCCAAAGTTCCTCTAACGGTTTAACCCGTTGAAAACCTTTCAAAGCCGCTTCCATGATGGTGATAGGTTTTTCAGCATGGTAACGCCGAAAGCGCTTACCCACATTTTCGACAAGAATGGCATTATGCATTTAAATCTCCTCCACAAAGCGAAGACTCTGGCGTTTGAAAACTCGATAACCAATGGGCAGTAGGATTAGGATAGTACCTGTAATGGTCATCAGAGCCAGCCAATCAGGTTGAACTCCCCATACCAAAATTTGACGATAGGCGGTGACAATATGCACCATCGGGTTAAGCCCATAGACATACCAGTATTGTTTAGGAATGTTGTCTAACTGATAAAAAACTGGTGTGAGATAGAATAGAAACTGCAACAATACGCCCAAAGTATGTTGAGTATCGCGGAACGTCACATTAAAAGCCGCCAGAAAATAGGAGGCTGTCACTGTTAACGCAAATTGAATCAATTGTAATAAGGGCAGCAGTAAAACTAAGGGAGTTAGCTTTACTCCGTCGATCAATAGGAAGATAACTAAAACGGGTAAGGCAAGGGCAAAGTGAATCAGCCCCGTAGTCACAATTACCACAGGCAAAATCACAGTGGGAAAACTTGGTTGCCGAATTAAAGCTCGGCTACTGATAATCACGCCAGTTGCTTGAAATAGGCAATTCTGAAACCAGTTCCACACCAGTAATCCTGTAAAGACGTAGGACGAATATTGAGGAATATCAATCTTAATGATGACTTGGAAGACAAACACAAAAACCAGCAATTGCAGTAATGGGCTAATCAATGTCCAGACAATCCCTAAAGCCGATCGCTTATACATGAGTTTCATATCGCGATCAACGAGCGATCGCAACAAATCCCCAATATAAGATAATCGCCATCTACGAATGGGACTTGTTTGCAAGCTTTTCAATTGGAAAACCTCCGTAGTTAGGTGGACAACTATATCAATCTCCGATGGTAACGAACCCCAAGAATAAATTTGAAAGCGTTGCTTCGCAACGCTTTCAAATTTATTCTTGGTTTGGGTTTGAGCGCAAAGCGCTGTATCCTTCTCGATTTACTCGAATGCGCGATCGCCACAAAGACCAAGGGCCCGCAAGATTACCCCATATTTCTAGAAAGATTAGAGATAGTGGATAATCGTTTTTTCTAAGAAAACAGTTTACAAGCTGACCAGCATGGTAGAGGGGAAGCGCTACAAAAATCTGGTAGAGTCCACGCCAGTCACCGTCTCGCAACCACGTAGTCAGATTGTAGGAAACATGACCTTTGCTGTAGCCATAAATCTGACGGCGTAATGCCATGATATCTTGACGATGCTTATGCCAAAGGTAGGCGCAGGGTTCATAAATAAGCGTGTAATCGACCTTGAGTGTCTTGTAAAAAAGGTATGTATCTTCTCCGACTCCTGAAGGCATTCCCGGACCTAGGGATTCATCCATCAAACCAATTTTAGAATGCGATAGGATGGTCGATCGGAACGCCGCGTTTGCGGTTGCGCCCAATTTCCAAGTGGGAATTGCGTAACGAGGGGAGGACTCAAACCAGTCAGCCTTCACTTCAAAGCGCTCAAATCCTCGACCGAGACCACCATATTTCTCAAAAAACTGTTGGGAAGGTGTTTCCAATTGTAGTGGTAAAATATTACCAGTCACAATCATGACATCTGAGCGGACAAAGGGAGCTACTAACTTCTCCAGCCAATCAGTGGGAATGGTGACATCATCATCTGTCGCAATAACAATATCTCCAGTACTGGCAACAAATCCAGCATTACGAGCGTAAGCTAAACCCTGTCTAGTTTCAATCACTAATTTGACATTGGGGAACTCTGCAACCACTGGGGGGGTTAGGTTTGATTGTGGATGGTTATCAACAACAATAATCTCAACTTCTCGTTCAGTTTTCTGATTTTGTAAACAGGTTAAACAGTTGCGTAAATCATCTGGTCGATCAAAGGTTGCCAAATTGATGGAAACTTTGACATTCTTTGGTAGTCGCGGCGGTTGTGAACTCGTCTGAGCGTTATAGAAATTTAGTAAGGAATTATAAACGATACTCCAATGATTGCCTTTGTGAAGTTTCAGTAATTTGCAAAGAATTACATCGCTGAAATGTTTTAAGAGAATATCTTGCAGTTTTCTACAACTAATCGAATTGTATTTATTCTCAACCTCATAACTGCCAATAGGGTCGTCATGCCAAGTGAAAACAAGAAGCGTTTTAGGATAATTTTCAATATTTGAAACCATTGTCAACGGCTTTTCTAAATGAATTTGGCGCACACCCACACTGTCTTTAAGTTTCGGAGTTTGATGTTTTTCAGAGGAGATCGGTGCTGCGAGGTCTGTGATGTTTTCAGTAGAAACAGGGGGGAATAGTTGCCTCGATGTCTCTAAATTAGTCTGACTAGGTGACTGACCGCCAAATTTATTAATAATTTCCTGAACTTGCTGACGTGCTTTAGCGTAACGTCTTAAACCGATGAAAACTCCTGTCAGTTCTATCCAAACTAATTCTGCGGGAATTTTTGTAGGATGCTTGAATGAAATCCATGCTCGCCGAATATACCAATAGATAAACCACCAAAGCCCTATTCGTAAGAAAGTCCAAAACATCTCAGGATAAAACTTAACTCCACAGGTGAAATAGGAATATAGACCAATTCCATTATTAGTGATTTGCGTTTTCAGCTTTTCATAGCTCTGGCGGTGACGATGTTTAACGATAACTGTAGGTTCGTAAACAAGAAGATAATGTTCTCTGATTATCCGAAAGAACATTTCTAAATCCCCGCCGCCATTAGTGACTGTTCCTACATCCAAAGCAGGATCAAATCCACCAATTTTACTAAAGACGGAACGACGATATGCCATATTTGCCCCTGTACCACACTGCCCCGCCCCTAGCATCCACCATGGCATGGGTTTATCAATGGACACTTGGTATTCATGGCGCAGGAAACCTTTACCAAAGCCACCATATTCTTCAAACAAAACTTGGGCTTCGGTTTCTAGTTCGTAAGGAACAACTAGACCAGTTACTGCCATCACCTCGGGATCTTCAAGGAAGGTTTGCGCGATCGCCTTTACCCAACTAGGATCTACCACCACATCATCATCGGTGTAAGCAATGATCTCACCCTTTGCTTCTAAGATGGCGCAGTTTCGCGCCCAGTCAAGTCCAGGACGTGGTTCGCGCACGTAACGTACTTCGGGATAGTGGATGTCAATAAGTTCTTTGGTAGCTTCTGTTTGGGGTGAATTATCTATCACTAAGATGTCAAGGTGAGGATATTCAAGTTTACGGATAGCTTCCAAACAGAGCTTCATATCGTCAGGGCGATCGCGGGTACACACCGCTACCGTAACAAGCGGCCATTCCTGCACATACTCAACAGGAGGCAGATTAAGCAGGTCTTCTAGTTTAAAGTTGGCTGGACAGTGGGGCGAAGCCAATCCATTTTTGAGCAGTTGACAAATAATCTTCTCGCTGTACTCCCCTAAGATCAGCTTACTTAAAGTCGAGGCAGTGCATTTGCCTAAAGAAATTGGGGCTTTAACATAGCCCAACGGCACACCATGTATTCGCACCAGCCCCTGTAAACCCATGTAATTTTCTAAATCGTCAAAGGTGGGGATAGCCTTGCTAAGTTCAATATCAACAACTTTAATGGGGTATAGCATCGGTATGTCTCTCGGATTAAATTCTTGATAACGAGTGATGTAAAAGTGCTCCAACCATCACCTTGAGCCAAATTTTCAACGGATGAATCGGTAAAGATAGAGGGTATGTGGTTGGATAAAGAGATTCATTCACTGACAGCTCATTTATCGGTAAGCGGGGCGGCTTAAACAGCGTCCATAGCCTGAATAATCGCCAAGATTTTCCCCCAAGCTTTGCCAGATTTTTAATTAGCAAGATATACAGTCCTAATCGCCCCAGCGAACTGATGGGATCGGCTTTGACAGCTTGCCTCAACCAATCTAAAGTTTCGCGAGCATCTCCATAGGCATCACATTGCTGCGCTAGATATAAATAAAAACTACTGCGAGATAGGCGATAGAGGTAACTAGAGAGTTCAGGATGATTTTTTTGAATACTTTGCAGCATGAGTTGCTGCGATCGCGCCATCTGCCTAAAATCCCTAGACATACTGCTAGCAACCTTACGATAGCCAATCAAAAACTCTGTAACAACCTCAAATTCATAATGTTCAGCCAGCCGTAAATACAAATCCCAATCTTCACACCCTTGCGCTTTTTGGGCTTTGAGTTGCGTATCGTAACCACCGACATGATCCAGACAAGCTTTCCGAATCAAGGTGGCACTAGCATTGCCTAAGAAGTTATGGCAAATTAGGGTTCTATAAACATTGCCCTTAATGGTGGCTGCATGGAAGCCTTCGATAGGTCGATCATATTCGTCAATATCCACTGACCACGCGTAGATGACCCCTACCGCAGGCAAGCTTCGCTGAAACTGAGCAACCAATTTTTCAAGCGCATCGGGATACCACAGATCGTCAGAATCAATTAGAGCGATAAATTCGCCTTGGGCGCTTTGGATGCCAAGATTCCGTGCAGAGGCAACTCCTGCATTTGGTTGTTGCAGTAGTCGCACTCGGTCATCCTGCTTGGCAACAATGGGTATGGCTTGCCATTGATGCCGAGACTCGTGAAATTGAGGGTTGTTATATTGGCGATCGCTCTGGGGTATCAGCTCAGAAATTATGGGAATCGTTGCCTAGTGTCTATCGCCAATGCGCGGTTATTTATACTGATTTCTACACACCTTATCCAGTTGTTCTTCCTAGCAAACGTCATAGGGCTGTGGGTAAAGAAACTGGAAAGACCAACTAGATTGAGAGATTCAACTGTACGTTATGACAACGAGTATCAAGACTAGTTAGAAAGACCCTATCCTTTTCTAAAAAGTTGGAAAACCACATCGGAGCCATTTGGAATTTTATTCATCACTACAACGCTTCTTTGCCTGCTCGTTCATCCTTTCCTTTTTAGGTCTACCTAGAAAATTAATAGGATCGGATTCATCAGGGGGTAAAAGATGGTCAGATCAATTATCGGGAATATAAAAATTTGGAACGTCGTGAAGCAAGTATCAATAAGCAACGTCTTGCCGACCTAAAAAGAGATAATGGTCATTTAACCGTTAAAGATTATCGTCAACTCAATCGTCGTGAAGCTCGCCTTTCTGATGCAATTTATCGCGATCGCCATAACTAGAAATACATTGCAAGTTTCTCAAAACCTAAAAAGCATTTTGTCTAAACAGATAAGATGCTTTTTTCGTGATCTCGCTCACATCGACTTACTCCCAACATCACAAAAGCATAGATTCGAGATCGCATCCCCCACCTTGAGAAAAGGCGATACTAATCCCATAGAGAAATTCTTTCTAAGGGCAAAAGCAATGATTCTCAATTCACTAAACCAAGTTCGCTCGATTGTTATCAACACCATTGCTGGCACAGAAAAAGCAATTGTATTTCTAGGCAAAACCTTTGTAGCTGATAAAGCCTATGCATCTATCAACGAAGCGATCGCAGGAAGCAAGAGAGATGTAGATATGGGTATGGCAGTACTAATCACACCTGAAGCAAATCAGTTTAAGGTTTGGGTTGCGATTCCTAGCGAATTGATTTGTCAAGCTGCCTAATTTGCTTTCACCACCAGCAACTCATCCCAACGAGTAGTATATCTGGGCGATCGCATATCACTTCTCATTTTCCAATCTTGCTTCATCCCCTCACTGGCAAACCGAATTGTTCCAGAGCCATAACGCTTATTTAGCGAGTCCATTACCTCCATTAACTTTTCATCATGGCGATCAACAGCGGGTGCAAGAAAATCCAACTGTACCGCATCAACCGAGCTTAAATCATTCAGACTAACGCCACATTTTTTATAACTGAATCCATCTCGAAAGATACTGGTCATACAGAACTTGGCATATCGAATCAATACTTGAGAGCTATTCGTTGCCGTCGGCAAAGAAATAGTAACGGAATTACTATATTGCGGATCATTAGGTTGGAATCGGTTAGTCGTCAGAAATACCCCTAGAACCGATGTTCGTAATTTCCTGTGCCTTAACTTCGCCGCCGCTCTCGCTGCATGGTGTGAGATCGACTCATGCATTTGGGCCATCGTAGTTATGGGTTGACCAAATGAACGCGAACAAATCATATGCTTTTGCGATGGCGCGATCGCTTCCAGTGGCAAGCATGATAAACCACGCAGCTCGTACATAATCCGAACGCCCACAATACCCATGATTTGCTTGATGAGTGCTTCAGGGGCATCTCTCAAATTAGCCGCCGTCGCGATTCCATGCGATCGCAGTCTTACACCTAAGCGTCGATTTATGCCCCAGATGTCTTCGATGGCAAGATTAGCTAATAGGCGATCGCGCAGCTCGTCAGTCAATAATTCGGCAACACCACCGACAGATTTCTTGGCTACTTGATTAGCAACCTTGGATAAAACTTTAGTTGAGGCAATACCAATACCCGTAGGAATGCCAGTCCATCTAAGAACTTTCTCTCGCAGGTTCGCGCAAAATTCCATCAATCCATCGGTTCCTAAATGCGCGAAACCCGTCAAATCTAAAAAGCATTCATCAATCGAATAAATCTCAACCTCTGGAACGGATGCAAACAGGACATCATAAACACGATGGCTCATATCTCCATAAAGTTCGTAATTTGATGACAGAGCGATCGCTCCTGCATTTTGCAAAGTTGCCTTGTGCTTGTGGTAAGGCGAACCCATCGGAATACCCAAGGCTTTTGCTTCAGGTGATCGCGCCACAATACAGCCGTCATTGTTGCTAAGTACAACGACAGGCTTGCCTGCAAGATTGGGATTAAATACTCGTTCACAGCTAACGTAGAAGCTATTGCAATCGACGAGTGCTATGCAGGGTGCGGATGGCATGAGTAACTACTCCCCATATTTGAAACTCAGTATCTTTGGTGATGCAGATTGTTTGGCAATTGGGGTTTTCCGATAGCAGCCGAAGCTGGCGTCGATTTTGCTTGACGCGGCGCACAACTAACTCGCCATTGATCACCGCCACCACAATTTTGCTGTCCGTTGGCTCTACAGAGCGATCAACAATCAAGAGATCTCCATGCTGCAAACCACTTTCCAGCATTGGCTCACCCTCAAATCGCATGAAAAAAGTTGATGTGGGCTGATTTATCAGGTAACGATTGAGATCTAAGCAATCATCAAGATAATCGTCCGCAGGAGAGGGAAATCCAGCCGAAATCGCGCTAGAAAATAGCGGCAGCAAGACTAATGAATCAGAACAAGGCTTTTTAATCTGACTGATGGTAGCCATAAATATACATAAGTCATTTTATGATTATCGTACAGTATTCAACGTGTTTGTGTCACGCTAAGCGATCCTGTGGCGATCTCGGTTTGTAACGGTTAGCGATCCTCATAGGCGATCGCCCTTTTGACTGTTTTTAATTAATTGAATAGCTAAACACCTTAACTGGAATACCTTTATTCCTAGCCTTGTTAATCTTGTCTTGTGTCCCCTCAGTACCATTGACATGAAAAGCGATGAGTTCATCGGCAATATCGATAATTTGGGAAAGTATTTATAGCCAATCCAAAAGATGAGAGGCGGCGCGAAGCGCCGCCTCTCATCTTTTGGATTGGCTACAGCTAGTTATACATGCAAGAGATAGAAAGTTAGATTTTTTCTTGGAGAGCGTTCATGCGATGACCAGTATTAATCAAAATCTCTTTAGCTGTAAGCACATCCGCATTTTCACCAATTACTACTACCAAAAATTTTCCTGCGGCGATTTCTGCCTCATATTTACGGGCTTCCGACTCAACAATTCCCTCACTTTTTAAAACTTTTGTCAACCCACCCTCTGCTTCGATATCCTGCCAGTTTAGCGATCCATAGCCATGATCAGCATCATGATAATTTTTGCCCAGCACAGAAATCTTGTTTCTACCTATCCCTGCCTTATGAATTTCCGTTGCGACATTCTCTGATTTAATACTTGTCGAAAAAACATCAACTATTATGAATTTCTCAACTACAGGAAGATTAGCCTGACTTGTCCCACCATCTTCTATATACATCGGCGGTTCGATAGCATAGTTGTTTACCAACCCTTCTGTATCTACGGTATAACCATCGGCAGTGTGAATACTGTCAGCATCTTCTGCATTGTCAGGAGTATGCTTATAATTGGCTCCTTCCCGCTCTTTACGGGCTTTGGTCTCGGCGGGAACGATGTTAGGATCGAAAGAATCAGTAGTTGTCTCGGCTTGAACTTCTGTACTCATGATGCTCTCCTTATTAAATTTGAGGACTGTTTAGCTGAGTTGAATTTAACAACTCCGTATAAATGGTAATTTTAATAAGTTGGTAATTAATTTTTTGAATGAATTGAGTGAATTGATTGATTACAATACAAAACTTAGGAAAAAGAAAGTTGCCTTTTATGAGAGGGGCTTTGACTCCGTTCAGCCAGCGTATAGCAATACAAGAAATAGCCACGACAAATTAAACCCTAAAAAATAGAGGCGGCGCTTCGCGCCGCCTCTATTTTTTAGGGTTTAATTTGTCCCTTATTTAACAGCAGTTTTGGAAGAGAAAGATCCTGAGCTATTGCCTTTAGGATTGGGGCACGTCGCAGATGCATTAGGCAATGACAGCGATCGCCAATGGGTATTTGCCGCTGCTAGCAAGTTCATGGCTAGCCGTCAGGCGTCCGAAATAACTTAGTTTAGGCTTTGAGCATCGTAAAATTGGCTTCTGGAGCGAGTAAAGCCCCGCGCCTTACGGGAACAAGATCTGGGGATTGATTGCTGAGACTCAGCCGAGCATTAGTTAAAATAGTCGCCAAAATAATCTTCATTTCAAACTGAGCCAAAACCATACCCAAACAACGGCGACTACCACCACCAAAAGGAATAAATTCATAGGGAGAAAACTGCCGTTCGAGAAACCTCTCAGGACCAAACTTCTCAGGTTCGGGATAGAGATCGCCACGGCGATGCGTGAGGTAAATAGAAGCAAGTACGGCATTACACAAATAAAAGATGAATGAGTAAATAAAAGATAACGAGTTTTAAGCAATGAAAAGCAATGAAATGTCCAAAATGTGGATCAACCCATATTCGTAAAAATGGGAGACGAGGAGATAAACAAAATCATATTTGCGCTGATTGCGGTCGTCAGTTCATCGATACCTACTCAGTACTTGGGTATTCCCAAGATGTCAAGAAGATATGTCTAAAAATGTACTGCAACGGCATGGGATTTAGACAGATTGAGAGATGTACTGATGTTAGTCACAACTCAGTCATCAACTTTCTCCATCTCCTTTCCACCCATGACTACTCAGTCGCATGGCTTCGGCTCTTTGCTTTACTCGTTTTCCTGTTTCTTTACTTTGGCTTATTTCTAGCAGTCTTTTGTCTTCTTCTACACTCAGTTTTATTCTTGGGGCGGCTGGCATCTTTTTGGTGAGTGTCTGAACTTTTATATCTTAACTTTTTTTCTGCCTAGCTATTTAATTATCTATACGGTCGGCGTATATTGGGATTTGTTGGGTGACAACGCAAAGAGTGTAGCCATTTCTTTTAGTTTGCAAACGGTATTCCAGTTACGATCAGTCATGGGAACACCAAGTAACTTCTCGCTACTTGCCGCGAGCTTAGATCTGCCGACACCTTCTGGTGCATGTAGATAAAAGATGCGATCAATTAAACAAAACTGCTCGTTATCCTTCTTTAAGCTTTCTAGCTTCTTCAAATCTGGATTCTCTGGTACGAATGCTAAAAAACCAAGGTGTAAGGAACTAGGTTCAGATTCTGCTTCTGGAAATGGATTATTCTTCATTGCAGTTTCAACTTCAGAAGATTCAATGATAAGAATATATGGCTCAAATCCTCGTTGTTCTTTGATTTCAATTCTAAGTCTTTTAGAGAAGCTAGAAATGTCTTTTGGTGCAATTTGGAATACTACGTTGCCACTTTGAATGTAGGTTTTGGCATTGCTGGCACCCAGGATTTCAAAAATAGACGTAAGATCTTTCATAGGTAAAGAGTTCTTACCACCAACGTTAATGCCCCTAAAAAACGCAATGTATGTGTGCATAAAAACTTATTGAATTCGTTGTTTTTTGCCGCCTAACGGTTTATTTAAGCGTCAGAAAAAGCTTTCGCTCTTAACTAAAATATCACAATAAAGCCTTTACACATCTATCACAACGCTTGATCGAATCTTTTGAGCAATAATATAAACATGATTCTCAGGATATTGATCGTATTCAAGGTGGAGACACGTACAATGCTGCTCATTCAAAATCTTTAGGAAAGCATTTACGCCCAATGTGCTGTACTCAAAGTCCTGACCTTGAAATGTTCCAGAAACTTCATTTTGTCCATATCCGCCCCCACATGTGAACATAAGCACGCCATCAGGTTCAAGAGCATCGCATAGCTTTTTCATAACAGGTTCTTGCATATCTAGCGACAAATGGAACGTGCTGTCCCAAGCAACAATCAAGCTGTAGGGTTTGGTAGGAGTCCAACAGCAGATATCTTCTCTATAAAAAAGGATGTCTGGATGCAGTTGCTTAGCTAGACAGATCATTTCTTCAGAAATATCAAGTCCTTCCACTTGAAATCCATGTTTGCTCAAAATTTCAATGAAACGCCCGCTGCTTCCACATCCTATATCAAGAGCCAAATACTTATTAGGAGTAAATTTTATAGCTCGCTCCAACTGGGCGATTCCATAAAGCGAATCTTGATGCTGAGTCTGCCACCATCGGGCAATGCGATCGTATCGAGTAGCTGTATCTTTTGGATGCATACTCATTCTCTTTTATAGCTCTTTAAATCTCGCTGTATACAAGTTAAACAACAATTTACGTGACAGGTATTCCAAGCTGGGAGAGCCATGTATGCTTGTCAATGTAGCCACGCTGAAACGTGATTTTGCCGTTAATAACATGGAAGAAGCCGCAGCCTTGCAGTGTAAAACTCTTGCAGTTTGGCTTATGATCGCCCAACTGTCCTAAAAATGTGCCGCCACCTTTCCACTCGACAATAGCCCATTCGCCATCCTCAAATATATTTATCGGATGAGTATAGTTGTCTGGAAACGCTGTGAAGAATGAAACGAAACTCTCCAACAAAGCCTCACGCCCATGAAGCGGAGCGCCAAAAGCAACCTGATGATTTTCGGCATCATCGTGATAAAGATCGATCAGTGCGTGCGGGTCACGAACGTTATATGCTGCAACCCAATCATGTATGACTTCCTTTGGTGACTTCATATCATTTAATATTGCCAAAAACTATTACACGTATCCAAGCTGCACGTTGCTGCCTAACTATGAATTAAACGAAAAAAATTCTAACGCACTCTGTATGATTAGCGATCAAACTTGAAGGGAAAATTTATTATTTCGTCATGAGTTAACCAGTTTTTCAGAAACGTCATTGATTGTATTTCGATCATAGCTAGAGTAAGTGCTGGCATATTGCCGATCGCTATATGTAAAAATCGAGACAAAAGTTAGTTACCTAAACAAATAAGATTATTGTCGGAAATTACGTAAAAATCCAGTAATAAAAGTGTTCAAAAGTCTTCAGTCTTTTAGCCTCCAACGAATGCGGTGGCTTGTTTTAGGAATTATCTTATTTAGCTTAACCTTTGGTTCTGTCGCTTTTGCTCAAATGTCTAGCGATCGCGCAGCACAAGACAAAGTTGCTCAGATGAGAAAAACTCTAGCTCCCTATCCTGGCACTACACATCTTCTTCCTGCCACCTTAGAAACTACTCAATGGGGCTGGTTTAATAATGCTCAGCCTCCAGTGCTAGAGATTAAGTCAGGCGATACTGTGGTTATGGAAACGATGATGCATTCCCATAACCAAGTTATTCCTGGCAAGTCAATTGAAGAGCTGAAAAAGCTGCGTACTGACAATCCTGGTCGTGGACCTCACACGCTTACAGGGCCAATATTTGTAAAAGGAGCAGAACCTGGAGATGTGCTTAAGGTGAAAATCCTTAAAATAGAACCTCGTTCTTATGCGGCTAACTTCAATATTCCTGGGATGTTTGGACAGTTTCCTGATAAATTCCCTGAAGGTCAAGTCAAATATTTATATCTGGACGTGGACAAAAAGGTAACGACCTTTAGCCCAGGGATAGAAGTACCTGTAAGTCCTTTCCCTGGCACGTTGGGCGTTGCTCGTGCCGAAGCTGGTCAATATAGTTCAGTTCCACCCGGCCCCTACGCTGGCAATCTGGATATTAGAGACTTTAAGCCAGGTGCGACTTTATATGTGCCAGTTTTTGTAAAAGGCGCTTTACTCTGGACGGGCGATTCCCATGCGGGGCAAGGGAATGGTGAAGTTAACCTAACAGCGATGGAATCGGCTTTCAAAGAAATCGTTCTTAATGTTTCTGTAGTTAAAGGAAAGAAATTAGACTGGCCGATGATCGAGACTCCTACGCAGATGATCACCGTTGGCATTGACAAGGATTTAAATAAAGCACTTGCTAATGTCAAAGTGGAAACTGCAAAGTTTCTTTCTGAGCAACGTAAAGTCACTGTATCCGACGCAGGGAACTTGATGTCTAAAGTTTCTGACTGTCGAATTTCTCAAGTTGTAAATATCAATAAGGGAATTCACTGCCTCAATCCCAAAGATACAATGGCAACCAAAAGTGTAGATTATCCTACAGCAGAAACTGCCACTGCATTTGTTACTTCAGTCAAAGATGCCGATCTTAACAAAGCGATGAATGAAGCTTCCTATGCCATGATTGAGTTGCTGCAATCCAAAGAAAAAATGACTCGCCTTGATGCCTATGGTTTAGCGAGTATTGCGATGGATTGTCGGATTGGGAAAATGGATGAATCTGAAAAGAGTGTCCATTGTTTGATTCCTAAAAGTCTATGGTTGAGTAAGCGTGCCTAATGAGATATCAACTTTTATTCGGCTTAGTTTTGACGTTTTTTATTTGGTTGAATAATGGCTCGATCGCCTATGCTCAATTACCACTAGAGATAGTTACAACTACAGCCGATTTAAAAAGTTTGGTGGAAGTAGTGGGAGGAGAGCTGGTTCATGTGACCAGTCTTCTTCCTCCCAATCAAGATCCCCATGCTTTTGAGCCGAAACTGTCCGATCGCCAAGCTATTCAAAAGTCGCAACTCGTCGTCAGAGTTGGACTGGATCACGATATTTGGCTAGATACGATTTTAAAAGATGTCAAAAATCCAGATTTGCAACGGGGTGGTAATGGATATGTCGATACTTCAGTGGGAATAGCGGTACTAGAAGCAAAATCGCTTTCCTTAGCGCCCGCAACTGGTCACGATCACGGCGCTGGTAATCCTCACTACTGGCTTGACCCTCTCAATGCTGAATCGATTACAGGAGCAATTGAAGAAGGATTAATTCGGCTTGATGCTGATCATACTGAAGACTATGCGCTCAATCGCGATCGCTTCCTAATCGAACTCAAAAATCGGGTCAAGATCTGGAGCGATCGCTTAGCACCATATCGCAGCAATCCGATTGTGGTTTATCACAACAGTTGGCCCTATCTCGCTCGTCGCTTTCGTCTGAAAACCATCGGCTACATCGAGCCAAAAACAGGTGTCCCGCCAAGTCCCACCCATTTATCAGAACTAGTGCGCCTGATTAGAGAACAAAAAGTTGCCGTTGTCATTAAGGAACCCTACGAATCAGATAATATTACGCGATATCTTAATCGCACGACTGGCTCGAAAACCCTGACTCTAGCGGCTTCTGTCGGTGCAGTTCCTGAAGCAAAAGATTATTTTTCTTTGTTTGACTACAATGTGGAGCAATTAATAAAAGGATTTAGTAAATAGTTTAGTATGACGTTGATTTTAGAATTTCTGACTATTCCTTTTTTTGTCGCGATCGCATTAGTAGGCATTCACGCTTATTTGGGAATCCATGTTCTTAGCCGCAATATCATTTTTGTGGATTTGGCTTTAGCGCAAATTTCTGCTCTAGGCGCGACCGTTGCATATATGTTGGGTTATCAACCGCAATCATTATCGGCTTATGCTTACTCTCTGACCTTTACGATTATCGGTGCGGCGTTACTTTCATTTACACGCAAATGGACTGGCAGGGTTTCTCAAGAGACTTTTATCGGAATTATCTATGTAGTCTCCGCAGCGACCGCATATCTGCTAGTGGATCGATCGCCGCAGGGCGCAGAATATATTAAGCAGATTTTGGTGGGGAGCATTCTCACGGCAACCAGTGAAGACTTGTTTAAAGTTGTCGTTCTTTACAGTGCTATTGGTTTACTCCATTGGCTGTTAAGAAAATACTTCTTTATTGCCTCATTCCAACCTGAAGAAGCTGAGAAAATTGGAATGCGCCTATGGTTTTGGGACTTCCTATTCTATGTATCATTTGGAGTCGTCGTAACCAGTTCCGTAGCGATCGCTGGTGTACTACTAGTTTTCTCAATTCTGATCGTTCCCGCAACAATTGGAACTCTGTACAGCACCAAATTACTATCAAAGCTGCTCATTGGTTGGGGCGCAGGGCTGATCGCAAGTTGCTTAGGTTTGGGAGCGTCCTATGTTTGGGACTTGCCAACGGGTGCAGCTATGGTCTGTGCTTTTGGCTTTACTTTGGCTCTATCAGCCTTAGTCAAACCCTTTTTTCTAAATCATACCCAAGATTACCAAGCATTATTTAACCGATCGCTGTCTCTATTAAGTACGGCTTTGATTTCTTTAATGTTAGTGTCTGGACTCTGGTTAGTAATTAATCCCCATGCCGATCAGCCTCTTCTGGATGGCTTAGAACTTTTTCAACCTCAGATCAGAAACTTATTTTTGAATCAGGAAGAGAAAAATATTCTGACTGATGCAAGCGTTAGTTCGGAATATTTGCGATCGCAAATGGCAAGTCTTGATCAAAAAGAGCAGGAAAGTCGTTGGTTAGGTGAAGGAATGACCGATGAAGAACTACGAACCCTCGCTTCTTACACCTTATCTTTTCAAGAAATGGATAAAGGTGAACAGTTTGTCCAGAAAAGCATGAGAGACAAAGCCCGCGATCGCCAAAGGTGGATCATCGGTATACCTGCGATCGGACTTGCGATCGCTTATTTACTATGGCAAATAGCTGCCAAGGTATCCCAATAGGTTTGGCGGCGTTCATCTTCAGTGGAAGTATGATCCTTTTGGGGTAGGGATACAAAGTTTGAACGCCTGCTGAATCTGCTGAGCAGCTACCAGTATTACTACTCATTGTCTCCCGCTCAAGCGAGACATGGCGACAATTCTTTGCTTCCTACAATACTCGAAGAGTTTCATTAAAGTCATTATATGGACATCTTGAAAAATACAAATCCTGTGGAGAAGGGTGTTTCTTAAGATGATTACCAACACTGGAATTAAAATTCGACTGGCTCTTGGTCTAAAGAGAGAGAGAGTTCTTTATTTAATCGACCTGTAGGCACAAACTCAGCATAGGTGTCAGCCTCGATCGCTAATAGTTCTTCGCGAAATTGATCAGTGATAAAAGTAATCAGATTAGGATATTCGCTCTGAAGTTGAACTATTTCCTCTTGCAGTCGAGTTAACTCTCCCTTAACCAAAGATACTTGATAGTTATAGAACTCGATCTCAACCCTTGGATATTGCTCCATTTAGTTCTTTAGAAATACATACTCTTGTGACCTCTAAACAATTTGAGGGCTATTGGACTAAGATAGTTGATGGGAATGGTATTGAAGGTTTTGTGAGTTCTAAATTTTTAGTTTGTGCAGATTCTAATTTAAATTCACTCATTCATTAGGAATATATTTGAGAAGTTTTTTAGGATCTACAAATATTCTCAGGTAGATATTCTAAACTAGAAACGTGGAGATAATATCTCATATCTTTATAGCTATAACCAGTAAGGTTAAGACAACAACAAGATCAAATAGATAGTTACGGCGCGAAACGCCGATATCTATTGGGTTCTATGTCAGGACTTGAGTGGGTATAGTTTACTTTTGTAAAGTGTTATTTGGAGAATTGTTCAAATCTGTTGTACTTTAAACTTAGATTAACTAGTTATGTCCAATAAGAACCATAAACAATTATACATTCTACTTATCAGCATTCATGGATTGATCCGAGGTCAAAATCTAGAATTGGGGCGAGACGTAGATACTGGAGGTCAAACAAAATATGTTGTGGAATTGACCAAAGCTCTTGCTAAACAGCCCCATGTAGAACGTGTTGATTTGGTTACCAGACTGATCATTGATGATGCTGTCGATGCTGACTATGGCTTAGAGACTGAAGCTTTAACCGAAAATGCTCAGATCGTGCGGATTGAAGCAGGACCTGAAGGCTACATTCCTAAAGAAGAATTATGGAGTCATCTGGATGGCTTTACCGATCGCTTGCTTGCGTGGTTACTCAAACAGCCCCGTTTGCCTGATATCATTCATAGTCACTATGCCGATGCGGGGTATGTGGGCGTGCGACTTTCCCATTTAACAGGTTTACCTCTAATTCATACGGGGCATTCATTAGGACGCGATAAGTTGCGAAGATTGCTGGGGACAGGAATACCCTTAGAACAGATCGAAGAACGCTATCATATGCTCCAGAGGGTCAGTGCTGAAGAAAATACGTTAAGTAATGCTGACTTGGTGATTACTAGCACTCGCAATGAAATTGAAGATCAATATGAACTTTATGACTATTACACGCCCGAAAAGATGGCGATTATCCCCCCAGGGACAGATTTAGAGCAGTTTCATCCTCTGACTGATGATCAGGAGGCGATCGCTTTTCAAGAGGTTCTAGCCAAGTTTCTCAATAATCCTGAAAAGCCAATTATTCTGGCTCTATCTCGCCCCGATCAGCGCAAAAACATCGTTACACTTTTAGAAGCCTATGGTCAATCGCCACGTCTCCAAGAATTAGCTAATCTCGTAATTGTGGCGGGTAATCGACAGGATATTCGAGAGCTAAACGAGGGGGCGCAAAATGTTTTGACAGAGTTATTACTGGTAATAGATTGCTATGATCTGTATGGTCGAGTAGCTTTACCGAAGCACCATAGTTCTGATGAAGTTGCCGATATTTATCGATTAGCGGCTAAGTCCAAGGGTGTTTTTGTCAATCCTGCTCTCACCGAGCCTTTTGGATTAACACTATTGGAGGCAGAGGCAAGTGGATTGCCATTGGTTGCCACCGAAAATGGGGGACCAGTGGATATTATTGGTAATTGTCAGAATGGATTATTGGTTGATCCTTTGAATGAGAAGGCGATCGCTGATGCTTTATTGCAAATTCTTGAAGATGCAAAACTCTGGCAGCAATTTTCCGAAAATGGATTAAAAAATGTTGCCAAATTCTATTCATGGGAGGCTCACGCTCAAACCTATTTGCAAAAAATTCAGCCTCTCGTATTGCAAAAGGAACCTTTACCAAAACCAGCATTCTCAGCAAAAGCAGGACAATATCGTAAGCGGGCGATTTTCACGGCGATCGACAATACCTTGTTGGGCGATGCGGAAGCATTGGAGCAATTTATCCAACTTGTCCGCCAACAACATCGGAGATTTCTGTTTGGCATCGCCACAGGTCGGCGTTTAGATTCAGTTCTCAAGATTTTAAAAACCTATGGTATTCCTACCCCCGATGTTTTGATTACCAGTTTAGGTACAGAAATTTACTATCCTCCTCGATATAGTGCGGATATTGCTTGGAATCACCATATCGATCACGGGTGGACACCACAAGTAGTACGACGCATTATCGAGCCTTTACCAGGGATCACCCTCCAACAAAAAAATCAGCAAAGTCGGTTTAAAGTTTCCTACTACTACGATGCCAATATTGCCCCGCCAATGGAGGAGATTTTGACCCTAGTGCGTCAACAGGAATTGTCTGTGAATGCCACGCTCTCCTTTGGTCAATATCTGGACTTTGTGCCTGCCAGAGCCTCGAAGGGGCTTGCCCTGCGCTATGTCGCTAGACAGTGGAATATTCCTCTAGAGCAGGTTTTGGTCAATGGTGGATCGGGTGGTGATGAAGATATGCTGCGTGGCAATACTTTGGGCGTAGTCGTTGATAATCGTCACCGTGAGGAGCTATTAAATTTGAGTGATAGCGATCGCGTTTATTTTGCGGATAGCGCTCATGCTGGCGGGATTTTAGAAGCGATCGCCCACTATGATTTCTTTAATTTATAGAGAGTTTCCCCACCCAAAGAGGGGAAACTTTCACCACCAACTAATATAATTGTGACCTATGCAGAAATTATTGATTTGTACTGACCTTGACCGCACCTTATTACCCAATGGAACTCAACCAGAATCCCCCGAAGCGCGAGCCTTATTTACCCGTTTAGTCAGCCGCCTAGAAGTTTGCTTAGTATATGTGAGCGGAAGAAATCTTGCATTAGTCCAAGAAGCAATTCAAGAATATAACTTACCAGCACCGCATTGGATAGTTGGTGATGTCGGTAGTACGATGTATCAATTTGATGGCGATCGCTGGAAGTCTTGGCAAAGTTGGACACAGCAGATTGCGGTTGATTGGCGAGGTTTAAACGCTGTAGATTTAGAACCATTGCTGACCGACTTAGTGGAAATATCGCATTTAGTTTTGCAAGAACCTGCTCAACAAAGCCGTTTTAAACTTAGTTATTATCTGCCCTTAGATAGCGAAAAAGATGCTTTGCAGCAGTACATTAGCGATCGCCTTAAAGAACAAAATATTGCTGCAAGTTTGATCTATAGCGTTGATGAAGCCATGGAAATTGGACTACTAGATATCTTGCCAGCCAATGCCACCAAACTCCATGCAGTAGAATTTCTGATGGAGCAATTGGATTTTGATCACACTAATACGGTTTTTGCAGGTGACAGTGGCAATGATCTGCCATTACTGATTAGTCCTGTGCCTTCGATTGTGGTCGCCAATGCTCATGTCGATCTAATTGCTCAATCTCAACAACAAGCAAAGGAACAAGGGAATATACACAGTTTGTATTTAGCTCATGGCGGTTTTTTGGGCATGAATGGGAACTATAGCGCGGGAATTTTGGAAGGAATTGTCCATTATTATCCAGACACACAAATATGGATAGAATGATCTGCCACGCAAGTCGCGGCACATCATTACTATAGGCAAACATATTTTAGGAAAACTCTATGTACGAACAAATCTCTCATTCCCTTTTAAATTCGATCCTTGACGATTTAAAGCCTGAAATTCGCCGTCAAGACTTGCGACATTTTTATACGCGGCTGGGAGCTAATTTTTATGCAATCCATTCGCTGTTTTATACGCTGTACGGACATCGTAATGATTTTAAGTTGCAAATGTTGCGTCTAGTGGAAACAATGGCGAAGGGATATATCGAGCGCTCTGCGGAATTGGAGCGTTTGGATATTTTGCGAGAACAGGATCACAACTGGTTTTTGTCTCAAAAATGGGTGGGAATGGCGCTTTATTCCAATGGATTTGCTGATAATCTAAAGGATCTTGCCAGCAAGTCTAGCTATTTTCAAGAATTAGGCATCAATTTAGTGCATATTATGCCAATTTTGAAATGTCCTGAAGGTAAAAGCGATGGCGGCTATGCCATCAGTGATTTTCGACAAATTGATGAGCGTGTTGGCGATTTAGAAGATATTCGCCACATTGCCGCAGACTTCCGCAAACGCGATATTTTATTAGTTCTCGATATTGTTCTCAATCATACTTCTGATGAACATGAATGGGCTAAGAAAGCGATTAAGGGCGATCGCCGCTTTCAGGACTATTACTATATTTTTGAAGGTCGAGAAGTCCCTGATATGTTTGAGCTGAGTATGCCAGAGATATTTCCTGAAACTTCTCCAAGAAATTTCACTTGGAATCCTGAAATGAAGAAATGGGTAATGACAGTTTTCCATGATTATCAATGGGATTTGAACTACAGCAACCCTAATGTATTTATTGAAATGCTCGACATTATTCTGTTTTGGGCAAATCAAGGTGTGGATATTTTACGTCTTGATGCGGTGGCTTTTTTGTGGAAGAAGATCGGAACTTCCTGTCAAAACGAACGGAAAGCCCACTTAATTTTGCAGTTAATGAAGGACTGCTGCCAAGTTTCCGCACCAGGGGTGCTATTTATTGCCGAAGCGATCGTTGCGCCTGTGGAAGTGATTAAGTATTTTGGAGAAGATGCGATCGCTGCTAAAGAATGTGAAATTGCCTATAACGCTACTTTAATGGCTCTACTGTGGGATAGCGTGGCAACTAAAAACACGAAACTCCTCAGCCAAGGGATCAAAAGCTTGCCCAATAAACTGGAACGGGCGACTTGGCTAAATTATGTCCGCTGTCACGATGACATTGGTTTTGGCTTTGACGACAATGATATTCTCCTAGCGGGTTATGAGCCATATTCTCACAGACGCTTTGTAATTGATTACTTTAGCGGCAAGTATGATGGCTTAGCTAGAGGCTTAGAATTTATGCACAATGAATCCACAGGCGATGGCAGGATCTGTGGTTCCTTAGCTTCTTTAGTCGGTTTGGAATCGGCTCTAGAGACACAAGACAAAGGTTTGATTACCGCCGCGATTAATAGAATTCTCTTGCTACATGGCATTATTCTCTCCTTTGGCGGAATTCCTTTGATTTATAACGGTGATGCCTTGGGTGTATTGAATGATTACAGCTTTTATGAAGATCCCAGCAAAGCCAATGATGCTCGCTGGGTGCATCGTCCCAAAATCGATTGGGAAAAAGCGGAATTACGCAAAAAACAAGGCACACCTCAATACGCAATTTTTACTGCTATGAAAAAGATGATTGCGATCCGTAAAGAGATCTCTGCGTTTGCCGATTTTAATAATCGTGAACTGCTGCATCTAGATAATGAACATTTGCTCGGTTTTATACGGTTCGATCATCAGCGTCCATCAGAGAAAGTGTTAGTACTTGCTAATTTTGATGTCAATCCCCAATATTTAGACTTGTCTGCTCTAAGCAATACAGGTTTTAATGTTTATACTCAGTTTATCGATTTATATAGCGGTAAAAAGCCCTCTCAACATGATGAACGCCTTGTCCTCCAAGGTTATCAGTTTTGTTGGTTGACAGAAACATAACATTGAAAAGAGTGCGATCGCTCCTCAAAAAAATCTGTAGACCTAAAAAGGAAAGAATAAACGAACAGACAAAGAAGCGTTGTAGTGATGAATAAAATTCCAAATGGCTCCAATGTGGTTTTCCAACTTTTTAGAAAAGGATAGGGTCTTTCTAACTAGTCTTGATACTCGTTGTCGTAACGTGCAGTTGAATCTCTCAATATAGTTGGTCTTTCCAGTTTCTTTGCCGACTGCCCTATGACGTTTGCTAGGAAGAACAACTGGTTAAGGTGTGTAGAAATCAGTAGATTTGTTGGAAAACAAAAGCAAGGCACAGCATCTATTTTAATTTTTCTATCTATTTTCAAGCAGTATCTAAATAGAAGTTCCATAAACCAGCCTCAATCAACATGAGACGGTCATCGATCAGCAGGTATACGATTACGATAAGTTGCTGTTAGGGAATTATATCGTTTCATCCCCGCATGAGCATGTTCACATTTGACTCGTTGACATCTAAATTCTCGATCCTCCTGCTTCTGAGATTCAGAGAGAGTAAAGTAATCTGTGTAAAGTCTAGGAAGTATACAGAGAGATAATCAAGACACACAATTACTAACACAAAAAAAGATGAATATACGCAAAGAATCGCCAATTCAAGGATGAAGTGCAACGGTTTCTGATGAAGCAAAGAATACTTCGTAAGGAGTACGATAGTCAAGAGATTTTCTTTCTTGGTCTGAGAGTGTAAAGTGAAATGTGTAAAGTCTGGGATGTATGCAGAGAGATAATCTAGCCACACAATAACTAACACAAAAACCGATGAATATTCGCAAAGAATTGCTAGATGAATT
>NZ_JACJQA010000017.1 GCF_014696355.1 Pseudanabaena sp. FACHB-1998 | reverse complement strand
ATCACCTCTGAGCTTTTACATTTTGGACAGTGTATTCCTGTTGTCCATCGCATCTGACGTACTGTTTCGTAACATTTTTCGTCATCAATTAGATGGGTTAAGTTCACACTCAGCATAGGGATCGTGGCTTTTGGATTTCGCTACAATATTATCAAGTTCTTCCTTACTTTCACCTCCCCGATTCACCTATTGAGCCTAAAAAACTAGAGCGATCGCAAAACAAATCCGCAATCTGACTAACTGCATCCCCTGCAATTCGTAACTGCGATCGCATATCGAGATCAACTAAAGTCAGATCCAAAAGCTGAAACACCATTGGCAAATTTGCATCTTCAGGAGTCTGTCTCGCAGTCGAAATGAGATCCCATAAATCCAACTCAAGTTGTTTAACTTGCATAGTCGCTCTGAAAATTAATTGGGATGACAAGGACAAGGGCGCAAAGAACAAAGCCAAGGATCGAGACGTTCTTGGTTAGCAAATTTTTTAATCCCATAATTTGACTCTAACAAAACCAATACTTTCTGCACATAAGTATGCACTTGGGACGCAACCATCCCCGCACAATGGATTGGTGGAATTGCGGCGAACTTTTCTTGTCCTTTCCAAACTTGCGCCGCGATCGCATGAATCGGCGTATCAGTTCCTGACTGTCGATAAACCACTAACACCGCCCAGAATACTGAGGCAAATTCATCAATATTCATAACTAAATTTTGATCGGCATCAACTCGTTGACGAGAACGAATTAGATTACGGCGATCGCGATGACGGGCATAAGAACGGCGACTATAGCAAACGTTAGGATTCCAACAGCGATCGCCCAACTCACCATGAAGTTCTTGAGCCTGAGCCGCAGAGAGCATCGCACACTTCTTACATTTCTCTGGAATACTTTTAGTCATATTTAGGACAGAAATAACCTAATAGAAGTCGCTAAGGCTTCCTCAGATGTGAGGTTTAAGCTCTGGTAGCGTATGCTAGAAATCAAGTGTGTTATGAATACATATTGTTATATACAGTTAAAAGCTCACCAATCGTTAACCATAAAAATCTTGCACTACCGAATCTATGCTCCGATCTATTTTTGAAACCTGTGTACCACGCGATGAGGTGCTTGGCGGTAACTTATCAGAGGATGTATTTGCTGCAAAATTAAAGCAAGTGGTGGATGGTAATGCCCCCTTAGTTTATCAAGATCCAAATACATTTTTTGCGAATACTTTTCCGACAAATGGACTCAAGACCCTTATATCCGAAGTATTTGGGCGTTTAACAGGTGCAGATACTGGTTCGCCTGTAATCCGCTTAGAAACAAGTTTTGGAGGAGGTAAGACCCACGATGAAATCGCGATTTGGCATATTGCGAAAAATGGAAGACTAATAAGTGGGTTAGATAGATTTGTAAATGACATTACAATTATTCCAGATCGCCCGATCCAAGTAGCGGCGATCGCCTGTCAAGATCTTGACCCTGTAAATGGTGTTTTGCATGAAGAGTCGGGCATAAGAGTACATACACTTTGGGGTGAAATCGCTTATCAAATTGGCGGGGTAGAAGGCTATAGCTTGCTTCGAGGTTCGGATGAGCAGAAAGTTAGTCCAGGAACAGTTGTAATTGAAAAGCTGACAAAAAAAGAACCAACGGTAATCATTCTTGATGAAATTGCTCAATATTTGCGTCGTGCTAAAGCGATCGCCGTAGGAAAAAGTGATCTCTCTGAACAAGTCGTTGCATTTCTATTTACACTGATGGACTTAACGGCTGCTTGTAACAATATTGTATTTGTCTACACTCTAGCCTCGATATCCGATACCTTTGGCGCAGAAACCTTCGACTTAAAGGAAGCATTGCAAACGTCGGCTCGGCAAGAAAGGGTACTTAGTCCGAGTACGGATATAGAAATTTACAACATTGTTAAGCAGAGGATTTTTCAAAGTATTAACGATAAAGCTGCTGATATTGCGGCAAAGGATTATTTAAGCGTTTATAAATCTAGTCGGCTAAATCTACCTGATGGGTGCAAAGATGCGAACCATGCTCAAGTATTGCAGTCCAGCTATCCATTTTCGCCAGAATTATTTGACTTACTAACCAAAAAAATTGCATCTATTCCCAATTTCCAGCGTACAAGAGGGGCATTGAGACTATTTGCGATGGTGGTAAGACATCTCTGGCAAGATATGTCGGTATGGATACCAATGATTCATCCACATCATATTCCCATTGGTTTAGATGAAGGTGTGACCAGTGAATTTACGTCACGATTAGAGCGTCCATTGATGAGAAGCCCTATTCAGGCAGATATTTTTAATACTGATGGGAAGCTTGCCCATGCCCAAATACACGATCAAGAGTGGCAAGCCGCAGGTAAGTCAACCTTTGCAACATGGGTAGCTAGAACAATCTTCTTGCATTCCATTAACCAAGGTACATCCGCAGGTATCCGCCGCGCAGAGCTAAATTTAGCTTTGCTGATGCCCACAGTTGAGATTAGTTATATTGAACCTGTGTTAGATCGATTAACGACCGTGGCATGGTATTTGGATATTGATCCGATTACGACGATCGCCCGTTTTAAAGAAGAACCATCGATCAATAAAATTATTGCGGAAGAGAAAGAACAGATTGGCAATCTCACAGCGAAAGACCATCTGCGATCGCGTCGCGATAGTATTTTTGCCAACAAAGTCTTTACCTTAGTTGCTAGTCCTGAAAGTTCGGGAGATGTTGACGATAAACCTGATGATATTGCGCTTTGTGTAATTGACTTTGACCAAGGAACCGTGAATGCTTCAACCGATGTTGCACCTAATCTAGTTGAGCAAATCTTTAATAACACTGGAGAGTCTGGTAAGTTCCGCACATTTCGGAATCGATTGCTTTTTTTGGTGGCAAATAAGCAGGAACTAGATCGGGCGATCGATGTTACAAAGGAGCATCTTGCCATTCAAAACATTGTGAAGTCACCAAACCGCCAAGAAGACTTATCAGAAAATCAGCGTAAGCAATTGCGTGAAAGAGGTGGAATTAAAGACTTAGATGTAAGAGTTGCCTTAACAAATACCTATCGCCATCTTTTTTATCCAACTAATGATTTAGTCAAAGCACCGAAAGGATTGCTCCATTTTACTTTACCAGCCGAATCATCAAGTGATGTCAAAGGCAATAAAAACCAACAGGATGTGATTCTCAAGTCTTTAAAGGATTGTCAAAAAATTCGTGGTGAGGATGCGGGGGCATTTGCACCTGCTTACATTCTGCAAAAGGTTTGGTTAGCAGGAATAGACCACTGGACAACAAGAGCCTTGAAAGAAGAATTTGCCAAAAATCTAGGGTTACAGATGTTGCTTGATGCGGATATACCCAAACTAAGAGAAACCGTCCGTAAAGGTATACAGGAAGGTCAATGGGATTTAAAAGTTGGTGCTAAGGTCTATATTCGTGGTGATGATGGTAAGTTGCCAAGTCTACCAGACACAATTGAATTTTCCGATCGCATGGAGTTATATCGGCGCGGTATTCTCAAGCCACCAGAGCCTCGTGTAATTGAGTTGTCTGCTCAAGTTATGACAAGTAGCGAACCAGCAAAAACTGTGAATTTACGCTGGCGATCGCAAGGTGCGTTATCCATCAGGATTTATCAAGATGGGATACCGATCGCTGGTGAATTTTTGCCATCGGACAATCATCAGGTACAAATTAATCAGACCACGATTTTTAAAATTGTGGCTGACTATGGCAATGGAGAAACCGCAGAGCAGGAAACTAGAGCCGCGATCATTTCCTATGAAACTCCAACTGGCAAGGGCTCAGCTACAAATGGACATGATGCACCTTCAATTTTTGAAATAAAGCCTGAAACGATTGATCTCTCTGGAACTGTCAACGCTGCATTTACAGGATTTAGCGATCGCTGTTCTGATTACAAAGTTAAAAACATTCAGAGTATCGAAATTACGGTTGATCAAGTGATGGACTATCGCAAGATTACGACATCTTTCCCGTTGCTCGGTAAACTTACATTTGAGATTGACCAGAAGGCAACGATTCAGATGGAAAAGCAGTTTGTGCGTTTAGATTATCAAGGTGGATTGCGTGGTTTTCAAGGTTTCTTGAATCCTGTTAATTCTCTTTTAAATACTGAGGGAGTTAGAGCTAATGTGAGTCTCAAGCTAACATTTACCTTTGAACCTGCGATCACCACTGATGGTAATGAGTTGGTAATCTTACAACAAGCTTTACTGCGTAATCCTGTCGATCGCCTATCTCTAACCGCGAGGGTAAGTTACTAATGCAAGAGTTTCAACTAAGGGTTGTACCCACAGATAACAATAATTTTGCTTTGGAGCTATACCAATGTGCTTATAAGCAAGCGGGTGAGAAAAAGCGTCCTGCGGCAAAGCGGATCGGTAAGCTCAAGGGTAATGCGTTAATACTGACCAGACAGGCGATCTATGCTGCGCTGAAAGCGAATAAGTACGATCCTAAAACTTTGAAATGCGATCGCCAAGCGCCCTATGTCCTTGATGAACAGTCAGGGGTAAGTTTGGCTTTGCTATTTCAGACGGTGCAGCCACTCTCGAAGGAAGAGAGAATCGCCAACATTGCCAATGGTGTGACCTCAATGAGTAACGAGGAGGCGCATTACTGGTTTGCCAAGGTGTCTAATGGTTCTAAAAGAAATGCCCTTAAAGCGATTCGGGTTTTATTAGGAGACTAGTACTGATACCTCACTTTCAACTTGGATAGGAACTTGAATATTTGCGATCGCTGTATATATAGGGATGTTTGTATCTACCGTCTCGAAGCTAACAACTAATGCATAAGGTACATCAGCATTAGGATCGTTATTCCAGCCTTCATGTCCAACAACTGCAATACAAAAAGATTCACGTAGATCGTATGACTTCACGATTGCCCAGTCTTTTTGGATTGTCCCTGCACCTCTTGACACATTACGAGCTTTGCCCCAATTGCTCTGTTTGCCAAGAAACCACTCAAAGATTTGTTCTCCTTCTTCAGCTTCCGCAGGAGCATCGTATTGCCGTAATACTTTTGCCAAAAAGCTTTCGGGGGATTGACCCTTTTTACTACATTCCCAGTCGAGCCATGTTGAAAGATACTTTCTCCGCGCACGTCTAGTACGGCGAGGTTGGGCTTTATACGAGAGCGTAATTTCAACACGAATATCTAGGTCTTCTCCAGGCGATAGCAACTCATTGGGCAGACTGACTTGATAAACATGAGCTTGACGAGCAGCAATACTCCGATCTCCTTTGGCAATTAGGGTAATGCGATTGCTAGAACCACCTAAAGCACGATCAAGGTCAGGTATACCATAGCCTAGCAACCTGACTGCACTAAAAGGATCAAAATTTCCCGTTTGAACCCATTCTGGTAAACGTGCTGACTGAATAATTAACGCTCGATATAGTAAACAGCTTTCATTTGGCAAATCAGCAGCAAGACAAGCTGCAATGTGCGTTACTTTTGGGGCAGTAAAAGATGTTCCAACTCTATCACGCGAAACAAGTGGTCCACCATTAAGCGTGGAGCGTACTAATTCAGGGCAAACTTCTGAAGGTGTTGTAAAATTTGGAGGTGTACCTCCATCCACTACTAGATCGCCTCCATATTCAACTACTTCTGGCTTGATTGAATCCCAAATCCCTAAACCTGAACAAGAAAAAGATGATGGATAGTTTGCTGGAGCAATAGAATATCTGGATAACTCTCTAAAAGTATTTAAGGAAATAGATCCAACTGTTAATGCTTGAAAACTTTGAGCAGGGTTAGGAACTCTGCAAGAGTTCTCTAAAAGATAATCTGGATAAGTATTTCCATTTCCTATGTGGTCTTTGACCGATAATCTGGAATTACCTATGCGTTGATCGATGGGTAAGTTACCTGCTGCTACAACAAATAGGATGTCATGCTGCCATATCAAGTGATCAATTTCGGCTGCCCATGCACTCATGTACTGGGTACGAGAAGGAGTCCTTGCGGTAATCGAGTGGTTAAAAATCCTTGTTGCTGTCTTGCCTTGATAAAACTCGACAATATCTGCTATGAGAATTGGTGGATAAAGTGTTTGAGGTAAATAGCAGTTACTATTGAGTACGCGAGCGTTTTGTAGCCAACATATTGCTTGCTGTTGACCGCTCTGGGGAACTGTATTTGGATATAAAACTGCACCAGCAACACGAGTACCATGTCCGCCATTAGAGACAAGATCGGCAGTTAAATTAGTCTCGTTAGGTATCCACGATCTAGAGTCATTAGTCGAGATTGCTGCTCGTAGCAATGGGTGTTGTTCTTGAATACCACTATCAATAATGCAAACTTTTGGAGCATTTAGATCGGGTGCTTCTAGAGTAAATACAATCTCGCGATCTTCCAGTTGCGTTTCTACGAGAGCATCCTCATGAATGTCATCGGGAAGACTGATGTCAAAGATATAAGGGAAGTTCAGTACTAAGTCTTTTAAACCCTTGCCAGCGATCTTGATACGGCATGAAAAGCTGTCAGGCAGCTCACTAAATCGAGTGATTTTGCCATCAATTATGTCTAAAAGTTCACCTTGATATAGAGGATCAGCTATGAATAATTCAAAGCTATCTTCACGCTGGCTTTTTAGCTCATCCCATTCTTGATATGTTATCTGGCGATCGTTTATCCATCGACGAATAGCTTCGATATGATTTTCGTCACTTTTGTAGTCTTCACGTTTTGGATAATTCCGTAGTTGAGACTTTGAGCCTACACAAGAAATACTAACGTCAGCAAGGTATGTCTGATTATCTTGAATCTCCCCCCACTGTTCTTGTAATTCTGGGGAAAGGATATAGTCAGGTCTTCTCGTACCGTCAAGGATATCCCATATCTCAGGAACTTTCCCCCCGCCCGACTCTGCATTAATGAATTGTTCAATTTTCTTTTGTAGTTCGGTGAGTTGAAGATCGGCAGAGGCTCCAATGATATAACCATTCTCTAGTTCAGCAATAACTTCAATACCAAATTTACGAAGTTCTTCAGCATTAAAGGCGATTGGATCGATCTGTAAAATTAGCGGGACTGCTTCTGGTAATTCTGGCTTTTGCTCTTGCCTACGCTCTTCTAGGTTTTCCTGCCAACTTGATACAATCCCTGATGCAGAACTTTTAAGTGTGCTACCGTGACCACCTCGATCGCCAAGTTTCGCTTGAGTTATAGGATTCTTCTCTCTTGGAAAACGGGTAAATGCAGCAGAGCCTTGGGCAGTAAACTGAAGCTCAATATGTGGAAATCGTCTAGATTGTTCGCTCATGTACCTAATCGCTACCCTGACACCTTATGAAAAGGAAATTTCTTTAATCGTTTCTTCTAGATGCTCTTGAATGACAAGTTCTTCTCGTTCGAGAATTGCTCTTTTGGCTGCATCTTGAGCTACTCGTACAGTTTGTGCGGCGGAAAAACCTTTCATTCTTTCAAGGATCAGATGCCAATTGATTGAACCTAAGCTCATTGCGGAGAGCGTTTGTTTGAGTATAGCCTCTATCTCTTTTTCGGTAGGTTTAGGCACTTCGATCGCATCATCAAAGCGTCTCCAAACTGCTGTATCCAATGAGCTATCTAGATTGGTTGCGGCTACTAGCAATCCTGAAGAGGGGTTGTATTCGTCTAGTACTTGCAAAAATGTATTGACGATGCGCTTAACCTCACCAACCTCATTGTCATCTTGTCGAGACTTTGCGATCGCGTCACATTCATCTAATAGTAGTAAACATGGGCTTTTTGATGCCATTTCAAATACCTGTCTGAGATTGCTTGCAGTTTCTCCGAGGTATGAAGAAACCATTGCATCAAAATGTACTTTTAATAATGGTAGACCTGTATTCCAAGCTAACCTTTCAGCTCCAAGGGTCTTACCACAGCCAGGAGAACCATATAGCAGTATTTTTTGTCTATATTGAAATCCGTGATGAGCTAATCGATCTCGTGCAGCATACTCTCGTTCTATGCGCTGAAACCGCTTTTCAACGGAATCTGTCAACACCATATGATGTCTGAGATGTTCTCTAGGTATAGCTGTTACTAGCGGAATATTTAGACGTTTGCTAGTTGGCAATTCGCTAAGAGACTGCAATGGTTGCTCATTTTGCCGATTCTTAGTTTTAGTTTGTCTAGACTCACTAACTTTTTGCTTGGAAATATTTTCTAGCTGTTCAGCAAGCAGGGTATGACCTTTGTGCCTTTCTTCTTCGACAATTGCGCCCAAAAGCTTTTCGACCGCTACTTCATCATCAGTAGCGATCGCCCTAAACATTCTTTTGAGCAGATCAGCTTTCACAGAGTAAAACGTTTGATAACACAGATATACACGCTCAGTTTAGCTGATAATGTCAATAGATCTGTCAAAAGTATGATTATCGTAACTAATATCCATGCCTGATACCGAGCCAAAACGCAAACCAGTTTTTATCGAAAAGATTATGCCTGTGAAGCTTCTGAATGAGCAGGTTTACTATGAAAATGGGGGCAATCCGTTTAAGGGTTTGCATCGGTGGTATTCGCGGAAGCCGTTGTCGTTTAGTCGGGCGAGTGTGTTGGGTTCGCTGTTGCCTGCGGATATCAGCATGGAGGAGTTTGAGTATTTGCTGGGGTTGGATCGGGCTAGGGCAAATGAAAATGAGGCAGAGAAAAGCGATCGCCACCAACGCACAAGGCTATATAAAACGCCGCCAACTCCAGAGCGGGTGAAGCGTGTGCAGGAGCTTTGTGAGCAGATGTGGGGAAATAAGACTCCTGCGGTGTTGGATGCGTTTGCGGGTGGTGGGTCGATACCTTTTGAGGCGGCGCGGTATGGGTTGCGGGTGTTTGCCTCTGACTTGAATCCTGTGGCAGTGGTAACGATGAAGGCAGCGATCGAGTTTCCGTTAAAGTTTGGGGCGGCATTGCAGGAGGATATTGATAAGTGGGTGAAGTGGGTTGGTGATGAGGCGGAGAAGCGGCTAAGTAAGTTTTTTCCGTCTCAGGATGGTGAGAAAGTGCAAAATTATCTTTGGGCGCATACTGTGGTTTGTCCGAGTTGTCAGTCAACTGTTCCGCTTAGTCCGAATTGGTGGCTCTATAAGCGTCCTGAAAAGCAAAATTTACATAAATGGTGTGCGGTTAAACCGATTCCTAATCCCGCAGAAAAACGGGTCGATCTTGAATTGATTAAGGGTAAAAAGGGTAAAGGTAATTCTATTCAAACGGCTGATGGTGATTATGATCCTGATGATTTTGGTACAGTTTCTCGTAGTGTTGGAAAATGTCCAAACTGTCAAAATGTCATTGAACAAGAATATTTGATTAATTATGCTCAAACAAGAGGCTTTGATCATCAAGTTTATTCAGTTGCTTATAAAAAGAACAAAAGCTCACTAGAGTTTAGAATTCCTAATGAAATAGATATTTTAGGTTATCAAAAAGCAACTCAAAAAAGTCAAGATTTATATAATGGGAATTCTTATAATTTAATTCCACAAGAACCTTGCAGCGATAATCCTCAGTACATGATGGCTTATCGCTATGGATTAACAACATGGGATAAATATTTTAATCCCCGCCAGCTTTTAACTTTGGTGACTTTTGTTGAGATTATCAACGAGGCAAAGGAAAAAATTAGAGAGGAATTGGGTGAGGAAAAATTACAGGCGATCGCGACTTATTTAGCAATGGTTTTAGATCGATGTGTTGACAAAAATTGCAGATTATCAATGTATGACTCTAGTCGTGCTTCATATCGGACAGCATCAGGGATGCACGCTTTAAATTTAATGTGGAACTATCCAGAAGTTAATGGAGCAATTGAATTATGGCAGTCATGTTTAGAAGATGCTACAAAAAAATATTCTCAACTTTGTGATTTACTTGGAACAAAAATTAATTCGTCAAGCTTTCAAGAATTAGAAAATCACACTGATAAAATATTTCAAATTGATTCCGCTTCAGCCGATAATCTCTTCCATTTAGCCGATCAAAGCATTGATGCTGTTGTTACCGATCCTCCCTATTACGATACGATTCCCTATGCAGAATTATCAGATTTTTTCTATGTTTGGCAGCGCAGGCTTTTAAGAGATATTTTTCCAGATTTATTTTTACAAGAACTCACAGATAAAGATAGAGAAGCTGTTGCAAATTTGGGACGATTTCGCGATATGGGAGTCAGTCCAAAAGAACTTGCTTATCAAGACTATGAAGCCAAAATGCAAAGCGCCTTTGGTGAATATTATCGAGTTCTCAAAGACAACGGCGTAATGACCGTGCAATTTAATCACAAAGATTCTGGCGCATGGGATGTCCTCGCCCAATCCCTAATCACCGCAGGATTTGAAATCACCGCAAGTTGGGCAGTCAGCACCGAAAACCCGCAAAACCTGCATCAAGCCCAGAAAAATAGCGTCTCTAGTACCGTACTGCTCATTTGCCGTAAACGTGACCCCAACGCAGGACAAGCATGGTGGGATGACCTCCGCCCCGAAGTCGCCAACCTTGTCGAACAACGCGCCCCCGAATTTGAAGCTAATGAGATTCAAGGCATCGATCTTTATCTCAGCGCCTTTGGTCCCGCCCTCAATGTCTTCTCCCGCAACTATCCCATCCTCGACAGCACAGGCGAAGAAGTACGCCCCGAAGTAGCCTTTGCCGAAGCCCGAAAAGCCGTAGCCAATTACCGCTTCCGCAAACTCGCCCAAACTGACACCGCAGGATTTGATCCACTGACACAATGGTATTTCCTCGCTTGGGATGCCTTCCAAGCCCGTGAATTTCCCTTTGATGATGCTCGACAGCTTGCCCTTGCCGTTGGCGGATTCAACGTTGCTGACCTTGGTAAAACCTACAAACTCCTCGACATCAAAAGCGGTACTTGCAAACTCCTCAGCCCCGATCAACGTTACAAAAAACACGCCTTCTCCCTTGTTGACAATGAATTTTCCGCCCGTTACCTCATCGATGGACTGCACGCGATTATCGCCATCTACCTCGAAGAACAAACCATCGAACCCGTTCGCCGCTTCATGAAAGCCACAGGCTTACTCAGCAATGAGATGTTTATGCGAGCATGGGAAGTAGCCCTGCGCGTCATCCCCCACATCAGCGATCCGCGCAAACGTATCCCCGAAGAAAAAGCCCTTGCTGACCTGTGGCTAGCTATGGATGAGATTAAAGCCAAAGTTAGTTACGTGCAGCCAGAAATTGACTTTACAGGCGGTCAGATGGGCTTAGATTTTGATACAACAGAATCAGAGGAAGAATAGAGAAAATGGAAATTCAGTTGCATGATATGGTCGCCCTAACCAGCAATATTCGCGCCAAGCAATTCATGGGCGATCGCTTGGTCTTATTAAGGCGCGGTCAAGTAGGTACAGTAGTTGAAGAATACGAAGAGGGCAAAGCCTTCGAGGTTGAATTTTCAGACACTGATGGACAAGCTTTTGCAATGATTTCTGTTAAAGCAGAGCAACTAATTTCACTACACTATGAGCCACTTGAGCTAGATTTAGCCAGCTAATTGACCAATCTTTTCGTTGAGATCAGGAAAAATTTACGACTATCTTAGAAAAGTAGTTGTCTTTATTTAAATAAATCAGGAGTATTTTAAAATGTCAAAATCTGTATCCAAAATCCCCAAGTCCAAGAAGAAAAGCTTTTCGAGTTTCAGTATGTCTGAAGCATATAAACAACTTGGCATCAAAACTCTAGTACCTTGGGTATTCCAAATTGAAGCTTTTGAGCCAAGCGACTTTTTTATTAAACATTTGGAACGCCTACATCGTAAATTTGACCTGCAATCTTACGAGGAGTCTAAAAAGTTATTGATAGATGCTTTCTGTGATGAAGCAATGGAAGGTATTGATAGTCTTAAAATCTGGAAGGGTGGCAAAATCGAAAGCGATGTTTTAGTTGGTAATGCTGATTATCTGATTGCCGAAAAACAGGATTATTTAGATACTCCTTTCCTCTGCATTGTCGAAGCAAAACGCGATGATTTTGAGCAAGGACTTGCACAGTGTTTGGTAGAAATGCAAGCTTGTCAATGGCAGAATAACCAAACAGGAAAACAGATTGATGTTTTAGGTGTTGTAACTAATGCAAGGGAATGGATTTTTTATAAGCTCGCTATGTCAGGTACGGTCTATGAAAGTAGAGGCTATATTTCAGATGATGCTGCACAAACATTGGGAGCATTACACTACATTTTCCAAGAGTGCGAGAAAAATTTAGTTTAAACATCTTTATGAAACAAAGCATCAAGACTGAATCTGAATACGATCGCGTACTAGAGAAAATCGCATTGCTAATGAATGCTAAGGCTGGTACATCTGAAGCCAATGAGTTGGAAATGTTGGCGATTTTGGTTGAAGCCTATGAAGACAAGCATTATCCAATTAACCCACCCACCCAATTAGCCGCGATTCAATTCCGTCAATGCAATGAGTAAAAAACTGAGCGATCGCCAGTGGAAAATCGGATATGGCAGTGATGAAGACAACTTAATCACTGAGTTCTATATCCCAGCCCTTGAATGCGCCCTGCAATACGATCGCAAAGCAGGATTTTTCAATAGCAGCATTCTCAGCCGCGTGGCAAGAGGATTAGGCGCATTACTCGAAAATCAAGGCAGAATGCGCCTAATCATGGGCTGTCAGTTCTCACCCGAAGACCTACAAGCAGTACAACAGGGTTACGCCTTGCGTGATGCTTTAACTAACCGCCTAGATAATGACCTCACCCCACCGAGCAACTTTGCCCAACTCAAGCATTTTGAAATCCTCAGTTGGTTAATTGCCAATCAATATCTCGACATTCGTATTGCCATTCCCCTCAAACCAAGCGGCTTACCCGAATCATCCGATCGCGTTCTCGATCCGCAACATCTCTTTCACGAAAAGGTAGGCATTATCTCTGATGCCAATGGCGATCGCCTAGCTTTTAGTGGCTCCAACAACGAATCCATAGGAGGTTGGCAAGCCAATCGCGAATCCTTTCACGTCTTCTTTTCATGGGATGGCGGTAGAGATTTAGAAAGAGTACAACATGAATGCGATCGCTTTGAACGTCTATGGCATGATGAACTTCCTAACGTACGAGTATTTGAAATTCCCACTGCGATAAAACAAAAGCTATTGCGCTATGCTCCAACCCAAAAACCAGACTGGAATCGACAAGCTGAATTTGATGATCGTCCGATCGTACCAGAATTATTAAACATACCTACTGAAGAACCACCACCTCAAGTAGAAATCCAAATCTCTAAAGAAGAACTACAAGCGGAACGCGCACAATTCATTCAACTTGCAAATATTCATAACCATGAGGGCTGTCTAGACTTTTCCGTTAAATCAATTCCCGTCAAGCCTTGGGCGCACCAAATGAAAATCCTGCGCCGTATGGCAGCCGAGTTTCCCCGCAATGCCTTAATTGCCGATGAAGTTGGCTTAGGTAAAACCATTGAGACGGGTTTAGTATTGCGTTACTTACTGCTGTCCAAAAAAGTAAAACGGGTTTTAATCTTGGCTCCTGCCAGTGTTCAACCGCAATGGCAAGAAGAAATGCGGGAAAAATTTAATTTGCATTTCTGGTCGTATGGCAAAAACGAACTTATCGATCCTTACAAACAAGCAGTCACAGTTACGGGTAATCCTTGGAATCAGAAAAACTTAGTCCTTGCCTCTAGTCATTTGGTGCGCCGCAAAGAGCGAATGCAAGAGTTACTAGACTCCGAACCTTGGGACTTAGTAGTATTGGACGAAGCACACCATGCAAGGCGGAAAAGCCCTCAAAATCGTAAGGATACTCCCAACTGTCTTCTCGAATTAATGGCTCAACTCAGGGCGCACACCCTAGCTCTCTTACTTCTTTCGGCTACCCCAATGCAGATCGACGCGGTGGAAATGTTTGACCTCATTAAATTGCTTGGTTTAAATGGTCATTGGGAATTTGCCGATGCTTTTTGTGATTACTTTGCAACCCTATCCGAACCCGCCGATAAGCATAATCTCGACTTTTGGCAAACCATGTCTGTCGATTACTTTGCCAATGGTGGAAAACCTTGCAGTAAGATTCAGCAAGCTTTAGAAACTAGCGATCGCCTGTTGTCATACCAAATTGAAGATGTTTGGCAAACTGGTCAGAAGATAACTAATCCTCAAAAATATCTAGCTGACGATAATTTCATCAGTGAATCGAAAAAGTTTCTCGCCGCCAATACCCCAATCAAAGACCTGATGTTTCGCCATACCCGCGACACCTTACGCGAATATTACAAACGTGGCTTCTTAGATAAATCTGTACCAACACGAGAGGTATTTGATAATGCAATTACCCTAGAATCAGAACGGGAAGCCCATTTATATCGTGAAGTCAGCGATTATGTACGCCATTTTTACCGTCTCGCTCAAAAGGAAAACCGTAAGGCGCTAGGGTTTCTGATGACGCTGTATCGCAAGCGCTTGACCAGTTCTTTTTATGCGATCGAGAAATCATTACAACGGAGACTAGAGTATCTATTGACTCAACAAGGTAGCTTATTTGGAGAAGATGACCTTAGAGATCTTGACGATGCCGATGATGCGATTATCGAAGGCTTAGAGTCCTATATGGAGCCTATCGATCCTAAAGAAATCGAATATCTGCAAGACTTATTGCAACAATTTGATAACACTGGAGAAGATACCAAACGTTCTGAATTTATCAAAAAACTACGTCAAGAATCCTTAGAGCGTGATAGTGCAATCGTTTTTACGCAATACACCGACACGATGGACTATTTACGCGATACCTTGATCCAGCTATACGGCTCACAGGTCGCTTGTTATTCGGGGCGTGGTGGGGAACTTAATCGCGATGGCACATGGCAGATTGTCAAAAAAGAAGAAATCAAAAAGCGATTTCGTGATGGAGAAATCAAACTCTTACTTTGCACTGAGTCAGCCAGTGAGGGACTAAACTTGCAAACCTGTGGCGTTCTATTTAACTACGATATGCCTTGGAATCCAATGCGTGTAGAGCAACGTATTGGCAGAATCGATCGCATCGGTCAAAAATTTGCAACGGTGAGAATCCATAACTTTTATTACGATGGCACGGTAGAAGCTAAGGTCTATCTCAAATTACGCGATCGCATCAAAGCATTTAAAAATGTTGTCGGAAATCTACAGCCCATCCTTGCTCGCGTTCCTACGTTTATCGAAAAAGCGGTAATGAGTGCAGACCCACTCGAAGAAGATGTTTTACTATCTGAATTTTTTGAAGCTCCTGATGCTCCATCCATACAACTAGCACTTGATGAAGCTGTGGCAATGGATGTCGAAGCCGATCTTGTCGAATTGCGTAAACCTATACCGCGATCGCCCTTCGATGCAGAAGCGATCGAGCAAATGTTTACGCGATCGCTGCTACTAAAAAAATCTGGAATCATCTTTGCGGATGCAGGAGACAAGGTTTGGACAATGCAATTACAGCAAAAGTCTTATCAAGTTACCTTTTATCCTGATACCTTTGACGAGCATCCATCTTTACGATTGATGACATTTGGCGATCCATTATTTGAACTACTTCTATTCAACTCTTTAGAGGTTAGATAGCAGAGTTGCAAGTAGTTTTAGAATATTTAGAAGATGGGTAAGGAGATTGTACCTATCTAAATTCTAAAATAAAAATAGCGATTGCCAATTTAAAATCAACACCAATCAACTTTGCCAGATCTAATCCAAAAATGACTTCTACAACCATCCAGTCTTCTAACTGATGGAGATATACTTGGTCTTCCTAGCCAATCTAGTGATACTTGCCATCTTGGACTGCGAGATGAACTAAGTGATAGCAGAATTATTTCTTCGCAGCCACATGGACAGCGCAGACGACCCCACTTCATCAATTTCCTATCCCGAATAATCCAAATTTGACCATTTTTCACAGCATCATTAGAAGGATGAGATGAAATAAACTTGGTTGAAAAGTCTTGTTTTGGAATGATGCGTAGCCATCTCAATAGAAATCTTAAAAAGTTCATAAGACCTCCAAAAACAGATCTCTATCTCCAAGACCCCAGATCTCTTGATTTACACAAATTGGACAATTTGGATTATAAGTTGCTCCTTGGTTTCGATCTATTGTCAAGGTAAACTTGCGTACACGATTAGCGATCGCGTTATTTTCTCCCCGCCATCCTTGCAATCTATGTAAAAGCTCTTCGATTGCCATAATTGCCACACTAGTAGTAAAAGTTACTACCGCAGGGCTTGGATTACCTTCGCCAAGTACATAAGCCTCTTTCTTACGTCGCTCAAACTCATCAGGATCAGTACGTTTAAGATTTTCGTCCCGCGCTTGTACAGGATCGATCACTCCATGGCATAAGAGACAACTATGTTTAGGCATTAAGACAGTAACGCGCCCATCTGCACAAGCAAACTTTAGCGACCCAACATCATTAGCAACCTCTAGGGCAAGCCCTAGATCGATAACAGGTGTAGCATAGTAGTAAGCAAAGCGGTTTAGCAGTAATCGACCCGAATGATCGTCCGTACAGCCAAAAATAACGTCACACGATTTTAATGCCTCACAACAGACATCTTCATTAATCCATTCCTGAAAAACCTGAACTTTAACATCTAAACCCAAGAGTGAACGAGCAATTGCTTGAACTTTTGGAAGCTTCTGCTTAACATCATCACGGAAAGCACCATGCAGACGATTCAGATTTGATTCCTCTACAACATCTTTGTCAAAGAGAGCTATATGACCAATACCTAATCGTCCTAAAAGCATAGCCACAGCACTACCAGTGCCACCACATCCAACTATACCAACCCGCAATAAGGACAGGTCTTGATTAAGTGATTCACCAAAAGCTAAGGCCTGACGTTGTAGGATAGATGAAGGTATTCCTTTGCCCCTATCTGGATAATGGAGTCGAATAGCATTACCAACAATACGAATCAGGATAAGTGGAATATTCTTGTTTCGGGATACCCACAGTCTGCCAATCATGAGAGTGTAAAGTGAAATGTGTAAAGTCTGGGATGTATGCAGAGAGATAATCTAGCCACACAATAACTAACACAAAAACCGATGAATATTCGCAAAGAATTGCTAGATGAATT
>NZ_JACJQA010000016.1 GCF_014696355.1 Pseudanabaena sp. FACHB-1998 | reverse complement strand
TCCCAGAACTATTACCAGGGCAAATAGTGGCTATCGACAATGCTAGTTTTCATCCACAGGAAAGGATTAGGCAATTAGTCCGTCAGGCTGGCTGTGAGGTGATATTTTTGCCTCCCTATTCTCCTGACTTAAACAAGATTGAGAAATTCTGGGCTAGATTGAAGAGTTATGTCAGTAAGATTATTGGACAATGTAAAAGTTTATGGAATGCTGTTCAACAAGCTTTCTGTCATTTGTCCTAACTATCCCTTTCTTTGCTATATGACCCGACCTGTGGCAGTGGTTCGCTATTGTTGCGGGTGAAGCGTGAGGCGGATCAGGTTGGCAAGATTTATGGACAGGAGATGAACCGCACCACTTATAACTTGGCGCGAATGAACATGATTTTGCATGATGTGCATTATGCAGACTTTGATATCAAATTACAGGACACATTAAAGAAACCTCAGCATCGAGATTTACGCTTTGATGCGATTGTGGCGAATCCTCCTTTTTCGGCAAAGTGGGAACCTGATAAAGCGCAAGTAGAAAATGACGATCGCTTTAGTGTTTATGGAAAGCTTGCGCCGAGTAGTAAGGCAGATCTCGCTTTTGTGCAGCACATGATCTCTCAGTTGGCTGATGATGGCACGATGGCGGTGGTGTTGCCTCATGGGGTGCTATTTCGGGGCGCGGCTGAGGGGCATATTCGCCAATATTTGATCGAGCAGATGAATTGTCTGGATGCGGTGATTGGTTTACCTGCGAATATTTTTTACGGTACGAGTATCCCGACTTGCGTATTGGTGTTTAAGAAGTGTCGCCGTAGTCCTGACGATATTTTGTTTATTGATGCGAGTCAGCATTTCGATAAGGTGAAGACTCAAAATGTGTTGCGTCCTGTGCATATCGAGAAGATTGTGGCGGCGTATTTGGCAAGGACTAATGAGGATAAATTTAGCTATGTGGCGAGTATTGAGCAGATCAGGGGTAATGATTTTAATTTGAATATTCCCCGTTATGTGGATACGTTTGAGGCGGAGGAGTCGATTGATCTTGATGCGATCGCTTTGCAGTTAAGGGCGATCGCGCAGCAGGGCATGGTGACGGATGATAAGATCGCGTCATTCTGTGATGAGTTAGGGATTGAGCCGCCGTTTTGATGATTGATTATGACTGATAGTATCCCTTCTCAACTTTTAGACGATATTCGGCAAATAGTGACGGCTTCGCGCTTGACTGTTGCTCAGACTGTGAATAGTGCGATGGTGCTGACCTATTGGCAGGTGGGGCGCTTGATTGTGGAGTATGAGCAGCAGGGGCAAGTGAGGGCAGGGTATGGCAAAAAGCTGTTAGAGCAGTTATCGAAGGTGTTGCAAGCTGAGTTTGGTAAGGGCTTTGATGCTAGTAATTTACGCAATATGCGACAGTTTTATTTAACTTTTCCAATTTGTGAGTCACTGACTCTCAAATTGAGTTGGACACATTATTGCAAGGTGATGCGGGTAAAGAATCCAATTGCAAGAGATTGGTATATTGCGGAATGTGTGGCAAATAATTGGAGTGTAAGGGCTTTGGAGCGACAGATTGGGACTTTGTACTATGAGCGTTTGTTGTCGAGTACGGATCGGGAGCCTGTGATTGGTGAGGCAATTTCTAAAACGGATGAGTTAAAGCCTGATATTAAAGACTATTTGCGCGATCCTTATATTTTGGATTTTTTAAATTTGCCTGTTACGGCTTTGGTGGAGAGTGCGATCGAGCAGGGGTTGATCGATAATTTACAGCATTTTTTGTTAGAGCTTGGGCGCGGTTTTGCGTTTGTGGCGCGTCAGCAACGGATTAGTGTGGAGGATCAGGATTTTTATTTGGATTTGGTGTTTTACAATTTCAAGCTGAAGTGTTTTTTGTTAATCGATTTGAAGTTGGGGCGGTTGAGTCATCAGGATGTGGGACAGATGGATACTTATGTACGGATTTATGACCAGCACTATAAGGGTGATGATGATAATCCGACGATTGGGCTAATTTTGTGTAGTGAGAAGTCGGCGGCTGTGGCGAAGTATTCTGTTCTGGCGGATCGCAAGCAGTTGTTTGCGTCGAAGTATTTGCCTTTGTTGCCGTCTGAGGAGGAGTTAAGGGTTGAGTTATTGCGATCGCGTGTTTTGTTGCAGTTTGAGGAGGGGAATAGATGAGTGTGCCTAAGTTGAGATTTAAGGAATTTACAGGGGAATGGAAGTTAATTAAGCTAGGAAAAATTGCAGACAAGATCACAAGTGGAGCGCGTGATTGGGCGCAATATTATTCAGAAAATGGAAGCAAATTTATAAGGATGACAAATCTTAGTAGAGAGGGAATCCACCTAAAACTTGATGATTTAAAGTTTGTCAATGTCAAAGCTGAGTCTAGTGATGGTCAGCGTACAAGCTTAATTCACGGCGATATACTTATCTCAATAACTGCTGAACTTGGTAAAATTGGTTGGATTCCGCCTAACTTTGGTGAAGCTTTCATAAATCAGCATACGGGTTTAGTTCGTCTTAAGAAAGAGCAGACAGATTCTTTATTTATAGCCTATTTACTCTCAACAGCTAAGTTAAATAAACAAATAAATAGGTTAAATGATTCTGGTGCAAAGTCTGGTTTAAATCTACCAACTATTGCATCTATAAATATTCATTTGCCAAAAATAAGCGAACAAAATAAAATTGCTAATTTTCTTGTAACTATAGATGAAAAAATCGCACAACTCACGCAAAAATGTGAATTATTAGCGCGTTATAAGAAAGGCGTGATGCAGCAGATTTTTAGCCAAGAGTTGCGTTTTAAAGATGACGATGGGAGCGATTTCCCAGATTGGGAAACTTACAAATTAAAAGACATCGTAAATATTAATCCTAAAAGCGCAAAGTTACCTGATAGCTTTATTTATATTGATTTAGAGAGTGTTAAAGATGGCTATCTTTTATTTGAAAATAGAATTGAATTAGAAACAGCACCTAGTAGAGCGCAAAGACTATTACAGAAAAATGACATACTTTACCAAACTGTAAGACCTTATCAAAGGAATAACTTATTATTTGATAAAAGTGGTGATTATGTTGCATCAACTGGTTATGCTCAAATCCGCACCGACCAAAACACAAAATTTATATTTCAATTACTTTATTCAGATGATTTTGTAAATGATGTGTTAGCGCGTTGCACTGGTACAAGTTACCCAGCAATTGATTCTACTTCTCTATCTGAGATACAGGTAAACATTCCAGATATTCCAGAACAAACTAAAATCGCTAATTTCTTAACTTCTATTGACGAAAAAATTACCGAAGCTCAGACCTATCTCGACACAGTAAAACAATACAAACAAGGCTTACTACAACAGTTGTTTGTTTAAAACAAAGAGGGTTCAGCATTTGCGATTAAAAACAGTTGAGAAATTACAGACAGTCGCGCAAATGCTAAACCCCTACAGATATTTATTAATGCAGATATTTATGATTTTTATAAATTCATTAATTCGTAGGGGCAAAGCATTCCCACAACAAAATGTAAATTTTTAGACCATTTTAAATCGGGAATGCTTTGCCCAAAAACTTTAATCGTAGAAAATAAATTTATAAACTAGATTTATTACAACAGATATTTATTTAGATTAACTAGATATATTGAAAAAATCTGAAGGGTTAATAATCTCAATATCTCTAAAAGGATGTAAAACCAACAAATCCTTATCGCCTGTTATTAGATAGTCAGCCTTACCATTCACAGCTAACTCCAAAAACTTATCATCTTTAGGATCTCGACAAACTGTAACAGTTTCTTCAATCGTGACAAGCTCTGATTGTTGAACAAATTGTGCTACAAATTCCGAGCGAGTGGCTGAGTCTACATATTTATCAAACTTAGAACGGCTCAAAACCACCCTCAATTCTTCAAGAGTTTCAACAGAAGAAAGAATAATTCCTGATTGTCTGATTCGTTTTACAGCCTTGTCGGATATAGAATTAGAAATAAGAATACTACTGACTAGCGTATTTGTATCTACAACAAATCTAGATTTAGGCGACATCACTCAATATCTCATTTAAGATTTCTTGAGTTAATCCATTTTTTTTTGCTTGTGCTTGCATATCCAAGATAATCTCATCCAAAGAACGACTATTCATAATTTGTTTTAGCCATCCATTTAGAATAATTTGCATCTTTTGACGCTCTATCAAATTCGATTTTTGATAGGTTCTAGCAACTTCTGCATCAACCTCAATACTAATAGTTTCCATAACTCACCTCAACAATGCACTAAATTCTATCTTATGGCAAAGACTTATTAACTGCAATTGACCATAATAGCCATAACGTTTATACTTATGTTTAAACATATAGCTTTGAGGTTGCTGTAATGACAGAAGTAGTACTCGATCTCAAAACATGGGGCAATAGCTTAGGAGTCCGCTTACCTGCGGCGATCGCCCGTGCCGCCAAACTGCACAAAGACCAAAGGGTAAAGCTATCAGTTATCGAGGGACAAGTAATCATCGCACCAGTATTTAACGAATCCCCTAGCCTAGAAGAAATGCTAGAAAAATTTAACCCTGCAATACATGGCGGTGAAGCAATGCCCACATCGCAAAGACTAGGCGCTGAGCAATGGTAAAAGCCAACTGGACACCAGATCGCCAAGACATCATCTGGATTGATTGCAATCCACAAATAGGGCAAGAAATGCGAGACGTTCACCCCTTTTTAGTCTTATCCCCCAGTACCTTCAATAACAAAACCTCTCTAGTGATTGGCTTGCCAATGACCACAGCCGAATATAACGCCGAAAATCCTTTTGCTGTAGCAGTAGGCAAAGCATCAGGTCGAAAAGTTGCCAAAACCAGTTATGTCCTTTGTCATCAGCCAAAATCCTTTGACTGGCGAATGCGTGGCGCAAAACCTCACCCATTAGGTAAATTAAACGAAGATTTGTTTTTGCAAGTATGCGATCGGCTCAACAAAATCATTCAACTTGCATAACTAGCAAATATTACCCATGACTACCCAACCCGAAGCCGAACTAGAAGCCGCCTTAATCGATCAACTCCAAAGCCTGAAATATACAAGGGTCAAAATCAAAGATCAAGCCGCCATGCTTGCCAACCTTAAGCAACAACTAGAAATTCATAACGGTAACATTACCCTTAGCAAAAACGAATTTGAACTCATTCTCAACCACCTCAACACAGGCACAGTCATCGAACGCGCCAAAATACTCCGCGACAAATATGCCCTTAAACGGGAAGCTACAGACGGTAAACCCGCCGAAACCATCTATATCAGCTTTCTCAACTGCGATGAATGGTGCAGAAATGAATTTCAAGTCACTAACCAGATCAGCATTGAAGGCAAACGTAAAAACCGCTATGACGTAACCATCCTCATTAATGGCTTGCCACTGGTACAAATCGAACTCAAAAAACGCGGATCCGAGCTAAAAGTTGCCTTCCATCAAATTAACCGCTACCAACATGAATCCTATGACGCAGGAGCAGGACTATTTCAATATGTGCAACTATTCATCATCAGCAACGGCGTAAACACAAAATATTTTGCAAACAATAAATTTCAAGCCTTCCAACAAACCTTTTACTGGACAGACAAAGAAAATAATCGTATTTCTGACCTCAGCGAATTTGCAGACACCTTTCTCCGCACCTGTCACCTAGCCAAAATGATCACCCACTACATCGTGATCACTGCTAGCAACATCCTCAAAGTCCTCCGCCCCTATCAAGTCTACGCAACCGAAGCATTAGTCGAACAGGTCAAAACCAGCACCAAAAACGCCTACATCTGGCACACCACAGGCTCAGGCAAAACTCTCACCTCCTTCAAGGCAAGCCAGATCATCATGCGATCGCCCCAAGTCCACAAAGTCGTATTTGTCGTTGATCGCAAAGACCTCGATTACCAAACCGCCAAGGAATTTAACGAATTTTCTAAAGGCAGTGTAGACAGCACCACCAACACCAATAATCTTGTCAAACAACTAAATGACGACAGCACTAAGCTCATCGTCACCACCATTCAGAAGCTCAACAATGCGATCGTTAAAGGGCGCTATCTCGACAAAATCCAACATCTACAAGATAAAAAATTTGTGTTTATCTTCGATGAATGTCACCGTAGCCAGTTTGGAGAAACTCACCAGAACATCAAAAAGTTTTTTACCAACTGCCAAATGTTCGGCTTTACTGGCACACCGATCCTCGCAGAAAATGCTTTTGGCTCCAAGGATTATCAACAAACCACCGCATCCCTATTCGGTGATTGCTTGCATAAATATGTAATCGTGGACGCAATCAAAGATGAGAATGTACTGCGCTTTGCCGTCGAGTATGTGGGCAAAACCAATCAAACCAGTAACTCAACTCCTAAAAAAAGAAGGAAGAAAAAAGGCGCTAACGATCTCGATATTGCTGTAGAAGAAACCGACACCAAAGAAATGCTCGAAAGTCCACTCAGACTAGAAAAAGTCGTGGACTACATTCTGGAACATCACGCTCAAAAGACCAAAGCACCAGACTTCACCGCCATGTTTTGCGTCAGCAATATCGAAACCCTAATCAAATACTACGAACTATTCCAAAAGCAACAAGCTCAAGCAACCACTCCCCTAAAAATCGCCACAATCTTTAGCTATGCTGCCAACGAAGAAAATCCACAAGCCAACGGCATGATCGATGAAGAGCCGCTAGAAATTCCTAGCGAAGCAAAAATCAACCAAAGCAATCGCGACAAACTCGATCAATTCATCACTGACTACAACGCCCTATTCAATACCAAACATAGTGCCAACGACAGCCAAGCTTTTTATAACTACGCTCAAGACATCTCAAAGCGTGTCAGACAAGGCGAAATCGACATTTTGCTAGTGGTGAATATGTTCTTAACAGGCTTTGACAGCCCCAGACTAAATACTCTCTATGTCGATAAAAATCTCAAGTTTCACGGGCTAGTCCAAGCCTTCTCCCGCACCAATCGCATTCTCAACGATAAAAAATCACAGGGCAATATCGTTTGTTTTCGCAACCTCAAAAAGGCAACCGATGACGCGATCGCCCTATTCTCTGACAAAGATGCAAAAGCAACAGTGCTAGTCCAACCCTATGAGGACTATGTAGCTCAATTTAATGAAGCTGCGATCGCGCTATTAAAAATAACTCCTACCATCAAAAGCGTAGATACCTTAGCCGATGAAAACAAAAAACTAGAATTTGTCACCCAATTTCGAGAACTACTACGCCTCAAAAATGCCCTGACCACCTTTGCCGACTTTGAAGAAACTGACCTCACCCTTGAAGCCCAAAAGTTTGAGGACTACAAAAGCAAATATCTCGATGTCTATGACAGTGTAAAGAAAGAACGCAACACCGAAAAACCATCGATCCTCGATGAAGTGGACTTTGAACTGAGCTTAATCCATCGTGATGAGATTAACGTCGCCTACATTCTCAACCTCTTGAGAAGCATGAGCAAAACCGATCCCGCCGCCGCTCAAAAACGTCAAAAAGAAATCCTCGACCTCATGGCAGGTGAAGTCCAACTACGCAGTAAACGCGCCCTAATCGAAACATTCATCGAAAATAATCTGCAACAACTTCAACCACATGAAAATGCCGAACAAGCCTTTGAGGACTACTGGCTAACCAAAAAATCTGAAGCCTTAGCCGAACTCTGCACCACCGAGAATATTGCGCCTGAAGAACTATCAAAGCTCATTAATAACTATGCCTTCGCTAACCGTCTACCCAGAGAGCAGGAGATTATCAGCGCTCTCAACTTTAAACCCAAAATCTTAGAACGCAAAGCAACCATCGATCGCATATCCGAGAAGATTAAGTCTTTGATTGACACATTTATCGAGGGTATGGGCGGTGCTGTTTAAATTATGCTTTTGGCGATCGCAAAGTGACCGATCATCATAGAGAATCTGATAGTCAAAAACAATCTAAATGTGTCCAAAAGTATCTAACCGTATAACTGGTTACACGGTGTAAGTTAGTCGTAGTGGCTTGTGTGCCTTATCCAAGGTGTCGGAATCGAACCGACATATCAACGATTATGAGTCGTTTGCTTTACCAGTCAGCCAACCTTGGGGATGTTGTGATTATAGCCGTAAGTATTATATGCTATCAAGCAAGCTACCGTGCAGGTTGCTCTAGGGAAAATATTAGCTAAACAAGTTTGTGATGGCAACAACCCGCTCTGAAAAGCCAGAAAAACGTCTCCGCAAGAAAAAAAAGCAGCCTAAAAAATTTAGGCTGAGCTACAGTCTAATCCTATTATTTGCGATGATCGTTGTGGGATCTGTAGCAGGAATGGTCGCCTACAGATTTGGTAAACAAGCATTAGAAGGGGTTAACCCATCTCCTGCGGGAATAAAATTACCCAAGGCTAGTCCAGCCGCTAAACCCAAGGAAACGCCAAAATCTTCATCACAGGTACAAGATAAAATCTCTTTTTTGCTAGATGAATCCGAGGTAATTGCCGACATTAAGACCCGATCGCAAGAGGAGTTAGGTGGATTAAGGCGACCTACCTATGTAGCAAAGGCAAATGTGAGCGATCGCAAAAGGATCTATACCAAGGTTGACCGTGTTTATAACTCCATGCGTGACCCTCTCGCCATTTCTAGCAATGCCGATGACAGGATTGCCGAAAGGATTGCAGCTTTGCGTCAACGGGTTTATAGTCGCTCCTATGAAAGTAAAGCCGATCGCGTAGCGGCTAATTCTAATGGTGGCAATACGAGCTTACCGTTATTGTCTACGCCTGTAGAGCTAACCCCCATCCGTAGTCGTTGGGAAGACCGTGATGCAGCTTTGCTTAATAATTCCAAAGCTGTGGATGCTCGTGAGCTTAATGCCCCTAGTTCTACAAGAAGCTTTTTTATTACTGATCCAGAACCTATTTCCGATGCCCAAAATCGACGCTAACTTTTAAAAAAGGGCTTGCCAAGCAAGCTCTTTTTTTTAATAGAGGGGCAAAGCGCTGCACCTCTATTTTGTTTTTTAAGCCATGCGTACTTGACGATTTGAGCGAAATGAAAATCTCTGGGGAGACAAATTGCCTGTACCGATCGCTTTTCTGATCAGTTCCGCGCGATCGCGGGATTTGGTCATCGCATTTGCGCCGCCATAGGTTTCGCGGATAGTAAGGTAATTTTGAATAATGGCAGATTCTTGATCGATGGGGCTTTGGGCGATTTGGGCCGGAGTTAAGCCCGATCGCGCGATCGCCTCTGCCACACAGCCAATTACATGGCTAGGTCGATTGACATGGTGATCGAGTAGCAAAGCTGCCGCAAACTCGGAACTGAGGACTTGAGAGAGAGCATATCCCTGTAGAGATTGGGTGGGTGTAAAGTAAAAGCGATCGAGGCGAGAAATTGCGTGTAGCACCTGTATGGATTGAATGATCGCATCCATTCCCGCGATCGCAAAGCGTAAAGCCCAGATGGGTTGCCGCATCAGATTTTTATCCGCCTCAGTCACAAGGCGAATACCATTAAGCGACATCCAGCCCGTAATTCCATCAAGGGAAGACGCATCAAGCCCAAATTGTCCAAAATAATATTGAAATTCGTTGGGATAGCGTCTTTTTACATTTGTTAGAAATGCTGGTAACTCTCCCTGTTGTCCTGCGGAACCAAGCGTCCATTGGAAAATACCAAAACTCAAATATTGATTATCCCAAGTATTAATCGCGTCAAGGCTGCCTTCATTGGCGGAGGTTACCAACATCACATTAATTTCTGAAGGACTCATTTGCATTCTTTGCAATAGGCTACCGCCGTAAGTAATAAAGTCCCGCAGTTTGAAAATGCCGAAGCGATATAGTCCGAGATTTCTCGTTTTGGCAAATGGTTCTTTTTGTCCAGTATTTAATAAATTAGCGATGACATCATTACCAACAGTGGTAAAAGAAATCGCGATCTTATTGGGTGGATAAACACCCTGCAACGTATTTCTGACCATCGCCACTTCAGGATTTTTGGCGATCGGCGGAGTCTCTACGTTATCGGGAATGAGAAGTCTCTGACCAATTTGTAAGCTGGAGGGATTGCTAATATTATTAACCCTTGCAATTTCTCTCCAATCTCCATTTGCTCCTAAAAAACGGCGAGCAATATTGGATAGGGTGTCTCCAGATTTAACAATATATTCCTGCATAATCCCTTGCCAGTAAATAGTCAATGATGCATGACTTTATCACGCTTTACCTCTCGCTGCTTTCTAGTAAGCTGTGACACACGCATAGCTTACTAGAAAGCTTTTAGGGTTTTATTTTTAATGTGAGTTCAAAAATTTTTCCCACTCATGATCTTGAAATTCACCCGTAGGCGGATAGCGTTGTTGCTGTTGTAAATACAAATAAGTACATTGAGATTTTGTAAATCGATTATAGGAATCCATTACCCATCCTTCGATACAGATTCCTGTCATTAGAGCAAAAGAGAAATCTGTATTCCCAATTAGCGCATGACTAAAATTTGCCTCATTTAAGTTCGCCTTTTTAAAAGAGGTTCCTGTTTTACTTTTAATTGACTCAATCAACCATGTAAAGACTTTAAAAGTCACGATCGCCGAAATGCTCATGGGAATTAAAAAAAGAAAGGCCCCAGAAAAGCTAATGACAGCAAAGCTTATTGTAAGAAATAGCATGAGAAAAAAAAGCAAGCAAATACTGGCTTCCCCCAAAAGGTCGGAAGTTTTGGGAAAAGCCTCTAAAATATGTTTTTGAAAGAAATATAGAACAAACAGCAGCAGAGTGGAAAAAATACTACTGATTTTTCTGTAGGTTTCTCCAAGCCAAACAAATAGCTGATTGTCAACCGTTACGACTACAAAGGTGATTATGGTAATGACGCTGATCATGGCGATCATGCCCATAACTATAGAGAAAATAGCTTTATTCAATTTTTGAGGAGTTTGTCCAGTAATCACGCGCTCAAAATTCGCCCCAGTTAAAATTGCTTTGGTAAAATCACAGCCGCGCAAGTCGGAACCACTGAAGTCTATTCTTGACAAATCTTGTCCGACAAAAGATTGATTTTGCAAGTCTTGACCTTTGTAATCGTAGGATTGGTTGCTCATAGTTAGTACTCATTAGGATAAGTAGAAATAAGAGGCGCAAATCTTCGTTTACCTCATTCCTTTCTACTGAATAATTAGGCTTACACTATTCACTGCGAAGGGAGGAGCGATCTCTTTCACTGCTATATAAATAAATTTATGTGGGATATCTTCACATTTTTTTATGTGAAGGTTAACATTACTATAACTTTTATGGCAATCTCATGGCAGCAGTACCAACGGTTCGCACTCACCGATTGACTAAACAGTTTGACAATCACGTGGCGGTTAATCATATTGATTTGCTGATCGATCGCGGCGAGGTTTATGGTCTTATTGGACCGAATGGTGCAGGAAAAACTACCTTAATTCGGATGTTGGCGGCCGCCGAAGAGCCTACGGCAGGAGAAATTTATATTAATGGGGCGCGATTTTTACGAGGTCAAAACAACCCTGAACTGAAGCGCCAGTTAGGATACCTACCAGATGATTTTCCCTTGTATGATGACCTGACCGTATGGGAATATCTCGATTATTTTGCGCGTTTATATTTTCTGCGTGAACCGCAGCGATCGCAAAGATTGGATGAAGTAATTGAACTAGTGGAATTGGAGCAGAAAAAGAATGAGGCGATCGCCACTCTATCGCGAGGGATGAAACAGCGTCTTAGTTTAGCCAGAAGTATCATTCATAATCCCACTTTGCTCTTGCTAGATGAGCCAGTATCAGGACTCGATCCCTTAGCACGGGTACAGGTTCGCAATATTATTAAATCCCTGCAACAGCAGGGAATGACGATTCTCATTTCATCGCATATCTTAAGTGACTTAGCCGAAATCTGCACTTCCATTGGTATTATGGAACTTGGTACATTGGTGGAGAGTTCGCGATTACAAGAGCTTTACGATCGCAGCAGTCAAGATCGGCAGCAGTTGCTTATTTCCACCTTAGGCAATATGGAAGACTTGCGATTAGCTTTAAAGCGATCACCCCTAATTCAGGAAGTAGAATTACTATCTGGAACTAATAGTATTCGCGTTCAATTTGGCGGTAGTATCGAAGAATGTGCCGATCTGCTGAAATCTTTAATTGAATCAGGGATTCCCATTTCTAATTTCCATCGAACTCAAGAGACTTTAGAAAATATCTTCTTGAAGTTAGGCTATAAACAAACAAGCTGATATCAAATGAAGAAATGGCTTCGCCATTTCTTCATTTAAAAAAGAGAGAGTCAAAGCAAAGCTTTGACTCTCTCTTAGGAGATTTTTAGGCGATCGCCTTTATGCTATTGACAATCGCTTGCTCTGCGTCATTAGCGGGAAGTGGGCGCGAGAATAAATAGCCCTGCCCATATTCACAACCTAACTTTTTCAAAATTTCTACCTGTTGCCGAGTTTCTACACCCTCCGCAACTACACTCATCTTTAAGGTATGAGCCAGCATGGTGATCGTCCGCACGATTTCAATATTCTCGCCGCCATCACTCATTTGACTAACAAAAGCGCGATCGATCTTGAGAATATTAATCGGAAAGCGATGTAAATAACTGAGAGAAGAATAGCCCTGACCAAAATCATCAATACTTAGTTGAATATTTCTGGCTCTTAATTGGGCGAGCTTATTGATAGTCTGCTCACCTTGATCCATTAAGGTACTTTCAGTAATTTCCAGCCGAATTGAGCTACCTTTAACCCCAGTGGCGACAAGGATGGCATCTAGTTTTTCGAGAAGATCTGGTTCGCGAATTTGATGGCTAGCCAAATTTATACTCATTTTTAAATCGGCGGCTTCAGGAAATTTTGTCAGCCAAGCTTGAAGTTGTTGACAAGCCTCCTGCAACACCCAATCTCCTACCGCTACGATTAAGCCCGTATCTTCGGCAAGGGGAATAAACTCGATGGGCGAAATGAAGCCTCTTTTAGGATTTTTCCAGCGAATTAAAGCTTCAAATCCCGATAACTGACTGGTTTCTAGCGAAACAATGGGCTGATAGTAAAGCTCAAACTCTTGATGTTGGAGAGCATAGTGCAGTTCGCTTTCGAGTTGGGTCAGCCTGAGAGTTTGCTCATACATTTCTTGATCAAAAAGCGTATAACGTCCCTTGCCCAAAGCCTTAGCTCGATACATGGCAATGTCAGCATCTCTAAGCAGATCGACGCAGTTATCATAGGCGGGTGTACTAATGACAATCCCAATACTGGCACTAGGGAAAATTGCTTCTCCTTGAATAATCACAGGAGAGAGAAATTTATTGAGAATGCGATCGGCTACCACTATAGATTCGCCCGCATCTTGAATATCATCAATGAGAATCGTAAATTCATCGCCGCCTAATCTCGCTACTGTGTCAATGGAGCGAAGACATCCTTGCAAAATTTGGGCGATCGCCTTTAAAAATAAATCACCGACATTATGCCCTAAGCTATCGTTGACCATTTTGAAGCGATCTAGATCGATAAAAAAGATCGCAAACATATATTCTGGATGCCGCTTACTATATTTGATCGCATGTTCAACCCGATCCATAAAAAGATTGCGGTTCGGCAAACCTGTGAGGGCATCGTGCGAAGCATCATGGGCTAGTAGCTCAATAGAATCAGATAAGGCGGCGTTTAACTCACGCAGACGCGACACATAAATGTAACTTTGCATCACCAACATCGAGCCGATGTAGGCAAATAAACAGGGTGCAACAGGTATCCACCAACCTCCAGTAAATGCTAAGTAAGTGCCACCCAATAAGCAACCAGTCAGGGTTAATACGGCTCCTGCCATCACAACTAAGCGTTTTGAAGAAAAAATCCAAATAACTGCTGCCCCACCTAGCGCCCAACTCGCAATCCATATTTCTTCCCACCCATCTGACCACACCTTAAATAGAGGACGATTATCTAAAACCGCACCGAGAACCATTTTAATAATATTTGCCTGAAACTCTACGCCTGAAATTTGAGCTGGCGAAGTGATGAAATTACTGCTGTAGGGGGTATAAAAAACGTCATTAAGGCTAGGGGCTTGAGCGCCAATTAGGACAATGCGATCGCGCATCAGCTTGGGATCAATGCGATCTTCAAGAAGTTGCTCAAGGGAAATATATTGAATTTTTTGTGATGAGCCGTGGTAGTTCATCATGACCTGATAACCACCCGCATCGGCGCGGATATAGCCGCCATCATTCTTCTCTAAGGGCTTAAAAATTGTTTGATCAAGTTGTAAGTAACCTCCGTCCTTAGAAGATGTTGCCTCGATGCCCTGATCTTTAAGATAGTAAAGTGCCATCGCCAGTCCAAGGCTAGGCAATCCTTCGTTACCATCGGGCATGGGGTAGAGCAAGGCTCGTCTTAATCTGCCATCGGGATCAACGATCACATCATTTGCGGACACCTGACCTAAAGCTTTTAGGGTTGGCGGCGGCGCAATTACGGCGTTAGCGCGATCGCCAATACTCTTTTCGATGCCGATGAGATTAGGGGTAGTTTTAAAGATTTTTTCTAACTCTTCCGAGCCTTCCCCCACGGAAATATCTCGATAGAGATCTAAACCAATCACCTTTGGTTTTTGGTCACGAATTTTACGCAAAATATTAGCTAATACACGATCTGATGCTGGCCACTTCCCCAAATAGCGAATATCAGATTCTTGAATACCAACAATAATAATTCTTTCGTCAACTGGCTCCGATGGACGAATCTGGATAAATAAGTCAAAGGCTGCCCACTCACTAGGCTGTAGCCACCCTAACCAACGCAAGCCAAAAATTAAAAGGTAAATGCTACTACTAGAGAGTAAAAAACCTCCCCATTGTTGGAGATTGCGCGGTAATTTTTCCCAACTAGTCTTTAAATTTTTGATAGAGAGCATTTAGAGGAGTTTAAGGTCACTTGCTTCCTTAATTCCGACTTGTTGCAGTAAATCCTGCAAAAGGTTGGACGCTAAGGCAATTTCAGAACTGTTAGATTTTGGTTCTGCTATCGAGGCAATCGCATCGTACCAAATTCCCGCTCTAATGTATGCAAGCGCTTTGTCGTAAGCTGACTTTTTAGATAGGATATCTTTATGTAAATTTAAGGATAAATCCTTTCTTTGAATCCATGCACGAGCATAAATGCTTTGAGAGGGTCTTTCAGGGTTACAAACTAGAGATACTGTCCAGCGATATTCTTTGCCGATTTCCAGCCCTGATGTATCTTGGGGCAATTTAAATTGTAACAATCCCGCGTTTTTAACCGCTAGACGCTTAACTAAGATAGGCTGAGCAACACCTTCTTCGACTAGGGCAATCTCCATGGGCATAGATGGCACGGTGGAGACATACCAAGAAAATGTAGGGTGAGAATCGGCTGTAAAAGCCGTATGATCCTGCGGGACGAGAAGTTGCAAGGAAACTGGCTGGTTATTAACACATCCGCGTGAGCCACCGCCTTGGGTTCTCTGAGGCTTAGGTCGGTCAGAGGGTGTATAGGTATTGGTTTGAGAACGAGTCTGACTAGTAGCTAAAGATTCTGCTGCCTGATTGCAAAACAATACTATGCCCCCCATCAAGGCGATAGAAGCGTTCAGAATACTTTTGTAAGATTGTGGAAACATAGTAATTCTGTGTCTTACAGTTACCATAAGAGTATACCCGAATCTCTAAAAAAAACAGCCAATAAGCTTATCTTCCTATAACTTTTTATTTCTGCATTTATGTAATATTTTTAGTTAAATAATGAGCATTTTTAATGTGTTTTCTCAAGCTGTATAAATAAAGTTGATAAACAATATAAATCAGTGTAAATCTTTACCTTTTTTAATCTTAAAAATTCTTCAGTTGATTTTTCTGCAATTAGGTTAGTAAATACCTTGAACTGCTTTTATTCTCAAAAAATTATCGTTGCAGCCACCTTGTTGTCTAATTTACTTGCTCTTACTAGTGCTAGTGAAGTATTAGGAAATGGTAATCATCCCTCACTGATCAAAAGAAGGATTTTCGATAATAGTGTATCGATGACTACGATAATATCCACTCACGATTCTCTTCTCAAAATAGGGCAAGAAAACTTAAATCAGGGCAATGAATATGAGGCGTTAATTAAACAATGGCTAAAAACGCTGAATTTGACGAATAAATTGGATGAAAAAGCTTTGATTTATAGCAATATCGGTATTGCTTATCGAAAAATGGGGCGAGTATCGGAAGCGATCGCCCAGTGGCAACAGGCAATATTAATTTATCAATCCCAAAATCAAAATTCTGAAAATAAGGAGCGTCTGGCACGATTATTGATCGACCAAGCTCAAGCCTATAGTGCTTTGGGACAGCAACAGCAGGCGATTGTTTTATTACAAAAAGTATTAGGGTTTGGAGAGGGGGAAATCCTGCAATTAGCACAGGGAAGTTTAGGCAATGCCCATCTCGCTTTGGGGGAATATCAACAGGCGATCGCCGCCTACCAAGAAAGCATTCGCTTAACGCGGAATCCGCACATTCTGGCTTCAGGCTGGATGAATCTTGGTAATGCTTTTGCTCGGTCGGTTGAGCGTTATCAAGGACAAATCGAAATAGAATCAGAAGAAGCAAATGCTACAGAAGTGACAAGATTAAAAAAGTTGCGAGATCGGGATCTTGCTGAGGCTTATATTGCCTATCAAAAAAGTTTATCGTTTAACGATGCGGCTTTGCTTCAAGCTCAAGCATTGCTGAATTTAGGACGTTTGGAACAGGCGCACTATTTACCAAATCATTTTTTTGAACCTAAAGAACTCATTGAACATCTAGAAAAAGAACATCTAGAAAAGGCTACAAAATTATTAGCGATCGCGCCAGATTCGCCTACTAAAGTCTATGCACTGATCGATTTAGCATCTCTTTATTCCCCTAATAAAATTTCTGTGCAAATTCAAGTGCTTCATCAAGCGCTGAGCATCGCTCAAAGTATTGGTGACAGGCGAGGTGAGTCTTTTGTCATGGGGGCGATCGGTAAAGTCTATGAAATGAATGGGAATTTGAATGATGCTTTGAAATATACCAATCAGGCTCAATGGTTAGCTCAAGCTTATAACTCGGCGGATAGTCTTTATCTTTGGCAATGGCAAATAGCGAGAATCCTCAAGGCAAAGGGCGATCGCTTGAAATCCATCGAGTCCTATCGACAGGCGATCGCTACGCTCCAAAGTATTCGTAGTGATATTGTGGCGGCGGATCGGAACTTTCAATTTGATGTGCGCGATCGCGTAGAGCCAGTTTATCGTGAGTTAATTGAGCTTTTATTGTCCGAAAATAACTCGCAATTAAATCCTGAAAAGCAAAAAGCCTTTCTTGAGGAAGCTTTGCAAGTTGCGGATTTGTTGCGTTTAGCGGAGTTGCAAAACTTTTTTGGTGATGAATGCTTACAAAACAAAGGGAGTAGCCGTAAACAACAAGAACAGTCAAAACAGAAGATTGCGCTTATCAATTCGATTACCTTAGATAAACAGACCTATATGGTGATGAGACTGCCTGATGGTTTTCTCAAAAGCTATGTAGTGCCGCTATCTAGGGCGGAGTTAAATACCAAAATCAAGTATTTGCGTTTCACTTTAGAAAACGTTGCTACAAATGAGTATCTCAATCCTACTAGAGAAATTTATGATTTATTAATTCGTCCTTTTGAACAGGATTTACAGCGATCGCCTGTCGAGCTTTTAGCCTTTGTGAATGATGATATTCTGCGAAGTATCCCCATCGCTGCTTTGTATGATGGCAAGCAGTTTCTGATTCAAAAATATCCCATTGTTTATCTTGTAGAATCCAAGTTAACGGAAAATCTTACTCAAACTGCCTCTAAGTTAAACTTACTAGCTTTTGGGCTAAGTGAGGCGATCGCGCCCTTTGCGGCTTTGCCTAAAGTTTTAGAAGAACTCCATGAAGTGGAGACCATTTGGAAAAGTAAGTCTGGTGAGAAGATATCTAAAATCTTTTTAAATCAGGATTTTACGTTTGAGACATTGCGTACTCAAATTAAATCTGGTTATGAAGTGGTGCATCTTGCCACCCATGCGAAATTTGGCGCTACGCCCGAAGCTACTTATCTACAGGCTTTCGATCGCAAAATTAATCTCGAACAATTAGAAGCAATTTTGCGATCGAGCCGAACCCAAATCGAACTATTAATTCTTAGTGCTTGTCAAACCGCGACAGGTAGCAATCGCGCCACTCTGGGACTAGCGGGTGTTGCACTGCGATCGGGAGTTAACAATGTTTTAGCGACTCTCTGGGCAGTAGACGATACGGATGTGGTTCCCTTAGTTAAAGATTTTTATAATGAGTGGCAAATTAATGGATTAACTAAGGCTCAAGCCTTACAAAAGGCTCAGATTAAGGGAATTACTCAAAATAATTTACATCCCGCTAGTTGGTCAGCCTTTATTTTGGTAGCAAATTAAAATAGAAGATTGGCGCAAAGCGCCAATCTTCTATTCTTAAGCTTTATGACGATTAATCTCCTGTTGGAGCCATTCTTCGACGGGCTGTCCATCTTTGCGAAGGAGTTCTATCTCTACTGTTACCGAAGATGAAGAACCAACGGGAGCCATTTTTTGATGGAAACGAATCACATAATCTTTGGGATTATAATTACGCTCTCTGAGCCAATCTTGGACTTTGACTTCGGCAAAAAGAGATTGTCCTTGCTCAAACATCTTCGATACTTGCATTCGGATCGTAAATGGATTAACTTGTGGCATATTGTTTTTTGATGATTTTTAAAATTTAGATGACAATAACAAACCAAAACCCGCAAAGTTGCGCCCCTACGGGTTTTAGTTTGTTATTTTGCATAAGCACTTACAGTCCAAATTTCTATTTTTTTAATACAAGATAATATAACTGACCATCGCCTTTGATTAGCCCAGCGCGTTGCTTAGCCCGATCGCCTGTTCCCATGAAAATATCCACACGCCCAGCCCCACGAATTGCGCCGCCTGTATCTTGATCGAGGACAAAGCGTTGAATCTGACGTAATTCTAATTTGCCAGTTTGGGGATTTTCAAAGGGTACTTCGGTTTTAATTAGTGCAAGTCCGCCAGAGGGAAATATTTTTTTGTCGGTAGCGATCGATCGCTCTGCGCTCACCGCTTGACCTAAGCTCCCCGTTGCTGGTTTGCCATTGGTTTCGCGAAAAAATACAAAACTAGGATTGCGATTGAGGTAAGTAACTAAGTCTTGAGGATTTTTTTGGAAATACTCAATCAAGGTTTGGAGGGTGACATCTTCCAGACGCATTTTGCCATCTCGAACCAACTCGGCTCCGACAGAGCGATAGGGCTGATCGGTTTTACCTGCATAACCAACGGTCAATAACTTGCCGTCGGGCAGTTCTAGTCTGGCTGAACCTTGGACATGGACAAGAAAAGCTTGAAAGCGATCGCTAAGCCATGCAACCTCTAGCCCTGCCAATTGCTTACTACCTTCGAGCATCGCACGGGTGGGATGGGGCGATCGCCATTCTCCAAAATCCGCAGGTAAGCGATAAAGCGGATATTTAAATTCTTCGGTTTTGGTTCGGCTAGCTTTATAAACTGCTTCGTAGTAGCCCGTAAATTGCACGGAGCCTGAGCCATCGCGCCCTACCGATTGATAGAGATCAAATTCTCGGCTGACCGCTTGTTGTAAGTCTTTGGCTGTGCGAGATACTTGCACAAGGCGGCGAAATCGGACTAGACTGCGCTCTACCAAATCGCGACTAATTCCCGCTACGGGATAACGCCGCTCGGCACTGGGAGTACGAATATATTGCAGGCTATTGTCGATCGCTTGCAAAAGATTTAGGCGATCGCTCTCTAATAAATCATCGGTAAGATCGAGGGTGAGGGGATTAACGGCGCGGGGCGTGAGGGGAAGCACAGCCTGAGCCATTTTAAATTCCGCCGCTTCCGCAGGCATTTGAAAATCTGTCTGCATATAGCAAGGTGGTACGGCACAAATTAAGCCGACACAGGTGGCAAATATTACGTCCCCACTCCGATGCAAGAGTGATTGCCATGAGACGGATGGCTGTCTCCCCGCTTTTTGAGCCGATTTTTGATATTGTGGCGATCGGGGTAATCGGCTATAGCTGTGAATACGATTATGTTTAGAGCCTATCACTCTTAAAAACTCCTCAATTAAAACTGTTATCTGTATAGCAATTAACTTTGGTAATCAACTGCCAAGTTTACAGGCTTTTGCTTGCTTTAGGGACAAGCGATGATTGTTTAAACCAAGAGAAATTTTGAAAGCGTTGCGAAGCAACGCTTTCAAAATTTCTCTTGATCGGCAATTGCTGTAAAAGTCCTGCGAAGCATTATTTTTAATATTTGACGTTAATGCTAGCTTTTTGTTCGTACAGGCGATTGAGCCATTGGGGATCAATTTTGAAGTGATAGCAAATTTTTAATAGCTGATTCAGGAGAGCATGGCGATAGATCCCCCGTTGATGAAATCTTCGTGCCGAAGTAATGACCTTACCCTCGACTAAAACTGGTCTTGCTAATTTGCAAAGGCGATCGCTTAACACCGTATCTTCAAAAATATCTAAGTCAGGCAGATAACCAATTTCATCCAAAATTCGGCGCTCCATAAAAGGACAATGATCTAAATAGACAATTCCTTTACCTTTTACCCGTACATTGTCCGAATACCAAGAAGTAAAGCGCAATAACCAATGGTCAAAATCAAAACTATGCTGAAATGCGCCCCAGTAATTCCCCTGCATGATTTCTGGGGCGATCGCCTGCTCGACTATTTGTAAAGCAAGCTTTTCAGGCAACAGGCTAGCGGGATGATGTAATAAAATAATTTCCCCGATGCTGTGAGCAAGACCGTCATTGAGCCTCTGAGCGCGATTTTTGGCGGGCGATCGTACAATTTTTACTTCCGTAAATTTGCTTGCATATTCCACTAAAAGGGTTTCCGTACCGTCATGACTTGGACTTAGTACGGCAATAATTTCTTTGTCACCCTTTTGCTGAACTAAATTAGTGAGAATTCGTTCTAAATAGCCATGTCGAATTTCATTGAGACAGGGAAGAATAATCGAAAACCGCATAGATTATGACTAAATTTAATGATCCCCAAAGACGATCGCCAAAAAGCTGATATCAGCAATTTGTACTATCTGTAGTTGACGCTAAGTGTATCAGGATATATAAAGTCAAAATGGACTTTTAACCCAAGTTACTACAACTTTATTTTGGGTTTATGTTTTGAGAGAGTACTTCGTCTAGGATTTACGCTCTCCAAGTATTTAGGATGGCTACAGGGGAGATTCATATAAAGCTGAATAGAGGTTATCATGTTAGAAAATTCTAAAACTATCTTCCTATGACCGAGCAAAACTTATATCAAGCTAAAGAAGAGAAATTAGCCAACAATGCGTCTGTTTTGATAGTTGATGACACTATATATAATATTCAGCTTTTATCACTAATGCTTGTCAAACAAGGATATCAAGTTGAGCAAGCCAATAATGGAACTGAAGCATTAGATAAAGTGCATCAAAAATTACCAGATATAATCCTGCTTGATATTAGAATGCCCGACATTAATGGTTATGAAGTTTGCAAAATATTAAAAGCTAATCCCGTAACTCAAGATATTCCAATTATTTTTATTAGCTCAGTGGAAGAGCCTTCGGAGAAAGTAGAAGCCTTTTCTGTAGGCGGTGTTGATTATATTAGTAAACCATTTCAGCTAATTGAAGTATTAGCTAGGATAGAAACCCACTTGCGATTATGTTCTTTACAAAAAATGCTTCAAGAACAAAATGAACAATTGCAGTTATCCGCATCTTTATTATCGCGATCGCTAAAGCAAGAACGGGAACTCAGTCAAATGAAATCTAATTTTATATCGGTTGTTTCCCATGAGTTTCGTACACCTCTAACTACTATTCAAAGTGCCTCGGAGCTATTAGAATACTATGAATGGACTAAGGAAGAGCAAGTAGAGCAACTACATCAGATTCAATCTGAGGTTAAGCACATGACAGCTTTAATGGAAGATGTCTTATTTTTAAGTAGGGCTAACGCCAATAAATCAAAGATTAATTTAACAGAGTTTGATATTTTAGTTTTTTGCACTCAACTATTACGGCAAATGCAAAGAACTTTTGGACAAAAATATGATTTACATTCATATTTATATAATCAAGTAAATAACACATCAATTGATGACTTTCATCTCCAGATTGATTTGCCACCTATGTTGGTAAAAATGGATGAAAAATTATTACGGCAAATACTAACAAATTTAATCACTAATGCGATCAAATATTCCCCAGAAAACACTAAAGTTGATTTTAAAATTACTATCAATAAAGAAAATATAACCTTTATAATTAGTGATCACGGTATAGGAATACCTGAAGAAGATTTAGGACATTTATTCAGTGCATTTCATCGAGGTAAAAATGTGGGAATTTTACCTGGGACTGGTTTGGGCTTATCAATTGTCAAAAACTGCGTTGATATTCATAAAGGATTTATATCAGTAAGTAGTCATTTAGAGGTGGGGACAGAATTCACTGTTGTTCTACCAATTTTGAAGGAGTTACAACTTAATGAATCACCTTAGATGCTTTGTATTAATGTTTGATTGATTTCAAAAATATTTTTGAAATACTAATGCTTGGTAAGCCTCTATTCAGCATTTTGTACCTTGTTAATCAGTATAATATTTAATAAAGTTAATTCCATTTAGCTTAAAAGCAGTAGTAAAAGTTGCCATGAAAAAAATTCTCCTCATCGAAGATAATCCTAATGTTTTACTTAACACCAGCAGAATGCTACAGGCTGAAGGTTATGTGGTAATAACAGCTACTAATGGGCGCGATGGACTAGAAATTGCTCAGCAAACTATTCCCAGCTTGATTATTAGTGACATTATGATGCCTGAAATCGATGGATATGGAGTAATTACAGCGCTACGCAGCAACCCTGCTACTACGGCTATCCCTTTTATATTTCTTAGTGCTAAATCAGACAAAATAGATTTTCGTCAAGGAATGGAGCTAGGCTCTGATGACTATTTGACCAAACCATTTACCCGAGATGAATTACTAGGTGCAATCAAAGCCCAGTTTAAAAAACAAGAAATAATCAATAATTATTATCGCCAAGAGCTAGATAATTTACGCGGCAATATCTCCAAATCCTTGCCCCATCAATTGCTATTCCCTGCGATCGAGGTTATGGGATTAGCGGATATTTTAGTCAAGAATTACCACGCGATGGAAGCCCATGAGGTTCCTGATATCGGTAAGCGTATTCGTAAAGCGGGACGAGATATGCATGAAATGGTGAAAAAATTCTTGCTATACGCTGAGTTGGAGTCGATGGAAAATGTCATCGATGGCAATAGACAGTTACGCTCTAGCAAAGCTACTTTTGTGGATATTGAAATTTCTAGCTGTGCTAAAAAAATTGCCGAAAACTATAATCGTGTTTCGGATTTGCAATTAAGTATTCAGGATGCCAGTATCCAGATTTCCGATTCCTATTTAAATGTGATTGTTAAGGAAGTTATTGATAATGGCTTTAAGTTCTCTTCAGAAGGCACGGAGGTAATTGTATTAGGCACATCTGATGCTAATGAATATTGTCTCTGTGTAGTTGATCATGGTCAGGGATTTGAGCCAGAGCAGATTGCGAATTTTGGAGCCTATATAAAATTTGAGAAAAAGCTATATATTCAGCAGGGAACAGGGCTAGGCTTAGCGATCGTTAAGCGTTTAGCGGAAATTCATGGGGGCAGGATTGAGATTGAAAGTATTCCCTACGAACGAACTTCAATCAAAGTATTTTTACCAATCGTCAGTTAATACAGCGCTTTGCGCTTACCAAAGAGAAAGGCGACGCTTTGCGTCGTCTTTCTTTTTGGTGATTTTGATACAACTAGGACTTACGCAGAATTTTCTAAGACCCTCACCCCTAGCCCCTCTCCCATTAAGGGCGAGGGGAACAAGAAAATTGCTTTACTCCCCTTCTCCCGTTCTGGGAGAAGGGGCTGGGGGATGAGGGCAGTTTGGGTTTTGCGTAAGTCCTAACAACCAACGATCGCTATATAGCTGCTGCCCTTCTTGTTAGGACAAAAAACCCACGAAGCTAGTTACGGCGCAAAGCGCCGTAACTAGCTTCGTGGGTTTTGCAAGTTACCACAGCTATAAAATCAAATTTTTAAGAAATAAAGCGACGCAAAGCGACGCTTTATTTCTTTGGAACGATTTTTAGTGATTTGAGTCACTAAGATAATTCCTCATGGTCACGTATAAATGCTTAGAAGCGTCACAAATCAGTCTATATAAACATCACAGCTTAATTAGGTTAGCTAATCGATGATGGATATGTGAAGAGCGTCCTATATTTATTTAGTTATGATCATTCTTTCGTTATCTGAGATAGAACCTAGAAAATTTCTCACGCCTTGGGGGAATGAAAAAGGAATTTGTTATTTAGGAAAAACTTTTTTGCCGATCGATGTTCATGCAACCCATCAAGAGGCGATCGCCGCTTGTCGTCGAGATCTGGAGGCGGGAATGATATCAATTGTGGTGGATGAAGGCGATCGCCTATCAATATGGTGGTATTTTTCGGACGATTTATGTCACCAAACTTAAGAATAGCAAGGTAGGGCAAAGCGCCGCTTTGCCCTAATAAGACACTTGACCATACATAAAAGTCACAGCTTTACCCTTCAGCAAAACCCGTTGGTCACGATCTTCAACATCTAGCTCTCCAGTACGTGCAGATAATTGTTTCGCCTTAAGATTAGGTTTGCCAAACCGCTTTGCCCAATAGGGTGTAAGACTGCAATGCGCGGAGCCTGTGACAGGGTCTTCGGGAATACCTGCTTTGGGCGCAAAAAATCGTGAGACAAAGTCATAGGGCTGATCCACATCAGCGATCGCCGTAATAATAAATCCGAAGCCCTCTAGCTGCGCGATGAGATCATAGTTGGGCAGGAAATTCTGGACAACAGACTCCGACTCTAATACTACGGCTAGATAATCTTCACTGAGTCCCAGACAGCCATAGGGGATCTCACCGAAAATATTATTTAACACCTGTCGCGATCGCTCTGAGCAGTTGTGATAGGTTGCCGCAGGAAAGTCCATCACAATCAATTCATCTTCAAAGGTGATCTGGAGATCGCCACTTAGGGTGGAGAAAATGAGTGGTATATCGGTGGCGATCGCCGAGATTTCACGGAGATAATGAGCCATGGCAAGAGTGGCATGACCGCAAAGTGGTACTTCCTGTAATGGAGTAAACCATCGCAACTGGAAATGATTTTGGTCTAAAGGTTTGACGAATGCAGTTTCGGATAGATTGATTTCGGCGGCTATTTGCTGCATTTGGGCATCTTCAGGAAATTCTGCTATTAACGTAGTTGCCGCAGGATTACCGTGAAATACTCGATCTGTAAATGCGTCAATAATGGCGATCGCTAATTTCATATTTTTAATAATAAATACAGCGCTTTGCGCTCCCTTAAAATCCAGAGCAAGTTTGGAACAGCTTGCTTTGCAAGCTGTTCAAATTAAATAGCGCTTTGTACCACCTGTTTATTTTGGCGTTAATATACTTGACGCACTTTACAAATTCTTACCCCCTCAGTCCCGCCTTGGAAGGGGGGAAGTCTGAGTTCTCCCCCTTCTAAGGGGGAGAGGGGGTTCTAGATATTTGGTGTGTCAAGTATATGAATGCCTTTATTTTAGGGGATTGCTACCGTGGGATCGACTTTGTAGCTATTGACCACGCGATCGAAAGACTCTTTAAGTGCAGGAATTTGATCTGCGACTCCACCCGTAGTAATTAAAGAAACCTTATCGCCATTGCGACTGATAAAGCTATTGCCTTGCACTTTGGCGGTCACATTTTTGAGTGACTCATTATAGCCCCAGACAATTTGGACACTGCCATCTTTTTGTTGGATTGGCTTTTCGGCTGTAAATCCGGGTCGAGAACCAAAGGTTTGCTTGAGAAATGTTTCTAAAAGTGAAGTCAATTGTTCGGGAGTAGTCTCCGCAGGAGCCTTAAACACATCTACCGATAGCAAAGCATTCTTAGATGGGTCAAACCATAAAACAATTACCTCATTAGGCTTCTTATTTTCTTTGGGAGTCCAACCCTTGGGGACATCAATTTGAAATAGTCCCGAAGGATGTTTATAGGTTTCTAGACCGTCAATTTTGACTTTAATGATTCGAGCATCAGACTTAGAGGTAGGCTCAGTCTTAGTTGCTACGCTTTTGGCATCGGGAGACTTGGATGCAGAGGCAGCAGGGCTAGCAGGAGCTTGACTAGCAGGGGTCTCAGGGGTGCTAGGTGTGCAGCCCACTAGACTTCCTAAAACAGCGATCGCGCTAAAAGTAGCGGCTAGGGAATGGGTTTTCAGCATATTTTTATGCATATTTTAAGAAATATCACTAAGGAATGGTAAGACTAGCATTGACGGTCTGACTGTTGGATATTTTAGCGAAGGAATCTTTCAATTCTATAAATTTAGGCTCGATCGCTCCAAAAGTTAAGATCACAAATTTGTTATTTATACGCTGCAATTTGCTATTAGCGAGAAATTTAATTTTTTTGTTACCAATGGTCACTGTCGATGTCCACTCAATCACGACATTACCTGTAGCTTCAAGAACAGGCGATCGCAGTGCAAAATCCGCTTGATTGCCATACATGCCCTTAATAATTACTTCAAAAACATCACTCAGTCTGTTCTCAGGAATTTCACTCGGAGGCACAAAAATATTTGAGGAAATCGTAGCGCGTCCCGCTTTGTCGTTCCAAGTTACTAATATCTCTCCCGCCTGACTATTATCCACAAGCTTCCAGCCTTTAGGGATGCTGATTTCCATAATTCCCGAACGGTGCTTGTAAAGTTCGAGTTCACCTATTTCTAATTCTTTGGTGAGGTCAATCTCAGGGCTAGGCGTATTCGGAGCAAGGGTGGGCGAATTGCTATTACTGGGCGTATTTGTGGGCGTATTTGACGGCGTGGGAGTTGGGGAAACTTTAGTAGTATCGATCGCTGGCATAGACAAATTATTGTTACCAGAACTTGAAGCGCCATTGGAATTACTGCAAGCAGTAAACATGCTAGCCGCGATCGCTGATAAAAATAAAATCGATATCTTTCTTGATATCTGGAAAGAAGAAAACATAGTGTTGCGTAATTTTGCGTGTTAAGCAAACCCAAATAATTTAAAAGCCTTGCAATGCAAGGCTTTTAAATTTACCTTTCCATTGTGTCTTTAATCTAGCCAAACTGCAATGCTTGACCACGTACATCAGGGTTAACCTTGCCATCAGCAAAGGCAATCTGACCACCAACGATCGTAGTAACCGCCCAGCCCGTAAGCTCCCATCCCGCAAAAGAACTCCAGCCACATTTAGTTAATAGATCTTCATTTCGCACAGGTTTATAATTATGGAGATCTACTAAAACTAAGTCCGCATCCCAGCCAATCCGAATTTCTCCCTTATTGGCAATTTTGTATGCTTTGGCAACATTTGCACTCATCCACTGACTAACCTGATGTACCGAGCAACGTCCCTTAGCTGCTTGCGTCAGCATTAGTGGCAATGATGTTTCTACCCCCGGCATTCCCGACGGCACATTGGCTGGTTCTAACAAAACGGTATCCTTTGAGGACTTTTCCGAAGGGGGAGCTTGCTGATCTTCGCTAGCCGCAAAGCCTTTCTCCGCCCAAGTATGGGGTGCATGGTCAGTGGCAATAAAGTCAATTACGCCATCGAGCAGAGCTTGCCAGAGAATTTCTTGATCACGAGGCGATCTCAATGGGGGATTCATTTGGGCGAGCGAGCCAATTTTTTCATAAGCGCCAATATTCATGAATAAATGCTGCGGAGTCACCTCGGCAGTCACCCATTCAGGCTTATCTTGACGCAAAAATTCTGCTTCTTCGCCTGTGGACATATGCAAGATATGCAAACGTCTTTGATATTTCTTAGAAAGCTTAACTGCGAGTTGGGTGGCATTGAGCGCCGCTTGATTATCTTGAATAATCGAGTGCAGTGCTGGCTCTTTACTACCCGCAAATTCCTTACGGCGTTGAGCAATTCTGGCTTGATCCTCAGCATGAACAGCAATTAAGCGATCGCCCTGCGAAAAAATCCGATCTAAAACGTCCTCTTGATCTACCAGCAAAGCCCCATGCATCGATCCCATAAATATCTTGATGCCACAGGTAGGATTCGCTGTGAGTAAATCTGGCAAAATTTCGCCTGTCGCCCCAATAAAAAAGCCGTAATTTACTACACACTTACTAGCCGCCCGACTGAGCTTGTCATCTAACGCCGCTTGGGTAATCGTGAGTGGTCGCGTATTCGGCATTTCTAAAAAGCTAGTCACCCCCCCCTTCGCACAAGCATGACTCGCCGATCGCAAATCTTCTTTATGCTCTAGCCCCGGCTCCCGAAAATGTACTTGGGGATCAATTACTCCTGCTAATAAAGTTAAGCCTTTGGCTTCGATAATTTCTAAAGGTTGATCTAGATCTGCGGGATTGAGAGATGGTGCGATCGCCGCAATCTTGCCATGCTGAATATAAACATCACCCAGTAACGTTTGGCGATCGGGCAGAATAATCGTGCCTTGTCTAATTAGTATGCTCAAAATAAAATCTCTATATAAATCAAAAATATTTACTGAACTGGCTCAACTAAGCGTTGGAAGCACTACCTCTTTCATTAGCTCTTTGCAAAGGTTTATTTTTAGCCTTACTTTCAATTAATTCCCAATCCGCATTTTCTAGCACAGCATCTAATACATCAGATAGATTACACCTTTGCTCATAGGCAATGCGCCTTAAAATATCATGATGCGGTGGCAGGATATATACAGGCTTTCTCTGTGTTTGCGCCATTTGTAACTTAGCAATAAATTAATTGTTTTCATGGTATCACAGCTAAGTGTTTAATTTGACAACTGGCTAATTAGCTGATTTAATTAAACAATAAATTTTAAGAGTAAAGATCTCTCATCAAGGTATCTAAAATTTAATGAGTAAATCAGTTATAGCTCTATTCTCAGGTTGTGGAGGTCTAGATTTAGGCTTTCACCAAGCTGGTTTTAATGTCACATGGGCTAATGAGTATGACAAAGATATTTGGGAAACCTACGAAAGAAATCATGTAGATACCGTGCTAGATCGACGCGATATCCGCAAAATTGCTTCAGAAGAGATTCCTGATTGTCTCGGAATTATTGGCGGGCCACCTTGTCAAAGTTGGAGTGAAGGAGGTACACAAAGAGGGATCGAAGATGCTCGTGGTCAGTTATTTCTAGACTATATTCGGATTCTCAGAGATAAACAGCCTCGGTTCTTTTTAGCTGAAAATGTATCAGGAATGATGCATAAAAAACATCAGCAAGCTTTTGGAAATATCATTGCATCCCTTGAAGAGGCGGGATATGTAGTTTCTTTTGCTTTATTGAATGCTAAAAATTACAATGTTCCCCAAGAAAGAAAACGTGTAATTTTTATTGGCTACCATGTTGACTTAAATAAACGCTTTGATTTTAATTTAGTCCAGAAATCACTTCATATTCCTACTTTTAAAGATGCGATTTGGGATTTACGAGAATCTGCACTTCCTGCGTTGCCAACTTGCAAGACAAATGGTGAAAATTGTTTAGTTCATAATCATGAATATATGACTGGTGGATTTTCGAGCATATTTATGTCTCGCAATCGAGTACATAATTGGGATGAGCCATCATTCACAATTCAAGCGGGAGGTCGTCACGCGCCGATTCATCCCCAAGCTAATAAAATGATTTGGGTTGGTAAAGATAAATGGATGTTTGATCCTAATTCACCAAATCCTTATAGAAGATTGTCCGTTCGAGAATGCGCTAGAGTTCAGACTTTTCCTGATGATTTTAATTTTTATTATAAAAATTTAGCGCATGGATACAAGATGATAGGTAACGCTGTTCCTGTAAATCTTGGCTACGCATTAGCTAAAGCTATTAAGTTACAACTTACAGAACCAGAAAATATTATAAAAGCTCAAAACTCCAATCAACTAAGTCTTACTTTCTGAGTAGAATTGCCATTGTCTAGTTGGATTAGGTCTTAGTGGTATACGGATTTTATAATCAGCTTGTAAGGTGTCGAGAATATGATTATGATTCAGTCGATTAGGAAAGACTTCAGTAAACTTACCTAGTTTCATTAAATCCTTGATATTTGTTACGTCGGTAATCTCAGACAAAGGCTGATGTGGTTGAAACTTTGTGTATACATTTTTACCTCTATTGCTAGCCTCTGTAAAAGGATTAATGGGTCTAAAAATTACTGTGATTTTTTCACTTAGTTGTTTTACTGTTTCAAGATCAAGTGGTGACAATTTTTCTACAAGATCTTCAATAGATTTAGGTTTCTCATTAGAAACATATAGACAATTGGCTGCATTATCTTCTTCTCCAACGCCACAGATAATCTTTTTCATGTCTTCGATATTATCAAAAATATCCAAAAAGGGAATAAATGTATTACCAGTTCTCTCTCCAAAACTAATACTTACACCCACAAAAAGACTAGCATTAGACTTGTTAGCCCATTCATTAGCCCATAGGCTTGTCTTTAAAGTCAACTTATTAAATATATTGCGCCCAAATTCCTTTATGAATCTTTCATGTCCATACCAATTACCAAAATAACCTGCATTGCCAAGTTTTACAGAAATTTTGAGTGGTTTAGATTTATTAAACCTAATCAATACATCTGTTTTATTGTTTGAGCTTTTATTCCCGATTTTTGTTGATTCTATAATTATATCTGCTGGCGATATCCCCATTTTTTGCATCCATTCAGGTATATTTTGAGGTAAATGACTACCAATTTTTGCTGTTGTAGCGATCGCTTTCTCTAAATCCTGAGATGCTTTTGACATAGTAAGGTTTCCTGACGTTCTAATATCTGACAATGCTAGCGTTGTTAATTCTACTTTGATACAGTAAATACACCGTGAAATCATGAAAAAAACATTTATCGATCTATTCTCTGGCGCAGGTGGAATGTCTTGTGGTCTGGAAATGGCTGGCTGGACTTGCTTGCTAGGAATTGACCACGATCACGCCGCTATTGAAACTTTTCAGCATAATCATCCACAAGCTCAGGCGATCGCAGGTGATATTCGGGAGATATCTAATCAGCAAATTCAAGCAATAATCGAACATCAAAAAGTTGACTTAATCTGTGGCGGGCCACCTTGTCAAGGCTTTTCGACAATTGGACAAAACGATCATCTAGACGAGCGTAACTTTCTATTTCTTGAATTTCTCCGCATCGTAGAAGCCTTAGAACCTAATTACATCATTGTTGAAAATGTGACAGGACTGTTATCAAAAAAGAATGAAAATGTCTTAAAAGCAATCATTAAAAGCTTTACAGATTTAGGTTATACAATCGATGTTAGGGTTTTATCAGCACATCATTATGGTGTACCAGAAAAAAGAAGACGGACTATTTTTCTTGGCAACCGATTTGGTGTAAAAAATATTTATCCAGATAAAATATTCAAAGATTCAGCGCAGGATTATCAAGATTTGCCTTTACCTCGAACTGTTGGATGGGCTTTTGATAATTTACTAAAATCAAATACTGAAATCCTCAATCATGATATTAAGCGATCGCAAATAGCTAATGAATTAGAAAGAGAAAGAATTAGACATATCCCTGAAGGAAAAAGCGTCAGATATGAAAAAGATCAGTTAGCATATTTGCCTGAAAGCTTGTGGTTTGATGTTGATTGGTCAAGTATTCATGAAGAGCGATTTAGAGAAGCTAAATTAAATCGTTTAGATCGCTACGATTGTGCAAATACAATTAACACCAGTCGCACCACTTACTATCATCCAGTTGAAAACCGCTATTTAACGGCTAGGGAAGCAGCCGCAATTCAATCTTTTCCAGCTAATTATTTTTTCTGTGGCAGTCTAACTCAACAATGGCGACAAATTGGTAATGCCGTTCCACCTCTTCTTGCCAAGGCTCTTGGTGAGTCCATACTTATATTAGATTCAATGAAAAATAATATGGAAATAACTAACTCTATTGAAGACATTCAATCAATTAGAGCCAAAGCATTTTCTTATAAAGAAAATGCTTTTAATAAATCCAAACAACTTGACAAATCAAAATCTACTCAGCTCGTCTTATTTTGAATTTTAGAATATATCAAAATTAGATAATCGGAGGAAATACACGTCCATCTTTTTGTTCCAAATCATAACAAGACTTTTTGATTTTTTCCTTTTTATCTACTTTTAAAACTGCGTAAAATCCATACTTATATACTGGAACACTATGGATAGTTTTAGCTCTCAACCTCAACTTCATTTTACAATCAAACTGCGGTGTACCTAATGAGAGTACATCTCGTTTAAGGTGATAAAATCCGTATCCACCAATCTGAATATAGTAACAATTTTTACCCCCATAAAAATCGTACAAACTATTAATATCAATTTCTACTTTGTCTTCAAAAGCTTTTTGATCTTGCTTTTTGTGCTGCATAGTAATTTCATCTCTGGGGATAGAATATCGATTAGGAATGAAGTTTTTAGCATTAACGATATCCAAAACCCCAACAGATGTATAAAACGAAGTCACAGCATCATCAACACACCAACTCCACATCCCATCATTCCATCTCAACATTTTCTGTCCATAATCAGCCTCAAGATCGAGTTTAATTTCTAGGTTATATTCTTGGAGGCTACACAAAAATTTTATATCTGTGGAATTGCCTGCTCCAGCCCTCATTGAATTTAAAGCTAATAATCCTCTCGCCTTTAGCAGATCGAAAATATGTTGCTCATAATTATCACCCTTGTTATATCCCATGATTTCTCTCGCAATAAATTAAGGTATTGCTAGACTACATGAGATCGATAGAAAACCAGGCGATGAAACTAAATCAAGTTAGTCAGATCGTCGATTTCAAAATATTGATGAAACTTTGCCGTAACCTGCAACACCGACGATCGCCCACCATCTGCTTGCCTTTTCTTTCGCACAAATCCCTGTTCAACTAACTCCTGAACATGCTGATAAGCCCCTGCCCCACGTAACTCGATCAACTCTGACTGCACAATATTTTTTTTAAGGGCGATCGCCGCCAACGTCCGTAAAGCACCACGTCCCAAATCCACAGGAATGAGCTTATGCACTAAGTCTTCAAACTCCGATCGCAGTCTTAGCGAAAAACCGCTCTCGGTTTCGACAATTTCTAAAGCACTATCGCGATGGGCATATTCTGAGATTAAATCTATTAGCCCCATCTCTGCTTCTTCGTTCTCGCAGCCCAAAGCCTCAGCGATCGCCGCCAAATTCATCGGTTGACCCTTCAGATACAACACCGCTTCTACTTTTTGCTTGAGAAAATTGGCGATCGGTGCTTCGGGCAATTCATACATATCCATTGACAAAGACAATGGTTCATCCAACACCGCCGACTCATGCAAATCAATTTGCTCATCTTCAGTCAGAGGTTCTACATTTGCTGGCTCAGGTTCAACAGACTCGATGGGTTGTTCAAAAGGCTCTTCAATCATCATGCTAAAATTTTAACCGAGTAAAGGCAGCGTAAAGTGTTGCGTTTACTCACTTAAAAAAAGTTTATGAGCTGAAAAATAATATGCCAAGCAGCATGATGTACTACGAAGACACTTATGTAGTGCTGCCGCCCGATATGCAAGAAAAGTTTGTGACTCAGCCAGAATTAGAGGAAATTCTGCATGATTTACTTGTCGATATGCAAGATGAATTACCTCGCGATTTACAAAACCTTAAAACAATTCCTGAACAGGTACAACGCCTCATTAAGACTGTCTGTGATCTAGATTGTGGCGATCGCGGCACATGGCAATGGTATGTCGTCCGTCTTGACAAATAAGTAAAGGATGGCAAAGCCATCCTTTACTTATAAAAACAACTTGGGATCAACATGAAAAAATTTACCAAGTGCTTGTGCTTGATTTTTGCTGATTTGACGCTTACCGTTGACAACTTCTGACACAACACCACTTGAGCCAATTACATTCACTAGATCGGCTTGCTTTAAGTCATTTGCCTCCATTAGATATAAGAGAACATCAAGAGGTGAAGCATCATCCATTGGATAATGCTCATCTTCATATTTTTCAATCAATGTCAGCAGAAGTTGCAAAATTCTCTCTTCTTCGGCACTTGGGTGGGGAATTGCCAGCAATCTTTCCATATTTTGCAATGCAATTTCATTTTCAGCATCACTAGTAATTACATGAGGCTGAATCTCAGTTAGCAACTCCCCATAGGCTTTTCGATTAATAGTAAGGGTCATTTTTCCACCTACCTGAGTCATACTCAGCGTGAGTTAAAATATATTTGATATTAATAGTTTGTCTCTCATAATCAATGCTGACAATCAGACGATATTTATTACCTTTGATATTGAAAACAGTAAATCGTCCCGCCGCATCAGCAGATGCTGTACAAGACTCTTTAACATCTTGAATATTTTGCCATTTGGCAGATTTTGCTACCCGATACCAGCCTTTTAGCACACCAGCTACATCAGCATGAATTTTTCCATATTCATCAAGAGTTTTCTTTGAGTAAATCCGCATATCCTATACCTTCTAACAGTTTTTATATTCATGTCTATGACCCTTTTCATTGTTTTGTCCTTCAGACATTATACTCTCATTTTGAGAGGGTAATGTCAAGAAAAAGGAACGCTTTGCGTTCCTTTTTCTTGACATTACTATCAGCTTCTTTACAACATAAATGTACGTGCATCATTAGTTACATCTGTATTCACGACATTATCTGATTCGAGATTGCCATCTACTAAGTTGATAATGCGATCCGCCACATCAAGAATGCGATTATCGTGAGTCACCATCAAAATCGTGATGTTTTCCTCCTTCGCCATTTTTTGCATCAATGTCACTACATCGCGCCCCGATTTTTTATCTAGAGCTGCCGTTGGCTCATCGGCGAGAATTAGTTTAGGGCGATTTACCAAAGCGCGGGCGATCGCTACCCGTTGTTTCTGCCCGCCCGATAGCGCATGAGGTTTGTAGTCAACCCTTTCGGCTAGCCCCAGTTGTCCAAGAATATCGGCAGCCCGACTTGCAGGTGCAGTATTATGAAAATCATTGGGATATAAATCCGTTGACATCATCACATTCTGTCTAGCAGTCAGCGAATGAAAAAGGTTGTGAGCCTGAAAAATAAATCCAATATTTTTACGGATTTGGACGAGCTTTTTCGGATTTAAGCCCCTTAATTCTTGTCCTAAAACCTGTAAACTCCCCTCCTGAATAGTTCGTAAAGCCCCAATCAAAGTTAATAAAGTTGTTTTCCCAGAGCCAGATGGTCCCGTCAGGATCACGATCTGCCCGGGATAAACATCCAAATTAATGTCAAATAAAACCTGCTTCAGTAAATCTCCCTCACCGTAATGAAAGTTTAAATTACGAATTTGAATTGATGGCTCCCCTTGATTAGGAAGAGATATTGGGAGCGTAGCCGAGGAAGTTTCGAGCATAGTCTAATACCCTATGGACAAATGAATGACAAAATAAAAGATTTATTCAGATTATTTACGAAGCCATCAGACTATATTAGCTAGGACAGGCAAATTTAAAGCTTGTCCACAGAAATTTTTCTAAACTATTTATTCAAGGTTCTAATCTATGGCCTCACGAACCTTAGTCAAAACTTACCTAGCTCAATGGATGCAGATGGGTAAAGCTGTTCACTTACCTCAACAAAACAAGGAAGTGTACATACATAAAATTATACAAGGTGAAAAATATTCCCCTGTATTCAATAAGCTTTGGGATGAAATTAGTACAGCCAAAGCTCAAGAAGCTTATCTAAATGGGACATCTCAAACCATTAGTGATTTACTGAGCAATCAGTGGGAGATCATACCCTGCGCTCGTTGTAGTTTACTTGTACCTTGCTTGGATATGGGCGCAAGAGTTCCCATTAGCTGCCCCTGTGATGATTTGGTAGGACATCCCAATCTTGAATCTATAGCCCCCCGTCAGCCCGTCAAGACGCTTAGTCATCTGGACAACTTATGCGATCGCTTAGATCAGAAATTAGGGAAGCAAGATGAAGACCCCAATGAAAATGCATCAGACTCTATGTATACTTCCGAAGATGAAGACAATCAAGCTATACGCAACCTCAGAAACTCAATCCTAAGACTTGTAAAAACGACCCTCTAAGTCATAATAAAGGCAAAATCCCTCTATTTATATAAGCAAGCTTGTAATTTAAATTACAAGTCAGTGCGCCATAAAAATCCATATTTTGACTGTATTTTGAGAAAAAATTACTCGATTATCCCTCTCTTCTGATATGGTAAACAGAGATTCTTGCTTATATAATTTTTTAAGACTAAAGAACGAATAAAAGGCGAAAAATGTCTGACACAGTCATTCGGGTTGAAAACTTAAGCAAGAAATATATCATTGGTCATCAAAAGCAAGAGCGTTATACCTCCTTGAGAGATGTCATCGCCAATGGGACAAAATCCTTACTCCATAGCTTATCTGGTAAACGCCCAGATGATTCGGACGACATCTCAGAGGAATTTTGGGCGCTCAAGGATGTCTCCTTTGAAATTAAGCAAGGCGATCGGGTTGGCATCATCGGACGCAACGGTGCAGGCAAATCTACTCTCCTCAAAATCCTCAGCCGCATCACCGAACCAACATCAGGCAAAATTTCCATCAAAGGCAGAGTCGCCAGTCTTCTCGAAGTTGGCACAGGCTTCCATCCTGAACTCACAGGACGCGAAAATGTCTATCTCAATGGCGCAATTTTAGGGATGGATCGCGCTGAGATTAAGAAAAAATTTGATGAAATAGTTGCCTTTGCCGAGATTGAGAGGTTTTTAGATACGCCCGTCAAGCGTTATTCATCTGGAATGTATGTACGCTTAGCCTTTGCGGTAGCAGCACATTTAGAACCAGAGATTTTAATTGTAGATGAAGTACTGGCTGTGGGAGATGCACAGTTTCAAGAAAAGTGCTTAGGCAAAATGCAAGATGTTACGAAGGAAGGTAGAACTATTATATTTGTAAGCCATAACATGGGAGCGATTAAAGCCTTATGTCAAAGAGGTTTGTATCTAAGAAAAGGTGAATTATTGGCTAATGATAGTATTGAAAAAATAGTAAATTGTTATTTTGACTCAGGTCAAGTATATAGTTTGGACTACTTCTGTCCAGAAATTAGAGAAAGACCATACATCAAAACAATTCGTATTTCTCAACAAGATAACTTGCAAAACAATAATTTTAATATAGATAAGTCTATTACTATCTATATTGAATTTGAGAGCTACGGAAAAAATGAAATAGTTACTTGTATAGCAGTCCGCAATCAGCAAGGACTACTGGTGCATCATTCTAGTGATGAATTTATGACTGAAAAAACATCAATTGGGGATATCCGAAAGTGTATTATTCCTGCGTACGGTTTATCAGCCTCTAAATACTATGTTGATGTATCCATAGCTCAAAGAAATTATGAAATACTAGACCAAGTTTTTGATTTTTTATGCTTCGAGGTTGAATTTACTGGTATAGGATCAGATAAAACTACGGCTAATGATTGGAAAGGCGTATGTGGACCAGGACTGTTAATGTGGCACTAATAATATGTTAGTTAAGCAATTCATAAAAAGAGTGTTAAGACTTACGAGTAAGCTTATCGTAGCTCTTTTAGAAATACTATCTGAGATGGAGTCTCGAATCTCTGATCCAGGTGACTACTTGTTTTTTAAAAGAATTTTTTTGAATTGTAATAAAGTAAAACATGGTAAAGACTTGTTTGTTGGTCGTGGGTTTCGTATTCTTAATATGGGATACAATATGGTTCTAGGTGAACGTTGTGCGTTAGGTGACTATGTACGAGTAGTTAATTATAACTCTATAGTTATAGGCGACGACTTTATTGGTTCCGCAGGGCTTCATTTAGAAACTGGTGCACATGACCCAAATACTCTTATTCCTAAACCTTTACCAATTACTATTGGCAATAGAGTCTGGTGTGGAATCAATGTAACTATAATGGCAGGTGTAACTATTGGTGATGATGTAGTTATAGGGGCGGGAAGCTTAGTCTGTAGAGATATACCATCCAATAGTATTGCAGTGGGAATCCCCGCAAAAGTTACTAGACCTCTTGAAAGAGATCACATAACTTATGTATGGTCAGCTTTTAAAGGTTAGGTAATGTGACAATCACAAGTATTATTTACTACAACCGTGACAGTCTTTGTGTTTTTACTAAAGCAATTATTTTGAAAGTGATTATTCTAACTTAATTAATCTAATCTAATATAGAAACTGAGCTACAAATCCATAGAAATATATGCTAAAAAAATTATTTCCCAAGAAAAAGAAAAAAGAAAACATCGGACTATGGTCATCTAATTGGGAATTTGATGAGGAGTGGAAAAACAGGATTTCAACGATGGCAGCCTACATTAATACTTCAGGAACTGTTGCTGATTTTGGTTGCGGTCTGATGTGGCTAGAGCCTCTTTTGAAGCCAGAAAATACTTATCTGCCGATTGATTATATTGCAAGAGATGAGAGGACTTTAGTTATAGACTTGAATAAAGATTTATTGCCAGAGTTGAATGCTGACATAGCTTTTTTGAGTGGTGTTTTAGAATACGTAATTGATATTGAAAATTTTGTATATAATCTAACGAATAAAAACTTTAAAAAGATAATTCTGTCATATTGCACATTAGAAAAATTTAGTGATGTCAATGGACGTGAATCTCTCAATTGGGTAAGTCATAAATCTATTTTTGATATTTTGTCAATGTTTACTAGTAAGTACTCCTTATCAGCTATTAATGATGTCAAAGGGAATACAATTTTTGTTTTTGATTGCAAGGCATTATGAAAATTTGTTTGTTTGATCCAGGGATTGAAGATAATAATGGTAAGCCAAGTTCTAATCTAGGCGATCTAATTATTCAAGAAGCTGTAATGCGGGAGCTAAAAGATATATTCGGAAATAGCCCTATAGAAAAAATTTCAACTCAATCTAAAATAGATAATGATGGTTGTAAGAAAATTCAGACATCTGATTTGTGTTTTGTAGGAGGAACTAACCTCCTCTCATCAAACATGGACAAATACAATCAATGGAAAATATCTTTGTTTGATACTTTTGTGATGAGAAATGCCATCTTACTTGGAGTGGGGTGGTGGCAGTATCAAGATTCGCCCAACCTATATACAAGGTTTTTGTTAAAATCTGCTTTGTCGAATAGTTATTTGCATTCAGTAAGAGATAGCTATACAAAAGCAAAGCTTGCCTCTATTGGTATAACTAATGTAATTAACACGGGATGTCCTACGATGTGGTCACTATCTCAAATTAAAATAGATCAAATCCCTAGGAATAAATCTGAAAATGCTCTTTTGATGCTTACTGACTATTCTAAAAATTTAGACTTAGACAAAAAATTAATCGAATTATTGCTAAGTAAATATGAAGAAGTTTTTGTGTGGCCACAAGGTAGTCAAGATTTAGAATATATCAAATCTCTTAATGTTTCATTAACTATACTGGATAGATCCTTAGATGCACTTGATGCTTTCTTAAAGTCAGATATCCAATTTGATTATATAGGAACTAGATTACACGGAGGTATAAGATGTCTTTTGTCTAACAGAAGATCTCTAATCCTAGAGATTGATAATCGGGCTAAAGAGATAGCTAGTGATACAGGACTCACAACTGTTCCAAGAAATGATCTGACATATATTAGTCAGTGGATTGAGAAATCTTCTGAAACAAAAATACGAATAGATACATCATCTATAAATAAGTGGAAAGAACAATTTAAAATGATTTATGAAATATCTTAACCTTGGTTGTGGTTTGCGGTTCCACACTGATTGGACAAATATCAATTTTACAAAAACTGGTAAAGACGTATTTGTCTATGATTTAAATAGGGGTATCCCATTTCCTGATAATTCTTTTGATGTCGTGTATCATTCTCATATTCTAGAACATTTTCCTAAGTCTCAGGCGATGTTCTTTGTGACAGAGTGTTTTCGGGTTCTTAAGCCCCAAGGTATACTAAGAATAGCAGTTCCAGATCTTGAACAAATTGTTGAAACCTATTTATTGTGTCTAGAAAAAGTAGAATTTAATTCCCAAGAATGGCAACAAAATTATGAATGGATACTGCTAGAAATGTTTGATCAAGCAGTTAGAAATGTATCTGGAGGGGAAATGGCGAAATTCATTTATCGCCAAGATCTGATCAATCAAGAATTTATAACCCGTAGAAGCGGAATAAAAATTCCAACTATGTCACCAGAAAATCTTAGTAAAGAGACAACAAATATTATTCAAAAGAACTTAATACTAAATATAGTTAAGCATATATATCGATTCTTCAAATACAACGATTATCGCCGTGTTTTTTTTCAGAGATTACTGCTTAATAAAGAAGAATTTGAAGCTCTACAGATCGGTAAATTTAGACAAACAGGAGAAGTTCATCAATGGATGTACGACTATTATTCCCTTTCTTGGCTATTGCAAAAATGTGGGTTTGGACAAATTAAGAAACAAACTGCTTCTGAAAGTTATATTTTAAATTGGACTTCCTTTAATTTGGATACCGAGTCGGATGGTTCTGTTTATAAGCCTGATTCTCTTTTCATCGAAGCCATAAAAAGCAATAATTCATGAAAGTATTACATATTAACTCGGATATCATTGGCGGTGCTGGTATAGCGAGTTATCGCCTTCATCAAGGATTATTAAAACATGGTATTGACTCAAAGTTTCTAGTTGGTAATGCCTCTAACTGTGATGATCGAATATCAATTATTCCGTCCAAATTTGTGGCGATAAGTAAAAAGCTTAATCATTTCAACGCTCGGCTTGGACTTAACTACATTCATCTGCTAAATACTTTTAATATTACTAAATGTAAGTCTTATCAAGAAGCTGACGTACTCAATTTTCATAACCTTCATGGAGGTTATTTTAACTATTTAGCTATTTCAAAACTAACTCAAGATAAGCCTTCCGTTTTCACTTTACATGACATGTGGAGTTTTACAGGACACTGTGCCTATAGCTATGACTGCGATCGCTGGGAAATTGGTTGTGGGAAATGCCCCTATCCCAGTAATTATCCAGCTTTTTACCATCGAGACAATACAAGAATTGAATGGAAATTAAAAGATTGGATTTATAGTAAATCTAACTTAAGTATTGTAACTCTTAGTAGTTGGTTAACAGAAAAAGCTAAATCAAGTATGCTAAAACGCTTTCCTATTCACCACATTCCTAATGGAATTGATACTAACGCATTTAAACCACTAGATCCTACTGAATGCAAAAAAAATCTAAATATCCCCACCAATAAAAAGGTTCTCCTGTTTGCTGCTGCTAGCTTACAGGATAGTCGTAAGGGTGGAGATTTACTTATTAAAGCCTTAAAAAAATTGCCTTCCTCTCTAAAAGCTGAAACTATATTATTAACTTTCGGATATGAATGTGCAGAAATACTTTCTGATTTAGATATGCAAACTATAAGTCTGGGATATATCAATAGTGATTTTTTAAAATCTATAGCTTTCTCCGCATCTGACTTATTTGTTTTTCCTACTCGCGCTGACAATCTACCCTTGGTCTTGCAAGAAAGTATGTCTTGTGGAACACCTATGGTATCTTTTCACGTAGGTGGTGTCCCTGATCTAGTACGCCCTAATGTTACTGGTTACTTAGCTCAAGCTGAAGACATAGATGATTTCTGTAAGGGGATTATTATGCTACTAGAAGATGAACAATTAAGATTACAAATGAGCAAAAACTGTAGGTCAATCGCTATAGCAGAGTATTCAATAGAAAAACAAGCAGAAAAATATACTGGATTATACGAAAGCTTTTTGTTTTAATATTAAACAGAGTAATCTTGAGTTACTAATTAGACATTTTAGCGTTCAGTGCTATATCAATACTTAGGGCATTTTCAAAACATCCGTTCATTTATTCTAGATCGTATTTTTTATTTATTTGATTGACTGTTAGCTTTGTAGCAAACAGTCAATCAAATCAAATTATTACCATGCAATCCTTATATCAACGTTAAAAAATGTTCGGAGTACTATGATATAACATTCTTAAATAATTTGTAGATTATTGGGTTTGTGGAAGCGCACTCTTTGGGATGCGTCTCCACAAACTATTTAGAATTTCTATAAATTAGTGGAGTCCGTCCTAGGTTAGACTTGCAGACTGACATTTTATATTATTCATACAAACAAAAATAACTTGGTGGAGACTATCTAAATGAAGGTTGTATTATTTTGTGGGGGTCAGGGGACAAGACTGCGAGAAGAAACTGAGTATCGACCGAAGCCTTTAGTGGAAGTTGGCGGACGACCGATTCTTTGGCACATTATGAAGTTGTTTGCCCATCATGGTTTAAGAGACTTTGTTTTATGTCTTGGCTATAAAGGAAATATGATCAAGGAATATTTCCTAAACTATGAGGCGATGAATAATGACTTTACTATCCGATTAGGCACAAGCCATCAGGTTGCTTATCATAATATGCATACTGAGCAAGATTTCTCGGTAACTCTTGCCAATACTGGTTTGGAGTCTATGACTGGTGGCAGATTGCATCAGGTTAGTCGATATATTGATGATGACATCTTTATGGTGAGTTATGGCGATGGAGTGGCTGATATTGATATCTCTAGCCTAATTGAATTTCATAAGAGTCATGGAAAAATTGCCACGGTCACAACTGTAAAACCTTATTCTCGGTTTGGGATTCTCAATATCAGCGATCGCGAAGAGGTTTTAGATTTTACCGAAAAGCCACAAATAGACGGATGGGCAAGTGTCGGATTCTTTGTATTCAATCGCAAAATTTTTGATTATTTAGGAGGCTCTGACTGTGTTTTGGAGCAAGACCCCCTAGAAAAGCTTGCCCAAGACGGACAACTGATGGCGTACCGTCATCACGGTTTTTTCTATGCCATGGATACCTATCGAGAGTATAAGTATTTGAATGAGCTTTGGGATCAAAATAATGCACCTTGGAAGGTCTGGTCATGAATAATTTTTGGCAAGATCGCTCTGTATTGATTACTGGATGTACGGGTTTACTGGGAAGTTGGATGACCCAAGAGCTAGTCAATCGCGGGGCAAAAGTAGTTGGTTTAGTCAGGGATTGGACACCTCAATCACGGTTGTTTCAAGAAGGTCTGGAGCGCAAAATTAATACGGTCTATGGCAGAATCGAAGACCTATCAACTTTAGAGCGCACGATCAATGAATATGAAGTAGAGACTGTATTTCACTTAGCTGCCCAGACAATTGTGGGGGTTGCTAATCGTGAGCCTCTAGCGACTTTTGAAGCGAATATCAAAGGAACTTGGAATGTTTTAGAAGCTTGTCGGCGAGTTGGCGGAGTGAAGCGGATTGTCATTGCTTCTAGTGATAAGGCATACGGTGATCAAGAAATTCTGCCCTATGATGAGACTACACCTTTGCAGGGTGAGCATCCCTATGATGTCTCCAAAAGTTGTGCAGATTTAATCAGTCATACTTATTACAAGTCCTATGGCTTGCCAGTTTGCATAACACGCTGTGGAAATTTTTATGGAGGTGGTGATCTTAATTTTAATCGCATTGTTCCTGATACAATTCGGTCGGCTTTGCGCGATCGCCCTGTAACCATTCGCAGTGATGGCAGCTACATTCGCGACTATTTTTATGTCAAAGATGGCGTTTTGGCATACTTGCATCTAGCCGAACAAATGGATCGTCCTGAGATATTAGGTGAGGCTTTTAATTTTAGCAATGAAATACAAGTAACTGTACTAGAAATAGTTCGCAAAACACTGGAACTAATGGACAAAAAACATTTAGAACCGAAAGTTTTAAATCAAGCTACCAACGAAATTAAACACCAGTATTTATCGGCGGCAAAAGCGCGGCATCTTTTAAACTGGAGTCCTAAATATTCATTGGAAGAAGGTTTGCAAGAAGCAATCGCGTGGTACAAAAATTTCCTAGTCAACATTAATTAGGGTCTACTTAATCTATGACATCCTCCAGTTCATATACACCACTTAAAGGTAGTTCTGACGGTCAAGAAGAAGCTTTGCGATCGCAAGTTTTTGAAGCCGTTAAAAATTATTACCAACATAAGTTTGCGCCCAAAGACTTTGTTGAAGGAAAAAGCTATGTATCAGTTTCAGGCAAAGTATTTGATGAGTCCGAATTAGTTAATCTGGTTGATGCTTCCCTCGATTTTTGGCTAACAACGGGACGTTACGCTGCTGAATTTGAAAAACGCTTTGCCGAATGGCTAGGAGTCAAGCATTGTTTGTTAGTCAATTCTGGCTCTTCTGCTAATTTATTAGCTCTTACCGCTTTGACATCACCCAAGTTAGGCGATAAGCGACTAAAGGCAGGGGATGAAGTAATCACCGTCGCCGCAGGATTTCCAACTACCGTTAATCCCATTTTTCAAAATCAGTTAATTCCTGTTTTTGTGGATATTCAGTTACCGAGTTATGAAATTGATGTTACTCAACTAGAAGCTGCCATATCGCCGCGATCGCGTGCGATCATGATTGCCCATACTCTTGGCAATGCTTTTGACATCGATGCAGTTCTTGCCTTTGCCAAAAAGTATGACATATGGGTAATTGAAGATAATTGTGACGCAGTCGGAACTACCTACCGACAGCAAAAAACTGGTACGTTTGGACATCTATCCACTGTCAGTTTTTATCCCGCCCATCATATGACTATGGGAGAAGGCGGAGCAGTATTAACCAATGATAGTCGGTTAAAGAAAATTGTTGAATCTTTTCGAGATTGGGGTAGAGATTGCTGGTGTCCTCCTGGGGTAGACAATACCTGTGGCAAACGCTACGAATGGCAACTTGGAGAGTTACCCACTGGATACGATCACAAATATACCTATTCGCATATTGGTTACAATCTCAAAATGACCGATATGCAGGCAGCAGTGGGTGTAGCTCAATTGGATAAGTTGCCATCATTTATTGAGAAAAGAAAACAAAATTTTGAGTTTCTTTATTCTCGATTACAAGATTTACAAGATGTTTTGTTACTGCCTGAAGTAACGCCTAATTCTGATCCCAGTTGGTTTGGTTTTTTGCTTTCAGTTAAAGAAAATGCTCCTTTTACAAGGAATGAGCTTGTCCAACATTTGGAGTCAAAGCGAATTGGTACAAGGCTATTATTTGCAGGAAACTTAACTAGGCAGCCAGCGTATAAAGATTTAAACTATCGGATTATTGGTGATCTCAAAAATACAGATTGGGTCATGCAAAACTCGTTTTGGCTGGGGCTATTTCCAAGTCTGACCGAAGAGATGTTAAATTATGTCGTGTCAGTAATTCATCAATTCTGTAAGAGGTAATGGTAAATGATGGCGACCATCCCACGACTTGTATCTCTGACTAAGCTAGTTATAAATAATCACTATGATTAATCCATTAGCATCAGACTTAGATCACATTCTTTCCCATACCTATGACCTATGGGAAGAAGTAAGAGAGAAGCAAGTTTTTATCACAGGTGGAACTGGATTTTTTGGTTGCTGGCTGTTAGAGAGTTTTATTTGGGCTAATGATAAACTCGAATTGAATTCAACAATTCATGTATTAACCAGAAATATTCAAGCTTTCACTAATAAGGCTCCTCATTTAGCTAGTCATCCAGCCATAAAATTTCACTTCGGTGATGTTACATCTTTTGAATTTCCTGATATTAAGTTCTCTCATGTAATTCATGCTGCTACCGAAGTTAATGTAATTAGTAATTGCAATACATCACTAGAAGTTTTTAATACAATTACAGAAGGGACAAAGCACATTTTAGATTTAGCGATTCAATGTGAAACCAATAAATTGTTGTTGACTAGTTCAGGTGCTGTATATGGTAAGCAGCCTAGTCAAATCAATTATATACTTGAAGATTATCAAGGATCGCCAGATCTAATGGATTTTAAATCTGGGTATGCTCAAGGTAAAAGAGTGTCAGAATTTTTATGTAACTCCTATGCAAATAAGCATGGGTTTGAAGTAAAAATTGCACGTTGCTTTGCATTTATTGGTGCTTATCTATCTCTGGATAGTCATTTAGCGATCGCTAGTTTCATTAAAGCTGGACTAAATGAATCTGATATCAATATTCAAGGTGATGGGACTACTTGTCGTTCTTATCTATACATGGCAGATCTAGCAATTTGGCTATGGACTATTCTATTTAAAGGAGAAAACTGCTATCCCTATAATGTAGGTTCTGACAAGGTAATCACTATAGCTGAATTAGCTAATTTAGTATCAAAAGTATTTGGTCACAATCAATTAGTTACTATCGCCAAAGAACATGATCCTAATCAACCTATTGAAAGATACGTTCCTTCAATACAAAGAGCTTTCGATTCATTAAATTTAAAGCCAACTATTTCAATTGAAGAGGCAATTATGCATTCGATAAATTGGTACTCTCACACAGGAGCGAGGTATGTTTGAATCGCAAAAATTGCGTAAGACCATTTTAGAAATGGCGTATGCTGGCTCTACAGTTCATATTGCCTGCGCTTTCTCCATTGTCGAGATTTTGGCAGTACTTTATCGATCACACCTCAATCTTGGCAATGGTCAACCTGAAGATCCACTGCGCGATTATTTAGTCTTAAGTAAAGGGCATGGGGTGATGGCTCAATATGCTTGTATGCTCGAATTAGGATGGCTTAACGATACCGACATTCAAACTTATTTTAGCGATGGTACTACTCTCAAGGGTTTATCCGATGCTCATATATCTGGACTTGAGGTTTCTTCAGGCTCACTTGGTCATGGCTTATCGGTAGGTGTTGGGTTAGCACTTGGAGCCAAGCGCAATCAAACTCAGCAAAAATGTTTTGCTATTGTTGGCGATGGAGAACTAAATGAAGGCGCTATTTGGGAAGCTTTGATGTTTGCTTCTCATTTTAAACTTGATAATCTAATGGTCATTGTTGATGCCAATGGCTATCAAGCAATGGGTTCCACTCAAGAAGTTATGGACATGGGTGACATTACTGCTAAATTTATTGCATTCGGTTTTGAGGCTCTAGAAATAGATGGTCACGATGAGCACCTTCTGGATCAGACAATTAGCAAACTAATGAATACGCAGTCAGGTAAACCTAAAGCAATTATTGCCAATACAGTAAAAGGTAAGGGCATATCTTTTATGGAAGCTGATAACCGCTGGCACTATACAAGGCTCACGCCTGAGAGTTATCAAAATGCGATCGCCGAGTTATCAGAAACTGAGTTAGTATCCTTACTATGAGAAATGCTTTTAGTAATGCCCTAGTAAATGCGGCTAAATTTGACCCACGAGTTGTTTTATTAACTGGCGACCACGGCTATTCTTTATTTGATGAGTTTCGGAAAGTATGCCCTGATCAATATATTAACGCGGGTGTAGCCGAACAAAATATGGTCGGTGTGGCCGCAGGACTTGCTAAAGCTGGATTTAAGCCTTTTGTCTATGGCTTAAGTGCATTCGTTCCGATTAGGGTGCTGGAGCAAATCAAATTAGATGTTTGTTATGATCAGCTACCTGTAATATTAATCGGAGATGGAGCTGGAGTTGTATACAGTAGTTTAGGTTCTAGCCATCAAAGTACTGAAGATATCGCCGCTTTACGAGCAGTACCTCACATAACTATTTTGTCCCCTGCGGATAGTTATGAGATGACCCAATGTATGGCGCTAGCTATCCAATCTAATCAACCAGTTTATATACGAATCGGCAAAGCAGATTTAGAACCCATTCACGATTCTTTACCTATCTTTCAACTGGGTGACTTGTGTCAAATTAAACAAGGAAGTAGCAAAATATGCCTGATCGCCACTGGCTCAATGGTCAAGACCGCGATGAGTGTCAGCGAAAAACTCGATAATTTAGAAGTGTGGAGCGCTCCTTGCATCAAACCAATAAATATTGAACAAGTTATATCCATCGCTCAACGACACGAAATCATTGTTGTTTTAGAAGAGCATTCAGTATATGGAGGACTGGGATCAGCGATCGCTGAAATAACAGCAGAGTATTATCCAGTTAAAGTTTTTAGAATTGGCATTCAAGATAGATTTTCTAAGTTTTGTGGAAGCTATCAATACTTAATAGAAGAACATAAATTAGACTTAAAATATGTTTTATCCAAGATTGAGAATTTAGTCTATTGCAAAACAAAAAGTTTATAATTGTCTAATAATAGTGATTATTACAGAAGCCAATTGACTCGTGTTTTTTTAACTTGAATTAGAGTTTGTCGTTCGACCCAGTATATTAATATGAAAAAATTATACGAACAAGACTATAGCCAATGGGCAGAAACTATGGCTGATTTACTTGCATCAGGAAAATTTGTAGAATTAGATATTGAAAACTTAGTAGAAGAGGTGCGAGACTTGTCAAAACGGGAACGCGATCGCCTACTGAGTAGTTTGCGCCTTATTTTGCATCATTTACTCAAATGGGACTATCAAAGTCACAAGCGATCGCGAAGCTGGCAAAACACTATTAGTAGAGAGCGGGATAACATTGGACTCTATCTAGAAGACAGTCCTAGCCTAAATCAATATTTAAACAATGAATCTCTTGAAAAAATTTATCGTGTAGCTCGTTCTGATGCTATGCGAGAAATTGGCTTAAATCTTCCCAAAACTTGTCCCTACAATATTGAAACTGCTTTAAATCGTCTTATTGATATTGAAATTACAAAAAACAATTCCGATGGGGCTTGATTTTTATGTCATTTAATAATTACAAAAGCATTGCCCAGGTCTTAGCCGACTTTCCTTTGATTTATCAAGAGCAAGAATTGATCCCATCACTCCCCGCTACTGTTGAAATTAATCCTTACTTTCTTGAGCGATTACAGTTAGTGCTTTCAGAAGGTGTTGTTTTTAATTCAGAATACGCCATTTGTGAAAATATTATCTCACCAATATTGCTCGAAGTTTGGTTAACATACCGAGATAAATTACTGCTGTGGAGCCATCAGCCTCTCAACTTTGATGACCAACTGTCTGGCGTGCCAGATTATATCGTTGCCAAACGATCGCCAAGAGGAAAAGTTATATTAGAACATCCATATTTAATATTGGTAGAAGCGAAAAAAGACAATTTTGAAGAAGGGTGGGGACAATGCTTAGCGGAAATGGTTGCAGCACAGAAATTAAATAACAATCAGCAATACTTAGTTTTTGGTGTAGTTTCTAATGGTAAAATGTGGGAGTTTGGTAGTTTACAAGATGATCTTTTTACCAAAAATATTAGATACTACACTCTAGAAAACTTATCGACCTTGATGGGAGCGCTTCACTTCATTTTTAATAAAAGTATTAGCCAAATAAAATAAAAATACTGTACATTAATCAACCTGATATTGATGATTGTGAGACGATCTCTGAAATGCAAAAAAGCAGATTTATTAATTTTATGTTGGTTGGTTTAATCAATACCCTATTTGGTTATGGTATGTTTGCCTTGCTGCTTCATCTGGGATTATATTATCGCTATTCTTTACTTATTGCTACTATTTGTGGAATATTATTTAACTTTAAAACCATTGGAATTCTTGTTTTTAAGAGTAGAAACAATCGACTTATAGTGCGCTTTGTCGCTGTTTATTTAGTAATTTACTTATTGAATGTTGAATCTTTACGGATTATTTATATGATGGGAATCAGTATATTACTAGGGCAAGCTATCTTAGTAATACCTCTGGCGATTGTTTCTTATTTCCTAAACAAAATTATAGTTTTTAGAGATACATAATAAATGACAAAAAAGATTAGTATTGTCACTCCTTGTTATAACGAGGAAGCAAATGTTGAAGAACTTTATATTCAAACAAAGGTAGTACTTGAGTCTTTAGAGGGATATGAGTGGGAACATATTTTTATTGACAATGATTCAACAGATAACACAGTAAAAATCCTTAGAGAAATCTCCCAAAGAGACCCTAATGTTAAAGTCATTATCAATACGAGGAATTTTGGTGGGGTTCGTTCTACCTATTACGGACTTTTACAGGCTTTTGGAGATGCAGTTATTTTACTTTTTGCGGATTTACAAGACCCACCTCATCTCATTGACAATTTTGTCAGAGAGTGGGAAAAGGGCTATAAAGTGGTAAAAGGGATTAAGACTTCCAGTGAAGAAAGCATCTTATTTTACCTAATTAGAACTTTATATTACTTTTTTATAGGTAAGGTAGCGGAAGTTAAATTAACGGGACACTTTACGGGTTTTGGATTATATGATCAAGAGGTTATTAAACTTTTAAGAGAGCTAGACGATCCTTATCCATACCTTCGGGGAATTATTGCTGAGTTAGGAATGAAAAGCAGTCAAATTTCATACCGACAGAAACAGAGGAAAAGAGGAATTAGTAGTAATAATATTTATCGATTGTATGATTATGCAATGCTAGGTATTACAAGTCACTCTAAGGTTCCACTAAGATTAGCGACTATCTTAGGCTTTTTTATGTCAATACTCACCTTTACAGTCGGCATAGGTTATCTAATTGCTAAGTTGATTTTTTGGAATAGCTTTCCTTTGGGAACTGCACCTTTAACTGTGGGAATTTTCTTGATATCTTCTATGCAATTATTTTTTATCGGTATTATTGGAGAATATATCGGATTAATGCACATGAGAATTTTAAAAAGACCTTTAGTAGTAGAGAGAGAGAGAATAAACTTCTCTGAAAAATAGTTTTTTTGATGACTATATAGCTGTGGTCACTTGCATTAAGACAAATCAAAACCCAAGAAACGAGTTGCGGCGCTTCGCGCGGCAACTCGTCTTCTGGTTTTGTGTCCCAATAAGACTGACCACAGCTATATCTAATAACTATAAAATTTTGAACCAATGGATAAAACTAAAGTTTTAAATCTTAAACAGCTCATCAAGTCCTCCCGTCTATCATTATCAAATATTGCACCCGATTTATTAGTTATATGTGTATGTCTAGTTAGCTTAGTATTCAGTATTATTGAATCTAGAGTAAATATTGATGCTCATCATTGGGGATTCATGTATGCTAATGCAACTCAACTAAACCAAGGTTTGATTCCGTTTAAAGACATATTTATCCAATATGGCTTTCTCACCACATGGATTCAGGCATTTGCTATGCATTTTTTGGGAGATACAGTTGTTGCTGTAGGGATAATAACGGGAGTATTTTATTCAATCAATATCTACCTTTCTTATTGTCTATGGCAAAAGGTTCTGAATAGATGGCTTTCTGCTGTATCAGCTTTACTGATGTTTTTAGTGCATGGCTATATAATTTATCCTTGGTCAAATTATATTTCTTATACTTTTCTACTTCTCGCTTTACTCCTGATAGTTAATTCTCAAGAAAGGAAAAGTTATTATATATTGTCAGGAGTTTTCTTTGCGTTAAATGTTCTAGCTAGACAAACATCATTAGTTCCTACTTTGATACCGATTGAGCTTTACTTTGTTTATAGTTACCTAATTTCTAAGAATGAACATCAACTTAGCAAAAAAAAGCTTATTAACATAGCTATATTTAATCTTTCAATAGCTACTATTTTTATAGTTTTTTATCTATACCTTGTTAGAGTGGCTGCTTTAAAAGATTGGTATCTTCAGTCGGTTACGATTTTGGATTTCTATGAAGAGCTTTTAGGTAATAGATTTCAACTTTTAAAGAGTTTAGTCAAAAATTTGATTAGAGGATTGTTAGGAGTAACCAATTTCTATGAGACTAGGTTTAAATATCCAAGATTAATGATTTACTCTTTTATGTTTTTAAACTGTATTATTATTTGTGCAAGACTCGCCTCTAAAATTTTTAGAATAAAACCTCCTAAAAACACAAATATTTCGCAAAGTCTATTCTTGCTTAGCTCTATTTCTCTGGTAGGTTATCTGCAATCTGTGCATATTTATGAAATATTTCGTTTGCAAAGTGCTTCGTCTCTGGGTATAGGGTTAACTATATTCTCTTTGGATAGAGTATTAAAGATATTTGGGAAATGGAAAAATTTGTTCTTGGTAGTTCCCATCGTATTTTTAACCATATTATTATGCAAAGACGTTATCTTTGTCCAAAATGCTTCTGTTTATTTCCCTTGGGATCAAAAACAGTTGATTAGTGGAGAACTTCGAGAACCGCAAAAGCTCCGATTCTTGCAAGGCAAACTTTATGATTTTGATACGATTACCTATTATGAAACTCTTAAGGATGAAATTGAAAAGTATAGTGATCAACTAGATTATTTAGTCAACTATACTCCTAACTCTTATGTGTTATTTCTGTCTGATAAGTTTCGCAATATTCAAAAATCTCCTTTTTATAATGCAAGACTCTCTAGCTTAATATTTTCTGAGGAAGAAAACAAAATATCGGAGCTATTTGAGCAGAAAAAAGCTATTCTTGTAACTAGTTATCCTGAAAGAGTACCAATTAATTATTGTTATGTCCATTCACTGGTAAAGCCTATCCCTTATATTAGTCTTCCTCTCTATGTTACTATACCCAAAAATATAGCTAAAGACTGTAAAAGCATTCCTTAGTATTTTAAAAAACTTTAGAGGCATCAAATAAGATCATAAGACTGACTTTAAGACATTTTTATAAATGACTGTAACATTTCTAAATTTATTTTTTTAATTGTGATGGTAACTTACCTTTAGTTCTGCAAAAAAGTATATCTTGTGGGACATTAATGATGTATTTCCACATAAAAGGTTTACTCGAATTAGTACGCCAACATTTTTTAGTAGTATTTCATTTTCTTGATCATCTCTTACTGGTTACTTAGCTCAAGCTGAAGACATAGATGATTTCTGTAAGGGGATTATTATGCTACTAGAAGATGAACAATTAAGATTACAAATGAGCAAAAACTGTAGGTCAATCGCTATAGCAGAGTATTCAATAGAAAAACAAGCAGAAAAATATACTGGATTATATAAAAAGCTCTTATGCTAATATTAAATAAAAACAAAGATGAAGTTATTATGTTGTTATTATTTATTAAGATGTAAAATCATTAAACTGATTTCAAAAAATATCTTATGGTAGATTTTGTTTTTAGATTTTACTTAAGTGAAAAAATATTTCTTTTTCACTCAAAATCAATATTTTTAACAATTCAATTTGAGCAATATTAAAGAGATAAATATTAGCAAATTTATGTTTTTACAAAATTTTTTAAAAAAGATATTATTTTATCCTCAAAGTTTAGTCTTACGACTAAAAATGCGAATAACAAGCAACTTACTGAATAGTAAATCCAAGTGGCAGATACTTGATGAACTGGGCATATACGGTCACGGAACCGATTTGTTGAGAGTTGACTTTCCTCCCAAAAAAAATCCTCAACCTCTTTGGGGATATGAATCTCAACCTAATTGTGCTTTATACGAACTATTAAATGCAAATATTTCTGATCAGATACAGCTTTTAAAATCTATTGTTGAACTTACCAAAGACTACACGCAGTGGTCAGAAAACGAGGATAAAGAAAACCCAAATCTCCCATGGCGTATCAATGAGTTTCTACTACCATTTGATGCCATATCTTTGTATGGAATTATTCAGTATCTACGCCCGAAAAAATATATAGAAATTGGATCTGGGATGTCTACCAGAGTCTCTTACCTAGCCAAGTCTTAAGGTAACGTTCCAATGGAAATTATATCTATTGATCCTGAACCTCGCCTTTCTATCGCACAATTGTGTGATCAAGTATATCGAGTTCATCTTGAAGATTTTAATTGTGATGAATTTTTAAGTCTTGTCACTTCCGATACCCTGATTTTTTTTGATGGTAGTCACCGTGTATTTCCAAGTAGTGATGTAACTGTATTTTTTCTAAACCTTTTGCCAAGCCTGCCTAAAGGTTGCATTGTTCATATTCATGACATTTACTTGCCTAATGACTATCCACCTGAATTACAAAATCGAATTTGGTCTGAGCAATATTTACTTGCAGCCTATCTTTTGGGGGGAGCAAAGCATTTGCAAGTATTACTACCATGTGCTCATTTAGCGTCTAATCAATTAGTTAAAGAGATTTTTGCGGAATCATTTGCAACTCAAGAATTCCCTGGTTGCAGCTTCTGGATTAAAATAGTTTAAATTTTAATTATGAAACAACTACTACGTTCTCTAATTCATCGTCTAGGCTTTGAGCCACTACACTATAGCAATGACGGACTTTTACAGTCACTACTAAAGACATATAACGAGCTACGTCTGAGTGCAGGTAAGAAACAGCATTATTCGTTGTCGCTACTCCGTATTGCTTCTCTCTACCATTTAAAGCAATCACTTCAATTAAATAAAATTGATTTGCTAATTGATGTCGGGGCTAATCTTGGGCAGTTTGCTCTTGATGCTAGACGAACAGGTTATACAGGTGAAATAATCTCTTTTGAGCCTATTGCTGCCAATCAAGAATACTTGAATAATCTTGCGCTTGCGGATAAGGATAACAATTGGAAAATTATTCCTTATGCATTAGGTTCAGAGACATCAGAACTACAATTAAACGTATACAAAGATGACTCGTTTAGTTCTTTACATTCGGTTAACTTTCTGGCACAAAGTAGCTTTGGTAAAATGGTTGAGTTAGATCATGTCGAAACTGTAAAAATACATACTATTGATGAAGTTGCTGAATCATTAGGAATTAACCCAAGTAGACGTATTTTCCTAAAAACAGATACGCAAGGTCATGATGCTGAAGTAATTAAGGGAGGTCAGCAAACTTTAAATTATGTTCTCGGTATTCTTACTGAAGCTACAGTGAAACCCTTATATGATGAATGTGTGACATTGGAAGATTTAAGCAAACTACTTGCGTCAATGGGGTTTGTGTATGGAGGAATGTTCCCCATTAGTTATATTCCTGGCACATTAGAATTAATTGAATTAGACTGTTACTTTACGCGTAAGTCTGAAATAGTAGGTTCTTGATTCAAGTAATAAATTATGAATTCGTGTAGCTTACTTATTCCGTGTTATAACGCAGAGCACTATTTACCTCGATTGTGGGAAACAGTTAAAGCTCAAACTGTTCCTTTTGATGAAATTATATGTTATGACGATGGTAGTAAAGATGATACTGCTGAGGTAGCTAAATCTCTGGGGGCAAAAGTGATTGTGGGAGGTGAAAATATGGGTGTTTCACACGCTCGGAATCAATTAGCAAAAGCAAGCAGTTGCGAGTGGATTCACTTTCATGATGCAGATGATCTTCTTCACCTCGAATATCTAGAGAAGGCAAAGGATAGAATAGATAAAGATACTGATGTAATAATTTGTAATGTTGATTGGATAGATGAGCAAACAAGAGAGGTTATTATCTCTTGGAAATACAACAACGAAGAATTTCAAAGTAATTCACTTATTGCTGCGATCGCTAACCCAGTTGGGGTAATAAATGTTCTTTGTAGAAGAGACATTTTTTTAAAAGTTTGTGGATTTGATGAATCAATTTCCTGCTGGGAAGATGCCGATCTATATGTTCGTCTAGCTGGTGCAGGAGCTAGATTTGCAATTATTGAGGAAGTACTTGGCTTCTCTTTAAGACACTCAAGAGGGCTAAGTTATGATCAGCATAGATGTTGGAAATGTAGATTACATTTTTTAAAAAATTATTCCAAAACATATGAAGCTGTTGTAGATAGGGTAATCATAGATCAGTTAGAACTAGTGGCAAGAAACTTTTTAAAATTAAGAGATAAGCGTTTCGCTTTAGAAGCCCTTGAGTTTAGTCAATCATTAGGTGGTAATCCACCTCTAACTAACAACGCTTTGCTTGCTGCTCTGAAGTTTGTATTGCCTGCTTTACTAGTTATCCAGATACAGCAATTTATTAGAAAATCATAGATTATAAAGGTTTTAAAAATTTGTTTTATTCTGGATTGATTAGAAATCACATATATATTAATTTTAAGTGTAGAGATATATTTCCCAAGCTAAAAAACCTACAAATGATTTAGTGCTAATAAAACACTATTAAATTAAATAAAAAACTGTCATGCTAACCATTATTAGTAACATAACTGCAATTTCTAATTGGTATAAAATTTTGAAATTAAAGCAAATTGGTATAGATGTTGATTATAGTTGTCGCGTCGGTAAAAATATTACAGTAAAATTAGGATTTTCCCATAACAAAAAAGGTGTAATACATATAAGTTCAAAATCAGAAATTTGTAATGGGGTAAATTTAGAATGTTGGGGAGGATCTATTTATATCAATGAAAATGTTTTTATAGGACCATATTCTGTGATTTATGGTCATGGCGGAGTAAAAATTGGCAAAGATACATTAATTGCAATGCACTGCCGAATTCTATCTTCAAATCATACAATTCCAGACGCAAATACTAGAATTAGATCTCAACCAGATATTCTTTTGCCAGTAAATATTGGCGATGATGTATGGCTTGGAGCGGGCGTGACCGTCTTAGGAGGGGTAAACATTGGGGATGGATGTGTGGTAGGTGCTGGTGCAGTCGTAACAAGTGATTTACCTGCTTATGCGATCGCTGTTGGTGTTCCAGCAAAAGTAATAAAATTTCGCAAATCCACAAGTTGAAAATTTATTAGAATTATATGAATGACTCTATCGATAGAACAGCCACAGAAACGGTTAAATATAATGAAAATGCTTTCGATTTACTGAGATTAATATTAGCTATATTTGTGGTAATTACACACGGATACCTTATTGGAGGTTATGGAGTTAATGATCCAATTGAAAAGATTATGAATTTCAAATCCTCATTTAGTTTAGGTACTGTGGGAGTAATGGGGTTCTTTTCTTTGAGTGGATATTTGATTACAGCTAGCTTTGAGCGGAGCCAAAGCCCTCTTATCTTTATATATCATCGACTCTTTAGAATTATTCCAGGATTTTGGGCTTGCTTAGTAGTTACAGCATTTATTATTTCTCCAACTATATATCTAATAAACAATCAGACGTTAAGCGGTTTTTACTGGCAACAATCATTAAGCTATATTTGGAACAATATCTTAGTCAATATAAGACAGTGGAATATTGGAAACACTTTAGAAATATCTGCTTATAAAGAGTCGATTAATGGCAGTTTATGGAGTCTATTCCCCGAAATAGTTTGCTATACCTTTACATTGTTAGGAGGAATATTAGGTATATTTAAAAATAATAAAGTCCTTCTTTTGCTATTTTTTCTATATTTCTTTGCCCTTTTTGTCGTAAAAACCTCTGGATTAAATGAGGGACCTACCATTATTATGTTGAATGATATCGGTAGATTACAAGCATATACATCATATATTTGTGGTAGCATTTTATATGTTTTTAGAAAAAATATAAAAATAGATATAAAAGGCGTTTTGTTTGTTTTGATTTTAGCGATTCTAAGCCTTCGATTTGGAGGATATGAGAGAATAAGTCCGATCTTGATTTCTCTAATAATTATTTATGGGTTTCAAGCATTTACTTTTAAAATTCGTTATGATTTATCTTATGGAATCTATATATATTCTTTCCCTTTACAGCAACTTCTATACGTAATATTCGGCAATTCCTTACCTGTATTAGTGTATTTATTTTTGAGTATTCTTGTTTCTTGTATTTTAGCTTTTTTTAGCTTTAAATTTATTGAAATGCCATTTATGAAATTGAGAAAACAAATTGACAAAAAAATAAAATCTTTTATTTGATAGATTTTTAGGATTTACCCATAATGCACTTTGCTTGTTTTCATTATTTTTTTGCTAGCACTAATATATGAGGAAATACGGGACTAACTATAATTATTAGATATATTTAAAAATACATTAGTAACCATGAAAAAAATATCTGTTATTGTCTGTACTCATAATCCCAAAGAAGTCTATATTAGTAAAGTTCTTGAATCCCTGAAAGAACAAACTCTTCCTAAACAAGATTGGGAGTTGCTATTGATAGATAATGCTAGTACAAAAATGCTTTGTGGGGCAATCGATATTAGCTGGCATATAAACTCTCGACATATTAGAGAAGACCTTATTGGTCTTACCAATGCTCGCCTTTGTGGTATCAGATCATCAGTTAGTGAGATATTAATTTTTGTCGATGACGACAATATTCTTGAACCCAATTATCTTGAGAATGCCTATACAATAATGCATGAGAACCCTTCTCTAGGATCGATTGGTGGCAAGATATTACCAAATTTTGAGGTCGATCCTGAAGATTGGGTAAAAAAATTTTGGGTTTGTCTTGCACTAAGAGATTTAGGAGAAGAAGTACAGACTTATTTTTATAACAAGCAAACTTCCGATGATATGAAACATCCATTATTTGCCCCAATTGGTGCAGGCATGGTATTACGAAAAGCAGCAGCAACATTGTATGCTGACACTATCGCAAATAATCTTAATCGAAAGGCATTAGATCGAACAGGCAATAGCCTACAGTCAGGCGGAGATTGCGATATCAATCTAACTTTACTAAAAACAGGATGGGGCGTTGGATATTTTCCCCAATTAAAGCTAACTCATCTAATTTCTGCCCGCCGTTTAACAAAAAGTTACCTTGCCAGATTAAACTATGCATCATGTCGCTCTTGGATTGAGGTACTAGACTTTCATAATGTTCGACCTTGGGCGAAAATACCCGCTTGGAGTGTTTTCCCTAGGAAATTAAAATCTTTTTTCAGCTATCAGGCTTGGAAAAATCCAGAAGCATTTATCCATTGGAAAGGTTCATGTGGCACTTTCGAAGGCTTAGCTAATTTAAAGTAGTAATTTGTAAGTTTTTCATTTCATTTAACTTGAAAACGCTTGTAATATTTTTATATACTCTAATTTTTTTCGATTGATGAATGCAGACGTCTATTAAGTTAACCATACACATAATTATATAGTCATGGCAGTTTTTCTTAAGAGAACAGATTTCTACAAATTAGCAAAAAGATTAAAATTAGGTTCTTTAATTTACAGATTTTATTATGCTCCAAAGTCTTTTTTTGAAAGAATTTTCAGCAAAGGAATTGTAAATTCTTTAATCGATGAACACCAGAAATCTAATATGCAGAGAGCGGCTTATAATCTAGAGCCAATTACAAATAATCAAGTCAATTCTAACGATCTATTAAACCAACAACTTTTAGAAATTTATTTTTTAACAGGAAAAAAATTTTGGTATCAGACTTGCTTTTGTGCTTATTCAATGTCAACGCAATCAAAGGAATATAGATTAAGTCCAGTTATTTATGATGATGGTTCTCTATCCCATGAATATCAAAATGAAATTATCCGCATCTTCCCAAATGCTAAAATTAATCTTAAATCAGAGATTGATGAATGTATTAACAAGCATCTGCCACGAAGTAAGTTTCCATATTTAAGAGAACGACGAGACAATTATCCTAATATTCGTAAGTTAACAGATATCCATGTGGGTAATCATGGGTGGAAATTAATTCTTGATTCCGATATGTTATTCTTTAAGCCCCCTACAGTGATAATAGATTGGATAAGAAATCCAACCCAACCATGTTATATGCTAGATGTGCAAACATCCTATGGCTATTCGCAGGCTTTAATGGATTCATTAGCTAAAACAACCGTACCAGAACGCATAAATGTAGGTATTTGTGGCTTAAAAAGCGAGGATATTGATTGGGATGAGATAGAGTTTTGGTGTAAAACAATGATAGAACAGCAAGGTACTAGCTACTATCAAGAGCAAGCAATTATCGCCATGATTATGGCTAGGCAAACTTGTACTGTTGTCTCAGATTCAGATTACATTGTGATGCCCAAAAGAGAGGAAGTAATTCATCCAAAAGCTATACTGCACCACTACGTTTCAGATTCTAAGTCTTGGTATTTTCGCTATGGATGGAAGCAAGTAGGTAAGTAAAATGCTTTAGCCAAAAATTTTCTGTACAATCTCAATATAAAAAAGTTCCTTAATATGATTTCTATAGCAATTCCAGATCTGAAAGATTATTGTAATAATTTTCTTTTAAAAGGAGTCAGTATCCCCCTAAAATGCGTTCCTTTCTCACAAGAAGGATTGCTAAAAAAACTACCATCTTCAGAAGGTAAGAGTGGATGGCCATGGACTATAGAAACCAGTATGCCTTTACATGAAGATCTAAATTTACCAAAGATATCTATCGTAATACCAAGTTATAACCAGTGCGAATATATTGAGGAGTGTATACGTTCCGTTTTATTGCAAAACTATCCAAATTTAGAGCTTATAATCTTTGATGGAGGCTCTAATGATGGTACTAGAGAGATATTAGAAAAATATAGTCCTTGGATTAGTTTTTGGCAAAGCGAAAAGGACAACGGTCAGGGACATGCTATTAATCTTGGGTTTAGTATAGCGAGTGGAGAGTATTTTGGTTGGATAAATAGTGACGATTTTTATCTACCTCACTGTTTGTACAAAGTGGCTAAGAATTTTCTTAAGACAGACAAAGACTTTATTTATGGAGACTCTTTAATTCTCAATGAAAGTGATAAATCAGTTAGATACGATCAAAGTTTTCTGGTTCTTGATAGGTACTTAAGATTTGGTGGGATAATCCCCTCCCATTCATCATTTTGGAAAAGTAGCATTCATCAACCAATATGGGAAGAGCTAAACTGTGCGATCGATGCAGAACTATGGATGCGATTGCTCGTCAAAAAAACTAAAAGTCATATTAAGCATCCCTTAGCGATAGCTAGAGTTCAATCAGAAGCTAAATCTGTAAATGAACGTTATAAGGAGCTATGGAAAGCTGATTATGAGGAAAAAATATGGAAAGCTTACGAACCTGCTAAAATGTGGAAATTTAAATGTTATGAATTTAGACATGTTCAAAAAATCTATAAAAAATTTAACATAGTTCCGCCAAGCTCTGAATTTAGAAACCTACTCAAAAGAGATGATTTTTTATTTGTTTAAACTAAGAATAATATGAAGCCATTAGTTTCAACTATCATTCCAGCATACAATGCTGCGCCATACATATCAGAAACATTAGATTCGGCTCTATCTCAAACTTGGCAAAACATAGAAATTATTGTGGTCGACGATGGTTCTAAAGATGACACTTTAGCGATCGCCAAAAAGTACGAATCAAAAAAAGTAAAGGTAATAAACCAACAAAATAAAGGTGCAAGTGCAGCTAGAAATAGAGCTTTAAAAGAAGCACAAGGGGATTTCATTCAATATCTAGATGCGGATGATTTGTTGGCATCAGATAAAATCGAGCGTCAGTTAAAGCTTTTAGACTTTAATCCACTCTCAAATTATTCGGTGTCAGGTGAATGGGCTAGATTTTATCAAAAGCCATATGAAGCTGTATTTACGCCACAATCTTTATGGTCGGATATGTCCCCAATTACATGGCTAGTTACTGCTTGGGAAAAGAATTTGATGATGCACCCTGGAGCTTGGCTTGTATCGCGAAATATAACTGAATCGGCTGGTATATGGAATGAAAAAATATCTTTAAACGATGATGGAGAATACTTTTGCCGTATTATTCTTGCTAGTAAAGAGGTCAAATTCTGTGCAGGGGCTAAATCTTACTATCGGTCAGGTATTTCTGGCAGCTTGAGTGGATCAAAATCTCGTCAAGCTCTGGAATCGGTCTATTTATCCGTTGATTTATGTACAAACAACTTATTAGCTGTGGAAGATAGTGAGCGAACAAGGCTTGCCTGTGCTAATTTTTTTCAACGATTTATATATGAACTTTATCCAGAAGCGTATGATTTAATAAAAAAGTCAGAGGAAAAAATCAAACAATTTGGAGGCTCTAACATCAAACCTTTAGGAAGTCCAAGATTTGAATTCTTGTCGTATTTTTTGGGGTGGAAATGCGCTAAAAGAATTCAAACATGGACATATGAATTCAAGGATAATTCCTTTTTTGGTTGATAATCAATTGTAATAAACTTGGGTTGTTGTCAATTATTCAATCTAGAAAAGTTTGTTCATATAAATTGTTAGCAAAAAATTATTGAATCATTAATTGACCTTATTTAGAAAATTTTTAAGCAATTTATAAATACCTTCTATAAATTGGTAGAAAATATTTATTGTGAGAATATTTTTTAAAAGTTCGTTTGACAGTAATGGTTCAATCTAGTAAAATTTAGTAATTGAGGATAAATCTTTAAAAGTCTAACTATAATATAGTTTATTATGATTTTAGTTTTTACTAAACAACATTAGTTTTTTGCCTAGTTGCTCTTTAAGACAATTTTCAATCCTTAATATCAACTTATTGCAAATTGTTTTTCTTAGTGAATCTTAATTGACTCACGAGAAACCAAAGCTTCTAAGCATGGGCTTATGCCTTTTGTATTTCTCGTAAATGAAACAGAATTACTGCATATGCAAATGATGGTTTAGATGTAAACAGCAAAATTTTAATCAATGATCATCTATTTTATTCTAAATAAACTATATCTGATGCAATCATACAATATCTATTTTTGTGTATTTAAGTGACTGACTATGACAATAAGAGATTCACTTTCGGAAAGAATAAGTACCTATAAAAATACAGCCGAACACAATGATAGTATCTACTCTGATTTTTCTAAGCTTGTTTTAGAGTTTCCATTACTCGTTGATCATAGACAGTATATCGAAAGAAATAGCTTAGGATTTGGTGACATAGCTTTTCATTACATGTGGTATCTGATAGTTATCCACTTATTAGGACACACTACTTGTCCCAAAATATTAGAGATAGGTGTATTCAAAGGACAAACAATTTCACTTTTTGCATTGCTATCCTCTAACTTAAACTTAGATTTATCTATTGCTGCTATTTCCCCACTTAGAGGTAATCCTCTGCCTAAATCAGTCTGGGAAAGAAGAATCAAAAAAATAATTAGTTTCAAATTTCGTCAAGAGATACAATCTGGCAACTTTTATCCCGATGATGATTATTTAGAAATTATAAAACAACTCTTCATTCACTTTGATTTGGAATTTTCAAAAGTTAGAATGATCCAAGGGTTTTCAAATGAAAAACATGTGCTTGAGTCTATTGGTGAAGAAAAATTTTCATTAATATATATTGATGGAGACCATACATATGAAGGGGTAAAATCTGACATAAATAATTATGGTCATCGTGTAGAAAAAAATGGTTTTTTGGTAATGGATGACGCTAATTACTACAATCCAGGAAGCAGTTTTTGGAAAGGCTATGAAGTGGTAGCCAAAGCTTGTGATATTCTTCCTTCGTTGGGATTTGTTAATGTTTTGAATGTTGGTCACAACCGTATTTATCAAAAAGTCTTTTAACTTCTTATGGCATTATGTCGTGTTTATTTGTTAACTTACCGTAGAAACCAGTTATTGCAACGTGCTTTAAATAGTTTACTCCAGCAAACCTTTAAAGATTGGGTATGTGAGATTCATAATGATGATCCCAATGATTTTTTCCCTAAGCAATTAGTTGAAAATGTTTCTGATAATAGACTTATTCTTATAAGTCACCCTGAGAACTTAGGAGCAGTAAAGTCTTTTAATTTGATTTTCAAAGAGGTGTCAGAACCTTTTATAAGTCTATTAGAAGATGATAACTGGTGGGAGCCTAATTTTTTAGAAACAATGATTGAAGCAATGCATCATTATCCTAATGTTCAAATTGCTTGGTCAAATATGAGAATTTGGCAAGAATTACCAGAAGGTGGCTGGGAAGATACTGGAGAAAATATATGGAACTACCAAAAGAATGTTGATTTTAAGTTGTTTGATTGGGGTCAACAGCAGCAGATAATGGGAGCATTGCACTCTAACGGTTCCTCTATAGTTAGATCTCACAATGCAAGTAATTACATAGTTCCAGATGAAACTGAATTTGCTGCAATTGAACCCGTAAGGGAGAGAGCGTTTCTGTATCCCATTCTCTTAGTAACAAAAGTTTGTGCTAACTTTGCTGTAACATTACAAACATCCCGTCAAGAGAATCGTATTGCTTGGTCTCAAATGCAAGTTTTATTAGCAGCAAGTTATTTTAAAAATTTTACCTTTGAAGCTGAAAAAGCTAAAAAAGCTTGGTTAGAAGCTCGTTCCAAAAAAGCTAAATCAACATCTGTCTTATTCTTTGTAGTTTTAAATTGCCCTGATTGCTTATGGATATTAAAATATGCGACTTTGCCAGATTGGTTATTTTTTATTGCCCATAGTATAAAAAGACCATTCTTAGCTATTGAGAGTGCTAAAGCGATTAAATCTTATCCTTTGCTTTGGAGTTTCTTAGATAGACAAACAGCTCTTAGATTAAAAGAAACACAGATGAAAATAGTAATAGATACTGATGAATGTCTAGAATAGTTATTTTAATTGGAGGTCATCTTTGTAACGCTCCTCGTCCTTATAAAGAAGCTGAAGCTTTAGCTAAGAGTGGACATGATGTAACTATTGCTGGAATTTGGTTTGATCCGAATTTTATCGAACGCGATCGCCTACTCATTCTAAACAAAAAATGGAAATTTGAACCAATTGTTGATTTTCAACCAAATAATATAGTTAACAACTGGATGTTTCGTTTCCGATCGCGATTTGCTCGAGAAATATTCCGAAGATTTGGGATTTTTTCTCCTGATTTATTGGGCTATGGGGCTAAAGAAATGCTCAAGTATGCCAAGAAAGCTAAAGCAGATTTAACGATTGTTCACTCTGAAGGAGGACTTTGGGCTGGCAGCCATTTACTTGATAAAGGTTTTCGAGTAGGTGTAGATTTTGAAGATTGGTTCTCTGAAGATCTTTTAACTGATGCTAGAGCTGATCGTCCTATTAAACAATTAAAAATCTTAGAAAATAAGTTAATCAACGGATGTAGCTACTGCTTAACTACTTCTTCCGCTATGGCTAATAATTTAGCAAAAGCTTATCAATCAAACTTACCCACAGTAATTTACAATACTTTTCCTTGGGAAGAAAGAACACGAATAGATGGCAAGGTAGGCGATCGCAGAGATCCAAATTTACCTTCAATTCATTGGTTTTCTCAAACTATAGGAGCAGGTAGGGGTTTAGAGACATTATTTCAAGCCTTACCTTATGTTTGTTATCCAATAGAAATACATTTGCGTGGTAACTGTCCTAAAGATTATCGTCAAAAATTAAATCAACAAATTCCTAGTGAATGGATTGATCGCATATTTATTCACCCTACGGTTGCCAATAATGAATTACTATCTCGAATATCTGAACATGATATTGGATTAGCATTAGAAGTAAGTAATATATCAAGTAGAAATCTTACAATTACTAATAAGTTCTTTCAATATTTACAGGCTGGTCTAGCAATAATCGCTACTGATACAGATGGTCAAAGTGAGATAATTTCTGATAACTCTCAAATAGGAAAACTAGTTTTAAGTAATGACCCGATCGCTTTAGCCCAAGCTATCAATGATATGATTAGCGACCCAAATGAATTGCGTACTTATAAGCTATCATCGCTTCAGGCTGCTAGAGAAATTTTTTGCTGGGAAATTGAAGGTGAGAAGATTAGGCAACTTGTTAAGGAAATTTTATAATTAAAATAAAAGCAAACTAAAAATACATGAAATCCAGCCAAAAAGTTACCCTACAAATTAACTTAGCTCCAAGTGATTGGCTTCATGCTAAACACATATTACCGCATCAGCTAAAGCAACTAAGTAATCAAGTAGACGAAATACTTTTAACGCTGGACTTACATCGTAGTGCGGGAAGATTCGCTGTTGGCTGGGAAGATAATCTTCCGAGAATTAAGAATTTGATTGATGATATTTGTTTGAAATATTCTCACGCACATTTCAAAGAGGTTGATTACTCCGCTAACGCCAAAATTAATGTAAGTAATATGTTTTTTAAGGGACAAGATATTCCCCCTAAAGATTTTCGAGGAGGACCTTTTTATTCGTATTTCTTTGGATTGTATAGTGCTAGGTATGACTATGTATTCCATTTAGACTCAGATTTAATGTTTGGTGGGGGCAGTCAGACTTGGGTGCAAGAGGCGATCAAATTATTAAATGAAAGGCAAGATGTTTTAATATGTTCTCCTCTCCCCGGTCCCCCTACTCGTGATGGAACTTTGCGATCGCAAATAGCCTATCCTGAACCATATTATTCACCTGCTTTTAAGTTTGATACTTTAAGTACTAGACTGTTTCTGCTAGACAGAAATAGATTTATATCTCAAGTGCAGTATTTACCTGTTAAGTATGCCCATATCCAAGGAATATTTAAAGCTCTAGTGGAAGGGAATTATCCTTATAAACTTCCAGAAGAAGTTTTAACTGAGGCAATGCAGGAGAAAAATTTGTCAAGGATCGATTTTCTGGGAGCTTCACCTGGAATGTGGTCTTTACATCCTCCTTATCGCTCAAAAGAATTTTATGAAGCATTACCTCAACTTATTGAAAAAATTGAGACAGGATTGATGCCAGAATCCCAGCTAGGCGACCACGATGTTAATGATAGCTTAGTAGATTGGACTAGTGCTAGATTGAAGTTAAAGCAAAATCGTTGGTGGAAACGCTTAGTCAATCGCTGGAAAAAGTAAAAATATAAATAATGTCATAGCTTGAGTCTTAAAATTAAAGTAGTTAAGTATGATCTGTACATCCTGTAACTCTTACATCAATTTCAAAACAAATATCATAGAGCTAATATGTCTAGATTAACTTATAACCCTTGGTCTATAAGATCCTCAGTTAGATCTTATCTTGCCCATAGACTTGGCGTTCCTGAAATACCTGTTGCTTTAAATCGTCTTTCTAAATTAGGTTTTCAACCGCAACATATTTTTGATGTGGGAGCCTACGAAGGAGAATTTGCTCAATGTTGTTTAAAGATATGGCCGCAGTCTAAAATAAGCTGTTTTGAGGCTCTTGAGCATAAAGTTGCTCATTTACAGAAATTTGCATCGAAAAACCCAGCTATTCAAATTTTTTCTGGATTGTTAGGAGCGGAAATACGGGATAATGTCGCATTTAATGAATCTGAGACAGCTTCTTCTGTATTTGTGGAGAATATACCTCAGAATTTTCCAGTTTCGTTTCATTCAATGCGAACTGTAGATCAGATAGTCAAAGAAAACTTTGCAGGTCTTAGTCCTGATTTACTAAAACTAGATGTTCAAGGGTATGAATTAGAGGTTCTTAAAGGAGCTGAGAATTCTTTGGCTGGAATTAAGGTTATTTTGGCTGAGGTGAGTTTATTAGATATTCATAAAGATACTCCTTTATTAGCTGATATTGTTGCTTGGCTGAGTGACCGAGGTTGGGTAACCTATGACATATGTGGATTTATTAGGCGACCTTTGGATAAGGCTCTGTGGCAAATTGACATGATATTTGTTCCAGTTAATAGTCCTCTAAGAACAGATAAACGTTGGACTCATTAAATGCGTATTGCATTATGTATTTGATTACTACCTAAATAGAGTTGTAAAAAGCCTATCTTGGAAGCTTTTTACAACTCTATTTAGGCTGAGTAAATCCTAAAATTGAAACTTCAAATAAATGACCGATCGCTATACTTCTTACAGCATTAACAAAGCTGGTGAATCAAATTCACTCAATTATGAACAGGTATCGCTTTTTGGGGAAGAAATTGAGCGAAGTAGACGGGTTTATGATAGTGGTGCTAGCTATGAAATGGGAAGTCGGTCATTAGGGGAGTGGAAACAAGCGATCGCCAAATATCAAGAAGCTGTCCTAAAGGCGATCCCTACTACACAGACTACACTTTTTGAAATGCCTACTAGTCACTGCGATCCTCACGTAATTAGTCCTTTCAGTTTACCCATTCAGCCTGCTGAATTCTATCGCTTACCTAGTGTAGATGGGGGAGATGCTTGTATATACTTTGTTATCGATTTAGTTTCGCCCGCACAGTCACCCGTGCTATTGTATATAGGGGAGACCTGTCGTTCCAGCAAAAGATGGAAAGGGATTCATGACTGTAAGCGATATCTTACAAATTATCGAGAGTTACATATAACCCACAATCAACCAATCCAAGTTGTCATGACCTTTTGGTGGGATGCTCCTTCTTCATCTCGCCCTCGACAGCAGCTCGAAAGGAGTTTGATCGAGAAATGGCGATCACCTTTTAACAAAGAGAACTGGAGTTTTTGGGGAACCCCATTTGTTAATTAGTAGTCAGTTTTTTAGTGGTTTGCAGCGCTTTGCGCTCAAGCCAAAACAAGAAATTTTTAAAGTTTCTTTTGGTTCGTTTGATCGAAAAATAATTCAAGTAACATCATTATGTCTTTGCCTAATCCAAAATCCGTGCATGATGTTAACGAAGCATGGTTTGCTCAATTTTTTGTTGGCAGCATGGTAGCAATAGCTTTTTTAACAGTGGTTCTTTCGTGTTTGCCTTCTCAGACAGGTTCTCGTCAGCCTTTACAAAATAAGGTTTCGATGATTCCTGTAGTACTTCAAAAAGCAATGGCAATTCAAGAAAACATTTAATTTCTTCTATTCTTTTAAGACTTTGGTAAATACAGCTTCCGTTTGGGATGCTAATTTGCCCCAAGCAAAGCGCTCTTTCAGTTCTGACTGAGCATTATCGACTAAAGTCTTGGCATATCCATGATTGCTGAGAATCTCAATTATGCCTTCTGCGAGAGAGGTGGAATCATTAACTTTAGTGACAATTCCTGTTACGCCATGTCTTACGACCTCGGGTAAACCGCCAGTGTTAGATACTACCAAGGGCATTTTTGCGGCAAAGCTTTCTAAAGCAACAATGCCAAATGGTTCGTAGAGACTAGGGAATACTGCACAGTTAGCGACTGTCTGAAATTTCCAGAAATCGGCATCAGCCATAAATCCTGTGAATAATACCTTGTGATAAATTCCTAAGTCCCACGCTTGACGTTGCAAAAGTATCGAATAGGCATCACCAGTGCCAATAATCACTAAGCGCACATTGTCTTTCATCGTAGCGATTACCTTAGGCATGGCATTCAGCAAAACATAGATGCCTTTTTCAAAGGTAATTCGTCCTACATAATAAATTATTGCTTCTTCGGGTTTAGCATATTGCGCTCGGAGGGCGTGGCGATCGAACTCTAGTTGATGGGCATCGACAATATTTTGCCAACGCTCAACGCTGATGCCGTTGTAAACGACATCAGTTTTTTCAGCAGGGCAGTACAAAGCGCGTTGTAGCTCATCTTGCATGTATTCTGAGCAAACGATAACGCGCTGAGATGCTTGAGTTAAGCGGATTTCTCGATGATGAATATATCGCTGGGTGTCATTGTGAATACCATTGCAACGACCATATTCGGTGGCATGAATCGTAGAAATGAGGGGAAGTTGAAATTCTGTGCTGATGGCGATCGCAGATTCTTCGACCAGCCAATCATGGGCGTGGATTAAGTCTATGGATTGTTCAGATAACAGCGATCGCGCAAATTTCAACATATTGGCATTCATTTGCACAATCCACTGAAAAAAATCATGGTTTTCGGGAACGGGTATGCGATGGACATGGATGCCATTAACTATGACCTCAAGCGGTTCATTGTCAACGGCAACGGTGATCAGATGAACTTCATGCCCGAGATTAACTACTTCGGGATATAGCTCTGCTACATGACGAGAAATCCCTCCTATGATGCGTGGCGGGAACTCCCAAGCTAGAGCAAGAATACGCATGATATTTCAGTAATATTTATTGAGATTTGGAGAGGTAAGTTATAAGGCTTAGTTAACTATAAAGCCAAAGTAGGTTAAGCAAAATGATGTAGTTGTTACAAAAATTGAGATGATAGACTGCTTTTTTTGGCTATTGCGATAAGATCATATTTCATAAATAGTTGTTATGTATCATAAATGACCGTCAGTAGATATGTTATTCTCCCTGCATAATTTGTGATACCTTACTTGGCAATCGTATGTGAATCGTGACAGGAGGCAGAAGTGACAGATAACAAACCCAAAGAGGTACTTGAAGGCGTTGTTAAGCAAGTTGGGCAAACTTGGACAAAGGTGCAGCCACAGTTGCAAGCGCTACTACTTAAGCTTGTTAAAAGTTTGCTCCCTGCTCTGCGTAACCTGCAAACTAAGCTAGATGTATCAAGTGTCGAGGCTAGTAGTGAACTTTCTAGTAACCCTACCTTAGATAAGGTGCTAAAGACTGGGCGTACTCTTTCTGCTAAGACGATCGCTACTTTGATTTCTGCTTTAACAAAACTTCAACAAAGCTTAGAAAATCAACCTGTAGCTCTAGATGAGTCTGGTGAACCAGTCGCTTTTCTAAATGCTTCTAATGAGCCGTCCTCGGAATTAGCCCAGCAGGTTAAACAAGAATTTGGGATCGCTTGGAAATTTGTTAAAGAGCAAGTTACACCTAAAATCTTGGCATTTTTACAGCTTTCTGTAGATAAACTCGATCCGATCGCCACTAATGTTTGGCAAAAGGCTTCGACTAAAGCGGCTTCTACCCCTTCTTTGGTGGAGTCGTGGGAAAAGCTTCAGGAGAATGATGCATGGAAAAAGACGGTAACGGCAACGGCTCCCATTTGGCGCTCAATTAGTGGGATTGCTTCGCAAGTACCTCTCTCTAGTGATGTACAGCGCATTTTAGAAAAGCGTGCAGGTACAGTTGCTTTAGTAACGTTGTTTTCACTATTTTTAATTCTCAAGCCTTCTCACGCCCATAGCCAAAACATTAAGAAGGTTGCCACCGCTCCAGTCCCCATTAGCAAGGTGGCTCAAAAGCAAGCTCCTAAGGCTCCGTCAGTTAAGGATTTGGTCAAGCCCGAACGCGGCGATGCGCCTTTGACCTCTGAACAAATTGAGATCGCCAAAATTCAGACTCAAGTGTCGGAAGTGGCTAAGCAATATGGCGAGACTTTGCTGGGTTCTGTGCAGACCAATTTTAAGCGCGGACGCTTGATTGTGGCGCTTAATGAGGGCTGGTATGAGCTAGAACCCACTCAACAAGCTCAACTGGTCAACGATCTGCAAAGTAGGTCGCGATCGCTCAATTTCAAGAAATTATTAGTTGCTGATAAGGCAAATCATTTGATTGCTCGTAGCCCTGTTACTGGCGATGAAGTGATTATTTTAAGAAAGTAAATTAGTAAATAATTAAGGGTGCGCGGCTTTGCCGCGCACCCTTAATTGTTTGTATAGAAAGTCATGGCAGAAATAAAAGATCAAAGACATCCGCAATATACGAAGGATCGCCAAATAGTAAATGAACTATTGACTCAAAATAATCCTAGTAACCGTGAATATGCGGAGCTAGGGCGTTTAATTGTGCGTTATAAAGGTTTCCTCGGCGCAAGAGATATTCAGTCTGATTTGCTTAAAATTGTGGCTAATTGGCAGCTTTCTGAAGAAGAATTGTTTGCTAAAACTAGAGCGATTCATGCGATCGGTAGGGTTTATTTAGTTCAAGATGAAGGGCAAGATGATTGGGCTTAAAGTCTTACTTATAGGGCTTTGCATTTAAATCCAAATTAATAACTTTTAAAAAGTGTTGTAAAGCAACACTTTTTAAAAGTTATTAATTTGTTTGATCAAAAATTGCTATAGCAAAGCAAGAGTTAGGTAGTACAAACCAAAACCAAAAAAGCGAGTGGCGGCGCTTCGCGCCGCCACTCGCTTTTTTGGTTTTATGTCCTAAGCAAAACTTGCTTTGCTATATAAATTTAGTTTATAAAGAATGATAATAAGTTCACAACTAATATAAACTTTAGCGGTTTTAGTTATTGTCTCTTATTGGTTAAAAATCAGACAAAATACAAGCTTAATTGACTTTAAAAGGGTAATATTTCATTATTCATATTTTAAGGTATTTAATTAATAAATTAATCCTTAATACTGATTGAATAAAGGCTGAAATTATGCCATTATTATTTTAATAAAGAATTGTTAAGGCGTTGTTAAATAATTAATGTTTAATTATTCAGAACCCGTAATTTCCCCTCATAACTTGTGTGAGGTTAATTTGCCTATCAAAATTCTAATTGTGGAAGAAAGCGCGAGTATTCGCGCTATTCATTGTGGTTATATAGGGGAAGAAAATCGTAATAGATATCAGATTTTAGAGGCTGACAACGGAGAAGAAGCCCTTAATTTATGGCGATCGCAAAGTCCTGATGTCTTAATAATTGATATCAATTTGCCTCATAACTACGGCATAAAAGTTTTAGAAAGTATTCAAAAAGAATCAAATAATCGCAGGTTGCCTGTAATTGTTTTAGCTAGTGATGAAGATGAAATTCTGGCTACAGAGGCGATTAAACTAGGGGTTTCAGACTATTTAAACAAAAATGTTAGTGCTGTTTTTTTACGCCAAAGTATTTATAACCTAGTCGAAAGACTGACTTTGGTGTGTAATTTACAACAGAGTGAAAGCAAATATCAGGCAATTTTTGATAATGCTCCCATTGGTATGGCAACTCTTAGCTTAACGGGACAGTTTTTAACTGTTAATCAATCCCTAAGCAAGATCTATGGCTATTCGGTGGAGGAATTATTACAAATGAATGCTGTTGATATAACTCATCCTGACTATATCGAATTAACCATTGCAAGCTTAAATAAATTAATCTCGGGGGAAATATCCAATACTCTAGTAGAAAAGCAATATCTGCATAAAAATGGTCAGGCGATCGATGCTATAAGTCGAGTAGGTTTAGTCCGAGACATTAATAACAATCCACTCCATTTTGTTGTCAGTGTTGAAAATATTACTGAACATAGACTTAATGAAGCAAAGTTGGCAAATGCCAAAGTTGCAGAAGCCTCTAATAAAGCGAAAAGTGAATTTCTCGCAGCGATGAGTCATGAAATTCGCACTCCCATGAATGCAGTCATTGGAATGACTGAAATCTTAAGTAATACCATTCTCTCAAATCAGCAAAAACAGATTGTTTCCATCATTCGCCAAGGTGGAGAAGTCCTGCTGTCTGTAATCAATAAAATTCTTGATTTTTCGCAAATAGAAGCGGGAAGTGTAGAAATAGAAGAGAAAGCTTTTGATTTATATCATTGCATTGAAGAAATTCTGGACTTGATGTCATCGGGAACGGTAGAGAAAAATCTAGAATTATCCCTCTTAATCGATTTAGATGTACCGCCGCAAATTATTGGGGACTCAACTTGTTTAAGGCAAATTTTAGTAAATCTGATTGGTAATGCGATTAAGTTTACCGAGTATGGACAAATTGATATTACTGTTAGTTCGGCGATCGTTGATCCTGAGCAAAATTTATGCCAATTAACATTTCAAGTAAAGGATACGGGCATTGGAATTGTGCCTGAATCAATTGGTCGATTATTTAAGTCTTTTAGTCAAGCTGATAGCTCGATCACCCGTCAATATGGTGGGACTGGTCTAGGTTTAGCCATCAGCAAGCAGCTTTGCAACCTGATGGGTGGCGATATTGATGTGGTCAGCGAAGCGGGCAAAGGTAGTACTTTTAGTTTTACGATTCAGGCTAAGGCGATCGCTATTCCTCCTATAGCCATCAACCCCGAACTAGCGGATAAAAGCATTCTCGTAATTAATAGCAACTGCCTTGTGCAGAAAATGATTCAAACCTATGGGCAAGCATGGGGAATGCAAGTCCAGTCTGCCTATTCAGAATTAGAAGGGCTGCAATATTTGGAAATCAAGGATTTTGATATAGTGTTAATTGATTATCATTTAAAATCCGTTCAAGAAAAAGATTTAGTCAGAAATATTAAAGAGATATTTCCTGATTTACTAATTGTTTTGTTGATTTCTGTAGCTGATGGTGATATTGCGGATGATCAAAATTTTGTTGGATACTTTAAAGGATATTTTGCAGGCTATTTAACCAAGCCAGTTACCCCATCGAAGCTATATAAAGTACTAACAAGTTTGACAAATAATTCATCTAGTCAAGAGTTAGTGGGAATCGAAAAGCCAGATAAATCTCAATTTGATAATGATTTTGCATTTTCTTATCCATTAAAAATCTTGATAGTTGAAGATAATATCGTCAATCAACAAATTATTTTATTAATGTTAGAAAAGCTAGGTTACAAGGGAGAAGCCGTTAGTAATGGTATAGATGCGGTAGCAGCCGTAACTAGACAATCCTATGATTTGATTTTTATGGATATTCAAATGCCAATGATGGACGGACTCACGGCTTGCCGACGAATTCGTAAGTTTTCGGATCGCAATCCTTGGATTATTGGTTTGTCTGCTAATGCTTTTCGCGAATCTCGTGAGGAGGCTCTAGCCGCAGGGATGAATGACTATCTCACCAAGCCTTTAAAAATTGAAGACTTACTCAATAATTTAAAGAAATTATCCCAAGAAGATCGATTTACTCAACAATTACTTTCAGCGGTATCTGAAAATAATTCATCAAGTAATATATCAACTATAGAAACAACCATAAGTTCTTTAAATCCTCAAATGAGTGATGACTTATCTGAGGATTCTTTTGATTACTCATTACCACCCGAAGTATATTTGTCGGGATTAGAAGTTATTAATATTTCTACTCTAAATGCTATAGAACAATGTATAGGCGAGTCTAATTTATTGGTTATTATTAGATCTTATTTACAGGAATCCAGAAAATCTATCACGCAAATGTTGACATCTTTGTATCAATTAGATATCGCCAAAATTAGATTTGAAAATCATTCATTGAGAGGTGGATGTGGAACCTTAGGTGCGGATAGATTAGTCGCAATTTGCAAGGAAATTCAACATTTCTGTAAATCCGAAAATTATGTTAATCGAATGCAGATTCTGGAAACTATGATTAAGCAATTAGAAATTGAATATGATAAATTAGTCGATTTCTTTAGGGAAAGATATTAAAAGATAAAGCTGTGCAAAGCAGAGATTTATCTTTTAATATTGGAAGCGATCGCGATATTTTTGAAAAAATTCTCCGACTAAATACAAAGAACCACAAAGAATCACCATATTAGGAATTTGATCGGGTAATTGCCTATCTTTAAAGGCAGCTTCTACTCCTTGATCTAAACTTGAATTAACAAAAGCAGAAATAGGAAGAATAGATTTGGCGATCGCGACTAATTCTTGAGGCGCAGTGGTGGCAGGGTTAGGAACTGGGACGGAAAACAATAAATCATCTGGGTGTAAAAGCGCCTTCAGGATTCCCGCTTGATCTTTAGTATTTAAGATACCAACGATCCAATGTTTACGATGATCAGGAAAGTTTTCATCGACAAATTGTCTTAGATATTCCGCCGCAGCGACATTATGCGCTCCATCAATTAGGATTTTATGGAGCTTGCCATCTATCTCAAATTCCAGCCACTGTAATCTTCCTGCCCACTGTGTATTTGCCATCCCTTGACGAATTGCTTTGTTAGTTACTAGCCAACCTTGATTTTGCAAAACTTGGATAGTGGCGATCGCGATCGCGGAATTCATGAGTTGGTGATTGCCGAGTAAGGGTAGAGAATAGTGCAGATCTTGCCAAACTGCGCCATAGCCATCATCTGAGCGCTTCGCAGGCTTTACCCAAGCGATAGGTGCGAGGGTTTCGTGAATTTTGGTTTGTAGGGCGGCGATCGCTTCATCATAGCCCGCGCGATCGTGATGGGCAATTACTACGGGACATTGGGGTTTAATGATGCCCGCTTTTTCTGAGGCGATCGCGCCCAGAGTGTTGCCTAATTGCTGACAATGATCCAACCCAAGGGACGTAATTACGGAAACTAACGGGCGATCGCATACATTCGTAGCATCCAATCGACCACCTAGCCCCGTTTCGATAATGGCAATATCCAAATTTTGTTGAGATTTCTGCTGGGCAAAATGCCACCACATCGCCGCCGTAATCACCTCAAATTGGGTTGGCGGAAATTCTGCATCAATTGCTAATTGAACTTGATGCAAAGCCGTCTGTAAATCTTCCGCACTAATCCATTGACCATTGATGGTAATGCGCTCGCGCCAATCTAGTAAATGAGGAGAGGTGTAGCGCCCAACTCGATAACCTGCTTCCTGCAAAATTGACAGCAAAAAAGCACAAACGGAACCTTTTCCATTTGTGCCAGCAACATGAATCACGGGAATTTTTTGGTGTGGCGATCCAAGAGATTTAAGTAATTGTTGAATTCTCTCTAGACCTAAGTGAATGCCAAATTTATCGAAACTTTCGAGAAATTCTTCAGGATTTAGATTAGTTAGCTTTGGAGACATGAACTTCTAAGGCGTAGATTTTGCCTTGGGCATCAACTTCGGCAATATGTCTGCCTTGCATCGCAAATAGTTCGCCACTATCGCGCTTGCCTGCGATCGCCCAAATAGCTTCTAGTCCATTTTCCGTCTTTCTGGTCGTCCAGACACGTTGCATCCCCGAATAAGATTGAAAGAATTGCCGATATAGCTTAGCGATCGCCTCTCTACCTATGACTTTCCGCGCCCCCGCAGGTTGAACTTCGGCTTGTTCGGCAAATAACTCTACTAATTGGTTAAATGCTTTTTCATCGTCACTGGCGCGATCCGAAAGTTGAAAATATTGGTCTAAAACTGTCATATTTAATTACCTCGATTGCTTTTAATTATGTTTAAAACTAAAAGCTTTGCTTTATATAGCTTTGTGTAGTCGGTAAAGCTTTATTAAGGCTTTACGCTACGCCGTATCAAAATGTGAACATATATTAAGCTTGATAGTTCTCCATAATCTTCACCCTAAAGGGGGGATTGCTATTATTTAGGCGGCGCGAAACGCCACTTAACCCAATCATGAAAAAAATCCTTAAAAAAGTCCTCATTTTAGGAGGTACTGGTGATGCGGTAAAACTTGCTGCTCAACTAGCGAATATCCCTCAAATAGAAGTAATTAGCTCCCTCGCAGGACGCACCAAAAAGCCTTCCGCTCTAGTCGGACAAGTGCGGATTGGCGGATTTGGTGGTGCGGAGGGATTAGCTAATTATTTGAAAGAGAACGCGATTGATTTTTTAATTGATGTCACTCATCCTTGCGCGGGACAGATTACGAATAATGGCGCGATCGCCTCTCAGCTTGCTCAAATCCCTCACCTCATGCTCGTTCGTACGCAATGGGAAAAACAATCTGGCGATAATTGGATCGAAGTGGAAACTGTAGAAGCTGCGGCTCAAGCAATTCCTGAATCGGTAAAGCGGGTATTTATTACGTCAGGAAGACAACAATTAGAGCCATTTTGGCAGCGATCGCAGACCTATCCAGATACTTGGTATTTGATGCGCTCCATCGATCCACCTGACATCGAACTTCCCAATAGCAAGGTATTGCTAGATCGCGGACCTTTTAATTTAGAGCAGGAACGAGAATTATTGGGTGAATATCAAATTGAAGCGATCGTTAGTAAAAATAGCGGTGGTGCTGCTACCTATGCCAAGATTATCGCCGCAAGGGAATTAGGAATTCCCATTGTGATGGTGCAACGTCCTGCGATGCCTGAAGGCGAAAAGGTAACAAGTATTGAAGAGGCGATCGCTTGGTTAAACTCCCGACTAAAAGCATTTTGAGAATGTTGCTTTGCAACATTCTCAAAATGCTTTTATTACCAGAATTTTTTTAAAAGTGTTGCGAATCAACACTTTTAAAATGGTTTTATTACTTGCCATTGCGTGACAGGACGCATCGGTTTCCAGCCGAGAAAAGAACCGATCGCTTCAGCACGACTAATCGAAATTTGCGTAAGCGTACCGCCATATTTTTGCTGCCATTGAAATAATTTCTGCTCGCCCTCAAGGGTGACTACATTGGCAACTAAACGCCCCTGCGATCGCAAATTTTCCCAGCAAGTCTCGAACAAATCTAGGACAGTCGCACCACCACCGATAAAAATCGCGTCAGGTGTGGGTAAACCTTGCAGACCTTCAGGAGCTTTGCCTTCGATAATTCTGAGGTTCGGAGTACCAAGGGCGATCGCATTTTCAGCGATGAAATGGGTGCGGGACTTTTCGATGGCGATCGCTTGGCAACGGGGATGACTTCGCATCCATTCAATGCCAATCGAGCCGCAACCAGCCCCGACATCCCAAAGTAATTCGCCAGCATTGGGGGCAAGGGCTGATAGGGTAATCGCTCTAACCTCGCGCTTAGTTAATTGTCCATCATGGCAAAAAGCATCATCGGGCAGACCTACCATCCGCGATAAAATTTTGGCTTCAGGATTGGGAATACATTCCACAGCGATCGCGTTAAGATCCGCAAATTCAGGAAAGTTTTGATATTGATTGGCAACAGCAGAAATAATGCGTTCTTTAGTTCCATTAAGATGTTCTAAAACAGTAATTTTGCTATTGCTGAAATGGCGATCGCACAAAATCTTTGCCACAATCTGAGGCGTTTCTTCTCCTGCGCTTAGAATCAGAAGTTTAGCGTTTGGATAAATATAAGATTGTAAAATCGAAGCGGGACGACCGCATAAACTCAAGGTTTCCACTTCGTTTAATGACCAACCTAACCGAGCACAAATTAAGCTAAAAGTAGAAGGTGAAGGAATAATTGATATCTCTTCAATGGGAATTCTTTTTAATAAAGTTGTGCCAATCCCAAACCAAAGCGGATCACCACTGGCTAGGACACATACTGGGTTACCGCGCAAATTAATAATTTGTTGAATAGTTGACTCAATGGGCGATGCCCAAACTATGCGCGATCGCTGATCTTCTAGCAATTCGGGCAACATCGCTAAATGGCGATCGCCGCCTACTAATATTTCAGCATGATCAATTAGCGATCGGGCGGCTAAGCTTAGCCCCACTAAACCATCTTCACCAATACCAATAATCTTTAGCCATTTTTCACTGGTCATCGGCACAATTTGTAAATCTATTAAGTATTTTTTCTCAAGGCAGTCAAATTATTGTAAAGTCAAAGACTGTTCTAGTTTTAACGGGGAACAGCCGTTAACAAATGTAAGTGTCTCTATGACTTGATTCTGAGTTTTTTAGCTCAAAATTTTTTTCAAAGATACAAAATTGCAAATGGGGAAAGTTTGGTGAAAGTCCAACGCTGTACCGCAACTGTTAGAGCCTTTAAAAAAAACTAAACTTAAGTGCTTAAAGTCAGGATGCCCGCTAGAACTAGTTTAATTTGTCCATATCTGCGAGTTACAGAGTATGAATTTATCTAAAATTTTTGCCTCAGTTCAATCTAAAGCATTAGCGATCGCCTTTGCTTTTAGTTTTTTGTTATTTGCCAGCCCCGCATCAGCACACCACGCAATGGGTGGCGGAATGCCCAGCAACTTTTTTGAAGGTTTCCTATCAGGTTTGGCGCACCCTGTAATCGGCGTTGATCACCTTGCCTTTATCGTTACTGTTGGTTTATTTGCCGCGATTAAGCCCCAAGGCATTTTCATTCCCCTATCCTTCGTTTTGTCGGCAATGCTCGGTACGGGAATTCACTTGCTAGGTGTATCGCTACCAGTAGTTGAACTGATTGTTTCAGGCTCGATTTTGCTATTTGGGGTTTTGTTGGCAATGAAGAACAGCCCCAACCTATTAGTCATGGTTGCGCTGTCGGCAGTAGCGGGGCTATTTCATGGTTACGCCTACGGCGAAGCAATTTTTGGCGCACAAACTACCGCTTTAGTTGCTTATTTAGTTGGCTTCACCACGATTCAGTTAGTGATTTCGAGTGCTGCATTCTTTATTGGTCAGAAAGTCCTCAAGGGTGATTTTTCGCAAGTATCGCCTAATCTTAAATCAGCTGGTTTAGTAATTTGCGGAATTGGTGCTGCATTTTTGGCTTCAAATATTTCTGCTTTGATTCTCCCTGTGCCTAAGGGTTAAATCATTTTTCAAAGTAGGGGCAATTCATGAATTGCCCCTACTTTGAAATTTTTACAACATGGGCTTTTAAAATTTTTCAGAGAGAATTATGGCAGCGAAAATACCTGTAACTGTGATTACTGGCTTTTTAGGTAGTGGTAAAACTACCCTCATTCGAGAGCAGTTACAAAACAATCAAGGTCGGCGCATTGCTGTACTAGTGAATGAATTTGGCGAGATCGGCATTGATGGCGACTTGCTGCGTTCTTGTCGGGTGTGCGATGAAGATGGCACAGAGGTTACACCCAATATTGTGGAATTAACCAATGGCTGTCTTTGCTGCACGGTGCAAGAGGAATTTTTGCCGACAATGCAAGAACTTCTAAAAAGACGCGATCGCATTGATTGCATTCTCATCGAAACCTCTGGCTTAGCCTTACCCAAACCCTTAATCCAAGCCTTCCGTTGGCAAGAAATTCGCAATGGGGCGACGGTTGACGGTGTGATTGCCGTTGTTGATTGCGAGGCAGTTGCTAGCGGCAAATTGGTAGGTGATCTTGATGCTTTAAATGCTCAGCGTCAACTCGATCCCAATCTCGATCATGAAACTCCCATTGAAGAACTATTCGAAGATCAGTTAGCCTGTGCGGATTTGGTTTTATTAACTAAAACTGATTTGGTGGATGTTGACGCTCAAAACAAAGTCCATTCATGGCTTAAGCAGGAATTGCGCGAGGGCGTTAAGGTGATTGCTTGCGATGAAGGTAAAATTAGCTCTGAGATTTTGTTGGGCTTTAATGCTGCGGTTGAAGATAATTTAGATTCGCGTCCTAGTCATCATGACACTGAAGAAGAACATGAGCATGACGATAATATTAATTCGATTAATATCGTTACCGATCGCGCTTTTGAGCCGACTCAGTTACTCACATCGCTGAAACAAGCGATCTCCGATCAAGAAATCTATCGCATCAAGGGCTTTGTCAATGTCCCGAATAAACCGATGCGAATGGTGTTACAAGGCGTAGGCGATCGCCTTGAGACTTCCTATGATCGCCTATGGGCTAGTGATGAAACGCGCCAAACCCGTTTGGTATTTATCGGTCAAGCTTTAGAGCGATCGCAAATTGAAGCGGCGCTAAGTTTATAGACATTGCGAAGGCGCAACGCGCCTTCGCAATGTGATTATTTTTTGGAATATTCTCAATTGCAATCTACTACAGCTATTTGTCCCAGTCTCTTTAATGCCACCACTGCCCAAGACGGCATTCTTTCGCGTATCCGTTTACCTGCGGGATTGATTACTTCTACTCAGTGCGAAGTTCTCACACAAGTCGTTAATAAATTTGGTAATGGCGAAATTCAAATTACTAACCGAGCGAATCTGCAAATCCGCACTAGTCAAGCTTTACCTGAAGAAGTGCTGCTAGATTTTCAAGACTATGGACTTGCCTCTAGCACCCAAAGCACAGACGGTCTGAGGAATCTGATGGCTAGTCCTAGTGCAGGGATTGATGTCCACGCAAAACTCAATACAATTCCATTGGTTAAAGCATGGAATTTCTATCTGTTGCAGCATCCCGAATTGGCGATTCTCTCAAATAAATTTAGTGTTTGCTTTGATGGTGGTGAAGCAATTAGGGTTAGCGATCGCCCTAATGATATTTGTTTAGTAGCGGTTGAAGTTGATCAAGAGATTTATTTTGATTTGCATTTAGGATTAGGCGATCGCGGTGATTCGCCAGTATCTGTAAATGTGTTAATCTCTCAAAACCAAGTCTTAGAAGTTCTGGCGGCGCTAACAGAAGTTTATCGACAATATACGCAGCAACAGCTAAATCAAAAAATATATTTGCGATCGCGTCCTCCAAGGTTAAGAGACTTAATTCATGATTGGGGCATGGAGAAGTATCTTGCTCTGGTTGTAGAGAAATTAGGTTACACATTAAAACCCTCACCCCTAGCCCCTCTCCCATTAGGGGAGAGGGGAACAAGATCGTTGGAGGCTTGTGAGCATTTAGGGATTCATCCTCAAAAACAATCGGGGCTTTTCTATATTGGTGTGGTTGTTCCTTTAGGAAGATTAACTTCGCAGCAACTCGCAGGATTAGCAAGACTAGCTAAACAATCTGGTGGTGGGGCTTTGCGGTTAACCCCTTGGCAAAATCTGCTGATTACGGATATTGCGGAAGTTGATCTTGAGCAGGTAACGCAGGAGATCTTGAATTTAGGATTGTATATTTCAGCTAATCATCCCTATGCCGCGATCGCAGCTTGTTCAGGATATAAAGGATGTAAGTCAGCCTTTACGGATACTCAAGCCGATGCCAAGGCGATCGCCTCGCACTTAGAGAAATGTATTCAATTGGATTATCCAATTAATTTGCATTTTTCAGGTTGTGATAAATCCTGCGCTCAGCACCATGCCAGCGACATTGCTCTAGTAGGAAAAGATTCCGAAAGTTATCAAATTTATGTTGGTGATTATGTGGGTGATGGTGAAATTAATTTTGGGAGAGAACTCTATGCAGAATATGCGGCTCATGAACTACCCCACTTAATGGAACGCTTGATCAATATCTATCAAACTCAGCGCCAAAATCCTGATCAGAGTTTTCGAGAATTTGTGAATCAATGCGACCTGCAAGAATTAAGGGAAGTGATCAGCCATGCTTGATTACATTCGTGATGGTAATGAAATCTATCACAAATCCTTTGCTACGATTCGCGCTGAGGCGAATTTAGCGATCTTGCCACAGGATTTAGAAGTGGTTGCTGTGCGGCTCATTCATTCCTGTGGGATGACCGATATAGTTAACGATCTCGCCTATTCTGAAGATGTGGTCAAAATTGGGAGAGAAGCGCTTAAAAATGGTGCAAACATTCTCTGTGACGCGCAGATGGTGGCAAATGGTGTGACTCGTAAACGCTTACCAGCAAATAATGCCGTAATTTGCACTCTCAATGAGCCTGAAGTTCCTGACCTTGCCAAACAAATCGGCAATACGAGATCGGCGGCGGCGATGGAATTGTGGCGATCGCATATTGCGGGATCGATTGTGGCGATCGGTAATGCGCCCACAGCACTATTTCGACTCTTAGAATTGCTTGATGATGGTTTTCCGAAGCCAGCCGTTATACTAGGATTCCCTGTTGGTTTTGTCGGTGCGATCGAGTCAAAAGCAGCTTTAGCGGAAAATAGTCGTGGTATCCCCTTTTTGACCATTCACGGTCGGCGCGGGGGAAGTGCGATGTGCGCCGCAGCCTTGAATGCCTTAGCGATGGAGAATGAGCTATAAACCCAGAAATTAATGTAGGCGACGCAAAGCGCCGCCTACATTAATTTCTATATTATTAAGAAAAATTTAATGGAAAACATCATCGAAATAAAAGCAAAAGCAAAAGGAAATTTATATGGGCTAGGGCTTGGACCTGGAGATCCAGAGCTATTGACGATCAAGGCGCATCGTATCTTAACCTCAGTTCCCGTGATCGCCTACCCAACGATGGAAAGCGGCAAAGTCTTTGCTAGGGCGATCGTTGCTGATTATATTCGTCCTGACCAGATCGAAGTGCCAATGCCGCTTCCCTTTAGCGTAGAAAGATCTTCACAGCCCTATTACGATATTGGCGCAGAGAAAATTGCTGAACATTTAGAAGCAGGGCGCGATGTTGCCGTACTTTGCGAAGGCGATCCCATGCTTTACGGTTCCTTCATGTATATTTTTAAGCGTTTATCCGATCGCTTTCATACCGAAGTGATCCCCGGAATATCTTCCACCTTTGCCAGTGCCGCGATGTTGGGTGCGCCGCTCACTTTCCGCAATGATGTGTTGAGCATTATGCCTGCAACTTTGGAAGCGAATATTTTACGCGATCGCCTCGCAGTTGCTGATGCTGCTGTAATTATTAAACTTGGTAGACATTTCGCCAAACTGAAGGCTGTTTTAGAAGAATTAAACCTCTTTGAACGTGCTTTATACATCGAACGAGCAACTTTGCCCAATCAAGTGATTAAGCCGATCACCGAAGTTGATCCCGATCAGGTTCCCTATTGGGCGATCGTGATGATTCCTAGCCAAACTAATCCTCAATAAAGAAGTGGTCGCTGAGCGACCACTTCTTTATTTTTGCTCTTGCCAAGTCTTTAATATCGATAAAGCCTCATCACACCAATCAATCCAGCCCTTTTCAAAATTAATTCCTCGGCGCAAAGTTAAATACGCAAAGCGCGATTCCATACCGCATTTTTCAGGCTGACTAAAAAAGTTTTGCTCGATCGCTTGATAGATCTCCAGTTGTTGCTGATGCAGTTGACGATGATCTTTGATTTTTTGCGCGATCGCATTTTCAGGTATTAAATAACCCGCATAAATTTTAAGTAAAAACTCATCTTTCACAGATGCAACATCACTGGATTGCAGTAGCCATGTTTTTAAATGCGACAAACCTAAATCGGTTACTGAGAAGATTTTTTTGTCTGGTCGTCCCGCTTGGGCGATCGCTTCAGCATTGATCCAATTTTGCTGCTCTAGTTTAGTTAGCTCTCGATAAATCTGCTGGTGTGTAGCTTGCCAGAAAAAACCTACCGAGCCATCAAATTGTTTGGCTAGGTCATAGCCGCTTTTAGGTTCTTGAATCAGTGAAACCAATAGAGCGTAAGCAAGAGACATATTTTGTAATTTTAAGTGTTGACATATGCACTTAGTTGAGTATACATTGTTTAGTATATTCAACTAAGTGCATATGCAAAACACCTAAAATTACAAATCTATGACCATCATCGATCCGAGCCAAGTTCCAAACCGTAAAGGTTCTAACTATCCCGATCGCTTTAAATCAGTAGTGGCAGGACGCGAAAAAAAGCGGCTCGGTGAAGCGGTGGGATTCCCTATTCTTCTTAGAACCTATTAAATCAGAGAAAATCATGACTACAACTATTGACAAACAAGCCACACAACCATCTTGGGGGAAGGCGATCGCAAAACCAGCTAGTGAATTCCCTCTCACTCAACTTTCAACGATTTCTGGTAAGATTCCCGAAAATCTCAAAGGTTCTCTCTATCGCAATGGACCAGCCAGACTAGAACGTGGCGGAATGCAAGTAGGACATTGGTTTGATGGCGATGGTGCAATTTTGGCTGTCCACTTTGCCGAAGGTCAAGCCCGTGCCACCTATCGCTATGTCCAAACTGAAAGATATATAGAAGAAGAGAAAGCCGATAAATTGATCTATGGCAATTATGGCATGACCGCTACAGGATCATGGTGGCAGCGTTTCGGCAAGTCCTCGAAGAATGTCGCCAACACTTCCGTAATTGCTCTGCCCGATAAACTACTGGCTCTTTGGGAAGGTGGCTTGCCCCATGCGCTGAACCTAGAGACTTTAGAAACCTATGGCTTAGAAAATCTGGAAGGCTTGGAAAATCACCTTCCCTATTCTGCTCATCCAAAACGCGATCCTCAGACTGGCGAGATTTTTAATTTTGGTATTTCCTATGGCAAAAATGCGACCTTAAATCTTTATCGCAGCGATCGCTATGGCAATCTGATCAAGAAGAATCAGACAACTTTGGCAGGGCTGCCAATGATCCATGATTTTGTCCTCGCAGGAGATTATTTGATTTTCTGTGTACCACCTCTGCGGATGAATCCACTGCCTGTGCTACTAAATTTAAAGAGCTACAGCGATTCATTAGCTTGGAAGCCTGAAGAGGGAACGGAGATTTTGGTATTTGATCGCCATAGTCTGGAATTAGTCAGTCGCAATGTTGCCGAACCTTGGTTTCAATGGCATTTTGGCAATGGTTATAGCGATCGCGATGGTAACTTGATCTTTGACTTAGTACGCTATCCAGACTTTGCCACCAACCAATATCTCAAAGAAGTCGCTTCAGGTAAAACCCAAACCTATGCAAAGGGAAAGCTTTGGCAAATGTGCCTCAATCCCCAAACAGGTGAATTTCTGGAAGCTTCGCAATTAGTTGATCGGGGTTCTGAATTTCCTATCGTTCCGCCTTCCCAAGTTGGACAAAACTCCCGCTATACCTATCTGGCAATTCATCGCCCTGATGCGGTGATTAATCACGATCTATTTGGGGCGATCGCCCGTTATGACAAGCAAACAGATACATTGACCGAAGCCGATCTGGGTACAAATCGCTATCCAATGGAGCCATTATTTGCGTCTAATCCCGTCAATCCTGATTCTGGCTGGGTGATAACCGTTGTGTTTGATGGCGATCGCGAATCTTCAGAAGTATGGGTATTTGACAGCGATCGCCTAGATTCCGAGCCAGTCTGTCGTCTTGGTTTACCAAGCGTCGTGCCAATGGGCTTTCATGGCACATGGAAAGGCTAAACCCAGAAGAGGTGCTAATCGCCTCTTCTGATCTTATAGCGAATTCCAACGCTCGGCAGCACTGGCGATCGCTTTATCACTAGGCTTCTCTTTGAGCATCGCTAACTGTAATTCTTCGTAAATAATTTTACGCAGTTTTTCAATATCCTTCGCAGGCGGAATTAATACTTCTGATTGAGGTAATTGCGAAGCACTAATTACTCTAGCGCGATCTAGCAAGGGCGCATCTTTAGCGGCTTCAGTGAAATAGCGATCGCTCGAACTTTTAATTGTCGAAGGCAAGAGATTCTCCACCTTTGTAAAAGCCAATTGATTCTCCGCATTAGTCAAATACAGCGCAAACTTGACCGCTAAAGCTTGATTAGTTGAGTTCGTCGGTACAGCTATATTCATTACGGCGGCGCTCTTTTTGCCCGTTGAACCAGTGATTTGTGCGCCAACATCAGTCACTTTGGCAATTTCTGGGGCATTTTGAGCAACGGTTTGCAAAAACTGGGGGCCAGTGAGCAAAATGGCTAATTCTCCTGCTTGATAAAGCTCCACTGCTTTACGATGTCCTTCGGTGAGAATTTCGCGAGGAATTAATTGCTTTTCAAATAAATTTACCCAATAGTCAAAAGCAGCTTTACCATTTGCATCATTAAAAGCAGCTTTGCCATTACTGTCTAGCAACTTCATTCCCATTTGTACCATCGACTCAAGGACTTGCCCCCCATCCATAGTTAATAGAAAAGCATATTTTCCTGTTTTCGCTTTAATCTGTTCTGAAACTTTAGTTAGTTCTTCAAAGGTTTTGGGAGGCTTGGCTGGATCTAATCCCGCTTTCTCAAACAAAGCCCGATTATAAATGGTGATATCAGTAGCCACATACCAAGGCAATCCAAACGTACTGTTATCGAGTTGATTGGCTTTCCAAATATTAGGAAAATAACTAGCTTTGTCTGCTTCGGAAATTGTACCCATATCTAATAAGGCTTTTTTCTCAGCCAATTTAGAAGCAAACTGAGGATTGAGATTAACCACATCAGGGGCAGTTTTAGCAGCAACCGAGCTTAAAATCTTAGTTTCCATTTCTCCCCAAGGAATATCTACCCATTCCACTTCTGCTGTGGGGTTTTCCTTCACAAAAGCGGTGATTAAGTCAGTCATATATTTATCGAACTGCGGCTTTAGTTGCATAGTCCAAAAAACAATTTTGCTTTTGCCTGATGGATTAGCTGTTTGTGTGGTTTGCGCCCCACAGGCTCCCAATAGAAATAATGTGGAAAGTCCAATAAATTTACGACGATTAATAGTTCTTGCAAGGTTAGGTGTCATAGGGAGATATAAGCTTTTACAGGAGCGAGATTCTGGGCGAAAATCAAACAAAATATACTATACCATTAGCTAGTTTTATTCTTGATGATGCACCTGCTAACACCAAAGCACAAAATGGCTACGCCATTTTGTGCTTTTACAACTATTGTATTAGGGCGTACCCCCCCGAAGAGAATGGCGGCGTGGAGCGTCGCTATTCTCTTTTGGCATTGCTACTGGCAAATCCCGTATAGATTTAATTAGTTGGGCTAGGGGTTGGTGTGGGAGTAACTGCCTGTGCAGTTGGCTTCGGAGATGCAGTTGGTGTAACTACCTGTGGTGGTGGCGCGGGAGCAGCGACGGGAGGTTGGGTAATTGTTACAGGAAGGTTAACTTCAACTTTGGGATTAGGTTGAGGCGTAGCGGGGCTAACTTCTCTGATGGTTGTATTATTTCGTTCGATTACCGTTGACTTATTCTCTTTCACCGTATCCTTGACAGGAGGAACTGACACAGGTGTAGGAGTTGAGCGATTATTTGCTAAATAGGCGATCGCCCCCGCTCCAAAAACTGCTAAAGAAAGTAACACAATCACGACCAAACCATTAACATTGTTGTCATTAGTTACTCTGGTTGTGCGTTGTTCAGAAATCCTACTTTCATTTATAGAGTTATTTGGCTGTGATGTTACTTTTTTTGATGTAACTTCTCTATCAATTTCTTCAGACATTAGGTTCAATCCTCTTGGGCTTATTAGTTTTTCAACTCAGGACTGGCGCAGCATTGACATTTGATGCGTTAGTCCCATAAATGCAAAGTAAGAAAATTTGATTTTCTCAACTTGAAATATGATTGATATTTTTTGCATCTTGTCAGATAAGAGATTGATTATTTGAATGAATTGATTGATAACGCTACAAAATGTAATATTTCCTGTCTAATGATTAAGTAGTTAGGCATAATTAAATATAAAACCCAAATAAGCTGATTCGCCCGCTTTGCGGGCGAATCAGCTTATTTGGGTTTTACGCATAGGCAGCTCCCGCCTAATTAAGGGCTGTTTTGGGGATGAGAGGAGGCGCTTTGCACCTCCTCTCATCCTTTTGGGCTTTGGTATTAATGGTTCTGTTTTAGTACAAGTGTGACATTATTGTCGGTAGGCGGAATATCGCTAAAGGATTCAAAATATTTTTTGGCAACTTTGGGGAAATTAGGAAATTCAAATTTAGCATCACCATCAGCTATGTAAGCCCAAAAATAGCGCAGCTCTGGGGTCATATTTTCAGCCACATCTAAAGGCAAATTAAGCGGTGGATGGGTAAGTAATTTAATTACAAAGGGATGCGATCGATCGCCCATCCATTCGCGCGAGAAATGTAACAAATCGGATTGTTCAGGAATTGATTTAACGCGAAAAGATTCTATTTCTAAGCGATCGCCCGATGCGTCGGACATGTAATTAAGGACACGATAGGGATGAGGATAGCTAACCAGAGAGCCTGTAGTGATGTCATAAAAATCGTAGCGATCGCTATAGGCAATATCCTGAACATGGAGATGTCCTGTAAATACAAGTTTGACCTGAGCTTTATGTAATATTTCACATAAACTTTTGGTGTTATCCAGCATATAGCGCTTACCCAAGGCGTTACTTGCCTGATCGTGCATATGCTCCAGCACATTATGATGAATCATGACTAAGTTCAATTCATAATCTTGGCGATCGAGAACCTTTTGCAACCAATCTAATTGCTCATCATCTATCCATCCAATCTGTTGCCCATCCTCATCAAATTGATTAGAATTCAATCCAATTAAGCGGACATTAGGGAGGACTTCATGCTCATAGTAAAGCTTGTGCGGCTCGCTGACACCCTGATTAAAACCAAATTTAGTATAGTGGGGAGTGAATTTATCAAAGGTTTCCACCTTTGGAACATCATGATTTCCTGCAATCACATAGACGGGATAGGGTAATTTTTCTAGCCGACTAGATAGCCATTGATGGTTTTCTGGCTCTCCGTGTTGAGTAAGGTCGCCTGGTAAAAGTAAAAAATCTAAATCTAGGTGAGCTAGTTGGGATAGCACTTCTTCAAAGGCAGGAATGCTATATTCGACTAAATGAAATCGCGATGGATGATGCCAAATCGTATGGGGTAATGCGATATGCAAATCGGAGGCGATCGCAAATTTAAACTTAAGTCCCACCTAGATCTAATCCCTAAATAATTACCACTTGATTATAGTTTGCTGAAGATAAAGCTGCAAATGAGCATAGGCAAAATTACAGCAAGTTCCGATCCATCGAACCGCAAGAGATTTTTGGAAAAGCTTACTTTGCAAGCCTTTCCAAAAATCTCTTGATTTGGGTTTGAGCGCAAAGTGCTTTAAGAAGTCACCAGCTTGGCTGACATATTATTCAAGAGTGGCTCACGCTGCGCGTGAGCCGTAGCTTCGGTTTTTTATAGAGATTTGCGTCCAGCTACTTATATAATTTAGATCAATCTAAAAATTAGATACTTTAGGGGGTTTTATTATGGATCAAACTAATAGACAAATAATCTCCGAGTACTTAGGGGGCGATAACTTTTTGGAGATGGTTTCTATCCCAGAAGGTAAATTTATGATGGGAACTTCCTATAAAGAGGAAGGCTATTCCAACGAAAGACCACCACAGCAAGTTGAGGTATCTTCTTTTTATTTAGGGAAATATCCCGTTACCCAAAGACAATGGCAAGCGATCGCTAAGTTACCCGAAATTGGACACCAACTTAATCCTGATATTTCTCATTTCAAAAATGAAGTTGCTCCTGTAGAGAATGTCTCATGGATTGATGCCGTAGAATTTTGTAAGCGTCTTCGCAAAATAACAGGAAGAAAATATCGCTTACCTAGCGAATCTGAATGGGAATATGCTTGTCTTGGCGGAAAATCTAGTCGCTATGCTTTTGGGGAAGAGATTAGCTCAGATTTTGCCAATTACGATAGTCGATTGCAACATAACTCTGAAGCTTCTGTTAAATATCGTGGACAAACTACCCCTGTAGGAATTTTTCCTGCTAATGATTTTGGTCTATACGATATGCATGGGAATGTTTGGGAATGGTGCGCCGACCCTTGGCATGAGGACTATCGTGGTAGACCAGCCATTTCTTCCATTTGGGAATTTGGAGGCGATATGCAATATCGCGTTTTGAGGGGCGGATCGTGGAAACATGATGCTTGGGAATGTCGAGCCGCCAATCGCCGCAAAGATCCCTTTGTCAATTGGTACAACTATTATGGCTTTCGCGTAGCTTTAAGCGACCTCGCTTAAAACAAATAAAGGTGGCGCTTTGCGCCACCTTTATTTGTTTTAAGAAAACAGACGTAATTCAGAGGTAGGAGAGCTTAGAAATAAATTGGCTTTTTGAAGAACTGAAGGGGAGATCTGAATCTGTTTAAGCATAACTAAACCCTCAGCGACAAAGGATTGACATAGAGCCGCATTATTTCCCTTATTAAAACTAGTTTCATAATAGACTTCGCGAATACCTGCGGAGACAACTAGTTTCAAGCAGGAAATACATGGCTCTAAGGTGACATAAATACTCGCGCCATCAGTTGAAATACCATGCTTAGCGGCCTGCGCGATCGCATTGGCTTCCGCATGAACCGCCCGCGATGGAAAATCCTTACTAGCGTCGCAACTACTTAAATTTGGATAGCAATAACCTTGAGTGGTGCAATGGACTGAGCCTGATGGCGAGCCATTGTAGCCAGTAGCTAACACTTGCTTGTCTTTGACGATTACGGCTCCCACGGGAAAGGCAAGGCAAGTCGATCGCAGAGCCGCTAGTTTAGTGAGGAGCATAAAATACTCGTCCCATGTGGGACGTTGTTGATATACCGCATTGTCAATTAGTTCAGACAAGAGTTACTCAGAAACGATAGATAACAATAAATTATCACCTTACGGTAGGTCTAAATAGGTAAGGATGGGTGGCGCAAAGCGCCACCCATCCTTACCTATTTAGAATTTAATGCGGAACGGGGGACTTGAACCCCCAAGTCTTTCAACACATGTACCTGAAACATGCGCGTCTACCAATTCCGCCAGTTCCGCGATTGGTATTTTGAAGTTGCAGATATTAAGTTTCCTGTAAAGGCAGCATAATGTCAATCGTTAACTCTAGTTAACTTTTTGTCAATTTACGATGGATAATGCCATAATCTACAGTAAAGCGATGGGAATACCGCCCTATATGGCTAGCGGTTTTTCCTTTGATCTTGTATCTTAGATCTGTAACAAAGAAGACTGAATTAAAACTATGACACTGCGTTTAGGCGATACCGTACCCGATTTTACTCAAGACTCCACCGAAGGCACAATTAATTTTCATGAGTGGATCGGCGATAGCTGGGCGATTTTATTCTCTCACCCCAAAGACTTCACACCTGTTTGCACCACTGAATTAGGCACTGTCGCTAAACTCAAACCAGAATTTGAAAAGCGCAACATCAAGCCGATCGCTTTAAGCGTTGATGGTGTTGAATCTCACAAAGGATGGGTCGGTGATATTGAAGAAACTCAAAATGCAACCTTAAACTATCCCATCCTTGCTGATGAAGACAAAAAAGTTTCTGAGTTGTATGACATGATTCACCCCAACTCAGCTACAGGCAATACTTTGACCGTACGCTCAGTATTTATTATTGATTCCAACAAAAAGCTACGCCTTAGCTTGACCTACCCTGCTAGTACTGGTCGTAACTTTGATGAAATCTTGCGTGTAATTGATTCCTTGCAGTTGACTGATAACTACAGTGTTGCCACACCTGCTAACTGGAAAGATGGCGATGATTGCGTAATCGTACCTTCAGTATCTAACGAAGAAGCTAAGACCAAGTTTCCTAAAGGTTTTAATCCTGTAAAGCCCTATTTGCGTTTGACTCCTCAACCTAATAAGTAGGTATTGTTGTACCTCCCGCTAAGCGGGAGGTACAAGCAAAAAAACAACAGAAAGTTCAGACGCGGAGCGTCGCAACTCTCTAAAAAATAAAAAAGGCTTGCTTAGCAAGCCTTTTTTATTTACCAGCTTTCGTCTTCGACAGCCGTTTTATCCCAAATTTCTAAATCTAGTTCTTCTAAATAAATAATGCCACTTTGAATTTGTTGTGTTGTTCCTGTCAGTTCTAAAGTGAACCAGCCATCATCTTCAGGATTTTCACCAAGAAGAGCAGCAATAATAGTTACAGTTAAGCCGTGTTCACAGGATAGACGAGAGATAATTGGCTCGCCATAGCAACTTCTTGGCACACGCATCGCAATGCGTGTAGTCGTACGTCGCTTTTCCTCGATATTCACGTTAGCTCTGGAATCGATGCATTCCGCCGCTAGCATTAAAGTTTCTCCAGTGGAAATGTCTTAGTATTTTGACATTACTATAGTAGCTAAATTTTTAAGGAACGGGAAGTGATTTCGGTCACTAATTCTGTAGAAGCTACAAATCTACACTATCGTCAACAGCTATGAGTAGTAAGTATTCAAATTACGATCGCATTTATGAAATTGTCCGTCAGATTCCGTCGGGTCAAGTTGCCACCTATGGTCAGATCGCAGAACTTGCTAATCTAGCGGGTAAAGCAAGGGTGGTGGGGTATGCCCTTTACCGTGTGGATATACAAAAGATGGATATTCCTTGGCATCGAGTGGTAAATGCTAAGGGTGAAGTTTCGCTGTCGCCTTTGCGCTTTGGAACCGACTACTTACAGCGATCGCTACTGGAGGCGGAGGGCCTCAAGTTTAGTGAGGTAGGCAAAATAGATTTACGAAAATATCTATGGAAGCCTCAGAATTTATCTTAATGGTTGTCATAAACCTATAAGTATCTAGCTAGTCTTGATAGAAACCCAGATAAAAGAGCCACTCGCTATGCGAGTGATTCTTTTATCTGGGTTTAGTTTTCTCAGATGGCGATCGCTCTAATCGCTATAAAATGTAAGGCAATAGAGAGAAAATTTGAGGATTTTTGAAGATTGTGCTGCGATCTTCAAAGCTAGAAGTTATGACGACTGCGACATTACTGGTTTCTTGCCCAGATCAAAAAGGCTTAGTTGCCAAGATATCAGACTGGGTATTTTCTCATGGTGGCAATATTATCCATGCTGATCAACATACGGATGCCACAGCAGGACTATTTCTCATGCGGGTTGAGTGGGACTTAGAGACATTTGACTTAGAGCGATCGGAGATTGCCCCAACTTTTGATAAGTTAGCAACCGACCTAGGCGCTAAATGGAATATTCACTTTTCTGATTACGTGCGCCGCATCGCCATTTTTGTATCGAAGCAAGATCATTGTTTATATGACTTAATCTTGAGGCAGCGATCGCAGGAATTATCAGCCGTCATCCCTGTGGTAATTAGCAATCATCCTGATTTAGAAAAGGTCGCCCATAATTTTGGCATTAATTACCATTACCTTCCCATCACTGCCGAAAATAAGCTCGAACAAGAAAAACAGCAATTAGCTTTGCTCAAGCAATACCAAATTGACTTGGTAGTTCTCGCTAAATATATGCAGGTTTTAAGCCCTAATTTTTTAGCCCAATTTTCACAGGTGATTAATATTCATCATTCCTTTTTACCAGCTTTTGCGGGAGCCAACCCCTATCATCGAGCCTATAAACGCGGAGTGAAAATTATTGGGGCAACGGCTCACTATGTTACCGATGAACTAGATGAGGGTCCAATTATTGAACAGGATGTAATTCGGGTATCGCATCGCGACTCAGTGACCGACCTAATTCGCAAGGGCAAAGATTTAGAGCGGATTGTTTTGGCAAGAGGCGTAAGGCAACACCTCCAAAATCGCGTACTGGTTTATGGACAGACGGCTAGTTCAGGTTTAGGTTTACGCACTGTCGTATTTGACTAAGGACATCCGCTTACTAAGCTTTGCAGAGGCTTTAGCTGCGGAAATCCAAAAATTGTTTTCATAATCAGAATCGCTATGTTTATGCGCTACTAATTTTGAGTTATGTTAATACAACGTTACTTTTAATAAGTTTTATACAAGGTTTTAAAAAATGTCAGCAAAAATACAGTTATCACTCGGAATCGATGAAGAAGCTTCGGATGTCAAAATTACTCGCTCTAAAGATGGAGATACCAGTGTTGCTGTGTTTTTCTTCGAGACTCCCAATTGCATGACTGGCGAAAAAGCCTCGACCAATGAAATTTTGGGAATGTACATGATTGATGAAGAAGGCGAGATGGTGACACGCAATGTCAACGCTAAATTTATCAATGGCAAATCGGCTGGAATTGAAGCTATTCATAAAATCAATGGTCAATCCGAGTGGGAACGCTTTCTCCGTTTTATGAATCGCTATGCGGAAGCGAATGGAATGAGTTTAAATAAAGCCGAGGGCTAGAACCAAATTTTTAGGGTCGCAGCGAAGCAGTGACCCTAAAAATCTGGTTAGCATCTTACTGTAAGGCTCTTAAGTAATAAGATTGACAAAAAATGAAACCTTCTCAAAATCCTTGTCCAGATCCTCCTTCCTATCAAGTCCACTGTGCGGTGATTACCGTCAGTGATACGCGCACACCTGAGACTGATAAGAGTGGCAACTTCATTAAACAATCCATGAGTAATGCTGGTCATCTCATCGATTATTATGCCTTGGTCAAGGATGAACCTGACGAGATTCGGGAGCAGATGCAGAAAATATCCGCGATCGCCGATATTGACGCGATTATTCTCAATGGTGGTACTGGCATTGCCCCACGCGATACGACCTATGATGCGATCGCCGCTTTGCTCGAAAAAACCTTGCCGGGATTTGGGGAAATGTTTCGTTATTTGAGTTGGCAAGAGGTTGGCTCTAGGGCGATCGCTTCGCGTTCTGAGGCAGGGGTTTATAAGGGGAAATTAGTCTTTTCTTTACCTGGATCGAGTAATGCGGTGAAGTTAGCGATCGAGCAGTTAATTTTGCCCGAAATTATTCACCTTGTGCGTCAATTAAAGGGATTGCACTAACATCTCTTTTGTCGATTAAATCTCCAATATAGCAAAGCAAGAGTTAGCTAGTACAAACCAAAACCCAAAAAGCGAGTTGCGGCGCGAAGCGCCGCAACTCGCTTTTTGGGTTTTATGTCCTAAGAAACCCTTACATTGCTATAACAAAAGAAAACATTGCGAAGCAATGTTTTTTTGTTATTGGAGATGGTGCGCTAATTTGGGCTTGGGTGTGAATGGGAAGGAAGTATCATTCCAGAGAAATGGAATCTCCTAATTTAAGAACTTTACCTGACTCAGTCAAAGGAATCTGAGTATTTAAAGCCAGACGGTAAAAATGATTGAAGCGCGATCGCTCTATATTGACGGGCAAAGTAGCTTCACGCTGGCGCATAAATATCTTTTGGAAATCTGGATAAACTTCGCCTGTGAAGGGATCGCGAGTCGGTACGGGGCAACGCTGACAAGGATTTGTTCCTAAAAATTGAACTTGACCAATCTTAAAGGGAACCGTTTTTCCAGATATGGTAATTAATTGATCTTCCCAAAAAGGTTCAGTATCCGCAATTTCTAAATTAGTCCGAAAGCGTTGCTGTAACTGTTCCATACGAAGCTGTGGTGAAGTATACCAACTTTGCACAGTGCGTAAAGTTGCTTCCGAAACAATCGTTGCGCCCCAAGATTCAGGATCGTCAGGAAAGCCATTACTGGGGTTTTGGCGTATTTCTACGGGCTTCTCAAAAAAATCGCTGAGCCAGTGCGAGAGAGAATCCCTATCTTGATCCAAATGAAAAGTGGTGATATTTCGAGAATTTGCTTCAAGATCTTGAATACAGAGACTAACTAAGCGATTGGGTAAATCGTAGGTGGATCTAATTAAATGGATTTTGGGATTACGTTTTGCATTGATATATAGTCCTTTTTGATCAAAAAGGGCAAACTCGCGATCGCCTTTTAGCGCTCCGCCAGAGGTGATTTCTACTTCATTAACGGCGATCGCATCCAGAGATTTGATGGGGAAAATCCAAATTTTACTTAACTTCGCCATAATTTTATTCTGGAAATAAGCTAATTACAGCCTGTTTAAGCTTTGTTTAGTCCTGATAAATCTTAAAAAAGCTTACAAAGCAAGCTTTTTTAAGATTTATCGGGGTTTTAAGAAAGCGCAAAGAGCTGGATTATATTTCTCTACTTCTGAAGGAATACTAATATTTCTTTAAACTAATCTTAACTAATTGGGGCGGAGCCAATATAATGTAACTAATTTAACAAACTTTTTTAACGTTGAAATTCATATGATTGAACAAATGCTTACGGATAGCCTAAAAAAAGATTTTGATAGCGTTACTAGTCCATCAGTTCCAACCTTAGCAAATATTTGGGCAAAAAAGTATATTCAAAATCTGCAAGTTGATTCTCCTAAGCAGGAAATTAAATCTAATAATTTGGCAGAAATTTTGTCTTCGGAGCGACGTAAAGCAACGGCGGCAAGTTTGTTACAGGCTCTCCGATTTTCTAGCGCTCAAGCTTGGGCTAAAACTGAGAATCTATTGATGGGGCAGTTACAGGCTCATGGGATCTGTCCTGACCTAATCGATCCTTGGCAAATTGCAACCGATTCCCGATTTCTTTTAGAACATGCTCTCCAGATTTATACAGAAGATGCGGCTACACGGTCTGTCCAAATAGAATTTTTCAGTAATGGTCGGAATGTTCAACTGGAGGGACTTACTCAGTTGCCATCTATTGGTCAACTGTCTGTAGCGATCGCCCAAAATGTGGGCAAGATTCGCCAAAAATATACATCCGTCGATCCGCGTGTAATTGGCTTTGTGAGTATGCAGTTCCACTACAGTGGACAGATTTTGCTAAATTCTCTACCACCCTTAGAGCAATTGGTGGTGACTTCCTACCTTAAAGTAATTGATGATCATCTTTATATGCCCTTGCAAAGATGCTATGAAGCGGCTGGTCACTACGAATACCACGCTCCTGAGTTAGAAGCGGTGCGTCACTTGTTGACCCTGAGCAGTGAAATTGCAAGACAAATTTCTTTAAAAACTTTGACTATGTATGCCGATTATCAATGCTATAGCGGCGTTTTAAGTTCGCCCCAAATTCGGATATCCAGCTTACGAGACATTGAAATGTTTCAGGTTTATCTCTGCCTTTGCGTTCTCGAAAAAAGTGTTTCGGCAATCCAGCAAGAGCTATTTCCGCTTTGTGTGATGCTTTACCCCCCTCTCAAAGTTAGTTGGGAATTAGTCCGCACTTTGCTGAGGTTACTCTCTCAAGAAATGCATATCTATCTTGACGCGCAGCAGGTAGAAGTATTTGTACCCTATATCACCGCTTTAAGTGAAATGTTTGGTGATGATGTGTTGCCTGAAGCCTGATAATAATAAAGATATTGATTTAGGGCGGCGCGAAGCGCCGCCCTAAACGATCAGTATAGAGTAGCTAAGAACAGAAAAAACCAAGCATGACCTGTATTTGTACGATTAGCCAAGCGATCGCCATTACATCGGCAACAGTTGCCAATATTGACGAAACCGCGCAAAACAACATAGAAATTAGGGGCGTTGTTTCCGATAGTCGCAAACTCAAAGCGGGTGAGCTATTTGTGGCTCTAACAGGCGAAAACTTTGACGGTCATGGCTTTGTGGCGACAGCGATCGCTAATGGAGCTGTTGCCGCCCTAGTTAGTCGAGACTGGTTTAAGTCCTTAGCTAGCTCATCGGAGATAAAGGGTTTGCCCCTATTGGCGGTGGATAACACACTTACCGCTTATCAAGATCTGGCAAGATGGTGGCGATCGCAGTTTTTGCGCCCAGTAGTCGCAGTCACAGGCTCCGTAGGCAAAACCACAACTAAAGAAATTATTGCCAGTATGTTGTCTTGCTATGTGTCACCCCATAAGCAGGTTCACAAAAGCCAAGCCAATCATAATAATGACATTGGTGTTGCCCAAACTCTCTTAGCGATCGACTCGGAACAGCATGACTTTGTGGTTGCGGAAATGGGTATGCGTGGCTTAGGAGAAATTGAGCGTCTCGCTCGGATTGCTCTGCCCACTGTGAGCGTAATTACAAATGTGGGAACGGCTCATATCGGTAGATTGGGTTCAAAAGAAGCGATCGCTCAAGCCAAATGTGAGCTTTTGGCAGAAACTCCGCCCGATGCTATTGCTGTGCTTAATGCCAATAATCCTCTATTGCTGGAAACTGCAAATCAGGTTTGGCATGGCAAAACCATCACCTATGGTCTGGGGATGGGCGATGTCAATGGCGAGTTAATTGATAACAAATTACAGGTTGAAGGGTTAACTTGGGAGTTACCCCTACCCGGTCGCCATAATGCCTTAAACTTTTTGGCTGGTTTAGCGGTACTTAGGGCGCTTAATCTTGATTGGGAACAGACAACTCAAGGTATCGGTCATCTCGATCTTCCCTTTGGACGGGCGCAGTTATACCAACTGCCCAAAGATGTATTGATTCTCGACGAAACCTATAATGCTTCTCCTGAAGGAATGTTAGCGGCTTTGCGCCAATTGGCAGATATGCCAGCGAAGCGCCATTGGGCGGTGCTAGGAACCATGAAGGAGTTGGGTGATATGTCAGCACAGTTGCATCAACAGGTCGGAGAAGCGATTAGTAAGCTGGGCATTGAGGGAGCCGTGATTTTAGCCGATGGAGAGGCGGATGCGATTTTAGCTGGGGCTAATGGCTCTTTAAAGTATGCGATCGCCTGTCAGTCCTATGATGACATTACCCAAACCCTGTTACAAAAAGTGGAAAGTGGCGATCGGATTCTCTTTAAAGCCTCTCGATCCGTCGGCATGGATCGAGTTGTCCAATCGTTCCGTCAAGCTTGGTTATAGAGAAGGGCGGCGCTTTACGCCGCTTTTATTTATTCTCAAGCTTAGTTATAGAAAGTGGCGGCGCAAAGCGCCGCCACTTTCTATTATGGAATTGTGATCGTAAAAATTGAACCATTCGGTTGATTATTCTCAGCCGCGATCGTTCCTCCATGAGCCTCGATCGCTAACTTGCAGAAAGCCAAACCCAGACCTAATTGAGAGGTGTTTTTGACAGGAGCGCCAATCTCATATTTCTCAAAAATAACAGACTTCATAGATTCATCAATTCCTCTACCCATATCCGCTACACTGATGGTAGCGCCGCCAGATTCTGGATAGGAAAGTATAACCTGAATTGAAGAATTGCTAGGGGAAAACTTAATCGCATTAGATAACAAATTATCCAGAATTCGACGAAAAATTGGCACATCGACCTTTACTTTGGGGCGTTCTTCATTAACTTCTGGTAAAGAGATACTTAGAGATAACTTCTTTTGGGCAGCAATAACTTCAAAATCAGTGATCAGCGATGAACATAATTGATGGAGATCAGTACTGGTATATTTGAGAACCATTTTCCCAGCTTCTAATTTTGCCATCATCAATAAGCTATCGATTAAGGATTGTAGCCTTTGACCTCCGCGAGTGATTCGTTCCAATTTCTCTGGCTTACGAATTTCAGGCATATTAGGATCGTTGAGTAGTTCCGCCGAAAGCAGGATGGTGGTGAGGGGTGTGCGTAAATCATGCACAATCATATTCACCATATCTTCTCGTGACTGCATTAGTGTTTCCAGTTCGTCGTACTGCTGCTTGATGCGAATCATCGACTTAATTCTGGCGCGTAATTCGACTCCATTCACGGGTTTGCTTAAAAAATCACTAGCACCTGCGGCTAAACACGCAACCATATCCTCTTTAGCCGTCAGCGCCGTAACCATAATAATGGGAATCATTTTCCAGCGCGGATTTTGGGTGATTTTCTTACATACATCTATCCCATTTAGCTCTGGCATCATCACATCTAGCAAAATGACATCAGGAAGTAGAGAGTCCAGCCTTTCTATAGCCTTAAGCCCACTAGATGCATAATTTAGCTGGTACTCATCATCATCTAAAAGAGCCTCAATTACATCAAAATTATTAGGTTCGTCATCAACGACTAGAATCGAAGGCTGCATTTTCATGGTGGATGTTAGGTCTTATGGGGATTTCTATATATAGCAATCCAATTTCATTTGTGAGAAAGGCAAAGGGCGTAAGCACCTTGTTATAAGATTCTATTTCTCATGACTCATTTAGAATTGCTCTAGGCTCATTAGCATTACCTAAGTCTTATCTAAAGGCAGAACAAATTAAATGGGTTTGTCTTAAACATAACTTGTTAAAGCTATATAAGTACTTTTTGCGGAAATTCTTATTAAATTTTAAAACAGTTTACTAATTATATAGCTGTTGCCTCAGAGCCCAGAAGACGAATTGCAGTGCGAAGCGCCGCAATTCGTCTTCTGGGTTCTGGCAAGTGACCAAAACTAAACACGACTCTGCCGTGTTTAGCTTTGGTATTAGACTTTGATTAGCATAAAAGAGGATGGGTAAAATTGCCGATTTACAGAGCTAAAATAATCATCATCAAATCATTCATCATCAAATTATGTTAAAGCCAATTCGGTTCTTTGCCACCAATCGCGATCTGGATAACCTTGGTCGAGATGTCAATCGCGATCAACGCATTAAGCTTCAGAAAGGTGGCTATCACTGGATAGACATGAAAAAATATATGGCGCATTATTTATCTACTACGGATTCAGAAGTGATGCCCTCTGAAGCGATCGTTCAGAACTCTCAGGAAACTGTATTTGATCAATTTCTTGCCAATCCTTCGCGATCGGTCAAACGGATTATCATTGGCATCCATGGTTTTAATGTGCCATTACACGGAGCCTTGACTTCCTTTTCCTTACTCGCTGACACTCTTAGTCTCGCCTTGGCAAAGCATGGTAAAAAATTAATTACAGAACCAATTCTGAATGAAGAGTATCAGCCCGATGAGAATGGGGAACCAAAAATTCACTCTAACTATGATCCTATTCTTGACGATCCTAATCAAGATTTAACCGCTTTTGTGGGCTTCTCTTGGCCCTCTAATGGCAGCATTTTAGACTATGCATCCGATCGCGCCGAGACTCTCCAAACTGCACCGATCTTGGGTAATCTAATTAGCTATATCCGTACTCAAAATCCCCAAGCTAAAATTCATATCATCGGTCATAGCATGGGCAATTATTTAGTCTGCAATATGTTGCGTGGACTCATTAATGAAACCTATAAGCCCGTTTTTGCAATTAATAATGAAGAGATTGATAAACAGTTAAAACGCACAGACAAGGGCGGTGCAAATGCTTATTTTGTCGATCGCTATTTGATGTTGGCTCCTGATGTGGAACGGCGAGAAGTCACTCAATGTGATGTCGATGGCATTCCCAATGGCAAATCCGACTACATTGGACCGTTCCATGCAGGACTAAAGCACCTCATTGAGGAAACTCATCTATTTTATTCCCGTTATGATAAGGCTCTCCAAGCCTCCAAAGTAGAAAAACAAATTTTCCATGAAGCCATTCAAAAGGGTAAGGAATTGTTTACAGGAAAGGATCTCCAAAAACGCTGGGAGGATAGCTTAGGACTGAATCCATTACCTGCCCTAGCCCCTAGCAATATGTATAGCCACAATGCCACCGTATTAACCAATCGAGAGATTGATCATGGTGATTATTTTGATGCTTTCGCGATCGCTGAAGAGATGGCAAAAATTATCATTGAAGCAGACTAGCAAGCTTTGCGGAAAGCCAACGCTCAGCTTCTAAAGCCGCCATACATCCTGTACCTGCGGCTGTAATGGCTTGGCGATATTCATGATCTTGGACATCTCCACAGGCATAAATGCCTTCGACATTGGTGGCTGTAGATTTTCCCTTGGTAATGATGTATCCATTTTCATCAAGGTCTATCTGTCCTACAAATAAATCCGTATTTGGTGTATGCCCGATCGCATAAAAAAGTCCACCCACAGCGAGATCACGTTCCTCATTAGTGATCGCATCACGAATCTTAATTCCTTGAACAATCTCTTCTCCATAAACATCAATGGGGAGCGAATGCCAATGCACCATAATTTTAGGATGACTCAAGAGCCGATCCTGCATTACCTTGCTGGCTCGGAGGCGATCGCTTCTTACTAAGACATGCACCTTTGAGCCATATCTAGTCAAGAAAATCGCTTCCTCGGCAGCCGTATCCCCACCACCAACTACGGCTAATTCTACGCCCCGAAAGATCGGAGCCGCGCCATCACAAACGGCACAGGCGGAAATTCCCCGATTCCAGTATTTGGTTTCGCTGGGCAAATTTAATCTTTTGGCGATCGCACCCGTAGCAATGATGACGCTATGGGCTTTCACGGTGTGTGATGTGGACTGGATCGTAAATGGGCGATCGCGAAAATCCACAGAAACGACATCTTCCATGATCAATTCCGCTCCACAATTTACAGACTGTTCTTTCATCTGCGCCATTAACTGACCTCCCATCACTCCAGAGGGAAATCCGGGAAAGTTCTCTACTTCCGTGGTCGTCATTAGCTGTCCTCCGGGAATACCACCCTTTTGAAAGCCTTCAAATACTAGTGGTTGTAAATTAGCGCGTCCCGCATAAATAGCTGCCGTATGACCTGCGGGACCTGAGCCAATAATCACCACATTTCTAATCAGTGAATCAGGATCATTTTGAGCAGAAGATGAAGACTCTGCTTGAGGGGAAAATGGAGTTGAAGATTTGGCGATCGCATCGGACATAATAATTTTACTTTTGAATTGGGAACTACCTTTAGAGTTAGCTATAGCAATCCTATTGGATTTATGAGAAAGGCAAGGGACTTAAGCCACTTATTATAAACGGCTGTTTCTGATAGCTCATTTAGGACTGCTATATTAAGTCTTCTTACTTAATTGTATAAGTCTTCTAATTAATAGATATTTGTACTTATATATAAAAATCTTTTAAAGAATTTTAGAAATTTATAGTAAGTAAATTTCTACGGATATATTTACCTGAAGTTGGTCTGTATCGTTATAAATACCTATGAATTAAAAGAAGAATAATAAAAATCTTTACAAAACAAATATTTTTACAATTTATCTAAGACCAGTAACTCCTTGCCCCAATTCTTTGGGTTATTGCTCTTTGAGTTTATAGTAAACAAATTGATTTGTTGAAGTTTTTAGACTACTTAGTATGAATGTGAACATTAGTTTGTATATTAATTGAAACAAAAATCTAAAATTAAAGATTTAAATGATTGGAGAAAGTGTACTACTTTGGAACCCACTCTCTCCAATCATCTAATCACACCAATGCAATAGCATTGTTAGATAGAAGCTTTAAAATCTCATATTGTCGGTAAATCTGTTAATATACGTGACAAAATATGTCTTAGTCATTCATTTCTATAGGATAATGCAATAATACCTACAAAAATTAAGCTAAACCACCTCTAAACAACCTCTAAATCGATTTTTGGTCGATAAAATTATGGATATTAAGCTCATCAATATCGGCTTTGGTAATATTGTTTCAGCAAACCGAGTTGTGGCGATTGTGAGTCCCGAATCTGCACCGATCAAGCGCATCATTAGTGATGCCCGTGAGCATGGTAAGTTGGTGGATGCTACCTACGGAAGGAGAACAAGGGCTGTAATTGTGACGGATTCCAGTCATGTGGTCTTATCCGCAATTCAACCTGAAACTGTTGCCAATCGCTTTGTGATTAGTAAAGAAGGCGCTACTGATTAACCTAATCTTTACCTAATGATTAATTATTAAAATCCTTGCTAAGCAAGGATTTTAATAATTAATCATTTAGGTTATAGACTAGGAGTAGATAGTGCTAGAAATTAATAGCCATAAACTTTATAGGGATTTACGAAACGTTGAGCGAAGGTAAACTAATTGTTGTTACGGGTCCCAGTGGCGTGGGAAAAGGCACATTATTGCAAAAGCTACTGGAACGCCATCCCGATCGCATTCTCTTTTCTATATCTGCGACTACGAGATCCCCGCGTTCTGGAGAAGAACATGGGAGAGAATATTTGTTTTGGAGCCGTGAGGAGTTTGAGGGGAAGCGTGATGCAGGGGAGTTTCTCGAATGGGCTGAATATGCGGGAAATTTCTATGGTACGCCCAAGCCACCTATTGATCAGGCGATCGCCTTAGGTCAAATTGTCCTCTTAGAAATTGAATTGGCTGGGGCGAGACAGGTTGCCCAGACTTTTCCGAGTGCAAAGCGAATTTTTATTGCGCCGCCTTCAATGGAAGTATTAGAAAATCGTCTGCGTCAACGTAGCACGGATAGTGAAGAACAAATTGTGAAGCGTTTACACCATGCCGAGTTGGAAGTAGCGGCTGCAAATGAATTTAATATCACCATTGTCAACGACAATTTAGAAATTGCTTTGCAACAACTCGAAAAAGCCATGTTTGAATAAATAGTTACAGCGCTTTGCGCTAAATTTCTCAGCTGTAAGGATGAACTGTGCGAATCACAGTTCATCCTTAACTTATAAATTTTTTGTGGGTTACTAAATGACTATGTGGAGCTTAGCTAGCGCCTTACTGTTATCGGTTTCAACGCAAGCCCTCGATGGTCGAGAGGTTGCCACCGTGCCGCGATCGCTCATGAGTTATGCAACTCGCCCAGTTTTAGCCGCCGAGTCAATCGCTGAGGCTACACCTGATCCCGTTGCGAAACAAGCGATCGCCACCATGCTCAGTGAGTTAAGCAAAGCGGGGCTAACTAATCCCGATCAGGGCGTGTGGATTCAATCCCACGATGGTGCGATCGCCTCGGGACGATTGGCAACCCGTCCCTTGCCCTCCGCCTCACTCACCAAAAGCGCTACGACCCTAGCGGCTTTGCAAATATGGGGATCTAATCATCGCTTTATTACCAATATCAGCACTACGGGCAAGTTGGTGGGTGATACCTTGAAAGGCGATTTGATTGTTGAGGGTGGCGGCGATCCATTTTTTGTGTGGGAAGAGGCGATCGCCTTGGGCAATAAACTCAATCAATTGGGGATCAAACGGATTCAAGGCAATCTGATCGTTACGGGCAGATTTGCAATGAACTTTGAAACAAATCTACAAGAAGCGGCGGCTTTCCTTCGCTTAGCTTTTGACAGTAATCGATGGGAAGGCGAAGTAGCTGAACAATACGCCAAGATGCCTGTGGGAACTCCTAAGCCCCAAGTAGTCGTTTTGGGCAATGCCCGAATAGTTCCTGATCTATCTAGCGCTAATATTTCCAGCAAACCCTTAATTCGCCACAGTTCCTTACCGCTTTGGCAAATCCTGAAGCGGATGAATACCTTTAGCAATAATGAAATGGCAGAAATGTTGGCTTCCCAATTGGGCGGTGGTAAACAAGTCGCCGCGATCGCCGCCAATGCTGCTGAAGTGCCGCTCTCGGAAATTAGGTTGATTAACGGCTCAGGCTTAGGACAAGCTAATCAAATATCGCCACGCGCAAGTGTGGCTATTCTTATGGCGGTGCATAATCGCGCCCAATTAGAAGGCTTAACCCTTGCCGATCTTTACCCGATGAGCGATTGTAATTGCGGCACGATTGAAGGTCGCAAAATGCCTAAGGGAGCGATCGTTAAAACTGGTACTTTGTCTGATGTGAGCGCCCTTGCGGGGATTGTCCAAACTCAGCAAAATGGGGCGATCTGGTTTGCGATCGTCAATCGTGGGGAAGGGGATATCGATGCTTTTCACCGATCGCAGGATCTCGTATTACAAACTTTGGTCAATAAGTGGGGGTTACCCAAAACTAAGTCCATTAGTTTTGCCGAAACTCCTTGGCGAGACAGCGATCGCAACGAAATTGTGAAGTAAAAAAATGGCAAAGCCATTTTTTTACTTGATCGCAGCGATCGCCGCAACTGGTCCACCACCTGAGGGACCTTGATGCTCACTACCACCTGACACATAAACCATCGGATCTTGCACAATCGAAGCAACTACGGCTCCGACTACAGCCCTCGCCATGCGGGTATGATTAATATCCGAGTCATCCATCATCGTGTGTCTGCGTCCCAAGATCGCCCCCGTCGGATCGGCTTCGGCTTTAGCAAATATATTTACTACTTGAGCGATCGGTTGCCCTGTGACGGCGATCGCCTGATGTATCGCCTGCACATCCAAAGCATGTTGCATCACACTATGACCGATTACAAAATCGCTGGTTGATTGAGGTGAATTGCCCATGACTAAAATTTCACAGTTGCGTAACTCTACCCCCGCCGATGTCGAGGCGATGCTCGAATACAAGTCATAATTCTGGCAAATGTCCTCAGCTTTGATATCTTCAAGGCGAATTTCATCTAAAGCAACGGCTACTCCTAAGGCTGAAGCTCCACGGGAATAGCCCATGGATTGATAACTACTTACGGCTTTACTTATTCCTGTACTGAGGCCTAACTGTTTCTCATCCGTCAATAACTGGCGATCGCGACTAGTAATCAGGGGACATTTAATCTGCACAAAATGTACATCCTTTTGAGCCAGCCCGGCAGCCGCGATCGCCTTGGTCACTGCCTCTGCCACCTCCTCGACCATTACGAGGGAGCCAATCTCCGCAGGACTAAAATCACGGGTATGGATTACGCCCAAAGTTAAGCCCATGCGTTTTGGTTGAGCGGGCTGTGAGTCTTGGCTAGTAAAAACCGTTAAATGAGGACTAAGCACGCCCTCCGTACCGCCAGACATCACATAGACGATCGCCGCAGCTTGCGCTTGCCCAATAATTTTACCTAAATAGGCTTGCAAACTCTGGACAGCAAAACCTCGCGTAAAGTCATTAACGCAACCATTCCCCTCAGTTTTGCCCATAATTGCCACAATATCATGGGGCGAAATCTTGCCCGTAGCGATCGCTGCATCGAGAGCAGAAATATCGTCAGGACTATTTTGAGGAAGTTTATGTACATCAACCTTCATAGAAATACTTCCTATTTAGTACGAACTACGGGTTGCATTATCATACTTTGCTGCTAGTATGTGTGCATCAAATTTGAAAACCTAAAAAGTGAGCTAGCAATAGCCGTGACCGTGCAGCTTCCCCCCCTTCCTGAAATTCATCATCCCAAGATTCAGGCGCTTTTCCAGAAAAGCGATCGCGAACTCGTGACGTTATTCCAACGTCATCCTGAAGAGGGTCAATACTTCGCCGCGATCTTTTGTCGCTATGGACAAGTGCTGTATACCCTGATTGGCACGGCAACGCGATCGCCAGTGCAGTCTGACTATTTATTTGTCAAAACTTGGGAATACATCTATCACGAAATGCGGGCGCTAGACTTGCGGGTAACTAATCCGCGTCTATCCTTGCAAAGTTGGCTGATTAATATTGCCGCCATGATGATTAATCGGGCGGAAGTACCACCCGTTGAAGAAATTCAATATTCACTTAAAGATACACCGCCCGTATTTTGGTGCTATCTTAACCAAGCCCTGAATCAAATGGCGGGTAACTTACGTCTGATTCTATTGCTATCTCAGACTTTTCAGTGGAGTCACACCCGCATCGCCGCCTATTTACACGCTGAAGGCGAAAACATCTCTGCTAGTGATGTTAAACAACTTCTAATTAGAGCCTATCGCGCCCTAGAAGATGCTCTGCCCGCCGATATCCGAGACATTTACCTAGCTCAACCCGCCGTTCTTGCCTGAGGTAAAGATTATGCAAACATTGAGTCCCACCATCTCCCCAACTATTTCTTCCAAAAAAGTCACTGAATCAGAGACTGAATATTTACCTGCGATCGCTCAGTCCTCAGTAATGCAAACTGCCTTGACTGGGCTGGATGCAAGCCTCAATGACGAGCTAGATCGCTACCGCCACTGGCAAGAAAATGGTCAAACCATTTCCTATCTCAATCCTTTTCGACCTCGCGCCATATCCACCCAATCAATTTGGACTTCGCCAAGTTTATCGGATGCGCTTTCACCGCTAACTCCTGTTACCGAAAGTTCTAACAGCGATCGCCGTACTATTCAAATGCCTGTAATGCCCCCATTGGGAGAGGCAAACTTAGCCCCATCTATTAATTTATCGGCAGCAGAATTACATAAATATAGTGGGCTACATAATAGTGGGCTACAGAGCGAGCTAAATAATGACGGGTTTAATAACGATGGGCTTAATGCTTTTGAGCGTTTAAGCGATCGTCATAATCCCAGTGATGCGTCCTACGCTCAGCCAATGAATGGCTATGCCAGTAATGGTCTGGGTATTAATGAGCCAATGATGGCAAAAGTACCTGCTCTTGATGACGATGAAACCTTACAGAGCTTTGCCAACGACTACGCAAATCAATACGAAGAGAACTATCAAGAGCAAGCTCATCAAAATGTATCCGTACCCCAAGCACCTCTAGAAAAAAGCGCTCTCCGTAGTTTGCTGAACCCCGTTGGCATCATCTCTCTACTACTGTTACTTTGCTCTAGTGCAGCGATCGGCTATTTACTAGTAGATCCTGCGGGGGTGATGAAGTTATTTAAGCCCGATCAAAAACCTAAATCTGCTCAAACCGAAAAAGTGGGTGAAGATTTAGGTAGTGATATTAATTTACAAAATCAGCAACAAGCCAAGGATTCATCCCTATCGTTTGTGCCTTTGGCGGGGGATAAAACCACTAATCTAACGACTGATAGCTTAAAAAATAGTAAAAATACTAAGGGATCTAATAACAAAAGTCTTTTTGCTAGCCCCTCGACTAAATCCTCTAATTCATCGAGCCTATTTGTGCCTAGTAGCAGTACTTTTGTGCCTACAGCACCATTGCGAACAGTCCCATCCACCTCGCTGCCTCCGTTAGCAGTTGCGCCACTGCCTCCAGCTTTAGCTCCTATTGAAAGAAGCTATAATCCCTCTCCTTCAAGGAATAGAAGCTATGAAGCTCCCGCTTCTAATAGCCCGACTAGGTCAAATAATTACAGTGAGCCACGGAACTCAACCCCACGTTCTTCTAGCTCCACGAGAACTTCGGCGGCTCCAAGTCCAACGTATGTTGCCCCCAGTGCCGCAACTAGTGCTGCACCATCTGCTCCACGTACCTCTGTTAAGTATGCCGCCCCTTTATCCTCTGCACCTGCATCTATACCTGTAGCTAGTAGCTATCGCGTAGTTGTGGAAAATAGCTATGCAGCAAGCGCTCAACAGGTTGAACGAGATGCGTTTGTTCGTCCTAGTGATGGTCAGGTGCAAGTAGGTTCTTATCGTGATGCAAATGCTGCTCAGCAACGGATTGAGCAATTACGCCGCCAAGGTATCCCTGCCCGTATTGAATAATACGCAAATATATGCAATTTTTCTTTGATGCGATCGCCTGTGGGCTATTGGCTGCGTTGACTTGGTTGGGACTGGTGTGGATGTCTCCTGAACGCCCTATCGAGTCAGGCATGGCATGGGTGCAGGGTGTAGGGACAGTTGCAGTTTCTAACACTTTTGTGTGGATTGTATTAGCGGGATTTAATTTGCGATTAATTCCTCTCTGGGCTTTCATATTTCTAGTAGTAAATGCCGCGATCGCCCATTTAGTATTTCCCCTCTTTGCAGGGATTAAAATTCCCAATATTTGGTCTTTAATCATCCACCCCCTAGCGATCGCAGGAATGTGCGTTTTATTAGGCGGAGCGGTTGGTTTTCTGTAGAATAAGCATCTGGGCGCAATTAAGCACAATTAAATATAAAAACAAAAAAACTATGGCGCACGCTGCGCGTGCGCCACAGTCATTAGATAAATAAAGGCGGCTCTGAGAGCCGCCTTTATTTATCTAATGGAAAAATTGAGGAATATTAGCATGATGCCAAAGGCTAACATTCCTACGGCAAAAACAGACAAAGCATTCGTAAACTGTTCCGAAAATTGCATCACCTCCGCAGCGATTACTTCGGGCGTTTTGTAGCGATCCGCCCACCAAAAATAGCTCAGCATGAAAGCGACTCCTAGCAACAAGGTTACAAATAGAGTAAAACCAATCAAAGGCGTATACACCATATATCCTCCAACTCCTCTATATATTTCTCTACAGTGACATAACCACTGGTAATTTAGCATCAGTCTAAGTAAGTGACCCTAGTTTTGAGAGTAGCGATCGCTACCAGTAAAGTCCATGGGTAAGTCCATGTAAGGTATGCAAGCCGTTGTGGTCAAAATAAGTTTTAAAAATCTTTGTAAAGCTCCTTAAAGATTCTTAAAATTTATTATTTAACCCAAAAGATGAGTGGCGGCGCTTCGCGCTGCCACTCATCTTTTGGGTTAAACGAAACTTATCTTTCTATAAAAGCTCTTGGGGGGCTTGATTAATTGGTGGGGCGATTTCTAGCAATTCATCTAGACTAAAGTTGGAAATGTTATCACCCGCAAGATTAACTCTATCAAATCGAACTACGATTGGGGTCTTTCTATTACTTTTATCTATATAGACTATTGTGCCAATCTCTTGAAACCAGTACGATTCGGGACGAAGAATACGTACTATAGAATCGCGTTGCATAAATTTTTCTTAGAAAGACTGCATTACCATCCTTATATTATGTCTCTAGTTGGAGTTCTACGATTCAAATAAAGATTCAAATTTTTGATGGTGAAAGCTTGCTATTAGGGGTAAGAGATTTGCGTCGCAAATCTCTTGCGTTTAATTTATTTCCGAAAAGCGATCGCTAGCCATTCATCAATTTGTTCGCGATCGCCCACCACTAATCCCGCCTCACCCATCGCAGAAATAAGATCTTCTTCGCGATCGCTGGTGTAGCCTGCGGTGATTAAGATTGCAGAGGTGTCTCTGCGTAAAGCTTGATAAAAATCATGGGCAAGGGAAATATGCACCCTTGCAAAAATATTTGCCACGATAAGATCAAACTCGCCATTAGCGGAGATCGCGGGGACATCATCGGCAACGGTGTCACCGCCCATCCAATGCCCCAATTCACTAGCGCTGCCAAGGCTCCCACAGGTGACCGTGACTTGATTGGTAACTTGATTTCGCTCCACTGCGTCTTGAGTAGCCTCAACCGCTAGGCGATCGTTATCAATGGCAAGCACCTTTGCTCCTAGCTTAGCCATGGCGACGCTGAGAATTCCTGAGCCTGAGCCAAGATCGAGGGTATGCATATTCGGTTGAATATGGCGTTCTAGAAAGCGCAAACTCAGGATCGTCGCAGGATGTAGTCCACTGCCAAAGGCGAGACTATTTTGCAGATAGAGCAAAATTTCCTGTGGGTTCTGGGTTTGATATTTAGGCAGATCCCTCGATTCACTTGAGAGAATAACAAAGCGATCGCCGATGCGTCGTATTAAAGAATTATTGAGGTTTGATCCGGCAGAGATTTCAGGCTTTTGATCAATGATAAAGGTTTGTAACTCACTGGTCATACCCGTGCGATGGAGGGGTGTCAAAATTTTAGCGATCGCTTCTATCCGTTGATGGATTTGGGCATTTTCTGCGAGATATATTTGAATGGTATATGTCCATTTGGGATCGCGATCGCGATATTCGCCAATATGCATATCTTCGGCGGCGATCGCATTTGCGAGTAATGTACAAACCCAATCTACAGCCTCGTTAGTAGTATCAAGGCTCAGTTCTATCCATGACATAGTAATTTTAATTTTTTATGTATTAAAGATTCGCACTTCGTGCAAATCTTTCTTCCTTTTTTATCTGAATTTTGATGTTACGTGAAAGCTTACAAGACCCTCACCCCTAGCCCCTCTCCCATTAAGGGAGAGGGAACAAGAAACTCGTCTTGCTCCCCCTCTCCCTTAATGGGAGAGGGGGCTGGGGGGTGAGGGCGATATTCATTTAAAGAGGTTGATGACAGGTAATGCAATGGAATGCTCCACCACCTAAGAGAATATGCTTTGCAGAAAGCCCGATCGCTTTACGTTTGGGAAACTGCTTAGCGATTTCTTGAACTGCAAGATCGTCATTGGGAGAGCCATAGATCGGAATAATCACACTATCATTGGAGATGTAAAAATTGAGATAACTCGCAGGCATAATTTCCCCTTCATCATCAAGAATAAGACTAGGCGAAGGAATCTTAACTACATCTAGCTTTCTTCCCTTAGCATCGGTCATTGCTTCCAATTGAGCCGCAATATCATTGAGAACGCGATAGTTAGGATCATCTTCAGACGTAGGTTGCATACACATAACCGTATGTGGTGCGATGAAGCGGGCGATCGTGTCAATATGCCCGTCGGTGTGGTCATTGAGCAAGCCTTCTTCAATCCACAAAACTTTTTCAAAACCTAAAGCCGTTTTTAAGCCTGTTTCAATAGCTTCTTGGTTCATCTGAGGATTACGGTTGGGATTAAGTAAGCATTGCCTAGTCGTTAGACAAGTTCCTTCTCCATCTACCTCGATCGCCCCGCCTTCAAGTACCCAATCAAATTTAAATGTGGGGATATCAATAGCCTTGAGAATATTGGCGGCTACGCGATCGTCATGTTCGAGCATATATTTGCCGCCCCATCCATTCCATTGAAAATGCGAAGCGCCCAAGTTCCCTTCCGCATTTTGCAGATAGATGGGTGTAATATCGCGCATCCAAATATCGCCAAAGGGAATTTGATGAAAGCGCACTGGCAAATCGCCGAGAAGTTCCTTTGCTAAAGCGGCAGTTTCTTCTAAGACGAGGATCTCTAGCTTTTCGGAAGTGGCGATCGCCTTAGCAAGGGCAACAAATTCGGCTTGGACAATATCCAAATATTCTAACCAGAGGTCGCGATGGCTGGGGAATGCTAGCCAACAAGCACGATGAGGTTGCCATTCGGCTGGCTGAGCGTAGCCCAAGGTTTTGGGAGTTTCCATGACTTTGCAGTATTTAGCGACGAAAAGGTATTAATCATCCATAATTTTAGAAGAAATCGTCATTAGCTGAGCTAGATTGTCTATGGGGTGTGGGTAGAGACTTTAAATGGCTCAGAAATTGTAATAGCTCATCATTAGTTAATTGTTGGCGTGATTTCTTATCAAAGGTGCGGACTAAATAGTCTCGACCTTGAGTTTTCGTCCAACTTAAGCGCTGCATTTCCACATCTATTTTAGAAATCGCGTCAGATAGATCCACAGGTTCCGCCGATAGTTGAGGGGCTGAAGGCTTAGGATCGGTTACCACAGGCTCGCTGTAGGGAGTAGGAGGTTCGATTTCTGGCTCAGCCCCATAGTGAAAATTCGGTTCAGGCGCATACTCCCCTGCATATTCGATCGCTGGTTCGGATTGAATAGTATGGGTTGTATGGGTCATTGCGGGTCTTTCACTATGTCCAGCGCTCAAATTAGCCACAGGATTAAAGTTTGCGGAAGGGAGAGAGTTAACCGCTGAAGTTTCTCGCGAAACCTGAGTTAAAATCGGCGATCGCCCACCATAGCTACCATAGCTACTATCAAAACTATTATCAAAAGAAATACCTGCGATCGTTAAAGCTCTCTTGATAGCTCGATCTTCAGCAATTTCTAAATCACTATCAACAGCCGTAGCCGTCCCCATGATGTCGTCACCTTGAGAAACGATCGCCCTAAATGCATGGAGACCATCTATTTTTGGAAGCATCTCGGTCTGGATGCGTCCCTGTGGATATTGAGAGCGAAACTGAGCAAACATAAATAAATACAAAATCAAGGTTTTAAGTAGTGCCAAAGAAATAAGCAAACGGTGGAGTATAGCCTGGGATATCATTTTCGTCTACTTCATCAATCTGCTTGGCATCGAGATACTCATGGGCATAGCGCAAGTAAACCTTTTCACTGACGAATAAATCAAAAAGATCGGGATCAATATGACTATCTAGCTTCATCTTTCCAAGGATACGCAAACATTCCGTAAGAGTTTTGCCATTTTTGTAAGGGCGATCGTTGGCACTGAGAGCCTCAAAAATATCAGCAATACCCATCATGCGGGCGGGAAGAGACATTTGTTCGCGAGTGAGTCCCCTTGGATAACCTTTGCCGTCCATCCGTTCATGGTGACCACCTGCATATTCTGGTACACGGCGCAGATTGCGGGGATATGGTAACTGTTCCAACATTTCAATCGTAACCACAATATGATCGTTGATCACCTTACGCTCTTCTGCGGTCAATGTTCCTCTAGCAATACTCAGGTTATACACTTCATTTTCGCTCAGAAAAGTAGTTTCTACCTTACTTTTCTCTTTGCCGTCATTATCTTTTTCATGACTAACCCAATTGTGAGGATATTCTGCTATTTTTCTTAATCTTTGTTTGTATTCATCGCTCATGAATTCACCGCCAATATTACAGATGCGGAGAAAATCTTGATCGCTAGAATATTGGACGAGTTTCTGTTGAAATTCGTTCTCTAAATCGGGAATTATTGACAGATTTCCAGATTCGATCGCCGCAATTTTTTGGTTAAGAAAATTAATTTCTGCATCCCGTTTGAGGACTTCAAAGCGAGTATTGATCCCATGAATACGATCAAAAATCGTTTCTAACTTAGTCGCCTTATCGATGACATGGACAGGCGTTGTCACCTTCCCACAATCATGCAGCAAACCTGCAATTTTAAGTTCGTAGCGCTCATCCTCATCGAGATCAAATTCTTTAAAAATTCCATAGTCAGCTTTACAAGCGGCATCCGCAATCATCATCGTCAAGGTAGGGACGCGGCGACAATGCTTGCCGTTGTAGGGAGATTTTTTGTCGATCGCCTCCGAAATTAGATTAATAAAAGATTCAAATAGTTCTCGAAATTGACCAATTAATTTGTTATTAGTTAAAGCGATCGCCGCTTGTGAGGCGAGGGACTCGGCGATGCGCTGAGCGACCTTAGAAAATTCCGTGATTTTGCCAGTTTTGGGATCTTTGGCATTAATTAATTGCAATACCCCAATTAACTCGTTCTCGTGATTGAGCATGGGCAAGGTTAAAAAAGATTGCGATCGATAACCTGTTTTGGTATCAAAAGCCCTAGTACCTGCAAAGTCAAAGCCTTCAGCAATGTAGGCATCAGGGATATTAATCGTCTTTTTGTAGAGCGCTGCATGGGCGGCGACCATAGTGGTGTTGGGGTTACCTACTCGGTCATATAACGGTAAAGCAGGAAAAGGAATCGGTTCCTCTGGCTTAGAAACTAAAAGAGTTCCAAGGGAATCATTCATCATAATTTCAAACTGAAGATACTTCTTATCTTCAGTTGCCAGATAAAGTGTCCCAGCATCAGCATTAAGAATGGTTTTTGCGCCTTTCAAAATCATCTCTAACAATTTTGGCGTGTTCTTCTCAACCGAAAGCGCAATACCAATTTCGTTAAGTTTTTCAATTAGTTCAAATGATTCTGATTTAGTATCGCCAATTTCCATAATTTGCCGCCCTGTTTTTCAACTATATCTATAATTTTCGGATTGTTTTATGAAGGGAGTTTTAAGTTTTATTGGGCTGAATTGGTTCAATGATTGTTTTAGGTAGAGGCGGTAAACCAGTTTTTTTCCAGAACTGTTGAAATTGTTGGGGCTGAACTAGCCGCCATCCAACCAATAAAACTGTAACTATAAATGTTGCGGTTATGCCAAATTTCATAAGACTTAGAGCGATTTGTCTATAGTTAAATTTAGGCTTTGCATTGGATGATGGGCTAGAGGTCTGGCTATCTCTATCTACGAGGTTAGATGGACTTGATGATTTTGCATTCAAATTTGCATTTAGCTCATAGGCTAACTCCGTATTATCTGGGTCATTACCTTCTTGAGTGACTAATTTTTGAACAATTGGCGGCAGTTTATTGGTTTTAGCCCATTGTCGAGCGATCGCTGAAGGTATTGCACAGAGATTTTGGCAATTCAATTGGCTAATGCGATCGCGTAATAATATCTCATCAGCGATCAAAATGACTCGTTGATGTGGATAGGCTTTAGCAATCCCAATTGCACTTTTAGCAATGGTTAGATTTAATTTTGCCTTACGGCTTAGGTTTTGGCTAGTCTTTAAAACTAAGTCAGGATGTCTACCAACAATGGGGGTGATTTGCCAATTTAATTGGGACTGGATATTTTGAAATTGTCTTGCTACTGACTCATTTCCTTCGGCTTTTCCTTCAGCGATATTCTTGATCTCTTTCGCAACTATTTCTGGTAACCAACAATTACCTAGCTTCGCGATCTCCTTCCAAGTATGGATATCCGTTTGCAAAATAGCACTAGTTTCGAGAATTAGCAGATGAGGATTAACGGTCATGGTAGTACGAGTTTATATAGTAATTTTTTAGAGAAAATTGGTTTGCAAAGCTCTCCCAAAAATTACAGTCTTTTATTTTGACATACGTGAACCTTGCCAGTTACCGAAATTATTGGTGCTATCGCCTGTACCGTAGCTACCATAAAATTCCTTGCAACCTTCATTAAAAATCAGAATCCCTTTGCCTTGCTGTTTTGTCTGTGAATTATTTGGTCGATCGCCATTTTCTTGCCAATCAAAGGTAATCACATTGTTTCGCAATTTTCCTGTGAATTCCCCATTGATTCGACCACGCTCAAAGTTAGTATATTCATACTTGGCGGATACTTGATCCCCAGACTTTTCCTCTAGAGAGATCTTGCCAAAGGGGGTTTGCCAATCACCTGTTAATTTAGCTCTGCAAGCCAGATTGCTGTCTGGAGTTGACTCAGGTGCAGTTAAATACTGTAAGCCGAAGATGGCGACGACAACTACACCACCGATCCCCAAAGCAAACAATAACCAACCTGCTGAGGCTTCCCAAAGATTTGACCATCGCTCTATGGCTGTATTTGTCGATATATTTGTCGCTGTATTTGGCGAATCCTGTTTAGAGTTAACGGCGACTTCCTGAGATCCATCATCAGACTCATCCTGAGGTGCTGAAGAAGATACATCTTGATCTTCTGGCGGCAATGGTTGCGATCGCTTGCTTCGACTAGACCAAAGTTTTTGCATAGTTAGGCAAATGTTTTGCTACCAATATCTCTAGTATGACATTGTCGCATGATGCCAAAGCTGACGCTTATTGATTCAGTCAGCGATTGTGCGTAATAATTTATTCAAAGCAACAAAGTTAAATAGCGGTATTTCTTACTGCATCTCACTTTCTGGGTTTATGATCATTTCTATAAGTTTTATAGCGCTTTGCGTCCAAAACCCAAACCAAGGAATTTTAAATGCTTGTGCAAAATAAATTGCCAAAACCTGTAAAGTTACGCCCCTACGGGGCGCAGCTTTACAGGTCTAGCAACAGCTAGAAAAGTGTTACTTCGCAGCACTTTTCTAGCTGTTGCTAGACCTGTTAGGACACAAAACCAGAAGACGAGTTGCGGCGATTCGTGCCGCAACTCGCTTCTTGGGTTTTGATTTGTTCTAATGCAAGTGACCGCAGCTATATAAAATTTCTTGTGGTTCGTATAACAATTAGGTAACAAAATGTCTCAACCTTCGGAAACTGATATCCAACAGATTTTCGATCGCATTGCTCCCGTTTACGATCGCTTTAACGACCTGCTGAGCTTAGGTCAGCATCGAGTTTGGAAAAAAATGTCTCTGCTGTGGTGTGAACCTAAACAGGGAGAAACATGGCTCGATCTTTGTTGTGGATCTGGTGACATGACGGCGTTGTTAGCGCAGAAAGTTGCACCGACTGGACAGGTGATTGGTTTGGACTTTTCTAAGGAGCTTTTGGCGATCGCCGCCATCAAATCTCAATGCTACTTACCTAAAATTCAAAAGTGCCTTACATGGCAAGAGGGCAATGTTTTAAGTTTGCCCTTTGCCGAAAATAGCTTTGATGGCGCAACTCTCGCCTATGGTTTACGTAATGTATCGAATATTCCTCGTTGCTTAGCCGAATTACATCGGGTGCTAAAAACTGGCGCTAGAGCCGCAATTTTAGACTTTCACCGTCCGAGCGATCGCTTGATGCAAGCTTTTCAAAGTTTTTATCTTGATCAAATCGTTGTCCCCCTCGCCGATCGCTTTTCGATGACCGAAGAATATGCCTATATCGCGCCCAGTTTGGCAAGATTTCCCATCGGTGCAGAACAGGTAAACCTCGCTAAGGCTTCAGGTTTTAGTCAAGCAACCCACTATGCGATCGCCAATGGCATGATGGGAGTATTAGTACTGCAAAAATAACAATGGTAAAAATTGTCAACAAGCCAGTCACTTTAGCTAAGTTTCTGCAACAGCCAGAAGTCAAGCCTGCTTGTGAATATATTGCTGGTCAGATTATCCAGAAACCTATGCCCAAAGGAAAACACAGCACTTTACAAGGTGAGCTTGTATCTACCATAAATGGTACTTTGAAATTACAAAATATCGCTTGGGCTTTTCCAGAATTACGCTGCACCTTTGGCGATCGCTCCATTGTTCCTGATATCGCTATTTTTGTATGGGATCGGATTCCTAGTGATGATGATGGAGAAATATCAAATACTTTTGCGATCGCCCCAGATTGGGCTATAGAAATTTTGTCACCCGATCAAAGCCATACAAGAGTCACCAAAAATATCTTGCATTGCCTAAAACATGGCACCCAAATGGGCTGGCTCCTCTATCCCCACGAAAAGACTGTATTGGTTTATCGCCCTAAACAAGAAATCGAAGTGTTTGATGACCCAGAGGCTTTGATTCCAGTACCAATATTTGCTCAAGAAATCCAGATTACAGTTAGAGAATTATTTGCTTGCTTGCATAAAAAAGTACAGTGAAATTTTTGAAGGGGGCGCTTCGCGCCCCCTTCAAAAATTTCACTGGGTTTAGGTTGATTGCTATGATTAGGTGAGTAATGCACAACTCAAAATTCTAGTAAGGAATTTATGATCGTAAAAGGTTTAGAACTGCCAAATTGGGAAAATATCAAGCGCGAGTGGCGGGATGCCGATGCATTACTGTTGGTATTTCCAATTTTATTGACGATTTTAGGTGGTATTGCCATCTACAGTTCCGACTTTAGTACTAGACGCACTGAATGGTGGCAACATTGGGTAACGGGTGTAGTGGGCTTAATTGCGATGTTTTCGATCGCCCGCTTCCATTATGATCGCCTCTTACGATTGCATTGGGTTACCTATGCAATCACAAATATTTCTTTGGTTTTAGTACTAGCGATCGGCACAACGGCTCTGGGAGCGGAGCGCTGGATCACCATCGGCGGATTTAACATTCAGCCGTCAGAATTTGCCAAGGTGGGCATCATCATCTCTCTGGCGGCGGTAATGCATGATCGCCCAATTCAAAATCCTATTGATGCCTTTAAAGTTGCTTGGGTAACTTTGCCGCCTTGGATCTTAATTTTTTTGCAGCCTAATTTAGGGACAGCCCTAGTATTTGCCGCCATTACGATTGGAATGTTGTACTGGGCTGGGGCAAGCTTGGGGTGGTTATTACTAATTTTTTCGCCCATTGTTTCCGCCGTATTGTTCTCTTTGTATTTACCCGCATGGATTGTCTGGGTAATCCTGATGGGAGTGGCGGCTTGGGTTTCTCTACCTTGGTTTCGCATTATTAGTACGGTGATTGCGATAGTGGTCAATTTAGTATCGGGTCAGGCAGGAGTCTTGCTCTGGAATATTCTTCACGATTATCAAAAAAGACGCTTACTCCTATTCATTGATCCCAACCAAGATCCACTGGGAGCAGGCTATCACGTCATTCAATCCCGAATTGCGATCGGTGCGGGTAAGCTCTGGGGACAGGGCTGGCTTAAGGGTACGCAAACCCAGTTAAATTTTATTCCTGAGCAACATACTGATTTTATTTTTTCCGCGATCGGCGAAGAATTTGGCTTTATTGGTTGTATATGTGTGTTGTTGCTGTTTGTGGGAATTTGCTGGCGCTTATTGGTCATTGCCGTAAATGCGAGGGATAACTTTGGTTCTCTCTTAGCCATTGGCGTTTTTGCCTTTGTGCTTTTTCAAACTTTTGTCAATATCGGCATGAATATTAATGTCGCTCCCGTGACAGGCATTCCGCTTCCTTGGCTTAGTTATGGACGCTCAGCTTTAATTGCCAATTTCATGGCGATCGGCTTAGTAGAATCCGTAGCCGCCCATCGACGTACCATCAAGTTTTAACTAGTTTTTAGTCAGTTTTATGTTCACATCAATCCAAGATCGAGCTTATCAATCCCCTAAAGTTACTATTGTTGGCACGGGTCAAGTAGGCGGCACATTAGCGTTGCGGATAGTGGAAAACAATCTCGCCAATGTGGTCTTGGTGGATATTGTGGAAGATAAGCCCCAAGGACTTGCCCTCGATTTGATGCAAGCCAGTGCGATCGCCAATCACGATCGCCAAATTATTGGAACTAATGACTATAGCGACACAAAGGATTCCGACATTATTGTTTTGACCGCAGGCTTGCCTCGCAAAGAAGGCATGAGTCGGAATGACTTATTGCGGATGAATGGGGCGATCGTGCAGGATATAGTCTCCAAAATCATCCCCTTGTCTCCTAACACGATATTGATCGTGGTGACAAATCCCCTAGACGTGATGACCTATCTGGCTTGGAAAGTGAGTAATTTACCAGCCCATCGGGTCATTGGGATGGCGGGAATTCTCGATGCGGCAAGATTTCAAACCTTTATTGCTATGGCTTTAGGTATTTCTACATCAGATGTTCAGGCGATGGTATTAGGAGGACATGGGGATCTGATGGTTCCTTTGCCGCGATTTTCGACGATAAATGGCGTACCCATTACGGATTTATTACCTGAAGAAGCGATCGCCAGTTTAGTGGAAAGAACACGTAATGGAGGTGCAGAAATTGTCAAATTACTAAAAAATGGAAGTGCCTATTTTGCACCATCCGCCGCCGCCTATTTAATGGTTGAGTCTATTCTGGGCGATCGCCACCGCATTGTGACTGCTGCCGCCTATCTTACGGGGGAATACGATTTGACGGATATATATATGGGTGTGCCAGTCCAGTTAGGGAGGCAAGGAATTGAGAAGATTATCAAGTTGCAATTAAATGAAAAAGAACTTGCGACTTTACATGCTTCGGCTAATTCCATCAGAGAAAATATCAATTTACTTTAGGGATATATCTAAAATCTCATAAAGAAGTGCGGCGCTTTGCGCCGCACTTCTTTATGAGATTTTAGTTTTATATTTATCCGAATATCGCCCAGCTATAGCAATGTAAGTTTTGCTTAGGACATAAAACCCAAAAATCGAGTTGCGGCGCTTCGCGCCG
>NZ_JACJQA010000015.1 GCF_014696355.1 Pseudanabaena sp. FACHB-1998 | reverse complement strand
TCGATTTTCTTTAGTCCATCCAATTCAATTGACTGGATTACTTTTTGTCGTAAATCATAACTGTACGAATTTGACATTTTGCCTTTGACTCCTATATTCTCCCTTTACTCTACGTCCTATTTCACTTGGCGGCAGCTATATTAGGCTAGATTGTGTTCGCTAGCATTTCGGCGTAGGGGGTTTGGTGTAAATGAGCCTTGCCAATGGAACCAAATAGATCCAGCTTGTCAATGATTACCTCCTGCATCGCGGAAATCGCTTCACCTGCAATTTCTAATAAATCCTTAGGACTATCCCCACAGATTTCGAGTTTGAGTGCTTGCATATAGGCTTGGCGCACTTCCGTATTGACATTAAACTTACAGACTCCCAACTGAATCGATCGCTGAATCATTTCCGCAGGCAAACCTGAAGCACCATGCAACACAAGGGGAATATCGATCAGGCTACGGATTTTTTCGAGACGGTCAAAATCAAGACGGGGTGGGCTTTTGTATTCTCCATGCACATTGCCGATGGTAACGGCTAGGGCATCGACCTGAGTTTGATGGACAAATTCTAAGGCTTGGATCGGGTCGGTCATTTTGGCTTCTTTTTCCGCGATCGTCAGCCCATCTTCAGTGCCGCTTATTCTGCCAATTTCCGCTTCTACTACTGCCTTAAACTTATGGGAGAGCATGGTCATCTCTCGCGTAAATTTTAAATTCTCTGGATAGGTCATGGGCGAACCGTCCGCCATAATCGAACGAATCCCTGCATCCAGTGCTAAACGAATATCCGCCGCTGAGGTGCTGTGATCAAGATGGATAGAAATGGGAACGGTTGCCGATTTTGCAGATTCAATGCAGAGTCTGACTAAGGGAAGTTTGCCATATTTGAGAGCGCTAGGATGTAATTGCAACATCGCAGGACTACGGCTGATTTCGGCAGCATTCACTACGGCTTTTACGCCTTCTAAGTTATAGACATTGAATGCTCCGATCGCATAGGCATTACGACGTGCAGTTTCTAGAAGTTCCCTAGTCGAACTCAACATGATGGTTAAAAAATAGATTGTTAGTCATCATACCAAAGAAGAAAACGGCTAAGCCGTTTTCTTCTCGCGTTGCAATTGCTCAAACCCCAATTGTTTAAAAAGGCTTGCTTCGCAAGCCTTTTTAAACAATTGGGGTTTGAGCGCTTAGCGCTGTTTATTCTTGTCTTAAATTTGTGGGCTGTCCCCAAATAATCTTTTCGTGGGTATAGACGACCATTCCCGGCTTTGCACCCTTGGGCTTGAAGACATATTTTGGAATCGTGCAAACCACAGGAACTTGATCACTTTGACGGGCGCGACTGTAGTAGGCGGCATAATTGGCGGCAACTTGGAGATCTTGATCATCGGCGATCGCTCCCGCAGGTAGGCGCAGTAGGACATGACTGCCAGAGATCTCTTGGGCATGGAGCCAAAGATCATATTCCCCTGCGATGCGGAAAGAAATCAAATCATTTTGATAATTATTACGACCTACCCAAACCTCAAAACCATTGGGAGTCGTGAATCGATGGCAATCGGGAATCTCTTCTTGCTTACTTCTATTACTTTTATTACCTTTATTTTTACCACCTTTGCCGTTACCTCCCTTACTTATATTTTTAGGGCGGAGGGCATACTCCGCCGTGATCTTGAGATAGCCCTGCTGAGCGAGTTCGGCACGAATTTCCTGTAAAGCCGAAAGTTCATTCTGTTCCAATAAACTAACAGCCGTTGCGACCTGTTCGAGATAGGCGATTTCCTGTTGGACAGCTTCTAGTAATGGCGCGATCGCGAGGGCGGCTCGCTTTTGTTTTTGATGCTTTCTATAAAAGGATTGAGCATTCTGGGCAGCGTTTTGAGTAGGATCGAGAGGAATGGTGATTAATTTTTCGGAATGGAAGTCAGATAAAGATATTTTCTTCATTCCCACTTCCCAAAGATGCAAATGCGCCATTAATAAATCAGCTTGATCTTTAAATTCATCGGCTTTTGTCGATAGCTGTAAACGCCCTAGAAATTCCGTTTCTTTTATATTCAACTTCCCTAGTTGATGGTGAATTGCTTGGCTAATTTGCTGGTGGAGTTGCTGAAAAGCAATTTGTCCTGTTTGTTGCGAATAGTAGCGATCGCAAAAATCATTAACAGATAGCAAGGCTATACCCTCATCCCCCAGCCCCTTCTCACATGAAGGGAGAAGGGGAGTAAGATTTCTATTCTTGTTCCCCTCTCCCTCCTTGGGAGAGGGGCTAGGGGTGAGGGTATAGCCTTTTTCTTCTAAATGAGGAAAAAACTGCTTCTGGTAAAGACAACTCAACCAAATGTGCCAAGCCTTAAACAAAGACTCCCATTCATTACTGGTCAAATCCGCAACATTTTTATCGCTATTCACCTCAGCGATCGCCAGTAGCGATCGCACGAGGGAAGAACTTACGCCGCGATAATTGCTGACTAAGTTGCGCTTAATTTCTTTGGGAATCAAAATTAAGCGATCGCGCCATGCGTCAAAGGATTCATCGAGATTAGGAATTGCTTCGAGCAGTGCGGGTGGTAATTCATAGCGATCGCCTGTCTGAATGGGACGCACTCGCGATTGCTTGCTACTGACTTGGTGGGCGGCGGTGACGATTTCACCCTCTGCATTTACTAAAATCGCATTGCTATATTTGCCCATCACTTCCAAATACAAATGCCACTGCACATCGTCATCGGGACGTTTGGCAAATTGCAAATCCACTACACGCTCCCAAGGGCTAGTTAATTGCACCGAAACAAGAGCATAGCCTGCTACTTGATGCAAAATTTGTTGGCTAAAGGTGAAGGTATCGGGCTGCTTGGGTGGCGGCGCACTGAGATGTAACCTCGCCGCCTGTGGATGCCACGATAATAACAACCATTGCTTTTTATCTAAAGTTCTTAATTGTAAATGGATGGTGTGGCGATCACTTTGATGTACCTGCTCTAACCTCGCAGGCACACAAGCTGTATTTAGCTCATGGGTTAACGCCACAAGTGTTGTCAGATCCGCAGGTTGCATTAGTCTAAATCTCGTCTTGTTCTTCTCATACCAAAAGTAAAAATGGCATAGCCCTTTTTACTTTGCAAAAACCTTATACCAAATTAAGAAATAGCTACGTTATTTCTTAATTTAAAAAACCTTACTGGATTTGGTTTTTAATTCACAAAAGTGTTGGCACACTTTCATAAATTGGTATTACTAGGTTCAGTTTTTTATTTATAGCTGTTGCCATTCTTGTTAGGACACAAAACCAGAAGACGAGTTGCGGAGCTTCGCGCCCTCACTCGCTTCTTAGGTTTTGATTTGTCCTAAAACAAGTGACCTCAACTATACAAAAGTGTAGTCACACCTTCGTAAATTAGTCTCAAAACACAGAGTGGGCGCAATGCGCCCACTCTATATTAATAAACAAAAGGGGCGCTAAGCGCCCCTTTTGTTATTTATCAGGATCAAGGCGTGGTCGAATTTGCTCCGCTTCGGGACAATCATCGGATACCAACAGGTCACTAGATGACATTCCTGTTTTGGTGAACGATGATAGTCTCTGCGTTACCGCGCCAATACTTTCCAATCTGACCATTTCTTCCCAAGAGCAAACTTCTTCTTCGTCCTCCGTCTCGTAACGAATTGTTACTACGTCTCCTTCAATATCTAGTATTTTGGCTCTTTCTAGCCAACGTCCCTGATCCCTCAGGTAAATCCAAACATCGCTCTTGGCTTCACAAAGTTGATATATTTTGCGATGTAGCATTCGCTTATGTCCTCAGGGTTACATAATTTTTAAGGTTAGAGCATACCTCAAAAGGTAATAAAAACTAACCCTTACTATTGTAAACGACTACACCAGCTTTTACTCCCTTCCTAGAGAATAATTAGAAATGCGGCTAAGCCGTATTTCTAATTATTCTCTAGCAACCCCTAGCGTTGCTCTTTAAATTGGAGGACAACACGGCGATTAAAGGCGTTATCGGTAACATTATTATTTTTGCGTAATGGCTGTAACCAAGACAGAGCCTCAAAAACCACCTTATAATTACTATCTAAACCGCGATCGCGTAAAAATCTGACCACCTCATTCGCTCTTGCTTGCGATAGATCGAGATTGTAGTCATAGTCCCCTGTCTTGTCCGTATGACCACTGACTTGAATAAGCCCGCGTCGCCCTTGAATTTTTGTCCAGAAACTATCAATTTTGCTTTCCTCCGTAGGTATCAGTTGCGCGTCATCGGAGGGAAAAAAGATCGTGACTTCTAGGTCAGGATTAGCGATCGGCAAAATAGAAGTCTTAATCTTGTCACTACTATCAACTGTTTGTTTAGGGAGGCTATTGGAGTTAAGGCTATTAGTAGAGTTACTTTTAACAACACTAACGCCAACATTACTGCTAATAGTATTAGGATTAATTTTAATATTTACTTTGGCGGAAATCTCAAATAAATTATTGAGAGAAATATTTTCAAGGCGATCGCTAATTGGATTTACCACATTATTGATTTTAGGATCTGATTGTTTGTTAACAGCATCTTTTTGAGAGATGATAAGAGGAAAATTAGGCGTTTCTTTTGGCTCACTAGAAATTGAATTAGGGCGCTCATTGCCTACTTGATTAGACTTGCTATCTATATTGCCAGACAAATTATTAGATGACTTAACAATATTGCTAGTTGATTTATTGGCAGTAATATTAGTTTTAATATTATTGTCTTTGTCAACATTGTTTTTATCAATGGATTTATTGCTGTTATTTTGAGAGTTATTAGGGTTATCAGTATTAACGTTAGTACTATTGCTTTGGGAATTAGGTGCTAATCGAGAATTAGTTGGATTACCTGAGTTAATTAGATTATTTGAATTATCTATGGGCTTAACTTCACTGTCTTTTTCTTTATTCGTGGTTAATGGATTTAATAGGCGATTATTATCCGATCGCTGAATTAACACCGCAAAGGCGATCATCGTTCCCATAAAAGCCGCTCCCACAAATAAAGCCGCTAACCACTTCCACGAATAAGCGGGTGGTAATTCGGTGGCTTCCACCTCTGTTCCCGATTGCTTTCGCAGATTAGTCAATAGCTCGGCATTACGGCTTTCTTTGGCTTGAATCTCAAAGGCAAATAAATTTTTTTTAGGCAAAGGCGCGATCGCTAATGTGCCATCTAATCTCACGGGTTGCCGAATCCGCTGGTTGTCAACTTCTAGCTCAAACCACTGGGCATCAGCTTTCATCGCAAAGTCAATTTTGGCAGGTAACCCATTGCGGTAGGTTTTAACCAAATTACCTGCATCATCGTAAATTGTGCCACTCGCGGCAACAATTTGATTGTCATTGACTACTTCTGCAAAAATTTGGGTGAGATTACCCATTTCACTAGCAATTTTGTAATCCCAAAGATCGATCGCTAATCCCGTATCAAAATCATCGAGTTCTTGTAATTGATAGCGATCAACATCCTTGCCAATGCCAATCAAAATCAATTTCAAATAGTTTCTTTTACCCGCCGCAATCTCTAGAGCTAAGTCCTTTGTATATTGCTTAACCTTTTCCAAATCATCAATTCTGCCATCGGTCAAGAAGATATACATTCCCCGTTCCGCTTGGCGATATTGTTCGACAAAGTAGGCGATCGCGGGTAAGAGCTTTGTAGTTTTGCCTAATTGAAATGTCGAGGGGCCAGCGATCGCCAGATTTTGGCAATTCGCCGCATCAAATTCTCCTAAAACTTGAATTTCATCTCCCTTACCACAGCCCCAATAAATTAGCGAAGTTTTGCCGATGCCATCCAAGCTACCTGCTAGATAAGCCGTGAAATCCTGCACCAAGGGCTGCAAAATATTTTCGGTGTAGTTAACCTCATAACCCCGTTCTTGGATTTCCGCAAAAGCCTCCCGCTCGATCTTTCGGATTGGCTCCCCATCTTCCATATAAGAGCGTAACTTTCCCTGCTTAATATAATCGGTCAGTAGTTCAGGATCGACCCTTGCTTCCACTTTACGTCCATAGGCTCGCTTCATAGAAGCACTCGCATCTAGGGCTAAGCCCGTTCGCCATCCCTCCGCAAATCGCCCCTGTGGTTCCATCGCGATCGTCAAGCTCACCTGACAGGCTGTGTCGTCATGCAGCACATTTACTTCGCCAAACTCGGCTGCCACCAAATTAGCTGGCATCTGACAACCTTTAGATGCAATCTCTTTTGTCAGATTTTGTTCTAAAAAGTCTTGGTCTAAATTAGTCTCAGATTTACCGTCTTGGAGCATGGCTTTTTCTCATGAATATATCATCAATCATCAAGAGAAAGTGCTGCTAAGCAGCACTTTCTCTTGATGATGCCGATTTTTTAGAACTATACAAAATCAACAACATCTTTCCACTGTTCTGATTGATGATCCGATGGATTAATCAATGGAACTTCGGCTTGATTGGGTAAGGCTTCGGTAATATCCTGTGTGACATTTCCGCCCGAAAACTCAAGCGTGAAAGCCGTTGAACCCACAGGCAGTTTAAATCGCATGAGAGCAGGTACACCGAAATTGTACTCTTCGCAAACGGTTCCTACTTGATTGAGAATCCGCCCATAATGGGTAACAATTGTTTCTGCTGAGACGAATTCCTTAAAAATCTGTTCCAAAATCTGGATGTCGTCGGCAACTTGATAATCCCAAAGATCGATCTCTCTCCCTGCGGCATCTTTAACAAAACTGCCTTCAAACATATTGTCTAGTTCTTCTAATTGCTTCTCATCGATTTCTTTACCGACACCGATAAGCAACAATTTGATAAATGGCTTGATGTTATCGGCAATTTCTAGCGCGTATTTAAAGCAAAATTCTTTGACATCTTCGAGATCTTCAATAATGCCATCGGTGATGATCAGGCAGATCCCCGCAGGTTGCTTGACCCCGATCGCTGGTGCATCTTTATACTTATTAATGAAATATTGTAAAGGTGGGAGCAGCTTAGTGCCAGTTCCCCAAGGGATTTTAGGTCCTTTGATCGGTAGTTGCTCAATGTCTTCGCCACCAAAGCTGCCTAAGTCTTCGATCAATTCGCCTGCTGCACCACAAGCCCAATTGATTAGGTCAACCTTGCCTGTAGCCGCAAAGTTAGCTAGATATTTGACCATGACTCTAGTTACAGGCTCAACAACATTTTGAGTTACGGCGGCACTTGCAAAGAAACTGCTGACGACTCCACTAATTCCATACATTTTTTTCATGGATGCCGAACCATCCAAGGCTAAGCCAACTCTTGCGCCTTCAATGTCTGGAACCATCAGAATAGTTGCAACAATGTCAATTTCTCCATTGTTTTGCGGATAAACATTGACTTCACCAAAGGGTTGAACGACACTTTTTAACTGCATACTCGGACTCTCTGATATTTCACACCCAAATAGTAACGTATAGCGATCGCTAAGTAGCTAAAGGTCAAAAACCTTTGGCGCACTCTGGGCGTGCGCCAAAGGTTTTTAACTCAATAGAAAAGGATAATATAAGTAATTTTACAATTATGTAAAATTTCCACTTAATCCAATATTTGTATGCAAAAATAGCCGAATCATTCCGAAGATATGGCTTTAGAGACATACAGTGAAATAAGAAACCAAATTTTTGATGGCGCGGCTTCGCCGCGCCATCAAAAATCTGGTTCCTTATGAAATCCCAGACCCCTTATTCCTATCTGTATCTGCATTTTATTAGAGGTTAGGTTATGCTTCGCCCAACTTTCCGATCGCTTTTTGTTTGCTCTCTAGCTATTTTGGGAAATAGCTCGGCTTTTGATAGCGCTGTGTTTGCTCAGATCGTCCCAGATCAAAGCACAGCAACAGAGGTCAGAGGCAATGCGATCGCTCCAGTCGGTGCGGGTACTGTGAATGGGAGTAATCTCTACAATAGTTTTGATAAGTTTAACGTTCCCAATTCTGGCGTAGTTTTTAATACTGGCAATTCTTCGGTTGATGGTAGCAAAATCAATAACATCATCAATCGCGTTACGGGTGATACTCCTTCGCAAATATTAGGAACTATCGAGAGTCGTGTGGCTTTTCCTAATGCGAATTTGTTTCTAATGAATCCCAATGGGGTTGTTTTTGGGAAGGATGCAAGGTTAGATATCGGTGGTTCTTTTAATGTTTCTACAGGAACAAGTTTAGGTTTTGCGGGCGATCGCAAATTTAGTGTTGATAAGGCGGCTCTGGATTTTCCTAGTGGTAATCCCCAAAACATTCAATTTGCGGTTTCTCAACCTGCGGCGATTATTAATCAGGGCAATTTATCGGTTGATGCTGGTAAGAGTATTTCGTTTACGGCGGGTGCGATTGTTAATTCGGGGGTTTTGACTGCGCCTAGTGGTAATGTAGCTTTGACTTCGGTTGCTGGTGGGTCAGTGGTGGATCTGCGATCGCCTGAACTAGTGCTGGGGCTAAGTGTGGTCAAAAATGCTGTGCCGTCGGATTGGAATGGTAGTATTACGACTTTGCCGAAGTTGGCGGAGTTATTGACGGGTAAAGCTCAGCAAGGCGATCGCGTGGTGGTTAAGCCTGATGGTTCTCTAGCGATCGTGGTTTCTCCTGCTTCTAATGATGTTCCTGTGACAAATGGAACTACGGTTGTTTCGGGAGTTATTAATGTTAGTTCTGTTAATACCGATGGTGGCAAGGTTGGAATTTTTGGCGATCGCGTGGCTGTTGTTAATTCTCTAATTAGCGCAACTGGGATTAATGGAGGAACGGTCTTAATTGGTGGTGATTTGCAAGGGAAAGGGATTGTTCCTAATGCTCAGTTTACTTATTTTGATAATAAGTCTGTTGTTGATGTGAGTGCTTTGCAAAATGGGAATGGCGGTAAGGCGATCGTTTGGGGCGATATTACTACGCAATTTCTAGGATCTATTCTTAGCAAGGGTGGATCTTTAATCGGTGATGGCGGCTTTGTGGAAGTCTCAGGTAAAGAGAATTTGCTCTATCGCGGTAATGTTGATACTTCGGCAATTAATGGAAACTTTGGGACTCTATTACTCGATCCTACTAACATTACAATCGTTGCTACGGGCGCAGCAGATAATATCCAATTGTCGGCAGGAGTCCCCACTGCTGGCGATCCTGCTTTTGCAATTTTCTTTAATGATTTAAGTACAAACAATTTTACGATTGACAATACAGTTCTGAATGCTGCTACTTCCAATATTATTTTGCAAGCTCGCAATGATATTAACGTCAATGCGCCTGTAAGTGTTGCGGCAGCTAATATCAGTTTCACGGCTCAGGCTGGAAATAATATCAATGTCAATCAGAATATTACAACTAATCGCGGAAACATCTCCTTATTGGCTAATAATGGCGCAACCGCCACAGGTATAGGTTCGGTTATATTTGCGGGAAATAACATTGCCACCAATGGCGGAAACTTTACAGCTTCAGGATTTGGACTTAGCCGTACAGGCAGCATTAGCATTAATACTTCTTCAACTACAGGCGGTAATAGTGGCAACATTGATGTAAATGTCACTGGTGCAATTAATGTAGATTCTTCCCTTCTATTTACTGGTATAAATTCGGGATTTACAGGGAATTCTGGATCTATCACTTTAACAGCATTAGGGAATATTCAAGCTAGTGCTTTACAAGCTGCCGAGGCTGTAGGAGGAACCGTAATCAATGGTGGTAATGTGACCGTTGATGCAGGTGGAAATATCACCATTGGCACACTTGGATCGATCGCTACTCGCAGTACATTAGGGGGCAAGGCTGGAGATGTATTAATCAAAAGTGGCGGCTCGATTACGGCTTTAGGAACTACAGGGATTAATACTAGTGTGATCGGTAGTTCTGTTGGTGGTAGTCAAGCAGGAAATGTTACTTTTCAAGCAGGAACGACAATTAATACTGATGCCGCGATCGCCACTTCGATCAACAGCAATACCGTTACTGGCAACGCAGGAAATATTACCTTTACCGCAGGTGGAAATATATCTGCTACTGGTGATTTACTACCTGTGAATTTAGGTGTTGGAAATGCTGGCAAGGTAGATATCACTAGCAATAATGACAGTATTACGCTAGGAAATGTGGCTGTAGGATCAATCTTCGCAAATAGTGGCAACGTGACACTTAAGGCTTTGAATAATATTACGGCTAATTACATTCTCAGCCTTGGTAATACCAAAGGTGGTGATATTTCTCTAACTTCCACTAATGGATCTACACAAATCCTATTAACTGTTCCTAATAGTCTCTCTGGAATTACTCTTGCGCCTTGTAATGGCTACACTATCTGCTCAGCCGCAACTAATGGAACTGGCGGTAATATTAATATTTCTGGGGGTGGTAATTTTAACATCGTCAATTCGTCAAATTTATTTACCAATGGAGGAAATATTACGATAGCTGCTGGTAGTATTACTACGTCTTCAGCGCTAATAACGTTGAATAGTATCTCCACAACAGGCGGTGGGACAATTGATATCACTGCAACGGGAGATATTAATGTACCAGTTAATGTGCAATTTAACAATTATGTTGGTACTGGCGGTACTGGTAATAGTGGTGATGTATTTATCAAATCAACTAATGGAAATATTACTCTTGGCAACATCAATGCAGGGCTATCAAATTTTGGTTCTAGCCGTAGTATTAATCTCAATGCTGCTGGTAATATCACTTTTCAAGGCTTTCAATCATCTACGAGTGTGGGGAATTCCGCAAATCTATCTGTAACTGCTGGAAATAATATTACTTCCACTGGACAGTTTATTTTTACGAGTGCTTTAGGAACTACGGGTAATTCTGGTAATGTGCAGTTTACAAGTACTAGTGGCAATATCACGGCTGGAAATATTGTTGCAGGAATTTCTGCTTTAAATAGCTCTGGAAATACGGGTAATATCACGATCTCGGCTTCAGGTAATATTCAACTGGCAACGGCTGATTCGGGTATTTCGGAATCAACGGCAACGGGCAGTACTGGGAAAATTAGTATTACCAGTGGGAATGGAACGATTAATGCGGGGAATGTAACTTCTGGTGTGGTGGTTGGTAATAGCAATGGTAATGATACTACTATCTCCGCTAAAGGTGCAGTTACTTTACTCAATGTCGGTACTGGTAGCATTTTAGGTACTGGATCGGGTGGAAATTTAGTAATTACGGGCGATTCAATTAGTGCTGGTGCATTAGGGGCTGGCTCGACAGGGGGGGCAAGTGGCAAAATTAAGCTTACAGCTAATAATAATATTAGTGCAGATTTCTTGCTCAATCTGGGTAAGACTGGAGGTGGTGATGTTTCTATTACTTCTACTAATGGAACAATTAGCATTAATTCCACTGTTCCTAATGATGGAAATCTAGTTCCTTGTGTTGGTTCTAGTATTTGCACGGCAGTAACAGGAGGCTCAAGCATCACTGGCGGCAATATTACAATTAATGGCAATTTTACGAATAATGCTGGAGCAGTAATATTTTTAGCTAATCAAAACATTATTACAGGCAATATTGCAACAAGAGGGAATCCAATTACCCTTACCAGTAATACTGGATTAATTAACACTTCCGCAGGAACTCTTAATTCTTCTGGTGTTGGTTTTAATGGTAATGGTGGTGCGGTTAAACTCCAAGCATTAGGAAATATCACCACTGCTAGTATCTCTTCCGTTGCGGGGGGATCTGATGGTGGATTGATATCGTTAATTTCTTCTGGTGCGATTGATACTTCTTTAGGCTCTTTGCTAAGTAAATCGACTAACAATGGTAATGGTGGCAATATCATTTATCAAGCTGTTGGGAATATCACTACTGGCAGCGTCTCTTCAGGTGATTTTGGATTTGGAGGAAGTATATCCTTAACTACCACCACAGGTAATATTAAAACTGGTAGCATTCTATCCAATTTAAACAATCTCAATGGTAATGGGGCATTAACTTTAACTGCAACAAATGGTTCTATTGATACGCTTCTAGGTTCAATTACTACCACGGGTGCAACATTTTTAGCCAATCAAAATATCGTTGTAGGCAATATTACAACAGGAGGGAATCCGATTACGCTTACCAGTAATGCAGGATTAATTAATACTTCAGCAGGAACTCTTAATTCTTCTGGTGTTGGTTTTAATGGTAATGGTGGTGCGGTTAAACTCCAAGCATTAGGAAATATCACCACTGCTAGTATCTCTTCAGTTGCGGGGGGATCTGATGGTGGATTGATATCCTTAATTTCTTCTGGTGCGATCGATACTTCTTTAGGCTCTTTGCTAAGTAAAACGACTAATAATGGCAATGGTGGCAACATCATTTATCAAGCTGTTGGGAATATCACTACTGGCAGCGTCTCTTCAGGTGATTTTGGATTTGGAGGAAGCATATCCTTAACTACCACCACAGGTAATATCAAAACTGGTAATATTCTATCCAATTTAAATATTATCAATATCAATGAAGCTGTATCTCTAAATGCTACAAACGGTTCTATTGATACGCTTTTAGGTTCAGTTACTGGTGCGGGTGTAAAATTCCTAGCTAATCAAAATATCTTTACAAGCAACATTACAACATCGGGAAATCCAATTACTCTTACCAGTAATGCAGGATTAATTAATACTTTAGCAGGAACTCTTGATTCTTCTCGTCTTGGCGCTAATGGTAATGGTGGTGCTATTCAACTCCAAGCATTAGGTAATATCACCACTGCTAGTATCTCTTCGGCTGCGGCGAATAATGATGGTGGATTGATATCTTTAATTTCTTCTAACGGAGCGATTGATACTTCTTTAGGCTCTTTGTTAAGTAAATCGAATAGTAACGGCAGTGGTGGCAACATCACTTATCAAGCTGTTGGTAATATCACTACTGGCAGCGTCTCTTCAGGTGATTTTGGATTTGGAGGAAGTATATCCTTAACTACCACCACAGGTAATATTAAAACTGGTAGCATTCTATCCAATTTAAACAATCTCAATGGTAATGGGGCATTAACTTTAACTGCAACAAATGGTTCTATTGATACGCTTCTAGGTTCAATTACTACCACGGGTGCAACATTTTTAGCCAATCAAAATATCGTTGTAGGCAATATTACAACAGGAGGGAATCCGATTACGCTTACCAGTAATGCAGGATTAATTAATACTTCAGCAGGAACTCTTAATTCTTCTGGTGTTGGTTTTAATGGTAATGGTGGTGCGGTTAAACTCCAAGCATTAGGAAATATCACCACTGCTAGTATCTCTTCAGTTGCGGGGGGATCTGATGGTGGATTGATATCCTTAATTTCTTCTGGTGCGATCGATACTTCTTTAGGCTCTTTGCTAAGTAAAACGACTAATAATGGCAATGGTGGCAACATCATTTATCAAGCTGTTGGGAATATCACTACTGGCAGCGTCTCTTCAGGTGATTTTGGATTTGGAGGAAGCATATCCTTAACTACCACCACAGGTAATATCAAAACTGGTAATATTCTATCCAATTTAAATATTATCAATATCAATGAAGCTGTATCTCTAAATGCTACAAACGGTTCTATTGATACGCTTTTAGGTTCAGTTACTGGTGCGGGTGTAAAATTCCTAGCTAATCAAAATATCTTTACAAGCAACATTACAACATCGGGAAATCCAATTACTCTTACCAGTAATGCAGGATTAATTAATACTTTAGCAGGAACTCTTGATTCTTCTCGTCTTGGCGCTAATGGTAATGGTGGTGCTATTCAACTCCAAGCATTAGGTAATATCACCACTGCTAGTATCTCTTCGGCTGCGGCGAATAATGATGGTGGATTGATATCTTTAATTTCTTCTAACGGAGCGATTGATACTTCTTTAGGCTCTTTGTTAAGTAAATCGAATAGTAACGGCAGTGGTGGCAACATCACTTATCAAGCTGTTGGTAATATCACTACTGGCAGCGTCTCTTCAGGTGATTTTGGATTTGGAGGACGTATAACTTTAACCAATACCTTAGGAAATATCAAAACTGGTAATATCTCATCGAATATAAATGGCAATGGTGGAGAGATATTTCTAACCTCAACCAGTGGAGCAATAGACCTTCAAAATGCAATCATTGATAATAGACAGAATTTAGTTATTAAGACTGATACAGGGGCTGTAACACTTGGCTCAATTGGACAAACTATTCCAATTGTCTCTCTAACAGTTAACGCAGGTAGTATTTTGGCGAATCAAGCGATCGCTGCAAATAGTATCTCATTTACCACCACAGGAAATATTACTGTTAACAAGATTCAATCCAACTTATTAACCACAAATTCAGGAGATATCATTCTCAATAGTGGCGGCGCTCTCTTTCTCAATGGCAACTTAGACACATCTAGCACATCAGGCACATCAGGCTTAATCTCTCTCACCGCCGCACGGGATATCTTTGCTAATGGTGCAATTATTCTTGATGGCAGAGTTTTAGGCGGCAACGACTCCAAAGCCATTACCGTCATTAGTCAAAATGGCAATATTACAGGTTCAGGATTACTAGATGTCTTTACTTCGGCTCGTAATGCAGGCAACGTCACCTTCCAAGCCGCTAATAGTGTTCTATTCCGTGATATTAAAACCGATGGCAGTAGTGGTACTGGCGGTAATGTCACCATTACGGCTACCACTGGCAACATTACAGGAAATAGCGTCTTTGCTATATCTCAGGGATCTAGCACAGGTTCTGGAAATGTTACCCTCACTGCTGGTGGCGATATTGCGATTAAACAAATTAACAGCAATACCCAAAATGGCAAAGCAGGAGATATTACTGTTAAAACGGCTCTGAGTCGTGGCATTAATGGGCTGACGAGTATTCAAGCTAATAGCATCACAGGGCAAGGTGGCAATATCACCCTTGAGAGTGGTAGCACTTTACCTAATGCTGGTTTAAATATCTTGGCAGGAGGCGCGATCGCGGGTAGTACGATTGACCTCCGCACCGCATCACTTCTGATTGGCGGTAACTTAATCATTGACTCCGCTAATAGCGATATTCTCTTAGGAGAAACTAGTGTCCAGCCCTTCAATTTTGAAATTAGAAATGCGCGAAATGTTACCTTTAGCCAGCGTTTAGTTGCTGAAAAAGTAGACATTACAAATACAGGGATCTTGAAATTTACCGATGCTAACACTTTAATTACAGCACCCACATTTCAACAGCAGAACGCTAGCGAAGTTCAGTTAACGGGAGAAATTCGCGGAACTACGATTATCTTCAATAGTCCTGTAGTGCTTACAGGAAATGCGATCCTAACTGCTTCTGATTCGGGTCTCACTCAAGGTGCGATCGCTTTTAATTCCACTCTCAAAGGTGGCGGTCGTGACCTCAAACTCAGCACCAATGAAATTGATTTTGGTAATAATGTATCGGGCATCAATGCTCTCACCCTTGCCCCTAGCAGTGCCACTGTAAATATTCAACTAGGTGGAACTACTAATGTCGCAGGTACATTCACGCTGACAGAAACTGACTTAATCAATGTTCAAGCGGGTGGATTAGGTTCCCTAATTATTGGCGGCGATTTTGGCGCACAGATTAGTATTGTTTCCCCAATTCCTACCTTCTTGCAGAAGACCATTATTCAAGCTGATGGATTTGGCAGCACTGGACTCATCTCTCAGGGAAGTATCATCGCCTCGGCTCCTGTGAGTGCCAATGGCAGCGACACCATCTCATTTATCGCTAGTCAGAATGTCAATATTAACGATGTGACTAATACGGGTAAAGATATTATCGTCACTAGCACCAATGCCAATGTCATCACAGGTAATCTAACTACTACATCCACCAGTGCTGCCTCTGGCAATGTTATCGTTACTGCTAGTAAGGGTAGCGTTAGTGTTAATAGCATTGTCACCCAGTCTGCCAATGACAAAGCGGGTGATATTACTATCCAAGCTGCAAATGGGATTCAAATAGACAAAGCAACAGCCGATTCAACTTCTACAGGTAATTCTGGCTCAATTTTTATCGCCAGTACCAATGGTGATATACAGGCTTATGATCTTTCCTCAAGTGCTGTAAATAGTGGAGGTCAAATTTCTGTTAGCAGTAGTAATGGTAATATTGCAGTTGGAGAAGTTACAACATTCAGCAGCAATGGTAAGGCTGGAGATATAACCATTCAATCTCAAGGAAATTTTTCTTTTCTAGTTAGAAAACCACCTAATGCTCCGCTAGGAACAATAACAGCAGTAGTTGGCACTAACAACGGTAATATCTCAATCATTAGTAATACAGGTTCCATTGATGCCTATGGTGGAGGTACAGCTATAAGCTCTAGTTATTCTAGCATTTTTGCAAATGGCAATGATTCTTCTGGTTCCATTAATATTCAAGCTCCCAATGGTAATGTAACATTTGATGGTTTATACACGCTTACAACAACAGATACGGCGGGTAATGTCTCAGTTCAAGCGCGAGGAGACATCAATATTATCTCGGTAATTCAAACAGGTTCAAGATCTGGAAATGCAGGCAGTATTTCTGTCACCAGTACAAATGGCAGTATCCTTGCTTCTAATCCTGCTGATCCTGGTTTTATTGAAGCAACTTCTACTAATGGTAATTCGGGAAATATTACCTTCACTGCGCCTAGGAATATTACCGTTGATGACCTACAAGCACAAACAACAACAGGGAACGCAGGAAATATTAGCTTAAATGCTGGTGGTGCTATTCAATTTGGTTCGATCAATTCGCGCATTCGCCAAACTGGATTAGGGAAAGCAGGAGATATTAATTTACAAGCCGTTGGCAATATCACCAGCACAAGCAGTACGAATATTGATGGTCAAGACTATGCAATTGTTGTGGCAAACTTCAGTAATGGCAATGGCGGTAATGTCTCTCTAACTAGCACTAACGGTTCGATCAATGTTAGTTCTGGACAGATAAATACCGCAACTAGTAATGGCACTGCGGGTAGCGTTAACTTCAAAGCCGCAGGAGATATCATCACTGGTGCAGGTACAACACCAAATCCCGCAGTAGCTACTTTCATCAATACAGGTGGCACTGGCACACCAAACTCAATCACCTTTACTAGCAGCAATGGTGCAATTAATACTAGTGCTGGAGATATCGATGCAGGTGGCGGCGCAATTACTTTCACAGCTAGAAACAACATCACCACATCAGGCGTATTTTCCAGAGCCTTAAATGGAGGTTCGATTAACTTAGAAAGTAAATCGGGAGCGATCAATACCACCGCAGGCGACTTAACAACATCAACCGATCCTCTGTCAATCATCAGCACTGGCACTGGCGGCACTATTAATTTACTGGCGAGAGGCAACATCACCACAAGCGGTGTATTTGCAACTGGAAGCAATGGCAATATCACAATTGAGAGTCAGAATGCTGGTATTAATACCAGCCTCAACGATCTAGCTAGCTCTGGCAGTAACACTAATATTACGCTTAAGGCTCCACAGGATATTGTCACAAGGTCTATCTTTGCCCAAGGCGATGGCTCTAACATTACTATTAGCAGTGGCGGTAATGTCGATTTAAGTGCAGGATTTATTCAAACTGGAATCGATGCATCCCAAACTGGCAGTGGCGGCGCTCTCATCATTAAGTCAGCAGGTAATATTTTAGCAGGGACGCTCAATACACCCAACCTCTCAAGCACACTTGGTAATGCAGGATCGGTATCCCTAACCAGTGACACAGGCGCGATCGCATTCACAGGAATTAGTGCGCGGCGAGCTAATGGCGATGGCAATGGTGGCGCAATTAACATTCAAGCCAATGGCAACATAACCTCCACAGGAGTTGCCTCCCTTGCAGGCGCACCATCAATCTATAGCTTGATTTCAGGGGTATTTGGTAGATTTAGCGGTAATGGTGGCGCGATTACATTGACCAGTACTACAGGCTCTATTGATACGCGATCGGGAGCGATCGGTACTAGTTCTCAAATAGGAGATGGCGGCAATATATCTCTTGGTAGTCCATTAGGGACGATTACTACAGGAGGGATAGAAGCTACTGGCAATATTTCGGGTAGTTCGACCCTTTTAGCTAGAGATGCGATCGCTGTTTTCGGTGACATCAATACAAGTTCAAATATCTCCAATGGCGGACTAATTTCACTTACTAGCCGAACAGGAGCAGTTTCTGTCACAGGAAATCTGACCACTTCAGCTACTGGTGCTGCTGGTAAAGTCATCGTAGATGCGCTTACCCAAATCGATGTAGGAAAAGTTAATACAAGTAGTAGCTTTGGTAATGGTGGTGATGTAATCCTTGACCCGATCGGTAACGTCACATTTACAAGCATTAACTCAACTGGAAATACTACCGTAGGCGGCAGTGGTGGCAACATTAATATCGTCTCTACAGGCGGCAATGTCTTGGGAACAGGTGTGGTGACCTTTGCAACAGGCGATCCTTGCGTTGGCGCAACTATCTGTACCAATGGGGTAGGAACAGTTTCGATTCAGCATGGTATTACTTCTCCCTTCGACCTCAATACATTTTTAGTCGGTAGTGCAACCACTAATGGAACTTTAGGGACAATTATTGCAGGCGGTTCTACTATATTAAGCTTTCAAGGCATTCCCAATGGTGCAGGATTCTTTACTCAGGGTAATGTCTCTATTACTCCCGGAGGAGGAATATTTATTCCACCTTCTATTCCTATCCCTCCTTCTGCTCCTATTCCTCCCTCAATCCCTCTTTCTCCTACTCCTACCTCCACGCCAACGGGTAATGGGACATTTATTAATCCCATCATTATCACTTCAACTCCTCCCGTAGTTGTTGCAGGGAGCCGACCTCCCGCCGTAGATATCAATGACATAGCTAAGCGTTCTGCTGGAGAATATCTTGCTTTGGGTCGCTTTGAAGATGCTTTTAATGAGATGGAGAAAGGCAAAATCTCTGAGTTTGAGAATTATTTGGGCGAAACCTTGACTTTCCAAGTCAAAACCCTCGAACAGATCCAACAGGAACTAGACGATATTTCTAATCGCTCTGGTAGTATAACTACGGTAGTCTATCCAATCATTTTAAGCGATCGCCTAGAGCTACTCATCATCCCCCCTAAGGGCAAGGGCAAGCCCTTCCGTGAGTTTGTAAATGCGGCAAAGGAAAGCGCGATTAGTCCAGTAATTCAAGATTTTGCGAATAATATCCGCGATGTCGCTTCCCAAGACTATCTCGAGCAATCCCAAAAACTCTATGACTGGTTAGTTCGTCCCTATAGTGATCGCTTGGCAACCATCAATAGCAATGCGAAACCTGATACCCAACTTAATCCTAAGCAAAATGCTAAACCGAATATTAGCGATAAACTTGTTCCCAGTAATGCCGAAGCACCTCAAGAGAAGTTACCGCCAACTTTAGTATTTGTCATGGATGGCGGCTTGCGGGTCATTCCCATTGCGGCTCTCCATGATGGCAAGCAGTTCTTAATTGAGAAATATGCTCTGGCAAATCTTCCCTATTTACGGGTTACTCGTCTAGAAACACGCGATCGCCGCCTTAACAATGTACTAGCAATGGGCTTAACTGAGTCGGTGCAAGGTTTTTCGGCTTTGCCTTCCGTGAAGGTTGAGGTTAGTACGATCAGTTCTCAAGTATTAGGTGGCGATAGTTATTTAGATAAAGATTTTACTATTGAAAATCTCCAATCAAAAAGAAGACAGGGTAATTTTGCGGTTTTACACCTTGCCACCCATGCCAAGTTTTTGAGTAACGAAGCTCAAGGTGCTTTTATCCAATTCTGGAACGAGCGTCTATCCATAGACCGTATTCCGAGTTTGCGCTTTGATAGTCCCTTGATTGAGATGCTTACTCTCAGTGCTTGCCAAACTGCGGTCGGGCAGAATCTCGGCTTGGGTGGTTTGTCCGTGAGTTCAGGAGCCAAGAGTGTGTTAGCTTCGCTCTGGGAGGTGTCGGATACGGGTACTGCGCCTTTGATGATTCAGTTTTATAATAGTTTCCCTGAAAACATTACTAAGGCGATCGCCCTTCAGCGTTCTCAAATTGAGATCCTACAAGGCAAGGTCACAATCAAGGATGGCAAAATCTTTGGGCTTCCTAAGTTACCCACGGTTCCTCTTTCTCAAGTTTTTGCTGGTGAAGTTGATATTAAACATCCCTACTTCTGGTCTTCCTTTATCCTCATTGGCAATTGGCTATAAAACCCAATAAGAGAAGGGCGGCGCTTTTCTCTTATTGGGTTTTAGCCCAAAAGAATTGCGAAGTACTAGAAGTTAGCTATAGCTAGTCTTGTGAGAACACAAAACCCAAGAAGCGAGAGGCGGCGCTTTGCGCCGCCTCTCGCTTCTTGGGTTTTAATTTGTCCTTATGCAAGTAACTACAGCTATAAAACTTACATTTCGATAACTAACTTAAAAAAATGTAAAGATAAAATCAAAATAATAAGTTCTTATGGGATCATTATTATTAATTATTCTAGGCTAAATTCAGTATTACTTCATTTAGCTTTTTGGGCGGCTAACTTTGGTAAGCACACTGACTATTTTTGGTTTGTGACTTTTATCTTTCGATAATCAGTTTCAGTTCTGTTTTTGCTTACATAATCGTTAGAGGCTTCATTATGTCACGATCAATCCGTCGATCGCTGTTTGCCTATTTCTTGGTTAGCTCTTGCAGTTTGTTGCCTATAAATGCACAAAGTGTCGTCCTAGCTCAAATCGTCCCAGATCAAAGCACGGCAACAGAGGTCAAAGGCAATGCGATCGCTCCAGTCGGTGCGGGTACTGTGAATGGGAGTAACCTCTACAATAGTTTTGATAAATTTAATGTTCCCAATTCTGGCGTAGTTTTTAATACTGGCAACTCTTCGGTTGATGGTAGCAAAATTAATAACATCATCAATCGCGTTACGGGTGATACTCCTTCGCAAATATTAGGAACTATCGAAAGTCGTGTGGCTTTTCCTAATGCAAATCTGTTTCTAATGAATCCTAATGGTATTGTTTTTGGGAAGGATGCAAGGTTAGATATTGGTGGTTCTTTTAATGTTTCTACAGGGACAAGTTTAGGTTTTGCGGGCGATCGCCAGTTTAGTGTCGATAAGGCGGTTCTGGATTTCCCTAGTGGCAATCCGCAAAATATTCAGTTTGCGGTTTCTCAACCTGCGGCGATTATCAATCAGGGCAATTTATCGGTTGATGCTGGTAAAAACATTTCGTTTACGGCGGGTGCGATTGTTAATTCGGGGGTTTTGACTGCGCCTAGTGGTAATGTGGCTTTGACTTCGGTTGCTGGTGGGTCGGTGGTGGATCTGCGATCGCCTCAGCTGGTGCTTGGGCTAAGTGTGGTCAAAAATGCTGTGCCGTCGGATTGGAATGGCAGTATTACGACTTTGCCGAAGTTAGCAGAATTATTGACGGGTAAAGCTCAGCAAGGCGATCGCGTGGTGGTGAAGCCCGATGGTTCTCTAGCGATCGTGGTTTCTCCTGCGGTGGATCAAGTTCCTGTGACAAATGGAACTACGGTTGTTTCGGGAGTTATTAATGTTAGTTCTGCTACTTCTCAAGGGGGGAATGTTGGGATATTTGGCGATCGCGTGGCTCTTGTTAATTCTCTAATCACAGCAAATAGCGGTAATGTTCTAATTGGCGGCGATTTCCAAGGTAAGGGTGTTGTACCGAATGCTCAATTTACTTATTTTGATAATAAGTCTGTTGTTGATGTGAGTGCTTTGACTAATGGGAATGGGGGTAAAGTAATTGTATGGGGCGATCGTGCTACACAATTCTTGGGAACCATCTTCAGTAAAGGCGGCGCAATTATTGGTGATGGCGGCTTTGTCGAGGTTTCGGGCAAAGAGAATCTTACTTACAATGGAATTGTCAATACATTAGCGACTAATGGCAAAACTGGCACTTTGCTCCTCGATCCTACTGATATTACGGTGGTTGCTAGTGGTGGATCTTTCCCAAATTTGGCGAGTGTTAATAATTCTGCTAATCCTGATGTTTTGCCAAACACTCTGAGCGTAGGCTTGATTAACGGTTCTGCTAGCAATGTAGTTCTGGCGGCTACAAATAATATCAATATCAGTAGTATTTTTGGTATTGAGATTGCAACATCAGGTGTGAGTTTTACGGCTCAGGCAGGAAATGACATCAATCTCTTAAGTAATACACAGATTAGGACAATTGGTGGTGATATTAACTTAACCGCAGGTGGCAATATTACAGGAACTGGCACTTCATCAGTTATTAGGACATTTCGTGGTGGTGATATTAACTTGCTTGCAGGAGGAGCGATTAGCGGAATTCAATTTATTACAGATACTAATAATGTATTAGCAATTCCGTCAGGGAATATAAAACTGCAAGCCACAGGCAATATTACGACTTCATTAGCGATTCGTTCAGAATCTTCTACTGGTAACGGGGGAAATATAACTCTAATTTCTACAAGTGGATCTATTAATACTGGTTCTACTATTGGTTCAGGAACTTTTAGTGGTTCTGGTGGTAGTTTAGGTAAGTCTGGTGATGTTTTTTATCAAGCCGCAGGCGACATAACTGGTACTATTGACACAAGTACATTTAATTCTGGGCAAACTGGCGGCAATATCACTCTCATTAGTTCTGGGGGCAATATCACAGCTAGTCTTTTGAGAAGTTCTAGTGGTAGTATTAGTAGTGTTCTTGATCCGACTGCTGGCAAAGTGAGAGTAGAAGCAGCAGGGAATATTACAGTATTTAACGTTAACACTCAAGGCAACTTAGGAGATGTAACTTTTATTAGTTCAGGAGGAGCAATTACGACTTCTGTTATAAATACTATTGGATATACAACTTCTGGTGGAAATGTCCTCTTACAAGCGGCAGGAAATATTACTACTGGTGGTATTTCATCTGGAGAAATAGGAATAGCAACAACTACAGTTGCGAATGGAGGAAATATATCTTTGATTTCTACTGGTGGAGATATTGTTTTTAGTGGAACATTAAAAAGTGGCAGTCTCTCTGTTAATAACAATGGAAACAGCGTCTTAAATACTTCCTTCAACAGTGGTAACATTCTCTTACAAGCCGCAGGCAACATTACTAGTAATGATATTATTTTTGCTGGAGCAACGGGACTAAACACAAATGGGAATGGTGGAAATATATCTCTAACTTCCACTAATGGCTCAATCAATATTGGCAATCAATTGCTTAGTTACAGTAATGGCGGAAATGCTGGCAACATCACAATCACTGCTCTGAATGGCAATATCACAACAGGTGGTGACCTCATAAGTCGTACTGGCACTTCAAATTTTGCTTCTGGCACGATCTCGCTTAATGCCCTTAACTTATCAATCGGTGGCAATCTAGATCTATCGGCTAGAGGCGGGACAAGTCTCGTGCCTGTAGCAGGGAATGTTGGAAATCTTATTTTAGGTGGAAATATAGCTTTAACGAAAGATATAAGCTTTTTCACGAATAGTATTGGCATTAGTGGAAATATCAACTTGGCAAATGCTAATGTCACTGGCAATAAGTCTCTCACCCTCAATGCAGGAACAGGAAATATATCATTAGGGGCAGTTGGAACTAGCACTACGCCATTGAGTAGTCTAGCGCTCACTAGTGGCAGTGTGATTCTTAACAAAGATATCTTTGCCTCTGCTTCCTTAACTTTTTCTGCTCCTGTTACTTTTGCCAATACCTTAGCGATCGCTAGCAATGGAAGTATTACTTTTAATAATAACTTTGGCAGCACGAGCAGTATTTTCAATGGAACAAATACCATTATCGCTTTGCAAGCCCTTAGTAATATTACTTTCAATGCTCCTGTAAATATCACTGCACCTAATATCAGTTTCACCGCTCAAGCTGGAAACAATATCAATGTCAACCAGAATATTACAACTAATCGCGGAAACATCTCTTTATTAGCTAATAATGGAACAACCGCCACAGGTATAGGTTCCATTCAATCAACAACAGGTGTCAATTCCTTTATTGCCACGAATGGCGGCAATTTTACGTCTACAGGTTTCAACTTCGGCAATGTAACCGCGATTGATACTACCTCATCAACTGGCGGCGGAAATATTGATATTAATGTTACGGGTGCGATTAATGCGAATCCGTCAACACTTCTCTCTGGTGTGTCAGCATCTGGCACTGGCAACGCTGGTAACATCACTTTAAAAGCAGTAGGGAATATTCAAGCTAGTGCTTTGCAAGCCGCCGATGGAGTTGGCACAAATGTAACTAATGGTGGCAATGTCACCCTTGATGCAGGTGGGAACATCACCATTGGTACACTTGGCTCGATCGCTACGCGAAGTACAGCAGGAGGCAAGGGCGGTAATGTCTTACTTAAAAGTGGCGGCTCGATTACGGCTTTAGGAACTACAGGGATTAATACTGGTGTGATCGGTAGTTCAGTCGGTGGTAGTCAAGCAGGAAATGTTACTTTTCAAGCAGGAACAACAATTAATACTGATGCAGCGATCGGCTCTTCTATCAATAGCAATACTGTGATTGGCAATGCAGGAAATATCTCCTTCACCGCAGGAGGTAATATAAATGCTACAGGAGACTTGATTGCTGCAAATTTGGGAACTGGCAATGCTGGCAAGATTGATATCACTAGTAACAGTGGTGGAATTACTACGGGTAATCTCATCGCTGCGTCACTTAATGCCTCCGCCGATATAACCCTCAGAGCCGCAACTAATATCACCACTGGTTACATTCTCGGTCTTGGGGGGACTCAGGGCAGTAACGTCTCACTGACTGCCACTGCGGGAACTATTCAATTCAATAGTACTATCCCTAGCACCCTATCTGGAGTTACGCTATCACCTTGTATTGGCTCTGTAGTTTGCACAGCCGCACTCAATGGTACTAGTGGAAATATTAACTTCTCTATAGGTGGATCTTTTAGTCCTACTTTTGATACTTCGTTCTTTACATCTGGTGGGAATATCACCATTACTGGAAATTCGGCAAATACTACTTCCCCACTGACGTTTAATACATTCTCTTCTAAAGGTGGAGGCAATGTTGATATTACTGTAGCTGGTGATATCATTAGTACTGATTTTGTTCAGTTCAATACCTATTTAATCTCAGGAGGTGCTGGAAATAGTGGTGATGTATCCTTAAAATCTACTAGCGGCAATATTAGTTTGAATAGAGTTGCTGTTGGTGATCCGAGTACTGGAGTTGTTCGCAATCTTAATGTTGATGCCTTGGGGAATATCACTCTACCAAGGATTCTTGCTGCCTCTAGAGTTAGTGATTCCAGCAATATTGTTGTCAATGCTGGTGGAAATATCACGACTGACGCTCTCCTTGCGGCAGGATTATTGGCAAATGGTGGTAATGTCCAATTAACTAGTGCTGGTGGCAACATCACCACTACTGACATTACTGTAGGTGTAGTAACAAATATTGTTAATAACATTGGAAATGCTGGTAGTATTACGATCTCGGCTATTGGCGATGTTAATTTAATTTCCGCTGATGCGAGTATTAGGGAAGATACGGCTACGGGTAATGCGGGTAAAATCAGTATCACTAGTACCAATGGATTAATCAATGCCACTGGAAATATTTCTTCTGGTGTATTCAGTTCTAGTGGTTTACCGAGCAGCAATCGTAATGGAAATGACGTGATTCTCTCTGCTAAGGGAAATGTAACTGTTTTGGGCGTAGACTCATCTTCCGTGTCTGGGAATGCTGGGAATATCAATGTTCAAGCAGATGGTAATATCAGCGTTACTGGAGGTTTTGACTCTTCATCCCAAAATGGAAGCGGCGGTGAGATTTCTCTAGCAAGTGTCAGTAATACTGGAACTGTGACGACTGGTGACATCAAGACAATTGCTTTATTTGGAAACGGTGGCAATGTCGCAATTCAGGCAGGGGGAGACATTAGTGCATCAAATATATCTACTTCTAATTTGATCTCACCAAATGGGAAAGATGGAACAAGTGGCGGCAATATCTCACTGATAAGTAAAAATGGAAGTGTGACTATTGCGGGAATAGACTCCTCTACCGCTGGAGAAGTAGTTAATCTGGGCATAGACCCGACGTTTGATATGATTACTTTTTCTGGAAAAGCTGGAGATATAAATGTTCAAGCATTGAATAATATCAAAATTTCAAGTCTATTGGCTGATAGTAGGGATGGAATTTATTCTTATGAGGAAACTATCAGCCCAAACCAAACCAAACCACTTACTTTTACCTATTACTCAGCCAGTAGAGGCGATGTGTCACTGACTGGTACAAATGTGACAGACATTAGTACTATAATTGGTAAAGAGTTAACGATTAAAGTAGCTGACTCCATTAATTTAAATTCATCAGATATAATTAGTGATACTGCTTCACTAACTAGCACTAATGGAAGTATAACAACTGGCAATTTATTTGCTGGCAATTTAACAATTGAAGCGGCTAGATCTATTGACATACTAAAAATACAAACTGGAAGCAGTTCAATCGTTAGTACAAATGGAAATATTACGATTGGCAATATTAATACTTTTCAATTGACAGTTCAGGCATTTGGCTCTATAAATACGTCTAGCATATCTGGCATAGTTGGAAATGGAACTGGATTTAATAGTATCTCGCTAACTAGCTCAAATGGAAATGTAACAACTGGCTATGTTGATGGTTCTCTCATTAGTGGCGGCTTAAATAATTTTAATGGAGGTAATGTCGCAATTCAGGCAAGAGGGGACATTAAAACTACTGGCAATGTAACACTTAATGGAATTGATTATGCAATCGGCACTTTCTCTAATGGAGGTAATGGCGGCAATATTTCTTTGATCAGTGATACAGGAGCGATCGATGTTAGCTCAGGTCGAGTAAACTCAGCTTCTACTTCAGGAACTGCGGGCAATATCACCTTCCAATCGGCAGGAAATATCACCACTGGCGCTGGTACAACGCCTAATCCAGCCGTCGCTTCTTTTGTCTCCACAGGCGGCAATGGCACACCTAACTCCATCACCTTCACTAGCGACAGTGGCTCCATTAACACCAGTCTCGGTGATATAGATGCAGGGGGTGGCGCAATTACTTTCACAGCCAGAAACAACATCACCACATCAGGCGTATTTTCCAGAGCCTTAAATGGAGGTTCGATTAACTTAGAAAGTAAATCGGGAGCGATCAATACCACCGCAGGCGACTTAACCACCACTACCCTTAGCACTGGCACTGGCGGCACAATCAATCTACTTGCAAGCGGGAACATCAGCACGCGAGGAGTATTTGCATCAGGCAATAATGGCAACATTACGATAGAGAGTAAAACTGGTAGTCTGAATACTAGCCTTGAGGCTGTATCTAGTGTTGGCAAAAACACAAACGTTACCCTCACAGCCCCGCAAGACATCATTACAGGAACAGTTTTTGCAACAGGAGATCTATCAAACCTCACCATCAAAAGTACAACTGGAATCGTGGATACCAGACTGGGAGCAATTCAAGGAGGCGTATTATCTACCCAACTGGGAAATGGCGGCATTGTAAATATTCAAGCCGCAAAAGATATTTTAGCAGGAGCAATTAACGCTCCCAACCAAAGCATAGAAGGTGGCAATGCGGGATCGATATTCCTCACCAGTGACACAGGCGCAATCACATTCACCGCAATTAGCACACGCCAAGGCACGACAACGGCGGGGAATGATGGTAATGGCGGTGTGATTGACATTAAAGCTAATGGCAACATCACCTCAACAGGAGTGGTATCAATTGCTGGGGTTCCTTCTATCTATAGTCTAATCACAGGTGTATTTAGTGCTAGTGGAAATGGAGGTTTGATTAGCCTCACTAGTACTACTGGCTCCATTAACACGCGATCGGGAGCGATCGGTACTAGTTCTCAAATAGGAGATGGCGGTAATATATCTCTCGGTAGTCCATTAGGGACGATTACTACAGGAAGTATAGAAGCTACTGGCAATATTTCGGGTAGTTCGACCCTTTTAGCTAGAGATGCGATCGCGGTTTTCGGCGACATCAATACAAGTTCAAATATCTCCAATGGCGGACTAATTTCACTTACTAGCCGAACAGGAGCAGTTTCTGTCACAGGAAATCTGACCACTTCAGCTACTGGTGCTGCTGGTAAAGTCATCGTAGATGCGCTTACTCAGATCGATGTAGGAAAAGTTAATACAAGCAGTAGCTTTGGTAATGGTGGTGATGTAATCCTTGACCCGATCGGTAACGTCACATTTGCAAGCATTAACTCCACAGGAAACACCACCATAGGCGGCACTGGTGGCAACATTAATATCGTCTCTACGGGCGGCAATGTCTTGGGAACGGGTGTTGTTACCTTTGCAACAGGTGATCCTTGCGTTGGCGCAACTATCTGTACCAATGGAGCAGGAACTGTTTCAATTCAGCATGGCATTACTTCTCCCTTTGACCTCAATACATTTTTAGTCGGTAGTGCCACTACTAATGGAACTTTAGGGACAATTATTGCAGGCGGCTCTACTATATTAAGCTTTCAAGGCATTCCCAATGGTGTAGGATTCTTTACTCAGGGCAATGTCTCTATTAATCCCGGGGGAGGAATATTTATTCCACCTCCTATTCCTATCCCTCCTACTATTCCTATCCCTCCTACTGAGACTCTTTTTCCTTCTGTTCCTATCTCTTCTTCTGAGACTCTTTCTCCATCTACGTCTTCTACGTCATCAACTTCAACTGGCACATTTATCAACCCCATCATTATTACTTCCACTCCTCCCGTAATTTCAGGTAAAAGACCTCCATCGGTAGATATCAATGACATTGCTAAGCGTTCTGCTGGAGAATATCTTGCCCTAGGTCGCTTTGAAGATGCACTTAATGAGATGGAGAAAGGTAAAATCTCTGAGTTTGAGAATTATTTGGGCGAAACCTTGACCTTCCAAGTCAAAAATCTGGAACAGATTCAAGTAGAGCTAGACGATATTTCTAATCGCTCTGGTAGTGTGACTACGGTAGTTTATCCAATCATTTTACGCGATCGCCTAGAGCTACTCATCATTCCACCTAAGGGCAAGGGCAAGCCCTTCCGTGAGTTTGTAAATGCGGCAAAAGAAAGCGCGATTAATCCTGTACTCCAAGACTTTGCGAATAATATCCGCGATGTTGGCTCACAAGACTATCTCGAGCAATCCCAAAAACTCTATGACTGGTTAGTTCGCCCCTACAGCGATCGCTTGGCAACCATCAATAGCAATGCGAAACCTGATACACAGCTTAATTCTAAGCAAAATGCTAAACCTAATGTCAGTGATAAACTTGTTCCCAGTAATGCCGAAGCACCTCAAGAGAAGTTACCGCCAACTTTAGTATTTGTCATGGATGGCGGCTTGCGGGTCATTCCCATTGCGGCTCTCCATGATGGCAAGCAGTTCTTAATTGAGAAATATGCCTTAGCTAATCTTCCTTATTTACGGGTTACTCGTCTAGAAACACGCGATCGCCGTCTTAACAATGTACTAGCAATGGGCTTAACTGAGTCTGTCCAAGGTTTTTCGCCTTTGCCTTCCGTTAAGGTTGAGGTCAGTACGATAAGCTCTCAGGTACTGAATGGTAATTCTTATCTTGATCAAGATTTCACGATCAGAAATCTCCAAGAGAAAAGACGGCAGGGTAATTTTGCGGTTTTACACCTTGCCACCCATGCCAAGTTTTTGAGTAACGAAGCTCAAGGTGCTTTTATCCAGTTCTGGAACGAGCGGCTATCCATAGACCGCATTCCGAGTTTGCGCTTTGATAGTCCCTTGATTGAGATGCTTACTCTCAGTGCTTGCCAAACTGCGGTCGGGCAGAATCTCGGCTTGGGCGGTTTGTCCGTGAGTTCGGGTGCAAAAAGTGTGTTAGCTTCACTCTGGGAAGTCTCGGATACGGGTACTGCCCCTTTGATGATTCAGTTTTATAATAGTTTTCCTGAAAACATTACTAAGGCGATCGCCCTTCAGCGTTCTCAAATTGAAATTTTGCAAGGCAAGGTCACGATCAAGGATGGCAAAATCTTTGGGCTTCCTAAGTTACCCACTGTTCCTCTTTCTCAAGTTTTTGCTGGTGAAGTTGATATTAAACATCCTTACTTCTGGTCATCTTTTATCCTAATTGGCAATTGGCTATAAAACCAAATAAGAGAAGGGCGACACTTCGTGTCGCCCTTCTCTTATTTGGTTTTAGAAAGTTACTTTTCTATACAAATCTTTGAGACTGATTTCAAAATCAATCGCATCTAATTTGAGAACTGCATCTTCACCAAGAAATTCAGTTAATATCCATTTCCCCTTATCTTGTCCGCTATCTTGTTTAGTATATTTCTCTACACAATAACTATCTTGATAAATCAAAATATATTCTTTAAAGCTAGGGATAGAACGATATAACTTAAATTTACTGGTGCGATCGTATTCCTGAGTGGAACTAGAGAGAATTTCGACAATTACGCAAGGATTTGTCACGCCTGTTTTTTTCTGATCAGTAAAAATCGGCTGTCCCTTAACCACTAAAACATCAGGATAGGTATAGCGATTGAGATCTGGCATCCACAGACGCATATCACTCATAAAAACAGCAAAATCTAAGTCTTCCAAAGCCAAGAAAATTCGAGCCAGAAATTTAGCCGTTAAGATATTATGATTTGCGGTTGCGCCTGCCATCGGAATAATCTCTCCATCGACAAATTCACTTTTAACTAAGGCTTTTTCTTCTAGTTCGAGATATTCATCAACGGTGTAGCGTTTAGTTGTGGCAAGTACCATGATTAATTAGCCTCTCAACTTTATTTTTAATTACTGACGTTAAAAGCAAACAAGACCCTCACCCCTAGCCCCTCTCCCAAAAGGGGAGAGGGGAACAAGAAATTAGTCTTACTCCCCCTCGCCCTTAATGGGCGAGGGGGCTGGGGGGTGAGGAATGTATTAGTGTAATTATAGCGATTTTCATTTTGCCGTAGGCAAAATGAAAATCGCTATAGTTGAAAATTCCGATCGCAGTTTTCAATGACTTTATTCCAGATCGCAAAATGGAGTTCCTTATTGCGTAGGCGATCGCTTTTGATCTCTAGTACTTGTGTACCTTTGCTAAAGAGCGAATCAATCACGGCATTTTCAAAATGCTCCCAATCTTGAATGAGAATATGTTCGCAGTCGTAGGCGGTGACTAGAGGCGCAAAGTTTAGACCATGCGCTGTGCCGAAGAATTCCTCAAAGGTATGCTCAAATTTGGAAATTGGTAATAGATTAAAAATGCCACCACCATCGTTATTTAAGAGGATGACAGTGAGGGAAATCTGGTATTTTTTGGCGGCTAGTAATCCATTTAAGTCGTGATAGAAGGCTAAGTCACCACAGATAAGAACCATCGGGCGATCGCATCCCCAAGCTGCACCGAGAGCGCTGGAGAGCGTGCCATCAATGCCATTTGCGCCCCGATTTGCTAATACGGTAATCGCGTGGTCGCTATGGAAGAAGGTATCTAAATCGCGGATGGGGGTACTGCTTGCCACAAAGATATAACTATCCTCTGGCAAAATTTCTGCTAGCTCTGCATAAACCTTGCCATCGAAAAGTTCGTCTATTTCGTCGATCGCTTCTTCAATCGTATGTTCAGCAATGCTTTCTGCTAATTCAAAATCTAAGCGCCATTGTTTATCTTGCCAAACGGGTTGAGCATAATTTTCTAAATAATTGGCTAACTGCTCACAGAAGTTGACAGGATGGACATTGAGCGCCTGTGTCAGCCCATGCGTAGGATCGCTATTGATGCTGCCGACGATGATTTGCTGACAGCCGATGTGACGCTCTAGCCAAAGCAGATAGCTTTTGGAGGTAGGCATGGCTCCGAAGCGAATCATGATTTTGGGAGCATGGGTTTTACTAAAATTTGACGATCGCAAAAAGCTGTCGTAATGTCCGATTTCATCGCGACGATGCGCTCCTGTGGCTTCAATTAATAAGGGATAGCCCGTTGCCCTTGCTAGCCTTCGTACGGCTCCTACAAATTCTGGTGGTGAGTCATAGACTCCGACCACGATCGCGCCCTTGGGATGGCTAATAATTTGATTGGCAATGGTGGCGATGATGTCGGTATCTAGCGATCGCGTTCCTGCCCAGATTTGACTATAGGCGTTACCTGACGGGTTGCCGAGCATTGCCTCTGGACTGCTCAGGGCTAAGTCTTCGGGAATGTCGTTGGGAATGGGAATGGGCGGCATCGGATCGGCAAAGGGGAAGTTAAGATGGACTGCTCCTGCGGGTGTTTCACCTTTGCCAAGGGCGATGCTGACACTGCGGCTAATTAGCGATCGCAAATAGCGCAGACGGAAGCCAATAATTTCTGGGGTTCCCACTTCAAAGAAGTAGCGAACATGCTTTCCATAAATATTAATCTGATCGATGGTCTGTCCTGAGCCACAGTCACGCATTTCGGGTGGGCGATCGGCGGTCAGCACCACAAGCGGAATCCGACTATAGTACGCCTCAATAATTGCAGGATAATAGTTGGCGGCGGCAGTTCCTGATGTGCAGAGCAGGGCGACGGGAGCCTGTTGGACTTTGGCGACTCCAAGGGCAAAGAAGCTACTCGATCGCTCGTCAATATGCACCAATATCTGAAAGTCATCACAGCGATCGCGCAGTTCCGCAAAGGCAATCACAAGGGGTGTAGAGCGTGAACCGGGAGAAATGCAAACTGTCCGCACTCCTGATCGATAGAGTTCTTCGGCAACTATGCTTGCCCAGAGGGTGTTCCGATTGGCGGTGTTCATTTAATCGCGGTTCCGTGGCTATTAGGGTTAAATTACAGCTATGCTAAATGATTATCCAATTAAGTGAGATCTAGGGCTATTGCTAGACGTTTCACTTATGTGTTTTTACCTTTTTTCCTTTGTCTTTTTCCTTTTTTATTTGTTCTAATAGTACTGATGCTGGCTCATCATGAGGATCTTGCGGCACAAGTTCGCCCCGAAATGCTTTTGCTAATGTCGCCTGTTCTAGTCTGTCGCAAAGTTTCGTCGCTTTTTGATATTCTTCTTCCATCCTATCAATCTTCTCAAACATCTTCTCAACCCTCCGAACAATTTCTTTTTGTTCTTCTAAAGATGGAAGTTCAATTGGTAGGCTAATTAAAGTTGGTTGATTTATTTTTGGCATACTTCCTGCTGTTCCAGTTGCTCTATCTCTTAAATATTGTCTTGAGTTCTCACAAGAAAGCAAGAAATACAGAAATTGAGTTATGACAGTTTCCTTTACTCGTAATCGCATCATCAAATCTGGAAAAATAAACTGATTAGGAAGTCCATCATAAATTGCAGGAACTCCCACATATTCAATCGTATTACCTCTCTGAATGAGAATGTCATTAGGCTGCAACCAAAATTGCGAATTTATTTCTATGGATTCATCAAAATATTTAAAATGTTTTGCATTAAATTTTCCTGATGTTGTGGCAGTTAAAGTAAGAACTCGAAAAGGAGTTTCGTATGGGACAGGTTTTGCTGAGTAACCATTTTTGGGCTTATCAACTATAACTTCACCAAGAGTCGTTGATTGCCAAGAATTCTCTAAATTGTGCTTAATTCTCCAATCTTCTGTTAATTTGCCAGAGCAAGCAGCAGCTAAAATAGCTTGTTTGTAACGCGCAATTAATTTTGGGATGTGGTTTAGCTCATTACGCGCCGTGCGGTGGCGATCGCCTATCCGATCCAACTTATCCACAATCCGCCGTTGTTCATTAAGTGGTGGGATAGGGATCTGAGACTTCTTTATTTCACTAACTGCTGCTAAATTTTTTAAGGCTGTACCAACAGACTGGTCAAATATTTCTTTTTTTGCTAATGGAGATTCCAAATAAAGTTTTAGATAAAGAGGAACTACCACAGACAGATTTAATCTTAATCTCATCAAAGCTTGATTAATAATTCCTTTCTGAGCATTATGAGGAACAATTGCGACTCTTCCGATAGTACCTGCACAACTTATAATTAAATCATCAGGATAGACGTTAAATCCTATCATTTCTTTATATTTTTTATCGTCTATGTAATAGTTCCCAATGTCAAAATTGTTTTTAATAGCATTTTGTTGCTCATACACTTTATATCCTTGGCTTACAAAGATATCTTTTTTAAGAGAGCCACCAAATGGACCTCGCCGTATAGCGCCTTTTTCTTGAGCAGCTATTTCGTCAAGAGATGTTAATAACCAGTTATCGGGAAGATTCATAATATTCAAAAGTATTCTCATTCTAGAAAGTAGCGTGCGTTAAAGACCTCTCTCCCCCATCGGCAAATCATCACTCATAACCCAACCTCAACATAACTTAGTAAACATAAACCCACAGATCCCCGACTTTTTCTTTGCTATCAAAAATAACTGCGGCAATCACAAAAAAAGTCGGGGATTTCAGCCCTTGCATTTTACTTCACAAACAACCCTAAAAACCTAGAAGCAGTCACAACCAACGTACCCTGCGCCCCATCAAACGACTCAAAATCGCGATCGCCTGTAATTAGATAATCAGCAGCAGCAGCGATCGCACATTCCAAAAACGCCGAAACTAAGATATTAGTATCAACAACACCCCTAATCATTCGCCTCGCCTATAAGCCGCGATTTCTTCCGCAATCTCATCATCAGTAATTTCACTCACACCCGACAAAGCCTGTGTTTCTCTAAATAGCTGTTTCATATCTTCAACTAAAGCTGCACAATTTCCTATTGTTTTAGGCTTTACATGACTACGATTAGTATTTTGTTGAAAAATCAACAAAATCAATCACAGAACTTAACTTATCAGGTTCCAAATTCTCTAACTTTTCAAAAAGGCGATCTCTTAACACATCAATCGTTGTCATTGCCAAAACTCCTATATCTTCAAACTCCGTGCTTCACATTCAAACATCATAAGCGATCGCACATTTTTCTCTTTAATCTGTTTTGATACACAACATTAAATTTCATCCTCTTCCAAAAATAGATTTTTCAAATCCCGATAACCACTTACAACCCTCAAAATCTCAACACCCTCAGCGATCGCACGATAGAAAATCAAGTAACTGTCAACAGGAAAACTTCGCACATTCAAGGCTAGCTCATCACGATTCTGACCCATATTAGGAAAACTAACTAGCCTTTTACATTTATCCTCAATCTTATCTAGCAATCGTTCCGCAGCATCAAAACTACTATTTTCCGCTACATAATCCATAATTGCCTCAATATCCCGACTTGCAGGAGCAGTAAACCGACAAATCCGACTCATTGACCAACCTGCGCTCTCTTCTGCCGTAATTTATCCCGCAAATTCTGAAACATCACATCAGCATCAATAACATCACCACGATCTGCCGCATCAATGCCAATCTGTACTTCCTGTTGCAGTTGCCTAAAGCGTTTTTGATATCTAATCTGCCACTCATCCGTATTTAAAAACTCAATGAAAGCCAACACATCTTGTTGCTTTTCAGAAGATAATTCCCTGACCTTATCAACAATGGCTTGCTCAGTAGTCATGTTTTTTTAGTCCTTAGCTAATCTCTAAAACATTATACAAAATTAGTATCAACGACAATCGCACTCATTCGCCTCGCCTAAATGCCAAAACTCCTATATTTTCAAACTCCGTGCTTCACATTCAAACATCATAAGCGATCGCAAGAATGTCTCTCCAATTGCGATAACTTAATTCATAGAATCTCTCAACAGTAGATAAGCAGTGTGCGTTAGCTTAGCGTAACGCACCCTACAGAATTTTTGATTAGTTTAACTCCTCCATCAAACCATCGATCGCCTTCAGAGCATTCTGTAGATGAGAAGCGATCGCCGCCGCAATTTCCTCAGGTTCCGTCATCTCATCTTCAGGATCATCACTCGTATCCCGTAACCAAGCAATATCGAGATTATCATTGCGATCGCTAATTTGTTCACGAGTAAAGCAACGAAATCTTCCCTCCTCACCCTGATCAATACGTGGTGACTTCCCATAAGGATCATCCCCAAAAGCCGCCTCAAACTCCGCAAAATCCGCCGCCGTCAGTTGGCGTGTCTTCCCGAAAGTATTCATATTTGAGCGCATATCATAGACCCAGACTGCCTTAGTATTACCGCGATCGCCCTTACCGCGAGTAAAAAACAACACATTCGTTTTCACCCCCTGAGCATAAAAAATTCCTGTCGGCAACCGCAAAATCGTATGCAAATCGCAAAGTTCCATTAACTGCTGGCGCAACTTCCGTCCGATATTATCCTCAAACAGCACATTATCAGGCAGCACCACCGCCGCTCGACCCTTAGCTTTCAGAGCGCGATAAATATGCTCCACAAACGCAAGTTGTTTATTGGAAGTCTCGGCAGTAGTTGAGAAGTCATTTCTGGTCGGTCTACCCCCACCTTTTTTCGTTCCAAAAGGAGGATTCGTCAAAATCACATCCGCCTTACCCAACATCTCCCCATCGGGCGAAAGGCTATCCCCACAATCCACCGCTCTCTCAATTCCATGCAAAATCAAATTCATCAAACAAAGACGATGCGTATCAGGAACCAATTCCAAACCCCGAAAAGCGCGATCGCGTTGAAAATCCCCCTCTGCCTCCGACAAACTATAGAGATTATTTGTTTGCAGTTTGATGTAATGATCCGCCGCCACCAAAAAACCAGCCGTTCCCGCCGCAGGATCTTGAATCACTTCCCCAGCCTTGGGCTTCACTAGCCGCACAATGCAATCAATCAAAGGACGTGGCGTAAAATACTGCCCTGCACCCGATTTCTTTTCCGCCGCATTCTTCTCTAACAAGCCCTCATACATATCCCCCAAACGTTCTTCCTTCGGCGAAGCGACCAACTCCTGATTCCTTGCCGAGAACCAATCCAAAGCATCGATCGCATCGGTGAGAGCCTTGAGATTGGTCGGCTTGCGTAATTTAGTCTGAGCGTCCGTAAAAATCGCCAAAACCACAGGGTCATTAACCTTCTTCGCCGTACCCAAATCCAGCAAAAGCTGTTTATAAAACTCTAGCTGTTCCAATCCTTCACGATGATCAAGATCTTGCCAGCGATAGTTTTCTGGTAAGCGGCTTTCCTTACCCGTTTCCGCCAACATCTTCAGAAACAGCAGATAGGTTAGCTCCGTCACATACTCGTTATAGGTGATGCCATCATCTCGCAAAATATTACAGAGATTCCATAACTTCGCGACAATATCACGGGTGACATTCCCGCCCCCATTGCCTTCACGAATAATATCTTTGCCGTTAATATCTTTACTAATGCTCATGCTTGTCTTTGCCACAGTTCCTCATTGATATCGCCTAAGATCGTTTCTAATTGTCCCTCAAAGATGCGATTAAGTCGTTGAAACCCACCAGCATCTTCTTTGAAATTGCCTTGATCGAGGGCTTCGCGATCGACCACAATTTCCTTAATAATTTGCTGCTCAATCCGTCCCAACCATTGACGTTGCGGTTCAGTCCAAGCCCGTTTTGCCAAAATGCGGCGCATCGCTCCTTTCACCCGATCCTCATAGGGAATTAACGGATCACCCAACGCCGCCTGCCGCACAAAGCCAATAATCGAAGCCGCAATATCTTCATTTTTGGTATCGCGCCATGCTTGCTGCAAATAGGCTTCAGAGTAGCCCATTTTATCGATTTCTAGCCGCAATTCCCTTAACTGAGCGCGAGTCAACTCACGCGGACGCTGCAAAACCACCGTGAGCGCTGCAATTTTATTGGCATTATGGCGCACATAGTCTATAAATCCATCGAGAAAGTCTTCAGGTTTCTTGCCCTTGCCATAGCCTCTCGTTACAAAGATCACCTCATCATCATGCTCAGAAATAGGAATCCAAGTTCCTTCATACTCAGGATTCCATTCCCATGATTTACCCAGTTGCGGGTTTTCTTTTGCCCAAGCCACTATGGTCTCTAGAGGACTAGTCCGAAACTTGCTAAAAGTGGATTCTGGAGCTTCGCCTATGGTTGCCTCATAGTGTTCTTTTGAGCGATCGCCCATCCTTGAGAGTCGCTGCCGCAATTTCACGATCAATTGCTCACGGATAATTTTTTGATGCTGAGCATCCTCAACCTGCCTTAATTCATCAAATAACTGTCCTAACGAAATGGCAGGATCGACCACCACAGGCTTCATGTCGCTGACTTCTTGCATTTTTTCGTAGATACCCACAGCATCATAAATCTTAAATATCCTCTTCTCAATCTCATCACAACGCCTTGTCGCTCTACCCAGCATTTGTTCGTAGAGAATCCGACTATTGACACGACGCAAAAATACGAGGTTGCAGATTTTGGGAACATCGATCCCTGTGGTCAGCAGATCAACAGTGACAGCAATTTTGGGCAAGGAATCGTTACGAAAGTTGCGAATCTTGGTCTGCACATCATCGACTGAGCCTGTCAATTTTTGAATTGCATCATTATCCAATTCTTCATAGCGTTGCTGCATAGCGTTTTTGAGTTCTTGAACAATGAGATCCGCATGGCGATCGTTAGCCGCAAAAATCAAGGTTTTGCCATCCAACATCGGGTCAATCCGCACGGCTAGTTCCTGCGCGATCGCTCGATTAAAGGGAACCGTAATCACCTTTTTGTTGAACTTCTCCACCTCAAAATTCAACTCATCGGGCGTACTAGTCAGGTCAATTTCTCCTGATACCGTGTTATAGACCGCCACCTGCTCGTTAGCCTGAAACTTAATCCCTGACTGATTTAACAAAGTGCCAATCTGAAGGGGTGGCTCATGATCGATCAAAACACCATCAACCACCGCATCACGATAGCCATATTTAAAAATTGGCTCACCAAATATTTCCCTAGTATGCAGGGCAGGCGTTGCCGTCAGTCCGATTTTCACCGCATCGAAATGTTCTAAAACCCGTCGATACTTAGAAATATAGTCCTCCTGACTACGGAAACTTAACTCCGCGTCAGACATTTCGCGATCAAGTAAATATCCCCGATGACATTCATCAATCAAGATCAAGTCATACTGATCAATGGGCGGTATATCGCCATTTTCCTTGGCATATAACACCCGCTTGACCAATCCCTGAATTGTGCAGATATGCACCTTCGTTTCTGATTCTGGGTCAATATCCTTTAAACCCTTTAAGCCCAAAATATCAGCAAAGGTCTTTGCCGTTTCCACCTTGGTTGTGCGAAACTCATCGGCGGTTTGATTGCCTAAGGCACTGCGATCCACGACAAAACAAACCCGTCGAAATCGCTTAGTAGAAAGCAGCCGATAAAGTAAAGCGATCACTAATTTAGTTTTGCCTGTACCCGTCGCCATAGCCACCAACATCGAACGGCGATCGCTTGCCAACTGTTCTTCGATTTTTTCAATGGCTCTTTGCTGATGGTCATACAGGTTAAAGCCAAACTGCAAAGCCATATTTTTTAACTTTGCATGAGCTTCTTCCCGATCCATACTCAACAAACCCTCTAAGCCTTCAGGAGTCATCCACCCAGTCAAAGCTCGACTGTGGTTTATGGGTTTCCGCACATCACGAAACCAAATTCCACTCTCAGTTTCCAGTTGTTTGAGAAAGGGTCTACCATTGCTAGCAAAGACAAAGGGAACTTGATATTCCCCCCAAGGGCTATCACTGACCGTCTCCCATCCATTCCCTGCCCGAAAGCCCTTAGCATATCGCTCCGCTTGAGCGATCGCCGTAGCCACATTTTTGCGCCTCCGTTTCGCCTCAACCAGAGCCACACAGCGCGTACCCACAAACAGGGCATAGTCAGCTACTCCTTTGGCTGTTTTCCACTCAGCGATCGCCATATTTCTGCCCTTAACGGGTCTAGTCCCCTTACCATAGTGCAACTCTTGGCTATCCGTCAACCATCCCGCATCTCGCAATTGTTGATCAATAATTGCTCTAGTTTCCGTCTCATCCAGATCTAGCTTTTGGGCGGCTCGTTCTGCTAAGACAATAATTTTCTCGGTTTCCTTTGGTGATTTCGGCTTAGGAGATATGCTAACTGTCAAATTAGCCGCCAAATTTACTTTTTCCCGTTCAGCCTCCAGCGCCAATTTTTCCCACAATAGGCGATCCTCCGACTCCTGCTTAGCCCTTTCCTCAGCACTTTGCAAAGCGATCGCTCTTTCCCTCAAAAGCAGTTCCGCTTGCTCTTTTTGCGAAAGTGTTGCTGCTAATTCTTGCTGTAAACGATTTAGCTCCGTTTGTAACTCTACAGTCGCGTCTACAGGCTTACACGGTGGCACAAAAGCCCCTGCCTTAAAGTTGGGATTACCGCTAAAAGTACGGTGAAACCAGATAGCTAGCTTCCGCGCCAGTTTTAAGGTCATCAAAGCTTCAGCGTAGTCACCCGTATATTGATGATTGGCTTTATTTCCCGTCACACGTATTTGATGAAAGACATCTATCACTTCAGGATGTAGCTTCTCTAGCTTCAACCTTCGCAAGAGATCCACCTGTGACTCATCCGCCGATAACGTCAATCCCAAGTTGATTGCTGTCCATTGCGCCAATAGCTCCGTAAATTGGCGTAACTTTATCAAGCAAGTATTGGGATCTACTTGAAAAAAATGCTCAGCCAAAGATCCTAACTTGACTAGCTGTAGATCATAGGAACGTAAAAATTCAAAATTTGCTGATTTCATGACTAGTCCTCATGATGCGGCTCTAACATTAAATAAGGAACCGATTTTGTGTGACGCGGCGAAGCCGCGCCACCCTTATTTAATGTTAGTCCCGTGACTACTAAATTGGAGGCTGTAGCCTAATTCCGTTAACATCTGTCGCAGGATTGGCAGACTCAATCCTAAAACATTGGTATGACAGCCTTCTATCTTCTCAATCAGCAGTCCACCTAGTTTCTCTAGGGTGAAGCATCCTGCACAGCATAGCGGCTCCCCTGAGTCCGCATAGCTCGCTATTTCCGAATCAGTCGCATCCGCAAAATATACCTTGGTCACGCCGTAACGCATAACGCTGCGCTGGGTTTGTAGGTCGATTAGGCAATGTCCTGTATAGAGTTCGCAATAGTTACCGCGCATTTTTTGCCATGTGGCGATCGCAATATCCTTGGTGTCAGGTTTGCCATAGACCAGTCCATTTAAATACATGATTGAGTCACAACCGATTACGAGGGCTTTCTGTCCTGCAAATTCCTGTGTGACCTCTGGCAATACGGCTGTGGCTTTGCATTGGGCTAAGGTCAGCACTAGTGAGGTAGGGTCAGTTACTTGGATTGCGTCTTCGTCAAAGTTACTCACCCGAACTATGGGCGTGATTCCTGCGTTTTCTAATATCTTTTTGCGTGTCGGTGAGGCGGAGGCAAGGACAAAGACGGTATTAGTCATGTTTAGCGGTCAGGTTGACGATCTGGCTTTCGCTTCAATTGTATAGCGATCGCTTGTTGAATTACCGCTATTTAGATTTTCGGCTTTTACTTAATTCCCACAGAACCGATAAAGTTACCGAAGTTTTGCGATCGCTTAAGCGGTCAGTAAAAGTTGCTATAATAGCCATATTTACGTGACAAATTCACGTATTTTTGATTGTTGAGTAAAAAATTATGCTTTTAGACTTCACTGTAGAAAACTTTCGTTCGATTAAGGGTGCGGAAACTCTTAGTGCGGTTGCGGCGAGTAAGAGCAAGGCTAAACCCAACAATACTGAAAACCGTCGCCGAGTTAAGTCTGATGATGAAATTGCTCAACCTTTTCACATTGAAAGTTGGGATATTGATGTTTTGCCAGTAATCGCCATTTTTGGCGCTAACGCTTCAGGTAAAAGCAATGTCTTAAAAGCTCTTGAGTTTTTACTCAAATATATGATTCTCGGTAATTATGCTCGTGGGGTAGAACGAATTCCTTTTAAGCTAAATTTTCAGACCATAAATAGTCCAAGCTATTTCAAACTTCGTACTGCATTTAATGGAACTATATATACTTATTCTTTGGTTCTAAATAGTGTTCGTATACTTGTGGAAAAGCTAGAATATACTTTAGTCTCTACAAAAAGAGAGCGGCTTTTGTTTAGTCGAACTTGGAATGGAGAACAGCAAGAATTTGATTGGAAAAATGGTTCTGACTTTTCTGGATCACATACTCAACTTGAAAAAAGCATACAAGACTACGAACCATTTATAAGTCTTGTATTGACAAAGTTAGATATAAAAGTAGTTACACCACTTTCTGAATGGTTAAGGCTGGGACAATTAGGCACCAATTTTAGAAATGAAACACTTCTTGATGGTTTAGATAATTATGTATCAAAGCCTTATATCCCTCAAGCATCCGAAGTATTCGTAAAAACCAAACAACTTTTACTTAAATTCGATACTGGATTATTTGATATTGAGACAAAAAAATCCGAAGAGGGAAAGGATTATCAAGTTTATGCTTTACATAAGGCAGAAAATGGGGAAATTGTTAGGTGGAAATTTGAGGAAGAATCTTTAGGAACTCGGGATCTATTAAGTTTAGCTTTTAAAATACAAAGTAGGATGCAAAGCAGTTCTCTACTTATTGCGGATGAATTTGGCTCAAATCTGCACCCAAATATCACTAGTGAGATAGTACAGTTTTTCCAGAATCCAAAGACTAATCCTAATCGTACTCAACTAATTTTTACTAGTCACGATAATACTTTACAGAGAAATAACTTGTTACGGCGAGATCAGATTTGGTTTACACAGAAGCGTCCTGACCAAAGCACAGAGCTATATTCACTTAGTGATTTTAAAGTTCGTAATGATTTAGCGATTGACAAAGCATATCTAGATGGAAGATTTGGAGCAGTTCCATTTATTTCTGATGAAGACGATTTTATGCCAGTAGGTAACGGCAATGGCTAAACCTTCTTTCAAAAGAAATGCGCCTAAAAAAGACATTGCCAAAAAGATTTTGATTGCTTGTGAAGGTAAATATACAGAACCAGAATATTTCAAAGCCATTCGTCAAGATTTACGCTTAGCGACTGTTAAAATCATCATTCTTCCCCATGATGGAACCGATCCGCTTAGTGTAGTGAATAAAGTCTTAGAAGAGAAACAAGATCGAAAACGCGATAGAACTTGGCTAGAGGAAGATTCGGCATGGGCTGTTTTTGATGGTGACGAACATATTCAGAAAGATCCTCATAATTGGCATCAGGCTATTCAAAAAGCTAAAAAGGAAAACATCCAGCTTGCGATTACCAATCCCAGTATTGAGCTTTGGTATCTCGTTCATTTCCAAGATCATTCAGCTAGTATTTCGCAAGACAAAGCTAGAGAACGCTTAAATAGGCACATTCCCAATTACGACAAAGCTCGGTGCTATTATCAAGAAAAGCTCAAGGGGCTGACTCAAGATGCGATCGCTAGAGCAACCAAACTTGATGAATTAGCAAAGCAAGACAACCTACCTGAATACTCAAATCCATGCTGTAGCGGTATATCCAAATTAGTTTATATGCTTTTGAAATTAGGCGATCGCTAGAAAAAGCATAGTGAGACACAATAGCCCTTAGCTATATAATGTCCTACGTTGACGGAGATAACCAATAATTCTTGGCTCCAGTGTATTTTAGATTTTCAACATGACCATTTTTGAAGTTTCCGTTCCTGCAACTACCGCTAATATTGGCCCAGGGTTCGACTGCCTTGGCGCAGCCCTATCGCTTTATAACCATTTTGAATTTTCCCTTGCTGATCGCCTCACCATCACAGCATCGGGCGAAGGGGCAGACAAGGTGGAACGGGACGAAACAAATTTGGTATATCGGGCGATCGCTAAGTTTTATCAGCATATTGATCGCCCAATTCCGCCGATCGCTTTTCATACAGATACCAAAATCCCCCTATCGCGTGGGTTAGGTAGTTCCGCAACCGCGATTGTAGGCGGGCTGGTCGGTGCGAACCTATTGGCAGGTTCGCCCCTAGATCGCGGGGCATTATTGGATTTGGCGATCGCCATGGAAGGGCATCCCGATAACGTTGCCCCTGCGATGTTGGGCGGTTGTCAGTTGATGGCTTCTAATCAAGCAGGTGGCTGGGAATATTGCGATTTGCATTTGCATGAAAGTATTGGGCTAGTTGTGGCAATTCCTAACTTTGAGCTATCGACGGCTAAGGCAAGGGAAGTATTGCCGAAGCAATTTTCGATGCATGATGCGGTTTTTAACGCCTCGCACTTAGCACTATTAAGTCATGGGATTCAGACAGGGAATGTGAATTGGTTGAAGGCAGGCTTGCAGGATCGACTGCATCAAAACTATCGCCAAAGCTTGATTAAGGGCATGACAGAAGTACAAGCTGCCGCGATCGCCGCAGGAGCCTATGGCTTGGTAATTAGTGGCGCGGGTCCCACCCTACTTTCTTTAGCGCCAATGGGTACAATAGAGACAGTCGCCCAAGCAATGAATCAGGCATGGCAAGCAATTGGTGTCAAGGCTGTGACAAAATGTTTAGCGATCGCCAAAGATGGTACAACATTCAAAACTCGTTAAACTTTTTGGGCGAAGCCTAAAAAGTTTAAGAACAATGTAGGAAACTTATGTCTAAATTTCAATTTTTACTCATCTCGGCGCTAATTTCCTCAGTGGTGCTGTTATTTGTCGGTAGTCGTGATGGCAATCCCTTTGATACCGTATTTCCCATTGGAGTTGTCATTGGTTTAGCGATCGTTGCTCAAAAATACTTATCTGAAAAAGTCTGGAATCGCCTTGCCCGTTGGGTCAATGAAACCATAGGACGTAAAATTTTCTATGTGCGATCGCCACGTCCTAAGGTCGTCCCAGAGCGCAAATTATTGCCTCCTTCTAAATTGAATCGCCTGAAATAAATCATCCGCAAACATCTGCAATAATCCAGAGAATTCTCACACCATGACCTACGCATCATTAAACCAACCTTTGCGAGTTGGCATCGTTGGTTCGGGCTTTGTTGCCAAGCTCCGCGCCGAAATCTTTAGCCAAGATGCAAGGATTCAACTTGTAGCGATCGCTGGTAATCCCGAAAAAGCACAGTCGATCGCCCAAGAGTTTAATATTCCCAAGGTGCATCAATATTGGTCAGAGTTGGTGGTGCGCCCTGATGTGGACTTAGTGGTGGTGTGTAATGTTAATCGCGATCATGGAGCCGTCGTTGGGCAAGCTCTGCGATCGGGCAAACACGTAATTGTCGAATATCCGCTTGCGTTTCAATTAGCTGAAGCAGAAGAACTTGTAAAGCTTGCTCAACAACAGAACTTGATGCTCCATGTAGAGCATATTGAGCTATTAGGCGGCGTGCATCAATTGGTAATGGAACATTTAGCAAAAGTGGGAACTCCCTTTTATGCTCGATATTCCACCAAAAGCCCCCAGCGTCCTGTGCCTGATAAATGGACATACAAGCCAGACTTATTTGGCTTCCCTCTAACGGCAGCAGTTTCTCGCCTCAATCGCATTATTGTTCTATTTGGAAAAGTAAAATCTGTCTCTTGCCAATTGCGTTACAGTGGCGAAAATTTACCTCATTATTTTACTTCCTGCGTTTGCAATGCTCAACTTCAGTTTGAGAATGGCGTAATTGCGGATATTAGTTACAGTAAGGGGGAAAGCTTTTGGCTACCCGAAAGGATCATGGAGTTGCAAGGGAGTTCAGGCGCGATCGTGTTTTCTAGGGACAAAGGGAAGTTAGTGACTGCGGATGGTGAAAAGGAACTAGATGCAGGGACAACTAGAGGTTTATTTAAAAAAGATACGGAAAACGTCCTAGCCCATTTGTTTGACGGTAAGCCTCTCTATACCAATCACGAAAGTATTTTACATTCCCTTGCAGTTGCCAATGCCGCCGAGAAAGCGGCGACAACTAATCAAACAATTATGCTTTAACAGAGAGATTTAAAGTGCTGCTTTGCAGCACTTTAAATCTCTCCTATTGACATGTCTATAAAATTTTGCCAGATTTCATTAGGTTGCCAGATTTTGTGCAAATCCGCGATCGCTTGTTCTGGAGGACAATCTAAACGCGATCGCCGATAAAGATAGACAAAGGCAGAAACGCGCATATTTTTAGCACAATGGACAAATATTTTTTGATTTTGTCGTTTATCCATAGCTTGCAAAAACTGCGAGAAATCTTCCATAGTTGGACTTTCCCAAAGCACAGGAATTGCCACATACTCCATTCCTAGAGATTGCACAAGTTCCGCTTCATTGGCGATCGCCCCATCAGAAGTTGGTAGCGCGAGATTAATCACCGTCTCATATCCAGCATCGGCAATTTCTCGAAACTGCTCGACAGTTGGTTGTCCTGCGGTAGCAAGTTTGTCCGAAATTGGCAGGAAGTTAATTATTTCTACTAGGCGATCGCCATCTTGATTGATAAATTGGTTCATAAATAACTTAGTTCCCATTTCCGTCTTAGCTGAGAAGATGAGGTGGAGAATCAAAAATGTGATTCCTCCTAAAAGTTGAAGCCAGCCATCATCCATTACATTTGCTGCAAATACTTTTCGCTACCTAGTTCCTCTAGTTTCTCTTGCTTTTCCATCACCATATCTTTGAGGGAAGTGCGATAGGCAATTACTTTGTCGAGAAGTTCAGGATCATGACTTGCCAGAATCTGTACAGCTAGTAAACCCGCATTATCCGCATTCCCGATCGCTACCGTTGCTACAGGGATTCCCTTCGGCATCTGCACTATCGAATAAAGGGAATCGACCCCACTAAGTTGTTTCGTCGAGACAGGCACACCAATCACAGGCAAAGGCGAAAGCGCCGCCACCATCCCCGGTAAATGGGCGGCTCCACCTGCCCCTGCAATAATCACTCGAATACCGCGAGTATGGGCTGTCTTGGCAAATTCCACCATGCGCTCAGGGGTACGATGAGCGGAGATAATCGCGACTTCGTGGGGAATATTAAACTGTTGGCAAATGGCGATCGCGCCTTGCATGGTGGGTAAGTCGGAGTCGCTACCCATGATGATGCTAACTTGTGGCTGAGTGGTCATATTGCTAGTCTTAATTAATCTAAAGAATTTGTTAGAGAGGCTTCGCCTCTCTAACAAATCTAGTTCTTTATTTTACTGCACGTTCGTCTATTTAAAGAGAATGGCGGCGCGAAGCGTCGCCACTCTCTTTAAATAGATATAAAATTTAATATTTCTGTGGCTACCTTGGAGGGACGCTCTAAGTGAGGAACGTGACCACTATTCTCAATCCAAACAAGCTTGTTATGGGGGATAATTGCTTGGAACTTTGCGGCATCCTTTGTGCCGAGAATCTGATCGCGATCGCCCCATAAAATTAGCGTTTGTTGTGTCAAATAAGTTAATTCCTTCGCAAAGGAACCATAGCCACCGCTTTTAGTAAAGGAAATTAAAGATTCACTCCATCTCGGCATGGCTAAATGGAGCGATGCACAGATCTCAGCATCGGTCGTGACAAAGCTAGGATCAGCATAGGCTTTGAGACTGACTTCTCGGCGCACCTTCGGACTACGTAAAAAATCCGTTGCCATCCGATCAAATGGAGGTACAAGAAACTTCCCAGCCGCCGTTCCCTTTCGCATTCCTGCACTACCGATTAAAATTAATTTCTGGACTACTTCGGGATAAGTGAGGGCAAAATCAATGGCTGCTGCACCTCCCATTGACGCACCCACGAGAATGATGGGCTTGGTGATCGCGGTTTTCCAGAAATGATAAAGATGCTCCTTAATTGCATCGGGGCTAACCAGCCCATCAGCAAGGCGCTCGGTTAAGCCGAACCCAAATAAATCCATCGCCCAAGTTTGCCGACTACGGGCTAAATGAGGAATCAGGCGACGAAACTCAAAGAGCGAACTATCAAAACCATGTAGAAGTAAAATCGGCGGTTGATCTTCTTTGGGAAAGCCCTCAGAAACATAGCTCGTCAAAATTATTTCACTAGTGAACCCTGTGGAAACTAGGCAAAACTGGATTTTGTCCGCGATCGCGATGGATGTACCTTCGGTTAGTTGCGATCGCAAAGGAATAATTTCGGCAGGTAAGTTAGACATTAGTTAAATACTTAGTTAGACATTAAACTCAAAGATTAGAGAGGCAGCACGAAGAGCCGCCTCTCTAATCTTTAGGTGGGAAGGGAGTAAGTTTCATTTTGGCAAGGGTAGCCGCCGTAATCGTGGCATAAAAAGGCGTAAAGCCTAAGAAGAAATAGAGAATTCCATATAAGCTTCCTTTTCCCCGAAAAAAAGACACGATCGCGATCGCCATAAATGCGATTAACACCGAATTAACGACAATCCACCATAGCGATCGCCTATTAAGTAACTTCGTATTTTTGCCATTCCACAACACCAAACATTGCAAAATCCCCAACAATCCCCCTGCCAAAAATAACCAAAAAGAATTTACCAGCAATAGAGGCAGGCGATCAAAAATATTACTTTCAGAAAAAGAACCATCGAGATTCATCACAAAACCAAACTGAGGCGTATATGCCAAGCTGGTCGCCGCAAAGCCCACCCAAGTCCAGCCAAAGGAACTAGCTAAGATCCACCATGCTGAGGACTGCAAAAATCGCCGTAAAACTAAATATTGCATCAAGCCGACAAATACAGACACAAAGAACGATCCACAAACAATACCCGTGGCTACAGGACAGTTAAGGCTACCAAATCCTGTATGGCATACACCTATAGAAACAAGGCGATCGCTAAGATAATGGATGCCCACCAAACAAGCAGGAATCCCAAAAATATAGCCAATCACCGCACCTGTAAGCGTAGCCAATACCCATCGCCACCATAGCCCGACGGTAGATAAAGCGCGTTGTTTTTGCATTGTGTTTCAGTCCCGCATTGACAGCAGCAATATCAAATCCTAGATTAGCTCTTCTGTTACAATCCTACGCAAAATTTCAGCAACTGTGGCAGCCATTCGCGAATCAATCTCTAGGGCTTCGCGATCAGGATTTTTGAGATCAAGGACAGCACGGAGGGTCATATTCACCGATCGCAGCTTTGGCAAGGGGCGATCGTCAGAGGTGGCGAGGCGATCAACAAATTGCACACAGGCGGTGTAAGTCAATTCTGATTGTTTACGCTGATCGCTATAGCCAAATCCCATTTTAGAAATCACCACGGGATCGCCTATAAAATATTGCATTCCTAGCGCCGCGATCGCCGTATCCACGTATCTAGCCGTATCCTGTCCCATCGCATTAATCAAATTGCTTAAACTATGCCATTGAGCATGAGGTAAGCGATTACTAGGCGGAATATGGCGATGCCAGGCCACCAAAGACATCACTCTGGTGAGATCATAGGCGGAAATCAAATTGTCCCCCCGATGGGATTCCTTAGCAAAGGAAATCATGCTATTGCCAGCAATATCTAACAATACAGGCTGATCGATATAGGGCTTTTCACCATAACGACCTTGAAAAGAAAGTTTTTGATTACCCGTAAGAGAGATCAACCAATTTTGTAACTCTAGCGGTGTCGCAAATTGCTTAAACATAGCAGCTAAAGAGTTAGAGGTCATCCCGTTCGACTCAACATAGTTGCAAATGCGCTGCGCCAATTCCGAGAAAGAACGGGTTTGCTGCTTACCACTAGGATCGACGATCGCACAGTTAGCGATCCCTTGATTTGGCTCAACTTGATTCGCTTTGCAAATGGTATAGAGCAGAGGCAAAATTTTGGTGGAACTCCAAAACTGCACATTATCCAAAGCATTGCGCCCAATCCACCGCGATAGCATCTGACCATTGACGAGGCTACCAATGCTAATGCAAGCCTGTTGAATACTGTCGTCTAGAAATTCCAAGCCAATATTTTCAATATTAGGAATTTCACCGATCGCAGGATAGGGACGAAAGCGGACTCGCACCTGTGTACCCGCAAGCATGGCAATTTCACCATAGGACACAATATTTACACCATCGGGTAAACTCGCAAGGCGATCGGGATAGGACGAAATATGACTTAAAAGGGGTGATGGGGCAAAATTACGGTTAGGTAAACTATCCATCGATCCCGCCACACAGCCTTCTACCCCCCGATCCAGAAAGCCCAAATGACTAGAATCCGCCTGCCCCATATTTACAAAAATACGCTGAGAGTTCGTAAATTTCTGAAATAGGCGATCGCCCTCGCCGACAACTCCCAATAAATGCCTGACCACCGCAGGCATCTGCAAAAGGCTATTCGTAATTGCTTGCGAATTAGCATCCAAAATCGTATCGATGCTCAGAGCATTGGCAAACTGCACAAAGGCAGCCTCTGTTAATTTCCCATAAATGCCATCGACTTCGCCATCATATAGACCTAAATTTTGCAGATATGCTTGCGATTTGGTCAATTCATCCAGCGAAAGCCCTATCTCTGTCATCGCCATCGAATTCCTCTACTTAATGAAGCTTTTATCTTAGAATTATATGATTTTATCTGAGTTTAAAAACTCAATATTAATTCTATCTATAAGTAATGATCTTGATATGTATTCCCCATCGCTAAGTGTAAGTAGCTCAACACAATTAAATGTAAAAATCAAAAACTTATGGCACACGATGCGCGTGCGCCATAGGTTTTGACTCTGTTTTTTAATTATGTCCAGAAACCCAAAAAGCGAGTTGCGGCGCTTCGCGCCGCAACTCGCTTTTTGGGTTTTGGGTTGTACGGGCTAACCCTCGCTTTGCTATAGGAGTCAGCACAAAGCGCTGACTCTTATGCACTTTGAATTTAGGCTTTACTAAAATTACCGACACCTAAATACAATTCTGCAACTTCAGGATCATTCAATAAATCCGAACCCTTACCCGTAAATTCATCTTTACCTAAATGCATCACATAGCCACGATCCGCGATCGCTAAAGCCTTACGCGCATTCTGTTCTACCAAAATAATCGAAGTCCCCGCCTGATTAATAGTTTGAATCAAATTAAAAATATCCTGAACTAAAATTGGCGATAACGCCGCCGAAGGCTCATCCAAGATTAATAATTTTGGCTCTAGCATCATGGCACGTCCCATGGCAAGCATTTGCCTTTCTCCACCCGACAATGTGCCTGCTCTCTGGCTACGGCGCTTAGCTAAGACAGGAAAAGTGTCATAGATTTTGTCTTTCAAGGGCTTGATATTGCCATCACGGGTGTAAGCCCCCATATCTAAATTGTCAGAAATACTCAGTGACGGAAAAACATTCGCAATTTGCGGCACATAACTAATTCCTAAACGCACAATTTGCTCTGGTTTTAGTCCGACTAAGTTGCGATCGCCAAATAATATTTGTCCCGATCGCACAGGTACTAGTCCAAATATCGCCTTTGCAAAGGTGGACTTTCCCGCCCCATTCGAGCCAATCACCGTGACGAGTTCACCTTCATAGACGGCAAGATTTGCTCCTTGCAAAATATCTACGCCTTCCACATAGCCAGCCACGATCTCGCGAGCATCAATAATGAGTTGTCGCGAAATTTGGCGTTCAGGGCGATCGGGTTGCTCAATTAGCAGATCGGAGGAATTCGCAGATTGACTATCGTTCATAGGTGAGTTTAGAGCCTTACTTAGAAATAAGCATATACAGAGCTAGGCGCTTATTGCAAATAAGTATCTGGGCTCAATTAAATATAAAACCGCAAAACCTGTGGCGCACGCTGCGCGTGCGCCACAGGTTTTGCGGTTTTAATCTAGTTTTTAAACTAGCCCATAAAGTCCATCTAGCAAGCTTCAGCTTCTAGAACACAGCGTAAAGTTGATAAGCCTTTTTTAATTTGGCGGGAAATTGTCACCGCACTCACCCCCAACATTTTGGCAACTTCCGTTTGAGGCATATCCTCAATAAATACAAACTCAACAATCTCTCTGGTGCGTTGTTCCAGTACCGCCATCGCCTGTTGTAAGCGAAACTTATCTTCCTGTTGTAATTGCATATTGCTCTTAGGATCAGCCACCAGATCCCCAATGGAAGCCGCATCTTCTTCTTCAGATCGGATAGGGGCATCAAGACTTAAGGGAGCACGATTTTGACAGGCGAGTTTCGCTTCTTGCCATTCACTCAGGCTCACTCCCAGCGCATTTGCAACTTCTTGAGTAGAAGGTTCTCTTTGGAGGGTATTGCGTAGTTTTTGCATGACGCGGACTGATTGCTGTTGCAAATCCATCCAGCGACGGGGAATACGAACAGATGAATTTTTATCGCGTAAATAATGCTGTATTTCACCGCGAATGTAGCGGACGGCGAAAGAGCTAAAGGCATAACCACGATTTAGTTCAAAGCGATCGACTGCACCAATTAAACCTAAGGCTCCGACCTGTAGTAAATCTTCGTATAGCTCGGAATGGCGATCAGCCCAGAAATGTACTTCTTTTTTGACAAGCCCAATATTTAAACGCACGATGCGATCGCGTAGGTATGCGGATGGGGCTTTGCGATATTGCTTGAGTAGTTCAAGGGTGGTGGTTTTATCTGCTGCCGAAAACTCACGCACTCTATGGCTGGTGATGCTTGACTGAGTAGGAATATCGGATGGGAGCGCGAGTGTTGCGGTAGTCATAGTTTTGCCTTGAACTAATCAAGTCGGTTAATTAAGTTAATTAAGTCATGAAGAACTTTCTGGTTTCGATATAGGTAGATTAGTAGTTTAAGAGGCGATCGTCACCTTGCAGGCTGTTAGGAATTTTTGAGTTTTCCAAATACCTAACACCTAACAACCTGTTAGGAAAAAGCAAATCTTCAAGAAAGACAGCGCGAAGCGCTGTCTTTCTTGAAGATTTGCTTACCCAGTACGAAAACCCAGTATTGCTTGGCTTATCTGCGTTTTACAATTTAGATTTTTGATGGTGCGGCTTCGCTGCACCATTAAAAATCCGATTTCTTTAATCTGCTAAATCTCTCAGCGATCGCTTAGACTGGTAACAAATCTTTACGCCAGCTCAAGCAACCATCGCAATTTAAAGTAGCGCTCTAATGCCAGACCATACCCACATCCATGTTAGAGGTGCGAGACAGCACAACCTCAAAAATGTTGACCTGACGATTCCCCGCGATCGCCTGATCGTGTTTACAGGTGTATCTGGCTCTGGCAAATCATCCCTCGCCTTTGACACGATTTTTGCCGAAGGTCAACGCCGCTATGTGGAATCGCTCAGTGCCTATGCGCGGCAGTTTTTAGGACAAGTCGATAAGCCTGATGTGGACTACATCGAGGGTTTAAGTCCCGCGATTTCCATTGATCAGAAATCTACTTCCCATAATCCACGCTCAACGGTCGGCACGGTCACCGAGATTTATGATTATTTGCGATTATTATTTGGTCGCGCAGGTTCGCCCCACTGCCCGATCTGCGATCGCAACATTGCACCCCAAACCATCGATCACATGGTTGATTCGATTATGGAATTAGGCGATCGCACGCGCTTCCAATTACTCGCGCCCGTGATTCGGGGCAAAAAGGGAACCCATAAAAAATTATTAGCCAGTCTTGCTTCCGAAGGTTTTGGCAGAGTTCGCATTGATGGCGAAGTACGGGAACTGAGCGACAATATCGAACTGGATAAAAATAAACTCCATGATATTGAAATTGTCGTTGATCGCTTAGTTCGCAAGGATGATATTCAAGAACGTCTAACAGATTCTCTCGCCACATGTTTAAAACGTGCGGAAGGGATTGCGATGGTGGAGATTTTGCCCTCACCCCCAGCCCCTCTCCCAGAGGGCGAGGGGAGCAAGAAATCTAAGCAAGAAAACAATATTCTAACTTTCTCAGAAAACTTTGCCTGTCCTGAACATGGCGCGGTAATGGAAGAACTATCACCCCGTATGTTCTCCTTCAATTCTCCCTATGGCGCTTGTCCTACTTGTCATGGATTGGGAAGTATTAAAACCTTTAATCCTGAATTGATTGTTCCCGATCCCTCTCTGCCCGTATATGCCGCGATCGCACCTTGGGCGGATAAAACCCATACCTATTACATCTCGCTCCTATCTAGTGTCGGTGAATATGCAGGTTTTGAAATTAATACCCCTTGGGAAAAGCTCTCTCAAGCTCAGATTGACATTATTCTCTACGGCACCACGGAAAAGATTTTAATTAAGCCTGATTCCTTTTATCGCGATCGCGCTGAGGGCTACTACAAACGCTATGAAGGGGCGATCGCCATTCTCGAACAGCAATATAAAGAGGCGGGCGAATCGCAACGCCAAAAGCTAGAGAATTATCTGATCGAGCAACCCTGCGCCACCTGTGAAGGTACGCGCCTCAAGCCCGAATCTCTCGCCGTTCGCATTGGCGGCTTTAATATTATTGAGTTTGTATCGGCTCCCCTTGGCACTTGTTTAGATCGTCTCAAAAATCTTGATCTCGATTCCCGCACAAGACAAATCGGCGATCGGGTATTGCAAGAAATCGAAGCCAGATTGCAATTTTTATTAGATGTCGGTTTAGATTACCTAACCCTTGATCGTTCCACTATGTCGCTCTCTGGTGGCGAAGCCCAACGGATTCGCCTTGCTACTCAGATCGGTTCAGGATTAACAGGCGTTCTCTATGTATTGGATGAACCGAGTATTGGGCTGCATCAAAGGGATAATTCTCGCTTACTCGCCACATTAACCAAACTGCGAGATCTCGGTAATACCTTAATCGTAGTCGAGCATGACGAAGAAACCATTCGGGCTGCTGATTATCTCGTCGATATTGGGCCAGGAGCAGGCGTGCATGGTGGGCGAGTTGTCGCACAGGGTAGCGTTAAGGATATCGAGACCCATCCCGACTCTCTCACAGGTGCGTATCTCTCCAAACAAAAACAAATTTATACACCTGCGGAACGGCGCGAAGGCAATGGCAAGCATTTAGAAATTTGCAATGCTTATTTGAATAATCTTAAAAATATTAATGTCAAGATTCCGCTTGGCGAATTGGTCTGTATCACAGGCGTATCAGGCTCAGGTAAATCCACTTTAATTAATGACCTGCTGCACCATGCCCTCGAACATAATTTTTCGCGCAAAGTGCCAGCTCCTAAGGGTATGGAGGAAGTCAAAGGACTAAAGCACCTTGATAAATTTATTGTTATCGATCAATCTCCCATCGGACGCACGCCCCGATCCAATCCTGCCACCTATACGGGGCTATTCGATGTGATCCGTGAAACCTTCGCGCTGACAACGGCGGCGAAAACTCGCGGCTACAAAGCAGGACAATTTTCCTTTAATGTCAAAGGCGGACGTTGCGAAGCTTGTTCGGGTCAGGGCGTAAATATCATTTCTATGAATTTTCTGCCCGATGTCTATGTGCAGTGCGATGTCTGTAAAGGTGCAAGATATAACCGCGAGACGTTACAAGTTAAGTACAAAGAAAAAACGATCGCCGATGTCCTCGATATGACCATCGAAGAAGCGATGCACTTCTTCGAGAATATTCCCTCTGCCCATACTAAATTGGGAATGCTGGTGGATGTGGGCTTAGGCTATGTGCGGCTCGGTCAGTCTGCTCCCACCCTCTCAGGCGGTGAAGCCCAACGGGTGAAACTTGCCACGGAATTAGCACGACGAGCCACAGGCAAAACCCTATATTTAATCGATGAGCCGACCACAGGTTTAAGCTTTTACGATGTGCATAAATTGCTAGATGTAATGCAGCGCCTCGTGGATAAGGGTAATAGCATCATCACGATTGAGCATAATCTTGATGTGATTCGCTGTGCTGATTGGATTATTGATTTGGGGCCAGAAGGCGGCGATCGCGGTGGTGAAGTGGTTGCAGAAGGCACACCCGAACAGGTAGCCAAAGTTAAGAAATCCTACACTGGCAAATATCTCAAGCAAGTTTTAGCCGAATATCCGCGCCATACTTAACAAAAATAAGGACGGCGCTTCGCGCCGCCCTTATTTTTTGGGGTTTAAGGAAGTAGAACTGCTACTTCCTTGTTTTTATGCATACAAATTTTTGTCGCATCGCACAGACATTTATGCAATGATAAAAGAAATCCCACCGTTTCCAGTGGGACTAGCATTTTTGTGTTGAGTGCGGATATCTTAAACCATTTTGTGGTCAATGATATTAAGATTTTTAGCTGTTTAAATAAATTTTTTGCGATCGCAGGTCGTAAGGAAGCAAAAACAGCAATATTATAGAGGCGCAATGCGCCTCTATATGTTTTTTAGCCCTGTAGATGTATGGCATTGTCATACATCTACAGCCAAAAGCTTTATCTTTCAAAGAATATGCCTGAAGAAGCCAATCTCCCCACACCCACAGATACGCCTCCATCTCCCTTTAAAAATTTAACGGGCGCAGCGATCGCCGCTACTCTTGCCACTGGGCTTTACGCTTTTACGAACATGGTGGCGCATAAGCTCGCAACTGCGCCTTTGCAAACAACAAATACGTTGGCAAATCGTTTATCAACCCTTGTCCGTACTTTACTACTATCTATCGGTACGGGAGCCACGATGATTTTTGCTGTAATCGCCGTGGGATTAGTATTACTCACGATTAAGCAAGTATTTACAAGTGTTTTCAGCAAAGCTCAATAGATCGGCAGAACTTTGCGCTTACCACCCCCAAGATAAATGGCGGCGCAAAGCGCCGCCATTTATCTTGGGGGTTTTAATTTACAAAAGTGTTGGCACACTTTTGTAAATTGGTATTACCAATCTATTAGAAGACCCTGCGATCGCAAATGGGCTTGCAAGTCCTTGATCTTGCCGCGATCAAGAATCGCTTGCGGCGTTAAGCTAGGATCGTCCTGCGCCAAAATCCATGCTGCCGATGCACCTGCGGCAGCCCCTGCTGACCATTCGCCCACATGAATACGGGTTGCTCCATTTACGATGTGACTAACTGCCATCGCTTTACCACCCATCAGCAAATTATCAATACGCTGTGGAATCAAGCTTTCAAAGGGCAGAATAATTGGACGGACTTTGTCTTCATTGGCGGGCGCTGAGCTTGGAGCCTTGGATGGTTCCCAATTGCGATAGCGACAGCCATGCATATCGATCGCATAGTGGGTTAAGCCAATGGAAGTCGCATTAAAACTACGTCCACCTTCCATATCATTGCGAATGTCCTGCTCACGCATGAAAAACACTGGCTGACCATAGGCAGAACGCCCTAAAATCCGCCGACCTTCGCGAATATAGGGATACATACTTAATCCTGATTGAGTTGGCATGGGGCTGTCAGGACCTGACATCATCCGAATCGGAAACTCTGTTGAAGCGTATTTATCCATCAACCATTCTGCAAATAGAAGGGCATGATTTTCACCATCTTTAAGCGCTTTCGTATTTAAGCCTCCTAACCAGTTTTGCTGTTGACCTGAATCGCGAATTTGTTGATCAGTCAAAATCAGCGGCGGATTCATAATTCCCCAATCATTGCCACGATTCCAGTTAATGACGGTCATGTCGCCCTTGGCAGGAGTTGCCTTAAAGGGGTCATCGCGCTTCATGCTGACAATGCGGCGATAGTTAAATACGCTATTGCCTTCAAACATCGGAAATCTACCTAAGTCGTAGTCTTTGCGATGCTCTTCACGGGAAAATCCGGGCTGCACTTTGCGTAATTCCTTGAGCGATCGCCCTTCGTCATCGGCAATTTTGAGGACAAAGGGAAAGGTAAAGGCTTGGGTACATTCGGGATTGTCGGCGACCGCATGAACTTCACCTGTAGTGCTAAATCCTTCCGAACCGAGTCGATGGGGAATATTTGCCCAAGCAATCAATTCGGCGGTGTCGGTGGAGTCAATCACGATCATTTGCTTACCTGCGGGAGGCTGTAAGCGAATAGCTTTTTTATCAAAGGTTTCGTCAGGATTCCAGTTAAACCAGCTTTTGAGTTCGCGAGACAAACGACCTTGAGAGAGATAGTTAGGATCGCGGGGAATCCTTCTTACTGCATGAATGGCGGTAATGCGATCGCCTTTCTCATTAAAAGTTGCGCCCTTAAAGGCGATTTGAGTTTCCCATCGACTTTTAGGAGATGATCGTTGCGACTCGCGCAAAAACTCTTCGGAAGCGAGTTCTCCTGAATAGGGAGTGAAGCAAAGATTGCCTACCCAGCAACTATTCGTATCCGCTACCACAGCTCCCGGCTTGAGATAGGAATATTTATCAGGTAAGGCTGGCTGGCTGGCGATAATATTTTTGAAATGCGTCCAACTAAGCGGAAATTGTTGGCGATAGCGCATAAGTAAGGATTCATCGATCGCACTTACTCCCTGCGAACTCACCTGTCCGCCGAGCATCGGTGTAAGTTCGATAAGGCAAGTTGTTGCTCCCGTTTTCATTGAGTGATAGGCAGCGGCGACTCCCCCTAGAGATCCGCCAACGATCGCCACATCACATTCCCATACTTCCGCATCGGCTGGGGCTGGTGGATTGAGATTTGGGAATCCATTGCGATCATAAGGAGGAATCGATGCATCAGGAGTTTGGGCGATCGGTTCTACAGGTGGCTTTTGGTTGCCGATGATCTGCCAAGTCCTTGCCGCCGCACCGCTTAGGACTACACCCATAAACAGCATTAAAAAAATAAACCGCACTTTAGGCTTAAATGCTTGTTTTGGTTGATTTTCTATGTTTTGATCGCTGCGATCGTTTGTATCTTCTGGTTTCTCTGTTTGACCGCTCATAACTCGCTATCACTCATTAAATATTTACTTGCTTTATGGACAAGCAATTATGCTCACATCACACAACCTTAAGATTAGCTTATATTGTCTATGAGTAGACATATTTTAGTGTAAGTAAATTGGCTGACAAATCTAAGTTCAATTCCAGTTAAATACTTAGGCGATCGCATCAATTTTTCTCTATTACATCCATAGTTTAAGTACTTAATTTATGGGCTTTTAAATGGATAGATAAATACAGAGGCTTGTCAAGTCCTTTGCGATACAAAGATCGGTTTATTTCAATCTTAAATAATTTGTAAGTAGCTGGGCATAATTAAAAACCCAGACCTAAAAGCTGTGGCGCACACTGCGCGTGTGCCACAGCTTTTGGGGTTTTATCTTTAATTTTGCCTAGCTACTTAAAAGAGTTATTGCAAAGGGCTATAAGGGATAGGACAAGTATTTGTTCTAGCGATCGCCCATCGGAATTAGGCTTATGAAATAGCGACTGTAGGGATTAAATAATCACGATCGCTGTTTATACAAATGAGATAGGGAATCGCTGTTAATATCAAGGAAGTTTTTTAGGGCATAAGGCTATGACTGTGACAGCAATTAGACCCATAACTATAGATGAGTTTTTGCAATTGCCAGAAACTAAACCTGCCTCTGAATTTATTAATGGACAAATCACTCAAAAAACTATGCCCCAAGGTGAACATAGTCAACTTCAGATTGATCTTTGCGAAACTATTAATCAAATCGCGAAACCACAGAAAATTGCCAAAGCCTTTCCAGAGTTGCGCTGTGTTTTTGGTGGGTTAGCGATCGTCCCAGAGATAGCTATATTTCGTTGGGAAAGAATCCCGCGTTTGCCGTCGGGACGCATCGCTAACCGTTTTGAAATCTATCCTGATTGGGCAATTGAAATTCTATCTCCAGATCAAAAGTATAAACAAGTTTTAGGGAAACTCTTACATTGTGCGGAACATGGCTCTGAGCTAGGTTGGTTACTTGATGCCGAGGATGAAAGTATTTTGGTAGTGGATAGCGATCGCCGCGTTAAAGAATTTACCTATAGCGATCGCTTACCAGTTCTTACAGGAATTGATTTGGAACTAACGGTTGAGCAAGTCTTTAGCTGGCTAAGTCTTTAGCTGGCTAAGTCTTTAGCTTATTGATTTTGGTAAGAGGCGATCGCTTTAAATAGCTTTAGTCACTTGTCTCAGGACAACCCAAAACCCAGAAAACGAGTTGCGGCGCTTCGCGCCGCAACTCGTTTTCTGGGTTTGTGTCTTAACAAGAATGGCAACAGCTATAAAATTTGGCATTGAGCACAAAAATGCGTCGATCGCCCACCGAGCTTAATTTTGGAAATACTAGTACCACATACATTACAAGGCTGACCTGTCCGTCGAAATACCCAAGCCGTATCAATGTAATTTCCCTTCAGCCCTGCGACATTTTGAAACGAGCTAAACGTTGTGCCACCTTTCGCAATTCCATCACTCAGGGATTTAATAATTCCTTGATGTAAAGCTTTTACCTGTTCTGAGTTAAGAGAATTCGCCGCTTTTTGGGGATGGATTTTCCCTAAAAATAATGACTCATCAGCATAAATATTGCCAATACCTGCCACAGTTTCTTGATCGAGCAGGACAGTCTTAATAGGGCGACCACTACGGCTTAATTGGGTCGCTAAATGTTCGGGAGTAAAAGCCGCATCAAAAGGCTCTAAGCCTAGTTTTTGTAGTCCCGTAATCACTGATTCTGTCGGTTGTCCAGAGGGAACCCACCACATTTTGCCAAAGGTACGCTGATCATCAAAACGCAATTCTCTTTGACCTAAACCTTTTTCCTTTTTCCCCTTGACCTTTTCCTTTAAAAAAAGTCGTACTCGTGTATGCTTGCCCAAAGTTTCATCGCGATCGCACCAGAGCAAACTCCCCGTCATTCGTAAATGCACTCCTAATTGATTGCCTTGAGATAACTTAGCAATTAAATATTTTCCCCGTCGCTGCCATTCGATAAACTCTGCCCCAATTAGCGAATCTAAAAAAGCTTGGGAATTTTCAGGATAGGCGATCGCACGGGGTAGCAATATTTCACCACCTTCAATTTGCCAACCTAACGTATTTTCATTTAAACCAATCCGAACCGTCTCAACTTCTGGTAATTCAGGCATTATTCAATAAAAAAGCTACAATCTTTGCTATGCAAAGATTGTAGCTTTTTTAGGTTAGAAGAATCTAAGCGACTTCTTCGACTTCATCGATCGCAAAGTTATTAGTTGCGACATTAGAGTAATTTACGCTGTCAAAGCGAACGATCACTGGATAAATGATGCCGCTTTTATCAACAGAAGCTACAGTACCGACTTCACGATACCAGTAGGACTCTTTACGCAAAATGCGAACCTTGGAACCACGTGCAACTGCCATAGTTTTATCCTTATTCCTAAAGACTGTAATTTGAAAAATAAAATGATTACAGATATCGTCTCTAGGTTACTGTGAGGCGATCGTCTCTGTCTATTTCTAAGTCGTTAAGTTTTATTTAGCAAAAGGGGATGCTTAGCCCTAGCGCACCACCACCGTAGTTCCCACCGAAGCCCAACGATAGAGCCATGCAGCGTGGTCTGGGGCAACGTTAGTACAGCCATGACTGATCGGAATACCAAAGCTTCTATGCCAATAAGCGCCATGAATTGCATAGTTGCCACTGTAGTACATCACATTTGGGACATCTGGGACGTTGTAGTCTTCACCCTGCATTCTGGCGGTAGGGTATTTAGTCTGAATTTTAAAAATACCTTTGGGCGTTGGTGTAGCACTTTTGCCCGTAGAGACTACGACTGCATAAACTAACTGATTACCTTGCCATGCTAAAAGTCTTTGACTTCTAAGACGAATTTCAATCCAGCGTTGCCCCGATCGCCTGAGTAATTCGATATCGCGATCGCGCGCACTATTACTACGCCGAGAGGTTTGGGCGATCGCCATATCTGTCGTAAGGCTATCACTAACTCCTATCAAAAAGAGGGACAGAAATAGCAAAAGTGCGGAAGCTCTTAGTTTAGCGGGACAGTACTTAAACATATTCATTGAAAATTTGCCTACCTCAATTATGCCCAAACCTAAGTTATCTACGCCAAATCATGTAGAAATAATTAATGGTTCGGGGCAAAGCCCCGAACCATTAATTATTTCCATGCAGCAAGCCTATGACGGTATCTAATTCCTAAAACCCTAGAAAGTGATGCGGCGCTTCGCGCCGCATCACTTTCTAGGAAGAGAAGGACGTACATTACTTGTTGTAATAGTAAGCAACATCTTTATCCTTAAGTGGGGCAAAACCTGCCTCTAATAATTTTTGATTAAGCTCATCTTGAGGAATGTGCTTTGCGCCAATACGGACAATGCGCGATCGCATGGTATTAGTTACGCCACTGCGTTGACGACCAGCTTCTAGAGCCATAACACTACTGTATAAATCAAGCTTTTTGGGGTCGATGGGTGTGCCATCAAAATCAAGTCCCTGTGCGATCGCCACATCAATCGCATCAGCACCCGTCGTTGAAGAATTATCAGACATAAATTTTATGCGCCTAAAGTTACTTGGTTTAATTTGTTTATTACTTGCTTAATTATTGACTGCACCGAGCAATTTTGTACCACTAAAACCATCTATAGCTGTATGAAAACCAATAAGCGAGTGGCGGCGCGAAGCGCCGCCACTCGCTTATTGGTTTTGGTGTCCAAAGGTGACTATAGCTTTATAGACAAGGGGCTTAAGCCCCTTGTCTATAACTCCCAATCATAGAAATTGCAGTAACAGAACTTTGCATTTATTTTAATTAATCTTCAGGTAGATAATGAGGATTTAAAATATCTGCTAGTGCGAAGGGACAAATATCTGGAAAAACAGAAAGTTCTAATCCCGTTTCCTGAGCAGTAATTAATCTGGCATCTTGGTAACACTCAGCAAAGACGGATTCAAAATAAGGCTTAAGACTAGGACTTTTTTTTATAGCTTTATTTAATCGCAGAGAATGCTCAGTAATTGAGGCTTTCCAACTATTGGTACGTTTTTGCGGTTGATATTTCCATTTGAGTAAATGTTGCAAAACCCTAATTAAATTACTTTCTAGAGCATCTTTGCGGCTGTTTCCCATATCCTCAATTTCTTCGGCAAGATTTTCCAAGTCTAAGTTGGCGATCGCGCCTGTTCTTAATGAATTTACAGTTTCCGTCAACCAAAGATTAAAGTCGGTTTCATATAAGGATTTTGCATTATTCATATAAATCTCATTATATAGATTCAATAGTCTAAATTACATTGTGCATTGGCAGCCCCTAAAGGATCGCCTCAATCCTTACTACCACTGGACGCGATACATCGAAAATAACAAGCCATCTTTTTTCGCCGTAATCTTGCCACCTGTGGACTGCACTAACTCCGTAATTTCATTAAGCGGTGTAAGAAATACCTCAGCCCCTAAATAGGTTTCTAAAATCGCCCAATTTTCTGCTAATTCTAAATCAGGGGCGATCGCATCAAAAATCAAAACCCCATTGGGCTTTAATACTCGCTTTGCTTCTTGCAATACTAATTTCCAATATTTCAGAGGGTAATAGCAACTAAACCCTGTAGCAATAACGCGATCGAAGATCGCATTTTCATAATTTAACTGGTGCGCGGCTCCATGCTGCACCCCTTTAAATAATTTGGAGTTAAGCTGCGAACCCCTTGAATTTAGGGCTTCCTTCGCCACAAAACTCACCTCTTGACCATAAAAAACTACGTCCCAATCGCGCCAAGGATAAATTAAAAAGCTAACCCCACAACCAATATCCAAACATCTTTGATTTTTTTGAAATTGAGCTAATTCCCAAAAAGGTGAAGCAATTTTGCTCGACAGTGTATGGCTTACCCATTCTCTAAATAAAGGCATTGATTCCACCTCGGCAGGTAAATCAAACGCCTCATTGCGATATTCGCGATCGTATCGCTTTTGGACGGGGGCGATCGCCTCTGTCCATTCATCATTTTGAGAAGTAAAAGCTTTATTCATTTAAAACTCAATATTTTCGTATAAATCTGCCAAGCTAACTTCAACATCAATCGATGACAGCATAAACCGATCTTCTAAATTGTCATACTCGATAAACAACCATTGATGTTCTGATTGCTTAATGTAGCGCTCTACATGAGGTTTAGCCTGATCAATTAATAAATATTCCTGAAAGCTTGGAATTGTGCGGTAATCAGCAAACTTTTCACTGCGATCATAATTTTTGGTGGAATTAGATAATACTTCAGCAATAAAAACTGGTTGCGTAACTGTATCCTTGCGCCCTTCTTGCAACAGAATCGGACGCGGCACAACCATCACATCAGGATAAGTATGGATTTGACGTTCAGGAATCCATAGGCGCTGATCGGTGACAAATACTTGTAAAGATTTACCTTTGAGCGCCAGCCTTAAAATTACCGTCAAAGCACCAATAATTTCGTTATGTGTGGGTGTGCCACCAGTCATGGGAATGATTTCTCCGTTGCGATACTCGTTACGAGTCTTCGATGTAGTCTCTAACTCTAAATATTCTTCAGGGGTATAAGTCTTAACAGGAGTAGCAATCATAATTTTGATGATTTACGCAGCTTTTTGTTTTTGGGCTTTGAGATAGGCAAATACTGACTTATCGCCAATGTCTGAAGGGATTTCTTGGCTTAATTTCCGAATTGCAAAAATCATCATCAAAACTGCCCAAGTGCCTAAGAAAACCTGCTCGATCGCCACAGTTAAAAAATTCACTAAATGCCCAAGAATTAGCACAGGAACTAAAGGTACTAAAAACTTAGTTTCAAACCGACTAAAACAAAAAGTCTCTTTAAAGAAAATCCCCGTCAACGCGGCAAACATAAAACCCACACCAATTAAAGCGATGGGGTGATCATAAAGGGCGATCGCCAAAGGTTCTGGAAAATAGAAAGAAATAATTACCGAAGCGATCGCCCCAATGCCCCAAAAGATCTGCAAAACCCGATGCAATAATTCCAGATAAATATGAATTGTCCAAAGGGCAACACCTAAACCGATCACAAATCCCCAATATAGCCAAGTCACCCAATTTAAGACTTCAGGATTATTCGGCTGCGAAAGCACTAAAAATGTGCCAAGGCTAAAACATAAGGCAGCGATCGCCAAAGCACTGCGATAGATGATGACGCTAAAGCGATCGTCCTCAGTAATCGTAAACTCACCAAACTGACCTTGATAAACTTCAGATTTAATTTCCACAAATTTTTCCGTCAATGGCTATCCCTAAAAGTATAGCTGTCGCCGTTTGTATTATACCAAAGCACAAAATGTCTCCGCCATTTTGTGCTTTTAAAATCCTTGCAGGATGGTTTTTTTAATTCCCAAAAGTGTGGTCACATTTTCGTGAATTGATATTAGGGAGGCAAGTGGCGGCGCGATGCGCCGCCACTTGCCTCCCTAAATACTTGGTGACAGTTAATGTTATCTCTTGTTAATGATTGCCAAAATTACCATAATGCTTTACTATCTTGCAGTCAAAATCGACAAAATTCGGATGACGCTGTACCGAAAATCTAGTAGGCAGCAGAGGAACTTTTTATGCGTATCTATTACCTAGCTGGCGTGATTCTTAGCATTACTACCATCCTTAGTGCTTGTGGTGAGGGTACACCAACCGAATGTACGATCAGCACACCACGCGAAATCAGACAGGGTGTTACTAAGACAGGTAAATTTGCTCCAGGTACTGACTGCGAAGCAATGAGAAAGTTGGCAGAAGAAGGCAAACCACTGCCCACTATTGCTGAAGGAACCACCACTAATACAGCACCTAAGGCGGCGGCAACTCCTGTACAGGAAGGCTTTAAGACTCCCTTTGTAGCTGGACAAAAAACACAGGAACTTATAGCCACAACTGATAAGCAAGCTAGGGTACAAGAATTAGAGAAAAAAATTGGCGCTGATTCTAAACAGTCTCGCGATCCTTTTACCAGCACAATTATTAATCCAGTTCCCAAATTGGAAACTCTTTTGGCTAAGCCCAAAGTGCAACCTAACCTAAGACCTGCGATCGTGGTTAGGACTTCCAATATCAAAGCAATTGTTGTACCACCTGATACAAAGCTGGCTGAAGGCGCAAAGGTTACAGGTACGATTGAGCTATCAGGCACTGTCTATGCAATTATTAGTGCTGCTGAGGAGCCATCCGCGCGCTATGTAAAGGCTGGGCAGCTAATTTCTAATGGAAAAGTATTGGTCAAACGCATTGATACAAATGCGGAGCCACCAATCGTAGTGTTACAGCAAAATGGTGTGGAAATATTAAGACCCGTAGGCGCTAGTGTCGTTGCCGAAACCAATAATCCCCAATCAGCAACCACTCCAACTCCCCCATCTACACCGAGTTTGACAATTCCACCTCTAACTCCAGCCAGGTAAACACAATAAAGAGTTGGTGAGCTTTGCTCACCAACTCTTTACTAATAAAAAGAGGTCGCAAAACGACCTCTTTTTATTTTTTGTTTTTTATTTCTTGGGAGCCATTAACATGGTGATGTTACGACCTTCTCGTTTGGGATATTGCTGAATCTCAGCCACCGCTTCCAGATCGCTTGCCATGCGGTTAAGTAGAACTTCCGCAAGGTCAACGTGTTGAATTTCTCGACCACGAAACATCACAGTCGCTTTTACCTTGTCACCTTCTTTCAAGAAGCGTTCCGCATGATTAATTCTTACTTTGTAATCATGCTCTTCGATCTTGTAGCGCATCTTTACTTCTTTGACATCAGAAGTATGTTGCTTTTTCCGAGCTTCCCTTGCCTTCTTTTCTTGCTCAAACTTAAATTTGCCATAATCCATGATCCGACAAACAGGAGGATCGGCTTTGTCGCTGACCAAAACTAGGTCTAGCTCTTTTTCTTCAGCCATCTTCAAGGCTTCTTTTGGGGTCAGGATGCCGAGTTGCTCCCCCTCCATATCAATTACTCGAATTTTGGGATATCTGATGCGTTCGTTGATTTGGGGGAGGTCTTTAATTGGCTTTTTAGTCATGAAATCTCTGTTGTCTAGACTCTTTGGGTATGGGTGGATTACTAATGGTTTACAAATGTATAGCTTAACTAAACCAAAACTTAAAAATTAAAGTTAGATTTAACCTTAGTCTCTGAAATGTTTAAGCTTAGCAATATTTTTTCTTGACATAAACGTTTAAGTATAGTACGAACTAGCCTTAATTGTGTCAAGTGATTACGCTAAAAGTTGACGTAAATTTTGTTTAACGAGATCGCCTGTGACCCGATCGCTTAAGGTCACATTGCCGATCGCTGTAGGCAAAATGAATCTGACTTTTCCCGCTTCTACTTTTTTATCAGTAGAGAGAGACTCGACGATGGCATCTTGATCGATATCCGTTGGCAGAGTTTGGGGTAAACGAGTTTTGGTAATTAGGGAAATCTGTTGAGCTTGCTCTTCGGCAGACCATAGCCCTAGATCTACAGCGATCGCCCCAGCAATGATCATGCCTAAGCCAACTGCCTCACCATGATTATAGATGCGATAGTTGGTGACTGATTCGATCGAATGACCTACGGTGTGACCATAGTTAAGAATGGCGCGCAGATTTCCTTCTTTCTCATCCTTAGAGACCACTTCGGCTTTGGCTTTAGCACAACGATACAGAATGGTTTGCAAAAGCTCATCGGAAATATAGCGCAATTGATCGAGGCGATCGCACTTTGCTAATAAATCAAATAATTCGCGATCCCATATTACGCCGTACTTAATTACCTCCGCCATTGCCGAGCGAAACTCACGGGCTGGGAGCGTCTTGAGAACTGCGGGATCAATCCAAACTAGACGGGGCTGATAGAAAGCACCAATGAGATTTTTTCCCTGTGGGTGGTTGATCCCCGTTTTACCGCCGATCGCCGAGTCCACCATCGCCAGTAATGTTGTCGGTACTTGCACTAGATCAATGCCCCGTAGCCAAGTTGCGGCGGCATAGCCAGACATATCGCCAATTACGCCGCCACCGAGGGCAATAATTACCGATGAGCGTTCTAAGCGATGCTCCAGAGCATCATCATAGATTTTTTGTAGGGAATTGGCAGTTTTAAAGCGTTCGCCTGCGGGGAGGATCAAATGGGCAACATCAAAACCTGCATTACTCAGGGAGGTCTGGACAGTATCGCCGTAATGCTTGTAAATGACAGGATTGGAGACGATTAATGCTTTTTTGCTTTTTTTGCCTAAGCCGATTTCGACTAATTTAGAGCCTAAGTCCTTGAGGCTATGGGAGGCGATCGCTATGTCATAACTGCGATTGGGTTGATTATCACTATTGAGGGCAACGGTTACCGTTGCGGAAGTTTCGGACATATTTCTAAGTAAATGATCTAGTTCTCATGGTAGCAGCGATTATGCTGTCAAAACCCAATAGAGAGTTGTGGCGCTTTGTGCCACAACTCTCTATTGGGTTTTACGCTACAGCTATTTTGCCATTGCTTGACATAACTCAATGATCGCAGTTTGTAAGGTTGCGGTTTCATCTTTGCCATGTTTGAGATCGGCTTCTAGCCCTAACAAAATACTGAGCGATCGCATTAACTTTTGACTATTTAAACCCTGCACCTCTTGCTTTAAAAAATAAACTCGCTTAGGATTACCAACTTCGGCAGCCTCGGCGATCGCCTTATCATCGCGTTCCCCTGATTCTTGCATGAGCTTAATCCAGAGCCATGTGCGAAACTGTCCCACTAAAGTTGCACAAATGCGTAAGCCCACCTCATTGTTTCTTAATAACTCAGACACCAGAGAAAGGGCTTGACTGACATTTGCTGAACGAATTGCGCTGGCTAATTGCAAACTATTATGAGCCGAAGCTTGGACAAGAGGAGAAATTTCCTTTGCCGTCAAAGGTTTCTTATTTCCATAGTGAGATAGTTGCAATTTTTGCAGTTCCATATTTAAACGGCGAGTATCATTACCAATTGCATCAACTAATAAATCAATTCCATCTGTAGATAAATTCAACCCAATCTCTGCGGCTGACTGTTTTACAATTTGGGCGATCGCATCAGTTTTCCAAGGAGGTATTAAAGAAAACTCCAATATCTGGGAATGCTTCTGTAATAACTTGGTAGATTTGGCTCTGCCGTCTGGTTTATTAGATGCAGTAAACAAGATGTAGGAATTAGGAGGTAAACAATTAAAAGTTCTCTCTAGCTCTGCTAGTAATGGCTCTGAACATCGTTGAGCGATCGCCGTATCAGCCAACCAAGTTAAACGATTACCCATCCCAAAGGGAGAAGTTACAGCTTGGTTGAGACCATCCATTACTTCAAGATCTCCCGTTGCATTGATTTTCACATAGTTAAAATCACGCCACAGGGGATCGACATTTGTCTCAATTAACTTTTTGACGGCTTGAGCAATTTGGTAGTCGTCATCGCCCCAATAAAAGTAGACAGGCATTGTATGATTAGTTCAACTATGTGGTGTGGTGTAGAGATTTGATGATTACTAGAAGCAAAGAAAATAGTCAGACTAGCCTTATTGCAAGGAGAGCAACTGTAAATCGTACAGATCATTATGCAACGTGGGGAAAAAGAAGCTTTGATATTGCATTTGCATCGATTGTTTTAACTGTTTTTTCGCCGCTGTATTTATTGATAGCAATTTTAGTTTTCATTAGTTCTCGTGGTTCTGTTTTATATATTCATCCCCGCATTGGTTTGCATGGTCAAGAGTTTAGCTGCATTAAATTCAGGACAATGATTAACGGAGCTGATCAAGTTCTTGAGGAATATCTCAACTCCTGTCCCATCAGTCGCGCCGAGTATGAGGCATCTTTTAAACTCAAACATGATCCCCGCATTACCAAGATTGGTAAAATTTTGCGAATGACGAGTTTAGATGAACTTCCCCAATTTTGGAATGTGCTGGTTGGGGATATGAGTGTGGTTGGTCCTCGACCTTTAGTGCGTGCTGAGCTAAGCAAATATGGGTCAGCGATCGACAAGGTACTGAGCGTCCGTCCGGGCATCGCAGGGCTTTGGCAAGTGTCGGGAAGAAATGATATCCCCTATTCTAAGCGCATCCAAATTGATGCTAGTTACGTTCGCCGTATGAGTTTGGCACTAGATATAAAACTGATTTTAAGAACTATTTTGGTAGTTATTTTTCCCAAGGGCAATGGCGCTTACTAATTCTTGAACGGGCAAGCAGCTAAAAGAAAAAAGCCTCGCTTTGCGAGGCTTTTTTCTTTTAGCTGCGACGACCTCTCGTTGAGGGGCGCGAAGATAAATCAAACTCTAAGGCTGCGGCCATACCCCAAAGAATAAAGGCAAGAATCCAGAAGAACTCCGCAGGCTCACCACTTTGATATTGCTTACCTTCACAAATTTTATTTACACCGATGTTAATGCTGTAGTTAAACCACAGGTCACTAATAAACATCGAAATACCCGCACTACCAAGCAACCGCCAAGACTGAGCCGCCTTTCCGCCCCAAAAGGCAAGTAATAGAATCGTGGCAACGATTAGCAACCAAATATCCCCTAAAGCATAAACAATGTTGAGGATTTTGCCTGTGTCTAGGGTAAAACCACCACCTGCGCCAAAGGTGACATAGGCTGCCAGAATAATGCCGCCTAAGCCTACCGCTCCAACAATTCCCCACTGCTTAGGATAAAGATTTAGCCGCTTGCCGATGACAGACATCGCCATCCCCCACGACAAAAATACATAGGTTGCCGTAAAGAAAATATCGGCGATCGATGGGAAGGTATTGACAAGATCTTTGGCTCCTTTAGCTCCACCAGTGATTAGCCCGCTTTGATATTGGAAATCTAGATATCCAAATATCAAGTTTCCTATACCCCAAGAAATAATGCCGATCCCTAAGCCTAGCCAGACATTGCGTCCACTAATAATTTTTGAGCTACGCCAGTTACGCAAGCATAGGATTCCTGAGAAGGCGATCGCTACCGTCTGAAAAATATAGGTTCCATAGCGATACCAGTTGGGGCGAGCGACAAAGTCTTTCACCGCCTTATTGCATTCTTCAGGCTTGATGATATGAGGTCCATCAGTGGGGGCGCTAAGGAAAAGATAGAACATTAAGGCTAAGGTTGCCCATCCGATCGCTGCCCAAATAATAGATTGTGTGGAAATCCCTGATGGGGAAGAAGATTTGGCTCTACTCATTATTGAACCTTGGCTACAACCATAAGAAATGCACTATTAAAACTAAAAAATAAGATATAGCGTTTTATTTAGCTAAGAACCTAAAAATAAATTCCAGAATATAAACCCAGAATATAAATTTAGAATTTAGGACAAATAATTAAATGATTACTGCCAGAGTTTACCTGAAGGGACTTTTTTCAGCCAAGCAGTAACTGATCCTGATTCTGGTAAATCATTTAGGGCATCAAGTGCAGCATCGACAAAGCTGGTATTCCCAAAATAGGAAGAGGCAAGTCGATGCAGTTCACGTAAAAGAATTTGTAATTTGCTTTCATCCCAGTTGGGAATTTGCATACTATTGAGTGGGTTAATTGATAAGACTCCATCCAAAGCGCCGAGGGATTCACTTTGAGCAAATTGACTTTTTTGCATAAACTTGAGCAAGTCTTGCTTAAAAGAGCCAGCTTGCCTAGGACCAAGGAGATCTTCAATTTCAATGTACACAGCTTGCAATATGAGTAGGCATCCTTGGACAAGATGTGTACCCGCAGAAGAACTTTCTGTAGGTGCTGTGGACAGTTGGTCAAGTTTGACTCTACCCCAAACGCTAAAACGTTGAGGCTCTTCCAACAATACGCAAGCTTTGCCTTTGTTATCAGTTAAGTCACGCCAAAGCGCTAAAGCTTCATCTCGATTATCGCCAAACATGTTGAGTAACCGAAATGTTTGCCCCTGATACTGCAAAATCGGTATTTGTTGATCTTTATTTTGTGGGTTTTGGACGTTGACGATCTCAACGTCTTGGCGCTTCAGGATGAACATGTCTCTACTGTTGACTTAACTGATGTTACCAGTAGCAACAAATCGTAGCTACCTAATGCCAAGGTTAATAATAATCCCAAAGTTACATTCACACGTTGAATTTTAAATTATTTAGAAATTATCACGATTTTATAGCAATTTAAGTTTTGCTTAGGACATAAAACCCAAAAAGCGAGTGGCGGCGCTTCGCGCCGCCACTCGCTTTTTGGGTTTTGGTTTGTGCTGGCTAATTCTTGCTTTGCTATAGATTTGTTGTGGACTCTCAATCATCCAGAATTGTCTGCTAACCCTAGCATTTCTCAATAATTTGGGTGGTGAATAAGTAAGTAGCTGAGCATAATTAAAAACCCAGACCCAAAAACTGTGGCGCACGCTGAGCGAACGCCACAGTTTTTGGGGTTTTATATTTAGTTTCACCTCAATCTTTATAGCAGTGATTTAGGTAGAGGCAAGATGATTAGTAACCCGATCGCCATCAGGGCAATACCAACCAGATCTCGTTTTTTGTCAAGCTCGATCGTTTCGTTTAAGATAAGGGGTTGGGGCATGGGCAAGAGGAATAATAGGAGGATATAAATTCGTAGCCAAGGTTGCGCTAGTATGGCGATCGCTAAAATGACCAGCCTTGCTATACGGGCCACTTGAATAGTTTGACGATATCCAAACATCGCGATCGCCAGATAGCCGCCATCGAGAAAAGAAAAGGGCAGTAGCTGTAAGGCACTAAGAGCGAAGCCTGACCAACCCGCTAACGCCAAGGGCGAAAAACTATGAATTTCATTACTAGTTACGGTTCTACCGAGGTTCGTAATAGTTTGTAAAATATTGTGAATTAAGGTCGCTAAAATTGAAAATCTAAAATTAAAGCTCTGAAGATTTGGCATTAGATTTTGCCCTAGTCCTGACTGAGCAAGCAAGGGATCAGCGATCGCCGAAGGAGTTGCGGGAATTAAAAACCAATTTCCTAAAATTATTAAAATCAGCGAGATAGTTAAACCTGCGATCGCGGGTAACGAGACAAAGTCAAATAGGATGCGTCTTTGCTGAGAAAGATTTTGACTGGAAGTAGAGTTTTGCCGAGGTAGAAAATTTAGTTTGGGGCTGAGGCTGCCAATTAATCCAAAACCACCAAAGCAGGGTAAAAATATGGGGCGATTAAGGTTTTCAATTGGTAAACCATATTTTTTGGCGATGTAATTTTGGGCGATCGCTCGTCCTAAAAAAATACTAGCGATTCCTAAAAAATAGGGAAGTCCTTGAATTAGGTTAAATAAGCGGATGTCTTCAAGACGATGGATATTTGCACCTGCGACCATGACCGTGAAAGCCGTTAAAACTACAGAAGCTATCCCTATAAAATGATGGGGGCGGATCGGGGAGGAAGTAAAAGGGGTTATGGGGATCAAATAAAAACAATAGTTAGTGGTAGTAGGTTGATCAGTTTGAAGATTGGAGAGCTTGCCAAAACCTGTACCTAAATTTTCAATAGGGCTTTCTTGCAATGTACAAACAAAGCGATCGTCAAAGGTTTTTTGGATATTTTGGCTAATGGTTTCGTAGGCATATTTATAGTTTTGCGATCGCAGTTTGCCCCGACAATATATTTCGTGAGGGTGACACTCTAGGGACTTTAATTGATAAATATTTTGAGGAAAGCAGTCTTTGAGTTGTTGTTCTTCTGTGGGATTGAGGATACAGGATATTTGGTTAGAGAATTGCTCATTTATTTGGGCATCGGCTGGCGTGGGATTTTGCCAATTGCTATAAATCCATAGACCTATCACCAAGCCCATCATCACAAAAGTTAACGAGAAATTGACTTTATAAATAGTGATCCCTGCGATCGCTATACAAGGAATGGCAACAGCCAAAGTCCACAAAAATATCGTGCGTAGGCGATCGCTTGATAAATCTGGAGAGAGCCTTGGCGATCGCTGATGATAGATGGCTGCACAGCCAACCACAAAAAAAACAAATATTTCCTCAAATCCCATATCAATTACTCATGACTACAAGCACTATAGCAATCCTAAATGATTTGAGAGAGTGCGACCCTAGGATTCGTCCTCTCTCAAATCCCAAAAGCTAACGAAGAAGCAAAGCGTCTTCGTTAGCTTTTGAGGTTTGATTTGAGCATTGCTATAGAATGGGGGATGCACTCGTAGCCAGCTTCTATATTTCTAGATACTTTTGGTAAATTTTCTTTAAAAAATCTTTATCAGCATTCCCAGACATTCAAGCCAGACATTCAAGCAAGTATATGAGCAAAGAATTTGAATCTATCAGCGATCGCCTTCCCCCTCAGAATATAGAGGCTGAGGAGGCAGTCTTGGGGGGGATTTTGATCGATCCAGAGGCAGTATCGCGAGTTCTAGATACTTTGCGTCCAGAAATGTTTTATGTCGCCGCCCATCAGGAGATTTTTCGCGCTTGCCTAATGCTCCACAATCAGTCCAATCCCACGGACATGATGAGTCTGACCACATGGCTTAGCGATCGCGATATGCTCGAAAAAATTGGTGGTCAATCAAAAATTGCCCAGCTTTGCGATCGCACTGTGAGTGCCGTCAATATCGATTTTTACGCCCAACTGGTGGCGGATAAGTATGCCCGACGTAAATTAGCAGAAGCAGCGCGAGGCGTAGTTGAAATTAGTTACAGCAATGAAATCGAACTCACTCAACTTCTCGATCAATCCGAACAAAAGATTTTTGCAGTTACGCAATCTCGCGCCCAACAAGGGCTGACCCCTGCGGCGGATATTCTCACCAAGACCTTTTATGAATTAGAAAATCGTTTTAACTCCCTTGGCACTGGCAATTCTACCGCCACAGGTTTAATTACGGGTTTTTATGATTTTGATGCGATGACTAACGGCTTACAGCGATCGGATTTAATTGTCCTCGCAGGTCGCCCTTCAATGGGAAAGTGCTTGGCTTTTGATAGTGAATTAGTTTTAGCCGATGGCAGTATTCGCACCATCGAAGCCATCTATCAGCAATATCAACAAAATCAAATCACACCTAATCTTTTAACCTTACGAGAAAATTGGCGTTTTAATTTGACGCAACCGACAGCCTTTATTGACGATGGTATTAAGCCCGTATTTCGGGTTACAACAGCTTTAGGAAGACAAATTGAAACTACTATAACTCATCCATTTCTAACAATTACGGGTTGGCAACCGCTCGGTAAGTTATGCGTAGGCGATAAAATCGCTCTTCCGCGTCAGGTGGCAGTTTTTGGAAAGGAAATATCCTCTCTCTGTGAAATTAAACTTTTAGCTTATCTATTAGGAGATGGCTGTTTAACGCAGAGCAGTCCTAGATTTACGAATATCAATCCTAAACTTCAAGACGATTTTATTGCTGCTGTCGGGCAGTTTTCTCCTAGTTTAAAGGTGACAATTGATACTCATGGCGATCGCGCAGCAACACTGCATACTAGAGCAAAAGAAAGAGGCTCAGGTAATCCTCTAATTACTTGGTTAAGAGAGTTAGGGATTTGGGGTAAAGATTCTCATCACAAAATGATTCCAGATTTTGTTTTTCGTTTAGAAAAATCTTTAGTTGCTTTGTTCTTAAATCGTTTATTTGCCACGGATGGATGGATTTCTACCTTAACGAGTGGACAAGTCCAAGCGGGTTATGCCACTGTCAGCGAAAAATTAGCCCGTCAAGTCCAACATTTGTTATTAAGATTCGGTATAGTTTCTAAACTTAAACACAAGTCAGTTAAATATAAACAAGAAATTCGTTACTGTTGGCAAATTGATATTACTGATGCTTTGTCCTTACAAACTCTAATTGATGAAGTTGGTGTTTTTGGAAAAGAAGATGCGTTATCCCAAACAGCAGGTATTAATAGCTCAAATATCCATGTGGGCAAACGCGCTCCCACTAGAGAAAGATTATTAAAACTAGCTACAGCCGTTGATTGCCTATCTTTACAAAATCTTGCTACTAGCGATGTTTATTGGGACAAAATCACTGCGATCGAGTTTGTCGGTGAGAAGCAGGTTTATGATCTGACCATTCCTGACACCCACAATTTTGTTGCTAATGACATCTGTGTCCACAATACGGCTTTTGGGCTAGAACTAGCTCGCAAAATGGCAGAAATCCATAGATTACCTGTAGCGATCTTTAGTTTGGAAATGTCTAAGGAACAATTAGTTTATCGACTCTTAGCCAGTCAGTCTAAAGTCCGCTCTAGTGATATGGGTATTGACAGCAATCGCCTTCGTACTGGACAAATCAGTGAAAACGAATGGGGAACTGTGGCAATGGCAATTAGTGGACTTTCAGAATTACCTCTATTTATTGATGATACGCCCAATCCACCTATTACGGAACTTCGCTCTAAAGCGCGACGCTTACAATCAGAAAAGGGTGGAGAACTAGGCTTAATTCTAATTGATTATTTGCAATTAATGGAAGGTTCTGGTTCCGATAATCGCGTACAGGAAATTTCGAGAATTACGCGATCGCTGAAAGCTCTAGCCCGTGAATTGAATGTGCCTGTGATCGCGCTATCTCAATTAAGTCGGGGGGTGGAAGCAAGGACTAATAAGCGTCCGATGCTATCAGATCTAAGAGAAAGTGGAAGCATCGAACAGGATGCGGATTTAGTTATCAATTTATATCGTGATGAATATTACAACCCCGAAACTCCCGATCGCGGAGTTGCAGAAATTATCATTGCCAAACATCGTAACGGACCAGTCGGTACGGTCAAATTACTATTTGAACCACGCTTAACCAAATTTGAGAATATGGCTTCGAGTCGTAGTTAGAATAATCAGCTAAATAGGTAAGGATTGGCGGCGCTAAGCGCCGCCAATCCTTACCTATTTAGGGTTCAGAAAATTTTATTTCTTGGCAAACTTGGAGAATAGATAGATTGCGATCGCTCCAGCGACGAAACCACTCACATGGGCAAGATAGGCAACCCCCGGTAAATTGGGATTAGCCATTGCGGCATATATCGTCTGACCTGCAATCCACAGCCCTAGAAATATAAAAGCAGGGATAGGAATAGCGGTAATAAAAAACCCGAAGAAAACTAAACTTAAAATTCTCGCTCGGGGAAATCGGACAATATAAGCGCCCATAATCCCTGAGATTGCTCCACTTGCTCCCACCATTGGCACTAAGGAATTGGGAGCAGTTAATACTTGAATTCCTGCGGCAATCATGCCACATATCAAATAGAAAAACAAAAACTTCCAATGTCCTAATTGGTCTTCAATATTATTGCCAAATAGATAGAGAAACCACATATTTCCGACCAAATGGAATATATCGGCATGGAGAAATTGCGATGATAGGAGTGCGATCGCTTCTTTATTAGGATTAGCAATTAATTCTCTTGGTATTAACGCCCAATTCCCTAGCCATTCCACAAGCTGAAAATTTGGAAGACTCACCTGATATCCAAAAATCAATACATTGATGACTATCAGTGCATAGACGACAATGGAAGTATCTTGAGTTGGGTTATCGTCGTGAAGAGGAAACATTGCTATTCCTAGATGACAGTTTCATAGATTCTAGCAAGTTCAAGACCCCAAGAGAGTTTTTACAGCCCGTGTAACGGGCTGTAAAAACTCTCTTGGGGATCGGGGATCGACTTAATCCATATCATCTAATTTGATGCGAGGATCTACTGCCTTGAGAAGGAGATCACCGATGAGACTACCAACAACTAGCATTAATGTGCCAAGCATTAATCCAGCCATTACTAAATTTGTATCTTTCTCCTTAGTCGCTTCTAACAAGAGTTTGCCCAACCCCGGCCAACTAAAAAAGAATTCCGTAATAAATGCACCACCGAGTAAGCCACCAAATTCAAATCCTAGTAAAGTTATCAGGGGATTGATTGCATTACGCAGGGCATGGACATAAATAACTTTGTTTTCCGATAAACCTTTAGCCCGAGCAGTTTTGATATAGTCCTGACGTAAGACTTCTAGCAAGCTACCGCGCATAATCCGTTGCAAACCTGCAAAGCTGACGATGGTTAAGGTCAAGGTAGGTAAAAACATGTGATGGGCGACATCCCAAAATTTACCCAATGGCGAGAGTTCAGCAAAATTGATACTCGTCATCCCGCCAATGGGAAACCATCCCGTATTTTGGGCAAGCATTAGCAATAAAATCGCTAAGACAAAGCTCGGAAAACCCTGTGTAGCATAGCTAATTACTTGAATAATACGATCGCTTAACGTGTTTTGCTTAACAGCGCTATAGATACCCAGAGGGATTGCTAAAAGCCAAGTAGTAATTAAAGAGGCGATCGAGATTAAGAGCGTATTACCTGCTCGCTCAACAATAAGCGGGGTAACGGGCGTTAACCCTTGGCAGCGTACCCCCAAATCACCATTAAGAGTGTTCCGCAACCATATCCCATATTGCTCAAGTTCGGGCTTATCGTAGTTAAGTTGTTTCTCTAGCTGCTCAATGGTTTTCTTCGGCGTATTTGGGTTAGTGCGTAATTCTGCAAAGCAATTTCCGGGGGATTTAGTAATTGCAAAAAAGCTGAGGATGGATACTCCTAAAACTACTACAACTGCTTGTCCTAGTCGCTTTACTACAAAGCCTGTAGTGTCGTTGATGATATAGCGCCAAAAGGATCGATTGCTTTTATTTGCAGTTGTCATAGGTTACAGCCATTCTTAAAAATGCAGGTTCGCTAATCATAAAGTGCCCCTTAGCGTCATCTTACATCAACCGCTATTAATAAAAAAAGAGAGTGGCAAAGCCACTCTCTTTTTTTATTAATTAGTGATTCAAGTGCGGATGGAGAGACTCGAACTCTCACATCAAAGATACTAGAACCTAAATCTAGCGCGTCTACCAATTCCGCCACATCCGCTTGGGTTAGTTTTTTTACACCGAATAGAATAATACAGCAATATTGGTAAATTGCGGCATAAAATTTTTGATTAATCGTGAAACCCAATTAATTAGAGCCTTACAAGGAAATTTTAGAAAGTTTGGTTTACTAAACTTTCTAAAATTTCCTTGGTCGTTTGATCGAAATAAATTACCAAAAACCGTAAAGTTGCGCCCCTACGGGGCGCAACTTTACGGTTTTTGGTTTGGTAATTCATTATGCTTAGCTACTTATGAGGGACGAGCGCTTTATATTCCTCACACATATTTTGGGTTTTATGTCCTAAGCAAAACAATGATATACAATCATTTTGAATAGTCATTTGATTTCCTTTGCTCTAAGTCTACTGTTAGCAATCTTGTTGAGCATCGCTGTCTAGTGCATATACATAAGCCTCAAAAAATCGATCTAGAGCAAATTTATCCTTGTCCTTGCCCGCGCAAACGTGGAAAGTTAAAACCGATCGCGCTGACAGATGCCTTTGGTTGCGATCGCTGCTCTTTGTTATTTGAGCTAGAAAAAGACGGCTACAGTTTATTGCAAGTAGGCGGAATTGACTCCCAGCGTCATACGTGGCAATGGGTGGGCAAATGGCAACCTATTCGGGAATATCGGCAAAGTTCTTTGCTAGAAACAACTGCGATGTATCTGTCTTTTGTGTTGTTTTTAGCATTGCTTGCGTTATGGATGCTCAACCTGCACTCGGCTTTTAGTATTCCCGCCGCAATTATGTTATTTATGCTGATGGGTTTGATAATATGGCGATCGCTGGTGCTGCGTCGTCGAGATCCTTAATTAGCCTTTATTTAATTACAGATTAGCCTTTATTTAATTACAGATATGCTACCCGAAGACCTGACAGGCTTCATTTATAAATCCCACTCCGCAGCACTTCAACTCGCCCAAATCTCTACAAAAGATCGTGATCGCTTGTTGTTAGAGTTAGCCGAGGCAGTTAAAAAGCATAAAAATTCGATTCTCGAAGCCAATACGTTGGATCTAGAAGCGAGTCGTGATATGGCAGTTCCTGAGCTAGTACTGGAATGGCTCAAGCTCACCCCAGAGCGACTTAACCACGCGATCGAATGCCTGAAGCATCTTTCCAATCTACCAGACCCTTTAACTTTACATGTGGGCATCAATGGTTATCAGCGCGTCCCCTTAGGAGTTGTTGCCTTTGTCTATGAAGGGTTTCCCCAACTGGGCTTAATTGCCGCAGGAATGTGCCTTAAGGTTGGCAACACAATTATTCTCAAAGGGGGGAATGAGAGTAGTTACACGCAGGAGGCGATCGCCGCAATTGCTAAGGAAGTTTTGGTTGATAGTGGTTTTCCCGATTCCTGTATGTCATTTATTCCCAAGGGTTTAGCTCTTAAGGAGCTAATTGTCCAAGAGAGATATTTGCGCTTAGTAATTCCCTATGGTCGTCCTAGTTTTGTTCAGCAGGTGAGCAAACAAGCTACGGTTTCCGCTTTGCCGATCGCGATGGGTAATTGCTATATGTACCTATCTGAATCCGCAAATTTGGATTTTGCCAAGGATATTATTCTCAATAGTCGTAAGGGCGATCCCGATGCGGTTAATGCGATCGAAAAAGTAGTAGTCCACCAATCATGGCTAGAACGGGGTATTGGTAATTGGATTATTAGTTTAAAAAAGCAAGGCTTATTAGTACGTGGCTGTCCCTCAACTACCGCTTATTTTCGCCAATTTACTGAAGACTCCTCAGACCCAGCACAGACCCTTGAGACGGAGGATACTTGGGGGCAGCCCTATTTAGATGAAACGATCGCCATTAGAGTCGCTCATGATACAGAAGAAGCGATCGCATGGATTAATCAATACAGCAGTGGTCATGCCGATGTATTACTAACAGATTCCTTATCAGAGCGCGATCGCTTTGTTAGTCGGATTAATAGCAGTACAATTTTTGTCAATGCCCATAGTCGGTTTAGCCGCTACGCTAAATTTGGGGATAATGGCAATTTTAAAATTGCGCTGGGGATGTCCAGCTTAAAAACCCGTGGTGCATCAAGATATCCTGGGGTGATTGATATCTATGCACTAACTACCACCAAGCAAGTAATCAGTAGCTCTTAAATTAAGTAGATAGGCTGTAAAGCTCTCTAAACATAACGTTGCAGTAAAGCTTCGAGTTTCTCGACAGGCGATCGCGGCGGAAATCGGGGTAATTCTTGCTCCTGTTGGCGATCGCCTAGCGCACAAAGTACAGGTATTTCATACTGGTAGCGATCGAACCAGTCGGAGTTACTGTTGATATCCCGAATTTCTAGCTCAAAGCTGACGCTCTTAACCTGTTGTAATTTTGCTAGCAAACCATCACATAGACAACAACCTTGCTTGCTATACAAAATTAGTTTCATAGATCTTGAGATATCTGTGTTGAATTTAATCTTACTATGTTATATTATTAATCCGTCAGAACGCATAGCTCAGTTGGTTAGAGCACCACGTTGACATCGTGGGGGTCGGTGGTTCGAGTCCACTTGTGTTCATTCTTATATATCTCCTCTCAATTCACATGCTGCTCTAACAAACTGAGTTATGTACTATTCCTAAGATATCAAATGGATTTTATATTAGTTTTTTTTAATCTATCCATCGGAAATTATGACCTTTCTTTTTTCCTGTTGTTGATGTCTACCTTTATACTGGGAAGGGAGTAGGGCTGATTAACAATTCTTAATCTAGTCTAAGTGATCACCCTCACATGAGCGATTTTACTCTAAGCAGATTGCAAAAGTTGCATAGAGTTTTTTGGCTGAGGCAAGAATTTTCCTTGGTCGCGACAAATATCAAGATATATATCAATTACTTCTTGTCCATGTTTGGCAGCTTCTTCGGAAGTATTACCGTGTGTATGAAATTGCTGAAATGAGAAGGCTGGAAGATGGACAAGATAGCAGTTATCTTCGTCTGATCAAATAATTATCATGCTGTAAGTGGGGCATTACTTTAATCTTGCTCTAGGCTGCTTCTTTGTCAGGTGTGGAAAATTCAACGTTTTTTCGATCTAATTCTGAGATAGCTGATTGGATTACATCAACTTCATGTTCAGCAAAATATACTTCGCCGCATTGATCGCAAACAAAGGCAGGAATTGCATCCCAATGTAAGTAATAACCATTTTTCTGAATGCTAAATGGTGCAGTCTTTTTCTCCATGTGACCTTTGCAGTAAATACATTCCATATCTATAACCTCTCTTTAAAATTGTTTGTCCATTGACTGCCGATGGGTATGTAAGCCGTAATAATTGCAAGGTATTCTGGCTTAGGGGCGCAAACCACATGAATTATTCGATCTGTTTCTATTGATTTGAGCAGTAAGCAGCTATGTCCTCTCGCATCTTCTGGATAGTCTTCTATCAATTCTCCTGTCATGACAGTTTCTCTAACTTCTTGAGTAGTAATCATTCGATCTAGTCGAGACATTTGACGGAGCGCATGGGGAAGAAATAATATTTGCTTTTCTGCTGATTCTTTAACTTGTTGAAGAATGTCTTCCATAATTTTAGACTTATGGCTTAATCAAGTGCTGTTCTTTTTTGCGGTAAGATGCTAATTGAGACTGACGCTGAAGCATTGGCAGGATAGTCAAGTAAAACAAGCCCGCGCCACTGGCTATAGTAACGATAGGAATCATTGTCGCAGGAATGAAAAATCCCTTTATTAAACCCATACCAAAAATATTCATTCCAAGCCCACAGCCACAGAGCAGAGCCAATACATAACGACTCCAGAAGAGCATCCAAAATGAGGGATTTTGGGCTGCGCTCAAAGACTTGTATTTTTCATCAAGCTTACCTCCAGCCCAAGCCCCAGCCCAAATCCAAGCCGCAGTCCAAACCACAGCACCAGCCCAAGCCCCAGTCCAAGCTATAGCCACAACCCCAACCACTTCTAAACATATACCCACAGCTACAGCCCTAGTCGCAGCCATAGCTACAACAGCCAAAGCCACAGACCCAGCCAAAGCTATACCCACAGCACCAGCCTCATCCTCAGCCCGAATAGCTATAACACCACTTACAAGAACACAACCAAAATATAAAACCTCCTCAAAATACAGAGACAGAGGTATCTTAGGCAAGGGGTTAGCTGTTTCAATTTCTAGGAGTAAATTGATTTGACCTTGGTTTGTATTGGAACGGAATACTACCTGCCGCGAACCTGTAAGCCCTGCACGCAGTTTGCTGGTATGTACAGTTATTTCACAGTTGACATCGTTCCCTTTAAATTTTTGTTTGTTAAATGAAATCCAAGCATGACTATCTGGCGTGTGCGGCGGATCGTTGGGATGTGGGGCGACTTCCCAACAACCTTCTAAAACAGTTTCGGGAATAGAATTTTTGAGCGTAATCGTCTGCCTCATTTTTTCGCCCAAGTTCTTTGCCTTAAACTTGAATGTAATTTTACTCGGATCGAACTCTACACCATCTTTAAAAAATTTGACTTCAGGTACACGCACAACATACAAAGGCTTCAATGTCTCCAATGCAACCTTAGCATCAGCAAAACGCTTACTCGGATCGGGCGCAACCATTTGATCTAGCCACTTCACAAAGGTTAAACTGCATCCCTTCAACTTTGGATCGATTTTGCTGCGATCTAGTTGATTGCTGAAATCGATGTAATTGCCGATATCTGTCGAACGGATCGCCCCAATCAAACAGATTAACGTCAAACCCAAACCATAGAGATCGGAAGCATTGGTTAGCTTGAGATTGCGGATTTGTTCGGGAGCCATGAAGCCAAACGTCCCCGCCGCCGCGCTACTCATCGCCACACTGCCACTACCCACCCGAGCAAAACCAAAATCAATCAGGTAAACATTGAGATTATGATCCACCAGAATATTTTCGGGCTTAACATCACGGTGAATCACAGGCGGCATTCGTTCTTGCAGATACACCAAAATTTCTAAAAGCTGCACCGCAATTTGCTTAATTTGATCGGGCGTAAAACTCCGTCCCACCGCCAAAGTATCCGCAGGGAAATATTCCGTAACTAAGCAATAGCCGCTATCTGTCTCAAACTTGTCTAAATACTTGGGAATACCGCGATGACTTAAACCCTGTAGGCTTTGGATCTCACGCTCGATCGCTCTAAACCCATCCCACCCCGTACCCTTAGAAAACTGAAATTGCTTGATCACAACTTCAGCATTATCAGCAAAACGTTTGGCAAGGTATGTAAATCTCCCCCCCTCCAAGTTATGCCCCAACTCTTTGATAACTTGATAGCCATGTGCCGATAAATCAGGAAATGTACTCATATTTCTAGGTAAAGTCTAGATTTTTATTATGTTTTTTTATTTTTGCAGTATTTTCATGATTTGCAAACCTAAGTTTTTACATTTTTGTAATTATTGATGGCGTATCAAAGCCGCAACATCAATAATTGCTTCCTTCTTTTACGGCGAAACCCTTAGTTTAAGTACCTAAATGTTTAACCATCAAATGACGCTTTTCTTTGCAAAAGCCTAATTTGGTATAGAGCGCCTCCGCCTGACTATTCCAGTAATCAACCACCAAAGAAAGCGATCGCATCCCTTTGCTTTTTAAATAATCTTCGATTATCACAAACACCTGTTTACCAAGCCCCTTCCCCCGATATTCTTCCTGAATATATAATTCATCCACTAGCCCACAACGCCCGTGATATTCCATACTAAAAAAGAAAGTCAAGGCAACATAACCAATGGGGCGATCGCGATCGCAAATTAACCAAATCAATCCAAACTGCTCATCACTGAGCAAGGCAATAAAAGCTTTGATCACATCCTCGTTAAATTCAATCTGATCAAATTGATAGAACTCTTGAGCCAACTCCATCAAGGGATCTATATCAATAAATTGTGCCAAGCGAAAATTAATATCTAAATCTGTCATATCTTTAAACATTTACCTTGTAGCTCAAATTCAATTCATCACCTGACATTCCTCGAATCCCCCAATTATGGCTCGGAGTCTCAATGAGGATAACTTCCACATCTAATGGATTTATATCGAGGTTTACTTTTAGTCGATCAAATAACAGACGATGCAAAGTTTTTTTTGCTTCCACAGAACGTCCTGAAAACATCAATATTTCAATAATGATGTATTTGTCTGAGCGATCGCTTGGATATTCAAAGTCTTCCGCTAGTAGAGGGAAGAAACGCTGAAACTTCTTTTCAGGAGGATAATTAAAAGCATCCACAACACAGGAATGAATAGTGTTAGATAAAAGTTCGCGATTTTGCTGAATAAACTCCGCATTTCCATAAATCTTAGTTTGGGGCATGACAATATTACTTCTTTCTCAATCAAGAATTGTTAGGGCGGGGGAAAGCCCCACACCAACAATTCTTGATTTTATAGCAAAGTAATCCAGAAGATTTTCAATGTCGCGGCAAAGGCACGACATTGAAAATCTTCTGGATTAATCAGACAAACGTTGTTTTAAACTTTCTGCAATTTTTGAACCTAAATATTCAGGAATTAAATTTTCGTTAGGGCCTAATAAATACAAAATTAGGCGCGTGCGTCCTCGCAACACTAACAAATTAGCATTCACCACTAACAAATCTTCCTGCCAAATCGCATTCATCACCTTATAAAACAACCCAGGCTGACTATCTGCTTCAACTAATAAGGCTGGCAAATGAAACATGCGATCGACATAGAAGTTAGTCTCTACTTTCCTGAGTCCACTATCAAGGTTAAACTCCAGAGCCAGCATCTCCTCCACCTCAAAGCGCCCCAATAATGTCTCTTTGATCGCCTTACGGACGTTTTCAGCAGTTTTTTGGGGCAAGGTTTTGCCTCCCCGCGAAATTACTAACTTGATAAATACCAGCATGGGCGAATGAATTTGCCCATATAAATTTAAGCTATGGATAGTTAAACCATAAGCCGCCAGCACCCCAAAAATATCATTTAACAGAAAAGACTGGTTCCGATAAGCAAAGTAAAGTACACTTTTAGCCCCTTCCGACTTTAGCTCAATCACAGCTTCTTTAGTTTGATAAAGCTGATAAGCCAAGCGCAAGTTTTGCAGTTGAATATCACTACTGACAAACTGCCCATAAAACTGCGGAAAACTCATGTTAAAGCGTTTCAGCAGCTCAATCGTAGAGGTTTTTAGACCGAATGTCATTGACTACCACCTGACTGCTCATAGACAGATTTGCTCAACCCAAATGCCTCAGTCAACCATATTAAATGCTTATAGGCTCGAAATGACATGATCGCTTTTAAAATTGCATATAGTGGTAGTGAAAAGACTAACTTGTAACAGCTTACGGATTTGCGGTCAAGTAAAGAATTTATTTTTGTATTAGGGCAAATTCGCAGTACAGCAAAGTCGTGCCACAAAAAATCTGATTCTTGATTAAATTGCAGAATTCTTATAACAAAGATGGCAATGATGCCTTTAATTTTACCAACATAAAGACAGGTCTAGATAAGAGCCGTTTTGCACCCTCCCATAGGTGGTAAGAAGTAAAGCCGCACCTCACCCATTGAAAGTAGGAAAACTACATTGTCTTCTCTAGCAATCCTATTTGATTTGTGAGATTAAAAAATTTAAGAGAGTGCGCTTTTTTGGGACGCACTTTCTTAAATCTTTTGGGATGGCTAGATATGCAGATTTTATTTTAGTATTTGCGATCGCATGGTTTCAACAAAAGCAGATACAATAAAAAAGTGCTTAGAATATCTGCAATAGATCTGTAACAAACAGGGCGATCGCTATATACAAATGGGGTTCTGGAAAAGCTTATTTGGTTCTGATACGCTCGAACCGACAAAAAAGACAAAACTTCGCCAAGTACCCAACCAAAGCGGACAGATTTTTTTTAGCACCGAAAAAGATATTGATCTCTACGAACTAGAAGAATTATGTGATGCGGTAGGTTGGGCAAGGCGACCAATTCGTAAAGTTCGTATTGCTCTACAACACAGCTTTGTAGTTCTTTCGATGTGGGAGCATCGCGGCGGCTTTCGTCGATTAGTCGGTTTTGCACGAGCAACCTCTGACTATGCTTTTAATGCCACCCTCTGGGATGTAGTAATCCACCCCGATTTTCAAGGTAGGGGCTTAGGCAAAGCTTTGATGGAAGAAATGATCCGCGAGTTACGCAAAGCTGACATTAGTAACATCAGTCTTTTTGCAGATGCACATGTGGTCGAGTTTTATCAACAACTAGGTTTCAACGCCGATCCCGAAGGCATCAAAGGAATGTTTTGGTATCCCTAAAACAAAAATGGCGGCGCGAAGCGCCGCCATTTTTGTTTTAGGGATTGATCAGAAAATACGCTCAATATCTAACTCTGAAGCAGCGCGAGCAAGCAGCTTAATATCCTGAAAATCGCTAATATATGGCAATATTCCTAAAACTGGAACCGAAGTCAATCGAGAAATCATCTGTGGCGGAGCCAGTTCTTCAATCTCCTCTGACGAATATTCTTGAGAACAACTCAAGACAATTCCTCTAAGTTTTACCTTTTGCAAATTCGCTAAAGCGACATTAGCAATCGCCTGAGATATCGCCCCCAGTCTCACTGGCACAACTAAAATTGCTTCCAAAGCCCAATCTCTCGCCAAATCCGCCACTATATACTCATCCGTAATTGGCGAACCTAATCCACCCATTGCCTCAACTAGTAAACAGTCTTTTTGTTGCTGTAGTTTTAGAAACTGTTGCCAAATAATAGCCAAATCAATCGGCTTATCTTCCTTATAAGCGGCGATCGCAGGCGCGATCGGGGTTTCAAAATATAAAGGTGTAATTTCCTCGAGAGTTTGGGAAAGCTTAAAAGTCTGATTATAAAATTCGCGATCGCCAACACCCGACTGTAAAGGCTTATAAATTCCTAGCGAAGTACTAAGTTGAGCAAGATCCGCGCGATCGCGATAGGTCAGCCAATAAGCCGCCAAAGCTGCCGTTAAAACCGTCTTGCCAACACCCGTATCACTCCCAACAATCAATAAAGGCTTTAGTCTTATCATTATTATTAACCCAAACAACGTAATGATTCCAACATTCCCTTAGCCTTATTTAAAGTTTCTTGATATTCCTTCTCAGGATCAGAATCGGCAACTACTCCCGCACCAGCTTGCACACTAGCAGTCCCATTTTTCGTCACCATCGTCCGAATTGTAATGGCTGTATTCAACTGTCCTTCAAAATCATAGTAGCCATAGGCTCCCGCATAGATTCCTCGGCGATCGCCCTCTAAGTTATGGATAATATCCATCGCCCGAATCTTGGGCGCACCACTTACCGTCCCCGCAGGGAAACAAGCCTGAAGTAAATCCCAAGCAGTTTTGTCTGGACGAATCTCTCCAACAACATTACTGACAATATGCATCACATGAGAATAAAGTTCAATCGACATCAACTCATCAACCTTCACGGTTCCACTTTTGCACACACGACCCAGATCATTCCTACCTAAATCCACCAGCATCACATGTTCCGCAATTTCCTTAGGATCGGCAAGTAAATCTTGGGCTAGCTCCGCATCTTCTTTAGGCGTAGCTCCCCGAGGACGAGTCCCCGCGATCGGACGTAACACAGTACGTGAAACTCCATCACTAACCTCAGCCTTAACCATAATTTCAGGACTAGAGCCAATAAGCTGCCAATCCTTAAAATTAAAGAAAGCCATATAGGGTGAAGGATTCACAACCCGCAACGAGCGATACAAGGTAAATGGCTCACCCTTAAATTCCGTCGTCAATCGTTGCGAAAGCACTACTTGAAAAACATCGCCAGCTTTAATATGCTCTTTGCCCTGTTCTACCGCTTTACAGAATTTCTCACGAGTAATATTACTGGTATAGCTTACAGGGGGCTGCAATCGCGGATTAGTCCATTTAATTGAAGTTTTTTGTCGATCTAAAGGAGAACGTAGCTTATCCACTAATACCGCCAATCGATCGCAAGCAGACTGATAAGCTAGGTCAGGGGCAACTCCTGTACTTAAATCAGCATAGGCGATCGCCCAAATCTTCCGTTTCACCTGATCAAAAACCAACAAACTATCTACCTGCATCCATACTCCATCAGGAGTATCGTTTTCCTGACAGGAATAAACAGGTACTTTCGGCTCAATCCAGTTAATTAACTCATAACCCCAATAACCAAATAATCCCCCTAAACTCGGTGGCAATTGCGGCAAATGTACAGGATGAATCGACGAAAGACAATCACTCAAATGCTTAAATGGATTCCCAACAAATTCCTTCACTACGCCATCACGAAATATTTGTGTAGTGCGATCGCCTCTTGTCTCTAATATCCACAAAGGATCACAACCCAATAAGCTATAACGACCCAGTCTCTCGCCACCCTCGACAGACTCCAACAAGAAACTATAAGGCTGACCTTGACAAACTCGATACCAAGCCGACACAGGTGTATCCAAGTCAGCAACCAGTTCCATATACACAGGAACAAAGTTTCCTTGCTCAGCAAGCTTATTAAAGTCGGAATACTCAGGAAAAATCATGCGATCGGAATTTCTAAATAAATTGCTGCAACTGACTAAAATCTTAGCGTGGTTTTCAACCCTACAAAATAAGAGAGGCTCAAATCTATGATTTGAGCCTCTCTTATTTTAGTATTAAGCTTGGCATCGAGCTATTTTCCCGTAGGGCAACCCCTAAAGTATCTTCACCGTGACAGCGTTTCACAACTGAGTTCGGGATGGGTCAGAGTGGTACCACCGCACCATAGA
>NZ_JACJQA010000014.1 GCF_014696355.1 Pseudanabaena sp. FACHB-1998 | reverse complement strand
AAACTACTGATTAGGTAATCTGAGTATAGGTCTAAGAACTTTCTGTCCATACCTTTCAACCTCTGTCGGAGTCTATCTTTACTCTACTCTGTTTTCCTTCCACGTAACATCAGTTATTTAAGAGGATCAAGCTTGTAGTACGTTTTTAGAAGTTCATAAATATCATGATGCTTCTGATTTAATTGATGCGGCTTTTCAAAAAAAGCCTCAGTAATGACGGCAAAGAATTCCGCAGGATGAGTTGCGCCATAGGCATCAATGGTGGTCTTTTTACCAAGTTCCACTTGCTTACAAAGTTGCGTAAAAGACTCTGCCATTACCTTAGCCCATATTTTGTGATTAATTGATTCTGGCAAAATTGGCACACCTTCCGCTTCTCCATCCTCTTGATCTAATTGATGGGCAAACTCATGCAGCACCACATTATGACCATCCCGCCAATTTAAAGTATCTTGCTGAACTTGTTCCCAAGAGAGAATTAACTGATCCTTTGTCCATGATTCTCCCAACCTTACCACTTTGCGCTCTTCCACAACATAAAGATCATTCACAACCATCTCATCTACTACATAAGCATGGGGATAGACCAAAATAGAACGGAGGTTGGGGAAGTAGGTTTTCCGATCACCAAATAATAATAAACAGGCGATCGCCGCAATCGTTACCCGCATCTCTTCCGTGATTTGTAATCCCGCACAACCAATAAATTGCTTCTCCTTAAGAAATATTTGGATATTTCCTCGTAATTGCTTTTGCTGTTCCAATGAGAGGAAACCATAAATCGCTAAATTAGTTTCGACAATACTCAGCCAATGCCTTGGAAATGGCTGCTCCATCAGCTGATCGCGTTGCCATTTTCGCAATAAGGGATATATTAAAATGCCCATCGCGATCGCACTGATCACTATGGAAAATAAAGTCGCTAATACGATAGGAGGAAGCACAGGAAATTGATTTATGTGTTAGATACAGCTATAGAAAGCCCTATGGTAAAGCTGTTATCCATAAGGCGATAACTTAGCCTAGAATAACGTTAGAAAACTTAACTTTAATACGCACTGTTATGAAAGCTACTTGGATGCTGGTTGTAATTGCTATTTTATCGGTGTTCAACTTAAGTTGCAGTTCTCAAACTAATAAAGATGCATCTCAAGCCCAAACGCAGAGCCAAAAAGCGCCTGCCGCCGTAGATGTGGCGATCGCCAGTTTAGACTCACTGCAAGCCGAAACCGAATACGCAGGTACAACTGCGCCCATTCAAGAAGTGTCAGTGCGAGCGCGAATAGAAGGAAGATTATTAGCTTTAAATGTAGATATTGGCGATCGGGTCAATGCAGGGCAAGCGATCGCCCAGTTGGATGATGCGGTTCTCTCGGCGACTGTGCTGCAAGCGGATGCCGAAGTTGCGGCAAGGGAAGCGGAAGTCTCTCAGGCAAATGCGGCTGTGGGCAATGCTCGTGCCCAAGTAGAAAGAGCCAGACTGGAATATCAACAAGCACAAGCTGATGCGAATCGCTTCACCCAATTGGCTAAAGATGGAGCCGTATCTTCTCAAACTGCGGAGACTGCGATCACCCGTGCGCGATCAGCTGAGCAGTCTTGGCGATCGGCGGAGCAGCAGGTAAATCTGCAACAGCAAACCGTGGGCGCAAGCTCTCAAAGAGTTTTAGCCCAAGAAGCAATTAAATTAAGGGAACAGGAGCGCCAATCCTACACTACGATTACTGCACCAATTAGTGGTGTTGTGTTAGAGCGAGTTAGTGAAACTGGCAATCTTCTATTCGCAGGGAATGACGTTATAAAATTAGGTGATTTTAGCCAAGTTAAGGTAATTGTGCTGATTTCAGAACTGGAAATTAGCAAAGTTCGTTTAAATCAATCAGTTAATGTTCGGTTTGATACCTTCCCCAATCAGAAGTTTACAGGAACGGTGAGACGGATCTCACCAGTGGCTGATCCTGTGGCGAGATTAATTCCTGTGGAAGTTGTAGTTCCTAATCGCGACAATAAATTGGGGAGCGGTCAATTAGCGAGAGTGCAGTTTTCAAGTAGTCAGGCTCGCCAAATTGCGATCGCAGAAACTGCGCTGGAAGTAGCAGGACGACCGACTCAAGCACCTAAAGAGACGAATACAACTCAAGCGAAGCCAAAAACCGATACCAAGTCTAGTACTAATCCTAATGAAAAGGGCAAGCCCAAAACTGGCACAGTTTTTGTGATTACTGGTGATCAGAAAGAGCCAAAAGTGTCAGCGCGTAAAGTTACCCTTGGCGATCGCCGTGATGGCAAAGTTGTAATTCTCTCTGGTTTAAAGGAAGGCGATCGCCTTGTGGTCAGGAGTGGTGGCAAGTTACAGGATGGTGATGCTGTCAAGCTCAGCGTGTTATCGGAATCTTCTAAGTGATGATGTAACGCACGGAGTGCGTTACATCATCACCTTTTTTAAATTATTTTAAGAGGTAACTATGAGCAACCAAAACTCGTCCAGTCCAAAGCCGACAGGATTTAGCATTAGCGCCACAGCGATTCGCCGCCACATTGGTACGCTGATGCTGACGATCGCCATTTTTGTAATGGGCGCATTTTATATAACTCGCTTACAAGTGGACTTACTGCCATCGATTGTTTATCCCCGTATCGGCGTACAGATTGATGTTCCGGGAGTCTCTCCAGAGGTAGCCATTACCGAAGTCACTAAACCTCTAGAAGAAGCATTAGCAATTACTGAAGGTGTGAATCAGCTTTTTTCGCGTACTCGCGAAGGACAGGTGCGAGTCGATTTGTTTTTTGATGCAGGTAGTAATGTTGATCAGGCTCTGAATGACGCAGTGGCTAGCTTCAACCGAGGTCGGAGCCAGCTACCCGATGTTGTGGAGAATGAGAGAATTTTTAAATTTGATCCTTCCCAATTTCCGATCTATGAGCTTGCGCTCACATCGCCTTCCTTGTCATTGCCAGAGTTGCGACTATTTGCAGATGAGGAGTTGGGGCGTGAGCTAGCGATCGTGCCGGGTGTTGCGGGTGTTGATGTAGTTGGTGGCGTAAAGGAAGAGGTACAGGTCAATCTCGACTTGCCCCGCTTACAATCCGCAGGTGTAAGTGTTAATCAAGTTTTGAACGCATTGCGCGATCGCAATATTGATATTTCGGGGGGGAGGTTACGCAATGGTGCGGTCGAGCCACTGACTCGGGCGATCGGCAAGTTTAAAAATGCTCAAGAGCTAGAAAATTTATCCTTTGTCGTTGGTAATCCATCCAGTACAGCTCCGTCTAGACAAGTCTATTTGCGAGACTTTGCGGAAATTATTGACAGTACTGAAGAACAACGGGTTTTCACAACTTTAAATGGACAGCAAGCGGTGCGTTTGCTCATCACTAAGCAGCCTGATGCAAATACGATTGAAGTAATTGATCGCGTCAAAGAAAAAGTCGCCACTCTTCAGGAAAATGGCTTGATTCCCAGTGATGCAGAGATAACAGCCACCCTTGACGAGTCAAGACTGATCAGGGCTTCGGTTTCCAACGTAGTTTGGTCAGGGATTATTGGTTCTGCCTTAGCGGCGATCGCTGTGTTTTTATTTCTAGGGTCATTACGCCAGACTCTAATTATCACCCTTGCCATTCCCTTGGCGACCCTCGCCGCAATCATCTGTATGGGTATTTTTGGTTTCTCTCTCAACCTGTTCAGTTTAGGTGGACTTGCTCTCGGTGTGGGTATTGTTGTGGATAACTCGATTGTGATGTTAGAGAACATTACTATCGGCATTGAGAAAATTCGCAAGCGCAATGGTGGTGAGGCTAATTTTGATGACATTATCAATCAATCACAGGATAGCAGCGCTGAGATTGAATCAGCCCTAATTGCTTCTACTAGCACTAATCTTGTCGTAATTTTCCCATTTCTATTGTTAGGTGGATTTCTGGCACTACTATTCAATCAACTGATTCTGACCATTAGTTTTGCAGTACTTGCGTCGATTGTGATCGCGGTAACTGTCGTACCGATGATGGCTTCGCGACTACTAGCTATTCCTTGGTCAAGTCGTTTAAATGAATCTTGGTTTATGGTTGGATTTGAGCGTCGTTTTGCAGCGGCGACTCTTGGCTACGCAGGATTTTTAGCAAGGATTGTTCAATATCGCCTTTTGGTCATCATTGCTCTATTCGCCATCCTTGGCGGTGGCGGCTTCCTGATGGCACGACAACTTCCCCAAGAAATCATTCCCCAAGTCAAAACAGGTGATGTCAACGTCAATGCTCAATTTCCCGCAGGTACAACCCTTGCTGAGAACATTAAAGTGATGGAGCTGGTTGACGAAATTCTAATCAAGCAACCTGAAACAGCCTACTCATTTGCAACTATTGGCGGCGGTTCCTTTGGGAATAACGTTACTGCTAATCCTTTGCGTAGTGGTAGTACCGTTACACTCAAGCCAAATGCTGACCTGACGGGCTTTGTGAGTCGCGTGAATCGAGAAATTGCCAAACTAAATCTAGCAGGAATAAGAGTGAGGGTTAACCCTGGGCAAGTGCGCGGGATTATCGTTAACAATTCACCTGTACCCAGAACCGATATTGATGTCGTTTTGCAAGGTAATAATCCAGACCTATTGACGCAAGCAGGTTTAGAAGTTCTTAGTGCTTTGGAGAAGTCAGTCAAAGGAGCAACCTTCCGCCCTGATACTGATGCCCGTCAGCCTGAAGTCCAGATTATTCCTGATTGGGAACGTCTGCAAGCGCTAGGGTTATCCACGCAAGCGATCGGCTCCACTCTGCAAACTGCGATTACAGGTTCGGTTCCCACACAGTTACAACGTGGTGATCGCCTTGTCGATGTGCGCGTACAGCTTGATCCTGCGTTACGCCAAAACTCTTCGCAGTTGCAGCAAGTCCCTCTATTTGTCAGCAATAATCGCCCAGTCCGCCTCGCTGATGTGGCAACTTTGAGCGAAGGTCGCGCCCCAGGGGAAATTCAACGGATTAATCAACGTCAGGTTTACCTAATCCTCGGTAGTGTGGAGCGCGGCGCAAGTCTTAGTGATGCTCTCAAACAAACTGAACAGGCGATCGCGGAAATTGATTTACCCGATGGTGTCACCATATTACCTAGTTCCGCTAAAGCGGCTAATGACAACCTCTCTGGAGCCTTTGGAGTATTGGGGTTACTTGCATCATTCCTCGTATTTGTGGTGATGGCAGTACAGTACAACTCCTTGCTCGACCCATTAGTGATCATGCTGACGATTCCCCTTGCACTGGCTGGAGGTATTGTGGGGCTGTATGTGACCAATAGCTCGATTAATGTGATGGTGGTAATCGGTGTGATCTTGTTAATTGGGATCGTCGTGAATAATGCGATCGTGCTGGTAGAACTGGCGAACCAGTTACGCGAGGAACAGAAATGTAGTCGTATGCAGGCGATGTTACAAGCTGCACCTACCCGTTTACGTCCGATCTTGATGACTACGATTACCACTGTTGTCGGTGCATTTCCTCTAGCTCTTGGCGGCGGCGATGGCGGCGAATTTTTACAACCGCTTGGGATTGTGATTTTTTCTGGGTTAGCCCTTGCCACAATCCTGACCTTATTCCTAATTCCCTGCTCCTATGTGCTGATGCATGAGCTTAATTTGGCAAAATTGATTAAACTGCTTAGGTTTAACGTAATCCCCAAAATTCAAAGTCGATAAAACATAGAGAAGGCGGCGCTAAGCGCCGCCTTCTCTATGTTTTGGTATATCTCACGGCGGCGAGTAGTCCGTACTCTAAACCTTCGCCGATCGCCTTACAGGAAGCATCAATGATATTGTCAGAAACGCCTGCCGTTGACCATCTGCGTTTACCGTTGCTAAATTCGATTAATACTCTAGTTGTCGCCTGTGTGCCGCAGTCACTATTGAGAATCCGCACCTTGTAATCGGTGAGATAGAAGTTGGCAATTTCAGGATAGAAACTAATTAAAGCCTTTCTTAGAGCTAGATCTAGGGCGGACACGGGGCCGTTACCTTCGGCGGCTGTGAGATGTTCTTCGCCATTGACTACCACTTTGACGGTAGCTTGGGAATTCACATCTCCATTTAGCCGATCGCTATCGGTGGCGCAATAGACATAGAAATTACTAATCGTAAAAAACTTAGGGCGATCGCCTAACGCTTCGCGGACTAATAGCTCAAAACTCGCCTCGGCGGACTCGAACTGATAACCGATTTGTTCGAGTTCTTTAGTCATTTGCAAAATCTGCCGACAGGCGGGATCTTCTTTGCGGAGGCAGATGCCAAAGGTTTCTACCTTAGAAATGACATTGCTAATTCCGGCTTGCTCAGAGATTACAATCCGTCGATTGTTGCCGATGCTCTCAGGGGCAATATGCTCGTAAGTAAGCGGATTGCGCTGCACCGCGCTGACATGAATGCCTCCCTTATGGGCAAAGGCGGAAGCCCCGACAAAGGGAGCATGATCGTCGGGAGCAAGATTAACGATTTCACTAACTTGGCGCGAAACTTCCGTAAGTTGGGCGAGGTTATCGGCGGCGATGCAGTCATAGCCCATTTTTAGCTGCAAGTTGGGAATGACGGTGCAGAGATTGGCATTGCCACAGCGCTCACCATAGCCGTTAATTGTCCCCTGTACCATCGTTGCCCCATGCTGGACGGCGGCGATCGCATTGGCAACGGCTAAACCTGAGTCATTGTGGGGATGAATGCCAATTTGCGGAGAGGCGTTACCCCAAGCAATCAGGGATTCATAAACTATTTGTGTGATTTTAGCGACTTCATCGGGCAGAGTGCCGCCATTGGTGTCACAGAGAACAAACCATTCCGCCCCCGCCTCAAAAGCCGCCTTGAGTGTCTTAATGGCATAATCGGGATTATTTTTATAACCATCAAACCAATGCTCAGCATCATAAATAAGGCGGCGATCGCAACTTCTCAAATAGGCGATCGTATCGCCGATCATCTCTAGATTTTCATCTAAAGTAGTACGCAAACCTTCGATGACATGGAGATCCCACGATTTCCCAAAAATCGTAATCCATTTTGTTTCGGCTCCCAAAATTGGCCCAAGCATGGGATCATCCGCAGCCTTGATTCCCGCCCGTCGCGTCGAACAAAACACCACTAATTCGGCATGGCTAAGGCGATATTCTTGCATTCGTCGAAAAAATTCGCCATCCTTAGGATTTGCGCCCGCCCAACCCCCTTCGATAAAAGCAATCCCCATGAGATCGAGGCGATCGGCGATTCGCACCTTATCTTCCACTGATAACGACAACCCTTCGCGCTGAGTGCCATCCCGAAGAGTTGTGTCATATATGAAAATATGTTCACTAGAATTTGATGCGATATTATGCATATTTAAGAATATCTTTGAGGTTTACGCATGAGAAGGTTGCCTTAACTCGGTCATGGTCACAAATTTAGTCCCAGAACTTATCATTAGTATACTTTTGCTTTTTAAGATTTATTATCTCTAGCTACTTAGCATTTATACTTTGAGCATCTTTTGAATTTATAGAGATGAGTGCAGATAGACAGGTTACTCTCAAACGGCTATTACGGGCGATCGCACTTTCGGTCGGCGATTTTGCTTTGTTGCTGGCGCGTTTTAATTCGATAGAGGTGCGCGATCGCCTTGTGGCAGATTTAAAAGCACAATTGGGATCTAGTCTCTATAGATCGCCATATCACGGATGCGGATGGGGTGGTAAATCTTGTGGATATTATGGGTAAGGCGCTAGTACGATTTTATTAGGCTTGTTTCTTATGGCGGACCTCAAAGGAAAGTTGCGATCGATAAAAGCAAACGTCAAATTCCATAAAAAAGTTGACCTGACCTAAAATTAGCGGAACATTAGGCGCTTTTGTCCATGCAAATACTAACTTTGCGGTTTCAAAATCAGATACTTTCGCATTCAAAACAATCACACGCGCTTCAAATTGAGCAAGATTGCCTGTCAGTTGCAACGATGTTGTTTGTTCTTCCCAAATTGCACCAATCTCAATTCCTAACTGGTATGGCAAGACGTTAATAGTTGCGCCAGTATCAAGCAATCCATTTACTTGAATGGAGCGATCTTGATAATCAAGGGTGATGGGCAGTAATGGTCTAAATCCAGCTTCTCCAAGGGCAGGATCGAATGTGGTGTAGGAATATCCTTGAGGTTTACGCATGATTACTTTTTTCTGCTGCCAAAACTTTTAACATGGTATCTGCCGCTTCAAAAGCATCATAGGGCGACCAGATGGGATAGGACATATTTTGTCTGAGTAAGTCGGATTCGTCTTGTGCCAAGTCCGATACTAGGCATTGCATAACGTGTAATTTTTCAGCACGGTTTAGTTTCCGTAATAGCGGCATTAATTCGGTCATAGTCATAAATTTAGTCCATTAAATTACAGTTAGTATACTTTCGCTAATGGAGATCTTAAACTTTGCTTTTTAAGATTCATGATGTCTAGCTGCTTATCATTTATACTTTGAGCATCTTTTGAATTTATAGAGATGAGTGCAGATAGACAGGCTACTCTAAAACGGCTATTACGAGCGATCGCACTTTCTGAAGGCGATTTTGCTTTGTTGTTGGTACGTTGTAATTCGATAGAGGGTTAATGTCACATGTTTAGAAGCTTTTTGAGGAAAAACGATCGCTTGATTTAGAGGCAAAGGTTTCGTTGGTATTTGGGATTGAGTGGGGAGTGGTTCTGTGAAGGTAAATTTCTCAAAGTTGGCTATATTATTATATTCATCATGGCAAGAGATCGCCTGTTTTCATCATCAAATGCGATCGCTAATAGATAAAAGAGATCGCCTCAAATAACAAAAATTGAGTAAAGCAGAACTTGGCGATCACTCACTGTCACTTAGTATTCTCGAATTATAAACATTGGTTTACTAGACTTGGGCTGATTTTGCTTTTGGATGCGAATTAAGCGATCGCTAAGTTCTGTTGTTTGGGATTGCAAAAAGTCATTGATAAATTTGGCTTGTCTCTGATAGTCGCGATCGTCTTTACAAATAATGATGCCACTATGATTCATGCCGCTACGATGTAAGTTGATAAAATCATCACGATTAAAAGTTATTAGAATTCGGTTTTGGTTGGTGGCAAATCTTAGAACTTCAAGATCGGGAATACCTTGATTTGCTTGTCCTGCTTCGTAGGACGTGAGTACATCATGACCGTAATCACGCAGGATTTGCACAATATCGAACGCAAAGTTTTCGTTGGAATAGAATCTAGCCAATGATCGCTTCCTCTTGCTCGGATTGATGAGAGGCGATCGCGCGATCAATTTCTTCTTGATGGGTAGTGTAATAGAATTGGGCGTTGCTCAAGTCGTCTGTGGTTAATGAAGGGAAGTTGCGTAAAAGTTCTGGGGTATCGGCTCCTTGTTGTTGGAGTGAGATGATTGTCCAAACGGGGATGCGGGTGTTGCGGATTCTTGCATGACCGCCACATACGCCGATGGTTTTCTGGATTGTGCGAGATTTTAGTTTTTCTTGCAATAGGGCATATTCATCTGGTGCAAGGGATTCGATTACTTGGGCTAAGGATTCTACTAGCTTTGTATTCATAGCTTTGGGTTTATGTTCTTAACTTGATCGCTATCGCGCAATTCATTCCTGATTTCATCGGTATGTGGATGTCGTATAAAGAAGGCGATCGCTATTAAGCGGCGATTGATTGGATATTTTGATATTCGGATTCCTTAATCTGACTAATCTCCCAATTGTTTTGAAGATTTAGCCAAAATTGAGGGCTTGCTCCCAAGGCACGAGACAGTTTCATGGCTATTAATGCGTTAATATCCTTCTTGCCATCACAAATATCGTGAATTATGTTGGGTGGTACTTCTATATGATTAGCTAAGGCTTCAGAGGAGATATTAATTTCTTCTAGTTCATCCTGTAAGACTTTTCCGGGGTGAATAGGTGTTAGGTGTAGTTGCTGCATGATTGGTTCTAGTACAAGTTTTATGGTTTAACAAATAATTTAAGACTGTCAATTATGATAGTCAATGATTTCTACATCATAAGCATTCTCTTTTAGCCATCGGAAGCAAATACGATATTGATCGTTGATTCGGATACTATATTGTCCTTCTCTATCTCCAATCAAAATTTCTAACCGATTCCCACGAAGTTCACGTAAGTCTTCAAGTGAGCTTGCCGCAGAGATCCGCGCAAGCTTGATTTGAGCCTTTTGATGTAAGGGTTTTGGCAAAAGTTTTAAGCTGTTTTTTGTGACGCGACCATAGTTTATGTCTTCGGTTGCTTTATTCCGAAAGTTATAAATTGCCACTTATATCAACACTTTTGTAAATCATCACTATTCAATCACAAGTTAGCATAGCGATCGCCGATACAATCACCTGCATCTTAAAAATATAACTAAAAAACATAAATCAATTAAGCGATCGCTTGTTGGCTGAACCATTACCAAACGTTACAGGAGGTCTTGACGCTGCGCTTTTGGGCGAAGTTGACGATTCCTAGTGGAGAGCAGGGATTGCTATTTTTTGCTCCCAGCTAGAAAAGATCACTCTTTTGTAGAGGGTTTCGTTTGTTTGATGAATAGTTCATAGAATCCGAGCAAGGTGAGCTTATGCAAATCTACAGGTTGCCAGATTACATTTACAGATCAAATTTGAAAGTTGTATTCACAATTTGCCTCCATACTCCTGAATGGCAGTTGATCATTATATAGCCTCGTTTAATAATCATATATAGAAATCACAGCTAAAAAAGCCAAAGACTTTCTCCGCAATGTTTTTAAGCGCAAAACGTAAAACACGTAAATATCGTAAAACATTATTGACATATTGTGGGTAGGTATGCAATCATTCAATACATAGATTACAGGTCGAGTAATGAAAGATATTATTAATCAGTAGGAAGTCATGAGTTACAGTTTTAAACAGATTCCAATGTCTGAGATGAGAGTGAGTTTGCCTAAAATCAGGCGACTTGTTCAATTGGGAAAGCAACGAATTGTTGTCACCTATTATGGTGAAATTGTAGGTTTCCTCCTGCCTATAGATGATTTAGAGAGGGAGGAAATACCTATTGCTTCAACAGAAGAAATGCAATTAACGCAATTTCGGGATCACATGACAGAAGCGTGGGAACTTCTACAGTCTGGTATAGATTGTATATATTTAACTTTCCACAATAGAAAAGTACTAGTTTTTCTTAGCCCAAAACTATCTCAGCATCTTTCTTTTCCCGTCATTGGCAATGCCAATAAAATGTTTCTTCTCTCAACTCAACTTGAAAATTCAACCGCTAAAGGAGAACAAAATTATGTTTCAATTTGATTATGCTTCCTCCGACGTAAAACAAAAGCTTTGTGAGTATCAGAAAGGAGGAGTGTTTTGGGATGAAATGGTCGAAGATGAACTGAAACCTGTACTACAGCAGTTAAGAGCAACAGGAGAGACAATTTCAGATGTTGGAATCAATATCTGTGGAATCAACCATCAAATCACAGGTAGAACATTTGAGATTGTCTATGCTGTCTTCCCAGAAAAGAAGCTCATCAAATTCTACGAATGTAACTTCCTTTCTCAAGACATCGATTGGCGTGAAATTCTTCGGAGAAGTTTGCATTTCAGCATAGGAGAAATCAATATTCCCCAAATTGGGATTAAGCGGATTATGCTCGCTTTGGAGTTAATATATCAGGGACACAACACTGCTTACGAACTAGGATTGCATGGTGGTAGTAAGGCTAAGAATAAAAAAGACATTGCTAGATACGGGCAATATAATGCCAGCTTTTTGAAAGAACTTGGATTGATTAAAATCCATAAATCTGAACACCAAACTCAAGGAGTTTATGAATGTATTGAGATAATTCGTTCTAGTTTTGCTAATGGAGATCATCAAAATATTCAACGTCTAGTTGCTGAATCTCTTCTTGGATTTCCTGTCATTAAACTTGCCATTCAAGAAACAACTAAGGGAGAGAAAGAATTGACCATCAAGTTGCTGCAAGATATTTTCAAACAACTGGATATCACAGATTGTGGTGGAAAAACAGAGCCTAGACGAGCGCAGTCAGTTCGTGGTCTGATCAATTGGGTCTCTCGTGAAGCTGGAATTCCTATTAGACGAGAAGGGCAAAAACATCTTCAAGAATATCTTGATCTTGACATTTTTAATTATGTATGAAAAATCATCAGTTTGAATTTAAATCGCAACATAAAGTTGGTAAGCAAGGCGAAAGAATTTTAGATGAATGGCTTAGCCAGACATACACTATCTCTGATGTATCTGATAATCCAGAATATCAAGAAATAGGAATAGATCGTCTTTTGTCTTGCTCCAACGGTTTTACTGTTTCTGCTGAATACAAATGTGATGTAGTCGCTAAACGAACAGGAAATCTTTTCTTTGAGACTATTTCTGTTGACTCCAAAAACATTCCAGGATGGGGATGGAGTTCACAAGCTGACTGCTGGATTTTCTTAATACCTAATCAAGAAATTCTAATCGTTAAGCCATCTCTCCTAAGAGCTTTAGTATGGCAAAAATATCGTGAAGCACATGAAAAGAAGGTTCCCAATCAGGACTATAACACTTTTGGATTGCCTATTTCTTTACTTGATGTACGCCCAATTGCAAATCAAGTCCAAAAACTTAACAGCTTATTCTAGTTAAATTAAGCTAGAGAATATTGAGAGTGACAATAGGAGAACAACAAAATGACGTTTAGAGAACAACTTAGCAAAGAACTTGAACAAGCCCCCGAATCATTAGTTGAAGAAATCCTTGACTTTTGCCTATTTCTCAAACAACGTCAGCAAGCCAAAGTTAACAATCAAGCAACTGAAACAAAAACAAACGGAATTCTCGACCTATTAGAGCGAGTCAAAGAAATTCAAGCCTAAGTTCCCAACGAAGAATGGGACAAACTTCCCCATGATGGATCAATTAACCATGACCATTATCTTTATGGTTCTCCAAAGATTGAAGCATGAAAACAGTTTTTGCTGATACAGGATATTGGATCGCCCTACTCGATCCTCAAGATACACTTTACTCAAAAGCAATGAATCTAAGCATCACATTCACTCAAGTATCATTTCACCAGTGAAATGATACTTGAGGAACGCAACTAATATTTTAACGAATTTCATTTTGATTTTGGTTTCAACCTAAAAATAGCAAAAATCGTAAAACTATTTACCCATCGCTTTAACTAAGAAAATGCCACCAAAGTATAAAATGCCGACTGCACCAGCCAATAAACTTTGGGTCATGGGATCAGTTGATGGAGTCAACACCGCACCTAAAATTACTGCACCCAGAACAACATAGCGCCAACCCGCCAACATCCTTTTAGAACTCACAATACCTGTCATGGCTAACAAAGCCTGTATCACGGGTATCTGGAATGCTAAGCCTGTGCTGAAAAGTAGCAATAGGACAAACTCAAAATAGCGATCGATTGACCAAAACTGCTCAACCACATCCCCGCCATAGCTGATAAAGAAATTAAGCGCCGCAGGGATTAATAACTCATAGGCAAAGACAATCCCTAAAACAAATAAAATGCTAGAGCCGAAAACAATCGGCGCGATCGCCCGTTTTTCCTTGCGCGTAAGTCCGGGCAGAATAAATCTGACAATTTGGTACAAAATTGCAGGGCTTGCCACTAATAGACCACTGTAGCCAGCCACCTTAATCGACACAAAGAAATATTCCCCCGGGGCAAGTTGCAAAAATTTCACACCTTGAGCAGGGATTTCTAGCAGAGCCACAATTTTATTAACCAAGGCAAAGCAGCCAATTACCCCCACAAACACCGCAATGAGGGCATAAAAAATTCGCGATCGCAATTCCTCTAAGTGATCGAAGAGGGACATCTCCACATCCTCAAGATCATCCACTACATCAAGATCATCATCGACTTGTGGCTCATCAACAATTTGGGTATCGACTTGAGTATCGACAATGGCGATCGCCTCCGTATTTACTGGCTCCATAGCTGATGCATCTGCCAAATCTTTTGGTTGCTCTGCTTCACTTACCGTCTCTAGCATGGTGTCGTTACTAAAAATCTACTTGTCGATCGCTTAACTCGATTGCTTAAAAACTATCAAATAATCAAAGTATCGCTGTCGCCAAGTATATCAAGAAAAACCCAAAGAGAGTTGCGACAAAAAGTGCTGCAACTATAAGCAATGCTTCAAGAGTAAAGGCTGGGCGAAGCCCAGCCTTTACTCTTGAAGTGCGCCCAGCTACTGAGATTGTAAGTTTTCTAACATTTAGCGGTAAAAAACGAAGGTAATGTTAGTTTTAATATGTTTATAGCTGTCGTCAGTCTTGTTAGGATACAAAATCAGAAGTGAGTGGCGGCGCGAAGCGCCACCACTCACTTCTGGGGTTTTGGTTCCGTCTCACTACAAATGACGATAGCCGCAGAAGACGCATTTATGTTGCATTTCTCTCTGTAAAGTTTTAGGAAAGTTGGCATGGCTTTATTTAAAATTCTCGGTTTATTGGCGATCGCCAGTAGTGTATTTTCCTTAAATACCGAATATCTAAACGCCCAGATCGCGATCGGACAAAATCAGTCCAAAGCAATTTCCCCCGCGCAACAAATGCTATTAGAGATGCAGCAAACTAATGCTCCTGCGGTGGGTGGCGGCAGTATGCAACTATTGCGATTTTCTCAAAACAATCTTTCCTTTGCGCCTCTCGAAGGTTTAGATAGATTTCTTAATTGGCGACTTCCAGAAAAAGAAGTGATTACCGATCGCCAAACTATGGGCGATCGCATTGCCAACTTTAAAAAGCAACAACGTCAGCAAATAATTTCCGATGGAGAAATGTTTGAAGCCATTAATCGCATCTCCCAATAGATGAGAGATATATGGCTTCGCCATATATCTCTCATCTATTCACTTACCAATAGTCAGGGTGCATTTTTTGCCCCGCACCCCTGACTGTTGCCATTCTCGCAAGAAGACGAGTTGCGGCGCGAAGCGCCGCAACTCGTCTTCTTGGGTTTTGATTTGAGAGTGCGTCCCTTTGGACGCACTCTCAAATCATTTAGGATTGCTATATTAGTGAATATATTTATTTAGATAAGCTATGCGCTACCGTCGCTTTGGTAAAACTGAAATGCTCCTATCCGTATTTTCTCTGGGAGCAATGCGCTATTTAGAATCAGCCGACAATGCCCATAGAACTATTTTACGAGCCTTAGAGGTGGGGATTAATCACATTGAAACTGCTCAAGGCTACGGAAAGAGCGAAGAATATATCGGTCAAGCGATGCGAAATGGATTGAAACAACAACGCGATCGCTTTTATTTAACCACCAAAATTTCACCCACTAAAGACGCAGACTCTATGCGTCGTCAGATCGAACATGCACTCAAAAAAATGAATGTGGACTATATCGATAACTTCGATATTCATGGGATTAATCTATCCGAACATATCGAACTAGTGACAAATCCCAATGGATGCATGAAGGCAGTAAGAGAAGCCATCGATCAAAAAATGATTGGACATGTGGGATTCTCCACCCATGCCCCTTTGAACGTCATTCTCGATACGATTCGCACAGATTTATTTGAATCGGTCAATTTACATTACTACTACTTCAATCAACGCAATGCTCCTGCGGTGCAACTAGCCCATGAAAAAGATATGGGTGTATTTATCATTTCACCTTCCGATAAAGGCGGAATGCTCTACAATCCTTCAGAAGAATTAGCAGGGGTTTGCTATCCATTTACCGCCCTATATATGTGCGATCGCTTTTTGCTAAGCGATCCGCGAGTTCATACCCTCAGCCTTGGGGCAGCGATCCCCTCAGAAGTAGATTCCCATCAAGACGCATGGGACAATGACTCGCCGATGTCGGAGCTAGAGCAAGCGGTTCTCGATTGCATGAATCGGCGCTACACATTGCTAGATAAAGATCTGTGTTCTCAATGTTATCAATGCCTACCCTGTCCTGAAAGCATTAATATTCCTGAAGTCCTAAGGCTGCGAAATTTAGTGATCGGCTTTGATATGGTGGAGTTTGGCAAGTATCGTTACAAAATGTTTGAGAATGCGGGACATTGGTTTCCCGGAACTAAAGCAATTCGCTGTACTGATTGCGGCGATTGCTTACCGAGATGTCCCGAAAATCTGGATATACCAAAGCTGTTAAGAGATACTCACGATCGCCTCCATGGTCAAGAGGGTAGACGTTTGTGGGAATAGGACTTTTGATGGCACAGCCACACTGTGTCATCAAAATTAAATTACGAAACCCTAAGCAACTTTTTTGCTATCCTAGATCGCTGTGCCAATATTAGTAATTGCAGTTTATAACCTGTAATTTATAAAATAATCTCCTTCATAACCCCTTAAATAAATCTATGGCTTCTAGTTATTCCTTTGATATTGTGAGCGATTTCGACCATCAAGAACTGGTCAATGCGATCGATCAAACGCGCCGTGAAATTGTCAGCCGCTATGACCTCAAAAGTACGAATACTGAAGTTGAACTAGAAAAGGAACTAATCACTATTAAAACTAATAGCGAAATGACCTTAACTGCGGTAGTTGATGTGTTGCAATCTAAGTCCATTAAGCGTGGTTTATCGCTGAAAATTTTTGACTATGGCGAAATTGAGTCGGCTAGCGGCAATCGCGTCATTCAAAAAATCAAGCTCAAGCGTGGCATCGAACAGGATCAAGCAAAAAAACTATCTAAGACTATCCGTGATAATTTTCCTAAGTCCCAAGCTTCCATACAAGGCGATGCTTTGCGGGTCACTTCCAAATCTAAAGACGAGCTACAGGAAATTATCCAACTTGTCAAAGGCGAGGATTTCCCCCTAGCCTTACAATTTACCAACTATCGTTAAGTATTACGGGCGATTGGCACTGTAATACTTAAGCTAAAAATAGCTACTCCCTTCCCACTTACATCAAACCAAAATAAGTAAAGGCGGCGCGAAGCGCCGCTTTTACTTATTTTAGTTTGATTTGTCCTAGATATGCTAGGCTATGGCAACCGTATAGGATTTGCGATACCGCACATGGAATCTTTGCCTGAATCCCCAAAAACTTTTGGCGATCTTGTTAAGACTGATCCTGAATTACCCGTCGAATTGTCGGCTGGGGCAAGTCCTGCATCTTTAGCGAAATCTTCATCAACACCATCCGTTAGTGATCCACGCGATCGCTTTACATGGGCAAATTTTGGTATTGTTTTAAGTATTCCATTAGTGGGGGGACTAATTGGATTAGGGGTAGTTTATCTCGCCAATCCTTTAGCGATTAGTTGGCTAGGTTCGTCTGAAGCTCCCGCATTTTATTCCAATTCTCTATGGAACATTCCTAAAAGTATTTCTCAAATCCAATCAGAACTAAAGCGAAACCAGCTTAAGTTAGGCGAGAGTTTTGGACTAAAGGAGGGAGAAACTCTTTATACGGTACTGGAAACAGAGACCCAAAATATACGCGAAATTCGTCTCTATCAGTCTGTCATGGATCGAGGTGTAGAAAAGCTTCTGTTAATCAGCACAACCACCATTTCAGGAATTGATGAATACTTTGTGCGATCGCCTCTGCTCAAATACATCACCTATAACCCTCCCGAAAGACTGCAACCAAACCGCAACCGTTTACCCTTAAAAAGGCTTTCCCTTTTAGATAATTCACCCAAGGATATTGGTGGATTAAAAAATGGGATTTGGTTTACGACTTCTGGCAATGTCGATGGCATTACCTATGGACAAATCTACTATTTTGCCGCCGATAAGAGATCGCAACTATTTGAGTTAGATGCTTGGAATAGTCCTGCGGGGGAGCTTCCGAAATGGCGGAATGTATTATCGAACAATAATTCCTCTCAGTTAGTTGTTAACCAAAGTCAAGAATTTGAACCAGCATTCTTGATTTATCAACCAGAAGAAGTGATTCTCAATTCCATTCGCAAAATCCAATTACGACAGATAAACCTCAACGAAGCTAAAAATCAGCCCAAGGCATATCAAGACGCTCTATTAATGGCAAGTGTAGGACTATGGACACCTGCTCTTGAAAAGTTCAATTTCATGGTTACCGAATTGCGTTCTCAAGGCAAAACTCTACCGCCCTTTATTCAAGAGCAGTATGACCTAATTAGTTTGCATTCTAAAATCACCTTTGAGCAAGCTCAAAATCCTAATTCCAATCTGGGGGAAAGAGCTTTGATTAATATCATTGATGGCAGATGGAATGATGCCCTCGCGATCGCTAATGATCCCAGTTATAAAGGCGATAAAATTGCGGAAATGCTGGCGAAATATCATCCACACATTTGGCAAAGGGTGATGACGATGCTGAGCTTTACGGGAGCCAAGGAAATTAAGATCTGGGGTGGCTTGGTGGTATTACATCGCAATGGCTTGCGGCGTGCTGAGCAATGGTTGCGATCGCAAAATGTGGATGCTAAAGATTCCAATCAATTATTGCAACGCCTCGATCTCGCGCCAATTTATTTAAAACCGCAGCAATTATTAGGAACTGTGTCTTACATCGGCAAAGGAAATGCTGGTGCAGATTGGTTCTTGCCTCCGCCAAAGCTGGATGCTGGTCAGGCTTGGTATGAGGTGAGTATTGATTTGATTAAGGATGGCGATCGCTGGCGCAATGATCCTTTTCCCGAATTAAGCGATCGATCTTCCATATTGTTGTGGCGCGTTTTAGGGCTTTCGCTTAATAATAATTTGGGAGTAGTGACCTATGATGCCTATGGCAAGTCCCAAACAGCGACTTTAACAGCCCAATCCCTCTGGGTAAGTGATGGCGGTCGATTAAAGATTCTGGCTTCAGGTGATATTTCTCTTGCCTCAATCCTTAATAAAAGCGTGATTGCCCCCCTTGTGACCAGTGGTGGAATTTTCGATCCGCCAAAAGGATCTTCCGTTGATTGGCAATCCCTCTCTCCTAAAACGATTGAAAAGCTAATCAGAGCGATGTATCGCGAATTACAACGGAACGGGCAGGTCTCCGTAAGTATTGAAGATTTTAGCTTGTTAGTGCAGCAGCAATGGACTTTATCGGCGGTAAATCTTGATGGTTCTGGTAAATCAGAATACTTACTCTTGCTCAATCGAGAACAAATTGATTTAGGCGATCGCCATTATCCGCTAGCGATTACCTTTGCGAACGACGGTTCGCTAATCTTTAGTGATATGAATGGCGGGAGGGTTTGGATTGATGTTTTACCCAGCAATGTCGATGGGCAAATTCTCACGCTCCGTAATGGTCGCTACGAGATGTGGAATTTCCGTTAATTATCAAACCCCAAAAGATGAGTAGCAGCGCTTCGCGCTGCTACTCATCTTTTGGGGTTTATGTCCTAAGCAAAACTTACGTTGCTACATTAAGAAATTAAGAAGGTTTTAATTTCATAGGCTTTAAAAGATACTTTGAAAAGATTAATATTTACATTAGTATTTTCTAGATTGAGTTGAGTTTGAGGATTTTCCATGAGATCACATTCCCATATATTTTTTAATGACAATAAATGTGATGAAATCTCAATATTTGTTTCTGTTGTCTGACCATGCGCCTCGTATAAACGGATGATCCAACCTGATTGATCTTGCGATCGCTTGAAGGCGGAGAGAATAATATTTGGTGCAGAAATATTTAGAAAACTTTGCGAAGTTTCTGGAATTGGCGAATTTTTTAAAACAATTGGATTGTTCAATTCTTGCGCTAATTGGACAATATTTGCCCCGCGCCAATCTCCTTGATGGGGAACTAGGCGATAGGTAAACTGATGATACCCGCGATCGCTATTGGGACTAGGCCAGTTGGGACTCCGCAGCAAAGTTAAACGCAAGCAATCAGGCTTAGCATCATAGCCATACTTACTATCATTAAGAACGGCTAAACCTAGAGAATCTTGCTCTGAGGATATATCTGACCAATATTGCGCGGGAACTTCCCATTTGGCTTTAGCTTCAGGAGTTGCGCCTAAAGTACTACGCTGAATTGTTCCCATCGGAATCTCATAGGTAGCATAGGACGATTGCCAATTTACAGGGAAATTAACTTTAACTAAAGTATATTCCTCTTGCCAATCTATTGAATTATTGACAGTAACAAATGCTTCAAAAGCTGTTAGTTGGATTTCTTGAGTAAAAGTAGAATTACGGAATTTTTGAACAATACGAATGGATACTAACAAGTTGCAATTTTCTGAAATTGTAATTGATTCTAAGATTGCAGATTCTAACTTTTTACTCTCATAATTAGGATCAATATTCCACGCATCCCAATATTGTCCTTTATCTTCAAAAAATTGTAACTCGCTAGAAGATTGCAATATATTTTTTTGCGATCGCTTATCAAATATTTGCGAAATCACTCCAGACTTTGCATCAATCTCAACCCGCAGATAAATATTTTCCAGAAAAAACTTATCATTCTCAGAAGTAATGCTTAAAGGCTGATCTGTTTCTCGAATTGCTACAGTTTTTAAGTCTGCAAAGCCAAAGCTAGGAATATTTTCTAACCAACATAAAGAATTATCGGCAAGTCTAATTAATTGCGATCGCTGCCAGTTTAAAAAATTCCAAGCTTGTAAACATGATGTCTGCTCAACAGATACTAAAATGCGATCGCAAATTTCTCGCGCCTCAGTCCATGTGCGATCGGCATCAGTAAACACTTCAGGAATCGAGGTTCCTGTTAAAATATCGTGAAATTGATTGAGCAGTAATCCTTGCCATGCAGTTTCTAAATCTGCTTGCGGATAGGGAATCTGGCTAGTTAAATAGGCGATCGCACTAAATTTTTCAGCATTGCCTAAAAGCACTTCCATTTGGCGATTTTGCCGCTTCTGATCAGCCTTCGTGGTAAATGTACCGCGATGAAATTCTAAATAAAGCTCATCTTGCCAAACAGGTAAATCTGCGGGTAATTTCTCCTTTAAATTTAAAAGAAAGTTCTCTAGGGTACTAGATTGCATTTGAAAGAATATGGGCGATTCGGCACACTCACGCCCCAGATCTAACATATCAGCAGTTGGTCCCCCACCATGATCGCCCACACCATAGAGCCACGCTGTTTCAGGGATGTGATGCTTTTCTTCTTGATTGGCGAGATACTTAGCGATCGCCACAGGTTCCAATCCTTGACCAAGTTCATTACTGAAATATGTAAAAATCTGACTTCCATCCACACCTTCCCACCAAAAAATTTGATGGGGAAACTTATTGCGATCATTCCATAGTAATTTCTGAGTCACAAAAGCTTCAAAGCCGCTTTTTAAAAGGATTTGCGGCATTTGCCAATGAAAGCCAAAGGTATCAGGCAGCCATGCGATTTTAACTTCGCGCTGGAATTTCGCCCGAAAATATTCTTGACCATAGAGAATCTGTCTAATTAAAGCTTCGCCACTCGGCAAGTTCCCATCTGGCTCTACCCACATCCCCCCGATCAGTTCCCATTTTCCCTCTGCTACGGCTGACTGAATTCGCGCAAATAATTCAGGATATTGTTGCTCCATCCATTGATAGGAAACTGCTGTGCTTTGATTGAAGATCAATTCTGGATAGCTTTTTTGTAAATTTAAAGCGGAGGTAAATGTGCGCTGCATTGCATTCTTAGTTTCCGCGATCGCCCACAACCAAGCCACATCAATATGGGAATTACCGAGTATATAGATCTGGCGTTGTTTGAGGAATTCACTATATTGCAGTAATGGTTCGCGAATTTCTGCGAGTTGGGAAAAAAACTTGGCACTAGTAATAGATTCAGCTACGGAAAAAAGCGCGATTAAGCTATTTGCAGCAGTTTCTAAGGGCTGTAAATCAATTTGATGTTTTGCGAAAATCGGAATATAGGTCTGGAGAACCTCTAGCTCAGTTGCAAATCTATCAGGATCACATAGTTGATGTGGATATTCAAAAACTATTTCTGAACGCTGTAACGCGCCAATGTCATGCTTTGTGCTGTTTAGTTTAATCTCTAAACTAAATTCTTGATTTGTCTTTGCTTCTTGAGTCAATAAAAGGCGGCATTTTTGATCGAATAAATCTCCTTCTTGAACTTTCTCGCCCTTAACCCAAACTTCACAAATATCTGCCCACCAAATTAAATGAAGGCGAATGGTTGCGTCTAGAGTGGGTAAACCTGCATATATTTCGGGAACTTGCCAAACTTGTTTTAAATGAATATTTTCTTCCTTTGGCAAGAAAGATAACATCGGCTGATTCTGCTTAGAATTTACTGTTGGCAATGGCTTCCATTCACCATGATCATTCTGTCTTTGCCAACTGCTAAGGATCGATAAACGCGATCGCGATCGCAATTGAGCGATAACTTGAGTTAGATTGTTTGCATAATCAATCATGGAGACTTTGAAGATTTGAGTTTATGGTTTTGCTAAAGACAATGATACAGATTAGCGATCGCTATATTTAGAAGTTTGTTTAACTGCATCAACTTTTTAGGGTAGCCAAGCGGTTTCAAAAGCTAGCGAGACAATAACTTACTCAGATATTCATGAGCTTCTACCCAATTGGGAACGAGGTCGATCGCGGATTGAAAACAGGCGATCGCTTCGTCAGTTTTGCCAATATTGCTGAAGAGAATTCCTAAATTGAAATAGGGTTGGGCAAAATTTGGTTCAATATCGAGAGATTCTTTATAAGCTAAGATGGCATCCATTACCCGATCTTGGCGAATAAAAGCACTTCCGAGATTGCAATGGGCATCGGCATAACTGGGTTCAATTTGAATTGCTCTTTCAAAACAGGCGATCGCTTTATCTACTAAATCACGAACTAAATCGCTAGCATTAGATTGATCTTCGGGCTGGAGAGAATTTATCTTATATAACCATGCTACGCCTAGAGCGTTGTAATCCTTAGCTTGTAAAATTTCCGAGTTATGCGCCTCAGCTCGTTGATAAATGGCGCTAACGGTTTCAGGATCATTTTTAGGAAAATAAATTTGGGCGATCGCGCGATAACCATCCATGTAGTCAGGATTGGAAATGATCGCCCGTTCATAACTGGCGATCGCTTCCGAAATGCGACCTCTCTGCTTGAGACTATCTCCCAATTTGCAATGATATTCCGCTAAGAAGCGATCGGGAGACGATTCTAAGGCTTGCTGAAAATGCGTAATTGCCAGTTCTGCCCAACCCATTTGTTGATAGGCATTTCCCAAACCTAATTGAGCATCTAGGGATAGAGGATCGAGTTCTAGGGCTTTGCTAAAACTGGCGATCGCTTCCATCGTATTGCCTTGCTGTTGATACATTTCCGCAAGGCGCTCGTGGGCTGCTGCAAATTCAGGATTGATGGTAAGGGCGCGTTGATAATTCTTGTAAGCAAGGGGCAGATTGCCAGAGAGCCGATAGCGATCGCCAAATTGCAAATAGGTTTCAGGGGATTCAACGGCGGCTGGATTAATAACATCAGTCATGGCGATTAAAGTCTGCTATGGTATGGAATTTCTATTACAGTACTTGCTGCTGATAGATTAACGAAGATACTTTGGGAAAGTGTTGCTTAGTAACACTTTCCCAAAATATCTTCTAGGATTATTTTTCCCAAAAATCTGGTCGCAATTTCAATTTACGGTAATACAGCAATGCAAGAGTTTGCTAAAACCAATCAAAACCCCACAGCCAAGTGGTGGCAGTTCGCGCCACCACTTGGCTGTGGGACTTTATGTCTTAGGCGAACTATTCGCACCTTTGCGCTGATCTTATTTACTTTGTCCGAAATTTTTATCCAGCCCGTCTCAGCTCAAGTTGGGGAATATTGTCAATTTGAAAATGAGGCGATCGCTAGTAAAGATAAGCTGCGAATTAAGGCTTTACAGAATAGCGATCGCCCAGATCCCACGACGCTTAAAGAATATCAATCGATCGTGCAGCGCCATCGCCAAACCCTAAATACCTGTCGTCAAAAGTCTTGGCTCAAGACTCAAGGCATTTGGCTGCGGCTTTATCCCTGTGACCTGCAAGCGGGAAAACTAGAAGAAATCATGGATCGAATGGTTAATCGTGGTTATAACCAAGTATTTGTTGAGGTGATTTCGGACGGGAAAATTCTGTTGCCGCAGTCGGAAAACTTTACGGCTTGGGATTCGCTAGTGCAGTCGGAGAAATATAAAAATGCTGACTTATTAAAATTGGCGATCGCCAAGGGCAAAGAACGAGGACTGAAGGTTCATGCATGGCTGTTTACGATGAATGTGAGCAAAGGTTATGGACAGGGTTTTGATCTCACTGGACTATCGCGGCAAACCGTAGCTAGACAACAGGCGATCGCCCGCAATGGCTATGGCGATAACACCATCTCGATTATTGAAAATCTGGGCAAAAATCCCGAACGCGAAGTTCCCACCAAGGATCAATTATTTATCGATCCTTACAACTATCAAGCTCAAAAAGATCTCTATCTAGCCGTCAATGAAGTAATCAAGCGTCAACCTGATGGCGTAGCTTTTGATTATGTCCGTTATAAACGGGGTGCTGGTTCGGCTTCCGTGGTGAGCAATGTCCGCTATCTCTGGATTTATGGAGAGGCTTCGTTAAGAGCGCTACGCGATCGCGCCGAAAATCTGCAAGGTTTAGAAATCATCCAGCGCTTTGTCAAACAAGGATTCATTACCCCCAACGATCTCAAAATTGCTAAAACTCGTTATCCCCAAGAATCCGAACCACTCTGGCAAGGTCGCCGCCCTTCTCCCGACAAACCAGCGATCGCTTTTTGGCAAGGCGAATTATGGCGATTAGCCGTAAATCATGCCTTCATCGGCGTTATTTATTATTTAGACAGCATTGCGAAGCCCGTATTTCGTCAAGGTATTCCCGCCAGTATTGCTTTTTTCTCCGACGGCAATCAGCCTGTTGGCAATGGCTTTGATTCACGAATGCAGCCTTGGCATTTATTTAGCAACAAATACGAATGGCGACCAATGGCTTATGCAGTTTGTAATAAACCCGATTGCATTGTCGCGCAAGTGCGAAGGGTTACCCAATTAGCCCCCGCAGGAACCCAAGTAGCGCCGATTTTAGTCGGTCAGTGGGGTGAGCCTTTTAGCAACCGTCCCTCTTTAGAATCACAAATGCAAGCTATACGGACAGCAGTTCCTACGATTAATTCCATTAGTCATTTTGCCTTTGGTTGGCAAAAGCGAGAATTAGCTTTTACGCGATCGCGCCAATTTTGTAAACTCTAGAAAAGCGGCGCTTCGCGCCGCCTTTCTCTTTTAAGTTGATATTTGTTATTCTAGCTATAGCTGTTGCCATTCTTGTTAGGACACAAAACCAGAAGGGAGTTGCGGCGCTTCGCGCCGCAACTCCCTTCTAGGGTTTTGATTTGTACCAATGCAAGTGACCACAGTTATAGAGCGCTACAAGCGCAACTAATCAAGATTTAATCGTAGCCAACTCACCAGTCAAGACTCACCGCAATGACCACAACGCCGATCGCACCCAAAGTTAAAGCTCAACCGACCCTTACCAATCGTCCCGATCAATTAGGGCGATTTGGCATCTTCGGCGGCAAATATGTCCCCGAAACCCTGATGAGCGCTCTTGCTGAGCTAGAAACTGCCTTTTATCATTACAAAAATGATCCCGAATTTAATAATGAATTAGACGGCTACTTGCGGGACTACGTGGGCAGACCTAGCCCCCTTTACTTTGCGGAGAGATTGACACAGCACTACGGCACGGCTCAGATTTATTTAAAGCGCGAAGACCTCAACCACACAGGCGCTCATAAAATTAATAATGCTCTTGCCCAAGTTCTCCTCGCGATTCGCATGGGTAAAAAGCGGGTCATTGCCGAAACAGGCGCAGGACAGCATGGTGTTGCGACTGCCACCGTTTGCGCCCGCTTTGGTCTGGATTGCGTGATCTATATGGGCGTGCAGGACATGGAGCGTCAATCCCTAAATGTCTTCCGCATGAAGCTAATGGGGGCGGAAGTGCGTCCCGTCGAGGCAGGCACAGGCACACTCAAGGATGCTACATCCGAAGCAATTCGTGACTGGGTAACCAATGTTGTTGATACCCATTACATTCTCGGCTCCGTAGCGGGACCCCATCCCTATCCGATGATCGTCCGCGATTTCCATGCCGTCATTGGCAAAGAGAGCCGTCGTCAAAGCCAAGAAAAATGGGGCGGATTGCCTGACATTCTCCTTGCCTGTGTCGGTGGTGGCTCTAATGCAATGGGGCTATTTAATGAATTTGTCGATGAGCCATCCGTGCGTCTAATCGGTGTAGAAGCCGCAGGTAAAGGCACAAATACCGAATTCCACGCCGCAACTCTCACCCTTGGACGGGTGGGCGTATTGCATGGCGCAATGAGCTATCTCTTGCAGGATGAGCAAGGACAAGTTCAGGAAGCGCATTCCATTAGCGCTGGCTTAGATTACCCAGGAGTGGGTCCCGAGCATAGCTATCTCAAGGATCTCGGTCGTGCCGAATACTACAGTGTCACCGATCAAGAAGCCCTCGATGCTTTCCAAAGGCTCTCCCGCTTAGAGGGCATCATTCCTGCCTTAGAAACTTCCCATGCGATCGCCTATCTCGAAACCCTCTGTCCCCAACTAACTCCCAATCAGCGCATCATTATTAACTGCTCTGGTCGAGGCGATAAGGACGTTAATACGGTAATTCAGTACTTGAATCTTTAACAAAAAAAGGGGCGCAAAGCGCCCCTTTTTTTGTTAGAAATGCAAAAGCGTCTCAGCACTCCTTAAATAATCACAAGAGTCAAGGCTACGCCTTGACTCTTGTGGTTTTAGATATAAACTAGAATTGCAAAATTTGACTTCTTGTTTGTATGAGGTTTTTAGCCTATTCACGGCTACGTCATCGACTGCGATCGCTATCTCGTCGCAGAGCCTTTGGGATTTTATTTTGTAGCGTAATTACCTTAATTGCGATCGCCACAAATGCTTGTCAGACACAGGCGGGAATAGTTCCAGCACTACCACAGCATCCCAACATTCAAGTATTTTTTAATCAAAATCAGGCGGCGCGTTATACCGACCCCTACCGCAATATCGAACGCCTTGGCGATAATCTCGAACGGGTGATGATCGACCAAGTTAATAAAGCTAAAGTTAGCTTAGATATTGCCGTTCAAGAACTGCGATTACCCAATATCTCCAAGGCGATCGTTGATGCCAAATTGCGGGGCGTAAACGTGAGGCTCATCCTCGAAAATCAATATAGTCGGGCTTGGAGTGAATTTACGCCTGAAGAAGTCGCTAAAATGAATGCCCGCGATCGCGATCGCTACAAAGACTTTCAAAAATTTGCAGATATCAATAATGATGGTCGTCTGAGTGATGATGAGCTAGATCGACGGGATGGCTTGAGGCTGATCAAGGCGGCAAATGTACCTTGGATTGATGATACTGCCGATGGATCGAAGGGTAGTGGGCTGATGCACCATAAATTCATCATTATTGATGAGCAAGTCATCGTTTTTGGTTCAGCCAATTACACCATGAGCGATATTCATGGCGACTTTACCAAACCTGAAACTAGGGGCAATGCCAATAATCTATTGGTGGTGGGAAGCAAAGAATTAGCCAGATATTTCAAAAAAGAATTTAATCTGATGTGGGGGGATGGACCCAATGGTAAACCTGATAGTCTCTTTGGAACCAAAAAGCGATCGCGCAAAATCGAATATTTGATAGTCGGTGGGGCGCAATTTCGGATCAAGTTTTCCCCAGATTCCCTAGATACCGCCAGAGAGCAAACCAGCAGTGGACTGATTACTACCGCCATCTCAGGCTCTAAAAATTCCGTAGATATGGCTTTATTTGTCTATTCCGATCCCTATATCTCCACGATTTTAGAAGAACGCCAACAGCAAAATGTGCAAATTCGGACGCTAGTTGATCCCCAATTTGCCTATCGTGATTACTCCTCAACCCTTGATATGTGGAGTCTCCAGTCTACCCAAGACTGCAAAACAGGCAAGAGCAGCGCTTGGAAACAACCCCTAAAAACCGTTGGTATTCCTAATTTAGTGAGCGGTGATACTCTGCATCACAAATACGGGATTATTGATCGCAATTTAATTTTGACAGGCTCCCACAATTGGACAAATGCGGCGAATCATGTCAATGATGAATTTTTAGTGGCGATCCAAAATGATATTGTGGCGGCTCATTTCCAAAGGGAATTTGATCGCTTATATAAGGATGCTACTTTTGGTCCCACCGCCAAGTTATCTCAGGCTACGGCAAAAAGCTGTGCAGATCGACTCAAAGGAAAAAATAAACCTCAAGAAGAAGATGCTGAATTTTAATTAAGGCGATCGCATAGCCTGAAGTTTTGTTAAGCTAGATCCTCGGAAATATTGTTCTTCCCTAGTTAGGGCTTAGCAGTAAAATAAAAAACCAATTTTGGGATGGGGCGGCTTTGCCGCCCCATCCCAAAATTGGTTCCTTAAATTTATCACCAACCGCGTCACTACATCTATGGTCAATCTGGTTCCCACCGTCAAACCCACGATCAAACCCACGATCGCCTTCTCCCATTTGGGTTGTGAAAAGAACCGTGTCGATACCGAACACATGCTGGGATTGCTCGTACAAGCAGGCTATCAGGTTGATAGCAACGAAGAATTAGCCGACTATGTGATTGTCAATACCTGTAGCTTTATCGAAGATGCGCGGCGCGAATCGGTGCGAACTTTGGTGGAACTGGCGGAAATGGGCAAACGGATCGTGATTGCTGGATGTATGGCGCAACATTTCCAGCAGGAATTGCTGGATGAAATCCCTGAAGCTGTAGCCCTCGTGGGTACTGGCGACTATCACAAAATTGTCGATGTCATCGAACGTGCCGAGACTGGCGAACGCATCACTGAAATTACCCAAGTTCCGACCTACATCGCCGATGACACCGTACCTCGCTACCGCACTACTAACGAGGCTGTAGCCTATGTGCGTGTTGCCGAAGGTTGCGATTATCGCTGTGCCTTTTGCATCATTCCCCACCTGCGTGGCGATCAGCGATCGCGCTCTATCGAATCCATTGTTACCGAATGCGATCGCCTTGCCTCTGAAGGCGTAAAGGAAATTATTCTCATTTCGCAAATTACGACTAATTACGGACAGGACATCTACGGTCAGCCTCGGCTTGCCGAATTACTAATTGCGCTCGGTCAAGTGGATGTGCCTTGGATCAGGATGCACTACGCCTATCCCACAGGCTTGACTCCCAAAGTGATCAACGCTATGAAAGCCACTCCTAATGTGGTTCCTTACCTTGATTTGCCCTTACAGCATTCTCACCCCGAAGTTTTGCGAGCGATGAATCGACCTTGGCAAGGGCGCGTCAATGACAAGATCATGGAGCAGATCAAAGCTTCTTTGCCTAAAGCGATTACCCGCACGACTTTTATTGTCGGTTTTCCGGGGGAAACCGAGGAACAGTTTGAGCATTTATTAGAGTTTGTAAAACGCCACGAATTTGATCATGTTGGTGTGTTTACTTTCTCGGCTGAAGAAGGGACTCCCGCCTTTGATCTGCCCGATCAACTTCCTGAAGAAGTTAAACAAGAGCGCCGCGATCGCATCATGGCAGCCCAACAAGACATCTCCTATAGGAACAATCAGCGAGAAATAGGCAAAATCGTCGATGTCCTGATCGAGCAGGAAAATCCTGACACTGGCGAACTCATCGGGCGATCGGCGAGATTTGCGCCAGATGTTGATGGCGTAGTTTATGTCCGCGATCCTCAAGCCAAAGCCACCCTTGGCTCCATGTTTTCTGTAAAAATCACCAGCGCTGATCACTACGATCTCTTTGGCGAAATTATTTAACTATAGCTATAAGTAGTTGGTCGCAATTAAACACCCCAAGCTGCAACGCACAGCGTGCGTTGCAGCTTGGGGTGTTTTTTTCTTTGCGCTTAAATCTGAAGCTCTGGGAATAAAAAACGCTGCCCAGCAGCATTTTTTATTCTTTGGGTAGCTTGCGGCGATCGCGCTCAAGAACTTACCTTTGGTATATACAAACACATAGTTTTGGCAATTCTTAAAGCAAAATTATATAGCTAACTTTTTTATAACTTTTTAATTTCTTTTTGCTAACCTTTGTATATCTATTAGGGGTTACAAAAAATTAGATAAGCGGGAATAATAAAGCTTAAGAAACAAAAAACAGTTTGTAGTGTCAACCAAACTTAAGATTCTTGTCCTTGGCAATGTAGTCGAAAACCAGCATATTATTTTCTCGAAGAAGTTGAAAGGAAGAACAATGGATACAATTACTAAGATCAACCAATTATCCTTCCGTCAAGGTTTAAATAGCGCTCCAACTTTTGTCATTAAATTAACCAATAGCAAATTTGATAACGTCGCAGGTTCTGATCTATTGGGCAAAGTAGAATCATGGATTTCTGCAAATGTGATGATGAATAACAAGGAAATTCCTGTTTTGATTGTTGATATGGAAAATGTAGATTTCATTGATAGTCAAGGCTTACAAAAACTATTAGGCTGCCTCAAGTTGATGCAATCCCATAGCAGCAATTTATTGATCACTTCTCAGCAATCCTCTGTGCGTCTAGTGTTTGAAATCACCAGAATTGATCAATTATTTGCAATCTTCCCCAGTATTGATACATGCATGAATCAGTTCAATGTAACTAATTCTGATGCTAACTATCTGGCTGTAGCTTAGTCTTAAACAATCAAACAAATTTTTATTAAAAAGAAAAAGGCGGCAGTTGCCGCCTTTTTCTTTTTAATAAAATAGCAATTTGCGAGAAATTGTCGCAATGACGATCGTCGCACATACCACTAAAAACTGACCTGTCAAAACTTGTACAGAATATTGCCAAAAAGTATTTTGGATCGCACTAAAGTTAGGGATCTGAATCGCCACTAGGTAGATTATGCCGACGAGATGAATAGCGATTAAGCCACCAAAACAACTAATAGCCATCCGATCAATGCTCGGAGGTCTTAAAAATGCTAAAAATCCACAAATCCATCCCCCAGGTAAAAAGCCTAATAAATAGCCAAAAGCTGGCGATCGCAGATAGCTAAGCCCTCCACCTTGGTAAAACACCCCAAATCCGCTTAATCCCAATACTATATAGGCAATTTGAGATAACAGTGCGGCATTCCGTCCACCAAGGCAACCTGTCAGTAAAACCGCACCGATCTGCATGGTCACGCTGATAGATTCGATCGCAATATTATTTCCCTGACCTGCTAAGGAGGGCAAAATCATGGATGGCTGAATAAACGTACTGGCAATTGTTAGCAACAGTCCAGACAAAGCCCACATTAGCTGTAATGGTTTTGGCACAAGCGGCTCAGTCACAAGATAGATAAGGGATGCAGTTAAAATCCTACATGAATTTTGGACAAACCCAAAGAGAGTTGCGGTACTCTGCGCCGCAACTGTCTTTGATTTTGCGTTTTTAAAAACATTGACCAAAGGCAACGATCGCATTTTGTCCGCCAAAGCCAAAACTAAAGTTAAGGGCATATTCTAAATTGGGCGATCGCTCAGGTTTAGAGATGAGATTAATGTCAAAAGCAGGGGTTTGCATTCCCACGCAAGGTGGTAACAGGCGATCGCGTAGAGCTAACAGACAAAAGGCAGACTCCATCATCCCCGTAGCCCCTAAAGTGTGCCCTGTTGCGCCTTTCGTGGCACTCACCGCCATATTAGGAAGAAATCTTTGGATTAAATCAGCTTCGCGGGCATCGTTCATCTGGGTAGCCGTGCCATGCACATTAATATAACCAACTTGCTCAGCAGTAATTTGCGATCGCATTAGACAATCTTTAAGGGCGATCGCAGCCATATGGTTATCTGGATTAGGGCTAGTGGCATGATAGGCATCATTCGTAATTCCCCAGCCTAAAACCTTGCCATAGATTTTGCCGCCTCTTTGCTTTGCAGATTGATAGGATTCTAAAACTAGAGTCGCCGCCCCTTCTCCTAGGGCAAATCCTGACCGTTCGTGACTAAAAGGATATACACCTGATGGGGCTAATACGCCAATTTTTTGAAATCCTGCGATCGTTAAGGGGGTAAGGGCGGCATCGGTGGCGGCGGCGATCGCCATTGCACATTTCCCAGACCGAATTAATTCATAGGCTTGAGCGATCGACCAGTTTGCCGTGGCACAGGCTGCCATTGGTGCAAGCACAGGAGACTGAGTTTGTAATAAATTTGCAATTTGTGCCGATAAATTCGCGGATTGGCATTGCCACCAATAATTATCATTTTGGAGCCGATCAGGATAATCAAGTACCAGTTCTAATTCCCTTTGATTACTCCGACTCGAACCAATCACCACGCCACAATTAGGTAAAGGCAAATCCAAGCAAGCATCGGCGATCGCTTCTAAAACAGATTTTTGTAATAGGTATAGAGATCTAGAGGGGATTCGAGAGGCAAAAACTGGAGACGGATCAAGGTTCTCAATGCGAGCGATAGGAAGTTGCAACTCTGAGTCAAACTTAATTCCTGATTCGCCTTGTAAAATTTTTTGCCAAGTATTTTCGCGATCGCTAGCGATCGCGGTGGTCATCCCAATACCTGATACAACAACTGTGGTTTGGTTAATCTCTCTATCCCAAAATTTCATTGACCGTAATATTAAATTGTAACTTTCCCGTGAAAAAATTTTAAGCAATACAACAATTTGGGTTTTAAGTTTACTTATAGCTGTTGCTATTCTTGTTAGGACACAAAACCCAAGAAGCTAGTTGCGGCGCTTCGCGCCGCAACTAGCTTCTTGGGTTTTGATGCAAGTGACCACAGCTATATGCTTAACTACTTAATGATGGAAGCAATCAATAATTTTAAATGCTTAACTCCATAGAGACCCTACGAGAGCTACTGAGTGGAACCTTTTTAAATAATGCGGATATAATTCCGCTTGATATTCCAATGACAACAAATCTAGCCTTGGCGATCGCGGTTAATCTGGAGAATAGCCTCGAAGCTTGGCATCTACTCAGAAATTTATTGCCGCAAACCCAACGATATCCTGTGATTACAGCTTGCTGGCATTGGGATTCGGGTAGTTGGCAACAAACTCTGAATGATGAAGATTTCTTTTCACGATTTTACTTTGGTGAGGAATATCCAAATTTAGATTTATCTCCACAAGCAATTATTGCAAGGGCTAATTCCGTAACGCCTCAAGAGTTAGATAATTTTCTAGATGAACGCGCTCAAATTAATACCTACGATTTAGAAGAACAGATATTGATAGAGTTAGCCAATACAAGTTCTACCTTTGGGGAAGCGCCATTAAATTCAGAGCTACAGGAACTAGTGCGATTAGGGCTGATTGCCAATATTATTGACGTGGAGAAGTATCTATTTGATTGGGAATTGCAGCAGATCACCGAAATTTCTGCACCATCAAGTCACGAGATGACTTACTTAGACTGGTTTCAACCAACTGGGCAAACGATGGCGCTAATGCTATTGCCAACTTCCCATAGTTGGGAAACTCTCGCTTATTTGTCTTGGTATGGAGGTAGTAAGGGGGCTATTCCTTTATTGAAAAAATGGCATCAATTATATGGTGCTGAGCTAGTTTGTCATTATGGAACGATGTTGCAGTTGCTGATCAGCAAACGACCATCTACTCCCCAAGAAGCTTTTACCTTAGCTAGCGAACAGGTGCTTCTAGCGCCTTGTACCACGCTTTTATCAGGGGTATCAATACGCGACCATGCGCGATCGCTACTCCAAACAGATCGATGGTTTCTTCACGAAAGACCTTAAAACATAAGCTACAGTGCTTTGCCCTGTAGCTTATGTTGGTATCCCAATTCGCCAAAGCTATAGCAATGTAAATTTTGCTTAGGACATAAAACCCAAATAAGTGAAGGCGGCACGAAGTGCCGCCTTCACTTATTTGGGTTTTGATTAGACTTTGGCTAAGCCACTGTGACGCAGTAATGGAGCAGTGCTAGGCTCTCGTCCTCGGAAAGTCTTGAAGACCTCCATTGGATGTTTGCTACCGCCAAGGGCAAGGACTGTATCGCGATAGAGACGACCAGTCGAAGCGATCGCCTCTTCATTTTCGAGTCCCGCTTCCTCGAAGGCGGCAAAAGCATCAGCACTCAGGACTTCCGCCCATTTGTAACTGTAATAGCCTGCGGCGTAGCCTCCTGCGAAGATATGACCAAATGAACAGAGGAAGTTATCTTCGGGCAAAGGTGGGATTACCATCGTCTTTTCGGCAAGGCGCGATCGCAATTGAAGGGGAGTTTCGCTGCCACCAATTTGATAGCGGTGATGGAGTTCGATATCGACAAGGCTAAAGTGCAACTGACGCAACATTCCCGAACCACTCATGTAGTTTTTGGAGTCAATAAGTTTCTGGAAATAGCTTTCTGGTAGAGTTTCGCCTGTCTCGTAGTGTTTTGCCATGCCAAACAAGGTGGCGCGATCGTAGCACCAGTTTTCCATGAACTGGCTAGGCAATTCCACGGCATCCCATTCCACATTATTAATGCCCGATGCACTCGCATAGTCCACCTTGGTTAACATGTGCTGCAAGCCATGTCCGAACTCATGGAAGAGGGTTTCCACTTCGCCAAAGGTCATGAGGCTAGGCTTATCATCGACTGGGGGTGACTGATTGCAAATGAGGTAGGCAACGGGTAATCGGGTAATCGGTGTCCCATTTTCAATGACTTTAGCGCGTCCGATGCAGTCATTCATCCAGGCACCACCCCGCTTCTCAGCAGGACGGCTGTAGGGGTCGAGATAAAAATAGGCGATCGCCTCATTATTCTCGTTCTGAATTTCAAAAAAGCGAACGCTTTCATGCCAGATGGGCGCTTTACCATCCGCAGGAACAACAGTTACCCCAAACAGGCGTTTGACAAGAGCAAAAAGTCCTTCTAAAACTTGAGGTAATGGGAAGTAAGGGCGCAATTCCTCCACGGTGAAGTTAAACTTGATTTCACGCTGACGCTCCGCCCAATAGGAAGTATCCCAATGCTTGAGTTCTTCGGTTTCCCCTTGAGATTTGGCAAATTCCTTTAGTTCTGCAAATTCGGCAACCGCAGCATTATAGCTAGACATACGCAATTCTTCGAGCAACTTCTCTACAGCATCCACGTTAGGAGCCATCTTCCGCGCCAAGCTCAATTCTGCATAGGTGGCATAGCCGAGTAAATTCGCCTTTTGTTGGCGCAATTCGAGGATGCGATCAATTAATGGAGAATTGTCAAATTCTCCACTGGCGGCTCGACTAACGAAAGCACGATAGAGTTTTTCTCGCAAATCATGACGGCGGCTATGCTGCATAAAAGGAACATAACTGGGATAGTCAAGGGTAATACACCAAGGACCACGCTCAGGTGTAGCTCTGTCATCCCCATCTAAACGCGCCGCCTGTGCTGCTTGAGCCAATAAGCTAGGTGGTAAGCCATCGATCTCTTCAGCCAAGGTCAAGGTCATGCTAAAGGCTTTAGTGGCATCCAGCACATGATTGGAGAAGTTTGTCGAAAGCTCAGCAAGTTCCATTTGGATTTTATTGAATTTCTCCTTGGCTTCACCTTCTAAACCCACGCCCGATAGTTCTGCATCACGAATGGCAGCTTCAACAATGCGCTTTTGGGCTGGTTCAAGACTATCCCAATCTGAAGAGCCATATATTGCTTTATAGGCTCTATAGACGGGCTGACTTTGGCTAAAACGATTGAAAAATTCGATCACCTTGGGCTGGACAATTTTGTGAGCTTCACGCAATTCTGCATTGTTTTTAACGCTGAGTAAATGCTCGATCGCTCCCCACGCCCAACCAATCCGCTCGGTGAGTAGTTCTAGTGGCTCGACTAAGCCCAACCATGTGGGCTGAATATTGGCTTCGAGATCGGTTAATCCCTTGCTAGTTTCTTCAAGCAATTGGGTAATTGCAGGAATAACATGTTCGGGTTTGATATCGGGAAATGGTGGCAGCCCTTTGCCAATTAAAAGGGGATTGGAAACTTCACTCATAATTTTTTAAAAGTAATCTTTAAGATTTGTAAATGACTATGATAATTATATATCAAGGAAGAATTTGCACTTGCAGCGCTTTGCGCTCAAGCCCAAACCAAGAAAATTTTGGAGAGAGTTGCCAAGCAACTCTTTCCAAAATTTTCTTGTGGATTATTTGATCAGAAATCACTGTATTAAGTAGTTACTGAGGTTACGTGGAAGTTCTCAGTAAAAACAGTTCACTGTGCCCTACATCAGATAAACTAATAGGCAGAAGTGACTAAAAGTGTTATGACGACTGTTTCTGAGAATACAAAAAGCACCCAAAATGGTCAGGCTGAGACCCATAGCGAAAATCTTGGTGTAATCGTCAGACGCAAAACCCGCCCCGTCCAAGTCGGTAACATTACCATTGGGGGTGGTGCGCCCGTAGTTGTTCAGTCAATGATCAACGAAGATACTCTAGATATTGAAGGTTCAGTTGCGGGAATTCGCCGCTTGCATGAAATCGGATGCGAAATAGTGCGGGTTACTGTCCCTAGCATGGCGCACGCTTCCGCGCTTTCAGAAATTCGCCAAAAATTAAAAAGAACCTACCTTGATGTGCCACTTGTGGCAGACGTACACCACAATGGCATGAAAATTGCCCTTGAAGTTGCCAAGCATATACATAAAGTTCGCATTAACCCCGGACTATATGTATTTGAAAAACCTAAAGCCAATCGCACTGAGTACACCCAATCAGAGTTTGACGAGATTGCCGAAAAGGTAAGAGATACCCTAAAGCCCTTGGTACTGTCCTTAAAAGAGCAGGGCAAAGCCATGCGAATCGGTGTAAATCATGGCTCTCTCGCCGAAAGAATGCTCTTTACCTACGGCGATACACCGCAAGGGATGGTGGAATCAGCGATCGAATTTATTCGGATCTGCGAAGATCTCGACTTCCGCAATATCGTTATTTCCATGAAAGCATCCCGCGTTCCTGTGATGATTGCCGCTTATCAGTTAATGACCAAACGGATGGATCAGCTAGGTATGGACTATCCTCTTCATCTCGGCGTAACCGAAGCAGGCGATGGAGAATATGGACGGATTAAATCCACCGCAGGTATTGCCACATTACTTTCCCAAGGCATTGGGGACACAATTCGCGTCTCTCTGACCGAAGCACCCGAAAAAGAGATTCCCGTCTGCTATAGCATTTTGCAATCTCTTGGTTTGCGTAAAACCATGGTGGAATATGTAGCCTGTCCTTCCTGTGGTCGTACCCTTTTTAATCTCGAAGAAGTTTTACACAAAGTTCGAGAAGCGACTAAACATCTAGTCGGACTTGACATTGCCGTTATGGGATGTATTGTCAATGGACCGGGAGAAATGGCAGATGCCGACTATGGCTATGTTGGCAAAACCCCTGGCACAATTTCGCTATATCGAGGTAAGGAAGAAATTAAGCGCGTTCCCGAAGAAGAAGGGGTAGAACAACTAATAGCACTTATTAAATCTGACGATCGCTGGGTCGATCCCTAGTCCTATAAATGAGAAAGCCTCGCAATGCGAGGCTTTCTCATTTATAGGACTGCGGATAAAGCTTGTTTTAAACCCACAATTATATTTTCGTATGAGTAAGGAGCAATAATTTTCTTACTCTCTTCTCCCCATTGTTTGAGGCGATCGCGATCGCTAAATGCATCTCTCAAGCTATTTACTAACGCCTCAACATGACCCGCCTCAAAAATCAAGCCATTTTGCCAAGGTTTAACCAGATCCTCAGCACAACCTACGTGACTGCTGACTATCACAGGACAGCCCCTACACATCGCCTCATTAATGGCTAAACCCCAAGTTTCGCCACTGCCATAACTGGGTAAAACAAATAAATCTGCCAAAGCATAGGTACGAGGCATCAGTGATTGATTTTGAAAAGGCGCAAAGAAAATATTCTGCAGGCGATCTCCATCTTGTTTTGCTAGATTACGCATCTCATCCTCTAAAACCCCAGCACCAACTATTAACAAAGATACGGCATGTAAATTGGCTAATTGAAAAGCTTTGATTAGATCTAGTGGACGCTTTTTATCTTCAAATTTACCTGCAAATAGAATAATTGCATCAGTAAGAGGAATACCCAATTCCTGCCTCCATTGCTTAGCTTTTGTTAATACCTCTGAACTATTTTCTGTAAAGAACTGATAATTAATCGAGTGGGGCGTAAAGAATAATTTTTTATCTGGGACAGCATGGTATCTGAAGTAGTTGTAATTAGCCTTACCTACATACAAAAATGCATCAAAGCCAGCAAATATTTTAGATATAAATAACTTTTTTAAATTACTTTTCCAATTATTTTGGGTAAATATCCGATGAGAATCTCCCCGAAATATAATCGGAATATTCTTATTTCGCATCTCCCAATTAAATCTGTAAATACTGGCATAGTTATAGGAAGCAGTCAGTAATATAGCGTCAGGTTTAAATGCTAGTACTTGTTGAGTTAAGGTAGGATTCTGCAAGCCAAATATGTGATGAGTACCTCGATCTTTGCTGATATTATCAACAAATTCAAAATCATATCCAACTAGTAAAGGAATATCCCATTTTACAGGTTGCTTAAATCCTTGGTCGATTTGATCGGTAACTCCAAAATCCCAGAGATAGAATACTTTAATATTAAACAAATCATCTTGAGATATCCACCGAAAAAGCGGTGCATAGTACTGAATTGGATGTGAGGCGATAATAGCTAAATTAATCACTAACTTTCTATAGCTTCTATATTTTGTACTTTCATCAAGAAAAACACAAAAACAAATAAGGTTACAGTAGATTGAAATAAAGCCGCCACATATACACCTGCAGTAAATTCAGTTTGGAATGCATAACTAAGTACGAGAATAGAAAATAAGTAGCGATCGCTAAATACAGGCGCATTGATACTTATTAAAGAGACATATCCATAACCAGCTCCAAAAATCAAAGCTAGTAAACCACATCCCCAAATTCCAAAATTAGCATAGGCTTCGGCTAGTACCCCCCAACCAATAGTAGTATTTTGTGTGTCCCTACGAGTTTGTCTGCCATAGTAAATATTTAAAATGGAAGTACCTTCGTGACTAGTAATTTTTTCACTATTTAAAAATCTGGGCACAAGTAGCTGTGGAATAATTCCGTAGGTATATCCCTCTAATAGAGGTTTGCCTTTTTCCGTTAATGATTGGGTTAGCAGAAGTTGTTGCAGAACACTAGCACGATCAACAATAGATTGCTCAGTTTCTACTTTTTCATCTGATTGTGTTGATATTTCTTTAATTCCAAAATCAATCCACTCTACATATCTCGATATATATTGTGAAGGATCTACAGGTTTCTGCCAATATAGTTCTCGGATTGGGGCTTTGCCAGCATGAAGTAATGCGTATATGCTAAGAATTATACAAGCTGTAACCCAAGGAAACTTCCCTTTCCCAAGAGAGTATCCAACAATTGTAATTAAGAATATAGTCAAGGAGTTAATGAGTAAAAGTCCTACACCATTAATAATTAAAGAAATTACAACTAGTATTAAATAAATATTAGTATTGATAGGAGACAATTTATTGGAGCCATATCTATAAGCCATTGAAAAAGTTGCAATGGCAGTCAATCCTAATATTGCTCCACGAATTAAAGAAGTTGAGCCGGAATCTAGTAAGAACCATCCCGCTAGACTGACTACAGTAAATAAATTTCCTATCAATAAAATTGCAAGAAATATAGAGTCTCCCCGTTTCACTGGTAAGACTCTATACTGACTATTGGGCTCAGGAAATCTATTAACGAACTGATACCAAATAAAGCCTGACAGAGCTAAAAATCCCGTAACAGTCATACTGGCAAATAGTCTTTCCGATACAGTATAAACAAATACTGCGGGATTTTCGCTTAGTAAAGGGATGGCACAAGTCCAGAGATAGGTCAAAGAGAAGAGAGGAAAAATCGGCATCCCAAAAGCTTTGCCAGAGCACCAAAGGTATACAGGTATAATTGATGCTAAAGAAATAGTTACTGCACCAAATGCATCTTCAGCAATAATTACGTTGCTACTATATACTTGAGAAATACTAAAAGCGGCATATACTCCTAAAAGGAGCCAGAAAAATGGCAGTAAATTACGCTGTCCATTACGATTAGCTACCTTCGCTTGTCTAGTATCCTGAGATTGACTTGGTAATTGTTTTAGCATGGACAATTGACTAGGCTGAGATATATCTATCAAAAATAGCACATTGACGACGAGTCATTTCTTTAGCCGTGTAAGGCTGAAATACATTCCATTTTGTTGAGTTGCTATAGCTTTCAGATTGAGCTAATAAAGATCTGAGTTTAGGTATCATTAAATTCATAATCTCATTCGGATCAGCTTGGCTAAACGTCACAACCTCCCCTGCTTGACAATTTCTAAGCACATTAACCACCAGACTCTCTTGATGCAAGATCGCTAATATTGGTTTTCGAGCCAGTATATAGGGGTAGACCTTAGAAGCCGAATAGCTCCGATCATCTGAACCAATTATCAAAATGGCATGACTATCCGATAGAACCTGTAACGCTTCAAAATAGGGAATTCTTTGTGGATGTTCGATAACTAGATCGTCTAGATCATAAAGTTTGGCGATCGCCTCAATTTCTTTGTTGTTATCAAAAACCGAATACTTAGTGCCAACAAAATGTAGCTTGACCTTTTGCCAGTCTTCAGGGCAATCGCGACGTAATTTTTGAATACCTAAAAAAAGAGATTTAAGACTAAAGGTCATATCATTCCCGCCTCTACCCACATATACCCAATGTTTGCAGCCATCATTAGGGTCGAATATTTTTTGTTGAACCTTTAGACTTGGCAATATTTCAAAGTCCTTTTCAGGAGCGCCAAAGGGTAATACAGTAAATTGCTCTTCTTTCAGCCAAGCATATCTTTGCATTAACATCTTGGGATATTCAGGAGAAACGCTAATAATGTGACTGGCTTTCTTTAAAGCGAATGGCTCTAAGGTTTGAGCTAAGGTCTGAGCTATCTTATATTTTAATCTTCCTCCAGGTGGTGCGCTTTGAGTGCGATCGTAATAATCACTCAGCCAAGGATCTTGAAAATCGAGAATATAAGGAACTTTGTACTTATTTAACCAATAACGACCTAGCACCATGGTTAAAAACATGGTTGTGGAGAAGTAGACTAAATCAAATTTGTTCTTTTCAAAATATTTGGAAGTAGCGCTAACTAGAAAAGGAATAGAGCGAACTGCTAGGTTTCCTAAAAAGAATTTGCGAGAAAGTTTTTGAGAAATAGCCGAGGCTTGAATTATTTCAGTTTCTGGAGGAATCGTAGACATCAATTGATTATCTAAAATCCCTTCTACAAATTCTGGAGCAATACATAAAACCGTAACTTTCCATCCAAAATCATCGAAGTAGGGCAGAGACATCCGAATTCGTTGATGATCGGCGGCATTGATAGGAGGGAAATGGGGACTGACGATAAGAACGTGGCGTTTCACTTTTGATTTAATGCTAAATTTTGGTAAAGTTTCTCACACAACATATCGCAATTCACAAAATGACCACGCCATTTTGTGAATTGCAGGGCTACCGCTATATTTTCAATTTAGAGAAACTCTAGCCAAATTCTCCCCATTATCTTTGAGTATTTGTTCGGCTGTGTTGACATCTAAATTTTTCCAGTGCATAAGCAGAGCTAGTTTGACTCTTCGACCTGATTGCTCTAAAAGCTCGGCGGCTTCTTCACGGCTAATTGAAGTTAGATCGCGAATGATCCGAATGGCGCGATCTTCGAGTTTGCTATTAGTAACTGAAACATCGATCATGCGATTGCCGTAAACTTTGCCTAGTTGCACCATTACGCCAGTAGAAATAGTATTTAAGACTAGTTTAGTTGCTGTCCCTGCTTTGAGCCTAGTGGAACCAGCTAAAATTTCTGCTCCAACCAAAGGACGAATCTCTATGTCGTATTGAAGGGGAAATTGCTCTGGGGGGACACAGCAAAAGAAGATTGTTTTTGCCCCTCTTTGCCGTGCAGCTTTTAAAGCGCCATGAACATAGGGCGTAGTACCTCCTGCGGTGATCCCAAATACAACATCCCGATCGCTTATATTTTTATCAATAATTATCGCCGCGCCATCTTCTTCGCGATCTTCTAGGGCTTCGGAGCTACGCACCATCGCATTCATGCCTCCTGCAAGGATGCCCTGAATTAATTCAGGATCGCTACAAAAAGTGGGGGGACATTCCGCAGCATCAAGTACGCCCAATCGTCCACTCGTGCCTGCGCCAATATAAAACAATCTGCCACCCTTAGCGATCGCGGCGGCGATAAGATCAATGGCTTGGGCGATCGCCTCTTTTTCGTTGCCTACCGCTTCTACGGCTTTGGTATCTTCTTGGTTGAAGAGTTCCGCAATTTCCAAAGCGCTTAACTGGTCTAAATTGTGGCTATGGGGATTTGCTTGTTCAGTTAATAAATAACCCCGATCTTGATTGCTCACTGCCCAAACTCAACTCTTGCTTTTTCGACAATTTCAGCCGTAATCGTATCACTACCAGAGGCTACTGCTAACTGCTCGATCCGTTGACGAGCCTTTGAACGCACAAAGTAGGGGATATTTTTATATTTTACCTTTGCATCAGTTGTCCAAGTGAGACTTTCAAATTCATCTGCATTTTGCATGGTTTTATACATTTCCAATCTTTTAAAACCTCAGTTTAATGGCGATAGGAAAGTATATAGATAAAATTGTGATTTTATTTAATAGCCGATTAATAGCCGAAGCTCGGTTGCAATATTGCTATTCCCCAAAAGACAGGCAGCGCAAAGCACAACCTGTCTTTACTAGACTTAATACTTGGCAAAGGAACGGCTTGGTGGTGCAGTAAATTGGGGTGGGCGATCGCTAGTAGAACTTTGAACGCTTGCTGAGTTCGGTCTTAAGGGTAGGCGAGATAGCGCTTCGGGGTTAAACCGATAGCCAATATTTCTAACGGTCTGAATTAAATTGGGCTGCTGGGGATCGACCTCTAATTTTTTTCGCAACGATAAAACATGGGTATCGACGGTACGGGGATTATTAATCTCATCTGGCCAGGCGCGTTGCAAAAGTTCGGCACGACTGAGGGCTAACCCTTCGGACTGAGCAAGGACATAGAGCAAGCTAAATTCTTGGGGAGTGAGGTCGATCGCACTGCCCTTAAGTCTTACTTGACGCTGTACCAAGTCAATTTTCAGAACCCCATAGTCTAAGCACGCAGGTGGTGCAGAGGTGCGTAACCGCCGGGTCAAAGCCTCTACCCTAGCCAGAAATTCTTGCATCCCAAAGGGCTTCGTCAAATAATCATCCGCACCCGCTTTTAAACCCTCCACGATGTCAGGCTCACTGGTACGTGCCGAAATTACGAAAATCAAAGAACTTCTTTGCTTATGAAACCAACGGCATAGCTCAACGCCATCCCCATCTGGCAAGTCAGTACTTAAAATAACTAAACTCGGCTGTTGCTTTTGAAAGACCAGCTTTGCTTGCTGACAACTCACAGCCTGAAACACCGAATAGCCAATCTGTTGTAAGTGCCAACCCAAGAGAGAGGCAAGATTCGGATTACCTTCTACAATTTCTATGCTGATCGGAATCAAAGAAATACTCTCCTGCCGAGTAGTGCTTATAGCTCTCGGATTATGAGTCTGCATCATAACTTAGTAGTCAGCAGTATTTTGTAGCTGTAATTACCCTCTAAGGCGCAAAAAGCAATGCCATTCCTCCTATATAGCTGTGGTCACTTGCATTAGGACAAATTAAAGCCCAAGAAACGAGTTGCGGCGCTTTGCGCCGCAACTCATCTTCTGGTTTTGTGTCCTAACAAGAATAGCAACAGCTATAGTTGGAAATAATTTTGTGCATTGTCATAATTCATAGTAAATCTTAGAAATCTCATGGCTTACCGCAATCCCGTTCCTACCGTTGATATCATCATTGCCCTCAGAGATCGCCCCCATCAGCCAATTGTGTTAATAGAACGTCTCAATCCACCCCATGGATGGGCGATCGCTGGGGGATTTGTGGACTATGGCGAGTGTTTAGAAGATGCGGCAAGGCGCGAGGCTCAAGAAGAAACAGGTTTAAAAGTTGAATTAATCGATTTATTAGGAATTTACTCCGATCCTCGTCGTGATGAACGATTACATACGATTAGTACCGTGTATATGGCGGAAGCAGTGGGTGAACCTAAAGCCGATGATGATGCAAAGTCTGTGGGTATTTTCGCGGCGTGGGAGATACCAAGCCAGTTGTGCTTTGATCATGCTCAAATTTTGCAAGACTATTGGCGTTACCGTAACTATGGCATTCGTCCTCCCATCAGGTAAAAAGACACTACTTAAGGGTTGTCTTTTTACCTGATGGATAAAGTTTGCTTTAGGTGTTGACAAACTAACAACTAAATAGTTATCTTAGTAAAGGTCAAGAACACGCCCCCATCGTCTAGAGGCCTAGGACACATCCCTTTCACGGATGCGACGGGGATTCGAATTCCCCTGGGGGTATTCTTGACAAGCAAAAAAGCCTTTGCATTGCAAAGGCTTTTTTGTCGAAAAAGAAACTTAGCTAAATAAGCTAAAAAAACTCAAACAATACGCCCCCATCGTCTAGAGGCCTAGGACACATCCCTTTCACGGATGCGACGGGGATTCGAATTCCCCTGGGGGTATTAAACAAAAAGCCTTCGCATAGCGAAGGCTTTTTGTTTAGAGCAATTTTTCTAGTCCGTAAATTAGCGACTTGAGGGCAAGTACTTTACGGACACAGAGCAAGACTCCTGCCATGTAGCAGGTGCGATCGCTAGCATTATGTTCAATTTTTAAAGTTTCACCCATCGCGCCAAAAATCACTTCCTGACGGGCAACTAGTCCCGGCACACGTACACTGTGAATGTGAATATTTTCGCCATAGGTTGCACCTCTTGCGCCTGTGAGATGTTCTTTTTCCTCGACAAGAGTAGGATTGAAGGATTGACCCAGTTCTGAGAGCATTTGGGCGGTTTTAATAGCAGTGCCGCTAGGAGCGTCAGCCTTTTGATTGTGGTGCAGTTCGATGATCTCGACATGCTGAAAATATTTGGCGGCAGCGATCGCTGCTTGTTGCATTAAAATCACCCCGACGGAGAAATTTGGGGCAATAATACATCCTGTGCTTGCCTTGTCCGCAAAAATGGCAAGGTCGGCAATTTGTTGTTCGCTTAAGCCTGTTGTGCCAACCACAGGACGCACACCATAGGCGATCGCTGAGCGAATATTGTCATAGATGATGCTGGGATGGGTGACATCGATCATTACTGGTAATTGCGGCTCTTGAGAAGCTTGAGCAAGGACAACTTCGAGATTGTCAGTCACAGGTATTTCTAATTCGCCAATACCGATGACTTCGCCGATATCTTCACCGATATGTTTGCGACCGATCGCTCCTACGAGATACATATCTGGAGCTTGGGCGATCGCTTTAATAATTTCGCGTCCCATTTTGCCTGTCGCCCCAGAGACAACAACAGGAATTTGTACATTATTGGTCATGGATTAAAACTGGAAAGCATTATGATTTACGAGCTTAGCTTACAAGTTAGCTGGTTTCTTGATTAATCGCTCTAGTGGCTAATTTAATCGCTCCAATAATCAACAAGAAAATCACACAACTTAAGATTGCTAATATTGTTTCCTGTGGCTTAGGGGAAATAATTACAATAAATCCTTGATCTTTAATCAATGAAGAGAAGCTAGACACACAAAAGGGCATTAAATAAAGTCGAAATATTTGCCAATAATCTATTTTGCTATGACTATTAGAAACGCTTAATACCAATGCAGTACCAATTACACCACTAATTCCCATAGCATTGATCCATAATTTAGGTGTAGGGTCAAAATAAAAAGTAATGACTACTAAATACCAAATTAAATAGCACCATAAAATCAATTTATTGAGTTTGATTTCTTGAAAATATTTCATCAACCATTTCATAGTTTGTATGCCCCGAAAATTACAATAAAATCCAAAGAGGCTGATTTGCTAGGGAAGCGAGCAAATCAGTCTCTTTGGATTTTAGGAAACCGATGTACTGATCACTACAGGTTGATATCCTGCGGTAGCTGGTGAAACAGTTGAGATAAAAACTAACGGTTCTTCGCCATCGTTCAATACTCCATGTACAAACCCTTTGGGCGCAATCACGATATCTCCTGCGGCGATCGCTTCAGTTGTGCCTTGTTGGTCTAAATAATATTTGCCTTTGCCCTGCAAAATAGTCCAAGTATCCTGTCCATGGGGATGAAGATGGGGCGCAATCTCTTGGTTGGGGTTAATGTACCAAGCAACCACGACGGTATCTGGAGATTCGGTAACAACTGAGCGAATAGGCTCTCCGTTTGTTGATTTAAAAAACTTAGCACTATCAAAAATTCGGCTATTACTCATTTGTGTCTATCTTTCCTAGCAAGAAATTAGTCGATCTATTCGCGACTCTCATTTTCTAGCTAAATATCTTTACAGTTTGTCTAACTAATCACCTTGCTAAAATTTCAGTAATGTTGTCATTCTTGTTAGACCACAAAACCCAAGAAGCGAGTTGCGGCGCTTCGCGCCGCAACTCGCTTCTTGGGTTTTGATTTGTCCTAATGCAATTGACCACAGCTATAATTTCAGCTTTGCAAGAGGTCTACTGCAATATTCCTAAATTGTGACTACTCTTCCAAGGAACCTCTGGTTACACCGAGTTGATTTTGTAACTTTAACTCCTTCCAAAGCTTAGAGCCAGAAATTTTGCCAGCTAAAAGTTGTTGATAACGGCTAATCGTTTCCAATACTTGCAAAGGCGACTCATTGACAAACTCTAGACGAAAATGTCGCACACCTATTTCTAGAAAGCGTTGTACGAATTCTGCACCTGTTTGAGCTGTGCCATTAAATACCGTATTGCGACAGCCCGCGTCCGCTAATAGGACGTGTTCTGCTCCTGTGCGATCGCGCAATTTCACCTCATGCTTGTCGCAGGGACGACCGCAATTAGTGTAATCAGTTCCCTCAGAGAGAAAAGCACAGAATACACAATGCTCCATGTGGAACATGGGCATATGTTGATGGATGGTGATTTCAAACCATTGGGGAGGACATTTTTTGAGCAAGGATTCCAATTGATGGATGCTGAGATCGTAGGAAGCGGTGAGGCGTTCTAGGGGGAAAGATTTCTTGAAATAGTTAGCGGTTAAAGGATTCGCGATATTAAATGAGAAGTCGGCAATAATTCTTTCTTCTGCAAAAAACTGTAAATGGTCGTAATTGCGAATTAGATAACCATCAGCATTGCTAGAGCGCACTTGCTGAAGAATATAGTTCTCATTGGGCTTGGTAATGCGTGGTGGTGCAACCCAAATGCTCGGCGCATGGGCAGCTTGTCTGGTCATTTCCACCGCAACCCGATAGGATGTCGGGTCTTCAAATTCACAATAGATGGTCGCAATATCGGTAGTTAGAACTGCTTTTAATTGTTCTAAATTTCGCACCAAGACAATGGTTTGGGGCGCAAGCTCAGTAGCCGATTCAGGCTTAGGTAATAGATCAGTATAGGAATGAGAATGCAGTTGCCAACGTTTGGGACTACTGCGAAGGCTATCTAATTGCTCGACCAGTTCTCGACGGATGCGATTTAATTCGCTGACAGGCAGCATCGCTGCGCCTTGCAAATAATTTTGCAGGGTTCCCAAACGGAAGGGCGTATTTCCCAATCTTCCCAATTGCTCCGTTAAACGTTCCGTTGTTAAGGGCTTATTGGTCGCTTCCTCTAATAACATTGCAGAATCCACTTGAGCAACATTCCCTTGACCATCGCGGGCGATCGCTGTCAGAGCCTGTCCAATTTCGCCATGAATTTCGATGTCAATGGGACGCTGAAAGAGAATCTTTTCGCTGGTATAGGTTTGGCGCAATTGTTTATCGAGTTCAGGATCATTGGTTTTCCAAAGGCGATCGCCTACGCGCACCCGCCGCAAATCCACATCGCGCCGCCCAAAGGTGACGATGGTATCTTTGCCTTGCGATTCCACTGCATAGATGCGTCCTCCTTCTTCGCGATCAGCAGGTTTACCCGCATCAAAAACCACACCATCTCCCGCCTTGAGGGGTGCTTGCAAGCGCAACATCACCTGCTTATCACGACCATCAAGGATCTGGGTGATTTCGCCCAAATACACACCGCGCTTTTTACCAAATCGGGCATGGACAAGGGCTTGATTGTCGATACCATCCAGCCAACCCGTGTATAGCCCTCGCGAAAATGCCATTTCTAATTGGTAGCGATCGCCTGTACTTACCTGATTTTCTAAGCCTGCCACCACCCGATCAATGGCTTGACGATATACCTGCGTCACACTCGCCACATATTCAGGATGCTTCAATCGTCCCTCAATCTTCAGGGATACTACTCCCGCCTCGATCAATTCTGGCAAAACCGCTAACCCTGCCAGATCTTGCGGACTAAGCAGATAACGGCGATCGCCTAAATCCATCGGCTGACCATCAACAATCATTTCGTAAGGCATTCGACAGGCTTGGGCGCATTCCCCACGATTTGCCGATCGCCCGCCCAAGGATTCACTGGTCAAACATTGTCCCGAGTAGGCGACACATAAAGCTCCATGCACAAACACTTCTAGGGGTAGCGAAATCTGGCGATCGCCGATATGTTTTTGGATTTTGCGAATTTCGGCGATCGAGCATTCTCGCGCCAAAACCACTAAATCACATCCCAAGGACTTGGCAAACTCCACACCTGCGCCACTAGTAACCGTCATCTGGGTTGAGCCATGAATCGGGAAATCGGGCGACAAATGGCGAATTAATCGACATAAGCCCACATCCTGCACGATCGCCGCATCTACGCCTGCCGCAATAATCGATCGCAAATAGGATTCTACCGAGCCTAATTCCGATGTAAAAATCAAGGTGTTAAGGGTCACATAACCTTTCACGCCGCGACGATGCAGAAATGCCATCAACTCAGGCAAATCCGCTTCCGTAAAGTTGTGCGCCCGCATCCGCGCATTAAACTTTTCCAAGCCAAAATAAATGGCATCCGCCCCATTTTCCACTGCGGCTTTTGCACAATCCCAAGTTCCCGCAGGGGCAAGTAGCTCTGGGGCTTTGATCGTAGGACTTGTAGGCTCAGTCTCTAAGGATATCGTAGGATTGACCGTCATAGGAAAAATGTGGAGTGCTGTCCTATTCTAGGTTAATACGCAAGTCTGCAAGTGGCGATGCTATTTGTCGTTACGAAATGGACGTTTCCGCACCTATCCCCGATTAGCTGACCAAGACCGTTTATAGATTAAAGATTTACAGTTGTTGAAGCTGAACTTGAGAATTTCTAATGTTAAGGAAAAGGGGATTGATCAAGTCCTGAACGACGAGACGATCGCCATTTTCAACAGGAAGGATTTATTGCTTTATTGAGAGATAAATAGATTGAAGTTTGTTATTAATGTTGGCGAGAGGCGATCGCTAAGCAAACAGTGTATTTTCATGAAATGAGCAAAAGTTTTTTCGCTTATAAAATTTTTAAAAAGGAATCCAACCTATTTTATCGATCCATTCCTCAGCTTCAGAAACTTCCCAAATCAGATTTAATTCTTCAGCGGCTTTGCTGAGAGGCAGGTTTGGACGCAACCAAAATAATCCCCAAGTGTGTCTACCTGATGACCAATGATCGTCTAAGTGTGAAGGCATACTTTTTCGATTATCAGTGATCAATAATCTTTTTGACATTTCTAAATAGATGAGAATTTCAGGATCGAGTGTTCCTAAAGTTGGCATATTTTCTTCACCGACTCGCATGATATCTATTTTGGGGTTAAGCCTTAATAGTGCAGATTTCAACTTTGGCGGAAGATTTTCGTCAAGTAAAAAGCGTATTTTCATGAGATGAGTAACCATTTCTTTTTTGTCTGCTCTCTATTTGCTCGCAATCTTGCGATTACTTCTGATGGTTCTTTCTTTAGCCATTCTTGATAGTGTTGTTCCTGTAACTGCTCTAGGCAGAACATATACTCATCAACTTGAGCGCGATTACGCCAATAATAGGTAATTACGGCATAGATTTTTTCTAAATTTAAGCTTGGCAATTCTTCTAAAATGTCTTCGGGACTATAGCCGCTTAAGTAGTATTTGATGACATCTTGGATGCCAATACGATGACCTTTGATGCGGATGTCATCTGGGCTTAGAAAATCGAAATAGTCTTCTAAAAGCATAGGTATTGCCTCTTCTATGTGAATAATATCTTAGCTCAGTCGTGATTGCCTTAAAAATTCATTATTAAAGTTTTTGGTGAAACTCCTATTCCAGACTGCTATAGTATCTACAGAAAAAATCTAAAAAGTAAATTCATAATCTTTCGTCTCTTTAGACTCCTCGCCTACTCTCAATTACAAAATGAGGATATGGGTATATGAAGTACACAACAAAGAAAATAGAAATTCGCAAAGAGCTTAAGATCCGAGTACGTGAGTGGCTCATTGATTCTGGAGTTAAGTTTATTGAGGATAAAAAGCCAATTGCACTTGGAAGCTCACCTGTAGATTTCCTCATAATTGAACCCTTTTTAATGGTCATAGAGGTTAAATGGTTTAGCCAGTTCTTTTGGCAATTTAAACAAAAAGATATATTGGCACAACGAATTAATCTTGCTAGTCAATATGGGCGCTATATGCCAGTCGTTGCCGTCACAAGTCAAGAAGGTGAACCGATTGGAGAAATACCTCAATTCGATGTCGAGCGTAATTTTTTGTTCTTTGACGATGTTATTGATGGCGAAAATCTGCCTAGCTTTCATCAGTTTAGGGAGTCAATCAAGCTTAATGAGTTAGTTCAAGATATTTTAAAAAGAGGTGAGTCTATAGATTTTCACATAACTGATTCTCAAGAAGTGGAAACCATGTGGGAGAATTCACTCAATCTTTCTAGCTTTTTGCAAGATGAGCCTTTTCCTAATGACAATATTGCAGAACAATTGAGAAAATTATCAGAAGATTGTTTATCTATTGATAGAGAACGGAAATTGGGGCGTAACCCTGATATCAAAATCAATAACGTTCAAACTCTCAGATTGTTACCAAAATTTAAACAAGGTTTTAAAGAGGTAATTAAAAATGAAATAAGGAAATTTGGTGGTGAACTCGAAGAATATAAAATTTCTGAACATTGGTCACAATATAAGTTGCCTTTACCTAAACCAATTATTTGGAGGTCTCCTTATGGCAGAGTTGTAGCTATTCAAGTTCTTTTTGCATTCGATTTCCAATACAAAAATAATCGGGCTAGACAGCTAATTTCAGATGCGTGGATGATTAGAGCTTTGTCGGAGAATAAAGTTGATGATCTGGTTATGCTGTTAGAAAAAAGTGAAGATAATAAGTCGTCAACTTATTTTATAAATGTGTTGGAATCTGCGGGCTGGACAGTTTTACCTTGGGATTTTGCCAAAAAACGACCTCTCTTTATGGAGTTTATTTTGGAAGAAAGAGAAGTTTTCTACGAGCGAATTGCAAAAGTTTATGCCTGAGAACTTACCAGAAGAGATAAAAGCTTTGCAAGGTATTCTAAGTCAAGCTGAAAAATTAGATATAGCAGTTTATCGTGAGCTACAGAAATCGCAAGCTCTTTTAGAACATGGATTTTATACTGAGTCCGCTTTACGTCTTGGTCGAGCAGTTGAGGCTAGTATTTATAGCACTGCTACACTGCTCGGTATATCTGTATCTGTTTCTGGATTAAGTCAGCTTGACCACATAGGAGACGAGATCAAGGTAGCACAAGTAATAATTGCTCAAGGTCATTTGGATAATGGCATCAAGAGGCTTTTGAACTGCATAAAAGGTTTAGCAGATGCAGTAGATATTTTAGTTATACCAAAGCAAAATACCACTCAAAAGCAGTCTCGTGAAAGACCTTTACCTAACCGACAACTCTACAAAGCTTGTAATGAACAAATTGGAAAATTAGAAATTAAGGACAAGAATACTATTAGGGCAAAACTTGGGAGGGAGTCTTCTCAGGTAGAGGAACTTGGAGAAATACGAAACAAAGCTGCTCATGCATCCTTAGACGGTGAAGAGCGCGAAGTTAATAGGGAGGAGTATATGGATCTTGTTGGTAAAGTTTCGACAGTTATTTCAACCTTGTTTGAAATCAAAGTTATTTTGCAATCTTCGTAAAAAAGTAAGGGGAGCGAAATACTCCCCTTACTTTTTATATAGTGCCATTTACGGTGCAGTTGTTGTTAACACTGCTACTGATTTTGCATTTGGAGCTTTAGCTTGAAGAAACTGGGTTTCTTTTACAGCTTGATTGGATAGAGAGAAGAGAGGGTTAGATGCAATACCAGCGATCGCTGTGAAGATTAGCGTAAAGACGATCGCTGCTTGGAGAGGCTTCATACCTACTTGAGTCCATGCGATCGCTGGATAGTTCTTGATCGAAGCAGACATTTCTTGAGGCTCCTTAACTACCATCATCTTGACGACGCGGATGTAGTAATAGAGAGAAACTACGCTCATGACTAGCGCTAATAAGACCAAGCCGTAAGCTTGAGCTTGCCAACCTGCCCAGAAAATGTAGAGCTTACCAAAGAAACCTGCGAGGGGAGGAATACCACCAAGCGAGAGGAGGCATACACTCAAGGCGAGGGTGAGCAAAGGATCTTTTTGGTACAAGCCACTGTATTCACTGATTTGATCGGTTCCTGTGCGGGATGCAAACAGGATCACACAGGCAAATGCACCCATGTTCATGAATAGATACAGGATCAAGTAAAAGATCATGCTGGCGTAACCTGCTTCGGAGTCGATCGCCATGCCGAGCATTACAAATCCTGCTTGACCGATGGAGGAGTAAGCCAACATCCGCTTCATGCTGGTTTGAGCGATCGCGACCACATTACCCAAGACCATACTCAAAATGGTCAATACGACAAACACGTAATGCCATTGCAGCGAAGCCAGAGGAAACGCGGTAATCAAAAATCTGAGCGCTAGTCCGAAGCCAGCTACCTTAGAGCCAATCGACAAAAAGGCAACTACAGGCGTAGGCGAACCTTCGTAAACGTCAGGTGTCCATTGGTGAAAAGGTACTGCGGAGAGCTTAAAGGAAACCCCTGCAATCACAAATACCATCGAGATGATGAGGGCTGTGTTGCTAACGGTGATCTTTGAGGCGATCGCGGACAGAGAAGTTTCGCCGCCTGAGAGTCCGTAGAGCAAGGACATGCCATAAAGGAAAATTGCTGAGCTTGCCGCACCGACTAACAAATATTTCAGCGCTGCTTCATTGGAGCGTGGATCGCGTTTGGTGTAACCCGATAGCAAGTAAGACGAAATACTCAGGGTTTCAAGGGAGACAAATACCATCACCATTTCGTCGGAGCCAGTGAGGAACATCCCGCCGAGGGTAGCACTGAGCAAAATTACGAGATACTCGCCCACTACTACGCCTGACTGCTCTAGATAACGTACTGAAACGAGGATCGTAAATAGAGCCGATAGGGCAATAATGCCACGAAAAATAATGCTGAGTTTGTCGCTATTAAAACTGCCCAAGAAGGCGATCGGATTTTCTAAGCTTGTCCATTGCCACACAAGGGCAGCGGTGACTGCGACTAAACCAGCGATCGCAATATAGGGGAGAACATTTGCCGACTTGCGCCCCGATGCAATTAGATCGACGACTAGCACAAGTACCAATGTCCCAATGACAATTAGTTCTGGCAAAATCGCGCCACTATTGAGTAGAGCATTGAGACTTGCTGTATCCATACTTAATTCATGTGTTGTTGCTAAGGCAATTGTATAGCAAAAGTAGAGAGCGACACTCTGTACCGCTCTCTACTTTTGTATAGCAATTTACAATGATTTCAATAAAAATTTAGCTACCTATAATTACAAATGCTATGTATGGCTGCTGGTATTTACAGCGCTTTGTGTTCAACCTCGAACCAAGAAAAATTGAAAAGCGTTGCTTCGCAACGCTTTTCAATTTTTCTTGTGGTTCTTTTTATACTTTGCGATGATCGCGTTGAGTCTTTGTAGAGCCATTCGCTGAGGTATTTGCCAAATTATTTGCAAAGGGCTGTAAATTCCAACCAAACACCATAAAGCTTTTGTGCTTGCGCTGCATCTGACGCAGGATCTTGACCACTTCCATCAAATCTTCGCGGTTGTCTGGAGGTTTCTTGGTGCGTAGCCTTGCAAAGGGCAGAAGCACCCCAAACTGAGCAGCAGCATTGCAAAATGCGTTAAGCATTGCTCTTTCGGGGGCATGGACTCCTATGGTTGCCTCACCCACTTGAATCAAACAGCCTTTATCACTGCCCGTTGCCTCACGGGTAACCCGATCAATTGTGAGCGAACAACGCATCGTGATGTAGTCCGACACCGCCACAGGATCAGAAAAACTAACATTCCAATCGTGGCTCAGAGCATCAAGCCTTGAGCAGAGCATCAACCAAACTGTAAAAAATTCGGAATAACTTTGGCGATCGCCTTCGCTATGGGTGGCAATACCAAACGAACGAGCCTTAGATGCTGACAGCAACAAAATGGGATCGGAAGCATCAGAAACATGAGTCATAGTCAAAACCAAAAAACTCTTTGATAAATGTACATTATTCAAAGAGTTTTGTCACCTGTCATTTATGGCTATAAATAGGCAAAACCTAGCAAAAAATTGTTTTCTTTGATTTATGCTAGGTTTCTGATGGAATTACTTGCAAAACTGACTTTGGTAAAAGCTTGTCTTTGAACCAAACTGTGAGAGCAGGTGTATCGCTCACCTTTACACCTGCTTTTTCGAGATTTAGACGCTCGGAAATTGCCAAAATTAAATTTTCACAATTAGCCAGCCTTACCTGCGAAAACTTCTTGCGTAAATATTCAGGTCGCCAATACCCAACGATCTCTAATAAGTAACTCCGCCCGTCAGGATGCACTAACCGAAAATCAGGAATCATCACGCTTCCGGGAATAGGAATTAAATCTACTTCTCTTTCTAATTTCCATTCCGTTTTTAAATCTGCCCATTTTTCTGCAAAGGAGGCTTCAAGCGCACTGTCATACATTTTACCCGCAGGATAATGGCTGACTAAGCCACAGTCTGAATTGAGGGTAAATAGACCTGTACGCTTTTGTTTTGAATACGCATCTTTTTCGACAAGGGTGGCATTTAGGCTCCATTTAGTAACATGGAGTAAAGCAGGGAGAAGTTTGGCGATCGCTAGTCCATAGCGTGTACTTGTGCCAAATAAACTAGTCGCGCCATCCACGGTAATCGTAAAGCCATAATCAACATCGCCCTCGATATAGGACATTAATTGAAAAAGCTTGAGATAGCGAAAGAGAAGTTTATATTCCCCCGGGTCATTGCGATGCACATTGAGAGTCATGTGACTAGCGCGATAAAAAATCCCTTGTACCTGCGAGAGGTTATAGCGATGGATTAAGTCTTCAGTAGTTGGTGTATCAAATTGCGTCAGAATCCGATTCTCCATCAGATCTGCATACAGCCCTTGAGTAATTTGAGAAGGAAGTACTTCGCGATTGAGTTCTTGAGTAAGTTTATCCGCAAGTTTCTCTAACGTTTCGCCAGTAGCTTGTTGACTGGGAATAACTTGAGCCGACAGTTCAAAGACGCGGCGGCGCAATTCCTGCGGTTCTAATGGACTAATAATTTCAAAGGTGCTAAAGCTAGATTTGAGAATATGCGCTAATCCCCGCTTTACGCGATAATCAGGCGTATCACCTTCTAGTTCTTGCAATTGGCGATCAAGTTCACTTTGAGGCTTACCTTTGCAACTTTCAAAAATGGCAATTAATACCCTAGCGATCGCCTGATGTTGATCATCCAATTTCAATCTTTTGGGAATGACGGTTTCGCCATTCAGTCGATGCATCAGAAGTTCGCTAGGCAGCATAAAAGAAAAGGCTTATAGATTAGTTACAGCGATTAACGACCAAACGAACCATAAGATATTTTTTGAAAGTGTTACAAAGCAACACTTTCAAAAAATATCTGGATTTGGGTTTGAGGGCAAAGCGCTTTATTATGCAGCATCTATGGCGATCGCTTTGTTCTTTTATGGATAGAACGTTAGCTTAGGCAAAGCTAGGGACTCTTCCCAACCCATCATGATATTCATGCATTGCAAAGCTTGGGCGGCTTGACCTTTCATCAGATTATCGATCGCCGAAACGACGATCACTCGCCCTGTGCGCTCATCGACTTCCACACCGAGATAACAAAGATTTGTCCCTAAGGCCCATTTGGTTTGGGGGAAAGTATTTTTAGGCAATACTTGCACCCATTCAGAATTGCGATAAAAGGACTTATAAATAGTCAGCACATCATCTTTAACCAGCCCGGGGTCACGCAATTTCGCATAGACCGTTGAGAGAATACCGCGAATCATCGGAATTAAGTGGGGCGTAAATTGGACTAATACCTCTTGACCAGCCATATCGCTACAAATCTGCTCAATTTCGGGTGTATGGCGATGATTAGCAATACCGTAGGCTCCGAGCGAGCCGTCCGCTTCCGCTAGCAACAAATTCGTTTTTGGCTGACGACCGCCGCCCGAAGTTCCCGATTTGGCATCAATGATAATCGTACTAGGATCGACCAAGCCTTGCTTTAGCAAAGGCTGTAAAGCTAATAAACTTGCTGTGGGATAGCATCCTGCACAACCAACGAGATCCGCAGTGGCAATGCGATCGCGATAAATTTCAGGTAAGCCATAAACCGCTTTGGCATTAACTTCAGCATCGGTACGCGCTTCTTTGTACCAAGACTCATAGACTTGCAGATCGGTGAAGCGATAATCTGCGGATAAGTCCAAAACTTTACAGCCCTTCGCCAGTAGACGGGGCGCAATTTTGCTAGCTAAGCCATTAGGCAATGATAAAAATACGACTTTGCAGCGATCGGCTACCTCTTCAGGTTCAGCGTTTTCGATGGATAAATTGACAGCATGGGAGATATGGGGATAGAGATCAGCAAAATTTTGTCCCACAGAACCACTACCGCCCATATAGGTAATATTTACCAAGGGATGCTCTAGTAGCAACCTAACCAATTGGATACCGCCGTAACCTGATGCGCCAATAATGCCTACGGGGATACGATTCTGTGCGCTCATAAATCTACTCCATCAAAATAATGAAAATGCTTTCTGCTTTTGGGCTAACAACTTAGCACAAGGCAAGTCTTTAGAGAAATATAAATGTAAAATTTCCTCAAGTCGGAAACATTTGATGCATTAATGGCTTCACAGAAGCAATTTTTGTTAGCGCAACTTTGCTGCGCGTAAGTCCCAGAAATATTTTGAAAGTATTGCTTCGCAATACTTTCAAAATATTTCTGGGTTTAGTTTTGAGGACAAAGCGCTGTAAATAAAAATGCTCAGGCGTTTACAATGAGATTTACAGCAGGACTGAAAACTAAAGTAAAAATTTTTACTTTAGTTTTCAGTCCTAATCTTTGTCCTATGTTCTTTCCTGTCTGAAATTTAATGGCTGAATTAGTTCTGTCCTCGGCTCATATTAATCGCGCTGCCCTTACACCGATGATGCAGCACTATATCGAAATGAAGGAGCAGTATCCCCATGCGGTGATGCTGTATCGATTAGGGGATTTCTTCGAGGCTTTTTTTGAGGATGCAGCACTAATTTCACGGGAATTAGAATTAGTCCTCACGGGGCGCGATGGTGGTAAGGCGATCGGGCGGATTGCGATGGCAGGGATTCCCCACCATGCCCTCGATCGCTATGCCAATCAGTTAGTTGAAAAAGGCTACTCGATCGCTGTTTGTGATCAAATGGAAGCAGCTTCAGAAGCACAGGGATTAGTGCGTCGAGAAGTAACGCGAGTAATTACCCCCGGAACCGTGATCGAAGAGGGAATGCTGGCGGCGAAGAAAAATAATTTTTTAGTAGCGATCGCCAATGGGGGTGATAACTGGGGTTTAGCCTATACTGATATATCCACAGGCGAATTTGCGGTTACGCAGCTAAATAGTACTGAGCATTTAATTCAAGAACTATTGCGCTTACAACCTGCGGAAGTTCTCATTCCCATTGATGTGCCAAATCCGCAATTATTTCGCGGCTCTAAAGCCGAAAAAGCAGGAGACTTTTGGGAAGGGATCGCCCAGAAAAAACAATCATCTTTGCCCGAACCCTTTAGCGCTCTGCCTGAAAGCTTTTGCTATACGCCGCGATCGCAATCTGCCTTTGCCTTAGCTGAAGCCAAACAGCGGATTATCGATACATTCCGAGTGCGATCGCTGGAGGGATTTGGCTGTCAGTCTTTACCCTTAGCGATTAGAGCCGCAGGGGGGATTTTAGAATATTTAGAATCCACTCAAAAAAGCGTGAAGATGCCATTGCAGGGGATTTGCACCTATGCAATCGCTGATTATTTAATTCTTGATAATCAAACGCGCCGCAATTTAGAAATTACTCAAACCGTGCGTGATGGGACATATTTTAGTTCTCTACTTTGGGCTTTGGATAAAACGACAACGGGCATGGGTAGCCGTGCTTTGCGGCGTTGGCTATTGCAACCTCTCAAGGATCTTGCCACCATTAACGAACGTCTTGATACGATTTCCGAACTATATAAACAACATTCTCTCCGCAAGAATCTTAGAAGTTGTTTAAGTCAAATTTATGATATTGAGAGACTATGCAGCCGCATTGGTGCAGGTACGGCGAATGGACGAGATCTCATTGCTGTAGCGATATCCTTAGATCGAATGCGTGATGTTGCCGATGTTGTGGCAAAGTCCAACTCCCGCTATTTAAAGGCTCTACAATCCGTGCCATCGGAACTGCTCCAATTGGGCGCACAGTTGCAAAAAACTTTAGTGGAAGAGCCGCCAATTTATATCACAGAAGGAAATATTATTCGGTCGGGAGTAAATGAACAATTAGATCATCTGCGTCAACAGAGTCGTGATGATGTGGAATGGTTGGCAGCCTTTGAGAAACAGGAAAAGGAACGCACGGGCATTAATACGCTCAAAGTTGGCTTCAGCAAAGCTTTTGGCTATTACATCAGCATTTCTCGCGGTAAAAGTGAACAGGCTCCCGCCGACTATATCCGCAAGCAAACTCTGACTAATGAAGAGCGCTATATTACGCCTGAATTGAAAGAACGGGAAACAAGGATTCTCAATGCGGATAGTGAATTAAAGCAATTGGAATATGACCTGTTTGTGGAATTGAGATTACTTGCCGCCAAACATATCGAACCAATGCGAACTCTGGCTACAGCTCTCGCCGCCGCCGATGTGCTATGTAGCCTCGCCGAAGTTGCCGTCACCTATAACTATTGCCGTCCTGAAGTAAAGAGCGATCGCGCCATTTCTATTCATAATGGTCGTCATCCTGTTGTTGAGCAGTCCTTACCCGCAGGCTTTTTTGTTCCCAATTCCACCTATCTCGGTAATGATCAACAGTCTCCTGCTTGCCCCGATCTGATCGTGCTAACTGGCCCCAATATGAGTGGCAAAAGCATCTATTTGCGCCAAGTAGGACTAATTCAATTAATGGCACAAGTTGGTAGCTTTGTCCCTGCGGAGTCGGCAACTTTGGGCATATGTGATCGCATTTTTACCCGCGTTGGTGCGGTCGATGACTTAGCCACAGGGCAATCGACTTTTATGGTGGAAATGAATGAAACCGCGAATATTCTCAACCATGCTAAAGAGAATTCCCTCGTACTTCTTGATGAAATTGGGCGCGGAACTTCCACCTTTGATGGCATGGCGATCGCATGGTCAGTTGCGGAATATATAGCCAATAACATCAAGGCTAGGGGCATATTCGCCACCCATTATCATGAACTGAATGAACTGGCGAGTCTGCTTCCTAATGTGGCTAATTTCCAAGTCACGGTTAAGGAATTAGAAGATGAAATAATTTTCTTGCACCAAGTTCAAGAGGGTGGTGCGGATCGTTCCTATGGCATCGAGGTGGGACGCTTGGCAGGTTTGCCGCCCAGTGTAATTAGTCGCGCCAAGCAAGTATTAGAACAAATTGCCAAAAATAGCCATATTGCCACAGGCTTGAGATCGGGCGGTTCTCACAATAAGTCCAGTAAGTCTAGTAACCTAGGCGATCGCTCTGATAATTCTCCTCTTAAATCATCCAAAGATTTACTTCAAAAAGCTCAAATGACTATTTTCGATCCGCCCCTCTCCCCCAACGAATAGGAATAGATTGGAATCAAACTATTTCGGCTTTGGGTAGTACAGCTAAGTTTTGCAAGAGCTTACTTCGCAAGCTTTTGCAAAACTTAGCTGGTTTTTAAAACCCTTACGGGGTTTGGGTTTTAATTTACAAAAGTATTGGCATGTTTTCGTGAATTGGTATAAAGGTACAAAATAGAACTCAAGGCGATCGCCTTCAGGATTAATCCATCCATCCAATATTTTTATTGTTTATCTTTTGTAACTGTTCATTAGAACCTGTGGGGCGATGGTAGGGATTGCGATCGCGCTGAGGATAGGGCTGTTCTACGGGTTGCTTGCGAGGGGTAGCGCGATTGTTTTGAGGATTTTGGGATACCAACTGTGAGGAAGTTGGTGCGACGACTTCGGGCGCTTGGACTGTCTCTAGGGACTTAAGTTGTTCTGAGAGTTGAATATTAGCTTCCGCAAGGCGCAAATTATCACGCTTCACTTCTACTAGTTGCTGATCTAATTCACTTTTGAGACTTTCGATCGCCGCTAAAGATTTTTGCAAAAGTTCCATATTAGTTTGACTGAATTTCAAGTCCTTCTGCAAATCGGTAATTGTCTGCAAAAGTTCAGTTTCTTTCTGTTGAGATTGGGTCAAAGCTAATTCTAGGGAAGCAATTTTAGCTTTAGAGTTTCTATCTTCAGCACTCATAAGAGCTTGACTAGTGACAGATTGACTGGGCGCTTTGCTAACAGTATCAGTGACAATTTCTGCTTTTACTTCAATGGTTTTATCAGTATTTTCGGGAGCGATCGCGGAATCCGATCCTTTTTGGGCTTCATCGCGCAGTAAATCGGAAATTCCAACTTTCTTTTTAGTAGACATAGTATTAATTGAGTTTTAATTGGGTTAGTAAAGGTTTGAAGAAGCTGGCTTTGCCAGCTTCAAAGTTTAATCATTTGAGAATATCTCGCCTTAATTCATCAACGACTCGTCGATAATCAGCTTCTGCTTCTCTTGCATTTTTACCCTTCCATTCCGTTACTAATTTCCCTTCCAAAGCTGCACGTTCATGGGCTTTATAAGCTCTCACAAAGGCATGAAAGACAGGTACTCCCACCTCTTGCAAAGTATTTTGCGCTTCTAAAGCCTCATTAAGACATCGGGGATCAACACGGGTCAACAAAACTCGATGGGGTACTTGGGCGGGACGCACAGTACTTTTGACAGTTTCGATCAGGGCAGTTAAGTCCATTGGTGCTGGTGGACTGGGCAAAACCAAATAGTCAGCGATCGCCACAACTGTCGCAAGGGCATGGGAATGTAGGGCAGGCGGTGTATCTACCAATACTAGATCGTAAGTGCTAAGTTTCGGCAATTTTTTTAAATGGGTAGGATCAATTTCCTTAGCAATATCAAAACCCATATTCTGATTGCCCCGTCCTACCCACCAAGACAAACTTCCCTGTATGTCTGCATCAACTACTAATACTTTTGCGTCTTGAGCTAATATTCCTGCCAAGGCGATCGTTGTAGTAGTCTTGCCGACTCCTCCCTTGCCATTGGTTACAACTACGATCTTGGGAGAGTTTTTTGGGGAATTTGCCATGCTGTCTTGTCTCCTAAATTAAGATGCAATCCATAACCCATATTGGAAGAATGGCGAAGCCATTCTTCCAATATGGGTTATGGATCATTTTTTGCGTACTGGTTGGCTTACAAATAAAACGGCGATCGCTAAACAAGCTAGACCGACATTGATCGCCACATCAGCGATATTAAAAATTGCAAAGCGAATGATTCGCACATCAATAAAGTCCACTACATATCCCGCCACAAAGCGATCGATGCCATTACCTGCGGCTCCCGCTAAAATGCAGCCATAGCCCAACTGTTCCCAACGATTGAGATTTTTGCTAAATATGCCAAAGCCAACTAAGCCTAAGCTCACAATCATAGATACCCACTTGAGCCAATCAATTTGTCCGCTAAACAGGCTAAAGGCTGCGCCAGTATTAGTTGCATAGGTCAAGTGAAAGACTCCATCAATCAATGGAACAGAGCGCCATTCTTTGAGGTATTGAACTGCTAAATACTTGGAGGCTTGATCGAGAACTAATCCCAAAGTTGCCGCAATCCAAAAGAGAGAGTTCCCGATTTTGCCAGATGCCATAGAAGGTTTTGAAAAACAACTAAAAAATATTCTTTAAAAGAATGCGATTTTCGATGGTGTGGTTTCGCCGCTTCATCGAAAATTTTCTTATCTCTGATAAGTAGCTGGGCATAATTAAAAACCCAGAACCAAAGCCTGTGGCGCACTCAAAGTTTGCGCCACAGGTTTTGGTTTTTAATTATGCCTAACTACTTAATTAAGGGTCTAGCTAATATCAATGAGACCCAGCCAAGCCAAAAGCCCTTTGCCAGTAATAAATTCGATCCCTACCGCAAGAATAAATCCAATCATTGCAGCACGACCATTTAAGCGCTCTGCATAGGTATTGAATCCCATTTTGGGGTCGGCGGCCTGTGGCACTTGATTTGGTTCAGTCATGATCAAAAAAGTCCTTGTTTTGCATAAAACTTAATACAATTCTACCCCATAGAGTAAAAGCGATCTTTAGCTTTGTAGACGGTACATAAAACCGAAGAGAATAATGGCGGCGCTTCGCACCACCCTTCCTCTCTTTGATTTTGATTTTTTAAGTTTTGTTTTCGGATTGTAACGACCGATTTCTTGTAAACTTAGTTAAATAAATATGTAAAATCATAAAATTTTACTGAATTGCAGCTAGCAACATAATGGAGTGTAAACTGGCTTGGAAAACCATAAGGAAAAAATCCTAGTTGTGGACGACGAAGCAAGTATTCGTCGGATTCTGGAAACACGTCTCTCGATGATCGGTTACGAGGTGGTCACCGCCGCAGATGGCGAAGAAGCGATCGAAGTTTTTCATAAAGAAAATCCTGATTTGGTGGTTCTTGATGTAATGATGCCAAAGCTCGACGGCTACGGGGTATGTCAGGAGCTACGCAAGGAATCTGATATTCCGATCATTATGTTGACAGCTTTAGGTGATGTCGCCGATCGCATTACGGGCTTGGAATTGGGTGCAGATGATTACGTGGTTAAGCCATTTTCTCCCAAGGAATTAGAAGCTCGAATTCGTTCAGTTTTGCGCCGCTTTGATCGCAATGGCACATCAGGTATCCCCAGTTCTGGTGTGATTCATATTAATACGATCAAAATTGATACCAATAAGCGTCAAGTCTATAAATCCGATGAGCGTATTCGCTTAACGGGTATGGAGTTTAGCTTGTTGGAGCTTTTGGTTGGGCGATCGGGTGAGGCTTTTTCGAGAGCTGAAATTTTGCAAGAGGTATGGGGCTATACTCCAGAGCGTCATGTGGATACTCGCGTTGTTGATGTGCATATCTCGCGCCTACGTGCCAAGCTCGAAGAAGATCCTAGTAATCCTGAGCTAATTTTGACGGCGCGGGGGACGGGTTATCTGTTTCAGCGCATCATTGATGGCTCAGAAGCAAAACAATCTTAATAGAAAGGGTTCGCGTTGCGAACCCTTTCTATTAGTTTTAGTGCAACCCAGTACTTCCAAATCCGCCTGTTCCGCGATCGCTACTTCCTAACTCACCTTCGATATAATTTGCTTGAACGACAGGCTTTAAAACTAATTGAGCGATCTTCTGCCCCTTACTGAAGGTATAGGCTTCAGTTCCTAGATTAATTACAATTATTTGAATTTCACCCCGATAACCCGCATCCACAGTTCCGGGAGAATTTAAAACTGAAATTCCATGCTTGAGGGCAAGTCCACTTTTCGGACGAACTTGTAACTCGTAGCCAATGGGAATATCGACGGCTAAGCCCGTGGGAATGGCGGCTCTGTTTAAAGGTTCTAGAGTTAGTTCCGCAACGGAATAAACATCGGCTCCTGCATCGCCTACATGGGCATAGCTAGGAATTTGAGCATCGGGATGGAGCTTTTGAAATTTAATTTCTACGATTTGCATTTTGCAGCTTAGTTATTGTCGTGGGATGTCGGGAGAGTTGTGGTGCAAAGCACCACAACTCTCTTTTGGAGATTTGGGATTAGAAATTGAGGTTATTAGATGGTTGATTAGGGCTAGAAGTCGGATTTGGTCGGGGTGCATCCGTAGGAGTGGGTGCAGTGGTGGGATTTTCGGTAGGGTTAGGGTTATTAGTAGGATCAGGCGATCGCGGAGGACTCGTAGGAATGGGGCTAGTAGTTGGATCAGTAGTCGGGCTAACTGTTGGTTGCTCGCTGGGAGATGGCAAAGGTGTGAGCTTTAGCGAAGGGGTTGGGGTTGGGATTCTAGTGGTTGCGGGCTGAGGTCTAGCAGGAGTCTCTAATTGCACATCTAATTTGTAATTCGTTTCACCAGAACCCGTAGTTTTGACCTTGATGTAATATACGCCATCCTTTTTTAATCGACCTTGCCAGTAACCCGTCGCATTATCGATCGCCCTACGGTCAAGCCCCACTTGTTCATCGGTTTCGATCGTCATTTTCAGATCTGCACCAGTGAGGGATACCGTTAGCAATTGCTCTCTGTCGCCATTGACGCGCACATTCACCACTTGACCGGGCGCAATTTTTTCGGAAATAGTACCGCGCTCTAATCCTTCTCGAACATTGCGAAGTTCGATGCTGGTATTGATGTTAGTAACGCTCGTGGCGCTAGGGGTGCTACTTGGCGAAGCGATCGCTGTCTCGGTGGGATTTGAGGCTACGCGATTACGTCCAAAAAACATAGATGTAACCGCCCACGAACCAACACCAGCGATCAAAATAATCAAAACTCCCAGAAACCAGTTCACGCCACCCCTATTATTAGTACTGGTGCTGCGAGGTGGATTATTGGCATAATTGGCAGGTGGACGCATGTTTGCGCCCGCTACGACAGTACGCTGCGGGATATTTGCTGCCACCGTGGAAGGCACTTGGCGACCTACCGCATAGGTTTTTGCCCCTGAAAAAGAAGCTTGAGCAACCTGTAAAGCCTGCATCACTTCATCTGCTGACCGATAGCGATTAGTGGGTTTATAGCTCAGCATTTGATTGATCACTCTGGCAAAGGCTGGATTCACATTGGTAAATTGTTGCCAATTCCATGCCAGATTGATGCTGTCAAATAGTTCTGAGGGTTCACGCCCCGTCATCAGCACGATGGAAGTTACGGCAAGGGCATAGAGATCGCTATTGGCATAGGCATTGCCCGACTGTAACTGCTCTGGGGGCGCATAGCCTGCTTTACCTGCAACCGTTGAGGCAGGAATTCCCATTTGTGAATTGAGTTTGGCATTGGTTTCTTGCACGACTCCAAAATCAATCAGCACAGGTAAATTATCCTGCGATCGCAACATCAAGTTTTCAGGCGAAATATCGCGGTGAATAATATTGTGACCATGCAAATAACTCAGCACTGGTAAAAGCTGCTGCATCAAGGCAAAAATTTCATTCTCCGAAAAGGTTTGTCCAGTCTTGAGGCGATCGAGCAGCAAATTGCGATAATTTTTGCCTTCTACATAGTCTTGAACTAAGAGTAGCCTTCCCTCTGACTCAAAGGTAGCGCGGAAATCTGGCACTTGAGGATGGCGAATTTGATAGAGTACCGAGGCTTCACGCCGAAATAATTCCTTCGCTTTTTCCGATACCTCTAGGGAATCTTGGGGAGGAATAAATTCCTTAAGTACACAAGTCTCATTAAAGCGCTCTAGATCTTGCGCTAGATAAGTGCGCCCCATACCACCCTGTCCAATCGTTGAGCGGATAGCATAGCGACCTTTAAGAACAAAACCTTGGGGGAATGGGGATTGCATAAAACATTAACTAAATGAATATAAATGGTTTAAATTTGGCAAAGCCAAATTTAAACTTAATACCTGACTGCCATCGCACTGCCACGAATCAAATATTTGGGGCTTTCAATATCAATAGATGTGCCGACCTTGACCTTTTCATTACCAAATACCACACCGTCGTTGGTGACTCTGGCGGTAGCTTCGAGGGTGAGGGCTAGGTCAGACTGAGATGTGGAGACGGCGCGGGGATCATCAAATAAAACTGGAGAACCATCTGCTTTAGCAGCAACAACTTTTGGGGTAGAAATATCAACTTTTTTGATAGTGACTTCGCCGCGTGGTTGGTTACGAATGATGATGTTAACTTTGTCGCCAACTTTGACTAAGTTTTGAGGATTAGTGGCACTAAGACCGCGTACATTCATGTCTACTTGGACAGTTTTGTTTTCGGCAGATAGCATTTGCGCGATCGAACTGCCGCTATTACCGGGGACAACAAATAAGCCGACGAGGACGATCAAAATTGTGGCGATCGCGCCGATGTCCAAAATGCTAAGTTTGCCAAATAAACGACCTTGCCGATCTAAAAGTGCCATGCGTATTTGCTGAATGTAACGGTGGAAATAGGTTTAAAGAGAAAAATTTGAGAAGACGAGTAAACGCCGTCAGCATTACAGTATAAGCGTAAATTGAATTTGTTCAGACATGTAAAGGGCTTTACAAAATTCACTTTGCTTTGGGTAAAGCGTTTAAAAGCTCTTCAGTAATGATTTCGGTCATGATGCTCGATAGTTTGGGTAACAGGATATCGTTAGTGCGGCTCATCGAATCCACCGTAATCTGGGGCAAGACACTAATTGCTTTTTTACCTGTTGAAGATTTGTAAAAGCCGATGATATCGCGCAGTTCTGTCTCGGTGAAATACTTGTCATAAATAGGATAGGAAACCTGCTCCACCAATTGATTGAGGTCAATCTTTTTAATCACGCGATCGCGATATTTGATCGCCATCCGCGACACAATATTACTAAATTGCTTTTGGATTTCGGGGCGATCGCTATCTAGGGCGGGGACAGCCTTCAAAATTGTTGATACCAGCTTCGGTAATTCCGCTCTTACCATCGCGTCCATAATTTGGTTAGCATTTTTACTTGATTGCGTTATTTCCAACAATTCTTTAATCAATTCACGCTTTTCTGATGAAATTACAGGGGAGGCTGATTCTGGGGATTTCTTGGTTTCACTGCTCTCTTGCGGAACTTGCGCGATCGCCTGATTTAAGCTTGAGGACGGTAATAGAGCCGCAGTTGTCAGTAACGAAGAAATAGCAATAGTTGCAAAAATACGATTGAGCATAGTTGTATTAAGTAGATAGCATTTGTAAAGTTGGATGGTGGCAAACTAACTCAACTATTGATATTTGTCGAGATTGTAAGCCAATTTATCCGCGATCGCTGTTACCCAGTTTTCATCCTGTTTTGTATAGCTGCGGGGAATATTTGCTCCTAAAACCATGACTCCTTTTTCGCCCAGAGGTTGCACGATTACGCCCTGAGTATTTTCAGGTAAATAATCAAACTCGACACGCCCCGGGTAAAGCTCTAATTTCACCAAATATATGGGCTTTTGGGTTTTCATCACCCGTTCCGCGATCGCGCCAATATTAACTTGTTTGCTTTTGCCTAAAATGCCTCTGCGAAGAATAGTCTGGCGATCGTAATAAACAGCTACTACTTTCGTAACCGTATTCGTGAGTAATATATGTGTTGCCCAAGCGAGTTCTGTTTTAACTACTTCTGGCAGATTTTCATCAATTTCCAAGCCTTCTGATCCCACCAAAGTGACGGCTTCGGGTGGTTTGGGTTGCACTTGCTGCCATAGCAACCCAATCAAAATTAACACAGCACTTAATAAAACCCCCAAAGCGTCAGCCCGTGACTGACTCGTGGTGAGATTTGCCGTCACCATTCGATTAGCCAATAGTGCTAAGCCGCCCACTATCCCCACCACAAGGGGCAAATATCGAATCATCATTTTTAAAACCAATAAGATCAGAGGTGATGCTGTGCATCACCTCTGATCTTATTGGTTTTAAAACATTTCTTGCCATGAAAAACTGATGTCAGGAAAGGCAAGCATAAAAAATTTATCATCCTGTTCATAACGCTGCATTTTCTTATATCCCTTTGCCGCAGGTTGCGAATATCCAAAAATCACCTGCTCATTGACATCGAATAACCACATTTCAGGAATCCCCGCCGCCGCATACAGGGGCATCTTAACTTCGCGATCATAGGCGATCGTGCTATCTGCAACCTCAATGATTAATAAAATATCCGCACGTGTGGGTAAAGCCTCCGCGTAAAAATCATCCCGCCGCTTCAAGATCGCTAAATCGGGTTGTAGTTCTGATTTATCCTCTAGCCGAATCGGATTTTGTGACCAAATTTGAACTTTGCCTAACAACCGACTAAAAAACAGTTCATTTAATCGAGTTACGCAAACTGCGTGTTTTCTGCCAATTGGTGACATTTCTGTAATTTCTCCATTGATTAACTCCAAGCGATCGCCTTGCCCAAAAACACCAGCTTCGTGCATCAGATGATATTGCTGCGTGGTGAATTTGTGGGTAAGCAGTTGACCTGTCATAAAATCAATCTTCCTGACGATAGATAAAACTACTTATAGCATTAGGACATTATTTAGAGCCAAGCCTCCGAAGGCGTTGATTCATATGACGGAGGGCGGGAAGGACTTTTACGGCGGCGTTGCCCATGTTTTGCTTAGGACATAAACCCCAAAAAGCGAGTTGCGGCGCGAAGCGCCGCAACTCGCTTTTTGGGGTTTGGTTTGTACTGGCTATCTCTTGCTTTGCTATGTATGCAACGTCACGTCCATAGGATTGAGAGTTTAATTAAGCACAAACTGAATCAATCGTTTTAAAACGCTTTGCGCTGAAACTCAAACCCAGAAAAAATTTAAAGGTGTTGCTTTGCAACACCTTTAAATTTTTTCTGGTGGTTCGTTTGAACGATAATTGCTTTAAGAAGCAACGTAGTGCGATCAATTGCTACAAATGACAGAAATAATTAGAAATTCAACTAACAAATCGATTAAAAACTTAGGTGAGCAAGGATTGCTGAAAATATTTCGGCAATATTGCAGTGAAGTGGTGGGGGATGATGCTGCGCCGATGGGGATAACATTGCCAGAACATCAGATGGTCGTTACGGCTGATATGTTAGTTGATGGCGTGCATTTTAGCGATCGCACCACCAGCCCCGAAGATGTTGGTTGGCGGGCGGCGGCGGTAAACTTGTCCGACTTAGCCGCAATGGGAGCCAAGCCTTGGGGCTTAGTGATGGCGGTGGGATTGTCATCTGATACAGAAGTTGCATGGATTGAAGGCGTATATCGGGGATTTAGTGAATGTTTGAAAACCTATGGCACAGAATTAGTCGGTGGTGATACGGTGCGATCGCCAATTCGCACTTTATCGGTAACCGCCTTTGGGCAGGTTCCTCACAATAAGCTCATCCAAAGGCATACAGCCCAAGTTGGTGACGCGATCGCCGTGACGGGATTTCATGGACTCTCCAAAGCAGGATTAGAACTTCTCTTAAATGAGCAACTTCAAAAGAAGTTATTAGCTTCCTTAAAAATTGGACATAGCATTCTCTCAGGAGATGCGCTAACCAAAGCAATTTGTCGCTATCATCAACGCCCCACTCCCCGATTTGATGCGATCTCCACTTTACATAAGCTTCTTAAACAGCAAAATTATTTAAAAGATTTCCCGATCGCAGGGATGGATAGCAGTGATGGTCTTGCTGATGCGATCGCCCAAATTTGTCGAGCCAGCAAGGTCGGCGCAAAAATATTTTGGGGATCACTGCCAATTCACGGAGCCGTAAGAACTTTGGCAGGCGATCAGGCTTTAGATTGGGTTTTGTATGGTGGTGAGGATTTTGAATTGGTTTTATGTATGCCGATGGATTTAGCCGAGTCCTTTGTGCATCAATTGCCTAATGCAGCAATTATTGGCGAAATAATCGCAGGTAATCAAATTGACGGGCTAGAAATGCGATCGGCATTTCAGCATTTTTCTTGAAAATTAGGCGTGCGCGGCGAAGTCGCGCACGCCTAATTTTCAAGAAAAATGCTGCCTATTCTTTGGGCGGGAAGGGTTTAATACCAATTCACGAAAGTGTGCAAACACTTTTGTGAATTGGTATTAAACCCAGCAAAAATTTCAAAAACCCAAAATGGCAGAGCCATTTTGGGTTTTTGAAATTTTTGCTTTTTTGGAGAAATAAGTAAATTTACTTATGAGGTACGCTAATCTATATGTAGTTTTGTGAATTTGCTCATTCCGCATTTTTTTAGCATATTTCCTGATGACGACTTTAGAATTCCTTAATCCTTCCGCACTTACCTCCCGCCCCAATCAACCTCTCCGCATTACTGCCTTTGGTGACAGCTTAATTTATGGCTACGGTGATCCTCTTAATGGTGGATGGGTCGAGTCATTGCGACGGCATTGGATGGGAGCAGACTCAGGACATATTCTCTATAACTTAGGCGTAAGGGGAGACACAGCCGCACAGGTCAACCAGCGACTAGAGCAAGAATTTTTGCTGCGGGGCGAACTCCGCAACAAATTACCCGACTTAATTATTTTGTCGGTTGGAGTCAATGATTCGCCAAGGGTCGGTAAACAGACTGGCAAAAATATCACCGATCGCGATCGCTTCAGTTTAGAAATCGCCAACTTACTAGATAAAGCCCAAAGTCTTTGCCCTGTCTTATTTATTGGCATGGTTCCTGTAAATGAAGCCAAGATGCCCTTTTTAAAATGCTTACATTTCAACCATGAAGATCAGTTCCGTTACAAAAATGTGACGAAGCTGGCTTGCCAAGTTCGCGACATTCCCTATCTAGACGTATTCGAGCTATGGCAAGAACGGGGAGAAGATTGGATAGGCGATCGCCTCTGTGAAGATGGCTTACATCCAAATACCGAAGGCTATCGTGCGCTCTATCAAGATATCTATAACTGGCAACCCCTTAAACAATTGGAATATGTAAGGTTTTAAAAGTAAAGAAATGACGTAGCCATTTCTTCATTTTTAAAACCTTATATCAACTCACGAAAGTGTCGCCACACTTCTGGATGAGTGGTGGTGCTTTTCACCACCACTCATCTTCTGGTTTTGTGTACCAAGAAAAATGTCAACATCTATAAAAAGCACCCCCCATAATACCGAGACTAAAAATAGCGTAGCCATTTTTAGTCTCGGTATTACGGGGGTTGAAAAGTTGTATATTGGCTACAGTGACCCTTTTATCGATCCAAAATTTAAAAAACCTTGATTGCAACTCCCATTAAACCAACGACAAGACGACCTGTATTTCCTTTCACCGCCGTGATCGGACAGGAAGAGATGAAGCTCGCCCTGTTGCTCAACGTCATCGATCCTAAAATCGGTGGAGTCATGGTAATGGGCGATCGCGGTACGGGCAAATCTACCACCGTTCGCGCCCTAGCCGACCTCCTACCCGAAATTGAAGTTGTTGCCGACGATCCCTTTAGCAGCCATCCCACCGATGGCGATCTGCAAAGCGAAGAAGTCCGCCAACGCATTGCCAATGGGGAGAAACTACCCGTGACCACCAAGCAAGTCATCATGGTGGACTTGCCCCTCGGTGCAACTGAAGACCGCGTTTGCGGCACAATCGACATCGAAAAAGCTTTATCCGAAGGCGTAAAAGCCTTTGAAGTCGGACTACTAGCCAAGGCAAATCGCGGCATTCTCTATATTGATGAAGTTAACCTTCTCGATGATCACCTCGTCGATGTGTTGTTAGACTCCGCAGCCTCGGGATGGAATACCGTTGAGCGTGAAGGGATCTCGATCCGCCACCCTGCGCGTTTTGTCCTCGTTGGCTCAGGCAACCCCGAAGAAGGCGAATTGCGTCCCCAGTTGCTCGATCGCTTTGGAATGTATGCCGAAATTAAGACCGCACGCGATCCCGAACTGCGTCTACAAATTGTCGAAAATCGCACCACCTTTGATAACAATCCCCATGGATTTCTATCTGAAAAGTCTGAGCAACAGGCGGAAAAGCAAGCTCAAATCGTGGGAGCGCAGACTATTCTCAATGATGTAAATATCGATCGCGATTTGCGTCTCAAAATTTCGACTGTGTGTGCTGACCTCAACATTGATGGTTTGCGTGGTGACATTGTAACTACTCGGGCAGCCAAGGCGTATGCCGCTTCGGAAGGACGAAAGGATGTAGAAGTAGATGACATCAAAGCTGTAATTGGTCTTTGCTTACGTCACCGTCTCCGCAAAGATCCTCTAGAATCCATTGATTCAGGTTATAAAGTTATCAAAACCTTCAATCAAGTATTTGGAATCGAAGAAGAATAGAAGTATCAAATAGAACCCATAGAACTAAAAAAGATTGAAGCAATGCTTCAATCTTTTTTAGTTGTGAATTAAAAATAAAACCCAGTAAGGGTTTTTATAGCAGCCCCTCTGGTTGAGACACGCAACCTAAGAAGCGAGTTGCGGCGCGAAGTGCCGCAACTCGCTTCTTAGGTTTAAAACTTACTTTGCTATAGGACATGCTGTAGGTAACTTGTACCAAGGAACATGGGGATATTCGTGATGCTCCCAGTGATAATGACCGAAGTTGTAACAACTCAAAAATGACCATAACACCATATAGCGATCGCTATGCAAGCGGGGAGAGAAGTTTAAATTGTTATCAACTAGGCGATGGGGAAGATATGTCCCAAAGAAAAATAGCTGTAGCGAACTGAGGACGAGGGGTAAAAGCCAGAAGAGGATTAGATTTATGAGAGAAACCTTGAAACCAAGCATCAAGATTGCAAGAATCACGATCATGCTGGTAATAAAAGTAAGTAGCGATCGCAAGGGAAAATATTCGCCCATAAATTTGCAATACCAATGGATGGGATTGGCAACATCACCATGAAAATCAGGATCGCCGCTTTGAGAAGGATAGCGATGATGATTAATATGATTTATAAAACAGCGATCGTAGGGCAGAAATCCATAGATACCTAGCATCAAGCGTCCAACTATCTTGTTTAAGCGCAAGTTCTGGGGAATTAAGTTGCCATGCATGGATTCATGGGCAAGAATAAATAGCCCAGTGTGCAGATATGTGCGGATTAAAATAGAACAAATTAGCCATATCCAAGAACTATTGGGTACAAAAATCTGAAAAGAGCCAACTAGACTTGCAATCCATAAACTGGCTATAACCAAGGTTATAATCGCGCCCATCCAATGATCAGTTTTAAGCGTAAGCGCCTTTTTTTGAACGCTAAGCATTTGCATTTCTCAAGAAGCAATTAATGAACTACAAGAAATCCTTAAAAAGTGTTGCAAAGCAGCACTTTTTAAGGATTTCTTAGTTTGAAGCGCAAAGCGCGGTAATTTTTTAACGAATCAAGTTCAATAACTCTTTGGGAGAAGCGAGTAAATCGATCGCTACGAAGAAAATCTTATTGCTAGGATCAAGCAAAAAGCGCCAAGAGATATTCATACCTACACCAGAGCCGAACCAAGGTGTTTGGACTTTTCCAGTGATTTTAATTTGGGTGTAGCCACCATCTGCGGGTTCAGAAATGCCTCTTTCGGGAACAAGCACAAGATTTTGACATTCTTCTGTAAAGAAGCGCATAATTGCTTCTTTACCAACGATTGGTCTTTGGAAGGGAGGTTGCAAAGCACCGTCGGGAAGGAATAGAGCGAGCAAAGCATCGAAATCATTGGCATTCAAGTTATCCATGTAAGACAATACGGTGGGATTGTCAATTCCTTCGATCTTAACTTGAGTGCGCTTTGATAGTTCTTTAGGAGGCAATACTGGCTCAGTAATGCGTGTAACTCCATCCATCTTATTAGGGTCATAACCCATATCCACAACTGAGTTGCGAAGGATTGTGATTTGTTGACCAGGCTCTAGACTAGTTAATGTGGCAAGAACCGCCGAAGCATTAGCTGAAAGCTTGTATCCTTCAGGAATAGGAGCAACAATTCCTTCTTCCATCCATTTGCCAAGTTGATACCAAAAACCTAGCTTGATATTTTGAGACCAAATAGCATAGGTGCGGCAGATAGGAGTATCAGCACGATTAGCTAGGTCACACATGACCTGAGTTTGTTGCTGAAAACTCATTTTCTTGATTTCTTCAAGAGTCAATTCGGCTAACTGCATACTTGCAGCTCCCGGAGCTGCGATCGTTACAGTTTTACCCATCTCAAGGTATGTAAACCAAATCCAAGCGAGTTGATCTTCGGTACTAAGTTGATTGAATCTTGCAGTGGTTGCGGGTACAACGTCAGCAGCCAAGGTATTAGGGAAAATATTTCTTGCAGTGGAAACGGTATATGTCATATGAGTTTTTTTAGGGGTTGACTGAAGGGATTTAAGTCCGTACAAGAGCATAAATTGTCTAAACAAATCTGGAACAAAGCTCTTAAAAACTCAATTCCAGCAGTTATAAGCGAATTAGCTATCGCATATAAGTAATTACAGAACTTGCAATCACTACATAGTTAGAATAATTAATTTAGAAAAGTCACAACAATAAGCTAATAATTAACTGAATAAATTAAGAAAGCTATTGTTATTTAGTGCATATTAATTTCTTTCACTATTATCTACTCATATGGTCATGACCGTTTAAAAACCTCTAAAGATAGAGATCCCCTAACAATCTATACAACGGATTAGAAGAGAGACAATCAAATAAGACGGATGCGGCGCAAAGCGCCGCATCCGTCTTATTTTGGGTTTAATGACGATAATTAGAGGAACTACATACGGGCAAGTGCTGATATTTTAGCGATTTTGTCGGAATTTAAGCCTTCTAACTCACTAATACTCAACCAGCCATCTTTGACCAACCCCGCAAACACAAACACTAGCATCGGTAATCGATAGTCATATTTCCCATCGACTTCATGACGCTTGGCGCTCAAAAAATCATGTAAATGCCACATATCGTCTATTTCTGCAAGAGAAATTGCCTTGTGTTTTACGGAGCCGATCAACTCGCTAATTTCTCGTTTATAGGCAATTTCAAAAGCTTTTTTCGCAATACCTTCCTCTGTTTCTGTCCATTCCGCGTTTGTTAACTGCATTATTAAAATTAAAAAAATATATTTATGTACTTATATTAACAATAGTAACTAAACTTTTGGTTGAAAGGATTATCACTAAGTTTCTTTATTTTCTGTAGGGTGTTTCTGAATAAGAAATGAAAATAATGGATGCAAAATCAGACATAATAAAAGCAATTTCTGATTTTAAATTTGGAGCGATCGCCGATGCCATCAGCCCCCTTGAAATATTTGCGCCTCGATATTCCAATTGATGTTTCACATAACATTATTTTGGAGGGATTAGATGCTTGGTTTGATTTAGAACTAATCTCAGAAATAGATTGGCAATGGCGCAATACTAATCGTTCAGTAAATCGGTTAAAGGTTGTCGCTATTCAGACTGATGACATTTTGGATGGGCTGAACCTATGGCTAGAGATGGGTTTAATTAATGATGATCAAGTCAGACTGATCGCCAAAACGCGCTTTGTGTCGGAGATTTCCGTAGAATCCCCAGAGTCAGCGACTCCACCTAAGAATTCACCAATTTCTAGATCCAATAGACCTGCCGCGAATTTATCAGGATCTCGTTTAACGCGATCGCCTCAAGCTCCACCGAAGCCAATTCCTCCCAAAACAATTCAACCACCGAGTAAAGTCGCGCAAACTGTGCGATCGCTAATTTCGGAATTCAGCACGATGTGGTTGCTGTTTTTGGGTGTGTTTCTGGTAGTCGTCTCATCGGGATTACTTGCCGCGAGTCAGTGGAATAATTTTGATGCACAGGGACAGTATTTACTGCTATTTGCCTACACTTTAGGGTTTTTTGGTGTTAGTTTTTGGACAAGCAAAAATGAGCGTTTGCGCCTGACCACTCGAGCTTTGCAGTTAGTGGCTTTGCTTCTAGTGCCTGCCAACTTTTGGGCGATCGATGGGTTAAGGGTATTAACTAATCCTGCGGGAATGGGGCTAGGATTAATCGCTGGTGGTTTACTCTCAGGGATTGCCATTTTTCTTTTGCAAACCTCTTTTCTCTTTCGCGAGGCACAGGAAATTAACGCAGATTCCCAAAAGCGTAAGCGCACAAGGCGACAGCTTAGCCAAATTTCGATCGCCACAATTCTGATTCTTTCTTGGTTGCATTTGGGATGGTTGATATCTCCCTACTATCCACTTATTGCGGTTTATTTGGGTATTGGCGCGATCGCGATTTCTACTTTTCTCAATCGCGATCAGGGCTTAAATACTGCCGATAGTTCCACATTTCCATTAGCCTTGATTACTGGCGCTTACAGCACGGTGTTATTAGTCAGCCGAGCGCTTTTATTTGCAAATGTTTCTATTTTTAAATTGGGGTTAGCCTTTGGGATCTGTGGCTGGGTATTGGTGCAAATTACGAATAAAACTGAGAGATTGGCTTCAGCTTCGCTCAGCAAAAGTGAATTGACGACTGGAGCCAATAGTCCCTCGGTATTATCATTTCAGAAAAATTTAGGGCAGATTTTATTAGGTTTGGGTTGGCTGGTATCGGTTTGGGATCAATATCCTTGGCAAGCTTTCACAGTAAGTTTATTAGTTCTATGGATCTTGTGCGATCGCCTATTCAAACATGAAGCTCCTCAGGATTTAACTTATTTATTCTTCTGGGGTTTGCAACTGCTTTGGCTAGGCAAAAGATTAATTCCCGAAGTATGGGGCGGACAGACTTTTAAGCAGTTACTTGCTCTATTTCAAACTAATTCGGAAATAACCTTATTAGGAGTCTTGCTGTTTCCCTATGTGATTTTATTTTTAGGGATTGCGGCAGCTTATCGCGATCGCCAAAAGCCGACTTTAGCCCTGCGTGGTGAATTATTAGCCCTAGGATTTGGCGTAACGCTCACTTGTTTGAGTTTCCCGAATTTATATACTCTGACCACAAATTTAACTCTGTCGGCAATTACTCTCTTAGTTGTCCAAGCAAGGCGATCGCCTACTAGCAAAGATCTGAGCAGTCTGGTCTATTGCGCTCATATTGTGAGTTTGATCGCCATGAGCTTAGGGATTTATTTGTTCACTGCCGTGAGTTCAATCTTTGTCTGGAGTGGATTTTTGCTAGGGATCATGTTGCTGGAATGGACTGCGGTTTTAGCGATCGGGAAGTTTACACTTCAAGCTGTTTCTCTGGGGGAGGGGCTTAGGGGTGATGGGGCTAGCCCTCCCCCCCAGTCTCTCCCCCAGAGGGAGAGGGGAGAAAATCCTCGCTCTCAATCTCTCTCCCAGAAGGAGAGAAAAGAAAATCCCCATTTGCAAGCATGGCGGGATAGTGCTTGGCATATTGGCGCAAGTTTGGCGGCGCTTAGTTACATTTTGTTATGGAATGCTGCCATTGAAGGACAACGATTGGGGCAACGTTTTGGAAGTAGTGAATTATTAATTAATAGTAGTTATTGGGGCGTAGCTTGGTTATCTGTGCCGCTATCCCTCACATTTTTGGGAACTTGGCGTGAATTTGCCGATCGCGATTTGGCGATTAAACTCAGCATTGCTGGACTAGCGATCGCCCAATTTCTGACATGGACGGATGATAGTTCCCGCTTGATTGGCTTAGGAGTTGCCTTTGCCCTCATGTTGGTGAATACTCGCCGTAATGAATCCCTTTTAACCACCTTTAACACCGTTGGCTATGGATTACTATTTATTGCGGCGATGCTATGGAGGTTCAAAGTTGGTGATGGTCAGATTGCTCAATTCACCTTTGGGATTACGGGTTTAATAGTTAGCGTTTTGCTGCTTTATGTTCTCAATCATTGGCTAAAATATCGCCGCGATCGCCATGTTGCCGATCTCAATTTACCCTTAAATCAATCCTACGCTCAAGCCTTTGATATCTGGGCGGCGTTCCTTTCCGCCGCATTGCTGATTCTGCAATCATTTCTAGCTATCAGTTTCTTTGCCTTTAACAGTAATAATCAATTAGACCAATTATTTACCAATCTCTTACCTAGCACAGTCTTAGTAACCCTTGGCTTAGGGTATCGCGTCTGGCAATCCACAACTCTATCGCCGCCTTTTTGGACAGAATGGGGCATTGCTTGGAGTATTGAACTACTCACTTCAGGAATAATCGCTGTCTTTAATGGTTCCGCCATTGAACTAGCGATCGCCAATTTAGCCCTTGGTTTCATCACCCAATTACTAGGTGACTGGTGGATGCAGCGCACAGGCGATGGTACAAATAGGGGCGAGTATCCGCGTAGTTGGGATATCGTTCCCTTAATTTATGGGGCGATGGGTTCTTTATTTAGAATCGGTAGCTTCAGTGGTTTAACAGGACTATTTTCCCTAAGCACATCTCTGATCGGCATTGGCATTGGGCGTAGAGCTTCCCAATCGAATCCTCTATTCAAGGCTCTAACCTATCTATCGATGGTGGTCGCCACCTTCTCCGCCTATGAGTTACTGTTCTATCAAATGGTAACCAGTTCTCAAGGTGGTAGCCTCGGTGATGGCTTAGTGATTTTAGCCGTGCTAGGTTGTGCGATCGCCTATGCTTACCAGATTTTTACCGATTGGATTGGGCAGTATTTACGCCTCTCTATTCGCGAAGTTAGTATTTCTGCTCATTTACATTGGACAGCCAGTGTAATTTTCCTATTGTCAGGTAGTTTCTGTAATCCTTCGTCAACGGGAGGAGCAATTGGTGGTAGTTTAGCGATCGCCTTAGCGGTTTATGCCATTACACAGGGCAGATCACCTCTTTACAAAGGTGGAACAGGGCAAGTCGCTCTGTCTAAAGGGGATTTAGGAGAATCCGATCTCTGGATTTATACAGGGCTTACTACTGCCATCGGTGCGATCGCCTATTTCCTCTTCTTTGCCTTCCCCAATCCTTGGCTAATTGGGAATGTGATCCAACCCTACGGGGCGGCGATCGCTTGTGTTATTTCTCTCCTGCTCTATCAGCCACCTTGGGAGGAGTGGGGCTGGGATGAGGAACCTTGGCATAATTTCGCTCTAGTCTTGCCTCTAGTTTTGGTATTTGTCACCCAGACCCAAGTTGCCGCCCCCTGTTTACTAATTGTGGGACTCTTCTATACGATCTATGCCAAGATACGGGAGCAAATTCGCTTTACTTATATCACCCTATTTCTCTGGGACTGGGCAATTCTGACTAATTTGCAAGTTCTAGACCTATCCAGCAGTCTCAGATTTTTAATTAATATTTGCGTTTTTGGTTTCTCTGGACTTTACTTTGCTCAAGTGGAACCAAATTTACAATCTGTACACACAAAGGCTTTGCGTCATACCCTTCGCAGTTTATTGAGTGGCGGTATGGGGCTAATCGCCTTTCTATATTCCTTTAGTGATCCTAGTGTTGCCTTCACGACTTGGATTTTAAGTTTTGCCTTTATCGTCACAGGACTTTCTTTCCGTATTCGGGCTTATCTGTTTATGGGAACCCTAACATTCATTTTGCTAGTCCTCACCCAAGCCGTGATTTTAGTCACTCAATATTCATTCCTGATGTGGGCACTCGGTATCTTTGCGGGGATTGGCTTTATCTTAGTTGCTGCTAATTTTGAAGTGAGACGCGATCGCATTATGGCGTTATTTCGTGATGTAGCGATCGAGTTAGAAACTTGGGAATAGCAATGTGTACTCCCTTTTGTGATTTCAAAATGGCGCAACCCTTTAGGATTGCCATAGACTATAGAATGAAAAACGATATAAAAAACCTTAAAAAAATCTAACTGAATTTTCATCGCAATTATGATCAAATCTCATCCAGTTTCCCTACGAGAGCAGCAATATCCTCTCATCCATGATTTAGCTAATTGTATTGAGTCAGTATGGCAAAACAATTTAGATTTATCTCCCTATCAAGTTCCCGAAGATTTAGGCTATGTAGAAGGAGCTTTAGAAGGAGAGCGCCTCGTAATTGAAAATCATTGTTATAGCACTCCACAATTTCGGAAGCTGCATCTGGAGCTAGCGAGAGTAGGTAATGGGTTGGATATTTTACATTGCGTCATGTTCCCTAATCCTGAGTATGCGATTCCCATTTTTGGGGCGGACTTAGTGGGTGGTCGGGGCAGCATTAGTGCAGCGATTATTGATTTATCGCCTGTGCATCCTGAACGAGCTTTGCCTCCTAGTTATCACAAAGCTTTGTCAGCATTGCCACCTATTCATTTTGACCAAACTCGCGAGTTACCTGAATGGGGAGATATTTTCTCTGATTTTTGTTTGTTTGTGCGTCCAATTGGCGATCGCGAAGAGGCGGCATTTTTAGAAAGAGTTCGTGATTTTTTAACTTTACATTGTCAATTAGCAGTTAACACCACTCCCCTCACTTCCCCCTCAGAAATCGCCCAGATTTTGGCAGGTCAGCGCTATTACTGCGAGAAGCAGCAACAAAATGACAAAACTCGTCGTGTTCTCGAAAAGTCCTTCGGCGCAGAATGGACAGAACGTTATATGACGACGATGCTTTTTGATTACGCATCCTGAATAGGTAGCTACTGCCTTCCACCGAAGGATTAGTGATGCCGCGCGAAGGTCTGTACCACTAATCCTTCGGCTTTAATGTCTATTTTTTTAGAGTGGAATAGAGTAAGCATAATTACTTATTTCAACCTAAAAGATAAGTAGCATAAGCCATTTATCTTTTAGGTTGAAATAACTCAGACAAAGGACTTTATCTAACAATTTGTTACCAATCTTTATATATATTTATATGAAGAAATAAAGCTAAATGCAACGAAGACTTAACAATTAGCGATATAGGTATAATCGCTTACAAATATTGATAGATAAAGGTTTCCCTATATTCATCAGATCCAAACAGCTAACTTGATTGAGGATGTTTGTTTCTTTGCACAAAATCTGCACAAATTAGTTGTTTTAATCGCTTTATCCCCAAGCCACTAAGCACTAAGACCTAGATAGTTTTAGGATTTAGTTCTCTTGAAGTTAAATGAAATAGCTTTGGTAAATTGCTTATATCAATTCACAACAAGTAATTCACTTAGCTTTAGATTTAAAGACACTTGTAGCAAGTGCATATCTAGAGTTAGTAAATTAAGAGGCTCGGATAATTCCCAATTTATAACATTTTTAAAAAAGGAGATTCTTTAGAATGCTAGATGCTTTTACTAAAGTAGTTGCTCAAGCTGATACTCGTGGAGCTTTTGTATCTGATTCCCAAATCGATGCATTGAAGCAATTGGTTTCTGATGGAACCAAGCGTTTGGACGTAGTTAACCGCATCACAGCTAACTCTTCTGCAATCGTTACCAATGCAGCTCGTGATTTGTTTGAAGATCAACCTCAATTGATCGCTCCTGGTGGAAATGCATACACCCATCGTCGTATCGCTGCTTGTATGCGCGACATGGACATCATCCTCCGCTATGTAACCTACGCTGTATTTTCTGGCGATGCTAGCGTTTTGGAAGATCGTTGCCTCAATGGCTTGCGTGAAACCTACAGCGCTCTAGGCGTTCCTGGTGGTTCCGTAGCAGTAGGTATCGAAAAGATGAAAGCCGCAGCGATCGCGATCGCTAATGATCCTAATGGCGTAACCCGTGGCGACTGTAGCGCTTTGATGTCAGAAGTAGCTGGCTACTTTGACAAAGCAGCAGCATCAGTCGGCTAATCATTAATTTTTAGAATTAATTTTTAGAATTAATTTTTTAAAATTAATCTTTTGCAATATTTTCTCTTTCCATTTTTTCTTTTCACAACATCTCAACATAAATTTTTAGAGGTACATTAAATATGAAAACTCCTTTAACAGAAGCAGTTTCTACCGCAGATTCCCAAGGGCGCTATCTTGGTGTTCCAGAAATGCAAGCTGCCTTTGGTCGTTTACGCACAGCGGCTGCAAGCCTTGATGCTGCTAAAGGAATCAGCGCTAAAGCCTCCAGCTTGGCTGAAGGTGCTGCTAACGCTGTTTATCAAAAGTATCCCTACACCACTCAACAGTCTGGCAACAACTTTGCATCTACCCCTCGTGGTAAAGCAAAGTGCGTTCGTGACATCGGCTACTACATCCGTATGGTTACCTACTGTCTAATCGCTGGTAGCACAGGTCCTATGGATGACTACCTCGTAAGTGGTCTAGCCGAAATCAACCGTGCTTTCGATCTTTCTCCTAGCTGGTATGTTGAAGCTTTGAAGTACATCAAAGCTAATCATGGTTTGGGCGGAGATGCAGCTTTGGAAGCTAACTCCTACATCGACTATGCTATCAACGCATTGAGCTAAGATTTTTCTGGATTTTTGGCATCATTTAGATGTGGTGTGGGCTTTGCTCACGCCACATCTAAATACAAAATAATAAGTTCAGAATATAGAATCAAGAAAAACCCGAAGACGGTAAGTAAGCCCTACGGGGATTGCTTACCGTTTTCTATATAGATAAAAGTGATGATATGCCTTGCTAAGCAAGGCATATCATCACTCTAAATTCTTTAAGCGTCAGATTTTTTTTAATTTTTTAAAACTTTTTTAAGGAGCTTTAGTATGACAAGTTCTACTTCTGCTATTCGTCTAGGTTTTGAGCCTTTTGTTAATGCTTCTCCTATAGAGTTAAAGGCAAATTGGACTGGAGCAGATGTTATAGCCGTAATTGCTGCTGCTAATCGCCAAGTTTTTGGCAATTCCCATCTAATGGCATCCGAGCGCTTAGTTGGTGCTGAGTCTCTGCTTGCTAGTGGCAATATCACCGTACGAGATTTTGTTCGCGCATTAGCTCAGTCAAACTTGTATCGAGCAAAGTTTTTTTCCTCTGTTCCAAATACTCGTTTTATTGAATTGAACTTTAAACATCTTTTGGGACGCGCTCCCAATGATGAAGCGGAGATCTCAGAGCATTTAAATCGCTACGTTGAAGAAGGCTACGAAGCGGAAATCAATTCTTACATTGATTCAGCCGAATATCAAGATAATTTTGGCGAGTCGATTGTTCCTTATTACCGAGGTTTCGCATACCAAAGCGGTCAGAGAACCGTAGGGTTCACTCGCATGTTTCAGCTTTATCGTGGATATGCAAACAGCGATAACGTTCAAGGCAAAAACAAATCGACTTGGCTGGCTGACGATCTAGCACGTAATAATGCTGCCCCTATTCGCACCGCTACCTTTGGACAAGGTTTAGCAGGTAACACTTGTGACTCTCGCGGACAACTCTATCGCGTGAGTGCTGTGCAGTCGAATAACGGACGCACCACCCAAATCCGTCGCAGCGTCCGTGAATATTTGGTTACTTACGACCAACTTTCACCGACTTTGCAAAGATTAAACAAGCGCGGTAGTCGCATTACCCAAATCACTCTTGCATAGTGTGTTCATCTAAGGTTTTATTAAAGATATTGATTTGTCTATTTGGATAGTTAAATGAAGTAGTCCAGCGACAGGCTCAGTATTCCTAAGCTTGATGCTTGATTACTTCACAAAATACTACTTTTTCTAGATAAACCAATATTTTTAATAAGACTTTGGCTGTGATCCAATTTCAATTTGCTTAAATACAAAAGGAGAATAAATCGTGGCAATTACAAATGCTGCCTCCCGTTTGGGAACTGTTGCTTATAGTGAAAACAATGTCACTGAATTACGTCCAAATTGGACTCCAGAAAATGCGAAGGCTGTAATTAATGCAGTCTATCGTCATGTATTGGGCAATGATTACATCATGCAATCTGAGCGCCTTGTTGGGCTTGAATCTTTGCTGACCAATGGACAAATTAATGTACGTGATTTCGTCCGTGCAGTCGCAAAATCAGAACTATACAAGACTAAGTTTCTCTATTCTAATTTCCACACTCGTGTAATTGAGTTAAACTTCAAGCATCTTTTGGGACGCGCTCCTTATAGCGAAGCTGAAGTAATCGAGCATCTCGATCGCTACCAAACTGAAGGCTATGATGCTGACATTGATTCTTATATTGATTCAGCAGAATATGAAGCCAACTTTGGTGATTCCACGGTTCCTTTCTACCGTGATTTCAAAGTAAATACTGGTAGCCAAACCGTAGGCTTTACTAGAATGTTCCGCCTCTATCGTGGTTATGCTAATAGCGATCGCTCACAGCTAGAAGGCAGCAGCTCCAGACTAGCTACTGAGCTTGCTCAAAATACTGTTTCTACAATTGTTGGCGCTTCTGGCAGCAACGAAGGATTTGCCTATCGTCCTGCTAAGGGTACGATGACCACCCGTGCGTTTGGTCGTTCTTCTGTAGGATCGGGCGATCGCCTTTACAGAATTGAAGTTGCTGCTGTTTCCTTACCCCAATATCCTAAGGTTCGTCGTAGCAACCGCGAATACATCGTTTCCTACGCAGAATTGTCTAACACCTTGCAACGCATCAATAAAATGGGTGGCAAAGTTGCTAGCGTAACTATTGCTCAATAATTTTAGAAGCACTCTTAGCTATTTGGTCTTAGCTATTTGGTGTTTCTAAGTTAGATGTGGCACGAACACTGTCTGTGTCACATCTAACCCAAAATTAACTCTATTAAATTATTTAGAACTTGTTTATATGATTCCTCCCTCTTCTACAGACAACCGTTTCTTCCTCTACGAAGTATCTGGTCTCAATATCTACGAGCAACCATACAACAGCAACTACACCTTAAATGCGTGTGACAATGTTTTCATTAAAGTTCCCTACAACCGTATGAACGAAAAGATGCGTAGCATCACTCGTCTCGGTGGCAAAATTGTGAATATTCGCCCATTGCAAGCTAACGAAGAATAGTCTTACAGTCAGTGAAAACAAATAAGGAATTGCTTCACTGCGTGAAGCAATTCCTTATTTGTTTATATAGCAAGTTAGCCAGTACAAAAAACCAAAACCCCAAAAGCGAGTTGCAGCGCTTCGGGCCGCAACTCGCTTTTGGGGTTTTATGTCCTTAGCAAGACTTACATTGCTATAGGAATCTGAATACTAAAGTTAGTACCTTTTCCTACTACCGACGTGCAGGTTAATTTACCTTGATGTTTTTCAGTCACTATTTGATAACTGATCGCCATGCCCATTCCTGTTCCCTTGCCAACGGGTTTAGTCGTAAAAAATGGATTAAATATTTTTTGTTGAATTTCTTCAGGAATCCCCCCTCCATTATCTATAATTGCAATCTCAACATAGCGATCGCTAATTAACTTAGTTTGAATCCGAATAAAGGGCGAAACATAGTCATTAGCAGTTTGAGCATTTGCCTGTAATTGTGATTCCTCCAACGCATCGATCGCATTAGCCAGAATATTTACAAAGACTTGATTTAGCTGTCCGGGATAGCAACTTATTAAGGGTAAATCCCCATATTGCTTAATAATTTGAATATCGGGAGCATTAGCATTAAATCGGAGGCGATGGTCGAGAATTAGCAATGTATCATCGAGTCCCTGATGGATATCTACCCTTTTAAACTCCACCTCGTCCATATGCGAAAAATTTCTTAGGGAAAGGACAATCTCGCGAATGCGCTTTGTGCCTACTTCCATTGATTTAATTATTTTAGGCAAATCATCTTGAATAAAATTTAAATCAATCTCTTCAGCGAGACTTCGCATGTCTTTAGTCATGACAGGGCAACATTGCTCCATTGACTTGACAAATTTCAATAAATCTCTCGTGTAATCTCCTAAATAATTTAGATTTCCATGAATAAAATTCACAGGATTATTAATTTCATGGGCAATTCCAGCAATTAGTTGTCCTAGAGAAGACATTTTCTCAGCTTGAATTAGATGTACCTGTGTATTTTGAAGATCAATTAAAGCCTTTTCTAGTTCTAAGTTAGCCTTAGTCAATTCTAAAGTCCGTTCAGAAACCTGTCCCTCAACTGTGGTGAGCAGAACCCGCAATTGATGATTAGCTTGCAAAAGCTCCTCAGAGCTTAGTTCCAATGAACGCTCAATCATTTTGTGATCATCATCATACTGACAATAAGCCTCATCAATGGCATCCAGAAAACCTTGCCATTCCGAAGGAATAGAATCAAGATTGCCAAAGTGTTTTTTGATTTGACGCTGGAGTAAGCGGTGCATTGGTTTAAATAAAAAGCTATTGCTCAGAAAATGTTGTAATTGTCATCGTTTGATTGTGGAGTTCGCAACACTTCCCAAAACCAGCAGGAGCAATTTCGCCATAGGAATAAAAACCCGTTAATACGGTTTTGTTTCCCATAATTTCTCTTACTCCTTCCACTTCTTCTTCGATTCGTTGTTTTAATACTAGTTTTCGTCCTACACAACTAATTAAAATTGCCAGATCAGCAGAGCCATTTTCCATAGGACTAATGCTAGTTTGAGCGGCTGAAATAGCTCCATCCACCAAGCGGTTAAAGTTTGCCTGCATCAATTGGACAATGCTCCCCTCTGGGACATCCCCCGCAAATGTGAGATTTTGCTTGTCCTCATCCACTGCCAAGATGGTACGAACCACTGAGCGATCGCCTGTCGAGTTATATAAACTAAGCGGAAATAATAAGCCTGTAGCAGGCAGACCAGAGGCATAGTCACCAAGATATTTTTTATATAGTTCTAGCGCCGATAGACCATCTAGTTCGTATAACACGTTACCCTTGGATTTAGTAACCATTCTTTTGGGACCAAAGGTTGTCCATCCTCCCAGAGATCCATAACCAATTTTGAGGCGATCGCTATAAATGCCAATAGCGGCGATTACTCCGCGATCAATCAACTCATCCCAAATTACTAAGGTTTCTTGAAACCGCGAACCATCGCCAGAAAGCCCTCCAGTAATGGTGACCGCCTCAGGTAATTGCGATCGTAAGCCCAATATTAAGTCGCTACCATTAACGCTCAACCCATCCGATAGCACAAATAAATGCACTAATCCTTTGGTCTCAAAAGTTTGCGCCAACTTTGCACCAGCATCAAAGCTGTGGGCAGTATCCTCTATCCGCAGAAAATTTCCTTTGATTTGACTATGTTCAAACTCGATCGCTGTTGCTACTACTGCGCCGTCACTAACTTGTGTATTATAAATTTCTCCTGCGGTCGAACAACCTAAAATATGCGCAGTCGGGTAGACACTTTTAAGATGTTGCAGAGATTTTTGAGTCTTTAGAACCTCAGTATCACCAAACATCAATACTAATTGTGCGGTTACTAATTGTGCAGGTAAGTCAGAACTAGATAATGTTGTCTCAGTTTCCCACCCTTGTTTTGCCGTCCATCTAGATTGTTCGATTTTCATGCTTAATTTCCTTGAAAAATTAATGAGATCTAGCTATATTTACGGATTTAGTGTATTTATCATCACATATACTCCTATTTTATAGCCTAAGCATAATGTTGGGGGTATTGCGTAAGTAAGCTAGTACTAGTAATACCAAATGAAGAAATGGCTACGCCATTTCTTCATTTAAAAAAACTGACTGGGTTTGTTTTTTTAATCACAAAAGTGTTGTCACACTTTTGTGATTGGGTATGATTTTTGTCTGGGAAGGCAGTATGATGTTACGCGCAAAGAGTTCTGATAAATTGCCTAAAGTGAAATATCAACTTTCGCTTTTATTGATAGCATCAATATTTGCAAATAGCCTCCTCATTTTGATAAGTAGCTCTATCAATGACTCAAGCAAGGAATTTGAGGCGATCGCCCAAGCAATTCCTCGACCTACGGAACCCAGTAACCTACCCGCCTTACCCGATACCCTACCCAAGCCTCAACCATTTCCCCCCTTTCAATCTCCTCCTTCCATCCCACCCCCTCCTTCCCAATTAAACGATTCAATTATCCCTGAAACTGATGTATTGATAAGAGAAATTAAAGTTTTAGGGAGTACCGTTTTTTCCGAGGCAGAGTTACAACAGGTCGTTAAGCCCTATCTAGGAAAAAATGCCACAATCCAAGACTTATTAGCAATTCGTTCTATTATTACTGACCTTTACATCAATAGCGGTTATCTTACCTCTGGTGCTTTTTTGCCATTACAAGCTCAGGATTTTAAAAATGGCATTATTTCTATTCAAGTAATTGAAGGGGAACTAGAACGCATAGATATTAATGGTTTATCACGATTGCAAGAAGACTATGTGCGATCGCGGATGATCCCCGCAGGTTCTCGACCTCTTAATATCCGTAATTTAGAAGAAGGATTACAATTATTGCAACTTGATCCTCTATTTAGTTCAATTCAAGCCGACCTCAAAGCAGGTAGAACCGTCGGCAGAAGTGTATTGCAAATAGAACTAAAAGAAAATGATCCTTGGTCAAGTTCTCTCATAGTTGATAATCGAGAGTCCCCCAGTGTTGGCTCTTTGGGCGTGTATGCTTCTCTAGGCTATCGCAATTTAACTGGCTTAGGCGATAGTCTTCGCATTGATGCGTCAGGGACAGAAGGTACAAGAAAATATGGAATTCAATATGACTTACCTTTAAATGCTCAAGATGATTTACAACTGCGATATAACTCCAACAATAGTCGAATTGTCGAAAAGCCATTTTCATTGATTGATATCAATAGCCGATCGCAAACTGTAGCGATCGGTTATCGTCATTTTCTCTTCCGCCATCCCACCAGCGAACTATCCTTAGGTTTGACCTTGGAACGGCGAGAAAGCAATGATTTTCTCTTTGGCAATATTCCTTTTTCATTTTCCATTGGTTCCGAAAATGGACGTTCCGTTGTTAATGTTTTACGCTTTAGTCAAGAATGGATTGGTCGAACGATCGACCAAGTGCTGGCGGCGCGATCGCAATTTAATGTAGGGCTAGGAATCTTTGACTCAACGGTAAATAACACGGGAACGGATGGTCGTTTTTTGAGTTGGCAGGGACAATTTCAATGGGTGCAGGCTTTGGACAAGGATGCCATTTCCATTTTTCGTTTAGGAGCGCAGTTAACTAGTCAATCTCTATTACCTACTGAGCAGTTTGGGCTTGGTGGGGTTGATACAATTCGGGGTTATCGCCAAAGTTTATATGTGGGTGATAGTGGTGTTAGTAGTTCTATGGAATTAAGATTTCCGATATTACGCAGTGAGGCGATCGGGCTAATCCAAGTTGCTCCATTCATTGATTTTGGTGCAGTGTGGAATAATTCACCTAATAGTTTTGCAGGAATTCTAGGGAGTACGGGACTGGGATTGAGATGGGAAATTAATCCTAATTTTCGAGCAAAGTTAGAATGGGCAGCCCAATTGGTTTCAACAAACTTTGCCACCAATGCCTCTCAGCCCCAAAGCCTATTTTTTTCATTACAGATTACTGGCTTTTAAGTTCAAATAATAAGGATGGGCGGCGCGAAGCGCCGCCCATCCTTATTATTTTTTTAGGAAATGAGATTGGGCTTCCCGCTTAGCAAGAAGCCCAATCTCATTTATAGCTATACTTACTGAAACGTCGCTTAATTTCTAACACTTTTACATGTCATCTCGCTCCGCCAATTCTTCACGTATAAATAGCTACTGGAAAAAGTTTCTACCTTGGCTCGAATCCTGCGCGATCGCTGCTTGGGGAATCGTACTTACAAAGCTTTGGTTGTCAGGACAGCTATATCTTTTAGTGCATCCTAACTACATTCCGCTTACGGCGATCGCGGGTTTAGGCTTATTGGCAGTAGGTGGTATCGAAGCTTGGCGAGTAGTGCAAAGACGGCGCTACAATTACTCCAACGATCAACAACACGTTAGTTTGATCAAACCCTCCTTAAGTAGCAGCATACTTTTAGTAGTTGCGGTTATTGCTCTATTCATTAATCCTCGCCCATTCACTAGCGAAAAAGCTATTCATCGTGGGGTCATTGAAAATATTGCTGATGCTCGGACTATCCCAAAATCCTTTCGGGCGAGCAATCGACCTGAAGAACGCACCCTCGTAGAATGGGTACGCACCATCAGTTCCTATCCTGAACCAGATGCTTATAAAGGTCAAAAGGCAAAAATTACAGGTTTTGTGGTTCATGCTCCCGATCAGCCTGACAACATGTTTTTGCTGACCCGCTTTGTGATTACTTGCTGTGCGGCGGATGTTTATCCCGTGAGTTTACCCGTCAAAATTACTGAAAATCGGTCTAACTATCCCCCCGATCGCTGGCTACAAATTGAAGGTCAAGCGGATGTGGAAAATAACAATGGCAAACGCCAAGTTGTGATTGTGGCAAATAATATTACGGCGATCGCTGAGCCTAAAAATCCTTACGATTATTAACCCAATGAGAGAATAGCGGCTTCACGTTACCCCAATCCTGAAGATGAGTTGCAGCGCAAAGCGCCGCAACTCATCTTCAGGGTTTATAAAGCATCGCGCCAAAATTTAATGAAGAGCAGTTACAATTGAGTTTGAATGGTTCGATCGCATTAGATGTCAAATATAACCTCAACCCCAGAGCAAATTAATGTTCAAATTGCAGAGCAAACTAATGTCCAAATTGCAGAGCAAGTAAAACAAAAGGTCGTCGTCGGATTATCTGGCGGAGTTGATAGTTCCGTTGCCGCCGCTCTATTGCACCGTGCAGGATATGATGTCACGGGCTTAACCCTATGGTTAATGAAAGGCAAAGGACAATGCTGTTCTGAGGGAATGGTCGATGCTGCACGTCTATGCGAAGAATTAGGCATCCATCATGAAATTGTCGATAGCCGTGATGTCTTTGAACAAAGCATTATTAATTATCTCGTTACAGGCTATGCCGCAGGCGCAACACCTCTGCCCTGTTCACGCTGCAACAAAGCTGTAAAATTTACACCCATGATGACCTATGCTCGCGAAAAATTAGGCATCAATAAAATTGCAACGGGGCATTATGCCAAGCTAAGTTTTAACGCTGATTCGGGACGCTATGAATTGCGCCGAGCCGTTGATGACACCAAAGATCAATCCTATTTTCTCTATGAAGTCGGACAGGAGGAATTAAGCTGCTGTATTTTTCCTCTCGGGGATACTACCAAAGTCGAAACCCGCAAAATCGCCGCCGAATTTGGTTTAGCCACTGCCGAAAAGCCCGAAAGTATGGATCTCTGCCTTGTGGAAGCAAATGGCTCAATGCGAGCCTTTCTCGATAAATATCTCACTCCCGTTCAAGGCAAAATCGTTGATACCAATGGCAATGTGTTGGGTGAGCATGATGGCACATATCACTACACCATTGGTCAACGCAAAGGTTTAGGGGTAGCCGCCGCAAATCCTCTTTATGTAATTGCTCTCGATCCTGTTAAAAATGAAGTGGTTGTTGGCGATCGCTCCGAAGCCCATGATCAGGAATGTCAGATCAATCAAGTGAACTGGGTCTCAATGGCTCCTACCCATGTTCCCTTCCATGCGGAAGTGCAAGTCCGTTATCGTACAGTTCCTGCGGGTGCAACGGTAATTCCATTAGAAGGCGATCGCGCCCAAATTATCTTTGACGAACCACAATTTAGCATTACCCCCGGACAAGCGGCTGTATTTTATCGCGATGACTTGCTCCTCGGCGGCGGATTAATCGAATCCAAAATCTAAACAAAAAAACCTTGCAAAGCAAGGTTTTTTTGTTTTAAGTGGTAGGAACTACTTGTTTTCTTAGAGAAGTTAGGCGACGCTTAGCCGTTTCATTTTTTTCATCTAATACCAACACCTGCTCATACATCTCGATCGCCTGAGGTAACAATTTTTTCTTCTCATAGGCATGACCAAGATTATTGATCGCAGTTACATAGCCAACTTGTAAGGCGATCGCTTCTTTGTAATTTTTGATCGCCAGATCGTACTGGTCTTGCGAAAAATAGGAAAAGCCAAGCGCATTATAAACTTCGGGAATATTATCGCCGCCTTCTTTAAGAGCCTTATTAAATAGGGCGATCGCCTGAGCATAGAGCTTTTTGCGTAAATACACACTACCAAGTTGATAATAATCTTCGGGGCTACCTTTTTCTTTTTGAAGCTTAGGCTGCAATTCAGAAATCACATTTTCTAAGCTACGAGCTTTTAAAATCTGGCGAATAACTAACCAGCTAACCCCCGCTAAGAGCAGGACTAACGCCCCAAGGTATGCGATCGCTAATGTACTATCCATAATTTTATGTATCAGATCAAATTAAATTTCATTGACTTAAGTGAGTAAGAATAATTAAAAATCATAACCAAAACCTGCGGCGCACGCTGCGCGTGCGCCGCAGGTTTTATGGTTTTATATTTAATTTATCTTACTTACTTAACAAACTTTGTCTATCATTGCACTCTAGCAATTTCTTGAGACGCTTTAAAAAGTAATTTTTAACAAAACCCTATAATATCTGGTATAGCTCTGAACAGAGAAATCATCCAAAGATTACTAAGGAGTGAAATTATGAAAGAATCAGTAATTTATCAGGATATATTACTAGAAGGCAAAGCTGAAGGTTTAGCCAAGGGTAAAGCTGAAGGTTTAGCCAAGGGTAAAGCTGAAGGTTTAGCCAAGGGTAAAGCTGAAGAAAAAAATCAAATTGCTCTCAAAATGCTGCGTTCTAACATGGCTGTAGATTTGATTGCTGAATTTACGGGGCTTACCCTCAAGCAAATTCAAAAATTACAAAAGCTTTCGGCACAACAATCGCAAATCCCCAAGTCAAAAAAAATCAACAGATCTTCCTAAAATACATTGGATGTTTCATAGACAGTTTTTGAAACCAATTGCTAAAAATTTGTCTTTCGGTGTAAGATAATAAGCCGTGAATTTATTTGGGCTAGTAGCTCAGTTGTATAGAGCAATCGCCTTCTAAGCGATCGGTCGATGGTTAGAGTCCATCCTAGCCTGTTTCTTTCAAAAGCGAGTGGGTACTCAGTACCGACTCGCTTTTGTCTTGACTATGCCTGAAGCTACAAGACGATTACTATAAAATAGGTGATGGTCTAAGCGATAGTTATATTCTGGCGATCGCCTATTCTTTAGGATTTATTTTTAGGATTTAATATTTAAACATGGGTAGTACATTCGGGCATTTATTTCGCGTCACGACTTTTGGGGAATCTCACGGCGGCGGCGTGGGAGCGATCATCGATGGATGCCCACCACAGCTTGAGCTTAGTGAAGCTGATATTCAGGTCGATCTTGATCGGCGCAAACCGGGGCAAAGCAAAATTGTAACTCCCCGCCGCGAAGACGATCGCGCCCAAATTTTGTCGGGAGTTTTTGAGGGCAAGACCCTTGGCACACCGATCATGATTTTGGTACAAAATAAGGATGCCCGTAGCCAAGACTATTCGGAAATGGCGGAAAAATTTCGACCTTCCCATGCCGATGCTACCTATCAAGCAAAATATGGTATTCGTAACTGGCAAGGGGGTGGTCGATCTTCGGCAAGGGAAACGATTGGACGAGTTGCCGCAGGAGCGATCGCCAAAAAAATCCTCAAACAAGCCGCAGGTGTGGAAATCATTGCCTATGTAAGACAGGTCAAAGATTTAGTTGCGCCCGATATCGATCCAAATACAGTCACGATGGAACAGGTGGAAAGCAATATTTTACGTTGTCCTGATCCTGTGATGGCGGAGAAAATGATTGACTTCATCGACAAAATTCGTCGCGATGGTAACTCCGTTGGCGGCATTGTCGAATGTGTAGCGCGAAATGTACCTGTGGGTCTGGGCGATCCTGTGTTTGATAAGTTGGAAGCGGATCTTGCCAAAGCGGTGATGTCTTTGCCTGCTAGCAAGGGTTTTGAGATTGGTTCGGGGTTTGATGGCGTTCATTTAACTGGGCGTGAACATAACGATGAGTTCTACATGGAAGGAGATCGCCTTCGCACACGCACTAATAATTCGGGCGGCATTCAAGGCGGTATTTCTAATGGAGAGAATATTGTTTTGCGGGTTGCTTTTAAACCCACGGCAACAATTTTGCTAGAGCAGAAAACGGTATCAGTCTCTGGCGAAGAAACTACGCTCACAGGGAGAGGTCGTCACGATCCCTGTGTGTTACCTCGCGCTGTGCCAATGGTGGAAGCGATGGTGGCTTTAGTATTATGCGATCGCTATCTCGCTCAAAAAACAGTTACTTTTTAATCCAAAAAAAGGAAGGGAGTTGCTCTGCGACTCCCTTCCTTTTTTTGGATTTAAAAGAGACTTGCATCGCAAATCTCTTTTAAATTGCTATTAACCTAGAACCTTGCGAGCAGTTGCTACAACGTTATCAACGGTGAAGCCAAACTTGGCATAACCGATAGGGCCAGGAGCCGAAACACCGAAGGTATCCATACCGATCGCTGCGCCTTCAAAACCGACATACTTGTGCCAGCCAAAGGTGCTACCAGCTTCAACACTGACGCGCTTCTTGACGGATGCAGGAAGTACTGATTCTTTGTACTCATCAGATTGCTCATTGAAGAGTTCTTGACAAGGCATCGAGACTACGCGCACTGCCTTACCTTCGCCCGCGAGGATAGCCGCTGCCTTGGTTGCTAACTCAAGTTCGGAACCTGTCGCAATGATGATTAATTCAGGATTGGCAGCTTCGACAACAGTATAAGCACCCTTCTTCGCGCCTTCGATGGAAGTACCAGCGAGGTTCTTCACGTTCTGACGAGTGAAGGCTAGGAAACTAGGACGCTTACGATTGGCGATCGCTACTTGATAAGCAGCAACAGTTTCGTTGGCATCCGCAGGACGAATGGTCAAGGAGTTGGGAATAACGCGCAAAGAGGCAATGGTTTCTACTGGTTGGTGGGTAGGACCATCTTCACCGAGCATTACGGAGTCGTGGGTGAGGATGTACAGTACACCAATCTCTGACAAAGCCGAGAGACGCATTGCGCCGCGCATGTAGTCAGCGAAGACAAGGAAGGTTGCACCGTAAGGAATTGTGCCGCCGTGTAGGAACATTCCATTCATGATTGCGCCCATCGCGTGTTCGCGAACACCAAAGCGGAAGTTACGACCTTCGTAAGATCCATGTTGAAAGTCGGCTAGCCCCTTAACATAGGTCATGTTAGAGTGAGCCAAGTCAGCAGAACCGCCCAAGAATTCAGGAAGTACAGGGGAAAGTGCGTTCAAGCAAGCTTCTGAAAGAAGACGAGTTGAAGTTTCCTTTTGAGCAACAGGCTCAAGGGCTTTTTCCCAACCTTCAGGAAGTTCGCCAGCCATGATGCGATTGAATTCCGCAGCTTCAGCAGGATAAGCTTTTTCGTAAGCAGCGAAGCGCTCATTCCATTCTGCTTCAGCAGTTGCGCCCTTGTCGATCGCCTGATGGAAGCGAGTATAGGCATCCGCAGGAATATCAAAAGGTTCATTTGTCCAACCAAGATTGGCGCGAGTTGCCGCAACTTCATCGCCACCGAGAGCTGCACCATGAACGCCAGATGTACCAGCTTTCTTAGGTGAGCCGTAACCAATGGTGGTGGTGACAACGAGCAAGCTAGGCTTGTCGGTGACAGATTTAGCTTCAGCAAGTGCTTTAGCGATCGCATCTAAGTCTTCGTTACCATCAGCAACCTTAACAACGTGCCAACCGTAAGCTTCGTAACGCATAGCCACATCTTCGGTGAAAGCTAAGTCGGTGCTGCCATCGATGGAGATGCTGTTGCTGTCATACATCATGATCAGCTTGCCGAGCTTGAGGTGTCCGCCCAAGGAAGCTGCTTCAGAAGCGATGCCTTCCATGTTGCAGCCATCACCGAGGATCACATAGGTGTAATGATCAACGATGTTGTGGCCGGGTTTGTTGAAACGCGCCGCCAAATGTGCTTCAGCGATCGCCAAACCAACGGCATTACCGACACCTTGACCAAGAGGACCTGTGGTGACTTCGACACCTGCGGTCTCAAAGTTTTCAGGGTGTCCGGGGGTGGGGCTGCCCAATTGACGGAAATTTTTGATGTCTTCGATGCTAACGCTGTCATAGCCAGTCAGGTGCAGCAAAGAATATTGCAACATACAGCCATGTCCTGCGGACAAGACAAAGCGATCGCGATCAACCCACTTAGGATTTTTGGGATTAAACTTTAAAAACTGATCGAACAGCACAAAAGCCATTGGTGCTGCGCCCATCGGCAGACCGGGGTGACCAGATTTTGCCTTTTCGACCGCATCGATCGATAAAAAGCGGATGGAGTTAATGCAGAGTGTCTCAAGGGTTTGAGGTTTCGAGGGTGCAGCGACCATAGTTACAATTGCTTAGAAAAATTTTGTACTCAATCAGGTACATTTTCCCTCAAAACTGTCCCATAACAATAACAAATTTTAATATTTGGTAGCGTCCTACTCAATTTAGGTTTACATCCATAGGGTAGAGGCAACGTGAAGGCTCTTTACATACTTTCCTTCCAGTGAATAATTAGGCGCGCGCGGCGAAGTTATTCACTGGAAAAAACAGTTAAATATAAGACCTTACAAGCTGTGACGCACGCTGTGCCTGTGCCACAGCTTGTAAGGTCTTATATTGTGCCGAATGGGTGTATCGAAACTCAAACAATTGTTACGGCATCTTAAAATCAGCGATCCCTGACAATTTAAGTACTACCATATACATAGATAGGAAAAAAATCCTAAATTCAAGTTCTCTAGATATTCCTTAAAGGGTGATAGTTATGAACGGCTTAAAACAAAAATTCATGAATATGGTGGAATATTTAAGCGATGCGATCGCCAAAATTTTCACCCCTAGCAAAGACGATTTCCCCGCCACAGGCGCACAGCCCTACAACGGCGATCCTGCCAATAATCAATAAAAAAGAAGAGGGACGCAAAGCGTCTCTCTTCTTTTTTTACGCTGATTTTTTATTGTCCCTTGCTATACTTGGCGCAGCATTATCTGAACTTAATCGCCTTACCTAGCGGTGACCGATGACCCCAAATCCCAGCATCCTCCAACCCCAAGCCCCCCAAGCCCCCCAAGTATTAGTTAGCCCTTGGCAATGGACAAGGAAAAATCTATTTAGCAGTTGGTTTAATAGCTTATTAACCCTTGTCTGTATTTGGTTAATTTACCAACTTGTGACAAATATCTGGACTTGGGCAACAGCGATCGCCCAGTGGTCAGTGGTCAGCAGCAATTTGCGCCTCTTTTTAGTGGGACTTTATCCTGTTAACGAATTTTGGCGATTGTGGAGTATTTTAGCGATCGCTGGTTCTCTATCAGGTATTTCTTGGGGGATATGGGGAAGATTTAGTCGTACTGTGGCGATCGCTATTGGCGCATTATCCATAGCTCTGGGGATTTTATTGCCTGTGGATGGCATCTCGAAACTTTTAATTTTAGGTATTACTGGCGCGATCGCTTTAGGCTTTGGAATTGGTCAGCAATGCAAAAGGTTTACCCAAAGCTCTTTAGTTTTAGCGATCGCATGGCTGGTTTCCTTTCCAATTTCTCTCTGGCTGGTGGGTGGCAACTTTGGACTAACGGCTGTTGAGGTAAATGTATGGAATGGATTAGTTCTTACTTTAATTGTGGCGATTTCTAGCATTACTCTATCTTTTCCTTTGGGCGTATTACTAGCTTTAGGTAGACAAAGCACCTTACCTTTAATCAAAATATTTTGCGTTCTCTATATTGAAATTGTGCGCGGATTACCCTTGATTGGCATTTTATTTATGGCGCAGGTGATGCTGCCTTTATTTTTGCCAGCAGGGCTAGAAATTGATCGAGTACTTCGGGCGATCGCTGCCTTTGTCTTTTTTAGTGCAGCTTATCTTGCCGAAAATGTGCGGGGAGGCTTGCAATCTATTCCGAAAGGACAGTCGGAAGCGGCAAGGGCTTTGGGACTAAGTACTCCTTTAACAATTATCCTAATCGTTTTACCTCAAGCGCTCAAGGCTTCCATCCCTGCCATTGTTGGACAGTTTATCGGTCTATTTAAAGATACATCTCTAGTCGCGATCGTGGGACTTGTCGATCTGATGGGTGTAGCCCGAACGGTTTTGTCACAGCCTGAATTTATCGGTCGCTATGCGGAGGTTTATCTTTTTGTCGCCTTTATCTATTGGATGTTCTGTTTCTCCATGTCTCAAGGTAGCCAAAAACTAGAAAAGAAACTCCAAAACTAAGGGATTGCTACTTTGCAGCAATCCCTTAGTTCTGATTAATTTAGAACATACGCATTAGGTAGATTGGGCGGGGGCTTTGCCTGCGCCCAATCTACCCAAAACTCAGTCAATTCGTTGATTTTCCGTAAGTCCTATAATTTTTAAAGATAATCATTTGATTGCCACCTCTTTGTAGTTCATAGGCAACTTGGATGATTTCTGAGGTGATCCCGTCTTTGGCGAGACTCTCTCTGACGGTATCCAAGTAGGGCGATCGCTCCTGAGCTAAAGTTAATATCGGAAAAATTCTGACTTCTTCAGCGATGCGGCAAAGCTCACGAATTGAGTCTAAATGGAACTCAAGACTAAGGTGCGCTGAATAGAGAAATAAAAAGTGAGAGCATAAAGCCAGTTGAAATTGCTGATCTGCAAAATCGAGCCTTGGCAATTCAGCTTTAAGATATCGACTAGCAGATTTGCCTTGTTCATAGTCTTCGAGAAATAAGGCGATCGCTTTTTCTCGATTAGCCTGTAAATCTGCTGGCGATTTATGATATTTCCATATCCAGTTGCTAGGAGATTTAATCACCTGCTCGATGATGCCATCCACGCAAGCATCAAAGCGACTTTTAATTTCTGCGCCCGTAAATTGATAAATCGGATCGATGGATGTAACTTGATATCCTGCGGCAGTCATCTCCGCATTAAAACTGGCTGGTCCATCGCCTATGCCAATTATCGTTTTTTGGCGATCGCTTTCCGTAAGCGCAAACATTAACTCATATTCGGCTTTTGAGCGTCCAAAAGGGACAATATTATCTAATATCATTAGGATTACGCCATACTAACGAATTTATACCAAAGGAAGAAATGGCTACGCCATTTCTTCCTTTAAAAAATCTTACTGAGTTTGGTTTTTAAATCACAAACGTGTTGGCACACTTTCATGATTTGGTATTACTGGGTTTTGAATGGATGTGGCGCGGGCGAAGCCCGCGCCACATCCATTTGATGTTTAAATCCTAATCATGTTGATTAATCCAAGGTGTCGGAATCGAACCGACATATCAACGATTATGAGTCTATGACGTTATCCCCTGAAAATCTCTGTATATATGAATCTCATATTTTTATTTAATCCATCATAGTCATTTCATAGTCAAAACAGCTTTCTTGGTACAAATAAAACTATTTTTGGAGTGGCGATCGCCTTATAGGACTGCACAAAAATCTCACTTGGATTCTTGACGGTGGTAACATGATGCTTGCTAAAAGTTAGTAGGATCTATGTCAGAAGAGCAACGTCGTCAGCTACAGCAGCAACTTTGGAAGATAGCCGATGATTTGCGCGGCAAGATGAATGCCGATGAATTTCGGGATTATATGCTGGGGTTTATTTTCTATAAATATCTGTCTGAAAAAATTGAACGCTTTGCCGATGAGGTGCTAGAGGGGGATGGCGTTAAGTTTGCGTCACTGATGGAAGAGGATGCTGAAGGTGCGTTAATTATTGAGGAAGTCCGCAAAGCAACGGTTGAGGCTTTGGGTTACTTTTTGAAGCCTTCAGAACTTTTTAAGGCGATCGCACTCAAGGGCAATAACCAACTAGACACCAATAATGAGGGTGAGAGTCATAACTTTATCTTGGCGGATCTAACTAAGATTCTCAAAAATATTGAACAGAGTACGCTGGGGACTGAGAGCGCTGATGATTTTAGTAACTTATTTGAAGATTTAGACTTGACTTCATCGAAGCTAGGGGCAAGTGAGCAAGATAAAAATGAGCTAGTTGTCAAGATTTTGGCTCATCTGCATAAAATTGACTTTCGGCTTGATGATGCTAACGCTGATGTTTTGGGAGATGCCTACGAGTATTTGATTGGTGAGTTTGCCAGTGGTGCGGGTAAGAAGGCGGGAGAGTTTTATACGCCGCAACCTGTTTCGACTTTGTTGGCGAAGTTAGTCACCAGTGAGAAAACAAAATTAAAAACTGTCTATAGCAAAAGAAGGGAAAGATAGGACATAATATTAAAGAAGGAGAGCCAAAAAAAGAACCGAAAATGACAGCAGCCTACAGCCTAGATTTACGAGAGAAAGCAGTATCAGCCGTCGATAGAGGAGAAAAAAAGAGTCACATCTGCCGAACATTGAACATCAGCAGAAATACATTAGATCAGTGGCTACAACTTAGAGAAGAGAAAGGAAACCTAGCTCCCCAAGAGTATCGACGAGGACCGAAACCAAAAATCGATGACCTAGAAGCCTTCCA
>NZ_JACJQA010000013.1 GCF_014696355.1 Pseudanabaena sp. FACHB-1998 | reverse complement strand
GGATCAAAACTAAACTCAATCACTTTGCTCTCAAGTCTAAACTCTACTTCAATGCTATTAGGGCTAGTTTCTCTCAACTCCAAAAACTGGCTATTCCTTCCACGTAACATCAGGAATAATAGCAATTTCTATTTTATGTTCAGGATTTAGGATCTTTCCATACTTTATATGCTTCAGCTTGACGATTGTGGAGAGATAGCGATCGCTCGCTAATTTTTTTATAATACCGTGATTGATATGATTGACTTTACTTTGACTACTGCCCGTGAGACCTCTACAAACCATCTGACGGTCAGTCTGGATGAAGTTCAAGCTCAACAAATACAACTAATTAGAAACTTCTCCCATGAGTTGCGAACGCCATTAACGCTGGTTTATGGTTATATGCAGAGCATCCACCGCCGTAATGAAAATCTTACTGATCTCCAAAAAAATGCGCTGGAGATCGCCATGTTTGAGATGAGGCATACCATTAAATTATTGCAAGAATCCCTAGATCTAGCGAGGTTAGATTGTCACGCTATTTGTTTGCGCCGAGAACCAGTGTCATTGCATGGGTTAATATCTGAAGCGATCGCGATTTTTCAGCAAGTTAAAGAGCGTGAAATTGTCGTTGAATCTCATCAATCAGATATTTCAGTGCTTGCAAATGCTGATCGCCTCCAACAAGTTTTATTAAAGTTGATTGATAATGCGGTGAAGTATTCAGATACTGCAATTACGATTAGATTGGAAAAGTCGGATGATTTTGTGGCGATCAGTATCTGCGATCATGGTTGTGGTATTGACTTTCAGGAGCAGTCCAATATTTTCAACCCTTTTTATCGAGTTGATCGCTCTCGTAATCGTGACACGGGCGGGGCAGGATTGGGTTTGGCGATCGCTAAGGTTTTAGTAGAAGGCATGGGCGGAACTCTAAATGTGTATTCTCAACTAGGTGAAGGTAGTATTTTTAAAATTATTCTTAATTCTTCTGGGAGATGTGATTGATGTAGTTCGCTTATGCCTACCTATCAATCACTAATTCTTTGTCAAATGTATTTATAAATTTATGTCAACCAAAATTCTCTTAATAGAAGACGATATCAAACTAGCTCAATTTATTGAGATGGAGTTAACTTGCGAGGGCTATCAGGTAAGCATGGCTCACAATGGATTGGATGGTTTAACTCAAGCTAGGCAAGATCCACCCAATTTAGTGGTTTTGGACTGGATGATGCCAGGATTGACTGGAGTGGAAATTTGTCGGCGGCTTCGCTCAACAGGGATTAAAGTCCCAATTATCTTAGTCACAGCAAGAGATGAAATTAGCGATCGCGTGACGGGTTTAGATTCGGGTGCTGATGATTATGTGATTAAGCCTTTTAGTATTGAGGAGTTACTTGCCAGAATTCGCTCTAATTTACGCCGTGGCTTTGTTTCATGCAACAAAGCCGTCAACAGAAAAAATAAATTCTATAAACTAACAATGGCTCATTTTCCCCTCACAAAAACAAATTGGCTGGTTGGATTCGGTAAAATACCCACAAAAAATGCTATTTGGCACGATCAAGACTTATTTGCTACATTCGGTTCTCCATCTTCTATGGCTTTTAGTGCATCTAAAAGATTTGTAATTGTGGGAGAGATAACAAAAGGACTTAATCTCAATGATATTGTCCAAATGTGGGAGAAAGATGGTCGGGAATGTTTAAGAAATATTTACAGCTTTTTTGCTTTTGTTATTTGGGACTGTGAGAAACATCAGCTACATTTGTGCAGAGATGGAGTGGGTGGCAAGACTCTGTATTACACAACTGACCATTCATCATGGTGGATAGCCCCTTGCTTGCAGTCTTTACGCCCCTATCATCAAGCAGAAATAGACCCCTTTGCTCTCAGAGATTATCTATGTTGTGCTTTTGTTCCAGGAGAACGGACAATGTGGAAAGGAGTAAAAGAATTGTCGGCTGGAAATATTTTAACTCTGCCTCAATTAGAAACAAACGTCTTTTGGAGAATAGAAGATAAGAGTAAGTCAGAAATAGAAGATATGGGTTACTATGCCGATCGCTTACGCCATTTACTGTTACAAGTTGTTCGAGAAAACTTACCTGAACATGAAAAAGTAGGGGTATTTTTGTCGGGTGGGCTAGACTCCAGTGCCGTAGCTGCGTTGAGTGCCAAGATTCATCAACAGGAAGTTATTGCCTATTCTATTCACTTTGGGAAGGATTTGCCCAACGAGTTAGAGTTTTCTGGTCTGGTAGCCCAACATTGCGATTTAGAACATCAACTTTTAGAAATTTCCTTTAGGGATATGTGGAAGTTTTTACCAGAAGCAATGGCGCTTTTAGACGATCCGATCGGCGATCCTTTAACAGTTCCTAATTTACTATTGGCAAAATTAGCAAAGCAATCAGTTTCGATCATTCTCAATGGCGAAGGCGGTGATCCTTGTTTTGGTGGTCCCAAGAATCAACCGATGCTACTTAATCAAGTTTATGGAGGAAATTTAAACACAAGTTATTTGCGTTCATTTCAAAAATGTGCAGATGATTTACCCCAACTGCTCAAACCAGAGATTTGGGAATTAGTTAAAGATCAGCCATTCTTTTTTGAACCCGATCTAAATTCAGATATGGATTTTTTGCAGAAATTATTTATGATCAATATTAAATTTAAGGGTGCAGATCATATTCTGACTAAGGTTAATAATTTATTAGGAGCAGTTGACATAGAAGGGCGATCGCCACTATTCGACCCGCGAATTGTAGATTTAAGTTTGAGTATGCCCATCAACTGTAAGGTGGCGGGAGCGATCGAAAAATCGGTCTTAAAACAAGCGATGATTGATTTTTTACCGACGGAGATTATTCATCGCCCCAAGAGTGGCATGATGGTTCCTGTGCAGTTAGGGTTTCAAAAGTATTGGAACAAGCAAGCTAAAGATTTATTACTATCAAAAAATGCGGCGATCGCTCCCTATTTACAGACAGAAACCATCCGATCTTGGTTAAACTATCAAGGCGATCCTTGGAAGCGCTATGGGGTTAAATTATGGCTGTTAGTAAGTCTGGAACTATGGATACAAAAACACCGATAGTTAACCAAAGTTTTCAACACCATAAAAACTATCACCACCCAAAATAATTAAATCACTATCATTACCTTCGATCGCCCCTGATTGTTCTCCTAGATATAAGCAACGACTGAGAGTTTGGAGAATGCGTTGGGAAGAGAAAAATTCCAAAAGCACATAATTTCCAGCATCCAGCCATTTTAATTCTTCAGAGGTTAAATTGTCGCGAATTGCCGATTCTAAACCCAAAGATACCCTAATTGATTGCTCACTACTTTGAGTAAAAACCGATCGCTTGGCAGATAAAATCTGTCGAGGGGAAATCCCCACATCCATTATTGCATTTGTTTGTCCACCAAACCATTGGGAGTTGTATTTGACCATATTAAGAGTCCGAATGCCATCTGGACTGCAATCATGTAAAACAAAAACTTTCAAATCAGGATTACGACTTGCCATGATCATTATTGTTTCAAAAATACTAGAAGGATAATGATTTATACTTACAATCCCACTATTATATTCAAAGTGAAAATTATTAGACAGTAACATCTGGGCAATATTGTCGCTCTGACAGATAATCAACCGATCAAAGCTGTAATTAGTAACATCAACTCCTGGTAAATTAGGGACAGAAAAATTATTCTCATTGGTATCCAATAGTAATTTTGGAGGCGCTCCGTGGGCAAATATCCATTTTTCTAGTAATGAGTCAAACATTTGAGGTGTAATTGGTGGAGTGGCTTCCATTGTGTTAGGAATCCTGCGAGCTTGCCAAACACCTAAACCGACTGCGCTAGCTCCTAAAATGAAGAAAATTCCAACCCCTAGCAACTGTTGCAAAAAAAGACTTACAGTGGCAGCATTAAGTAAGATGACTCCCAAAGCTTGGAGTGACCTAGCCCTTGTCAGTCGTTCGCGGCGAAAATATTTAAGATCTTGACTAATAAGCCACAACCGCACAAACCACAAGATAGAGTTCACAGTAGAAACAATTAATGTGGATTTGATATAAGTTTCATCAAGCGACAATCTATATTGTGATGCTTCTAAAAAAAAGTAGGTTATCATCATTACAAGGAAAGCCGATAAGACGACAGTCGTAAAATAATTAAAAAGCCAGTCTCGTACAGAACCATTTTTTCGTCGTGGCAGAGCATGGAATAACTGCCCTTTTGTGAAAAACAACGTATCGTTAGCAGATATATTATTTAAAATCTTTTGAAAACTAGGATCAGTAAATCGACAATCGCTTGGCATTGATGTTGGTTCAAAAGCAAAGCGAGTGCCACACTTTTGACATTTACCTTGATTGGCTGTCCTGTCTTTTAAATTGCTGTCTGTACCGCAGTTAATGCATTTCATCGATTTGCTCCATTAATGTTTGCTTTGATAGTAAAACGCTGTAGTCTTCTCTTTCTCGAATTAAGTAATGATCGCCTCCCTTAATCAATACTTCGGCGGGCTTGGGACGATGGAGAAAATGGGAAGACATGGCATATCCATAAGCACCAACATCAAGAATGGCTAAGGTATCTCCCCTTTCTAAAGGCGGTAAGTTTATATTTCTGCCTAAGTAGTCGCCAGAATAGGTGGTATTGCCGCAAACATCCGTAATTACTTGTTTATCATTTTCTTGAAGGGCAATTATTTGGCGATAGTCACCATAAACATTAGGGGCTGTGAGGTTAGCGATCGTCGTGTCAACGCCGACAATTTGTTTTTCTCTCTGATATTTGACCGCTACAACCGTAGTCAGCAAAATTCCACATTCAGCAATCACATTTCGACCTGGTTCTAAAATTAGGTGAATGTTAGTACCTTCAAGTTTTTGAGATATTGCCTGTCCAAACTCACCCCATTCAAAAGCCGCCTTACCATGACGGTAGGGATAACCAAAGCCACCCCCAAAATCTAAATATTGCCAATGGGGAAGAGTCTTTCCTAAAGTTAAAAGTCGATCAATAGTGGTAGTAAAAGCCTTGGTAGCATTAGTGCCTGTGCCGCGATAGAAATGTAGTCCCTGAATTTGGCGACCGAATCGTTCGGCGATCGCTACTGCGATCGCAAATTCCTGTGGTTGAACGCCAATGCGACTTTCTGCGGTTAAACTCGGATCATTCAGGCGCAGTCCTAACCGCAGATCAGGAATGGTTAAACTCATTTCACAAAGTTGCTCTAATTGGCAGAGGCTGTCGAGGTTGAAGGTACTTACGCCCCACTCTAAAACTTGTACCATGTCCTCCCGACTGAGATTACTGCCACTGTAGATAATTTGATCAGGCGAAAATCCCGCGTTTAGTCCCAAATAAATATCGCCAGGAGTGTTGGCATGAAGCCCCCATCCACTTTTTTGGGCGATCTGAAGTAATGAAATATTGCCGTTGGTAACACTGGCAAAGCAATAGGAGGTATGGGGATAACCTACCTGCTGAGGAATCGCTTGAAGATTTTGCCAAAAGCGATCGCCATCATATACATACAATGGTGAGCCATAGGTTGCCAGCAGTTTCAGCAAAAGAGCATTTTCTATCATAGATTTTCCCGATATAAGTTCATTCGTTCCCACAACCAATAGGGCAGATGGAAGGGATGCCCCCAGCTATAGTCCTGAATAGGGACACCCATTTGGCTTTGCCAGAACTGCCATTGCAGCAAAAGCCAGAGAATTTCCCCTATCCTTCTTTTCCGAAGACTTCCACTCAGTTGACCAAAAACAATGCTACTAGCCAAATCAGACCGCCATATCCCTTCCGTTTCAAGTAAGCCTGGATTAAGCCATTTGCCTAAGTCATGCCATAGCGGTTCTAAACACCACTGGGTTAAGGGAACTCCCATACCCCGTTTCGGTCGCCAAACTATTTCAGTAGGGAGCCAAGGTTCGACCGCCCGTTTCAGAATGTATTTCTCGCAAGCCCCTTGCAAAAAGAGGCTACTATCTACTCCAAATGTCCATTGGGCTAAATCTTCGTCACAAAATGGCGATCGCAGTCGCAATCCTAAAGCCAAAGCCATATTAGTAGCGCGGGGTTGGATATTCTGCGCTCCCTTAAGCATCAGTGTTGCCCTGCGTAATCGGCAGAGGAGAGAACCTGAACCATCTAGTGCGGACTCAAGGCTATCGACTGGTTGCCAATCTTTCACCATCTGCCAAAATATAGAACTAAAAACCCGTTCTCCGTATCCCCACAGTCGATGGAATGTTTGGAGATATTGTTCAGCAAAAGTAATCGGGCTTGTTTGATAGAGACTTGCCGCAATTAGGGGTTTGTTCGTCCAGCCACCAAATAACTGATCGCCTCCTTCGCCGTTAAATAATAGGTCACAGTCTTGAAGAGCAGTTTGATAAAGCAGCCAAAAAGGAACACTCACGCCATCACCAAAAGGTAAGTCTAGGGCTTTGGCAACTTCTAAAAGCGATCGCTTTACTTTTTGAGGCGAACAATCGACTTTAATCAGGGGAATTTTCAGATAATCAGCCACTTGCTCGGCGTAGGGTACTTCGGAGATGCCATATTTACCAAAATCTAGGGTGTAGGCTCTTACTTTTAACCCCGATCGGCTTAGTAATGCCGCCACGATCGCAGAGTCTAACCCTCCCGAAAGTAAAACCCCTACAGTCTCGTTTTTTAAATCAGCTACTTGGTTAAATACCGCCAGTTCTAGTAAAGACCGTAACTCTTTTACAGCCGTCGCTTCGTTATTTAATAGAGTTTCTTGCTCTTGCCAATGGCTGAGAGTAGGGCAAAGCTTCTTTGGAGTGGCTATTTGTCCCTGTTCCCAAGTTTGGCTCCCACCTGCGGCGATCGCTTGGATGGACTTGATAGGCGTTAGAGGTGTGGTTACATAGGAAAAGCAAGCGTAACTGTAAACCGCTATAGGATCAATTTCCCGCTTAACCAAGGGCAGCAGCCATCTGAGTCGAGTGGCAAACCATAATCCCTGCTCGGTCTGACACCAGTAAAGTGAGACTCTGCCAAAAGCCTGCCTCCCCAGAGTGATGGTTGTTGGCTCTGCCTTTGCCCAAGCATCTCCATTATCAGTTCCGCTATCAGTCAAAATCCCTTTACCAGCATCAATAGCAATGCGGTCTACAGTAACTTTTTGCCAAGATTCGGCAGGATTAGCATGGATCAGTATGTCTAAGTCTGCCCCCCATGAGCCAACAAAGCCCAAGCCTGCAATCCCCACCTCCATTACTTCACCTCAAACGTAGTCGTAGATAAAGGGCGATCATTGATCAGCATTGTAACCTGCCATTTCCCAGTCGCAGCACCAGAGTCAAGTTTATATTTGCATTGCGTATTCCAGATGGCGGTAGTAATTTGTTTGGTTTGGTAACGGTTTTGATGCGCCGTAATGCCTTGGGGATTGATCCAATTACAGCCCATCGATAGGCTCTGCCCAATTGGAGTATTTTCTAAAACTACGCTATAGGCAATTTCATTGGGAAGAGAAACCACTTGAATGCTCTTATCTTTGCTTATCGCGAGGGTAATCTTTCCGCTTTGGCTTTTTACTTGCTCTAAAACTTGACTTTTCTGACTCTGCCAAAAGAAAGTCCCTATAACCGCTACAGTTAAGATTAATATGGCTCCACCGACAACCATAAAATTTAGACGATTTTGTTCTGCTTGGGCATTTTTTCGTTTAACTTGCAGCAGAGCTTCTTCGAGTAGTTCAGAGGGCAGATTCATTTCCTGCAAAATCTCTCTAGCTTCGTCAATGGTCACAGAACCACCACGCTGATCAGAAATTTTTTGTATTTCTGCAATTACCTGATTAAACTGTTCTTGAGTTAGATTTTCAGGCATGATATGAACCCAAATTTTGCCCTAATTTTATCATTCAAAGTTGTTCGTTCATCTATGTAAATGGGTGAAGTCGGCTAAATCAAAAAACTGAGATCCTGATAGCTGGCAGGGGAAATTTCTGGATAAAATCAAGTTTTACCTGATTCCCCACATTAGTGAAAGCGTTAATTAAACAATCGAAACCATGAATCAAAAAGCAGACATAGTAGTAATCGGCAGTGGTATTGGCGGGCTATGCTGTGCAGGGCTGCTGGCAAAATATGGACTCAAAGTCATTGTTTGTGAAAGCCATAGCATTGCAGGGGGAGCCGCCCATAGCTTTAGTCGTCAAGGTTATAACTTCGACTCAGGTCCATCGCTATTTTCAGGAATGTCTGCACGACCTTCCACCAATCCCTTAGCCCATGTGCTTGATGCTTTAGAAGAAAAAATTGATTGGCTAACCTACGATGGATGGGGATGTGCCATGCCCGAAGGTCAATTCTTTGCCGCCGTTGGGAACGACTCATTTAGCGAAATCTTAACCAAACTGAGAACTAAACAAGCAGTAAAGGAATGGCAAAGATTACAAACAGTCATGTTGCCTTTGGGGAGAGCCGCCACCGCCCTACCGCCGATCGCTCTACGCAATGACTGGCAGGTAGCTCTATCCGCAGGTAAGTACTTCTGGAAAATGCTGAGAGATTTACCACAACTCCCAATGCTGACCCAGCCCTTTTCCAAAATCCTAGAAGCAGAAGTGAGCGATCCATTCATCTTGAACTGGATGAACTTGCTTTGCTTCATGCTGTCAGGACTACCCGCCAATGGTACGCTCACCGCCGAAATTGCCTTTATGTTTGCCGATTGGTATCGCCCTGATGTCCAACTTGACTACCCCAAAGGCGGAGTCGGAGTCGTCGTCGATGCGTTAGTAAGGGGAATGCAAAAGCATAGAGGAGAATTACGGCTCAATACCCATGTACAGGAAATTATCCTTGATGGAGAAAAAGCGGTAGGAGTAAGGTTAGCCAATGGCGAGACAATTCATGGGAAGCGAGCCGTAGTCTCAGGGGCATCAATTTGGGATACCTTGAAGTTATTACCCCTAACCGAGCGATCGCCTAAAAAACTGCATCAATTACATAAAGAGCGGCAAGACATCCCCGCTTGTCCTAGCTTTATGCATTTACATCTAGGCATAGAAGCATCGGATTTACCCAAAGATTTGCCCTGTCACTGGCTAGTTGTAAATGATTGGGAAATCGGAGTGGCAGCCCCACAAAATGTCGTCGCCGTATCCATGCCTTCGGTCTTAGACCCATCTCTCGCGCCGACAGGCAAGCATACAATTCATGCCTATACACCTGCTACAGAACCCTTTGAGCTATGGTCAGGCTTAGACCGTAAATCGGATGCTTATGAAAAATTGAAACAAGAACGGGCTGAAGTTCTTTGGCAAGGGATAGAGCGTTATATTCCCGATGTGAGAACTCGGTGTGAAGTTACTTTGATTGGAACACCACTCACCCATGCCAGATTCCTGAGAAGAGATCGCGGCAGTTATGGTCCAGCGATCGCCGCAGGACAGGGGATATTTCCAAATGCTAATACACCAATCTCAAATTTATATTGTTGTGGCGATTCTACTTTCCCTGGTATTGGCTTGCCTGCGGTTGCCGCCAGTGGCGAGATTCTGGCTAATTCTCTAGCTTCGCTGAAGCAACATCAAAATATGTTAAATGAAATCTTTTGATAGTAGATACAGGATACGCATACAAACCTGCAAAACAGGTTAAAAAACACAGCACTGGTCAGCTAATGGAGGATGGGTGCTGAAACACCCATTTCATGCCGACAAAAAAGACGCAAATGCGTCGATCACGCTTTAACTGTCCAATGCCAAATCAAAAAATCTAACCTGCTTGTTGACACTAAACCGTCTGGACGGTATAGTTATTTCAAGACAAATTAATTGTCTTAATTTTTTAGTATTCGAGCAAAAGTCTATGACAGAAGCGTTAGAGATAGGCAAGCGATCGCGATCAGCGACGCGAGAATCACTGCTCAATGCGGCTGGTGAAGTCGTTTTGCGCCTTGGGGCTGACGCCTTGACCCTTGATGCAGTTGCCAAAGAAGCAGGCGTAAGTAAAGGTGGATTGCTCTATCATTTCCCTAATAAAGATGCGCTGCTGACGAGTATGGTTGCCAACCTGATCGCCGAGTTCGAGCAATTATTAGAGATAGAACTCAATCGCGAAGGCGATCTCACAATCAAGGGTTCTTGGTTGCGGGCTTACATCAGGGCTGGAGATATATTTGATCGTCAAAATGCTGCAATTCAGTCTGGATTGTTGGCGGCGTTCACTAAGGATAGTAAACTTCTGCAACCATACCAAGAAGCTTCTATACGGTGGCATCAGCAAGCCTGCAATTGTGGTCTTGCTCCCCTCAAGGTAGGGATAATTCTCTTAGCTGCGGATGGACTTTCTTGGAATCAGTTACTAGGGCTTAACTGCATTTCTGATGATCAGCGATCGCAACTGATCGAAGAACTAATTCGGATGACTTATACCGATGAATGAAGTTCACTAAGTTTTTTTGAAGTGGAATTGTAAAACATGACAGCTCAATCTTTCTTTAACTCCCGCCATCTTTGGCTTGGGGGAATTTTCCTTGCGACTCTAGCTACAGGAATTTCTATCTATAGCATTGTCTCTTCTAGCAAGCCCAATACTACAAATAATACTTTAGCAATCGCCAGCGCGACCTTGCCTATAACAGCGCTGGGTCGATTGGAGCCAGAAGGAGAAGTCATGCGTTTAGCGGCTCCTGTGGCTCTAGATGGCGATCGCTTAAAAGAGTTGCGCGTCCAAGTAGGCGATCGGGTAAAAGAAGGTCAGATTATCGCTGTACTAGATGCTAGCGATCGCTTTGCTGATGAAGTGGCGCAAGCCAAAGCTCAGGTGGAGATTGCTCAAGCAGAATTCGCAAGAGTTAGTGCTGGCGCGAAACAGTCGGAAATTCAAGCACAAGAAGCATCGATCTTACGACTGCAAGCAGATTTGCGCGGTAGTGAGGCTTCCCAATCGGCGACGATTTCCCGTTGGCAATCGGAAGTTCGTACTGCGGAGACTGAGTTGGCTCGATTTCAACAACTCCATAACCAAGGAGCAGTTTCTGCGTCAGTTTTGGATACGAAACGTCTGGCGGCGGAAACAACTCGCGCCCAATTGCAAGAAGCTCTAAGTACCCGCGATCGCTTTGCCAATACTCTCCAAGCCCAAATCCTTGAAGCAAGTAGCACTCGCGATCGCATTGCCGAAGTTCGACCTGTGGATATTGCTACCAAAGCAAGAGAAGTAGACAGTGCGATCGCATCTCTCAAGCGTGCGGAAACGAATCTTGCCCAAGCCTATATTCTTGCCCCTAGAGCAGGACAAGTTCTGAAAATCCATACGCGAGTGGGTGAAAAAATCAGTAATGATGGAGTAGTGGAACTAGGATCAACCGATCAAATGGTGGCTGTCCTAGAGATTTATCAAACCGATATTGATCGAGTGAAAGTTGGACAAACTGTACAAATTACTGGTCAATCTTTTCAGGGAGAAGTTAAAGGTACTGTCTCTCAGGTGGGTTTGCAGGTGGAGCGGCAAAGCATTGCAGGAAATCAACCAGGAGAGAATCTCGATCGCCGTGTGATTGAAGTCAAAGTGCGTTTAAATCCAGAAGATAGCCGCCGTGTTGCTGCTTTCACAAATTTACAAGTTCAAGGCAAGATTCAAATTTTACCCGCGAGTATTAACAATTAGTGCAAAAGGATGGAGAAGAAGATAATGCTAACTATTTTGCTAAGACAACTTCTCAATGTCGAGATGTTGTTAATAGATACTACCAATGAACTCGAATACTATGCTGCCTACGATCCTGACGTGATCAACGTTGCGATTTCTATGTTCTTGTTTAAATCAATAGAAATAGGAATGACTTCTCTTATCAAATTTTGCCCAAAAACTTGACCATTGTCCATTTTAATTTTGAGGGTCATAATATGTTCCGTAAATTGTTGCGAAAAACTCCCCTTGCTTGGCTCCAACTGACTCGCAATAAAGTTCGCTTTATCGTGGCGCTATCAGGTATTGCCTTTGCTGATATCTTGATGTTTGTGCAGATGGGTTTTGAAGGAGCGCTCTATGACTCGGCAATGAAGCCCTATCGCGAATTGATTCAGGCGGATTTAGCGATCGCTAGTACTCAGTTTCAGAATCTTATCTCTACACCTAGTTTTCAACGCGATCGCCTTTACCAAACCCTTGCCCATCCCCAAGTTAAATCTGTTTCTCCACTTTATATTTCCGCTGCGGGTCAATGGCGCAATCCTGAAAATCGCCAAAATCGAGCGATTCTCATTTGGGGAATCGATGCGGGTAATCCTAGCGTCAACTTACCCGACCCCGCTAGGCAAATCCCCCAGATTCAACAACTTGATCGCGTCCTCTTTGATCGCGCTGGTCGTCCAGAATATGGCGATGTTGCGAATATGTTTATGCAAAAAGGCGAACTGGAAGTCCAGTTAAACAATAAATTAGTGCAGGTAAGTGGATTGTTTGAGGTAGGGTCTTCCTTTGCCGCCGATGGCAATATCATTACCAGCGATGCGACTTTTTTACGTTTATTTCCCGAACGAAGCAGCGATCGCATTGAGATGGGATTAATTCATCTGAAAGAGGGAGCCAATATTCAACAAGTTAAAATGGAACTCGCTAACCTGCTATCTGGTGATATGCGCGTTTTGACCACCGAAGAATGGGCAGGTGTCGAAAAAAGCTATTGGGAAACAGGAACCAGTATTGGCTTCATCTTTGGATTGGGAGTGGCAATGGGGTGAGAGTGTAAAGTGAAATGTGTAAAGTCTGGGATGTATGCAGAGAGATAATCTAGCCACACAATAACTAACACAAAAACCGATGAATATTCGCAAAGAATTGCTAGATGAATT
>NZ_JACJQA010000012.1 GCF_014696355.1 Pseudanabaena sp. FACHB-1998 | reverse complement strand
GTGGACAATGCCGATTCGGGATTGGAAACCTGCTCTTAATCGATTTGCCATCCTCTTTGAGGATCGTCTCCATCTCTAGCTTCTAGACTTTACACATTTTTCTTGACAGTCTCTTTTGCCTCCCTATTCTCCTGACTTAAACAAGATTGAGAAATTCTGGGCTAGATTGAAGAGTTATGTCAGTAAGATTATTGGACAATGTAAAAGTTTATGGGATGCTGTTCAACAAGCTTTCTGTCATTTGTCCTAACTATCCCTTTCTTTGCTATACATTTTAGATAAATGTGGCACGAACCTTGTCCGCATCATCTCTAATCGTTGCGTAAGTTCTAACTATTCAACCTTAAAGGTTTGAACAGATACTTGTAACTGATTGGCAACTTCTGCCGTTTCTTGCAGAGCGATCGCCACATTGCGAGAAATTTCGGAAGAATTTTGAGATTGTTGGGAGAGAGTAGATATCAGCGATCGTACCGATTCTGAGGTCTGCACCTGTGAGGTTGTAGCAAGAGAAATTTCTTGGAACAAGTCATTGACCTGACGCGAAACCTTTACGATTTGGGTCAAGCTCTTGCGAGCGTCCTCAACTAAGTTCGTCCCTTCAACCACCTGTAACGTACTAGCTTCCATGGCCTGTACTACTTCACTAGTTTCTTGTTGAATACTTTCAATCAAACCAGCGATTTCTTTGGTTGCATTGGCTGACTGAGCTGCAAGCGCCCCGACCTCTTCGGCAACCACCGCAAAGCCTCGACCTTCTTCACCCGCTAGCGCCGCCTCAATGCTGGCGTTCACCGCCAACATATTTGTCTTCAAAGCAATCTGATCGATCAGCACCACAATCTTAGAAATCTGTTGCGATGCTTCCCCAAGGCGTTTTACCTTCTTAGCAGTCTCCGCAACGGTTTGACGCAATTGCAAGATACTTTGTACTGATTGATCGATAACCATGCTTCCATTTTCCGCCGTGTTTGCGGCGGTGATTGAGGCATTAGCCGCCTGTTTGGCGCTATTTGCCACTTGTTGAATCGAATTGGTCATTTCTTCAACAGATTGAAGCGCTGATTCTAGCTGCTGAGACTGGTAACTCGCATTGTCCGCAAGTTGCCGAATAGCAATGTTATTGGTGTCTACCGATATATTTACTTGTCCTGTTGATTTCTTGACCTGACGGACGATGTCGCGCAAGTTTTCAATAATGGCGTTAAAAAAGTCCGCAACGATCCCAATTTCACCCGCCGATATCTGAGCCCGTACCGTCAAATCTCCAGTGGTTGCACCTTCCACATCCGTAACTAGGTTAATTAATTCCCTTTGCAAACTTTCAGTACGTTGACGCTCCTGCTCTGCCAAAGCTTTTTGTAGCTCCAATCTTTCGAGTTCTTGCTCTGCCAAAATTGATTGTTGTAGTTCCCTGCTAGTTTGTTCTTGCTCTGCTTCAGCTTGTTGGATTTGGAGATTGACAATACTTTTTTGCACTTGGTCGCGTTCGCGAAGATAGGAACGAATTAACTTCAAAGCAATTGTATAAGCGGCGATCAGCGCAGGTAAAGTTAAAATAGTAAAAACCAAAGAAATAATTAAACGTTGACTAAATGACTGAAAGTCACGCTGAGTTTCCGTTTGAATTGCGGTTAAAGTCGTCTTCGTACCGTCGGCATAAATCTTTTTCTGAGTTTCATACTCATTACTAAAAAGAATTCGAGAAGCCTCTTTCTTTTTACCCTGCCGCACCAATTCAAAGGATTTTTTTTCTAAATTCACCAATTTATTATTGGCTTCATTAATTACTTCTGAGTTACTTTTATAGGCTTCGGGAGCAATTTTTGTAGACTCCTCAATGGCTGCCGAAAGCAAGGGATCGTACTTAAGATATCGCTCTTCCCACTTAGGCTCACCTGTTGCCGCAGCCATCCGTGCGGACATGGTGAGAACCTCGTCAAAATGCACGATTTGACCGCTTAGTTCTTCTAATCGGAAATTACGTTCAGAAATCGAACGGAATCCTCGATAGATATCAAAAAGGTTCCAAGCAGAGAAGCCAAATATAATTAACCCTGTTCCCACAAACACTTTTAAGCCGCGAATGATTTTCGTGTCTTCAGCAGCTTCAACTAATTGGGGTTCTAGTACAGGTTGAGGGAGAAGTAGATCAAGAGGTTGTGGTTCATTAACTACTTCGGTGGGTGATTCTTTCGTAGATTCCTTGACTGATTCTTTATTGGCAAGCATATATTTATCTAAATAATCTCTGCGGTTGTTCCTATAACATCTCGACCAATCACCTATCAATCAACCTTAAAGGTTTCTACCGATGACTGCAATTGACTGGCAACACTTGCCGTTTGTTGAAGGGAATTAGCAACATCCCGTGAGGTTTCCGAAGAACGCTGAGACTGATTAGAGAGGTTAGACATAAGCGATCGCACTGATTCGGAAATTTGCACCTGCGAAGAGGTTGCCAATGAAATTTCTTGGAACAATGTGTTTACCTTGCGGGAGACTTCCACAATTTGGTTTAAGCTCTTTCGCGCATCCGCAACTCGGTTAGTCCCTTCAATCACCTGTACAGTACTGGCTTGCATCGCCTGTACTACCTCGTTAGTTTCCTGTTGGATACTTTCAACTAAACGTCCGATTTCTCTAGTTGCATTTGCTGATTGAGCCGCCAGCGAACCAACTTCAGTTGCAACCACCGCAAAGCCTCGACCTTCTTCACCTGCTCTGGCTGCTTCGACACTAGCATTTAAAGCTAGCATGTTCGTCTTAAGGGCAATCTGATCGATGAGAACCACAACTTTAGAAATCTGTTTTGATGCTTCTCCTAATCGTTTTACTTTAGTAGCAGTATCGTCAACGGTTTGACGTAGTTGCAAGATACTTTGCACTGATTGCTCGATTTCTTCACTACCCATTTCCGCCGTACTTGCTGCTGTGCTGGAAGCTTCGGCAGCCTCTTGGGCGCTTAACGCCACCTGTTGAATAGAGTGGGTCATCTGTTCTACGGATTTCAGCGCTTCGTCAAGTTGTTCTGCTTGCAAAGTAGCTTCTTCGGCAAGCCCACGAATCGATTCGTTATTAGTATTTACAGAGGTGTTTACCTGCAAGGTAGCCTGTTTTACCTTTGTTACAACTTCCCGCAAACTTTCAACGATCGCGTTAAAAAAGTCAGCGACGATCCCAATTTCACCAGCCGAGATCTGGGCGCGAACGGTTAAATCACCACTAGTAGCACCTTCTACATCTGACAGCAGAGTGATTAACTCTCGTTGAATCGCTTCACTACGAGCGCGTTCTTGTTCGGCAGTATTTTGCTTCTCAATGGTTAGTTGAAGACCGTTAAAAGCTACACCTAACTGTTCGCCAGCCTTCTTTAAATAAGCAATCTCATCTTCTTGCCAAACGTGTGTATGTTGACATTTATGTACAATTAGCAATCCATACAGGCTGTCAGCTTGACGGATTGGTACAACCAAGTTGGACTTGATCTGCAACTTATACATCAAGTCGAGATGCTTTGGCGCAAATCCTGCATTAAGCACATCCGAGGTGGCAACAGTCCGACCTTGTTTATAATTTTCGATGATGCTATAGGGGATACAGGGGTCACTGAGTTCAGCGTCAAAGGCGCTGGTCAACCCACTACCTACTGATTCTCTGGTGATGCGTCCTGCAAATTCTGCATCAAATTCATAGATAACAGCGCGATCGCATTGCAAGACAGCACGGACACTATCTAAGTAGTTAAGCAACAGTGGATTCAAGCCCTCATAGCTCTGCAATCGCGAAATATCACTCCGCACTTCTGAAAGCTTAACTTCCGATTCTTGCAAAGCCAAGAAACGCTGCAATTGTCCTGCCATCAAGTTGATGTTGCTACCCAACTGCGACATTTCATCTTGACCTTGCACCGCAAGACGAGCTTCAAGATTACCTTTGCCTAGTTCAACCACCGCCGCCGTTGCTTCGATAAGTGGACGAGTAGCGCGTTGAGCGATCGCGATCGCTAATACTGCCGCCAAAATCCCTAGCGTTCCTGTAGCCCCAACCAAGATAAGCAGCAATTGTTGTAAAGGTTTTAGCGCTATATCCGTATTTACGGCAACTACTGCATCCCATCTTAAATCTGGTAGCCCGTCAATCCTCGGTAAGGGAGAATAACCAGTAAATTCTTCAGCTTGAGAAACTTGGTCAATGGTTGTGGTTGATCCAAGTTGACGCTTCTCAATGTTAGGAAGTAGCCCTGCAAAGTCAGTTCGGAGGTTTCGACCAAGTTGTTCCTTCTCTAAAGCCACAAAAAACTTACCGTCAGACTCAGCGATGTGGTATCTTTCCCCACCCACACTAAAGTCTTTGATCAAATTTTCAATAACTGATGCTTGTAATCGAGTACGGATGATGGCAATAGTTTTACCCGTGGTCACATCTTTAACAGGCGCGGCAATAAAAACACTTATATTTTTAGTTACAACTGACGGCTCTGGCTGACTGATCACCGCCTTATCAGTCTTGAGGACTTCTTGGAAATAAGCTCTTTTGGAAGCATTGGCAGGCGCAGGCTCTGTGCTTGCATCAAGGATTAAAGAGCCATCTAATCGATACAATGCAATGCTGTCATAAACAAGATAACTTTTTAGATAGTTATCTAAAATGGCTTTCTGCTCAGCCAAGGTTAATGAGTTCTGTAGTTTGGGATTAGTGAAGATTGGTAAGTTGGCGAGGGTTTGAATATCTCCATAGCGTTCTCGCATGAAGAATGCGGTTCGATATGCCATCCCCTCGGCGCGTAGAGATTTGGCTTGTCTAGTGGAGTTTGCAATATTTTGACCAACATAGACATAGGTAAATCCCCCTAAAATCAGCAAAGGAATCGTGATTGCTGTAACAGATACGATTGTAGTCTTAGCCCGCAAACCTAGGGATTGCCACCACCTCCCCATGGGGTTCTGTCTAGATTTAGAAGAGAGGGGTATTAATTCTGCCTCTGTCGCTTTGGTAAATGCTTCTTTGGTTAAATTAATGTCATTCTTAACCAGATTACTAGTTCCATTAATTACAGGGTTTTTCCCATTGCCATTCAGTGCTTCAGGGCTGTCAACGCGAGAACGAGAATCAAGAACCATAGTGGTAAGCTCCGTTTTTCAAAGAAAAGGTGAAAGGTGAAAGGCTAAAGGGAAAAACTATGCAGAGAAATTGTGACAGGCGATCGCTTCGGCATCTAAAACATAAAGATGACTAAAATCACCTTCGTCTTGATTAACCCAGCCGCGCAAAAATGGTATGGCTTCTATGGGAGTGGCTGTCTGTGGCAATTCCTGCGGGGAAACAATTTCGGTCTCGGAAAATCTCATCACTCGCCCAATACGATGTACCCCTAAACCCAAAAACGCACCACCTATTTGTAAAATGGCAAGATGCGTTTCAAGGGCGTTAGATTGTAAGGGCGTAAATCCTAGTAGCTGCGGTAAGTCCAGCACCCAAAACACGTTACTACGGTGTTCGACTAGACCCATCAGGCAGTGATGCACATTAGGCATTTGGGTAAAGCGTTCCGCAGGTAGCACTAACGTCTCCCGCACAATTTTTAGCTGCACCGCAACTGTAACATTGCGTTCGAGTTGCAAACTTAGATAGGGCAATCCTGCGATCGCCTGTGATTGTTCTTCACGTAATTCGATCGTCAAGTTGCTCATATTATCCTCCTACATTAAGCGATCGCACGGCCTGCAAAATATCATCCTTAGTAAAAGGCTTAGTCAGATAGACATCGATACCCTGTTTCATCCCCCAGAGCCGATCAAGTTCCTGATTCTTAGAAGTACAAGCAATTACAGGCACTTTAGTAGTAGCAGTTTTTTTGATAGCGCGGCATAGTTCCAATCCACTCATGCCAGGCATTACCAAATCCGTAACTACCACATTAGGTTGTGTTTTTGCAAACTTCTCCAACCCTTCGCCTCCATTGACAGCGCTGACCACATTATATCCCCCTTGTCTGAGGTAGTCGCAAATCAATTCGCGTTCCGACGGTGTGTCCTCCACAACCAATACTGTAATCAAAATATTGCCTCCTTATTTGTTGTAAACGTTTAGGTTTATTTGAAGTTTAGGAATTGATAGTCACATAACCAATCAAAAGAATGTCAGTCAGGTACTTAAGCAACAGAACGAATTGCCCTAAGAATATCTTCACGGGAAAAAGGCTTAGTTACATATACATCAATTCCCTGTTTCATTCCCCAAAGCTTGTCAAGTTCTTGGTTTTTAGAAGTACAGGCAACGATGGGAAGATCCTTAGTCTCAACATTTTTCTTTAAACTACGACATAGTTCTAAACCACTCATTCCCGGCATTACTAAGTCGGTAATTACCACATCAGGCTTTCTAGCTTCAATTTTTTTGAGAGCTTCTTGCCCATTATTTGCACTAATTACGCTGTAACCACTTTCAACTAAATAACTAACTATCAAATCCTGCTCCGAAGCAGTATCTTCAACTACAAGAACTGTTGTCATAATCTACTCTCAACTTTGTTTCTTAGGTTTTCTATAAAGATTAGGCTTTAATTGGGCTTTAAAAGACTATCTAAGGGATTAGCAAACTGATAATTCTTAATAAAATATAAAGATAACATAAAAGCACCAATACATGACTGTATGTAGATTTCAATACATATCTCAAAGTAATGAAGTGCCGCGCAGAGCGCGGCACTTCATTACTTTGAGATCACATTAAATGGCGCATCAGCATTTTCAGGAGGTCGGCTTGTAAGAATGGTTTGGTTAAATAGTCCGTAGCTCCAGCTATACGAGCGCGAGCGCGGTCAATAATGCCTTTATTACCTGTGACCATCACTATCGGAATATCCTTGAGACTTGAAGACTTACGAATTAAGGAACAAAGTTGATATCCATCAACATTCGGCATTCCAATATCCAACAGAATTAGATCTGGGCGAATTGAAGTAATCTTCATCAAAGCTTTCAGCGAATCTTGGATTAAAGTTACTTGAAAGTCTTCGCTCCCTAAGTAGCTACTAATAATACTTAGCATTGATTCGCTATCATCAATACAAACAACCTTCCAAATCTTTTCGGATTGCCGTGACACAATCTGAGAAATACTCGAAAGTTCACCACTAGATTCGATATTCTCATCATCAAAGCTTTCTGCAAGTTTTTCGATGTTTTCTTGTTCTTCTTCAGGAGCTAAATAATAGGTTCGAGGCAACATATTAAAAGGCTCTAGGGGATCGCGTAGCAGAATAGAACCATCGGAGACAAGAGGACTAAGTTGCTTGGCGATCGCTAAAGGATCTTTACCCAATAATGCACCTAATTGACAAAAATTAAATCCTCGTAAAATGCGCCCAAGACGATGGATCGTTTCAACGGACATTCTCTTAGCGGCATTGGTTTGACTAACTAGGTAAGGGCATTGATAGGGAGAATAAATCGTGGGGCCAAGGCTATACCATGCCTTCAATCTTCGTTCAACCACTTCTAAAATTCGAGCAATTGTGAGACTGCAATAAGTATCTTGAAGTAAATGCTCATAATGGATACCCTTGAAACTAGCGTCAGGCAAGCAGAGAAATAATTCGATTACTTCTTGAATAATCCTTGCAACCAACTTTCCCGCCATCGGTTTAGACAGATAACCTTCATTAACTAGCCATAAAATTGCAATATACTCTGTACAAAGAATTTCACTGGTAACTTTATACTTAGCGTTGTCTGGAGATGGATCGTCAAACATCAAACGTAAGTGCGATCGCAACTTATCATCTAGTGCTGGTACTTCCCTACTAAGACCTCGCAAATGCCTTTCTAGTCTTTCAAAACTTTCTAAAGAATGAGAAACATAAACTAACTTACCTTCTTGAATATAGAAAGACCAACGAATGCGATCATGAACAACATAAACACACCCATTTTTGCTTGTTTCCAGCTTCTTTAATAGTTCTCTGGCGGACTGTTGTTGATCAATAGACATATCAATAGCAGCACTAATCATAATTGAAATTTATCTATGTAGCTAAATTTATAAACAAAGAAAAGAATCTTACTCCCCCCATTACAAGAGCTTTTTGATTTCAGCTTCTTAAACTACGCCAACTTTGGCTTATTAAAAGGTGAACCACATGTCTCGAACTTTACTCTTTAGAGAGTACCCGCTTAATCCTCTAAAAAATTTTTTTTGATTTTTAGAGCAATTTAATATCTTGATATACAGATATATAGATTATATGAAATATCAAAGCTTATTATTTAATCATAATGCTTGTCAACCGATTAGTAGCTCAGTCTTATATAAAGGTGAGCATCTCTCTTTGGTGCGGTCCCGATCTTGTTAAGCCTTAAACAAAGGGCTTAAGCCCCTTACCTTTATCAAATGTTCTAAAGTGAGATGCTCTATATATAAAGTGTGGACAAACTCAAAACTTCAAATAGAGTTGTCCCATAATTCTATTGGAGGTTTCGAGCTTGTCCACATATGCCTAGTTATTTACTTTAAAACGCCTATTCTTTTAGTGAGTAGGGTGCATTTACTTAGAATTTGTTTAGTTATGTAAAAAGGAGCATTATTTGTAAACAATTGTAAATTCTTTCTTCGTCAACGATGGTATTTTTGTGGATATTCTCTAGGTTTGTAATTTTTAGATTTTGAAATAGGTTTTTAAATTTGTGTCATTATTTTTATCTAAACTTTTTCCTCTTTTCTTTTATCCTCTAGGTTTATCTAGCCTATTGATAGCGATCGCCTTAGCTAGTTTATTATGGCGATCACGAAGATCAAAAAACATAAGTATTGCTAGTAAATTTGTTAATTTATTCAGAAAAAGTCGATTTGCGGTAATTTTGCTGTCAATAGCTTTATCTATTCTATTTCTCAGCAGTAATGAGCTAATTTCTAAGGGATTGGTGCGATCGCTTGAATGGCAATATTTACCTAACGAAAATTTGCCTCAAGTAGAAGCAATTGTAGTATTAGGAGGAGGCACTCGTCCTCGAATTGCGCCTCGACCTTGGTATGAGGTCAATGAAGCAGGCGATCGCATTTTGTATGGAGCTTTGCTTTTTAAACAGGGCAAAGCTCCGTTGATGGTAGTAACAGGTGGTAGGGCTGATTGGTACGGTGAAGGGGGCAATCCTGAATCCGAGGATATGGCAGCGATCGCGGAATTTATAGGTGTGCCATCGACGCAAATTTTGCAAGAGTCTCAGTCTTTTAATACCCGCGATAATGCCGTTAATACCAAACAAATTCTCGATCCGCGAGGTATTAATAAAGTTTTGCTAGTAACTTCAGCGTTACATATGCCGCGAGCGATGGAAATTTTTCGTAAAGTTGGCTTTGAAACCATTGCAGCGCCAACGGATTTTTTGTCAGTAAATAATGAGAATAATAAAGGATGGGCTCTAATACTCGATTTGTTGCCTAACGCCGAGGCTCTCAAAAACACCACCAACGCTATCAAAGAATATATCGGCTTAATCGTCTATCAGTTTGCAGGATGGGCATAGTTACAACCCTTTGCATTTAAGCCAAAAGAAAAACCTTGAAAGTATTGTTTCACAATACTTTCAAGGTTTTTCTTTTGGCTTAAATGATCTGTACCCTGCTTAGCAGCGTACAGATCATTTAATAGAGGGTACTTGTTTACGTGATGGCTGTCTGATTAAATAGGCGCTAGTAATATTAAGAAATTTATAAATCTTTATGAGCAGGGGAAATAACAAAAAAAGCAGCAATACGAACATTATTTGGCTAGTGCTAGCTTTAGTTGCTCTTGGTACGAGTATGGGTGCTGTGATCGCCTCGCGATTGGTGACCTATCGTACATCCTCTGCAACTGCGCTAGATAGTTCGGTAAGTGCCAACTCTGCAAGCCCAGTTAGCATCAATAATAGTCAATCATTTTGTCAATACAATGCTCTTGACTCCGTAACCGCATCCCTCTATCAAGTTAGAGCGATTAATGCGATCGTCAACGATCCGCTGCCAACCCTCTCCAATCTGAGTACTACCATCAACTCAGATCTGATTGCAAGTTTCAGCCCTGCCCCATTTCCTCAAATTAGCGATCGCGCCCGTGGAGCAAAAATCCCCATCATTATGTATCACGACATCACAGCTACCAAGGATGTCGATTGGGATGTTACACCACAGGAACTAGAAAAACATTTCCAAACTTTGCAAGAAGGGGGATATACACCAATTTCGATGGATCGTTTAGTTAGTCACCTGCGTACAGGCGCTCAATTACCCGAAAAGCCTGTCCTACTAACTTTTGATGACAATTATGTGGGGCAGTACCAATATGCTTTCCCATTGCTCAAAAAATATAACTACCCTGCGGTTTGGTCAATTCATACACGCTTTGTGGGAACTGGCGGACAAAAGCCCAAAGCCACATGGGATAACCTGAGAGAAATGCAGACAAGTGGGTTAGTCACCATAGCTTCGCATACAGTTAATCACCTCAATTTGAAAGATCTTAGTGATGCAGTAATTGAGAAGGAAGTGACGGAATCGAAAAAAGTCCTTGAAAAGGAGCTAGGAATTAATATCGATTACTTCACCTATCCTGAAGGAGACTTCACGAATGTTGCAAAGGAGAAAATCAAGAAAGCTGGCTATAAGGCAGCTTTAGCAATGAGTCTTGATCCTAGACAGGAGCGTTCAGCAAATGAGTCCGAAGATTTACTAACCATCATGCGCTTTGGACAATCGCGATTTAACGAAGCGATCGAGCAAGCTTCGAGTGGAACTTCGGGCAATCAATTATCTCTCTTACCAACGGTGAGCAATGGCAGTATCAATTTCACTACCCCCGTTGAGAAGCGAAAAGTAACTGTCGATGGTCTGCCTCTTACCTTGGTTTATGGTGGTCGTGCGGTAACGGCTCATGCCGACAAACGCGCTCAGGTTGCTGAAATTTTACCGCTGATCCCCAATGCGATCGCTGCCGTTGATGGCGGTTTCTTCTCCCTTGAACGTATTGATGGTAATACGATGATTGGACCTGTGATGAGCCAATTCTCTAGCAATGCAGGAATTTTTAATGTCGGCAATAAAGGCGAAAATCCATTGTTAAATGGTCGTCCACTCGTATTAATTAGTCCTACAACAATCAAATTTATTCCCTTTAATGCCGCTAAGCATAACTCTCTAGAAGCAGTGAGGTCGGAATTATCTGATGTCACTGATGCCTTTGTTGCCGCAGGTTGGCTAGTCCGTGACGGAAAACCTCAATCCGCCGAGTCCTTTGGTAAGCTCTATGGTTTTGATGCTAGCCGCGATCGCGCCTTCTGGGGGATTGATCGCTCTGGTCGACCCGTAATCGGTGTAACCATGGAAATGATCGATTCCGTCGGCTTAGGTAAAATCTTGGCGAAGGCTGGGTTGCAAGATGCTGTCATGCTAGATTCGGGAGCCAGTGCCGCCCTTGCCTATCGTGGTAAGTCGGTCATGGCGTATGAGCCTCGTCCTGTTCCTCATGTTGTTGCACTTTTACCTCCCGATCCCGTCCCCACAGAAACCGCCGAAAAGCCTAATTGCCCTGTCAGTTTAAATCGTTAAACTCAGATAAGTGGCGCTTCGCGCCGCCACTTATCTTTTGAGCTTGGATTTGTCCTCGCTAGCCTCTGCATTGCTATATAAGTGCTTGTGCAAAATAATTACCAAAACCCGTAAAATTGTGCGCCGAAGGGACGCAATTTTACGGGTTTTGGTAATTATTTTATAAGCTTCTATTTTTCGGGAATCACTAAACCCAGATAAATTCTAAAAAAGCTTGCGAAGCAAGCTTTTTTAGAATTTATCTGCGCTATACAAACACTAAACAAAACAAAAGGAGTGACTTTTTCAAAGCCACTCCTTCTTTTTTTTCAGTTTAGCTAGCTAAACTAGTTTCGATAGTTACTTCCGAGAATTAACCGTTGATAGCAGGAGCAGCCATAGCTACAGGAGCTACATCAACTGCTGCCAAATCAAGTGGGAAGTTGTGAGCGTTGCGCTCGTGCATTACTTCCATGCCCAAGTTTGCGCGGTTGATTACGTCTGCCCAGCTTGGTACTACTCGTCCTTGGCTGTCAGAAATCGATTGGTTGAAGTTGAATCCGTTCAAGTTGAATGCCATTGTGCTTACGCCCAATGCGGTGAACCAAATTCCAACTACTGGCCA
>NZ_JACJQA010000011.1 GCF_014696355.1 Pseudanabaena sp. FACHB-1998 | reverse complement strand
GGATCAAAACTAAACTCAATCACTTTGCTCTCAAGTCTAAACTCTACTTCAATGCTATTAGGGCTAGTTTCTCTCAACTCCAAAAACTGGCTATTCCTTCCACGTAACATCAGTTAAATAACTAAAACCAGAGTTTGTGTACTCCGCGTAGCGGGGTACACAAACTCTGGTTTTAGCCAAGCTGAGCTTGTAATAGCAAAGTTGCTTCGTGAGCGGGAACGGGACGACTAAAGAGATAACCCTGCACCGCATCACAATTATGCGATCGCAAAAACTCTAATTGCTCTCTTCGCTCCACACCTTCAGCGATCGCCATCAAGTTGAGATTGTGCGCCATTGCAATAATTGCCGATGTAATTGCTGAATCATCAGCATTTTGCGGGGTTTCACGAATAAAGCTAGCATCAATTTTAACTTTACTCACAGGCAATAAACGCAAATAACTCAGTGAAGAATAGCCTGTACCAAAATCATCAATGGATACGCGCATACCCAACGATTGCAACTGCCTGAGCATTTTGATTGTAGTATTTTGATCCTGCATCACTAAGCTCTCGGTAATTTCTAATTCCAAATATTGCGGATCTAAATTGGTCTCAAAGAGAATTTGCATAATGCGATCGCAAAGGGTCGGTACTTGAAACTGTTGAGCCGAAAAATTAACTGCCATTCTAATCGGTGGTAATCCCATTTTTTGCCACTCACTATTCTGCTGGCAAGCTGTTTGGAGTACCCATTCTCCCAATCTCACAATTAAGCCATGTTCCTCAGCAGCAGGTATGAATTGATTAGGAGGAACCCATCCCAATTCTGGATGCAACCAACGGGCTAGGGCTTCCATACAATCGATTTCCCCGCTTAATAAATTGATCTGCGGTTGATAAAAAACTTGAAACTCTGAGCGATCGAGAGCTTGCCGAATTCCATTCTCGATCGCCACATATTCCATCACCTTTGCGCCGATCGCATGATTATACAATTGGTAATGATTTCTGCCCCGTTCCTTTGCCCGAAACATTGCTGTATCGGCATTTTTCATCAAAGTCTCTTCATCAGTACCATCACTCGGAAACAGACTAACCCCAATGCTTGTACCAATATAAAGCGCCATTTCCTCTACGAAAAATGGCGATTCAAAGGATTGCAAAATTAATTGAGCAAATTGCTGGATGGACTCCACACTCTGCAACTCAGGTACAAAAATCATAAATTCGTCTCCACCCATTCTCGCTAAGAACGTACTTTCAAACATACATTCCCCTAGCCTTTTCGCTACTTCAATTAAGAGGCGATCGCCTGCGGCATGACCCATCGTATCATTGACTAATTTAAAGCGATCGAGATCCAGAAACAGCACCGCTAACAAAGGTGGAACTAGCCTTATGTCATTATCTTGATACTCTTCCAGATGCTGATCGAGCTGTTCGGTCGCCTTTTCTAACGCCATCGAGAGGCGATCACGAAATAAAACTCGATTAGGCAAATTAGTGAGAGAATCGTGGAAAGCTAAATGTTCAATTTCGGCTTGAGCGCGTTTGCTAGCGGTAATATCCTCAACGGTTCCCTCAAAAAAGAGAATATTGCCTGTAATATCATAGACAACATGGGCATTTTCCGCAGTCCAAATTATCGACCCATCTTTGCGGTAGATCTTCGCCTCAAACTGCTTAACTTCTTCTTTATCCATTAAAAATTGAATTAATTCTGTGCGGCGTTGCGGATCGACATATAGCTGATTGCTAATATCCGTAAGATTATTAATCAAATCATCAGGGGAATCATATCCATAAATTTTGGCAAGCATCGAATTGGCAATCAAAAACCTTCCCTCTACTGAAGTCTGGAAGATTCCTTCTACAGCATTCTCAAAAATACTCCGATATTTAGCCTCCGCTAACTTGAGAGCCTCCTCAGCTTTCATTTTTTGGGTAACATCATTAATTAAAATAAGTTCGCATTTACGGTTGTTATAAAGGAGGGTATGAGCCGAAACTTCGACTAAAATCAAATTGCCATCTTTCTTGCAATGTCGCCATATTTCAGGTTTAGTCAATCCTGTGGATATTTTAGATAGGGCTTCCAAAAGTCTCGGGACATCTTCGGAAGGTCGTATATCTTGTAAGGTCATGGATAAGAACTCTGCTTCACTGTATCCATAATGACTAATTGCAGCTTGATTAACTGCTAAGAAGTATAAAGTCTCCAGATCGTAAATCCACATTGGATTAGGATTATTCTCAAAGAGATATCGAGTACGATTTTCTGCTTCTCTCTGATTTTTAGCATTTTGTTCCCAATCCGTTATATCCTCAAATCTATTGACAAAGTAAGGTTCTTGATTATCCTCGACACTTAGATCTGTACTTTGCAAAACTTGAACTATTTGTCCATCTTCTCGAAGGTAGCGAACATTTAAATAACAGTGATCAATATCGCCTGACAGCAATCTTTCTTTAAGAAAGTAGTAAGCAGGTAGGTCTTCAGGATGGCAGATTTGCACATATTTGAGTTGGCTGATCTGGGACTTGCTATATCCTAATAATTCACAAAAAGATAAGCTGGTTTGGCGAACTTGATCATCTAAAGTAGTTTCAAAAATGCCGACAGTGCTATTTTCAATGCATTTAGCAATACGCATTAAATTCTTGAGACGCTCCTGCTTGAGAACCTCTTGATATATGGGATTAAGATGTTTATATCTTTCAGCCAAATTTTTCACCTAATCGGTATCACTAATATTTTAGCTTTTCCCAAATCGCAGTTATCTAGATGCTTATTTGTTGACTTAAAAACTGCAAAGAAGTGCTTAACAATTTAGCCTTAAACTTTATAGCATATAGATATAAATACATAAAACCCTAAAGAGAGTGGGGATGGGATCATCCCACTTTGGCGCAGTCACGAGTTGATTTGGGATTCACTATTTCTCACTTTAGATAAAAGTTAAAGATAAATTGATAATCTCTTCATTAGATAGGGGAACAGGTAACAGTTGGATTTTAGCCCGATCGCTATAGACACTAAGTTTATTCGCGATCGCTTCGGTAATTCCTCCTGAGGTTAAAAAATATGGTAAGACATTGATTTTATAGATGTTTTGGACAATTAGGTTTTCGATTTGAGTTTCTATTTTTGGCTCAACTCCCCAATAAGCGGCGATCGCTTGACTTTGTTGAGCTAAGTCTTCAACTACTTGGTTAGCGCCTGTGCGCCGACTTCCATGCGCCATTAAGATTTGTCCTTGAGTTTCCGAACTAGATTCATTCGCATATTTAGCAAAATGCTGGCTTAGTAAACTGGGAATTTGGGGATGTGTGCCTAAGTGAGGAGTAATCTGAAAAGTGATTGGTTCTAAAGATTTATTGGAGTCTTGGCTTAAGGCGAACTGTAACTTACTTTGAGCGATCGCGACTTCATGGGGAATATCTTCACTAACGTGGACACCTGCCAACAAAAATAATGGCAAGATGATCACTTCTTTGCAACCATAAGTACTCACTTCTATTGCAAATTGTTCCAATTGTTGAGCAAGGCTTAGCTCCAAGCCTTCCAAGCATCCACCACTAATTAGAGGACTATTTTTAACATGGGGGCTAGAGCTTTGGCTGCGAGCTACATTGACTAAGGTTTGCAAGGTTGACCAAGAACGGCGATCGCTACTGCCATGAGTTACAAAAAAAAGCGCTGCGGCGTTCATAGTCTCTACTCGTTATAATTGTGATCAATCTAGCAATTTTAGTTGTGCCATAGGCAAAACTAAAGCTCAAAAGTTCGATTATCACAATTATAACGAGTAACGCATATCGAAACTATTTACGGAAAAACCCAAGGACTCAAGGCTCATCAATTAAAACAATTAGAGCGACTCTATAGATCGCGTCTGCCTCAAGATAGCCTTACTACTCCCGAACTGGCTCAACGCCTTGCAGTTGTTAGCGCTGAGCTAAAGGACTCTGTTTGCATTTACCTCAATCGACGCGGACAGGTAATTAGGGTGGCGATCGGTACACCCAATCAAACTAAAATACCGCCCCTAGAATTGCCTCGCTATGGTAGCGATCGCCTGAGTGGGATTCGTTGTATTTGCGCTAGCCCTGACGCATTGCCCCCAAATCCCACGGATTTAACGGCGATGCTGATGCAAAGGCTTGATGCCTTGGTAATTCTGCCCGTTAATGAGAGGGGCTATACCGAACGCGGCTATTTAGCTCATCTATTACCTGCCACTGAAACTGAGTTGCCCGAACAGCAAGATGCTTGGCGGGTATCTAGTCCGATGACCTTGGATACCCTCTCGAAGCAAGATTTTCTGGAATTAGTTGAGGGGCTAGAAGAAGAATTTAGCCGTAATTTTGCAGGACGTAGCACCGATGATAATCAAGATCGGGTGGTGCTAGTCGGGCTAATGGCGCAAAAGGAAAAGTCCGACTCGATGCCCTTTACGATGATTGAGCTGGGGCAGTTGGTGGAAAGTGCTGGCGGCAAGGTGTTAGATGCTCTCTGGCAAAAGCGCGAGCGTCCGCATCCACAGACCGTTTTAGGTGAAGGCAAGGTCTTAGAACTGGCGATCGCCGCCCAAACTAAGGGCGCAAATCTGGTGGTATTTGATCGAGAGCTTACGGCTTCCCAAACACGTAATATCGAACGGATGATCGGTTTGCGAGTGAGCGATCGCACCGAGGTTATTCTCGATATTTTTGCCCAACGCGCCCAGTCCTCCGAAGGTAAGCTCCAAGTCGAGCTAGCCCAGCTTGAATATCGCCTGCCAAGGCTAGCGGGACATGGTCAAGCTCTTTCAAGGCTTGGTGGTGGGATCGGCACACGGGGACCAGGTGAAACCAAGTTAGAAACCGATCGCCGTGTGATTCAAAAGCGGATTACCTTCCTCCAGCAACAGGTTAATCGCCTTCAGGAGCAGCGATCGCGCATTCGCCAAAAACGAGTCGATCAGGAAGTTCCCACTGTAGCGATCGTGGGCTACACCAATGCAGGGAAATCCACCTTGCTCAATGCCCTGACTAAAGCCGATGTCTATGCGGCGGACAAGCTATTTGCCACCCTTGACCCAACTACGCGCCGCCTTAGTCTTGCGGATGATCAGTCTCAAATGCATACGGTGCTATTAACCGATACCGTTGGCTTTATCCATGAGCTTCCCGATTCGCTGGTAGATGCTTTCCGCGCCACTCTTGAGGAGGTGTCGGAAGCCGATGTGTTAGTCCATCTCGTTGATGCTTCCCATTCCGCTTGGGAGGATCAATTAAAAGCAGTCGAAAAAATTCTCAAGGATATGCCGATCGCTGTGGGACCCATTTTATTAGTCTTCAATAAAATTGATGCCGTAACTGATCCCCAAGCCATTTTGGAGAAATACCCCGAAGCGATCGCTATCTCTGCTCTCAAACGCCAAGGCTTTGAGCAGATGAGCAAAGCCTTGCTCAAGCAAATTGAGTATGCGATCGGTAAGCTGTAGACTATGATGTATTTGAATTTAGGGTGAAAATTGTGACACAACGTACAGCAAGGCAATGGATTATTAACGGTGTCCTCATAGTAGTTACGCTCTCATTTCTGGGCATCTCGATCGCACCATTGATCGGCGGCATATTTGCCCCCACCAAACCGCAAGAAGCCGTTAATGCTAATCAAAATGCTGAGCAAGAACGGATTAAAATCCAGATTGAAGGATTTGAGGCAGTGCTGAAGAGTGATCCTAAAAATCAAACTGCACTCATTGGACTAGTTAACCTCAGAAATCAATTAGGAAAAACTAAAGAAACCATTGAGCCATTGCAAACCCTTGCTGATGCTTTTCCTGATCAGCCCGAATATCGGATGACTTTAGCCAGAACCTATGTGGAACTTAAAGATCCTAAAAATGCTCTAGCCGAATATCGGAAAATTTTGACTACTAAGCCCGGATTTATTCCAGCTTTGCAAAGTGTAGTAAGCATCGAATTAACCGATAAGCGTCCTGAAGCGGCGATCGGTATTTTGCAAGATACCCTCAAGACTGCGGAAACTGCGAATAAAATCCAAGCTAATACCGTTGATACAGGTTCAGTACGCTGGATTCTTGGTGAAGTCTATCGCCAACAAAATCGCCTAGACGATGCGATCGCCACTTACGATCAAATGATCAAGGAAAATGTTAAGGATTTTCGTCCCTACGTTGGCAAGGCGCAACTGAGACAAGTACAGGGTAAGGATGATGATGCGAAAAAACTCTTTGATAAGGGTTTAGAACTGGCTCCCGCCGAATTTAAGGACGAAGTAAAGCGTCTCGCCTCTCTCTCTCCTCAAAAACAACCTTTCACAAATCCCGCCCAGCCTCCTAGCAGTAACCCTGAAACTCCCAAAAAACCATAAGAAAAAAGCGGCTCCTTGAGCCGCTTTTTTCTTATGAAATAGATTCACCGATCGCAATTCTTGCTCCATTTACAAAATCCCAACCCGATTGCAGTTTTTTACCCGCAGGTTGCACTTCTTTTATTAGTAATAAACCTTTACCAGTTTGCAATCCAAAGCCTTTACCCTTCCGAATCTCGGCAACCTTGCCAATATTCTCTAAATTATCCTCAGCTTCCATAACTTCTGACTTGGTAACCTTTAACCTCTGTCCACGAAAATCTATGTAGCAATTGGGATAGAAGGCACGAATGCGATTATGCAAAGCGATCGCCTCTTGATTCCAATCTAGTTCCCAATCCTCGCGCCCAATCATTGGTGAATAGCAGGACAAAGCATCATCTTGAGGTTCAGGCTTGATCGTATCTAAGCGCCGCAAAGTATCAATTAATAAATCTGCACCTAAATTCGCTAATTTCGTACTTAAAGTATCTGTATTGTCTTCAGGCAGAATTTCTAACGCAGATTTGAGTAACATCGCGCCTGTATCAATACCTGCATCCATTTGCATGGTCGTAATTCCAGTAATGCTTTCCCCATTAGCGATCGCCCATTGGATCGGCGCAGCACCACGATATTTTGGCAGCAATGAGCCATGCACATTGATACAGCCATACTTAGGCATCTTCAAAATCTTTTGTGAGAGAATCTGCCCATAGGCAACTACCACAAATACATCGGCATTAATCGCCGCTAGTTCCTCAAGTACCTGTTTATCTTTTTTGAGGCGATCGGGTTGCCAGATTTGCAGATCAGGATTTTGGGCGATCGCCGCAGCTTTGACAGGCGGCGGCGTAACTTGATTACCCCGACCACGCCTAGTATCTGGTTGGGAAACCACACCTACCACTTCAAAATCTGGTTCCGATAAAAGCTTCTCTAAGGTGGGAACTGCAAAATCAGGAGTTCCAAAAAATACAACACGCATAATTATTGAGCCATAGTAAATGAGCGCCTATCTCTAGACAGGATTATAATAGGAGTGAAAGGGACTAGATAAAATACCCAGTAATTTGCCAATTTCTTTAATAAAATAATCTTCTTGATCAATCCAAAGAGTTCTCTCTTCAAGACGTAAAAATTTCCAAATCATTCCTGTTGTCACTACACCATAAATAGGAAGTCTATTATCACTTTTGGCATTAAAGCGCTGAGCCGCAACCATTTCTGCGATACATTGTCCTAATCCGCCTTTAATATTTTCATTTTTTGCTTCCACAAGGGTAATTACTGGACAGGAAATTTCATAGATTTCACTAGAAGCTGTCAACATAAAATCACAAAATCCATTTAAGCCAGATTCTATATCAACATTAAATTCTGTCCCAGAAAAGAAGCCAACCTTTTGATCAAATATTTGCCGAATTTCAAGCAGGATGGGCGCAATGAGCAATTCCGATCGCGCTTTTTCAGTATTGATGGCATTGGCAATGGAAAGATTGCGTTTGAGGGTTTGTTGCAGATATTCACTAATCGTCAAAGGTTGAATATCCACAAATAGATTTTCTGATTCTTTTATCGTCAAGCCAAATTTTTCTTGTACTTGGGCGATCGTTTTAAATTCACTATATGACATTGGTGTTAGTCGGCAAACAATGTATAGTCTAACTTGCTGAGATAGTGGTCAACAAATAGCTCCGATTACAACCTTACATTAGATATTGTGAAAGTCACTATTTATAAAGCACCTCAGCCGAATAAAGGTGAGAAATTGTTGCAAAATGGTTTTCAAGTGGAGGATTTTCCGTACAATCCACCCTATGAGGATGGTAAGTGTTATTTTGCTGGCGCTAACTCTAGAAGTTTGGCTGAACAGTATAACCAGAGTTACAAACAGGGTATTTTAGAGGTTACGATAGATCAAGAAACCTATGATCGCATTTTTAAACCGCTTGAGAGGACTTATCAGGGTGGTTCGTATATCGAGTTACCGATCCCTCAAGATTTATTTCCAACTTTAAACCAGTTCCCTAGAGTTTTAAAGAGAGAATAGCTAATGAATAGTCAATTTTGGAATCAAGTCAAAACTAAATATCAGCTTGGGAAGTTAATTTACGGGAAAGTGGAATTTCATGCGCCTTTTGGTGTGTTTGTTGATATTGGGGATGAGAAGGTAAAGGGAATTATCCAAATTCCAGATTTTTTGGACAGTGGGGCGATGAGTCCAGAAATGTATCCTGAGATTGGTTCACCTGTGGGGGCGGTGGTGGTTGGCTATACTGAGGATGATCGCAATCAGGTTTGGTTGAGTGTTAAGCCGAGTGTGTTGCAAAAGTCTTTGGTTAAGTTGAGAGTGCCTGTTGTGAGTCAAGTTTAAATTTTGGGACGGTCGCAACTGATATCAATAACGACAAGGAGTTTAAGCATCTCGCCGTTATTAATACTATGGCGACTTATCACTCCACATAAGATCTTTACATATAAACAACCTCAAAAACTTCTAATGGTTCAACTTTACCCTTGAGTTTTAAAGCTCCGATACCACGACATTCCATCTTATCTTGTACAGCAGCATAAGTCTCCGAGCCAATCAGAATTTGATCTGGCTGAGATTGGCTTTCTAGACGAGCTGCTGTGTTAACTACATCACCTAAAATGGTGTAGTCCATTCGTCGATCGCTACCGAGACAGCCTGCAATAACTTCGCCAGAGTTAATTCCAATACCAATGTGAATCGGCACAGTCAGCTCAGTTCGATTAATTTCAGCAACTTTCTTCTGGATTGCGATCGCACATTGCACAGCTCGAAGTTCTTGGTCAGTTTGCTCAATGGGAGCACCAAAAACAACCATCACCGAATCCCCAATAAATTTATCAATCGTCCCTTCGTATTGAAACACGGTATCGATTATCTCTCGAAAATATCGATTGAGTGTTAGAAAGATTTCTGACGGAGAGCTTTGTTCTGCCCGAGTTGTAAAGCCACGAACATCACAGAAGAAGCAGGTGACATATTTTCGTTCTCCTTCAACGATTTGCTCAAAGTCTTGCTGAGACATAAGCCTGTCTACAAGCTGTTGAGTGACAAAGCGCCCAAACATCTCTTGAAACTGCTTAGCACGAAAGTTTTCCTGTTCCCAGAAATGTTGTATCCGCAACAGTGGATTCTGTAATACTTCACGTTGGTAGGTTTGGATACCCACGATTCCATTTTTAACCAAATCTCTCGATCCATTTTGCATGGTGAAATGTTTGTGATTCGGAAGCCGATTTAAGATATTGCGGTCTAGATAGTCTTCCAATAAAGATTTTACTTCATCATCAATATGAAGGACTTCAAAAGATGCACAGCGCCCAATATTCCCTCGACTAGAACATACTTGGCAGCCAATCTCGCGCCATAGTTCTTTTGCTTTACGACTATCAGGATAAACCAGCCGAGTCTCCTCCAAACTCACTGGAACTAACTGCCCACAGTTACCACACAAACGAGGTAGAAGCATTTGTGAAACTACCCCTGAAACATTCTCCAAAATCTCTTGGCTAGTTAATCCCCTAGCCCGTAGGTTAGGAAGTACATCTATTCCTACAAAAGGAGTGTCAATACAGGCAAAGACCCAGTGCTTAGACTTTGCTGCCATGAGAGCTGCTGCTTCGTTATTTCCATTGAGTGTATCGATGACGATAATAGTTGATGGATTGGCTGTTGCCTGTTCAATTGCATCCACCCAAGCTTGTTCAGATGGCTCCACATGTTGAGTCACCCAACTTTCAGGTAATTGTATGTGCATTGAATTGAACCAATCTCTCTCCTCGGAGAGCAACATAACAGGCAAATTTTTTTGCCAAGCATGGTAAGCAATTATAAGTAATGTTGTGGTTTTACCTGTGCCATGTTGTCCTGTAATAGGAAATAGACCAGGTTTCCCGTCCAAGATTTTTTGTGTTAGAAGTCTCGCTTCAACTGGTGAAATATATGGATCGAGCTTGAGTTCCTCAAGACTAAGTTTTTCTGGCATATGGATTATTAATACTCCGATGTAATGGCAAAAATGAGAGATAGAAAAAACCTGATACCAATTAATATCCTCTACTTCAGTTGAGTTAATAATGATTTGCAACACAAACGTACAGTGACAAACAGCATAACTATAGTGTGATATGCAGCCAGTTTAAGATTGGGGAATCTCGCTTTGTGATTGAGATTAAAGGCGATCGCTGTTTGATGTTGTTGGTTTGTTGAGGGGCGATCGCTTGTGTGGTGAAGTTGATGATTTAGGCGATCACGTTGTGAATTAGATTAGGGCAATCGCTGTTTGGTGTTGCTTTTTCTACTGTACTATACAGTTATATCAAGATTTTTGTACAATTTTCAAAAATCTGAAGTTTTGTTATGGATACTGGAAGAGGCACTGAAACTGTCGCTAGTCCTCATATCAATATAGCTACTGCCATTCTTGAAACCAGAAGATGAGTTGCGCCGCGAAGCGGCGCAACTCATCTTCTGGAGTGGGAAGCTAGATTACACTCCATTGCCAATGATGATGAAGGCTGACCAGTAAAAAGGATGAGAAAAGTCCTTAGAGCGAATGGTGGCAATCTGCGCTTGGCGCAATGACTCCGCCTTGGATCGATCGCCTGTTTTAACACTGCGATAGAATTCCTGCATTAAGACTTGTGTTCCCTCATCACTCACCTGCCATAGAGAAGAAATCGCCGCCTTCGCGCCTGCCCTTTGCACTTGATAGCCAAATCCCAAAATTTCGATCCCATTGCCCAACTTGCCCACTCCAGTTTGACAAGCACTGAGAACGATTAAATCCACATTGGACATCGGCAAATCCTTCATTTCATTCAGCAGAATGCGATCGCCATTGCCAAAAATCAAAAAAGAGTTTTCGGGCTTACCAACGTTAAATTCGGCATGGGTAGCCAAATGCACGATGTTATTGTTTCGCATTAAGGACTCAGTGGCTTGACGACTGAAATCATTGTCGATCAGCTTAGTAGTATTTGGTAAAGCAGAAGCGATCGCCTGCACTTCGGTGAGGGTTGCAGGTAAGCCCGCTTGACCGAATTTTTTACTATTAGGCTGTCCCCCAAAGGCTCCCGCCACAATTCGCAAAGCCTTAGGCGGATTATTGCCAAAGTCGCTGAGACTATAGGCAACTAAATTATTAATGCGATACTTCTCCACTAGCCATTGCTTGCCATCATAGAGCGCCGTAAGCGGTATATAGCGCAACTGTCCATCGGGAGCGTAGAGAATTGTATTGGTTTGAGCAAGATCAGCTTCAAGAGGCTTAATCAAGATGTCGTAAAGCTTTGAAGCTGTTTCTAGCACATCCAGAGAACCCGCATCTCGAAGTTCCGCTTGAAAATCTTGAATTAATTGCAAGACCTGAGATTCAGATATCTTAACAGAACGACGGATCGGTAACTTGTTGGGAGTAAAGAGAATTAGCTCTAGGCGATCGCTTAAAATCAACGGATAAAGCAGCGCTTGACCTTGAGGCAGTTTTTGTAGATATTCGGGAACGCGATTAAGTTCTGCGGGTGGAGTTTGCTGTAATTGTTGAATAATTTTTTGGTTGCTCTCGATGATCGGTTGGAGAGATTTAAAGGGCTGAGAGGATATGGCTTGGGTTTGCAAATTCTCTTCAGGGAAAATATATAGCCCTTGAGCCGTGCGAGCATTCCCTTTAACGTTTTGCAAGTATTCTTGAAGTTCCTGCACCTTTAATAAATCGAGAACTTGCAAAGCTTCCATTACTCGTCCCTGCTGCAATAGCAAATCTGCCAAGAGACGATAGTTATAGGCAATTGTTTGCTGATAAGCCCTTTGTTGTTCTGGGGCAAGTTGCCGCAAATCTTGGCGAATGGACTCCGTGACATTCACCGCTTGTTTTAAAAAGGCGATCGCTAGTTGTGGATATTGGCTTTTTATGAGAATTCCTAAATTTCCAAGTAATTTACTTTCCTGATTGCGATTGCCCACTTCACGGGAATATTTCAAAGCACCTTGAAACGCCACAAAAGCGCGATCACTTTGACTCGATAGACTATAGACTAAGCCCAAATTGTAAAGGGAATTGGCGACACCAGCGCGATCGCCGATAGCTTGAAAAATCTCTAGCGCCTGTTGATGGGAAGTTATGGATTTTTCAGGTTGCTGGAGATCGAAATATAGACTGCCTATTTGCGAAAGCATGGCGGCTTCGGAAGTAGGGCTTCCTGATTGCTTAAAGAACTCTAATAAATCTTGGGCAGATTTTAATTGAGCTTGAGGGTTGACTGAGTTTGGATTTACATTGAGTAATGCAATTAATGACTCCGCCATTTTTGTGAGTTGAGGCGAATACTTGGCTAGTTCTGGCAATTTTTTTAAAATTTCTGTAACCTTGCTAGGTTCTCCCAATTGCAGATAGACTCCCGCTAAATACATCGAAGCCACGCCCTCTCCCTGCTTATCGCCTACGGATTCATAAAGCGATCGCGCTTCTTGCAGACTCTTCAAAGCTTTAGGATATTGACTTAGCGAAGTATACAGACTTCCTTCTCCTACGAGAATACTGGCGAGGGTTTGTTTATCGCTCTGCTTAGGATTGGGAACCTTGGTTAAATCCAGATAAATAGACTTAGCCTGTGTATATTTATCTAGAGCTTCGCGATTCTTACCTTGGTCTAAATACACCTCCGCCATGTTTTTGAGATTGCGCCCTTCTTCAGGGCGATCGCCTAATTCGCGGTAGATCTTTAGTCCTTGTTGATAAAGGTCGATAGCTTGAGAATATTGACTGAGATAGCGATAGGAAGTGGCAACCACACTCATCATGCCTGCCTCACGGGAGCGATCGCCCGATTGCCTGACTAATTCCAAAGCCTTGAGATTTAGCTCAATTGATTTAGCATATTCCAAACTCATGTTGTAGATATTGGCTTCTAAATTTAGCGCAGTCGCTTCTCCCAGAAAACTTTCGATCGCTCGATAGGCTGTACCACTTTGTTTAGCCAAGGCAAGAGCCTGCTCTTTTTTTCCCAACAAGCTATAAGTGGAAGCTAAATAAAATAAAATTTGGGCTTCAGAGGCGCGATTTCCGACTGCTTGACTCAGTTTAAGTCCATTTTCAAAAAAGCCTACCGATTTAGGAAATTCAAACTTCTTTACATAGATAATGCCAATAGTGGCAAGGGTTTTGCCTTCACGATAGCGATCGCCCACTTCTTTGCGAATGGCTAACGAGTTTTCAAGAAGTTTTAAAGCATTATCAAATTGTTCCAAACTCAGATAGGCGCGTCCATATTGATAATTCACTTCGCCTTCGGCTTGGCGATAATTCAGCCTGTCACGGGGCGCTAAATTCACGGGTAGAGATTGCAAAATTTTAGTTGCATCTAACAAAGTGGCGATCGCCTGTTTTTCCTGCTTTAAACTAATTTGTACCGCACCCAAGCCTGCTAAAGATTGCAATTCCCTTAAGCGATCGCCCTGTTGTTGGGCGATCGCCAGAGCCTGTTGATATTGTTGTAAAGATTCTTTAAATTTCCCCTGATCGAAGAGCTTTTCGGCTTGAACTAATTGCGTTTCGATAGAGTTGGGCTGGGATGGCTCAGACTTGACTGAAGTATTTGTTTTACTCCCCTCATTCAAGGACTGTTTCTCCGCCCAAGCGGGATTCAGGGCTAATTCCCATAAAATCAGGGTCATTCCTACAATGAAAGTCTTAGATAGGCGATCGCCAATAGATTTCCTGTTCATAGAAAGATTGCTAATCCTGTTGTCATATAATTAACCAGCAATTACCGCAATTATTGATCGGGCAAGCCTTAGGAAATTTTCTGAAACTCTTTGCAAGCAAAACTTTCAAAAAATTTCTTAGGGTTTGGGATTATGCTCAAATTGCTGTAATAGCTCAAGTATAAAACTTAAGCAAGACTTAGGAGAATATCACCTTAAATCATGGAAATATCTGATATCAATGAAGTTATTGAAAATAACGAAGACGATTCTGACGCAGAAGATAAGCATGAAAAAGCGTCCGAATCCAACAGCGCTGATTCTAAAGAAAAAAGTAAGCCTAAAAATCAACTGAATAATTACGTGGCAATCACGGTGGTTTTGTTTGTCACCTTTATGGGGATATGTCAGGTCAAAAGCGGTAATGTGGTTCAGGCTATGCAAAAGGCTCAAGCCGATCGCATAGATACTTGGGCTTTCTATCAAGCTCGTAACGTCCGAGCCGAAATTGCCAAATCCACGATCGCTCAGCTAAAACTACAAGCAGCATCGATCCCCCTTGCTCCGCAGGCAAAACTCAAAGCCGATTTCGATAAAGAACTTGCCAAGTATGAGGCGATCGCGGCTAAGCAAGATCAAGAAAAGGAGAAGTTACAAAAACAAGCCGAAGAAGCGGAAAAACTTTACGAGCAGTTAAATGTCCATGATGATCAGTTTGACCTCTCGGAAGCCGCCTTTGCCCTAGCGATCGCCCTCCTAGCGATGACTTCGCTCACACAAAAGGGTTGGCTCTATGGTGCGGCGATGGTTCCTGCTGCCTTTGGTCTATTTATGGGACTTTCAGGACTATTAAACTGGGATTACCATCCTGAAAGCTTAACTAAAATGTTGTCTAATGGTGCGATTCATCGTACTTACAGCGCTTCGCACTCAAACCCGAACCAAGAAATTTTTTAAAAGGGTTGCAGCGCAACCCTTTTAAAAAATTTCTTGTGGTTCATCAAAACTAAAGCTAGAGAGAGTTGTGCCGCAACTCTCTCTAGCTTTACGCAAAAATTGTAATATCGCTGAAAAACCTAAAATTAGTTTCATAATGGGAAGCAGTAAACGTTTGCCGCTCGGTCTAAAACAGCGCAACAAACATCAATATATCTAAAATATATGAAAAATTTTATTCTTAACTTACTTCGCTACCCTAAATTCTTAGCTTTAATTACTGGTGGCGTTTTGTCGGTGATCATCGCTCCCATTATCCCCCTTCTCAAGCAACCCGTAACGGCGATCGCCATGATCACGGCGATCATTAGCGGATTTATTGGCGTATCCCTAGTATTAAGAGCTATGCTAGGTTTGGATGTGGCTTAGCCCATAGCAATTTTTTTCAAGTTTCTGCACAGCAAAACTTGAAAAATTCACGTCTTCGTTTAGAGCTTTGATGCTGCCGTAGGCAAAATCAAAACCGCTATACCAACGTGTTAAACATGTTAGAAACTATGTTAGACATCGCCATTATTTTATTGCTTGGCATAGCGCCGCCAATCCTCTCATTATGGATGCTTCATCGCGCCCAAGTTAAATACAGGCAGTTAAGTGACAGGCAGTTAAGTGCGATCGCTACACCCATAGTCGGCAGGCTTAAAGCTTTACCACCTGCTGATATGACTTGCATAGAAGGGTATGGTTATGTAATTGGCATGGTTAGCTGTAGATATAATGCGCGATCGCCTTACATTCGCTGTGCGGTCAATCCTAATGGTCCATGTGAAGGTTGCCGATATTACGAATAACCTCTATTTCTCTAATTTTTGATAGCGTCGTAAAGCTAGGTTATCAAAAATCTTTAATTAATTAATTTACTGTGTAAATGTAAAACTATGGCTACTACAAGACGAGTTGCTCGTGTCGCCGAACTCATCAAACGCGAAGTTAGCAATATGCTGCTCAAAGATATTAAGGACGATCGCGTAGGAATGGGTATGGTGAGTGTCACCGATGCCGAAGTATCGGGCGACCTGCAACATGTGAAAATTTTTGTCAGTATCTATGGTACTGAGGAAGCCCGTCAACAAACGATGGAAGCCCTAGCCTCAGCGACAGGTTTCATCAAACGTGAAGTTGGTCAAAGACTAACGCTGCGGCGCGTTCCTGAAATCATATTTCAGGAAGATCGTTCCTTTGAGCGTGGAGTTAAGGTTCTATCGTTGATCAATCAACTCAGCCGTGAACGTGAAGAAAAGGAGTCTAAATCAAGTGATTGAATTGATTAAAGCGGGTGGGTGGGTGATGTATCCACTCATTGCTCTATCAGTATTTGCCTTAGCGGGGATCATGGAGCGATTGATCTTTTGGTTGGAGATTCTCAAGCAAGAGCGTAAAACTGCCGAAAATATTTTAGCGATCGCCCGCGAAGATTTAACCCTTGCTGCTGAAATTGCTGAGCAATCAATCCAAGTACCTGTGGGACGTTTTCTTTATGCGCCTTTAGCTCTTAAAGAACCCGATCCTGAGTTGTTTCGCCTTGCCCTTGAAAGCACTGCCGACGAGGAGTTAGCAGGAATGCTAAAGGGGGAAAAGTTACTCGAAGCTGCAATTACGCTTGCACCACTATTGGGGCTATTAGGAACGATTACGGGGCTGATATCTTCTTTTGGCTCTCTCAAAATTGGAGATGTAGCGGCAAACGCGAAATCGGGAGGGTTAACTCAAGGTATTGCTGAAGCTCTAATCACAACGGCAACGGGGCTAATTATTGCGATTTTTGCTTCGGCCTTTCACCGTCTATTTTTAGCTCTACAAGATCAACAGGCAAAGTTGTTTATAAAGTTTGGTAATCAACTAGAGCTAATCTATCGCCAACATTGGCAACGCCTTAATTCTCGCTCTTAGTAAAAGAAGGATTCGCAAAGCGAATTCTTCTCTCAAAAAACAAAATTGGCGGCGCATTGCGCCGCCAATTTTGTTTTTTTGTACTATAGCAAAGTAAGAGTTAGCCAGTACAAACCAAAACCCAAAAAGCGAGTGGCGGCGCGAAGCGCCGCCACTCGCTTTTTGGGTTTTGGTTTATCCTCATGCAGTTGACCACCGCTATAAAGGAAGAAATGGCAAAGCTATTTCTTCCTTTGGTATTAGCTACTTGTTGGATGAAAATGATTGTAAATATGTAGGGCTAATTTTTTGCCAATCCCTTCGGTTTCAGCAATCTGCTCAACGGTTGCTTGCCGAATATATTCCACAGAATGGAACTTCTCTAGTAAAACCTTTTGGCGATGATGCCCTAAGCCCGTAATTTGATCGAGGTGCGATCGCTGCATTCTTTGGCTACGTTTTTGGCGATGGAAAGTAATCGCGAAACGGTGCGCCTCATCGCGCAACCGTCTTAACACTTGCACACCTGCACGTTCTGGATCATTACCCACTAATGGCTCTGATTGTTCAGGCAAGAAGATTTCTTCGCGTTTTTTGGCAAGGCTAATCACCGTTAGGCGATCGCGCAATCCTAATTTGTCGATAATCTTCATCACTGAAGAAAGCTGACCTTTACCCCCATCGATCATCACCACATCAGGAAAATCATCTCCACTGTTAATCCCCTCTCCTCCCTTGGGAGAGGGGCTAGGGGTGAGAGTATCATCCCCCTCTCCTAGGTTAGAGTGGCTAGAAGTAAGGACTTCAAAGGCGGCATACTTCCGAAATCGTCTGGCGATGACTTCTGCAAGGCTGGCAAAGTCATCGGAATGTCCTGACTTAATATCAGGATTACGGATTTTGTAATGGCGATAATGTTGCTTGGCGGGAATGCCATCGATAAACACCACCTGACTGGCGACAGCATCGGAACCTTGAATATGGGAAATATCATAGCCTTCGATGCGATGGGGAACACTATCGAGATTGAGCAGTTCCGCAAGATCTTCTAATCCCTGTAAATTACGATCGCTTTGTTTTTGGATTCTCGCTAACTCGTACTGAGCATTGCGTTCCACCATTTCGATTAGTTCTGCCTTGAGTTGCCGTTGTGGCGTGGCGATCGCTACTTTGCGCCCTTTACGATCGCTGAGCCATGCTTGCAAAATCTCGACTTCAGGAAGTTCTAATTGTGTATGAACTTCATTGGGAATTTCCACAGGATCGCAGTTTTGGTAATGTGCCTCTAAGGTGCGCTGCAAAATTGCTTCTGGCTGATCGCTCTGGCTATCCGCCACAAAGGCAAGCCTACCAACTAAACGCCCCGCCCTAATTTGAAATAGCTGAATACAAGTATGTTGTTCGTCATAGGCTAAGGCGATCGCATCGCGAGAAACCGTATCATCAGGCAGTGATACCTTTTGATTAGAGTTGAGATTTTGTAATACTTGAATGCGATCGCGCAGATCGGCGGCTTTCTCAAATTCCAAAGCTTCGGCAGCAACTTCCATCTTCTCCGTAAAAGATTCTACTAGCTCACTGGAGCGCCCTTGAAAGATCATTGCTACCCGTAACATCGTCTTCCGATAGTCTTCGGGTGAAACCTTTTCCTGACATACCCCCGGGCATAAGCCCATGTCATAGTTCAGGCAAGGACGATCCTTAAACATCGGTATCGGTCTTTGGCGAAGTGGAAAGGCGCGTTTAATAATTCCTAAAGTTCGTTTGAGATTGAACACATCGACATAGGGCCCGTAGTACTTATCCTTAGTACCACCCATTCTCCGTTTGCGAGTAATAAAAATACGCGGATAGTCCTCCGACCAAGTAATACAAACGTAAGGATATTTCTTATCATCCTTAAGTAAAACGTTGTAATAGGGCTGATATTGCTTGATCAGATTGGCTTCGAGGGCAAGGGCTTCGGCTTCAGAGTCGGTGACAATAAATTCTATTTCATGCACCAACTGCACCATCATGGCGATGCGTGGTGATAAGTCTTGACTGCTGCGAAAGTACGATCGCACCCGATTGCGGAGGGCTTTGGACTTACCAATGTAAATTACTCCGTCATGGCGATCGCGCATAAAATAAACCCCTGCTTCGAGAGGGATTTCTTTTAAACGAGTCTGTAGTTTTTCAGGATTTTGCAATAGCGGCTCAGTCATAAATCAAATCATAGCAAATCCCGATCGCTTGGCAGTTTCATCAATTCCTTAATCTTGCTGTATATTCATCACGACAAGCGATCGCGCAGTTCTAACTTCAAACCGCGCAACTCATTTAATATATATTCTCGATTTAGCGAATTTGTAATCATTTCACACCAACCGCTTGAAATTCAGGTAAAAAGGCAAGTACAATATCTTGCTCAGGAATCCCTCTCTGTATCAAATCCTGAGTAATTCCACTCTCAATTCCATCATATTCAATTAAAACTTTATTGTCCTTGATACTTACATAAATCAAATTACCACGCACACGCCGATCCCGATCCCAACCAAATTGCATTAACGCATAGCGACTATTCACATCATCAAATATCGTCTCTAAGTGAATATTGCCATGAGATGGACGGAGCTTAGCATATTCACTAATTACTTGCTTGATGACTGTTTGATAGGACTTGATGGTATCCATTGAGTTATCTCCTTAGTACTTAGATTTACGATAACAAGTTTCAACGGGATTTCAGCGATCGCTAGTTTACCAATTGGTTCATTAAATATATCGTTATAAGTTGCCTCAGAAATTGCCAAATACAGATCACGCTCTGGGTCAATCTGGTTGAGCAATATACGATACAAAGAATACTGCCCGATCGCTTACTCTAAATCAGTAACTTGAGACTGACCCCGAAACTGTTTGATTTCAATGGCAATTTGTTTGTTTCCTTGCTGAATGCCAATAAAACCACTTGTCCCAAGATCGACAAACAAAAAGCGATCGCCATAGGAAATAACATAGGGATCGTCAGTAATTTCCCATCCATCTTTAATAACTGCTTCTTTTACAGTTTCATGAATGGAGTCTCTAGCTGGCAAATTATTTCCTCCTTATTAATCCTTGGGTAGTCCCAAATCTGGTAAACCTTTCACAATTTTAACTGTTTCTAAGCTGACGGTGATGACTTGCTTAATCAATCTCACAATGTATTCTTCGTCGTCAAGACGATTAGGATCGTTGGTAATACCGCTTCGTTTGTCGGTGCTGACTTGATATTGATCGATGATCCAGTCTAGGGCAGAACGGTTGCCTAGTTTGTATTCAAAGGTTTCTGGGGGAATACCTGTGAGGGTTAGGAAGTCGTTATATTTGATTTGGGTTTTGTCTTTGCTGAGGCGCATTTTTTCGACTCGCCAATCGATTGAGAGGTCTTTGTTTTCGATATGTTTGAGGCGATATTCGGGTTGTTGTTCGTAGTTAATATGGATTTCGGTAAGGTGTTTTCCTGCGATCGCAAAGCTATGAAACTCTGGTGCGAAGGGGATGCGCGGTAGTTCGCGTTTGAGGTTGGCGGCGTAGCGATCGCGATAGTGGGGATGATGGAGTAGGGCGTAGGTGTAATAGAAGATGTCCCATTTGGTAATTTTGGGATCTTGATAATGGATTTGGAATTTTTCTAAAGCCCAATCAGTAATGTTTTCTTGGCGATTAGTTCCATCTTCGCTATAAGTGTAAAAGGGAAAACATTGAGTTTGTCTACCACCATAGTGTAGGCAAGGAATACAATTTGCTGCTTGAGCAGAGAATGGAACTTGAGCTTCAGTAACTATACAAATAACTTGGTTTTCTTCTTCGCTTTTTTGGGTTGGGAATACTAAGTGAAATTGACCTCTTCTATGAGTTAAAACATTGTCAAAATATAAGCTCTGACGAGTATATGGACGATAAATAGATTGTCTAATTTTTCCTGTACTAAAATCTACTTTTACCTCAGATTCTAGACATTCTTTTAATCGGCTACTCCATTTAATCTTTGTTTCGTCGTATGAAACAAAAGAATCAACACTATCACCTTCTTTTCTTTCGTTCTCCCATTTGTAAACCTGTTCGTTATAGAAATTTATAAATGATTGTATGTTTTTGGATAATTCTTGAATATTGAAGTTGTAAGCCCACTCATCTCTTGCTGTTTCAGCACCTCGACTATAAAGCTTAAAAATTGCATAAGCCGCCATACCATCGGTAGATTTAGCTTCTTTTGTCCCAAGTGGAATAAAATCTTCATACTCAGAATGTAAACCTTCCAGAAGCCAGTTATACTTTGCATCAGGCTCAATAGATTCCCATTTAATATCTTTAAAACTATCAATCGACTCTAAATGTTGAAGCTTCTGTTCTTTTGTCCAGAACTCATCAACTCTTGCATAATAAATCTTTGCCTTTCCCATTAATCTTAATCTCCATTAATTGGTAAAGAGCGAATACGAATGCGATCGCGATCAAAAATGATAATACTACCTGCATCAATACTTTCTTCAAGGCTAGGAAGATTTGCCAACAAGATTTGTAATTGTGTTTCAGGTCGGCGATCGCTATTGCGACGAAACAAGATAACTGAGGGTTTAGATTCCTGCTTCAAAGCCAACAAAGTACCAAAGTCGGTATCTGCGGAAATAACCGTGCGACCTTCTCTAGCTGCATATTCAAAAATCTCGATATCTTCAGATGCTTGCATACCATAGTCTCGGACATGACTCGCATCAAAACTAACCTGCCTCAAGCCAAATGCGATCGCTGGGGATAAAGGGTTGTCGATTAGAAATTTCATGCACTTAATAAAGGTAATTCTCTTTCACGCATAGCTTGAGCAGCATAGTGCAGAGCCTCGCGGATGTCTTCAGTTTGTAAATCAGGTAATGCTTCTAAAATTTCGCTATCCCGCATACCTTCAGCAAACATACCAACCACAGTAGCAACTGGAATGCGAAGCTCTCGAATACAAGGTACACCACCCATTTTTTTAGGATTGACCGTAATTCTTGTAAATCTCATTGCTAATTATTCTCCTGACGATGTTTGACAAAAATATTGACACTGACACCAACCTGAATCCCAAACACATTATTCTTTGTTCCAGATAATTTTGGGTTTTTTCTTACATTGCCTCCTAGATCAAAAATGTAGACCTGATCGAAATCATTCTCTAAATTTTTTCTAACTCCATCGAAAGCAAGATCGTTGATCAAGCTATTGTTGGTCACAAAAGCGACTATGCCTTCTTTATCTCCTATCCTATCAGAAGCCCATCGAATTGCTTTGACGTAAGGATCAGAAAGAGCATTTTTGTTTGTAGCCTTAGAATCCTTGCTGTATGTCTCACTTACTCGCTTATCCATTGTCGGATATTTACGATTGCGATTATTCAAATCTTCCGATTGATAGGCATTGTAAGGAGGATTCCCAATAATCACAAAAATTGGTGATTGCTTTTGTCTCTCAACACGCTTCGTATTTTCCGTAGAGAAAAGCGCCAAACTTAACTGCTTTGCTTCAGCAAGTTCAAACGTATCTACTAAACAAATCCCCTCAAACGCCTCATACTTCCCAGTTTGCTCAAAATACTCATGCTCAATATTCATCGAAGCAATGTAATAGGGCAGCAACATCACCTCATTGCAATGCAACTCATGCTCATATTTGTGAGGCAAAGCCGACTTCTGGATTTCCGCAATCTCACGCATCACCCGCATGATGAAATTTCCCGTACCCACAAACGGATCGAGAATATGCACACCCTTATCCACCAGAGACTTGCCAAACTCCCGTTGCAAAATCTCCTCCACACTCTTCACCATGAAATTCACAATTGGCTGTGGTGTATACACAATCCCATGCGTATCCGCCACCTTTGTCGAAAAGCCCTGAAAGAACTTCTCATAGACCGTATTCAAAAAATCCTGCTTTTGCGAAAAATCATCAATCGTTGCTGCTGTTTCTTCAATAGCCCCATAAAATCGATCCAAACTACTCAAAAAATGAGCGCGGCTGAAATGCTTAGAAGTCAAAGCATTGATCACCTTCTCAATCTCAACTGCAATAATATTTCTCTGAGCAAAATCAGGATTATTGAACACACTCCGAAAAATCCGTTCCGTTAGCAAATGCTGAATCAACATCTCCTCAACCGCCGACTCCGCCAGATTTGGATTAATCGACTGCCGACAAAGCAACATAAACGCCGCAAACGCATCAATAAACTTTTTGTTAGTCTTCTCCTGTGTGCGGATTAGCTCCAGTAAAGCCGTAGCATGATCCTTCACCCGATCGCCAAATTCCTCAGCCGCCTTTTCCCATTGCGCGATCGCTGGCGCACGATATTCAAAAAACTGGCGCACGATATCGACTAACTCTTGATCCTTAGTGAGATCCGCATCCATCACCAACTTGCCATCTTGATAGAGCATGGCGCGATCGGGACGCTGAAACAACATATTGTCTTTGGGATAACCCACCGCAAACTTTTTCGGGATTTCCTTCTTTAAATTGTCGTTAATATCCTTCGCTTCCCAATAAGCACGAGGCAAATTGTAACTATCCACCAAAGCCCCATCGATGCGAATCGGTTGCTTTTTCGAGCGTTTGATCGCATATTGCGGAATCAAAGTCCATTGAAATTGCCGCGCACAGGAATCTAACAAATTCTGAAAAGCACTACTCACCGCCCCCTCATGCACAATCCCCAACTTGGAATATTGTTCCAAGACCTCATAGTAATTCTTGATCGGCTTGTGCGATGGCTTGAGGCTAAGACTGGGCATATCTCTTTTGTGCAAACTTAGTCAATAGGATACTATATAAGGCTAGACAAGCATTTATAGCAGTTTTCCAAGGAGGATACACCTCTTGGAAAACTGCTATAAATATTACATTGATTATATTTAAGTATACTTACTCAGGCAAACCTGCGTGCAAGCGATAGACCCCCAAGACCTATATCCATTTCAGCTAGACTCATTTCAGCTACAGGCGATCGCCGCCTTGCAAGCGGGTAAGTCAGTCGTTGTTTGTGCGCCAACGGGTTCGGGGAAAACCCTCATTGGTGAATATGCCATTCATGCCGCCTTAGCGGGAAGGCGGCGAGTTTTTTATACCACGCCACTCAAAGCGCTTTCTAATCAAAAATTACGGGACTTTCGCCATCAGTTTGGCGATGAGAATGTGGGGTTGCTGACGGGGGATTTGTCGGTAAACCGTGACGCGCCCATTTTGGTGATGACCACCGAGATTTTTCGGAATATGCTCTATGGAACGCCCATCGGTGAAGTCGGTACATCCCTCACGGACGTAGAAGTAGTGGTTCTTGATGAATGTCACTACATGAACGATCGCCAAAGGGGAACAGTTTGGGAAGAGTCGATTGTTTATTGTCCTGTGGAAGTGCAGCTAGTGGCACTCTCGGCAACGGTTGCCAATAGCCAACAGCTAACGGATTGGCTCAACAAAGTACATGGCAGAACCGAGTTAATCTATTCCGACTTTCGCCCCGTTCCATTACAACATTCTTTCTGTAATAACAAAGGCTTCTTTCCACTGCTCGACAGTTCTAATCAGAAGATCAATCCACGCTTAAAGCCTCTCACCAATAAGCCGCCTAGTAAAGAGGAACGCCATAAAATTGTGCCTAGTATTGGCGCAGTAGTTTCCCACTTGCGACAAAGGGACATGCTACCAGCTATTTACTTTATCTTTAGCCGCCGTGGTTGTGACAAAGCGATTACCGAGTTAGGTAATGTTTCCCTTGTAAATTCTGCCGAATCTCTAAGGTTAAAGCCTCAAGTCGATAATTTTGTGGCGGCTAATCCCGAAATTGGCAAGCCAGTGCATATTGATGCTCTTTATCGAGGTATAGCTGCCCACCATGCGGGGATTTTGCCAGCATGGAAAGGCTTTGTTGAGGAACTATTTCAACAGGGTTTAATTAAGGTGGTCTTTGCCACGGAAACCCTAGCGGCGGGAATTAATATGCCTGCGCGAACTACGGTGATTTCTAGCATCTCTAAGCGCACCGATCGCGGACATCGGTTACTTAATGCTTCGGAATTCTTGCAGATGGCGGGAAGGGCAGGACGGCGCGGCATGGATGAAGTTGGCTATGTGGTAACTGTCCAAACTCCTTTTGAGGGCGCGAAGGAAGCCGCCCACCTTGCCACCTCTAGCGCCGATCCTCTTGTCAGTCAGTTTGCGCCCAGCTATGGCATGGTGATGAACTTGCTGCAAACCCATTCCCTCGAACAGGCGAGAGATTTGGTCGAACGGAGCTTTGGGCAATATCTGGCGGATCTCAATCTTGCGCCCCAAATCCAGAACCTCGAGTCGGTAATGGAACAGATTGCGAAGTTAGAGAAGGATCTCGCTAATGTCGATTTGAAGCAATTAGAAGTCTATGACAAACTGCGCGATCGCCTCCGCGAAGAAAAGCGCCTGCTCAAATTACTTGCCCAACAAGCCGAAGAAACTCGCCTACAGGACTTAGCATCCTATGCGCCTTACCTGCTATCGGGTTCGCCACTTACGATTCGCTCTAATAAAGGCTTAATTGTGCATACGGTTTTAGCTGCCAAGGTGCAAGGCTCTGGGCAGTTCCCTTGGTTTGTGTGCCTTGGTCGTGATAATCGTTGGTATGTGGCGGGCTACAAAGATATTGTGTTAGTCGGCAGTGATTTGCTATTGGATGGCGATATCGAATATCCCACCAAGTTAGCTCTGCGGCCGGGGCAGTCCATCGACGGCGATGAAACTAGCCTCGCGATCGCCCAAAAAATTACGCCCTTAGCCGCCCCCGAATTAGCGCCCGAAGTCCTCAAGCAACAGGCGCGAGTGGTGGCGATCGAAGCGGAAATGGATCGCCATCCTGTATCGAAAATGAGCGATCGCGGCTCTGTGTTTAAAAAGGTAAATCGCCTTGAACAGTTGCAACGCCAAATCGAATTTCAGCAAAAGGTCGTCAACGAGCGCCGCCAACGTCACTGGCAAGAGTTCATGAGCTTAGTGAATATTTTGCAGTCCTACGGCTGTCTTGAGGATACGAAACCCACGGACATTGGACAGGTGGTGGCGGCGCTACGGGGTGAAAATGAACTGTGGTTAGCCTGTGCCTTGCTTTCTGGTGAATTAGATAACCTCTCGCCCCATCATTTGGCGACAGTATGCGCGGCGATCGTCAGCGAAAATAGTCGCCCTGACAACTGGATTAAGTTCGGGCTGTCGCCAACGGTGGAGGATGCCCTTGATGGTCTGCGCGATCGCCGCCGTGAGTTAATGCATATCCAACGCCGCCATTTAGTTGATATTCCTGCTTGGCTTGATTACGAGCTGACGGGATTGGTCGAGCAATGGGCGCTAGGGATGGAATGGGTGGAGCTATGCCAAAACACCAATCTCGATGAAGGGGATATTGTGCGCTTGATGCGTCGCACGATTGATCTGCTCTATCAGATCCCCCATGTTCCCCATTTACCCACTCAAATCTACCAAGCCGCCAAACAAGCGGCTCAATTAATAGATCGCTTCCCCGTTAATGAGGTGATCTAATGTGCTTAGGAATACAAGTTATCTAATTGACTAAGATAACCTGAAAAATAGGATGATCATCTCTACAGATCTCAACAACATGGTGAAGAAAAAACATGGTGGATAAATTTTCGCTTTTTAGCACCAAACAAGTCACTAATAAATTAAAATTTCTGCCCTATGTCCTTGTGGGGATCGCTGTATTTGCCTTTAATTCTAATCCAGAGACTCATCCCTACTTACAAATTTACATCACCCTCCTCGAAGCAAAACTAGGCATCGCCGCAGTGTACTTTCTAAGTAAAAAATTGGGCAAGATTAATAAAGAAAAACACTCAACATAGCTACGTTAGGCATGGTGTATTGTATATCTAGCCTAAAATAGCAAATACAAAAAATAAGAGATAGAGAAGAGATAGGTATGAAGAGTAGAACTAATGCAATCCTTTGGTGCTTCTTTTTAGGGGCTTTCGGCGCTCATAAATTTTATCTGGGGCAAACTGGATGGGGTATTCTGTATCTACTATTCTGCTGGACTGGCATTCCCTCGCTCGCCACTCTCATCGAATTCATCATGTTACTTTTGATGTCTGAGGAAGAATTTAACCGCAGATTTAACGGTGGGGCAGGACAGGCAACAGCCTCCGTTAAAGATTCTACCTCGGCACTTAGTGACCTCAAAAGACTTTATGACGAGGGTGTGATTACTGCCGAAGAGTACGAAGAAAAGCGTAAAAAGTTACTGAAGAATATCTAAGAACTAATATCTCTTAACACTATGTCTCAACCTTCTTGGTTCGATCAAACGCCAAATTGGGTTTGGTGGTCTTTTTTCCCAGCATTAGGTGGTGGGGCGATCGCCTATGCAGGAGCGAAGTCAGGCTCTAATGTTTGGATTGGTATTGGAGCAGGATTTGTTGCTGCCGCAATAATTTTACCGTCCATTCCAATTTTATCTAAACTTGCGGGTTTAGTTTGGGTCGCTCAAATTGCTACCGCCTTTGCTCTCAAACGCGAATATTTAGTCAAGACCTATCCCAGAGATTTACCTTTACCAGATGATGCCAAGCTATTTGCTGCGATCGCCCCCTATCGCGCTAAGGTTGATATCAATGCCTGCTCGAAGAATGACTTGGTAAATGTTTTAGGCTTACCCATTGTTTATGCAAATGATATTGATTCCTTACGAGACGAAGGACATATCTTTACTAGCCTTGAGGAATTGCATGATGTTTTAGAAATTCCTAACTCAACTCTCAAGAAAATCGAGCCAATGGTCGTATTTAGCTATGATTATCGCCAAGAGTCGGGTTATTCATGGAAACGAATTAATTCTATGTCGGCGGATGATCTAATTGGTTTGGGACTGGAGCCAAAGGTCGCCCACGCGATCGCTGAGGAGCGTCAGCGTCGAGGAGAATTTAAATCGATCATGGACATCAAAAAGCGAACGGGAATTCCATTTAGCGCTTATCGACATCTAACTTAATCCCAGAATTATCAAAAAGAAGGGTGGCAAAATGCCACCCTTCTTTTTGATATAGCTAACTACTCCCTTCCCAGTATAAAAATAGACACTAAAACCCAAAGATTAGTGGTGCGGCGCGAAGCGCCGCACCACTAATCTTTGGGTGGGAAAGAGTAACACCAATTCACGAAAATATAGCCTGTTAAGGCTTGAATTAAAAACTAGAAAGCGAGTGGCGGCGCTTCGCGCCGCACCACTAATTCTTGGGTGGGAAGGAAATAACGCTATAAAAAGCAAACTCAGTAAAGGCTTTTAAAACTAAAAATGGCTACGCCATTTTTAGTTTTGGTATAACTCAAGCATTGCTATAGTATAAAAATCTAAAGTGTTATAGCCCCATTATTGACTCTCGAAGCATGGATTTTCAGTCGGTTATCTTGGAATTACAAAAGTATTGGAGCGATCGCGGATGTCTGATTGCTCAGCCCTATGACATCGAAAAAGGCGCTGGCACGATGAGTCCTCATACCTTTTTAAGAGCGATCGGTCCTGAGCCTTGGAATGTCGCCTATGTAGAACCATGCCGTCGTCCCACCGACGGGCGCTATGGCGAAAACCCCAACCGCTTACAGCATTACTACCAATTTCAAGTAATTCTCAAGCCATCCCCCGATGATGTCCTCGATCTATATCTAAATAGCCTCAAACATCTAGGCATCGATCCCGCCGACCATGATGTTCGTTTTGTAGAAGACGATTGGGAATCTCCTACCCTTGGAGCTTGGGGTGTGGGTTGGGAAGTGTGGCTCGATGGAATGGAAGTCACCCAATTCACCTATTTTCAACAGGTCGGTGGCTTAGACTGTCGCCCCGTTTCTGCGGAGATTACCTACGGGTTAGAACGTCTCGTGATGTACCTACAAGGAGTGGACTCAGTGTATGACATCGTATGGCGATCGCACCCCACTCTAGGCGACATTAAGTATGGGCAGGTGCATCACCAAGGCGAAGTTGAGCATAGTGGTTATAACTTTGGTAACTTTGGAGGCAAGCCACAGGATTCAGATTTACTCTTCCAATTATTCTTGCAGTACGAAAAGGAAGCAGCGCATTTAATCGAATCTGAGCTAGTGCTTCCTGCCTTTGACTACGTGCTGAAATGTTCGCACTCTTTTAACTTGCTTGATGCAAGGGGCGTAATTTCCGTAACAGAGCGTACTCGTTATATTGGGCGAATTCGCAACCTTGCTAGACAGGTTGCCAAGCTTTATTACAATCAAAGAGAAGCTCTCGGTTTTCCTTTAGGCTCAGATCTAAAGGTTCCCGTTTAAATCTTATTCATAAAGAGAGGTGTGGCACAAAACGCCGCACCTCTCTTTGTAAGGAGTTTGGCACGGTCACGATTTTGCCGAGCCTAGAATTTGCCAAGCCTAGAACAAGTTTTGATAAAGCCCCTTGCCTTTATCAAAACTTGCACTAGTAATATTTACTCATTCTTGAAGTTAGGAAACTATAGTTCAAAATGGACAGAAGAACTGGTTTATGGCTTTCTAACTGACATCCAGCAAAAATCAAGCTCCAATAACTTGTTACTACAAACGGGTTTCAGCGTTAAAAACTGCTATTTCGCAACAACCCTTTATAAATTGTGACAATCTGTAATAAAAAACGATCCAACGACATAGTATAAACAAATAGGTTAGAAATTTAACTAACTAGCTAAGCGAAAGTTAAGCGCTTAACTAGCTAAGTATTTCTACTCAACCCTTTAAAAACATAAATTTTTTCTAGCTGCTTCTAAAGCAAATTTAGAAACATTCTAGAGAGTGAGTGGCTTTGCCTATCTCAGTCTTTAAAAGACACTTAAAACATAATTTGGAGATAAACGTAACATGACATTAGATGCATTTGCCAAGGTAGTATCCCAAGCTGATTCACGTGGTGCATACCTCACCTCTTCTCAGCTAGATGCTTTGAGCTCATTGGTTGCTGAAGGTAACAAGCGTATTGATATCGTAAACCGCATCACTGGTAACTCTTCTACAATCGTTGCTAATGCTGCTCGTTCCTTGTTTGCTGAACAGCCCGCTTTGATCGCTCCTGGTGGAAATGCTTACACCAACCGTCGTATGGCTGCTTGCTTACGCGACATGGAAATCATCTTGCGCTATGTAACCTACGCTATCTACGCTGGCGATTCCAGCATCTTGGATGATCGTTGCTTGAACGGTTTGAGAGAAACCTACTTGGCTCTCGGTACTCCTGGAGCTTCCGTTGCAGTTGGTGTTAACAAGATGAAAGAAGCAGCAATTGCGATCGCTAACGATCCTAATGGCATCACTCGTGGTGATTGCAACAGCCTCATCGGTGAACTAGCTAGCTACTTCGATAAGGCAGCAGCAGCAGTTTCCTAGTTGTTATCTTTACTGATTGTTTAAAAAATTTATTTGGAGATATTGTAAATCATGTCGAAGACCCCTTTAACCGAAGCTTTAGCTACAGCAGATTCTCAAGGTCGTTTCCTCAGCGCTAGCGAATTACAAGTTGCTTTTGGTCGTTTCCGTCAAGCTGCTTCTGGTCTACAAGCTGCTAGAGCTTTGACCGAAAAGGCTGATTCTTTGGTATCTGGTGCAACCAATGCTGTTTACCAAAAGTACCCTTACACCACCACCACTTCTGGTCCTAACTTCGCTTCTACCGAAACTGGCAAGAGCAAGTGCTCCAGAGATGTTGGCTACTACCTCCGCATCGTAACCTATGCTTTGGTTGTTGGTGGTACAGGTCCTATTGATGACTACCTCATCAGTGGCTTGGCTGAAATCAACCGCACTTTTGAATTGTCTCCTAGCTGGTATGTTGAAGCTTTGAAGTACATCAAGGGCAACCACGGTCTTTCTGGAGATGCTGCTTCTGAAGCTAACTCCTACATTGACTATGTAATCAATGCTTTGATCTAGTTCTATCTCTAGATTAAATTCCTAAAAAAGCACCTCTTGCGAGGTGCTTTTTTAGTTGGAGAACCGAAGAGAAAATTGCACTGCAACTCTCTCTTCGGTTTTGATATAAAATGCTGTAGATAAAAATTGATAACAAAGCTATGAGCGAATCTGAACTTCCAGACGATAACCTGCTAACCATCGAACAAGCGCTAATAAATCTTCAATGTGATGACTTAGGGCTGAGGATCTATGCGGCATGGTGGTTGGGAAGATTTCGGGTCAAATTGCCTCAAGCGGTGGATTTGTTGATCTTGGCTTTGGATGATGAAGCCGATCGCACGGAGGCGGGTGGCTATCCATTGCGGCGTAATGCGGCGAGAGCCTTGGGTAAATTAGACGATCGCCGTGCCGTGCCAGCCTTGATTAAGTCCTTAGATTGTGAGGATTTTTATGTGCGCGAGGCGGCGGCGCAATCTTTAGAAATGCTAGGCGACAGTTCCTGTGTTCCTAAATTAAATGAATTAATTAAAACCCAAAGTTTTCAAATTAATTCAGACTCAGAGCCAGAGCATCCCTTTGATGCTTTTCTCGAAGCTTTAGGGAGCCTAGGCGCGGTTAACGCTATACCAGACATTCTGCCTTTTTTAGAACATCCTGTAGCGAAGGTTCAATTTGCCGCAGCAAGAGCCATGTATCAACTTTCCGCCGATCCTGAAGTTGCGAGTCAATATGGCGATCGCTTGATTACTGCGTTATCTAATAAGGATTTGCAATTGCGGCGGACAGTGCTTTCTGATTTGGGGGCGATCGGCTATTTAGGGGCGGCTGAAGCGATTAGTCAGACAATGGCTGAAAATAGCCTCAAATTGATTTCCCTGAGAGGATTGTTAGAAAAACAAATTCCCTTAGCGATTCCGCCACAACTTACCGATGGCGCAGTCAGGGTGATGACCCTGATGGATGATTTATTGTAGTAACTGCTTGCTGTTAAAGTGCTGAAGGCGCAGTCAGAGTTGTGATACTGATGGATGATTTATTGTAAAGTAGAGGAGCGCTTTGCGCTTCTATACTTTATCCATATATGACCGATCGCCTTTCCCAACTCATTCAAGCCGTAGAAGAAGCAGATTCTTCTAAGCTACTGCTCGAAGCAGTCCAAAATCTAGCGGACGCTCGATTAGAAGGAGCTATCCCTACATTGATTGAAGCTCTCAGCTATAACAACCCGGGGGCTGCCGTTGCTTCAGTTGATGGATTAATCGCCTTGGGAGATCCTGCGGTTCCTGCCTTATTACATCTTTTGGATATGCACAACTACACTGCGCGATCGTGGGCAATTCGCGCCTTAGCGGGTATTGGCGATCCTAGAGGTTTGGTAACTTTGTTAGGAGTTGCCACCGCAGATTTTGCTTTGAGCGTGCGGCGTGCGGCAGTCAAAGGCTTGGGGATGATGAAATGGCACTGGTTCCCCGATGAAGTTCGTGAGATCGCTCAAGAGGAAGCCTTGGAAGCCTTGCTATTTGTGGCGCAACAGGATGAGGAATGGGTAGTTCGCTATGCGGCCGTGGTGGGGTTAGAATCTCTAGGTATGATGATTGCCGATAGTTATCCTGAATGGTTAGGGCAGATTCAAACTCAAATGAATATCTTGTCCTGCAATGATGAAACCCTTGCAGTACGGGGTCGAGTGTGGCTAGCCCAAGCAAAACTAGAAGATAAGTTACAACAAATTTATACTGATAAATTAAATAATGTTATTCAAGCTTCCAATTATCAAGAGAGTACATCTCCTCTCTCTCCGAATGATTGGCAGGTAATTATGAATAAACTTTACGAAATGAAACGACAAGAGCGAACAGAAGTCTCAAAGTAAGTCAATTCCCAACACTTTCAAGACTTAGCTAAGGACTCCATAACTTAAGAAAGAACCGATTATTGATGGCACGGCTTCGCCGTGCCATCAATAATCGGTTCTTAAATTTTAATTTTCATAAAATTTCTTCTCTCTTTTCCCTAAACCCCAATTCGATTAGAGCTTTACGGATTTTGGCTTTGGATGGTTGTGTTTTGGGCATTGCTAAATTTAATTCCCTAGCGGTTTCTAGCATTTGCCTGATTAAAATATCAAGTAAGTTATCATCAACATCTTCTGGAACCTGCTCAATTCGACCTTGATATGCCAATGTGTAGAGTTCGAGATGATGCTTACCCATGATCTTGGCAAGCTTTCTTAGGGTTTCAGGCGTTGGACAAGTTCCCTTAAAGCACGCTCCCCGCAGTCTTGGTTGTGGGACTCCTGCCAATTCGGCAAGATGATTCATACTAATATCCTGTTCTTCTAAATATTGAAGAACGAATAAACCTAGCGGTGAGCAATCTTCAGTTTTGAGCTGTAACCTTGGGGGCATCTTTTCATATCAACAGTTTTGTCCAACAATTTTTCATCAAACGAGCCACTAAGAGATTTAATAAAAATGTTGCAAAGCAACATTTTTATTAAATCTCTTAGTGGGGTTTTGAGAGCAAATTGCTGTAAGAATTCAGTGCTATTGAGCTAGTAAAAGTTAGCTAATTCAGCATTATTGCTAGATTTTATCCTATTACTCCCTTCTCAGTATAAAAATAGACATTAAAACCCAAGAATTAGTGGTGCAGCGCTTTGCGCCGCACTACTAATTCTTGAGTGAGGAGGCAGTAGCATTCTTAGAAATTAAGTAATGCTCACGAATTTTTTGACTAGACAACCGATCGCTGCACCAGCAATTACTAACCAAGCTGAATTAAATTTGGGAAATTTGAGCAGAATCGTTAAACTAGCGATCGCTAAAATAATTGTCCAAATATCGATTAAAGTTCCTTTGCCTAACTCCCATGTAACTGCTGCCATCAAGCTAATCGAAGCAGTATTTACCCCATCTAAAAAGCCTGAAATCCATGAAGATTTGCGTAGATTTTTTACAAAGGGATTAATTGCTAAAACCAGAATAAAGGCTGGTAAAAAGATGCCAATTGTGGCGGCGATCGCTCCTAGATTACCTGCCAAGATGTAACCGATAAATGTGGCAGTGGTCAAAATGGGCCCTGGGGTAAACTGCCCGATCGCCACCGCATCTAATAACTGCTGTGAGGTTAGCCAATGGGTGCGTTCCACAAATTCTTGCTGCACAAAGGCTAAAAGCACATAGCCACTGCCATAGAGAACTGCGCCAATTTTTAAAAAGCTCAGAAAAACCGCGATCCAAGTTTTGGGAATCGGCTCTGTGGCGATCGCGCTTAAAGTCGATGGCGGAAAGAAGGAAAAGGGAACAAGAAAAAAAGAAAAGTTTTTAGGGGATTTAAGATTTTTTAAAAGACTTTTTAAATTACGAATTAGGCTGATTACTAGCCCAGCCCCTAGCATGAGCAGTATTTCATTAACTTTAAAAAAATATAGCGATAGGACTAAAATTCCTGCGATCCAAGTAACTACATCCTTAAAAGCGGCTTTGCCTAGTTTCCACAAAGCTTGGCTGATAATTGCAATAATTACGGGCTTGATGCCATAGAGGAGCCAACCCAAGGTCGGCAATGTTTGATATTCCACATAGGCGATCGCCAATCCCCAAACCACCAGCATCGCTGGCAAAATAAAGCAAACACCAGCGACCACGGCTCCCAACCAACCAGCGCGTTCCAGTCCGATGTGAATTACTAATTCAGTGGAATTTGGTCCGGGAATTAAGTTAGTGATACTCAACAAATCCAATAATTTCTCGCGATTTAGCCATTGCCGACGCTGGACAACTTCTAAATCAATGGCAGCCACATGAGCGGCGGGCCCCCCAAAGGCGATTGCGCCCAGTTTGGTAAATACAGTTACTAGTTCCCAAAGTCTATGCTTAATATTAACATTTTTAGTGAGGTCAGAAGCCACTTCAGAAGACTGCTCAGATTCTGAGGGAGATTTTGACTCGGAATCTTTTTTTGTATATTCGGACATATTTTTTTGAAATTGGATAGGACATACTTGATGCCATAAATACCTAGGGAACTTTCTTTATTCCCAAAATTTTGATAATCCTTAGTTCTGATGAGCATACACAAAGCTTTATACTTTCTGCATGTATCTCAGAATACTAAACAGTTTTTGCCAAAGAAAAAATATGGTAGATTCGCTCAAATCACAAAAAATACAGCCATTGTCGCCCTTGGAAGGTTCTCCTGCCGAACTTTGTCCCCAAGCTGAGCCGATGTTTTATTACTTCGCCTATGGTTCCTGTATGTGTCCTGTTGATTTGAAGCGATCGCTTGGTGAAACGGCTCATCACTATGTTGTCGGTGTGGCGCGTTTAAGTGGATATAAGCTTGGTTTTTATTACCGATCGCCCCATCGGGGTTGCGGTTGCCTAGATATTGTCAAAGATCCTAATTCCTATGTAGAAGGGGTTTTGTATTGTCTGCCCATGCGCTTAAGCGATCGCCTAGATATCCGCGAAGATGTCTCTAGAGGCGGCTATCAGCACGAACTGATCAACGTTACGGTTAAAAATATAGTTTATCCAAATGTAAGAACTTACAGCGTTGTCAATAAGCTATCTCGCGAACTTGCCCCCAATGATTGGTATTCCAATGTGGTGCTTCGGGGCGCTTCGACTTGCGGCTTAACCGAAAAGTATTTTTGGCAGTTGTTCTATCACATTTACAAGTTGCAGTCCTACAACTATCAAGAATGTGGCTAAGAAACAGAAAGGCGGCGCTTCGCGCCGCCTTTCTGTTAAGAACGTTTAATGCGATTGATTTCGGCTTGAAGGTCGTCAATTTGACGCTTGAGGCGTTCTGCTTCAGTTTCTGTTTTCTTCTCTTCACTAGGACTAGCAACATCTACAGCCCCAGTGGTATCACCTTTCTTGTATTTACCAGTCTTGATAATGCGATAATCCTCTGATTCCGCCCAGTCACGGATATAATGAACTCGCTCAACGGGGAACGGATGACTGAGCATGGAGCCAGCACCAAACCCGTTGTAGAGCATGAACTTATAAATTTGATTGAGATTATCTTTATCCAGTTCTTGATAAGCTTCCGATTGACGAATAAATTCGGGCAAGCTCAGTTCATGGGCAAAAGCAGAACTCCCGCCCGATAGCTTCATCATCGTGGAGAGAACTGTATCCAGTTCATCGGTGACTAATAAGGCGGCGCGATCGCTCGACAATTCGGCCTTACGTCGCCATTCAAAAAAGGCATAAATTAAGCCACTGCTCACCAAACCACCTAAACCAAAGGTCATTTCGCTCAATTGTGAAACGATGCTCATCACCCACATCGCCATTTGGATCAGGGTAGTATGACCGCATTTAATATGACCAAGCTCATGGGCAAGTACTGCCCGAATTTCTTCCTCGGTGAGCAGATCTAGCAGTCCTGAATTAATCACAATGTAGGGGTGATCTTTGCCGAGAGCGTAGCTATTAGCTACAGGATTTTGGGAGACAAATAGAACTGGCTCAGGCTGAATATCAAGGTCAGCGATACATTCTCGAAAAATGCGATGGATGGTGGCGTATTGTCGATGACTTACCTGAATACTATTGCCAATGTGGTAAATCGTCTGCGGACGCTCGTACATAAACTCGACAAATTTCCCTGCCACGAGGTCAAATCCGGGGACGCTGCGGAGGGCTTGTTCGGCTTGGCGATCAAGGGGATGGCGAAAGGCTTCGCTAGAAATGCCTGTATAACGTGGCATAGGTTTTGATATCTACTGAGATACACATGATCTTCCCCATTTTATCCCAAAGTTACAGAGCTTTAGCTATACCTACTTTTAGCCTCGCCTTCGGCTATCCCATCAGCTTTGCCCTCAAGTAAGATATCTTGATAAATAACGGATGAGGTTTAAACAAATAAATTCTTAAAAAGGTTTCCAATCAGGCGATCGCAACATCTTGAAATGCTCGAGCCTTTGATGGAAGTAGCTGTGATCGAGCTTGCTGTGATTATGCACGATCGCGGACTTGACACTAATCGCCCATGACCAGATCTGCGCCGCCTGCATCAGGGGCTGCATACATTTTAATTCGATCTCTTCGAGGGGTTGGGTGGACTGGTAGCCATGCAAGAAAGCCTTGCGAACGCTGGGGCTAATTCCAGCTTGCAAAGTGACTTGCAAAAACTTCGCGATATCAAACGATCGCCATCCATAACCACATTGATCAAAATCAAACAACGTAATATCGTTATTGTCGGTGAAATGGACGTTGCCACTATGCGGATCACCCCAGCAGACGCTCCATAGAGGTAATTCCTGCGGGAGATCATGGATTTGCTCTTTGATGTGGGCGATCGCTTCTTGCATATAGTCTCGCGCCCCATTGTTAAAAAATGGCGATAGATCCCGCAGGGAGTCATCTAAGAGGTAATTAATGGTCAAATGGGGACGCGCTGCATGACATTGAAAGTTTTGAGAGGTTTTATGTAATTTTGCGACGGTTTCCCCTAATTTTTGGGCTTGAACTTTGTTTAAATCGCCAACGGCAACCTGACCTGCGGCATGGGTAAACAAAGAAGCATAGCGATCGCCTTCTAACGCCTTAATCTCGATCGCCAGCTTGCCATCATAGGTCGAAAGCGGATAAGCCACGGGGATATGGTGACGATGTAAAAATTCTAGAAGTTGTAGCTCAAACTCGATTTCTGCCTTAGAGCGCCAATGGGCGTGGGACACGCGCAACACATATCGACTATCGCGAGTGCTTACCAAATAGATATCACTTAACCCTCGCATCCAAAAGACACAACTAGTCACCTCGCCCACCGCAAAACACGATAATACGCGATCAACCAAAGCCTCCGGAGCTAGGGTTGAGTAGGTGATCGGAAAGAGATGGTCAGGCATGGTAGACAAATGCTTGAGAGACCAGTCTGCGACAGGCATGGCGATTAATGGCTGGATGGATGATGCTTTTAGATGCTTAACAACAGATTTTTAAAATCTGTTGTTAGTCAGTTCTTTAGATATATCGCAGACTTAAAATTGAAAGTGTTTATCAAAAACCAAAAGATATTTTTGTCGAATATTGTGGGTTTTATTTTGCTATAGGCAAAACGAAAACTCCAAAACCCTACCAAGCAAGCCAAGATATTTGGGAAAGGTTTGCTTTGCAACCCTTTCCCAAATATCTTGGCTTAGATGTAAGAGCGAAGCGCTCGACAAAAATATCTTTTGATTCTTTGTTTTTGGTTATTCTAAAGACTATGCAAAAGAATTCTTTAACCCCAACCCCTAACTCAGGCGAAGCTTTAGGCGATCGCCCCAATCCCCCCCAAGTCATTGTCAATGTCTGCAATGAAAATGTCTCACGACGGGCGCGAGTGCGCGAACATGTCAATCCCCTTGCCAAAAAATATAGCGTGGCGATCGCCCCACCAATCTGGACAGAAATTTATGGGGACTGGACAAAACCCCTTAGCTTAGATATAGGCTCCGCACGGGGGCGCTACATTTTACAAATGGCGCAAATCAAGTCTGATTGGAACTTTTTAGGCTTAGAAATTCGGGAGCCACTAGTCGATCGCTGTAATGAAGTGCGCGACGAACTGGGCTTAAAAAATCTACATTATATTTTTTGCAATGCTAATGTGTCGCTAGCAGGACTATTAACTAAAGGCTCATTACATGAAGTTACGATTCAATTTCCCGATCCTTGGTTTAAGCGTCGCCAACAAAAGCGTAGAGCCGTTCAACCTGAATTAGTGGCAACTTTAGCGGAACTATTAGTTCCCAATGCCGATGTGTTTTTGCAGTCTGATGTCTATGATGTGGCTCTAGATATGCGCCAACATTTTGATGCTAATGAGAATTTTCTCAATCTCGCGGGGAGTGACAACTTTGCCGATGATCAGATTTTTCCTGAGCATATCCCCACCGAACGCGAAAGTTCCGTTATCTCTCAAGGTTTGCCAGTTTATCGCGCTTATTTCAAACGTAGGTAAATACTAATTTGCTGTACAAATGGTTAAACCCTAAACGCCTAGCCATTTTAGAAGCTTGTTTAATCGGCTTACTATCTGGATTAACGGCTGTTTTGCTTAAATATGGCATTGGTTGGCTGGGTGGGTGGCGCGTTCACATTTCCCACGAAATTCCTGCGTGGATTGCTTTGCCTGCCATTGGCTTAACTGGAGGCTTTCTATCGGGTTTTTTGGTGGAAAAATTTGCCACAGAGGCGGCAGGCAGTGGCATTCCTCAAGTTAAAGCTGCCCTTGGTTATGTGCCGATCGCCTTAAATTTGCGAGTGGCGATCGTCAAAATCGCGAGTACGATCTTGGCGCTTGGCTCTGGGCTTGCCCTTGGTCGGCAAGGACCCACCGTCCAAATTGGTGCTGCGATCGCAGGGCAAGTTAGCCAATGGATTCCCAACTCTCCCGAATATCAACGCCAACTGATTGCCGCAGGAGCCGCCGCAGGGCTAGCCGCAGGTTTTAACGCTCCGATCGCAGGGGTGCTATTTGTAATCGAAGAACTACTCCATGACGTATCCAGCTTAACTTTAGGAACCGCAATTCTCGCATCTTTTATTGGTGGAGTAGTATCGCAAATCTTTACAGGACAAGGACTTAATCAATCACTACCTCAAGCTCAGTTTTTTGCCCAAGAGATTCCTTTTTTGATGTTACTTGGTTTGCTAGTGGGCTGTTGTGCGGCGCTTTTTAATCATGGAATTTTAAGTGTCACCCAATGGAGTCGCCGCTTTTTTAAAATGGGGCTATCAGGACGGATTGCGATCGCAGGTTGTTTGTCAGGTATGGCAATCTCCGTCTTGCCGAGCGACTTCCGCGACAGCACTGGCTTACAAGTATTTTTAGCAATGGGGCAGTCCGATTGGCTGGTGAATTTGGGTACTTTTGTGGTGCGCTTCCTGTTGACGCTGATTGCCTGTAGTGCCGAGACTCCGGGGGGATTATTTGTGCCGAGTCTGATTTTAGGAGCAGCGTTAGGATCTTTAGTGGGAAACTTAGAGCATTTTCTCTTGGGCTATGAACATTTAACAACTTACGCACTAGCAGGAATGGGCGCGTTTTTTGGTGCAGTTGCTAAGGTTCCGATCACTGCCTTTGTGATTGTTTTTGAAACCACGATGGATTTCAATATCATTTTGCCACTGATGATTACGAGCGTAATCGCCTATCTCTGTGCCGATAAATATGCCCCCGGTTCTTTATATACGCATTTATTGGAACTAAAGGGAATTTATCTGCAACCTGAGGTCGTTACAGAAGGCTTATGGGATGGCTTGAGAGCAAGGGATGTGATGCAGCGTCAAGTGGAAACTCTGCCCGAACAGATGCAAATTAACGACGCAATTGAATTTTTTGCGCGATCGCGCCATCGTGGATTTCCCGTGGTATCCAAAGGAAATCTCGTCGGGATTATTACTCAAATGGATTTAGCAAAAGCTGAAGATCGCCAGCTTGCGGGTGATCTATCCATTGATCAAATCATGACTTACAAGCCCATCACCGTTAGCCCTGAAGAAAGTCTCTCTCAAGTCCTCTATTTGCTTTCCTATTACAAACTTTCACGATTGCCTGTAATCGATCGCTATAAACTGGTGGGCATTATCACCCGTAGCGATATTTTACGCGCTCAGGCAAAACGCTTGCGCGGAGTCAGTTCCCAACCCAAAAAGCCATCTTATCTGGTCTATCAAACGCGTGGCACGGCAACAGGTAGAGGTAGAATTATTTTGCCTTTAGGTAATCCGCAAACCGCTTCCTATTTAATAGAAATGGGCTTAGCGATCGCCGCAGAAAGAAACTATGAATTAGAATGTCTTCATGTGATTTGTATTCCTAATCATCTATCCCCCTCGGAGACAAAAGTTGATCTAAATCCGAGTCTAGAGCTATTTCAAAAGGCAAGCACGGCGGCGGCAAATAGACAAGTATCATTACATACTCAAGTCAGAATATCCCATGATATCGGGCAGACAATTTTAGAAGTTGTCAGCGATCGCCCTACAGATTTATTAATGATTGGCTGGCATGGGACTCAGGCTTCAACGGAGCGCATATTTGAGAATATTGTTAATCAAGTCGTGAAGCAGGCTACCTGTGATCTAATGCTAGTCAAGTTCAGCGATCGCTTACATCGATCCAATCCTTTTTCTCAAGAATTTAAAAAGCCAAATATTTCCTTCAATCGTTGGCTCATTCCCATTTCAGGCGGTGCAAATACGGCGAGTACTTTGATGCTCCTGCCCGATCTCCTATCCCTTGCTCCCTATCCAGAGATCTGTCTCTGTCAAGTATTCGCACCTAATGATGAAGATTATGATCCGCGTCAATTAGAAGAATGCGCCCATAATTTATATCAATCGCTCCGTTTTACGGTTCGCCAAATTTCCATTTGCTCAAAATCAGTAGCTGATGCCATCGTGGATTTGGCAGAGCAAGAAAGAAGCGATGTAATTATGCTCGGTGCTAGCCATGAAAGTTTTTTGCAGCAATTAGTGCATGGCAATATTCCCGAAGCGATCGCCCGCCATAGCGATCAAACAATTGTCATCGTTAGGAGAGCGACCAATTAGGCTATGGTTTGGGTAAATCACTTATTTGCGCGATCGCAATACTTGCAAACTTCCTCCCGCATAGAGTTGGCAAGCCTCCACCTTAAAGCCTGTTTGATGTAAAAGCTGATGCAGATCCGTTTTGAGTAATTGCCATGCTGTCTCCGTTTCAAATAGCCAAAGGAACGTGGCGATCGGCAGCCAAAACAGAGGATTAGTAGGGCTATGAAAATCGATGATGATAAATTGTCCGTTTTGACTTAAGACTCGATAGACTTCTTGAATGATTTGTTGCAATTGTTCAGGTTCCATTTCATGCATGGCAGTACTTGTAATGACTAAATCGAAACTGCGATCGCTAAAGGGCATTTTTTCAGCAAAGGCTTCCACATATTTAGCTTGCGGCACTCTTTGCTGGGCGCGTTTTATGGCGATCGGTGAAGCATCTAGCCCTGTAACCTCCGAGAAATGCTGAACTAGTTCCTGTGTTGCTTGACCCGCACCACAACAGAGATCAAGAACTTTTGCATCAGGATTAATTTGCAAATCTTTTAAAAACAATTTCCGAAATCGGTTCTCACCACCCACACTCAGGGCAGCGAGTGCCGATACGGTGTCATAAAACCACTGATATTGATAACTCCAGTCCCGTAAAATCGTCGTCATTGTGTAAATTCAATCCATTGCAAAAGTTGATCAGAAAGCTTGCACCGTTTTCTGGTGCTGGTGTCAATACAGGTATGTTTAGTTAAAGCCATAGCGATCGCCTTTTTCTGGATATCTTCTCCCTCAAAAAATAATTGATATTCAATCTGAAAAGATTCGGGACTTAGTAAGGTTTTCGCTAAGAAAATCGCGAGGCGATCGCCACAAAACATTGGCTTTAAAAAGTCAATACTTGCCTGAGTAATCGGCACAGCGATCGCTTCTCCACGAAAAAAAGATTTGAGATTAATTCCTGAGGCGGCGAGGGAAGCTTCATAGGCTTCATGGCAAAAGGATAGCGCATTCGCAAAGTACACTACTCCCGCCGCATCAGTGTCACGGAAGTTAATCGTTCGATAGTAAACAAAAGATTGATTCATCGGTTAATCAGCTAATCAGCCAAAAGAGGCACAAAGAGCCTCTCTCACCTAGGCTCGACCCATTACTTGAGCCATGCGATTGACCTGCATCATTAACTTATCAAAAGCATCAAAGGTGAGGGATTGGGGTCCATCGGAGAGAGCTTTTTTGGGATTAGGATGCACTTCGATCATTAAGGAATCTACCCCCGCCGCGATCGATGCAAGACTCATGGACGGCACATAATCTGACCAGCCTGTCCCATGACTGGGATCAATCATGATGGGCAGATGGGTGAGCTTGCGGAGTACAGGGATGGCTGCTAAATCCAAGGTATTGCGCGTATATTCGCGATCAAAGGTGCGAATACCGCGTTCACAAAGAATTACATTGGGATTTCCTTCTGCAAGAATATATTCGGCGGCCATTAGCCAATCGTCAATGGTTGCCGCTAACCCACGCTTGAGCAAAATCGGTTTATTCTGTTTCCCTATCTGTTTCAATAGAGAGAAGTTCTGCATATTTCTTGCGCCAATTTGCAGTACATCCGCAACTTCCGCAATCTTCTCGATATCACCAGTATCCATTACTTCCGTGATAATTCCCAAGCCGCTAGCTTCCCTTGCGGCGGCGAGTAAGGAGAGAGCGCTCTCGCCATGTCCCTGAAAAGCATAGGGAGAAGTACGTGGTTTGTAGGCTCCGCCTCTAAGAAATTGTGCGCCCGAAGCCTTGACTCGAACTGCTGTTTCCACAATCATTTCTTCGTTCTCCACAGAGCAGGGACCCGCGACAACGACTAGAGGACAATTCTCACCGATCGCTACATCACCATTGGGTGTAGGTACAATCACCACACTTGATTCATTTTGGCGATATTCTCGACTAGCGCGTTTGAAGGGACGTTCTACTCGCAAGACTGTCTCTATCCAAGGGCTTAATTCTTCGATACGATGGCGATCGAGATCGGCGGTTTCGCCCACTAATCCTAAAACAACTTTATGCTTGCCAACAATTTTTTCAGGTGATAATCCCCAACTAGAGAGTTCGTCGCAGATCCGCTCAACTTCCTCTGCGGGTGTACCAATCTTGGTTACTACGATCACAGCTAGGCTCCTTTATGTAATATATTACCTGCCTTTATTCTATACAGTAAGCTTTAACAGAAACTAGATTTTCAATGTTTCTATCTTAAGAAGTAAGTAATGTAAAAGTACAAAATAACATAGCCACTTTATACGCTAAAAATTCTTACTGGGTTTGTTTACTGATTAGTGTTACTTCTAAAAGTAGTTCAGTCTACTCTCAAATTTAAGGTTTCGGCTAGAACTCGATTGAGTGTTGCAGTGCGATCGCTTGGCAAGTAACGCTTTAGAGAGGCATCCCACAAAAAAGTTCTCTCCCATTCGTTATCCAGTGCTTTTAATTGCAGATCGTAATACCCATCTGTCTGACTAGGTAGAACAACAAGTATATTCTCTCCTTCGTAAAGGTAATGCTGACGAGTTCCATCTTTATTCCAATCTCCTGCCTGATCTTCCCAAAAATATATTGGCTCAGCAAGAATGTTAACGATTTGACCATTGTCAACCAGAAAAAGAGCAAGAACTTCATAATAGCCGCCGCCACCAGAATAACCTTGAAACATTCCAACTCTCAATCCAAAGGCTGTCTGAGTATTGCTTATTTGAAACGGAGCAAAGTCAAATTCTCTAAACTTGCCATATGGTAGGAGAGCGTTATTTGTAGGGTCTAAGAACCTGAATTTGGCATTGCTCTTTCTAAATTGTCTTTGGCTTATAAAATGCCAACCTGTCTCGATTTTTAATGGATTAGCTATTAATTTAGGTTTGGAGTCTATGGAGTCATATTCTACTAATCCTAAGTAAACAACATCATCCCGACGGTAAGATTTCTTATCACATGATTTATCGGAAGATGTCATTTCCGACCTGTACTCATATTCATTTTTAGCAAAGCACACAATGGTAACATAGCTATTCAAACGATAAGGAAAGGCTTTAGCTCCAACTAATATTGCAAGGCTTAAATCTTCATTAGGAGCAAGCAGCCGAGCAAGATCTTTAGCAATTAGCCCTTTAGGTAGGTTTGTTCCCAAACCATCTGACTTGTATATACCAGTTGCTATCTCCCAGTAATAAGCAAATCCATACTTATTCTCGAATAGTCCTGAGAACTCACTACGATTTTGTGCGTGTTTTGGAGATGAGATCAGATTGGTATTTTCGGCAAAGGCGATCGCGGTAAAGAAAGTAGCAAAAGCTGAAATAAAGCAAAGTGTCGATATTCTTAGCTTCATATGCGATTCTCCTCAGTTGCGAATTGCTCAACGCTATATCTAGTAATGTTAGAATATAAAACGTTACAAAAATTGAAACAAATAGCAAAAGCTAGATCTAGGTAGTTACAAATATGGCAGTCAAACCAGATTGGTTGCGAGTAAAAGCCCCTCAATGGGAGCGCATTGGCAATGTTACAGAAGTCCTGCGCGACTTGGGGCTGAATACTGTATGCGAAGAAGCATCTTGCCCCAATATTGGCGAATGCTTCAACCAAGGTACTGCCACATTTTTGATTATGGGGCCCGCTTGCACCCGTGCTTGTCCCTACTGCGACATTGATTTTGAAAAGAAGCCGCAAGCTCTCGATCCGATGGAACCTGTTAATCTCGGTGAAGCAGTGCGACGGATGAAACTTAAGCATGTCGTGATTACTTCCGTTAATCGTGATGACTTGCCTGATGGCGGCGCTTCGCAATTTGTGCGCTGCATCGAAGAAATCCGCAAATTGATGCCCCAGACGACAATAGAACTTCTAATTCCCGATCTCTGTGCGAATTGGGAAGCTTTAGAAACAATTCTGGAAGCGCGTCCCCATGTACTGAATCACAATACGGAAACCGTGCCAAGGCTCTATCGTCGTGTCCGTCCACAGGGAGACTATCAGCGTAGTTTAGAACTATTACGCCGCGCCCGTGAAATTGCGCCTTGGGTCTATACCAAATCAGGAATTATGGTGGGTATGAGCGAGACTCATGATGAAGTTTTGGAAGTAATGCGCGATTTGAGATCTGTAGATTGCGATATCATCACCATTGGTCAATACTTGCAACCTTCGGCTAAGCATTTGACTTTGCATGAGTTTGTCACACCAGAACAGTTTGAGGCATGGCGTGTTGCAGGGGAAGCGATGGGATTTCTGCAAGTGGTGTCTTCTCCTTTAACCCGTAGCTCCTATCATGCAGAACAAGTGCAAGCATTGATGAAGTTATATCCAAAGGCTGAGAAATAATTGCATGGCTAAAAATACTGATCTCTGGCAAGTTTCCCGCGATCGCCTTGCCGCTCAAATGGGTGTGGATGAGCAACGCAAAACTGAGGTGTATCTAGAAATTTCGCAAGCCGCGACTTTAAGAGATCCAACCTACTGGCTGCAAATCATTTTTGCAGCAGGAATTGCGACATTAGGTTTGGTGCTAAATAGCCCTGCGGTAATTATTGGGGCAATGTTAATTTCCCCTTTGATGGGACCAATTCTTTCTCTTGGTTTGGCTTTGGCGGCTGGAGATTTTATTTTGTTGGCAAGGGGAATTGCCAATCTCACGTTGAGTTGTGCTGTCGCCATTAGTTTCGCAATACTACTAATTTTCACGCTGCCATTTAAGGAAGCAACTAGCGAGATTTTGGCAAGGATACAACCAAATACATTGGACTTAGGGGTAGCATTATTTTCGGGCGCGATCGGCGCGATCGCCATTTGCCGTCCTGTAAAAGGTGTAGTTACTTCCATCCCGGGGGTATCAATTGCAGTAGCCCTGATGCCGCCTTTATGTGTAGTCGGTTTTGGTATTGGTGTTGCCTTCAGTCTTAATTGGAGCGAGGGATTACAAATTGCTAGAGGTGGTGGTTTATTATTTCTGACTAACTTAGTAGCGATCGCCTTTGCTTCATTGTTAGTTTTTCTGGCGCTACATATTGATACGGAAAAAGTTCGCGAACGGGTGAAGCTTTGGGAATCTAGCGATCGCGAAAGTCTTGCTGTGCAGAATTTTTTAAGTCGTTATAGTTTTTTAAATTGGTTGCGTCCAATTGGCAGTTTGGCAGGAAGGTTACTAGTGGCTGTCTTGACCATCTTGGCACTTTTAGTACCTCTCAGTAATGCCTTTGGCAGACTAGGCGAAGAAGTGACGCAGAAGCAACAACAAAATGCTTTGCAGCGCAATGCAACCAATGTTTGGCAAGCTAAGTTTAGTAATTATCCAGATAATCAGCCTCGCTCTTCGATTGAGCGCATCTCGATTACAGAACAAAATCAGTTCGTGACTTTGCGCCTAAATGTATTTACTAGCAAGCTTTATTCTAATGAAGAGAAGGAACAGTATGTTCAAGAATTAGCTCAAAAGCTAGGTAAAAGTCCTCAGCAAATTCAATTTGTGCTAACTGAGATTCCTACTGCCTCCAATGAGATTTTGGCTAAAAAGGAAGAAGTTTCTCTACCTATTGAAGTAAAACCTCGAAGTTTAAATGAATTACAAACCAATTTCTTACAAAGTTTAAATACAGCGATCGCGGATTTGACTTTGCCGCCAAATGCTCAATTACTTGACTATGCAGTGACTACGGGCAAATCCCAGTCGATGTTAGTAGCAATTACCTATTTAAGCGATCGCCCCATCAGCGCTGATGCCCAAGCTTTAGTGATTAGAGATGTGCAGACAAGAATCGGTATGGCTGATGCAAAAGTAAATTTAGAGTATATTAATTCAGCGATCGCTGAGATTCTCTTTGAGGAGAGTAAAGCCGTGATTCCGCTAGATGTAAATAGCAAACTTGATCAGATTGGCAACTTACTCCAGCGCTATCCTCAGGTCAATCTATCTATATCAATAAGTTTACGGAATCTTGAAAGTAATGATTTAAGGCAATCGCGCTTTCAGGGGATCGCTACTTATTTAGAGTCTAAATGGCAAATTCCTCTACAGCGCTTAAGTAAATCCCAGCCTTTAAATGTAGGAGATTTAAGTTCTCCTAATTCTCCGTCAGAGGGTAAAGCTCTATTAAAAATCACAGTGAAGGCGAAAGAAGGATAAGATAATTCTAGAAAAGCTCATTCCAATTAAAAGTAACGTCAGAAAAAGCAAGTATGGATAACACATCACCTTCATCGTAGCGATGTATTTGTTTATAACCTAATGGTGATGGTTGAGAATATCCCTCGATCACTTTTTTATTGACATCAAATAACCACATTTCAGGAATCCCTGCCATCGCATATAGAGGGGCTTTCACATCGCGATCATAATCAATTGAACTATCCGCAACCTCAATAATTAGCAAAATATCATCTGGCGTTGGCAAGCCTCCTTCATAAAAATCATCACGAAATTTTAAGATAGCAAGATCGGGCTGTGGCTCTGAATGATCTTCTAAGCGAATTGAGTTCTGCGTTGAAACCATAACGCGATCGCCAAGTTTTTTTTGGATGAGTTTGTCAAGTCGAATGATGCAAGCAACGTGTTTTCTGCCAATTGGGGACATGGTTTTAATTTCTCCATTAATTAACTCAAGGCGATCGCCATCTTTAAAAACACCCGCTTCATGCATGAGGTGATATTGCTGGGTTGTGAATTTAAACTTCTGGGCGATCGCGCTTTGATCAAGTAATTGCAATGTCATAAAAGTTGATCTCCTTTTGGACAACATGAAATCATTTTAGGCTGGGTCAATGCGATAAGATCATAGTCCTTAGTCAAAATTTTGTCGCACATTAATCATGACCGCCAGTATCACACCCAAATTTTCTCCAGCCGAAATCAAATCTGAGGGCTTGACCCTCGATGAATATCAAATGATTTGCGATCGCCTTGGTCGTGAACCCAACAAAGCCGAATTGGGGATGTTTGGCGTGATGTGGTCTGAGCATTGCTGCTACAAAAATTCGCGTCCCTTGCTCAAGCAATTTCCCACGACGGGCGATCGCATTCTGGTTGGTCCGGGAGAAAACGCTGGCGTAGTCAAGATTACCGATGATATTGCCATTAGTTTTAAGATCGAAAGCCATAACCGTCCTTCAGCAGTAGAACCCTATCAGGGCGCAGCGACAGGCGTTGGCGGCATTTTACGCGATATTTTCACAATGGGAGCGCGTCCCGTGGCGATTTTGAACTCATTGCGATTTGGGGAATTGTCCGATCCTTGGGTACGTAGTCGTGTTAACGGCATTGTCAACGGCATCGCTGGCTATGGTAATTGTATCGGCGTTCCTACGGTTGGCGGTGAGGTCTATTTTGATAAGGCATATAACCGTAATCCGCTAGTCAATGCGATGGCGATCGGGATTATGGAAACTAAAGAAATCGTCAAATCAGGTGCTGCGGGTGTGGGCAATCCTGTAATTTATGTGGGTTCGACTACGGGGCGCGATGGGATCAAGGGCGCAAGTTTTGCTAGTACGGAGATTTCTGGTAAGTCAGAACAGAATCGCTCGGCGGTACAGGTGGGCGATCCATTTTTAGAGAAAGCTTTAGTGGAAGCTTGTTTAGAAGCTTTCAAAACTGGTGCTGTGGTGGCGGCACAGGATATGGGCGCGGCAGGGTTGACCTGTTCTACTTCCGAAATGGCGGCTAAGGGCGGCGTGGGTGTATCTCTGGATTTAGATAAAATTCCTGCGCGAGAATCAGGAATGAACGCTTATGAATATCTGCTTTCGGAATCTCAGGAACGGATGTTATTTGTGGCGCATAAGGGCAGGGAAACAGAACTGATTGAGATTTTTGAGCGTTGGGGACTTCATGCAGTGGTGGCAGGTGAAGTTCTAGAAGAACCAATTGTACGCATTCTCTGGCATGGTGAAATTGCGGCGGAGATTCCTGCGACGGCTTTGGCGGACAACACCCCGATTTATCATCGTCAACTTGCCGATACTCCTGAATATGCTAAGCAAGCTTGGGCATGGGATGAAAAAACAGCGATCGCCTCTTTCCCTGCTATTTCCCCTAATGATGCATTATTGAAATTACTCGATACACCCGCGATCGCCTCGAAAGCATGGGTCTATCGCCAGTATGATCACCAGGTTCAGAATAATACGGTGCTTTTCCCTGGGGGCGCGGACGCGGCGGTAATTCGTTTACGCAGTCAAGGGTTTGGGGCTGGTGAGTTGAGCGCGGCTGAATGCCAAATTGATGCCCTTGCGGGGGTTGCGGCGACTGTTGATTGCAATGCCCGTTATGTTTACCTCGATCCCTACGAAGGCGCAAAACTAGCGGTTGCTGAAGCTGCCCGTAATTTATCCTGTGTTGGTTCCGATCCTATTTCTGTTACTGACAACTTGAATTTTGGCAGTCCTGAAAATGCGATCGGTTACTGGCAGTTACATGAAGCCTGTCGCGGCATTGCTGATGCTTGTCGCGAATTGTCCACACCTGTTACTGGCGGTAATGTATCCCTCTATAACGAAACTATTGATGCGGAAGGCAATTCACAACCCATCTATCCCACACCTGTAATCGGAATGGTCGGCTTAGTTGAAGATGTGACTAAGGTTGTCGGTCAGGGTTGGCAGAATGTCGGTGATGTGATTTATTTGCTAGGTAGCGATCGCGCTAGTCTCGCAGGTTCAGAATATCTCGCATCAGTCATCGGTGAAGTCACAGGTCGTCCTCAACCCGTAGATTTTGAGTTAGAGCGCAAAGTACAGCTTGCCTGTCGTCAAGGAGTTATCCAAGGCTTAGTTCAATCTGCCCATGATTGTTCTGAAGGTGGGCTAGCCGTAGCGATCGCCGAATCATCTATTTCGGGCAAACTCACTGCCAAAATTCAACTTGTTCTTTCTGAAGACTTACATTTAACTCAACTTCTGTTTGGTGAAGGTGCAAGTCGGATTGTTGTTTCTGTGAAAGAAAGCGATCGCACTGCATGGGAAGCATATCTCAATAATCAGCTAGATGATGCTTGGCAGTGTATTGGCAGGGTAAGCGAGGCGGCTAGTGAGTTGGAGATTGTGGTGAATGGAGAACAAGCGATCGCTTTATCTTTATCGCAAATCACCAAAAACTTTAATGAGGCTATTCCAAAACGCATGAGTCATATTCTGTAATATTTTTAGAGAGTGCGTCCCGAAGAGACGCACTCTCTAAAAATATTTAGGATTCCTTTAAAGTCAAAAATCGTTAAATTCGGTAACAAAACTAAGACATTTAGATAGACCCCAAAATAACCAGATAAACTAGATTAATAGAGTTTGAGGTTAAGTAAATGTTAGTTGAACATCCTAACCGACAAGAATTGACTGCCGAGGAATTACTTAGTTTAAAGAATTTACAATCGGTAATTCGTTTAGCATCTGCTGACGGCAAGATTTCTAAGTACGATCTGGATTTAATTGATCGGACAATTCATGCGGACGGTAAAGTATTAGTCGAGGAAGTCAACATGGTGCGACAGCTAATCCACGATAAGCTAGCCAACGGTTGGCTTAGCTATGATTGGAATAACTAAATCACAAATAAATGAGTAAAAGCTGGATCAATGAGTAGAATCAAGCAAATAAATCGTCTGCAAGCCCAAATTATTAAAGCCAATCTTGCCAAGTCTCAAGCGGCTCATCCTGAAAAAAATGAGCTTTGCGTGGTTGCAGCTTTTTATCATTTTACAGACTTGCCAGATTACGAAGCTTTGCGAAATCCGCTCAAAGAGTTTTGTGATGCTCATCAGCTTAAGGGAACTATCCTCTTGGCTCAAGAAGGTATCAATTCGACAATTGCTGGTAGTCGCGAAGCGATCGATGCTTTGCTCAGCCATTTACGCAGCGATCGCCGACTACAGCAATTAGAACATAAAGAATCCTATTGCCAAGGTATTCCCTTTCAACGAATGAAAGTACGCCTTAAAAAGGAAATAGTGACTCTAGGAGTTCCCAATATCGATCCTAGATATCGAGTTGGTACTTATGTCGATCCTAAAGACTGGAATAGCTTAATTGCTGATCCAGAAGTAATCGTTATTGATACTCGCAATAACTATGAAGTAGAATTTGGCACTTTTAAAGGTGCAATAAATCCTAATTTGGAGACCTTTGGCGAGTTCCCAAATTATGTGCAAGAACATCTAGATCCTAACAAACATCAAAAGGTTGCTATGTTCTGCACTGGGGGTATTCGTTGCGAAAAGGCTAGTGCTTATATGTTGTCTCAAGGCTTTAGTGAGGTATATCACCTTAAGGGTGGAATTCTCAAATATATTGAGGAAGTGCCACAGGAAGAGAGTGTCTGGGAAGGAGAATGTTTTGTATTTGACGATCGCGTTAGTATTAACTCAATTTAAAGCCTTTAAAAGTAATGCTAAGCGTTACTTTTAAAGGCTTTAAGGGTTGAATTGGTTGGCTAAAAAAAGCGATCTAAAACCATAATTTTTATAGAGAGGCAAAGCCTCTCTACAAAAATTATGCCAGTAACTTCTCAACTGCGGCAATTACATCTTCAGGTTGAGGAATGGTGAGATTTTCTAAGCCACCATTGTAAGGAGTTGGGACATCCAAAGCCGCAAGACGCACAATTGGCGCATCAAGCTCATCAAAGTAACTGTCATTGATCGAAGCAATAATTTCCGAACCAATACTGGCGCAACGCATACCTTCTTCAACAATCACAATGCGATGAGTTTTACGAAGGGAAGTTACGATTGTTTCCATATCAAGGGGCTTGAGAGAAATCAAATCAATCACTTCAGGATCGTAGCCCTTATCCACTAAAGTTTCGACAGCTTTAAGAACGTGATAACGCATTCTCGAATAGGTGAGAATCGTTACATCACTTCCCTCACGGACAATTTCTGCCTTGTCGAGGGGTAGTAAGTACTCTTCATCGGGAATATCTTCTTTGAGGTTGTAAAGCAAAACATGCTCAAAGAAAAGAATCGGATTATCGTTGCGAATTGCTGATTTTAGCAAGCCCTTGGCGTTGTAGGGCGTAGAGCAAGCCACCATCTTAATTCCGGGTACTGCTTGGAAATAGGTTTCAAGACGCTGGGAATGTTCTGCACCGAGGTTCCGTCCTACGCCACCTGGTCCACGAATTACGACGGGAATTTTGAAGTTGCCACCAGAGGTGTAGCGCAGCATCCCTGCGTTGTTAGAAATTTGGTTGAAGGCAAGGAGCAGGAAGCCCATATTCATGCCTTCGATAATAGGGCGCAAGCCTGTCATCGCTGAGCCGATCGCTAGACCTGTGAAGCTGTTTTCGGCGATCGGGGTATCAAGTAAGCGCAAATCACCGTATTTCTTATAAAGGTCTTTGGTTACTTTGTAGGAGCCGCCATAATGCCCCACGTCTTCGCCTAAAACATAAACGGCTGGATCGCGCTCCATTTCCTCATCAATTGCTTCTCTGAGGGCGTTAAAAAAAGTAACCTCTGCCATATTTATCTATTAATTTCTACATAGTTGTTGGGGCTAACGCCCAATTATAACTTTACAAAGCGTAAATCTTGCACCTGAACTCAAAAGCATTTTGAGTTTTGTGTAAAAAAGCGCCGCCTTTTTTAGTTGCGAATAGAGAGAGCTCTATTCGCAACTAAATAGAAATTTCGGGTATATCGGCAATATTTAGGGAGGAGTTTTGGGGTTTAGGGTTAGCTAAATTGGTTAATACATTGCCCCGATCGCAGCGATCGCGAAACTCGCAGGAACTACAGATATTGCCATCTGGTGAGCGTTGGGGATAATCTAACCCGTGCAACTGCCATTCATGAAGAGATTGGCTAAGATCAGCCAAAATTTCTGTAAGCTTTTTTTCGGTTTGCTCATGTTGTGCTTGCGAATAAGAAATGATCACCGCGTCAGCAGTATTTGCAAACCAATAGGTCATAGACAACTGCTCAGGAGCATAATTACTCGTTTTTGCTAGTAGATATAGATAAAGTCGAGTTTGCCAATTATGTTCTAACTTTTCTTTGGCGATCGCCCTTTGATGGGTTTTCCAGTCAAGGACTTGAGCGTGGCGATCGCCCAAAATTAAAAAATCGTAAATAGCGGTTAGGACAAAATACTCTTGACCACGATCATTATTCTCTTTATGATGCAGCGACATTTCTAATGAAATTTCTAAAGTGCGGCGATGCTCGCATAGGCGATCGCCAACAATCATCTCTGGTGGTTGGTTTTCAAAAGCGGCTAGCCATGACTGCAAATTAGCGTCACTATTTGCTAAGGCTGAGACATCCAGCCCTAACTCCTTTTGTTGCATGAGCAAGTGAAAATTTGCGCCCAAAAGCAGCTTTTTTTTGATTTCCAAGTCAGCATCTGGTAAGCTCAACTCCTCTAAAAAAGTGTATTGATACTTACGCCGACAACTTTCCCAGATATTAAGATGCCCCTGAGATATCGAAGGAATTGAAGAAATAGCTTTCATTGCAGATTTGCGTTCTTGTAGTACCATATCGTCAAACGATCGCCAGCACCTATGAATGCACCAGTGAATGCCTCTGTCATTCCCAACCCTAATTCTTCGATGCGTCGATTTTTAAAAATCGTCAACCTGCGTCCTGACGAAGCAGAGCGCACGTTGTTGATGTTTTTATTTTACGGTGCAACATCAATTGGCGCGGTATGGCTTGAGTATTCTAGCTCTACCCTGTTTCTGGAAGCCTATAAAGCCGAAAATTTAACTTGGGTATATATCGCCACGGCTTTTGTGGTCACAGCTTTTGGTGTTTTTTATTCTTGGCTGCAAAAGCTATTTCCTTTGCGTTGGGTCATGCTAGGCATTTCATTTTTATTAGCCCTACCATTGCCTTTTGCTTGGATGGGGCTGATGCAAAAGGGATCATTTATATACATGGCGGCAGTTTTTGGGATTCGCCTCTGGGTTGAAGGGATTTATGTACTTAGCAATATTAATAATGATATTGCGGCTAACCAGTTATTTAATATCCGTGAAATCAAACGTGCTTTCCCCTTAATTAGTACGGGAATTATTGTTGCCGAAATTGTGGGCGGATTTTCTTACCCATTTCTGGTGAGTTGGGGTGGGGCGATCAATATGACCCTAGCCACCTGCTTTATGCTGTTTATGGGTTCCTGCGTACTGTTTTATTTGAGTACGCGCTATAAACAAGCCTTTCCCAACTCGGTCTATAACAATGACGAGGATAGTGATATTTCCACCCGATCGCTACAGGGGAATATTCTCAACTATGTTTGGCTATTGTTTGGCTTTTTTGTAGCGGCTCAAGTTTTGTTTTTCATGATCGAGTTTCAGTATCAGACCCAACTCGAAACTCACCTAAAAACTGAAGAGGCGATCGGTAGCTTCTTAGGAATATTTGGGGGGATTATGGGAGTCTTTAAGCTTGCCTTGCAGCTTTTTGGCTCTAGTCGCATTATCGAAAGGATCGGGGTGTTTTTTGCGGTACTTATGCCGCCTGCGGGCATCATCATCACAGGCACGCTCGCAGGATTTGCTCCCTTTGGACTCCTTATAGGGTTTGTGGTTCTGAAGTTCTTTGACGAGTTATTTCGATTTACGATCGTGGCGGCAACAGCACCTACTTTATTTCAAGCTGTCCCCGATCAGTTTCGCAGTCAGATGCAATCCTTTGTGCGGGGCATCGCCGATCCGCTTGCCACTGGAGGCGCAGGGGTATTGATTTGGGTAGTGAGTGAAATTTTTAAACAAAGGGGGATTGATTCTGACATTTTTTCCCATTGGTTTGCTGGCGTAATTGTCCTTGTAGCCATAATTTGGGTGGCGGTCATTTGGCTACTGCGGCGCGGCTATTTAGAACTATTGATTCAAAGTGTCGAGCGTGGACAACTGAGCTTAATGGCGGTAGATACCCGTGAGTTACGCCGAGCCGTCTCCGAATCAATGACTCGTGCCGAAACGCAAACGGAGCAGTCGGTTTGCATCGATCTGCTTACGCAAATTGCGCCACAGGCGGTGGGCGAATCCCTTGCTCCTTTGCTTGCCCAAATGAATCCCGATTTGCAAGCGCAAAGCATTGAAGCAATGTTGGCAAATCCTGAAGCGAAATATTTGCCATCCATTCGGGAGGTAATGCAATCTCCCCAAGCATCACCGCAGGTACAGGCTTTATGTTTGCGCTATGTATTGCTAGCAGACGATAAAAATCGCGATATTGATAGTCTGCGAAAATATTTGGGGCCAGAACAAAATCCGATCATTCGGGGTACGGCTGTAGCTTTGATGATGCGGTTAGGCGCTTCGTCTCAGGTGGCGGAGGCAACAAATACTTTGCGCCATATGATCACGAGTTCATCCCAGCCTGAGAGAGTGATCGGTTGCCGCGCCTTGGCAGAAGCCGCCTTTATGCAGTCTTTACGATTTTATGTGCCGCAATTATTGCAAGATCCTTCGATTGAGGTGCGTTGTGCGCTATTGCGGGCGATCGCCGCTACTCGTGCGAGTGAATACTTTCCCTCAGTGATTCGGGGTCTACACTATAAGGCGACCCGCAAAGCTTCTCACGAAGCCCTAGTCACCCTTGGTGATGATGCGATCAGCTCTCTCATCGACCTTGCCTATAGCGATCGCAGTCCCGATAATGCGCGTGTCCAAGCTTGGGACATTTTGGGTGAAATTGGTACACAGACTTCTATATCTGTCCTTGCTAGCAACTTATCCCAAACTTGGGGCAAGCATCGGCGACAAATCCTTAGAACTCTGATCCGTATTCCTCAAGAACAGGGCATTGAAGCAGTTTTAGAGTTAATGGGACGTAGCGGCATTGAAAAAATGGTCGTTCAAGAACTAGGGGTGATGACTGAGGCTTGGGCGGCGATCGAGGACGTTCCCGAAGATCAAATTTCCACCGTCGAAGCGGGTTTACTTTTAGATTCTTTGCGAACTGAGGCGATCGATAGCCTAGAGCGAATTTTTCTATTAATGAAATTGCTGTACTCATCTTCCGCAATTCAGGCGGCGGCCTTTAATATTCTGTCTGGATCTAAGGGTAGTCTGGCGCGAGGTATGGAAATTCTAGACAATACGGTTGATTTAAGTATTAAGCAGATCCTCTTGTCAGTAGTCGATAATCGCTCGATCTCCGATAAATTAGGTGTACTTTCCACAATTCATCCCTACCAACCTTTATCACCCCTCAAGCGCCTACAGCAGCTTGTAGAACTCCGTTATTGTCTATCTGACTGGACTTTAACTTGTTGCTTACATGTGGCAAGGACTCAATTTTGGAGCCTACCTGCGGAAACCATGTTGAAATGCATAGAGCATCCCACAGGTTTTGTCCGAGAAGCGGTGATTGCCTATTTGCAAGTTTCTTCACCGCGATCGCTGGTAAGAATTCTGCCCCGTTTATTAAAAGATCGTAATCCTTTGGTACTCGCTCAGGCAAAAGCAATTTCCTATTATTTTCAAAATAACGGGAAAAACACCCTAAATCTAAGTGATAATTCCCATGAGAGCAAAGATATAGATACTGAGATTAGAGCCAGAATGGCTGGCAAGCCAACTGGGTATGGGGAGTCTTAGCGATGTTAACCAGTATTGATCGGTTATTGTTAGTGCGCGGGGTTCCGATTTTTAAGGAACTCCGTGATGACTTCTTAGTACGCCTCGCTTCAATTATGAATGAGGTGTCATACCCATCGGGCAAGATGATCTTTGCCCAAGGTCAAGAGGGGCGATCGCTTTACATTGTGGTGGCTGGTCGGGTGCGGGTGCATTTGGGGGACAAGGATTTGGCAATTTTAGATAAAGGTAGTTGTTTCGGGGAAATGTCGCTTTTTGACGCAGAGCCGCGATCAGCTTCTGTAACGGCTATTTCTAACTGCGATTGCTTGGTGTTAACGCAGCAGCAACTGTATGAGGCGATCGATGAGACTCCCGATATTGCAGTAAATATTATTCGTTTATTATCACGGCGCATCCGTAGCCAAAATTTGCAACTCAATGAGCTACAAGCTTCTAAGCAGTCATAAATAGAAGTGCGGCGCATAGCGCCGCACTTCTATTTTTTTGAAATTGCTGCTTTGCAGCAATTTCAAAAAATCTCTTGATCTTGGTTAAGTCCTTAAATAGACGGTGCAAAGCGCCGCCTATTTAAGGACTTTTGCAATCTTGATAGAGCTTTTTAAATTTTTGCTGTTGCAGATTGTGATCCACAATTGGCAAGGGATAATCTCGTTTTTTGCACTGATGGGGTGGAATATTGCCACTTAATAGCTCAGCCGTCGTTAAACCCTGCAATTCAGGCAACCATTGCAAAATATACTCACCTTCAGGATCATACTTGCGAGATTGAGATGCAGGATTAAAAATGCGGAGGGGCTTAGGGTCCATCCCACTAGATGCACTCCACTGCCAGCCGCCATTATTTGCCGCTAAGTCACCGTCCAGAAGCTTTTGCATAAAGTAACGTTCGCCCCATTGCCAATTGATAATTAAGTCCTTAGTCAAAAAGCTCGCCACAATCATCCGACAACGATTATGCATCCAGCCCGTTTGATTAAGTTGACGCATGGCGGCATCCACAATGGGATAGCCTGTACGACCCTCACACCAAGCCTGAAATTTTTCCTCGTCATCATCCCAAGGGAAATTTCGCATTTGGGGGCGATAGGCTCCTGACTCTAGCTCAGGAAAATAAAACAAAACATGCTGATAAAACTCACGCCATGCTAATTCTTGCTTCCATGTGGTGATCCCCGTGGCATCTTCTTCGCTACGCACCATCTGTTTCGCCGCGATCGCTGCCGCCCAGACCCGCCTAATCCCCACAGTCCCAAAGCGTAAATGGGGGCTTAAATTTGATGTGCCAGCATGGGCAGGCAGATCCCGTTCTGTTTGATAACGCAGAATGCTATTGCTATCACAAAATTTGTTTAATAGCTCTAAAGCGGCAGTTTCTCCTGATTTGGGCAGGGCAATGTCATTAATAAACTTGAGTTCTCGCAAACTTGGTAAAGACATTACGGGTAAATTTTCGTAATTAGCTAAACCTTTTATTTTTTGTGGGGCATCGAAGGGCTGAGGTTTCGGCTTGCTTTGCCAATTGCGCCAAAAGGGGGTGTACACCTTATAGGGTTCTCCCGACTGAGTGGCGATCGCATGGGGGGCAATCAACCCAATATCGACAAAGCTCTGTACCTTGATCCCCAGAGCTTGCAAAGCATCAGTCGCTTGGCGATCGCGCTTAATCGCCAAGGGTTCCACATCCTCATTAAAAAAAACGTGACTAGCCGAAACAGCCTGTGCTAATTTACAAATTTCCTGCACAGGCTGTCCATACATGAATAGCAATTCACTCCCCAAGCGGCGATAATTAGCCTGCAATTCTCGCAGACAGCCCAGCATAAAATCGACCTTACGACCTTCAGTTAAGCCATCATCAAGAATATCGGGATCAAAGATAAATAGCCCTAATACACAACCTTGATCCCCCACCTGTGCGATCGCCTCACTTAGGGCTGGATGATCATCCACGCGCAAATCACGACGATGCCAAACTAAAGCGATTTGTCCCGATAATATTTGACGATCTTTTCCAGAGTTACTGGCTATTTGAGGCATAACTATCTACAGTTCTACTGACTTAAAGCACTCTCCTATTATCAATCAAAAATTCCTTGCTAGGATGAGTATTGATCAACTTGAGATTGCTACCATGCCAGTTAAAATCGCGATCGCGCAAATTCAGTTAGAGCAAGGTCAACGAGTTAGCCTAGAAAATATTAGCTGGCAGGAATTTGTAGACATCTTAGAAGACTTAGGAGAACATCGTCATTCACTGATTGCCTACTACAAGGGAGTGTTAGAACTACGGATGCCACTCGCAGGACATGAACGTATAAAAGTTTTGATCGGAGATTTACTTAAGATTATTTTGGACGAATTAGCCTTGGAGTGGGAATCCCTAGGTTCTACAACCTTTAAGAATAAGAAAATGCAGGCGGGGATCGAGCCTGATGATTGCTTTTATATCAATAACTATCAAGCAGTAATTGGCAAAAAGAGGATTGATCTTACGGTTGATCCTGCGCCTGATTTGGTAATCGAAGTTGATTTAACCTCAATTACTCAAATCAATGCTTATGAAGCTTTGGCGGTTTCTGAAATTTGGCGGTATAAGAATGGAAAATTAGAGATAAATCTATTGGCAAATAGTCAATATGTTAACTCCACTGTTAGCAAGGCTTTACCTAATATTGATGTTATTCAAGGGATATCTCTATTTTTAGAAAAAAGTAATGAAATCCCAATGAGTACTTTGCGTCGCGAATTTCGGCAATGGTTACAAGAGCAAATAAAGTGATGATGCAACACGCTATCACTTTATTTTTAATGAGCTAATATTTACGATAACTGGTGCTAATGTCAGGAAACCGTAAATATTGCTATCTCCAAACATAAATTATCAGTTAATAAATGCCCAACAACCCCAAGTTTATGCTTGGATAGGAGGGTAGCCTTGCCCTCCGCCTTAGGGTCAGCAGAACGGCAATAAGACAAAGTAACCATTCAGGAATAATTCTATGCAAACAAATGTTGCTAATCAAACCAGCAATATTACGGTAGAAGACGATCGCACAGGTTTAAGTATTGAAACCCTCAAGCGAGCCTTTGCCGATAACCTGTTCTACATTCAAGGCAAACTCGCATTACTGGCTAATTTTACCGACTATTACATGGCGTTATCGTACACCACACGCGATCGCCTCTTACAACGCTGGCTTCAAACCCTCAAGGTCTACCACGAGCAAGACATTAAAACTGTCTATTATCTCTCCGCCGAATTTTTGATGGGGCGACATCTCGGTAATAGTTTGATCAATCTTGACCTTTACGAAGCCATTGAGCAAGCCGTTAAAGAATCAGGGCTCGACCTCACTGAGATCTTAGAACAAGAACCAGATCCCGGGCTTGGTAACGGTGGACTGGGACGACTAGCCGCCTGTTTTCTTGATTCCCTCGCAACTCTAGAAATTCCTGCAATGGGTTACGGAATTCGCTATGAATTCGGAATTTTCAACCAATCAATTCAACATGGTTGGCAGGTAGAAATTCCTGACAAATGGCTCCGTTGTGGCAATCCTTGGGAAGTTGTGCGCTACGAATCCACAGTCCAAGTCAAATTCGGCGGACATACCGAAATCTATAATGACGATCGCGGTCGTCCCCATACCCGTTGGATTCCTAGCTTCACCGTTGAGGGCATTCCCCACGATACCCCCGTTCCCGGATATCAAACCAACACCGTCAACACCTTGCGTCTCTGGAAAGCAGAAGCAGGGGAAGACTTTAACTTCCAAGCCTTTAACTCTGGCGACTATGATGGCGCAGTAGCTACCAAAATCAAATCAGAGACTATCTCTAAAGTTCTCTATCCCAACGACAACACTCCTCAAGGTCGCCAACTACGCCTAGAGCAGCAATTCTTCTTTGTTTCCTGCTCATTGCAAGACATCATTCGCCGCCATCTGAAAAAATATGGTCGCCTCGATAATCTTCCTGAACATGCCGCCATTCAGCTAAATGATACGCACCCTGCCATTAGCATTGCGGAAATGATGCGTTTGTTGGTAGATGACCATGAAATGTATTGGGACGAAGCATGGCGCATTACCCAAAGCACCTTTGCCTACACCAATCACACTCTCATGCCCGAAGCTCTAGAAAAATGGGGAGTTCCCTTATTTGAGAGTCTTTTGCCTCGCCATTTGCAAATCATTTACGAAATCAATCATCGCTTTTTACAGGATGTCCAGACTTGGTATCCCGATGATGAAGAGTTACTAGCGCGGCTCTCGATCATTGAAGAAAGTGGTGGTAAACAAGTCCGCATGGCAAATCTTGCAACCGTTGGTAGTCATGCCGTCAATGGTGTAGCCGCTTTGCATACTGAATTGTTGAAGCAGGATGTTTTAAAGGACTTTTATAAGCTTTGGCCTGCGAAGTTCAACAATAAAACCAATGGTGTTACCCCTCGTCGTTGGGTATTACTAGCTAATCCTGCTTTATCTGGTCTAATTACCGAAAAAATTGGTGATACTTGGCTGAAGCACCTTGATGAACTTAAAAAACTTGAAGCCTTTGTGGATGACAAGGATTTTCGCGATCGCTGGAATCAGATCAAACGCGCCAACAAGCAAAAACTTGCTGATTACATCTCAGCTCACAATGGTGTAGACGTTGATGTCAATTCTATTTTTGACATCCAAGTTAAGCGTATTCATGAATACAAGCGTCAGCATCTTGACCTACTCCACATCATTGCCCTGTACTTGCGAATCAAGCAAAATCCTAGTATTGATGTTACTCCTCGCACCTTCGTCTTTGGCGGAAAAGCTGCTCCTGGTTACTTCATGGCGAAGTTGATCATTAAAGCAATCAATGCCGTTGCTGATGTGGTTAATCGCGATCCCGATGTTCAAGACAGAATTAAAGTTGTCTTTCTAGCTAACTTCAGTGCTTCTCTGGGACAATTGATTTATCCTGCTGCTGATCTCTCTGAACAAATTTCCACCGCAGGTAAGGAAGCCTCTGGTACTGGCAACATGAAATTCACCATGAATGGAGCCTTAACCATTGGTACTTTAGATGGTGCAAATATTGAAATTCGTGAAGAAGTCGGTGCAGAAAACTTCTTCCTCTTCGGTTTGACTGCGGCTGAAGTAGAAAAGATGAAGTCTGAAGGCTATAATCCCTATAGCTTTTACGAAAATAATGAAGAACTACGTCTTGTACTCGATCGCTTAGGGGGAGGATATTTCTCTCCCGGCGATAAAGACCTATTCAAGCCTTTGGTAGATTCTCTACTTTATCGGGATGACTATATGTTATTGGCTGATTATCAAGCCTACTCCGATTGTCAAGATAAAGTCGCCGCCGCTTATAAGGATGGGGAGAATTGGACAACGATGAGCATTCTCAATGTTGCTCGTTCTGGTAAGTTCTCTTCCGATCGCACAATCAAGGAATACTGCGATGAAATCTGGAATGTTAAGCCAGTTAAGGTGGAATTAGAAGCCTACGATCCAGCAAAAGCGACCCTCAATATTAGTGGTTAAGCTTCTCTAAATCTATAAATCAAAGGCGGCGCTTTGCGCCGCCTTTGATTTATGTATATTCATTGATTATTGAGTTATGAAAATTGCCTTTTTTAATACCAAAACCTACGATCGCCAATTTTTTGAAACCGCCAATATTCAATATGATCATGAGATTACCTTCCTAGAATCTCACCTCAGTCCTGAAACCGTTTCCCTCGCCTCTGGATTTCCTGCGATCTGCATTTTTATCAATGACTATCTCAATGCCTCGATGCTAGAAACCCTCGCCAAAGGCGGTACAAAATTAATTGCGTTGCGATCGGCGGGATTTAATCATGTAGACTTAGCGGCGGCGGCTCAATTAGGTCTAGAGATGGTGCGCGTGCCAGCCTATTCTCCCTATGCGGTTGCCGAACATGCCGTAGCCTTAATTCTCTCTCTCAATCGAAAAGTCCATCGCGCTTATAACCGTGTGAGAGAAGGTAATTTTTCAATTGATGGATTACTAGGTTTTGATTTGCATAGTTCGACCGTAGGCGTTATTGGCACTGGAAAGATCGGCGCTATTTTTGCCCAGATCATGAAAGGCTTTGGCTGCAAGCTCTTAGGGTATGATACCTATCAAAATCCAACTTGCCTTAATTTAGGGATGGAATATGTAGACCTCTCTCAACTATTTGCTCAATCCGATATTATTTCTCTCCATTGCCCACTCACTCCTGAATCCCATCATTTGATTAATGAGGCGGCGATCGCGCAGATGAAATCAGGGATGATGCTAATTAATACCAGTCGAGGCGGTTTGATTGATACGCAAGCGGCAATTGATGGACTGAAATCTGGGGCGATCGGCTATCTGGGCATAGATGTGTATGAGCAGGAAGCGGATTTATTTTTTGAAGATTTATCCAATCAAGTTATTCAAGATGACACTTTCCAGCGTTTACTCACTTTCCCAAATGTCATTGTTACAGGACATCAAGCCTTTTTTACCAGTCAAGCTCTCAGTAATATCGCTGAAACTACCCTCTCTAATATTACGGAATTTGAGAAGACTGGTAACTGTATCAATATTGTCAGAATGGAACAAGCGATCGCTTCTGTTAAATAGTTAAAGATGGGCGGCGCTTAGCGTCAACCATCTTTAACCTATAAATCAATAACAGGAAGTGGGCTTTGCCCGATTCCTGTTAAGTAGCTAGGCATAATTAATTACAAACCAAAACCCGTCAAGTTGCGCCCCATAGGGCGCAACTTGACGGGTTTTGGAATACTAGCTGCTATTAAAAACTGCGCGATTGCGACCATTATTTTTGGCTAAATATAAGCCTTTGTCCGCAGATTCTAGAAGTGTTTTGGATAAAACTCTAACAGTAGGAAAAGCCGTAGATATACCAATGCTTAAAGAAACATGCTTACTTACATAAGAGAACTCATGGGGGATTTTGAGATTATCTACAGCCTGACAAATTTGCTCTGCAATATGAGTTGCGCCTTCTCTTAGAGTATTTGGAAGAATAACCGCAAATTCTTCCCCTCCATAACGAGCTGCGAGATCGGCGGGACGACGAATACAAGACTCGATCGCTTTAGCAACTGCCCGTAAACAATCATCTCCCGTAGGATGTCCGTAGCGATCGTTATAACGTTTAAAGAAATCCACATCACACAACAAGAGCGAAAGTGGTGAATTTTCTCTGGCTAGGCGTTGCCATTCATTTTCTAAGCGCTGGTCAAAGGCTCGACGATTAGCTATTTGCGTAAGCCCATCTACGGTTACCTCACGCGCAAGGGACAAAGCTCGGTCATAGAGCATCGCTTCAATCGTGTCACTATGGGTGGTGGTAGTATCTAAAATCAGTTCGAGATCATTTTTTTCGCTCGACAACCGATCTAAAAGTAACCGTAATGCTGTTTCAGTTTGTTGCCGATCTATTATTTCTGTTTGCAAACGGTGATTAGCTTTGGATAACTGTTCTTGTTGAATAGTCTTGGCAGCGAGTTGCTGCTTTAAACTAATATTTTGGGATTTTAACTCTTTAATTTCTTGCGCTAGGCTTTCAACTTTAGCCGAGAAAAGTTGATCATTAATAACTTGGGTGTGTTCTTCAGTATGCATACTTTTCTAACTATTGGGGAGTATCTGCCTATGCGTAGAAATATGAGTCTGTAATAATCTTCTACCTGCTAACCTTTTAAATATAGTAATTCTAGAACAGCTTTTAGTAATTGCCAAATCTTAAATTTAGAGAAAATATAAAGTGTAGTATGTAACATTTTTATTGGGGATTATGTGTTTTATGAGCCAAATAAAAATAAGCAGCTAATTAAAATTAATAGTTAACACTAAATATTCTGAGGTGATTTTACTAAAGAGGAATGTTTACATCAAATGAAGTTTTTCTACACTTTATCTAACGTAAATTAAATAGGTTTTCTAGAGTCACACTATATAGCAAAGCAAGAGTTAGCCAGTACAAACCAAAACCCAAAAAGCGAGTTGCGGCGCTTCGCGCCGCAACTCGCTTTTTGGGTTTTATGTCCTAAGCAAAACTTACACTGCTATATTTTTCAATCTAATTTTTGGATTAAAACCCACGACTTGTGGCGCACGCGCCACAAGTCGTGGGTTTGTTTTTTAATCGCGTCTAGACACTTAGCCCTAATAACTCTAACTACGAAATAGTCGAGAATACTGCGTCTCATGATTGGCTGAGGCTAAACTTGCCCCCCATCCACACCACTCTAGATCGCAATCTAATCGCTCTAAAGCCAACTGTGAACTCTGCACAATATCAGTGCTAAGCCGAAATATAATCTGTTGCCCAATGGTTTGACCAAAGGGAACTGCTCTTACTGCGGCACTAACTAAATTTGATAACCAGCTATAGATATAACCACTAACAGTATTTTGAGGGTTGATACCCAAGCTTGCGGCAACAATACCAAAGGCGATCGCATAATTGCATCCCCTTCCTTCAGCATTATCTTTAGCCTTGGGCAAAGAGTCTTGTATTTCTTGCCTAATTGTCGATAGAGACTGAAAGTCTTGGAGATTTTCCTTTAAAGAATCTTGATAAGTCTCTTCCCTAGATAATGAATCTAATGGAAGCTGACACCACAATTTGATTAAAGATTGTCCCATTTGCCAACTAGCTAAACGAACTTCTTCTGTTTCTCTAGTAGCTGAAAACCAGTTATTCCAATAGATAAGGCTATGGATATCGCTTTTGATAAATCCTTGATGGGCGCGAAGTGCGATCGCCGCCTCGTTGGAAATAAAACCAAAACTTAACTCCCTTTTGAGCCAATTGTAAAGATCCACTTCATTATGGATAACACCAGAACTGCATAGGTATTCTATTCCCTCTGAATAGCTATAAGCTCCTATCGGTAGAGTAGGACTGGTGATTTGCAATAGTCGCAATATTTGCAAAGAATCAAGATTAATGATCATGGTGATGATGATATGCGCCAGACTCTGGTTGAAAAGGTTGCATTTCCTGAGTAACATTTAAACCCATTTTGAGAACCATATCCTCAAGTACGGAGTCAGGTGACAGCCTTAGATAAGATTCAGTAATTTCTAGGGCAATATGTCGATTTCCTAAATGATAAGCTGCGCGCAAAAAATCGATCGCATGGTGGGATGTGACAGTTAAGACAGGTTCGGGCTTAGCTAAGACTTTGGCGATCGCCTGACCATTAGCATCCGCAAGAATATCACCTTCTCTCAACACTGTACCTCTCTGTAGTTGCAGATTTACTTCCTCACCTTCTTCGCTCATAAAACGATGACGACTCCGAGTTCTATCTTCGGCAATTAATGCCAAGGTGAGTAAAGATGTAGGCTCCACTGTTTGTTTTGCCTGTGGCGATAGACGCTGGGTGAGAATGTGCATAATTCCGAAACTATACTCTTGTACTATGGTGGATAGCGATTACAGCCTATTGAGGTTTTGTATATTACAGATAAATTTTTAAAAAGCTTGTAAAGTAAACTTTTTGAAAATTTATCTGGGTTTTAAGAAAGTGCAAAGCGCTGTAACTCTATTCACAATAGTATAAGTTAAAGATAAATCCGTATGTCACCATTTCGCATTGGAGTTGCTGGACCCGTTGGTTCTGGAAAAACAGCCCTTGTTGATTCGCTCTGTAAAGCGATGCGATCGCATTTTCAAATTGCTGTCGTCACTAATGATATATACACTCAAGAGGATGCTCAGTTCCTTGTTCGCAGCGAAGCTCTAGAACGCGATCGCATTGTGGGCGTAGAAACTGGTGGTTGTCCCCATACTGCCATTCGTGAAGATGCATCGATGAACTTGGCAGCGATCGAGCAATTAGAACTTCGATTTGAGAATTTAGATTTAATTTTTGTAGAGAGTGGTGGCGATAATCTTGCATCTACCTTTAGCCCTGAGTTGGTAGATCTCACTCTCTATGTAATTGATGTAGCGGCAGGCGATAAAATACCGCGCAAAGGAGGACCTGGAATTACTAAATCTGATTTATTAGTGATTAATAAAATTGATCTTGCGCCTTACGTGGGGGCAGATTTAACCGTAATGGATCGTGATGCTAAAAAAATGCGTGGTGACAAACCTTTTGTATTTAGTAATCTTAAAACCCAAGAAGGTTTAACTAAAATCACAGATTTTATTATCAAAAAAATGTAGATTAATATCTCATTTGAAAACATTTGAGAAAAGCAATGGGCTTAAGTCCCCTGTTCTAGGCTTGGCGAAATCGTGACAAAGCCAAAGTAATATGATCCCTGTAGATTTGAGTAACTAGGCGTAATTAAATACACAAAAATAAAGCCTGTAGTATAGGTTTAGCCTATGCTATAGGCTTTATTTTTGCCTTAATTTGCTAATCAGCAACTAGTAGTAAGTCACTTCGTAAATTCTTGACTATCAAGGTATTAGCTATACAATAAAGGAATGAACTAAAGCAAGCTGGTCTAAGTTGGAGTTATGGTAAAACAGTCTCCTCTAGGGTCTGAGCAGATTTCTCCAGAAGACTGGGAAAACACACCAACTAGTGTCAAGCGTATTTTGGAGTCACTTGTTGCCAATGTGTCTTTATCGGTTAGCGAAAGCCGTCTGATCCAATTTTTAGACGCGACCCCGATTGGAATTGCTGTGCATGACGCAGCAGGACAACTAATTTATATCAATAATATCGGGCGATCAATATTGGGGACTAATCGCTACGCAGAATCAGAGACAGATCGCCTTTCAGAATCTTTCCAGATATATCGTGCTGGTACTGAGGAACCCTATCCGAATCAAGACTTGCCTAGTAATCGTGCTTTTGCAGGAGAAACCATTCAAGTTAATGATTTAGAGATTCGTCGTTCTGATGGCGTAGTGCCTTTAGAAGTAACAGCTACACCAATTTTTGATCAGCAGGAACAGGTTATTTATGCGATCGCCACTTTTCAGGATATTAGCGATCGCCTAACTAATGAAGCTAAACGCAATCAAGCTGAGATAGCCTTGCTAGAGAGTGAACTCAAGCTCCGCAACCTCACCGACGCAATACCAGGGGCTGTTTATCAATTTCGACTTAGCCCAGAAGGGGAATTTAGTGTGCCGTTCGCGAGTCAGGGCATTGAGGAATTAACGGGGATTTCGCCAGAATGTGTCATTAACGATATCCAAGTTATTTGGGACTTGATTTTTCCTGAAGACTGGGAATCTTTCCACCAATCCATTGTTGTTTCCGCTCAGACCCTCGAACCTTGGAATTTTGAATTTCGCATTCAAACTGTTAGCGAAAAAATTAAGTGGATTTTAGGAAAGTCCATTCCCCAACAGAGAGAAGATGGAGCAATTATTTGGAATGGAATTCTGACAGATATTAGCGATCGCAAGCAAACCGCAGCCAACTTAGAAAAAAGTGAGCAGAGATTTCGCAACTTATTTGAGTCTACCCCAAAAATCTCAGTCCAAGGCTACAATCGTCTGCGTCAAGTAATTTACTGGAATGAGGCAAGTGAACATCTGTATGGCTACACCAAGGCTGAGGCAATCGGTCAGCAACTGGAAGATCTGATTATTCCTCCAGAGATGCGTCAAGGTGTAATTGATGCAGTTCAAAATTGGCTCGTAAATGGGCAACCTATTCCAGCCGATGAACTAAACTTAATGCGTAAAGACGGTTCTAGAATAGCAGTTTATTCTAGTCACATAATGCTGACTAATACTGAAGGAGAACAAGAACTCTATTGTGTAGATATTGACCTGAGTGATCAAAAGCAAACCGAAGAAAATTTACGTCAAGCTGTTACCACTACTCAAGCTTTAATTGATGCAATTCCTGACCTAATTTTGCGTGTGAGTCGTGATGGTTTTTACTTGGATGCCATTCCTTCCGATGAAATTGAGTGTGCAGTTTCACCTGAACAAATGCTCGGTAACAATGTATTAGATGTGCTTGAACCAGAAGTCGCACAACAGCGCATGTATTACATCGAACAAGCATTTCAAACTGGGGAAATTCAATTTCATGAGTACCAAACTGTAATCAATGGCGAAGTGCATTACGAGGAGGCTCGGATTGCTGTCAGTGGTGATAATGAAGCGATGATCCTGATTCGTGACATTAGCGATCGCAAGAAACTGGAAGAGGAGCTATCCTACAGCCATGATCTACGGGAACTAATCTTTAATGAATCCACCGATGCATTGTTCTTACTTGATAGTAGAACTTCACTAATATTTGACTGCAATCAGCAAGCCATAGAATTATTTGAAGTAGATCATAAAAACCAATTACTTAACATCGTGGGTAGCACTCTTCATAAACGTAATTTCACCAAGAAAGAACTTGCTTGGATTAATCAAGAAGTTGATCAAAAAGGTTTTTGTCAATTAGAGTTAGAATACCTCACTTTTAAAGGACGTGAATTTTGGGGAGATCTTTTGCTAAAGAGAATTAATTTTGGTGAAAGACATTTTAGTCTGGCTCGCATAGTGGATATTACCATTCGCAAACGTACTGAAATAGAATTACTCAAAGCCAAAGAAGCAGCAGAAGAAGCTACTCGAGCCAAAAGTGCATTCTTAGCAAATATGAGCCATGAAATTCGTACTCCCATGAATGGAGTATTAGGGATGGCGCAACTACTAGAAACTACGAAGCTAGATGAAGAACAAGCAGATTTTGTGAAAGCAATCCAAGATAGTGGAGATGCGCTCTTAAATATAATTAATGATGTTCTCGATTTCTCGAAAATCGAATCAGGTATGTTAGCCATAGAAAAATGGGAATTTAATTTAGAAGAGCTGATCAGTCGGGTTTGCCAACTCTTAAATAGTCAAGCGATCGCTAAGCAAATTAATCTCCAATATGAGATCGCTCCTAATGTTCCGACTACGGTTTATAGCGATCGCCACCGCCTGCGTCAAATTTTACTAAATCTGATTGGTAACGCGATTAAATTCACTCAAATCGGTGAGGTGAAAGTTTTTGTCAGTGCTGAGTTTCAGTCTTTTATTTCCACACAAATTTCATCAGAAATTTCATCAAGCAACAAATACATACTCAAGTTTGCGATCGCCGATACAGGTATTGGCATTCAAAGCGATCAGATCGACCAATTATTTCAACCATTTACTCAAGCTGATGTCTCCATTAATCGCAAATATGGTGGTACAGGATTGGGGTTAGCCATTAGTAAGCGTCTTGTAGAATTTCTGGGTGGCACGATTTGGGTGGAAAGTCTCGGTCAAGTAGGTGGTAAGCCAAGCTTAGACTGGAAGCCGCTATTCTCCACTAGAGGTTCAATCCAAGGTTCAACCTTCTATTTTACAATCGCTAGCTCAACTTCTGAAATCGAGAAAGAGGCGATCGATGGGCAAACATCTTCAATCCCTCCCCTTGTGATTGAGTCTCAACTAGCCGAAAAATTCCCTTTACAAATTTTATTGGTAGAAGATAATCCCTTTAATCAACTAATTGCCACGAAATTTCTTGAAAAATTAGGATATCAAATAGATTGGGCAAGAAATGGCTTAGAAGCTGTACAAGCAATTCAGACTCATGCCTATGACTTAATTTTGATGGATATCCAAATGCCTGAAATGGATGGATTAACGGCTACCAAATTGATTCGTCAAAGTTCTGAAAATTCTCACCTACCGATCGTTGCCATGACCGCCAATGCTAGACCTGAAGATCGTCAGGCTTGTTTGGATGCAGGTATGAATGATTACATTAGTAAACCCATTAAAATGCAAGAGATTATTCATATAATTTCAAGTCTAAAATAATGCTTACTCCCTTCTCACCTAAGGAATAGTCCTTATAAAGTGGAGGATTGGAGGTGTGCGGCGAAGCCACGCACCTCCAACCCTTGTATACCAAATTACGAAAGTGAGTCAATATTTTTGTGATTTATAGCTGTGGTCACTTGCATTAGGGCAAATCAAAACCCAAGAAGCGAGTTGCGGCGCTTCGCGCCGCAACTCGTCTTCTGGTTTTGTGTGCTAACAAGACTGACCACAGCTATAAAAATCAAATCCAGTGATACCAAATCAAAAGATGGCTACGCCATCTTTTGATTTGGTATCACTGGAAAGGGATTAATATCAGAGTCTTAGCTATCAATTTGGACAATGTTATCTATTCTCACAACCCCTAAACCAACAATCAGTAGAAATACTTCTAACAAAGACTAAAGGCAAAAAGTATTCTCTGATACAACCTGCTAGGATTAACTATATCAGGATTGTTAAGCAATCACTTCGATTGATTTAAGTGTGTGAGGAGTGGGGTTTAACCTCCATTCTAACTAGTCATGGAAAATAGAATTCAACAGTTTGGAGGCGTTAAAATTTAATGAGCAAGAGAATGAATCGTCGTAAGTTTATCGTCTATGGCTCTGCTGCACTGGGCGTTAGTAGTTTAATTAAAGCCTGTACCCCATCTACACCTACAGCAACTACTACAACTGCTGCAACTACGGCAGCAACAACTGCTGCTTCTCCTACTGCTGCTAGTACTGCGGCAGCTAAGGGTGGAACAATCAAGGTTGGCATTTTGCATTCCTTGAGCGGCACTATGGCAATTAGTGAAAAGAGCTTGGTCGATGCAACTCAACTTGCGATCGAAGAAATTAACAAGAAAGGCGGCGTGCTTGGTAAGCAAATCGAAGCGATCGTTGAAGACGGTAACTCTGACTGGCCAACATTCGCTGAAAAAGCGAAGAAATTAATCGACCAAGACAAGGTAGTTGTCGTGTTTGGTTGCTGGACTTCTGCTAGCCGTAAAGCTGTATTGCCTGTATTTGAGTCAAAAGATCATTTACTCTTCTATCCAGTTCAGTACGAAGGTCAAGAATGTTCTAAGAATATCTTCTACACTGGAGCCGCTCCTAACCAACAGATTGAGCCTTCTGTAGAATGGTTGCTTAAGAACAAGGGTAAAGAGTTCTTCCTCGTTGGCTCTGACTATGTGTTCCCTCGCACTGCAAACACAATCATTAAAGCTCAATTGGAAGCATCGGGCGGTAAGGTAGTCGGTGAAGACTATCTACCCTTGGGCAACTCTGAAGTTACACCAATTATCACCAAGATTAAGCAAGCACTTCCCAATGGCGGCGTAATTTACAACTCCCTCAATGGTGATAGTAACGTTGCTTTCTTCAAACAGATGCAAGGTGCTGGTCTGACTGCTGACAAATATCCTTCGATGTCCGTTAGTATCGCCGAAGAAGAAGTTAAAGCGATCGGTCCTGAATTCCTCAAGGGTCACTATGCAGCATGGAATTACTTCATGACCGTTGACAACCCTGTTAACAAGAAGTTCGTCGAAGCTTTCAAGGCTAAGTATGGTGCAGATCGTGTAACCAATGATCCTATGGAAGCTGGATACATCGCTGTAAACATTTGGAAGCAAGCGGTTGAGAAAGCAGGTAAAGCAGAGGATCTTGAAGCCGTAAGAATGGCTGCTCTCGGTCAAACCTTTGACGCTCCAGAAGGCAAGGTGACTATGGAAAACAGCCATCACTTGTCTAAGTTTGTCCGTATTGGTGAAGTTACACCTGATGGACAATTCAAAGTGGTTTATGAAACCAAGTCCGCAGTGGCTCCATTACCTTGGAACCAATTTGTTGCAGAGACTAAGGGCTTTGCTTGCGATTACTCTGATAAGGCTAAGGGTGGTAAGTTCAAGAAAGCATAGGTTTCTTTTACAGGCAAGGGGCTTAAGCCCCTTGCCTGTTACCCATCAACTTAAACCTCGAAATAGTTTGCTGTGTGGGCAATGTCTGCATAGCAAACTATTTTGATTCTGTTCGGTATTTATTGCCGAATCTGCTCATGTTTTTTATGTAGATAGAGTCATGAATGAAAATCTTCTCCGACTTCTAGAGGGAGTATTTAATGGTATCAGTACGGGTTCGGTACTATTATTAGCTGCATTAGGATTGGCGATCGTCTTTGGTTTGATGGGCGTAATTAATATGGCTCACGGCGAATTGATGATGCTGGGTGCATATACAACCTTTGTGGTACAGAATGGCTTCAAAAAGTTAGGAGAACCTTGGACAGATTTTTATGTTTTTGCAGCCCTAATTGCCGCTTTTTTAGTGACAGCAGGGATCGGATTTCTCTTGGAAAAGGGAGTAATTCGTTATCTCTATGGACGACCATTAGAAACACTTTTAGCAACTTGGGGCGTAAGCTTGATTTTGCAACAATTTGTCCGCAGCGTAAATTGGGTGATTATTGCAGCAATATTAGTTTTTAGCCTGTTATATTTTGGGGCTGTCTGGATTTTACAGAAAAGACCTAATTGGGAAGCGATTCGGAATTGGGCGATCGCGATCCTCTTACCCCTATCCCTCGCAATTTCAGGGGCAGTGGCAGTATTTCTGGGACAGATTTACAAAATGGCTGTGACCCAACCTTGGTTTGGCGCTCAGAATGTGGACGTGACTGCTCCTAAGTGGCTTAGAGGTGGTATCGCGATCGGATCATTACAATTACCCTATGTCCGCTTATTTATCATCGTTTTGACCATTGCCTGTGTGGTGGGCATCTATCTATTTCTAGAGAAGTCACCTTGGGGCTTGAGAATCCGTGCGGTAACTCAAAATAGACAAATGAGTTCCTGTTTAGGTATTCCTACTAAAACTGTTGATGCTTTAACATTTTCTCTTGGCTCAGGATTAGCAGGAATAGCAGGATGTGCGGTTAGCTTCCTTGGCTCCGTGGGACCAAATACTGGACAAAACTATATTGTAGACACCTTTATGGTGGTTGTCGTTGGTGGTGTCGGTAAGTTGGTGGGTAGTATTGCGGCAGCCATGGCGATTGGGATCACCAGCTATCTCTTCGGTTCCCAAACCTTTGTTACTTTATTTGGTCCACTAAGTCCCGTTGCAGGATTTTTCACTTTCTTTGGAACTACCAGTATGGCAAAAGTGCTGCTGTTCCTGATGATTGTTGCTTTCTTGCAATATAAGCCTGCGGGAATGTTTCCTCAAAAAGGTCGTTCAGTGGAATTGTAATTATTATGAGTACGACAGAAGATATTTCTACGATTCCGAATCAATCTACCTCGCCGAATCCATCAAAAAACAAGTGGCGATCGCTTGGCATTGAAGTTAGTGTCGGCTTGGCAATCGCCTTATTATTGATTTTTGTAATTCCCGAAATTTTTAAAGCAACGGGTCAAGCCTTTCGGATCACGATGCTAGGGCGATTTCTAGCTTTAGCGATCGTGGCTTTAGGAATTGATTTGATCTGGGGCTATACAGGGCTTCTTAGTTTAGGTCATGGCGTATTTTTCGGATTGGGCGGCTATGCCCTCGCCATGCACTTAAAGCTGCAATTTCCTGCCGATGCAACAGAGAAGTTACCTTCCTTCATGCCTCTCTATGGCATTACGAAATTACCTGCATTGTGGGAGCCGTTTTATTCCTTTGAATTTACGCTTTTAGCGATCGTCTTAATACCAGCGATCGTGGGCGCAATCTTAGGATATCTCGTATTCAGAAATCGCATTCGCGGCGTATATTTCTCGATTCTGACCCAAGCAACCACGATTATTTTCTTTAACTTCTTCAACGGTCAGCAGCAATATATTAATGGCACAAATGGACTCACTGACTTCAAAACCATCTTTGGTTATGACATCAATGCTCCTGAAACCCAGCGATTTTTCTATATTCTTACCGTTGCCTTTTTAGGACTAGCCTATGTGCTATGTCGTTGGCTTACGAGTGGAAGATTTGGTAGATTGTTAATTGCTCTTAGGGATGATGAAAACCGTGCCAGATTTTCAGGCTACGATCCTACAGGGTTTAAGGTTTTGGTATTTGCCATATCCGCAGTTTTAGCAGGTATTGGCGGCGCTCTTTTCACACCCCAGACAGGGATTATTTCTCCGAAGTCGATGGATATCGGACTGTCCATTGAAATGGTGATTTGGGTTGCCGTGGGTGGTCGCTCTACGCTGATCGGAGCATTAATTGGCGCAATTTTAGTTAATTTTGCTAAAAGTCTATTAAGTGAGCAGTTCCCCGAAATCTGGTTGTTCTTTCAGGGCGCGATGTTCTTAATTGTGGTGATGGTGCTACCCGATGGTTTAGTGGGTTGGTTCAAAACTAGTGGCTTATTGCTGTTCCAACGAGTTTTTAGTCGGAGACCCAAGGTTACATATCCCAGTCTTGAATTAGATCCAGAGGTACAAAATGAGCGGCAGAATCTTAGAGATTGAAAATGTTACGGTAAGCTTCGATGGGTTTAAAGCTATTAACAACTTAAACTTTGAGATGGAGCAGGGTGAATTACGAGTAATTATTGGTCCTAACGGTGCGGGCAAAACCACATTTTTAGATGTAATTACGGGTAAAGTGAAGCCCACTGAAGGTCAGGTACGATTTAAAGGTAAAAATACGCGATCGCTTTCAGAGCATAAAATTGCCAGAATGGGCGTAGGTCGCAAGTTTCAAACTCCCCGTGTATATCTCAATCTCACTCCCAGAGAAAACCTAGAGTTAGCAAGTAATCCCAATAAAAATGTTTTCTCTACTTTGTTTAAGCCACCATCGGTAGTTGAAAAGCAAAAAGTGAATGACTTGCTAAAGGTCATTGGACTGATGCACAAGTCGGAAATGAAAGCCGAGTTTCTATCACACGGCGAAAAGCAATGGCTAGAAATTGGGATGTTAATTGCTCAATCTCCCGACCTGTTGTTAGTGGATGAGCCTGTAGCGGGCTTAACTGACGAAGAAACCGAAAAAACTGGCGAATTGCTAATGTCTTTGGCAGAATCCCATTCCATTATCGTGATTGAGCATGATATGGAGTTTGTGCGTCAGATTGCTCGTAAAGTAACGGTTTTGCATCAAGGTAGCGTCCTTTGTGAAGGCAATTTTGAAGAAGTGCAAAATGATCCACGAGTCATTGAAGTTTATTTGGGACATCAGGAAGAGGAAGAATAATGGAAGAAACTTACGATCCGATTTTACAAATTAATAATCTCAATGTTTATTATGGTGAAAGCCATATTCTCCGCAATGTGGATATGGGTGTGGCGGCTGGCAAAATGGTCTGCCTAATTGGTCGTAATGGAGTAGGTAAAACCACTCTATTAAAAACAATCATGGGATTACTAAAACCGAGACAGGGTGATGTTTCCTTTTTTGGGAAGGATATCACTCAACTTACTCCCGATCGCCGAGCTAGAATGGGTGTGGGCTATGTGCCACAGGGTCGCGAGGTCATGCCCCGTATGACCGTCAGAGAAAATCTCTTACTAGGTTTGGAGTCTCACCCAGTTACTCCTGCGGTGCGCCAAAACCTTTTGGATATGGTGTATGAGCTATTTCCAGTATTGAAATCGATGCTCAATCGTATGGGCGGAGACCTTAGCGGCGGTCAACAACAACAATTAGCGATCGCCCGTGCTTTGATGGGACAACCTAGATTGTTAATTCTCGATGAACCAACGGAAGGAATTCAGCCATCGATTATTTTAGAAATTGAATCGGCAGTTAAACATATTGTGGCAACCACTGGGATTTCAATCCTGCTTGTAGAGCAGCATTTGCACTTTGTCCGCCAAGCGGATTGGTATTACGCCATGCAAAAAGGCGGTATTGTCGCCTCTGGTAAAACTTCAGAGCTAAGTAATGAAGTAATTCAGAAATTCCTAGCAGTTTAAAAACATAAAAATAAGGGGGAGTGCTTCGCACTCTCCCTTATTTTTATGTTAGCCTCAGTCTATTAGATGCTATGTTTCCTATTGCACAGAATTAATTAGATATTCCTATGGCTTCACCTTGGGCGGGAGAATTAGAATTAGAATTTGCGAAACGGAATCAACAAACAGTATTAACCCGTAATTACACCGTAGCACCTTGGAAAATTCAGCGATCGCTTTATCCTGAAGGCGAAGAAATTTGTCATTGTATTCTTTTACATACCGCAGGTGGTCTAGTGGGGGGTGATCGCCTGTCTGCAAAAATCCATTTGCAACCCCAAACCCAAGCCCTGATTACTACGGCTGCTGCTAGCAAAATCTATCGCAGCAAAGGTGCAGAATCTCTACAAAATGTTCATATCCGCATTGATGAAGGGGCAAGCTTGGAATGGTTTCCACAGGAGACAATTGTGTTTTCCGAAGCGCAATATCGTCAGCAAACCAGAATTGATCTAGCACCAGCCGCCACTTTTACGATGTGGGAAATTATCAGGTTTGGACGCACAGCTAGGGGAGAGAAATTTCTGGATGGTAACTGGCGATCGCATATGGAGGTATGGCGCGACCAAAGTCCGCTATGGATTGATCGACAATATCTCAATGGAAATACAGAAATGTTAGGGAGTCCTAATGGATTAAATAATTATGCGATCGCTGCAAATTTTATCTTTGTCGGTGCAACCGTAGAGCCTGAATTAATTACACACATTCGTTCTACTTGGGAAGGGGGAAATTATCGAGGAATGTCAGGAGTTACGCGATCGCTGTCAGGTTTAGTATGTCGTTATTTTGGAGACTCCTCTAGCGATGCGCGTAAATGGTTTCAGCAAATTTGGCAGCTTTTGCGTGTATCCTATAGGGATAGAGCAATATGCGTACCTAGGGTTTGGTGAGTTTCTAGTTTTGGCTTCGCCAAAACTAGAAACTCAATAAATGCATACCTAGAGTTTGGTAAGTTTTTGATTTTGGCTTCGCCAAAATCAAAAACCAAGTAAATGCTTACCTAGAGTTTGGTAGATATTCATGCAACTTACGCCTCAAGAAAAAGATAAATTATTGATTTTTACGGCTGCATTATTAGCAGAGCGTCGTAAAGCTAAAGGTTTGAAGTTAAATTATCCTGAAGCGATCGCCTTTATTACTGCGGAGATTTTAGAAGGTGCGAGGGAAGGTCGTACAGTTGCCGAGTTGATGTCCTATGGCGCAACTTTGCTCACCCATGATGACGTGATGGAAGGCATTCCCGAAATGATCCATGATGTGCAAGTAGAAGCTACTTTTCCTGATGGAACTAAACTTGTGACAGTACATAATCCTATTCGCTAACAATCGATCAAAATAAAGTGCTTTGCACTTTATTTTGATCGATTCCAAATACTTTATGGAGGTCTGAGATGATTGCGATCGCAACGCCCAAAAATCAACAGAAACAAACAGAGGGAGAACAGAAAATAACCTTTGAGCAGTTTCTAAAAATTTATCCTGAATATGGTCATTACGAGCTTATTGATGGCGAGCTAATTGAGATTTTTGAAATGGCATTTACACGCAATCATGACGATGTTGGAGAATTTATTGATAGACGTTTTTATCGTGAAGTCGAACGATTAGCTCTTAACTATGTCATTAAGAGAGCGGTTCCCATAAGAAGCATCGACCAAAGCGGAAATGAGCGTGGGCGTGTACCTGACGTAAGTGTGATCGATGCGACATCTTGGCGCTCTAATCGTAGTGACTATAAAGGATTTGGGGACAAAATTCAGCTAGCTGTTGAAGTAGTTTCTACAAACTGGGAAGATGATTATGTTGACAAGTTTGAAGAATATCAACGCATAGGTATTTCTGAATATTGGATTGTGGATTATTTAGCGATCGCTAGCCGTGAGTTTCTTGGTAATCCTAAAATCCCCACTGTGTTTGTCAACCTATTAGATGAAAAAGGTAAATATCAAACAACTAAATTTATAGGAGATGACAAAATTAATTCGCGGACTTTTCCTGAACTAGACTTAACTGCTGCTCAAATTCTCAACATCTAGGATGTAGTGCTTTGCCCTACATCCTAACTAAATAATAATGGAGATAAATCTATGATTGTTGGTGAAATCATTACTCAAGAAGGTGATATTGAATTAAATGCGGGGCGAGAGGTGACCACGCTCAAGGTTGCGAATTCAGGCGATCGCCCTATCCAAGTTGGTTCGCATTATCATTTTTATGAAACCAATCGAGCATTAATTTTTGATCGCGATCGCGCTAAAGGCAAACATCTCGATATTCCTGCAGGAACTTCCATCCGCTTTGAGCCAGGGGATGAGAAGGAAGTAAATCTGGTTCCCTATGTGGGTACTCGCGAGATTTATGGATTTAATGCTTTAGTAGAAGGCAAATTGGAGAGTTAAACAAATGAGTTATAGAATGTCGCGCCGTGCCTACGCAGAAACCTATGGCGCAACCGTTGGTGATAAAGTTCGCTTAGCTGATACCGAATTATTTATTGAAGTCGAACGAGACTACACCACCTACGGCGATGAAGTGAAATTTGGTGGTGGCAAGGTGATCCGCGATGGTATGGGACAATCGCCAATTACTAATGCCAATGGAGCCGTAGATGTTGCGATTACCAATGCACTGATTCTCGATTGGTGGGGCGTAGTGAAGGCGGATGTGGGAATTAAAGATGGCAAGATTGTGGCGATCGGGAAGGCAGGAAATCCTTACATTCAGGATAACGTAGATATTATTATTGGTGCGGGTACGGAAATCATCGCAGGAGAAGGACGCATTCTCACCGCAGGCGGCATTGATACCCATATCCATTTTATCTGTCCCCAACAAATTGAAGTCGCGATCGCTTCTGGTATTACGACGATGATCGGTGGTGGAACTGGACCCGCCGTTGGAACAAATGCGACAACTTGTACCCCCGGTCCTTGGAATATGTATCGGATGTTGCAAGCCGCCGATGCTTTCCCGATGAATTTAGGATTTCTCGGAAAAGGGAATAGCAGCAAGCCCGAAGGCTTAGTGGAACAGGTGGAAGCGGGTGCGATCGGCTTAAAGCTTCATGAGGACTGGGGAACGACTCCCGCCACGATTAATACTTGCTTAGGTGTTGCCGATGAATATGATGTGCAGGTTGCCATCCACACCGACACGCTTAACGAAGCGGGATTTGTGGAAGATACGATCGCCGCTTTTAAAAATCGCGTCATCCATACCTATCACACCGAAGGCGCAGGTGGTGGTCATGCTCCCGATATTATCAAGATTTGTGGTGAAGCGAATGTTCTGCCTTCTTCTACTAATCCCACTCGTCCCTATACTTTAAATACTCTTGATGAACATCTTGATATGCTGATGGTCTGTCACCATCTTGATCCTAGCATTCCCGAAGATGTATCCTTTGCAGAATCAAGAATCCGTCGCGAAACGATCGCTGCTGAAGATATTCTCCATGATATCGGTGCATTCAGTATGATTTCCTCTGACTCGCAAGCAATGGGAAGAGTTGGCGAAGTGATTATTAGAACTTGGCAAACTGCTCACAAAATGAAAGTGCAGCGAGGAGTTCTTTCTAGTGCCGAAAGTACTAGAGCTGATAATTTCCGCGCTCAGCGCTATGTGGCAAAGTACACGATAAATCCTGCGATCGCCCATGGTATTTCTGAATATGTCGGTTCGGTGGAAGTGGGCAAAATCGCCGATCTAGTTCTTTGGCATCCTGCCTTTTTTGGAGTTAAGCCCGAAATGGTATTGAAAGGAGGCTTCATTGCTTGGGCGCAGATGGGTGATGCCAATGCTAGTATCCCCACCCCCCAACCTGTATATATGCGTCCAATGTTTGGCAGTTATGCAGGAGCGATCGCGCCCACATCTTTTACTTTCCTTTCCCAAGTTGCGATGGAGCGAGGTATTCCTACTCAATTAGGCTTGAAGAAGCAGGTACTTACCGTTAAAGGAACTCGTAATATCAGTAAACGGGATATGAAACTTAATGATGCGCTTCCTCACATGGAAGTTGACTCGGAAACTTACGAAGTCCGAGCCGATGGGGAATTACTCACTTGCGAACCTGCATCAGTATTGCCGATGGCACAAAGATACTTTCTCTTCTAATCAAAGAGGCGCTGGCTTTGCCAGCGCCTCTTTGATTAAAGACTGAATTGGTTTAGGCTAAATCAAAGATGAGAATCTCAGCATCATCCTGAGCCATCACTGACAAATCCCCAGCTTGATCGCTAGCGATCGCATCTCCAGCTTTGAGTAAGCGATCATCAATTAACACACTTCCTCTAGCAACCTGTACCCATGCATAACGATTAGCTTGAACTCTATGGCTAACCATAGCGCCATCTTCGAGAATAGAGGCATATATGTAAGCATCTTGATGAATTGTAACTGAGCGATCGCTACCATTAGGGGATGCAATCAATCGTAATTGATTCAATTTCTCTTCTCTAGAAAAAGAAATCTGCTCATAACTAGGAGTTACATTCTGTTGGTTGGGCAGAATCCATATTTGCAACAAATGAGCGATATCAGTTGCAGAATGATTAAACTCGCTATGGGTAATTCCTGTTCCCGCACTCATTCTCTGGACATCGCCTACTCGAATAATAGAACCATTGCCCATACTATCCTTATGCTCTAATGCACCATCAAGCATATAGGTAATAATTTCCATATCTCGATGGGGATGCGTGCCGAAGCCTTTGCCTCCTGCAATTTGGTCTTGATTAATTACTCGTAAAGAGCGAAAGGCAATATGCTGTGGATCGTAGTAGTTAGCAAATGAGAAAGTGTGGTAACTATCGAGCCAACCATGATTTGCATGACCTCTTTCTTCGGATTTGCGAATAGTCAACATAATTTTTCTCCTATAGCGATTTTCATTTTGTCGCAGGCAAAATGAAAATCTTAAAACTTTATACCTAATGAAGAAATAGTGTAGCCATTTCTTCATTAGAAAAACTTTACTGGGTTTGGGTTTTAAAACCCAAAAGTGTTGTCACACTTTCGTGATTTGGTATTACTCAAACTATTTTATGATGGCGCGGCGAAGCCGCGCCATCATAAAATGGGGGGCAACGCCATTACAATTTAGTATGTGCGCCATCACAGAATGGAGCATTGCCTGTATGTTTGCATAGACAGAGAGCGACTTTTTTAGCTTCTGTTACTTCAAAGACAAGAGGAGTAAAGCCAGTACCTTTATGCGCTCCATTACAATAGGGTTGATTAGTGGATTCTCCACAGGTACACCAATAATAAGTCTTAGGTTCGAGTTCTAATACAACGGGCTTTTTATCAACGATCTTAGGCTCACTCATAGTTCTATCCAAATTTAAGTGGTAATTTACTGGTTGATTAGGAACTGGCTTTTGATGAGGCGACTCGCGCCATCAAACGTCAGCTCCTTGGGTTACGGCAAAGTCCTAAACAAAGAGAAGTTATTGATTACTTGTTGATTTCTGATAAATCTAAATATAATTGCTTTACAGTCTTTGCGTAAAGTATGCACTTTTTTGTAAGGTACATACCAAAAAGAAACTATGGATAAATTTGTTGTTACTTTTCCCGATACATTTACTGAGCCGATTCAATCAGAAGAAGTTAATTGCAGTGCTTCTTATCAAAGCGATCGCACCAGTTGTCCTGTCGAAGCGACACTTGATGCGATCGGTGGTCGTTGGAAAGTTTTAATCTTACATGAATTATTCAATGGTACAAGACGCTTTGGTGAATTGCATCGTGGCTTGCATGGTATCACCCAAAAAATGCTCACTCAGCAATTGCGGGAAATGGAGCGTGATGGCTTAATCCATCGTGAAATCTATATGCAAGTACCGCCAAAAGTCGAATATTCTCTTACCCCCTTGGGTAAAACTTTACGTCCTGTATTAGATGCCATGCATCTCTGGGGTAAAAAGTACTTAGAACATCAATAGTTAAAGAGTCGCAGCGTAAAGTGCTGCGACTCTTTAACTATTGATGTTTGCCAAAAAAGTGTGGCACAAGCGGCGCGTGCGCCACACTTTTTTGGGGTTTATATTTAATTGCGCCTAGCAACTTACTGTACAAGCCGCTATAAAATGAACTGAGTAGTTATTTAATAATTCACAATAAATTAAGTTATGTCGTTAACGCCTGCTTTATTTGGTCAGCTTGCACAGGGAATGGGCATATTTGTATTGGCATGTGCTTTGGTAACAGGCTTAGCTGTTGCCCGTCAGTGGAGCTGGCGCTATCGCATGGTAGGCGCTACCCTCTTTTCGGTAGTATTAGTTGTAGGACTATTTTCCCTAAGCTTTGAGCCAATTACCCGCACATCTATCGAAGGCTCGGTTGCTTTTAAGACTGTTTTCGATCGCTTTGGTCCCCAAGCAACAATTGTTGTTCCGCCTACTGTCACCCCTGAGCAGCTAGTGTCAACATTGAAACAAGCTAGTAGCAACTTATTTTCCCCTGGGCGCAATAGCCAAGGTGCAGAGCAACTTACCATTTATGCGAGAACAGTTATTCACCCTCAAGAAGGTGTATCGAAGCCTTTATATTTAGGGCGTGTTAAGCGATCGCTGAGTCTTCGCAATGATCCCAATATTGAAATAGAGATCTTTCCCGATAAGTTTGCGGAACTTCCCAAAAATCAAAGTTTATAAAGTACTTGTATAAAATAAATTACCAAAAGCCGTAAAGTTGCGCCCCTACAGAGCGCAACTTTACGGCTTTTGGTTTGTAATTAATTATGCCTAGCTACTTACTCCTTTCCCAGTCTAAAAATAGAACATGCCAGCCAAGAATTAGCTATGCGGCGCTTCGCGCCGCATAGCTAATTCTTGACTGGGATCGGAGTATCTCAGTTATACTTTTAGTTATACATATACAGCACGTATAACATCTCAAATCTTTAAAGTGCTTTTAGCATTGATATGCTCTAGTGTTAATCTTGCTCGTAAAGCCATCAGTCTAACCAACTAAACTTTCTGAGACTATGCGAAAACAGTTTTTTGATACGCTAGGCGAAATAATTGAATGTACAAATCGCATTAGCGAGTCTACAAACCTAACCGAACAGCAACATAAAGATCTTCAGAGTATTCAATCTCTATCTACGATATTAGCTAAAAATTTTGACGAATTAGACAAAGATACGATTAGTCTAAAGTTAAGAATTAAGCAAGTTTATAAAGCAAAATTAGGTGAAGATTCCTTAAATGAAGACGAAATTAACACTTTATTAGCGTTAATGTTAAATAGATTACGTCAATCTATCGATTTAGAGGAATTGCTAGATACGGTAGTCTTGGAAATACAACAACTTTTGCAAATCGATCAGGTAATTGTCTATCAATTTACTGATGATAATCATCGGGAAATCAAATGTGAATTAGTCAGCGTTCCCGAGCGATCGCTACTTGGAAAAGAACTACCTCCCCTCTATACCGATTCGGAATGGCTCCAATGCTACCAAAGATGCGTGAGTGTAGTTGTTAATGATATTTCTTCCCCTACAGTTGATCCCAAAGTAGCAGAATCTTTATTGCCCTTAGGTATCCACTCAGCAATTTCGTTAGCAATTCCCTTTAGCAAGAAATTGTGGGGATTGATTATTATTCATCAATATAATCACGCGCATTATTGGCAAAATTGGGAAATAGATTTACTCGAAAGGTTGGCTACTCAGTTAGCAATTTGTATACATCAATTACAATTACTAGTTAAATCAGATTCCATTAGAATTGAAAGAGATTTAGTTATTGAACAATTAAATCATAGCCAACTTCACGACTCTTTAACGGGATTGCCCAATCGTGATTCATTTATGGAATCTTTGGATTTAGCCTTTACTAGGTTAAAGTTAGAACCCAGTATGCAGTTTGCGGTTATTTTTATAGATGGCGATCGCTTTCAATCGATTAATGATAACTTCGGTATTTCTGTTGCGGATAAGGTGTTACAAGAAATTGGACAACGCCTCGCTAAATTTCAACAAGATAATATAACTATTTCTAGAATTGATGGTGATGAATTTTCAATTCTCGTAGAAAATATTGATAATCAAGAATATATTTTTAGCCTAGCTGAGCAAATTATAGAGAGTATCAAACAACCATTTATCGTAAATAATCAAAAGATTTTTACTTCTGTGAGTATTGGAATTGCTCTAAGTGATCTGGAGTACAATTATGCTAATGAAATATTAAGAGATGCCAGCATAGCTATGCATAAATCCCGCAAGTTAGGCAAAGGGAAATATGCTTTATATAATATGGATATGCAGCAAGGCTCTAGGGTTAAATGGCAACTAGAATCGGATTTACGTCAAGCTCTTGAAAGACAAGAATTCTACTTAGTTTATCAGCCAATTGTCTCACTACATCTCCATCAACTTACTGGCTTTGAAGTTTTATTACGTTGGTTACACCCTTTACAGGGTTTGATATCTCCCCAAGAATTTCTACCAATCGCAGAGGAAAGTGGAGAAATTATTAAAATTGGCTATTGGGTTTTAGATACAGCATGTAAACAGTTATATCAATGGCAGCAAACAATTCCTAATATATCCCCCCTAACCCTAGCGATTAATGTATCTACTTTGCAGGTGATTCAATCAGACTTTGTGGAAAGAATTCATCAAATTATCAAACAGAATCAAGTGATTCCTAGTTTGATTAAATTGGAAATTACCGAAACTATTTTGATGGAAAATATTGAAGTTTCTTCTCAAAAATTAGAACAATTGCGGGAGATTGGGGTACAGGTCTATATTGATGACTTTGGTACTGGCTATTCTTCCTTTAGCTATCTTCAAAATTTACCCATTGATGTCTTAAAGATTGATCGAAGTTTCACTAATCGTATCTTTACTGATAAGAAAAGCCAACGCATTATTCATTCAATCTTACGTTTAGCTAATAATCTGGGTATGGGAATTGTTGTAGAAGGAGTGGAAACTTTGGAAGAGTTAGATTATTTTGAAGGGCTTGGAGGTAGTAGCATTGAAGTGCAAGGATACTTTATTTCTCATCCTCTGGATAGCGAAAAAGCTACTCAATGGATTCAGCAATCTTCATAAAAGATAAGTGGCGATGTGAAGCGCCGCCACTTATCTTTCTTATTTTAAGCTTTGTAACCAAGTTTGAATTTCTTGGGCTAACCATGCAGTTTCTAGTTCGGTAAGACGGTTATCACCGACTACACATCGATTAATAATCGGCTCTGGTTTGCGGGGATATTGAGGTAGTTGTTGACGATTTTGAATAATTACCGATCCCCCTGTTTTACTTTGCATAGAAGTATGAATATATTCAATCTGCCTAATATTAAATTTTTGAAGAAAATGCTGCCATCTAAAAATGCGCTTCACCAATCTACAATGAACATGATTAGTATCAATCTCAAAAATAATCGTAGACCAGTTCGTAACTACAAACATATAGCTAAGAACTAATGTTCCTAATAGTAAACCGATCGCGAATGTAGGATTCCATCGCGATATTAAAGTAGATATAAAAAATACAATAAATATTGCGACTGACGATAAACAGGCGGAAGTTACCATTGCCCACATGGAAGGCGGAATCGTAACTAATAAGTGCGTTGCCGATCGCTCGATCTTGACTTTGCTAAGCGGTGGCTGTGGGATTTTGATATTCGGGACTTTGAAATGCGAAGGACTATTATTAGATGTTCTTTTTATAGGCTCGATGGTGCTGTGGAGCATATCTAGAGCTTCTCTAGCGGAGGCAAACCGTCGTTTGGGTGAAGGAGCGGTCATTTTCTGTACCCAGTCTAATAATTGAGGACTTGCTCCCGAGCGATCGCGAAACTGGATATTTAGTTCATCGTCTTGGGGCAACTCCGCAGGTGAAGTCCCCGTTAATAAATGAATTGCTGTTGCACCTAAAGCGTAGAGATCCGATGCTGGGACGGCTCGCCCTCCATACTGCTCCATTGGCGCATAGCCATAGGTCCCAACTACAGTAAAAGTCTTACCTTCTGCCGAAGCTTTATCCTGAACTGCCCCAAAATCTACTAGATAAATTTCTTGGCGATCGCTCCAAATTAAGTTGCTAGGCTTGATATCGCGATGGAGTACGGGTGGATTAAGTCCATGCAGGTAAATCAATATCTCCAAGGTATCCGTGACGATATCTTCGATCTGGGACTCGGTAAATTTTTGCCCCTGTACAATTAATTGCTTAAGGCAGGAGCCTTGAATATATTCTTGGACTAGCCCAAACCATAGCGATCGCTCATCAATCGAAAAGTAATCTCGATACTTAGGAATCCTTGGATGATTAAGCTGCTTGAGAACTTGAGCCTCGCGCTCAAATAGTTTTAAGTCTTCCCATTGCACATCTCCCCCAAAAGTCAACAACTTAACTACTACAAGCTCTCCATTAGATTGCAAATCTTGGGCGAGCCATGTTTGGCGACCTGAATTCAGCCCTAACTGATTTTGCAGTTGATAACGCTCTTTGAGGATATCTTGTGACTGGGGCATAGTTTTATCATGCTTTTGCCCAATTTTATCGCAATAACAAAAAAGAAGATATGCAATGCATACCTTCTTTTTTAATAACTCCCCAGGCGGGATTCGAACCTGCGACCGATCGGTTAACAGCCGATTGCTCTACCACTGAGCTACTGAGGAATGTAGCGGTTTTGCTTCGTCATTGACTTCAGCGTTAACAACTATAGCGTATAAGGGTGGTATTTGTGCAACCCCTTTTGGAGATTTTTTGAAAAAAACTTCAAGTTTTTTTCAAAAAATCTCCAAAAGCTTCTCTAGATAAGCTTTATAGCAAAAAAATAAAAAGCCAAAATCGATTAGCGATTTTGGCTTTTGGTACTAATTATTCGGATTTGAGGCTAAGGAAATGACCATAGAACCACAAACTACCGCGATCGCTCCTGTATAACCCAACAAACTAAGGGGAGAAGGAGGCAAAAATTGGGGGATAAAATTAGGCAAGATCGCTGAGGCGACTAAAGTGACCAGAGGGGCAAGGGTAATTACGGCGCTAACCCGTGATGCTTCCCAATGTTCGAGGGCTGCCGCAAAAGCTCCGTAAGCAATCAAAGTATTAAAGGCACAAAATATGAGGGTAATCATAGGCAACGCTGACAGAGTGAGCAGTCTCTGAGGATTTGCTATTGGTGCGAGTAGCGTTGCTGCACTGAGGTAGAGACATAGCAATACGGATGACGAAGGCAAATTGAGCAATAGCTGTTTCTGAGCTAGTCCATAAAAAGCCCAGACGATCGCGCCTATTACTAATAACGTATTGCCCCACAGGTAGGTGTCAAAGCTGGTGATTAGCGATCGCACTTGGTCATGGGAAAACAGCAACAATCCGCAGACCAGAATACCTACGCCACACCACTGTAGATAGTTATACTTTTCTTTAAAAATTACCAATGAAGCCATGCCCATCATCACGGGCGCGATCTGGGTGATTACCTGAGCGTTATTGGCGGAGGTTTTGCCCACCCCAATTAAAAATAAAACATAGTTCAGCGTTAAACCGCCAACGGCTACTAAAAACACGGGCAAGGGAATTTTCTGCAATTGTTGCCATGTTGGTAATTGCTTAGTTATGGCTAGATATGCTCCTAAAACGACCCCTGAGACAGTAAAACGAAACCAAGTGACTGTGAAGGGATCTAGCTCTTGGAGAACGATTTTTAAGGCGATCGCTAAAAATCCCCATAACAAAACTGTGAGCAACGATAGCGCCAGACCTAAACGCGATCGCCCCGAAACTTGATGTAGAGGCATTATTTTTATTCATAAAATTAAAAGGGGCGCAGCGCCCCTTTTAATTTTATGAAAACATTTCGACGCTAGAGGAGTAAATCGGCTCAACGTGAATAGCAATAACCCGTTTAGGACGAACCAGCAAAATTTCATTTAATTCGGCTCTTACGGGAATAGGCATCAGATCATCCTCATTAGCCTTCGCCTTAAATTGCGATGCATACCAAGTTTTCACTTCTTCAATGGTCGTAAATTTTGTTATGACTTCTTGCCCACCTTCTAGCTTTAAATGCACGATGTATTCATTAGGCTTTTTGGGTTCTCTCGGCATCTCGATCTACTCCGACTAAATTTCGCGTAATCATGCCGAATTATATAGCAAAGTACAGAGGCTTAATAAAAACCAAACTGATTCCCCCGCTAAATGAGGAAATCAGTTTGGTTTTTATTAATGTGTGGCAAATAAGTATGTGCAGAAATCGCTATAATCTTGTCACAGCAATTGCCAATCAATGACTACTGAATTTTCGTCAAAAATTACAGCTTTGCATTCGGTAATCACTCGCGATCCTCCGATGGCTTCACAGGATATGAGTGTGATGGAGGCGATCGCTTTGATGCAAAATGAGGGTTATGTGCTTGTAACGCAGAGCCAAAGCAAACAGAATGAGGAACCCACTTTACTGGGCATTTTCACAGAACGTGATTTAGTGCGTATTAGCCTTCAGCGTCTTAATTTAGATAAACTAAATTTACAGGAAGTGATGAGTCCTGTAGTTACGCTCCAAGAGTCAGAGTTAAATAATTTTATTAGCAATATTTCTTCGTTTTTGACAACTTTCCCCCCGCAAGTTCGGCATTTGCCCGTATTAAATGGCGATCGCCTCCTTGGTGTGTTAGACAAGGAGAAATTAATTGAAATCCTTGCGAGTAGAAGTGCTTTAGAAACTGATATTCCTCAACACAAGCAAGCGGAATTAGATTTACAGGAGAGCAAAACCCGTTATACAAGTTTAGCGACGGCGGCTCCCGTAGCTATTTTTCATTTTAATAAGCAGGGTAAATGCACCTATGTAAATGATCGCTGGAGTGAAATGACAGGCTATCCAGCAGAATCAGCTTTGGGGGATGGATGGACGGACACATTACATCCAGAGGATCGCGATCTCTTCATTAGTCAATGGATACAAAGCCATAGTGATCCAAATCCTGTCAAACAAATCATCAATTATGGGGAAGGGCGACATTTGCGACCAGATGGAAGTATCAACTGGTTTTACGTGCAAGTAGTCCAAGAGCTTGATCCTGAAAATAACAGCCTGACTGGATATATCGGCACTTTAACGGATATTACCGATCGCAAAGAAGCAGAAATCGCTCTAGAAAAAAGAGAAAAACTTTACCGAGCTTTGATGGATGGAGCAAGTGACGCAATTGTTCTAGCCGATGACCAAGGCTACATTATTAGCACTAACAAAATGGCTGAGACATTGCTAGGCTATAGCCACGAAGAACTCATGGAGATGCATACATCTCAAATTCATCCTTTGGAGACTTTAGAAATCACTCGCCAGCATTTTAAACAAATTTTAGAAGAGAATTACAAACACCCGATAGAAAGCACTATTTTACAGAAAGATGGAACGAAAGTTCCTGTGGAAATTACTGGAAGTAGTATCGAGCTAGATGGCAAAATGTTGGCTCAAGGGATTTTTAGAGATATTAGCGATCGCAAACGTCTGGAGCAAGAGCAAAAAGACTATGAACAACGTCTCGAATACTCCAATGCAGAGCTAATGAGAGCTACACGCCTTAAGGACGAATTTCTCGCCAACATGAGTCATGAATTGCGAACTCCACTAAATGCCATTTTAGGAATGTCCGAAAGTTTACTAGATAAGATATTGGGCAATCTGAATGATCGCCAGTCTAGTGCGATCGCTACAATTGCCAGCAGTGGACAACATTTACTATCATTAATCAATGAAATTCTTGAACTTTCTAAAATAGAAGCAGGAAAACTAGATTTAGAAATCTCTAAAGTTGACATCGAGGAGTTATGTCAATCCAGTCTTACCTTTGTTAAACAGCAAGCTTTTAAAAAACAAATTCGACTTAAGGCAAGACTGCCCAAAGATTTAGGAGTAATGGATTTAGACGAAAGGCGAATTCGGCAAGTACTGATTAATCTCTTAAACAACGCTATCAAATTTACGCCCATCGCTGGACAAGTTACCCTTGCAGTTCACTATGAACCAATGGATATCAATTTGTCTGAGCCGATATCCCTAGTTCGCCTACGCAAACCTATTAATCTTGACGATCAAAAAGGATGCTACATAGGGTTTCAAAAATATCTCTGCATTTCCGTAATTGATACAGGTATTGGTATTTCTGAAGCCGATCAAGCAAAATTGTTTAAGCCATTTATTCAAATAGATAGCAATCTGAATAGACAATATGAAGGTACAGGCTTAGGATTAGCTCTAGTAAAAAAAATAGTAGAACTTCACCGTGGAGATGTGATTTTGCGTAGTCAGCGAGGAAGTGGCAGTAATTTCACGGTACGCCTACCCTATGTCTGTAAACCAGAAGAATTTGCAGATTTAGATTTACAAAAAAGTAGTTCTCTGCTCATATCATCCAATCTTAATAATCATGAATCTATTAAAGAAATTAGTTTTTCGGAAACAAATATAAACAATAATCCTTTAATCTTGATTGCTGAGGATAATGAGGCGAATCTTATTACTTTTTCTAGCTATTTAGAAGCTAAAAATTATCGTACGCTAATAGCTAAAAATGGAGTAGAAGCGATCGCCTTTACCAAAAGCCATCATCCAGATTTGATTTTAATGGATATTCAGATGCCGACTGTGGATGGGTTAGAGGCGATCCGCCAAATCCGAATAGATGATAATTCTAAGAATATTCCGATTATTGCCCTAACTGCTTTAACGATGGATGGCGATCGCGAAAAATGTTTAGAAGCAGGCGCGACCGATTATTTAAGTAAGCCCGTCAAACTTAAGCAAATGACGATGCTAATCCAACAATATTTAGAAGTTTAAGTATAAAAAAAGCGTTTTATAACCTAAGCAAACTTTTAGTTATACCAAATCACGAAAGTGGGACAACACTTTTGTGATTTACAAACCAAACCCAGTAAGGTTTTTTAAATGAAGAAATGGCTACGCCATTTCTTCATTTGGTATTACTATATGAATAAGTAAGTTTACGAATAACTTTTTAGTTAGTAAATTAGGCGATGATTTGATCCTATGAAAATACCTCTAATCCCTACAAATGAAAATGAACGACTAGCCGCATTAGACCGCTATAAAATCGTCGATACTTTGCCTGAGAAAGAATATGATGATTTAACCCAAATAGCTGCCGATATTTGCGACACGGAGATCGCCTTGATTTCACTAGTTGATCGCGATCGCCAGTGGTTCAAATCACGATTTGGGATTGATGTTTCAGAAACATCGCGAGACATTTCTTTTTGTGGTCATGTGGTTGCATTGGAATCTATCTTAATAGTCCCAGACGCAACTAAAGATGAACGTTTTGCCAATAATCCTTTGGTTCAGGATGATCCTAAAATTCGTTTTTACGCAGGGGTTCCGTTGATAACACCTGACAACTATATTTTAGGAACCTTATGTGTCATTGATTATCAACCAAAAAATCTTAATTCCAAACAAATTCAACAACTTCAAGTCTTGGGAAGTTTAGTAATCAGCCAGTTAGAGCTAAGACTCAAAGAATTTACTGCAAAAGAGATGCAGAAGCAATTATTTGAAATTGCAATGTTTCAGAAAGCAATTCTCGATAGTGCCAACTTTTCGATTATTTCCACCGACTTAGAAGGGATCATCAAATCTTTTAATACAGGTGCAGAAGCACTTTTGGGATATACAGAGGCGGAAATACTGGGCAAAACCCCTGCCAGCTTTCATGACTTTAACGAAATATCAGAGAGAGCCGCCCTTCTCTCTACAGCATTACAGCAAAATATTGAAGCGGGATTTGAGGTATTTATTGCGAAAGCAAAACTGGGGGAAGTATTTGAAGAAGAATGGACATATATTCATAAAAATGGTAATCGAATTCCTGTCTTGCTATCAATTACAGCGATTTGTTCACCCCAAGATGGGATTACAGGATATTTGGGCATTGCCAAAGATATTACTGCTCAGAAAATTGCTGAAGCAGAACTTCAAGCTAGCAATGAAAAACTTGCTCTCTCTAATATAGAACTGATGAGGGCTAGCTCCCTCAAAGATGAGTTTCTATCGGTGATGAGTCATGAGTTGAGAACTCCACTTAATGCAATTCTTGGATTGACGGAAGCCTTTCAAGATCATGCATTTGGACTTACTAATCAAAAACAACTCACAGCCTTAAATACCATTGCCACCAGTGGTAAACATCTATTAGGAATGATTGAAGACATTCTCAATATCACAAATATTGCGGCGGGACGATTTGCCCTCAATCTCAGCCCCAGCAGTATCGATCAGATCTGTCAAACCAGTTTGAGTTTAATCCAACAATCTGCTCTCCAAAAGAAAATTAAGGTTGTGTACAAAATCCAGCCTAATCTGCCCTATGTGGAAATTGATTGTAATCATATCCAGCAAGTATTGATTAAATTGCTAAGTAATGCGGTGAAATTCACGCCCACAGGTGGCTCCATTGAATTACAGGTGGATACCCATTGCGATCGCCAAGACTCTGATTGTTGGCTGCGATTAGCAGTTATGGATACAGGAATAGGGATTGCGGAGGAGCATATATCAATTTTGTTTGAGCCTTTCACTCAATTAGATAGCAAAATTAATCGTCAGTACAATGGATCGGGAATTGGTTTGACTTTCGTTAAAAAAATTATCGAGTTGCACGGAGGACGGGTAGGTGTAATTAGCGAAATTGATAAGGGCAGTTGCTTTACCATCGAACTTCCCTTGCGGGAAGGTTTTGTCCCCATAGCGGAAACAGCTTTGGAAATTCCTAGTTCGAGTGTATCTCCACCTCTAACTACATCTCCTCTAATTTTTTTAGTTGCAGACAATGAAGTAAATCTCAGCACGATCTTTTGTTATCTAGAAGCCAAGAGTTTTCGCGTACAAGGTTCTTGCGATCATCAAAATGCTTTTGCTAATGCTCAACTCTATCAGCCAGATATGATGGTGATTGATCTGAAAATGTCTAACATCGATGTACTTGAGACAATTAAGCAAATAAGACTAGACTCTAGTTTGGCTAATATACCAATTATTGCCATGACAGATTTAGCGATAGAGGGCGATCGCGAAAAGTTTCTCGAAGTGGGAATTACTGATTATTTAATGAAGCCAGTTAAACTCAAAGCTCTCGTCCAAACCATCGCCAAGTATATTTAAAGAGGAGCGATCGCGTGTCTTTAGAAAGCACTGACTCGAACCCATTGCTGACTCATAGTTTGCTCATAGAGAACTTCGAGGTGATCGATATTTTTAGTTAAGGTATAGCGGTCTAAAACCCTTTGTCTTGCCTTCAGCCCAATAATTTTAGCCATTTCAGGATGATCGACAAATAAAGGCAGAAGTGTACAAAGTTGCGAAGTCACCTTATGGGAATCAAGAATAATTCCTGCGCCATGCTCAATCACTTCACCATCGGCTCCCACATCGGTGGCAATACAAGCCACCCCACAGGACATGGCTTCTAACAAGGAGAGAGATAAACCTTCCACGAGGGAAGGCAAGATAAACACATCCGTACCGCGCAATATCTCAATGCGGCGCTGCTCATCCGCAATATATCCCATCCACACAATGGTAGGGTCATTTCCATAAAAGGCTTTTAAACCTGCGAGTAGGGGACCAGTACCAACGATCGCTAATTTGCAATTTTCAGGCATTCGGCATTTGCGCCAAGCTTTGAGCAGAGCCTCCACATTTTTTTCAGCAGCTAGGCGACCTTGATAGAGAAATAGCACATCCGCCTTGAGTTCTCGCTTAATATTTGATTCCCCCGGAGAATAGCGATCGCTATCAACACCATTGGGAATAACCGCAATCCTTGTATTGGGAACGCCTAGCTTATTCAGTAGTTCTTTCTGAATGTTGGAAAAAATAATCACCTGATTGTAATCAGCGAGGGATGGCGCATAAATCTGATAGGTGAGTTGCTGCGTGCTAGAGGCAAGATTGCGTCGTTTGAGATCGAAGGGTTGGTGAAAAGTAGCGACAAGGGGTAAATCTAGCTCGGCACAAATTTCTGGTAAGCGGAAATCGAGGGGAGATATGGCAAGGGATGCATGGACAAGATCGGGTTTGAGCGATCGCAAGGAATCGATCAAAATTTTATTAGCCCGCAGTGAAGGAACCGTATAAATGGTGGACTTATAAAGAAAGGGTAGTGCTACATCTTGGGCTTCTTGAGAGTTTTCATCCAGTTCATCATCTGGATTGTCACTATCGGTCTCAGGCGCAAAATGCATAAAGCTAACACGATGCCCGCGATCGAGTAACGCATTTGTAATTTCGCGACTGTAGGTCACGTTGCCACAAGCAGGCGATTTTTTACCTAACCATGCAATATGCATGAATTACACCACATTATTACCAAAGGTATAATACCAAATGCTCAGACGACAGCTATAAGAAATTAGCCAGTGCGTAGCACTGGCTAATTTCGGGATTTTATGGGTCGCCCGGGATTCGAACCCGGAACTAATCGGTTAAAAGCCGAGTACTCTACCGTTGAGTTAGCGACCCATTTAGTTTGTCACAGCGCTGTTTAACAAAAAATTATCTTATTTGTTTTTAACGCGCTTGGCTAGTCTAACATGCTTTTAGCAAATTACGCCAGTTAAACTAAAAGGTCTTACTTCAGTAATTCTTATAGATACCGTTTGTCCAATTAGCTCAGCCAATGATTTGCCTGTAGTGTTCTCTGTGAAAGCGATACGGTTGGTGCGTGTGCGTCCCATTACTTGATTAGGATTCTTGTAGTTAGTACCTTCAATCATGATTTCTTCGATACGTCCTGCATAACGCTGCGATCGCTCGGCGGCATTTTGATTAACAACATGGTTTAGACGTTGCAGGCGATCGCTTTTAATCTCCTCACTTAACTGATTTCCCCAAATCGCCGCAGGGGTTCCCGGACGAGGCGAATAGGCGGCGGTATTCACCAAGTCAAAGCCGATATCATTGACTAGTTGTACAGTGCGATCGAACTGCTCCTCAGTTTCCCCCGGGAAAGCGACGATCGCGTCAGCAGTAATCGCAGCGTCGGGCATCACCGCGCGAATATCATCAATAATGCGGCGATAACGCTCATGGGTATAGCCCCGCGCCATTGCCTTCAAGATGTCGTTATCCCCTGACTGAAAAGGAATATGGAAATGTTCACAAACCTTGGGCAGTTCGGAGCAAGCTTTAATTAAGCGAGGGCTGAAATAGCGGGGGTGACTGGTGGCATAGCGAATGCGATCGATCCCCTCCACATCATGGACGTAATAAAGCAGATCCGTAAAGGTAATTTTGCCGCCCACACCCGCACCGATACTACCTGCGGGCAAATCACGCCCATAGGCATCAATATTTTGCCCCAGCAAAGTAATTTCTTTGTAGCCCTGCGCCGCAAGCCCTTCAATTTCTTGGCGAATGACTTCAGGAGTCCGAGACTGTTCTCGTCCGCGCACTGAAGGCACAATGCAATAGGTGCAATTTTCATTACAGCCATAGATCACATTTACCCAAGCCGATACTGAGCTATTGCGGCGAGGGGTGGTGATGTCTTCTTCAATATAGGCTTCTTCGGTGGCGGCGACTTGATTGCCATTAAAGACCTGTCCCAATAAGTCTCCAAGGCGATTGACATGCTGGGGACCCATCACCAGATCAAGTTCAGGAACGCGACGAAGTAATGCTTCGCCTTCTTGCTGGGCGACACAACCAGCCACGACTAAAGTTAAGTTAGGATTTTCGCGTTTGCGCTTGGCTTGTCGTCCTAAGTACGAATAAACTTTCTGCTCAGCATTATCACGAATGCTGCAAGTGTTGTACAAAATTAGGTCGGCTTCTTCGCTTTCCTCGGTTGACTGATAGCCCATATCTTCCAAAACGCCTGCCATGCGTTCGGAGTCAGCTTTATTCATTTGGCAGCCGAAGGTGATGATGTGATATTTCTGAGCAGTCATGAAAGTGTTTAACCAAGCCGAAAATATTACTGTCCTATTCTAATATCTTTCAGCATTGATTGTCATAATCTATGAGAAACACAGCAAAAAAATAACTGTGGTCACTTGCATTAAGACAACTCAAAACCCAAGAAGCGAGTTGCCAGAATTGCTCAAGTCCGCAAAGTTGAACCTAGCCCAATGGAAAAGCTAATCGAACAAAATAGCGATCGCCGTTTTCTCGGTATCTTTGGTGAGGATGGCGTAAATGTGTTGAAGCTAAATGCGGCGTTAGATAGCTTATCAAAAGCTTAGAATTGGGTAAGTAGAATTCACGAGTTGTGCTTACCGAGTCCCAAACCTAATCAAGTATTTAAAGTCAAAATATGCCATACAACAATTACAAAAAGATTGATGAAGTACTAGGCGAATTTGAAGTTAGCTATGCTGAGCAGAACTTTATCCAAATATCTGAAATAGAAGTTCCTACATACTTTGCGTCTGAGATTGAATTAACTCTGCGAGAAGGCGTATATAAAAATTCAGACTGAAATGCTCCACTGTTGCCTCTCCAAAAGATCTATTATTAGTCCTGAGTTAGTTTGATTTTCTGGCGATAAATTTTAAGCAGCTTGCAAAATCAATTCCTGAGGAATTGCAACCCAAACTGTAAACTTGTTGTCATTGGGTGTAATGATTATAGCCATTCCTAAGTCTATATCTCTTCTACTTTCGGCGATCGCTTTGTCAAGAGAGTCATAGGCTTTATCGGATACAAAGGTCTTACCTAAAAATATAATTGCATTCTCCGAGCCAGCTACCGTGTTGATAACTATGGAACGAACTTGCTTTAGGGAAGTGAGGATCATTGCTTTTTTGGAAATTATTGCTTGATGGGATTAGTATCGCCTTCTATTAAGAGCTAATATGCGATCGCTAATCTGATGATCCTGTGATGTTGAAAGTACATAAAGGCGATCCAGATCACAATATTTTGAAAAGTTTGCAAAGTAAGCTTTTCAAAATATTGTGATCTGGATCGCTTGCTCAAAAATGGTTTCTTAGAGAGGAGTCATGCCAATATTAAAACTTACACAAATGCGAGACTCTTCGCTCATATTTGTATCTACCCCATGCAAAAGCCAACTAGGAAATAAAAGCATCGTACCTGCGTGGGCTTTGTAACTAACTTTAGGATAAGTCCATAAATTGAACTCTGTCACAGGAGGAATGATCATTTGCGAAGCAGGACGAGGATCGTTGAAATATATACCACCACAGTTCTCAGGAGCTTTGAGATAATACACTCCACTTAAAATGGAATTGGGATGATTGTGGACTGAATTAGAAGCAAACTTACCATTGATAATTGCCCAACAAGTGGTTATATGTAGTGAAAATTTTTGTAAATCCCATTGCAAAAATTGAGCAACCTCTAAAACATTCGTATGGATGATTTTGGTGAGATCTTGGAAGCGATCGCGTCTATGTAAATCATTGACGCTGTGCCATCCCAGAATATTTGACCATTTCTCCCCCTGCTGATCTTTTTCTTGTTCTGCATAAATTTCTGCGAGAAGGATGGCATTGAGTTGCTGATGATTAGCGATCGTAAAGTGCCAAATGGGAGTCGGAAACCAATCATTACGAGAACCAGCCATAGTTTTTGTAGAAGAGTTAATAGTGTTATCAAGACAAAGCAAGTGAAAGGGTTATATCCCCTTTTGGGAGCAGGGCTATTTCAAGAAAGAGGTAGAGAGACTTTAAGAAATCAAAGACAACATTGCGGGTAAATTATGGGCAAAATAGTCAATAGCGCCTTTAATTGATTCAAAGCCATTAC
>NZ_JACJQA010000010.1 GCF_014696355.1 Pseudanabaena sp. FACHB-1998 | reverse complement strand
GCGCTCAATCGCATGATTCAACTCGCTAAACCTCTTTCCTATCCTGTTACTCGTTAATTATCTATCCTAATATCCTCTTTCTTTTGCCTTCTTTTGTTTCATGCAACAAAGCCCAGTTGTTATAAAAGCTTGGGGGAGTATGAAGAAGCGATCACCCATCACCAGCAATCTCTCGAAATCAAAGAAGAAATTGGAGATCCGTCTAGTATCGCTATTTCTTTGCACAATATCGGAGAGATATTGATTAAGTTAGAAAAATACCCTAAAGCAGAAACTAACATTAAAAATGCACTGACTATTTTTGATAAAATCGACTTTCAAACTGGAAAAGCCCATAGTCTTAAAGCCCTTGCGGAAATCGCCCATAAAACCAATCAACCCCAACTCGCCCTCAGCCATTGCCAATCCGCCCTCACACTCTCCCAAGAACTTGGCATTCCTTTAGTCAAAGACTGCGAAGAACTCCTAGCAAAAATTCAGGATGACTTAGGAGAATAACTGATGTTACGTGGAACTATCACTCCATCCACTCCATCAGGCGATCCTTCTGTAGGGGCAAAGCATTGCCACGAAAACCTATAAATTTTCAGATAATTTTGATTTAGCAATGCTTTGCCCAAACCTCACAACGCAGGGACAAGTTATCGATGAAAGCACAAAGGGTTGAGCATTTGCATTTCAAGATGATTGTGGGGAGTATAAAAATAATGGCGCAAATGCTCAACCCCTACAAGTTTTTTTATAGGGCTTTGAGGGCGCGAATAATTCATGACACTAACCAAAATTATGCCAGAAAAATCCTTGTATGATCGCGACTTTACCGCATGGGTAAAACTCACGACACAGCAACTCAAAGACAAGAACTTTGAGCATCTTGACCTTGAAAACTTAATTGATGAAGTAGAAAGTTTAATTTCTGAGCAGAAAAAATGGATTAGGGAATCCCTGATCAAGATTTTGACCTATGCGATGAAACGCTTGTATTTAGACATTCCAGAACGCTTTCATGACTGGGAGCGATATGTTTTGCGGGGACAGCAGCAATTAGAATCGGACGTGAGAGACAGTGCCAGCATTCTCGAATATTGGGATGAGCTTTTTGATCACGCTTGGGCGATCGTGCTAATCAGACTTGAGTATGACTTCAAAACCGATGAGGAATTTGACAGACATCCATATCCCAAAACATGGCAGTTATCAAGGGATTTTGAGTTTTTAGTTGCTGATGATTTCTATAGGAAGTAAGTAGGTATCTGAGGATAATTTAATCTGGGGTTTAGAAGATACTCTTCATTTCCATTACGATTCCTTTAGTTTTGATACTTCCTATTTTGAGTTTTCTCATGCCTAGCTACTAAATACCAAAACACAAAATGGCTACGCTATTTTGTGTTTTTAAAACCCTTAGAGGGTTTGGCTCTTGATTACCGAAAATATGCCGACATTTTTGTGGATTAGTATGATTCATCTTTCCCGCAAATAGGCTTAGCTCACGTTGTTTGTAGTTTTAACAACTTTTTTTGTAAAACTATAGACAAAACCTATCCCATGGGGTTAGGATTGTTAATCGTGACTAAAAACAGAAACTAAGCAAATCAAGCAAAGTCTTGGCTGACTTAAGTCTGAGCCACGAATTGGTATAGAAATCTAGAAATATTCAAAAAGTTTTTAATTCTATAACAACCCAAGAGATTGTGTTTCCCACGTCTAGTAATTTGGACTAGACATCTTCTGTAAGTCGTCTCGAAGACCCTCAACCAGCCTTCAAAGTCAATAATGCTTACCTAAGATCGAAACCGATCTCCTTTGAGCCTGTCAAAAAATCTGTGCAACCCAGTACAGATGCATTTGCAAGTCAAGCAAGCGGAGCTAATTTTCATGACCGTCGGAATTCTCGGCATAAAACTTGGGATGACCCAAGTATTCGATTCGGATGGCAACGCTGTTCCAGTAACCGTTGTCCATGCAGGACCCTGCACAGTCACTCAGGTTAAAACTGATACCAAAGAAGGCTACAAAGCCATTCAAATTGGTTATGGCAAAACCCGTGAATCATTGTTAACTAAGCCAGAGCTAGGACACCTTAAAGTGTCAGGTTCGGAACCAGTTAAGCACTTACGTGAATATCGTCTTGATAATGTGAGTGAATACAGCATTGGTCAGACTCTAGATGTTAGCCAATTTAAAGATGGCGACATCGTTGATGTCATTGGAACCAGCATTGGTAAAGGTTTTGCTGGTTATCAAAAACGCCATAACTTCGGTCGTGGTCCAATGGCTCACGGTTCTAAGAATCACAGACAACCAGGTTCTACTGGTGCAGGTACAACCCCTGGACGTGTATACCCTGGTAAGCGGATGGCTGGTCGTCTTGGCGGTAAACAAATCACCGTAAAGAAGCTAACTGTAGTCAAAGTCGATGCAGCGAACAATGTGCTGCTAATTAAAGGAGCAGTTCCAGGTAAAGCTGGTGCGTTGCTTAACGTCATTCCTACCGTAATTGTCGGCAAGGCGAAGTAAAGGCGCAAGTGAAGGCGCGAAATAAAGACTAAGTAGTTTGTTCGTGAGATCGAGAGAGTTTAAGTTATGCCTATAGTAAAAGATTGGACAGGGAATGAAGTTGGCGAAGTAGCCCTTGAGTTGCGTGTTGCTAAAGAAGCAACCGCCCAAGGTCTAGTTCACCGCGCCCTCGTCAGACAGTTAGCCAATGCCCGCCAAGGCACAGCCTGTACCAAAACCCGTACGGAAGTACGTGGTGGTGGTCGCAAGCCTTTTAGACAAAAAGGTACTGGTCGCGCCCGTGCTGGTTCGACCCGTTCTCCTTTGACCCGTGGTGGTGGCGTTATCTTTGGACCTAAGCCCAGAGATTATGAAACCAAGATGAACCGTAAAGAGCGTCGTTTGGCTCTTCGTACTGCTTTCACTGGTCGTGCTGCCGATTTGATTATAGTTGAAGATTTTGCAGTAAATCTCGCGCAACCTAAGACCAAAGAGCTATGTCAAGCCCTTGAGCGTTGGGGTGTTGTTGCTGGTAGCAAAGCTTTGATGATCACTGCTCAGAAAGATGAGAACGTTGTCTTGTCTGCTCGGAATATTCAAAACTTGCAATTGCTTGTTGCCGATCAGCTCAATATTTTTGACATCGTTAATGCTGACAAGATTGTGGCAACTCGCTCGGCGATCGCCAAGATTCATGAGGTATACGGTGGCGATGCAAAGTTAGCAACCGAGATCGTTACGGTCGAAGAAGCAGAATAACGGAATAAGTAAGAAAAATATGGCTAAGATCCCAACCAATTTCGACCCTCGTCGTTTGCCCGACATCATTCGCCGCCCTCTGCTCAATGAAAAGGCAACCCGACAACTAGAAAGCAACAAGTACACCTTTGATGTTGTGCATGATGCTACAAAGCCTGAAATTAAAGCTGCAATTGAAAGCTTGTTTTCAGTCAAAGTTCAAAAAGTGAATACCCATAATCCACCCGCACAAGCGCGTCGTATTGGTAAGTTCGCTGGCAAACGCGCTCAAATTAAGAGAGCGATCGTCACTCTCGCTGAAGGCAGCAAAATCGATTTGTTCCCAGATGTATAGAACTCAAAATAAATAACCCAAAGTTATTTTGCTGAGAAAAACAAACCAAGAATCGTTCTTTAACAACATCAGACAATTATGGGCGTTCGTGCATATAAACCGTATACCGCTAGTACCAGACAAACAGTTGTCTCGGATTTTGCGGAAATCACCAAATCAGAACCCGAAAAGTCTTTAACCACTCACGTTCATCGTAAAAGAGGACGTAACAATCGTGGTGTAATCACTAGCCGTAGACGTGGCGGCGGTCACAAGCGTCTTTATCGGATTATCGATTTCAAACGCAACAAACGCGACATCATCGCTGAAGTTATTGCGATCGAGTACGATCCCAACCGCACCTCTCGGATTGCTCTGTTGCAATATGAAGATGGCGAGAAAAGATACATCCTTGCACCTAAAGGCATTGCCGTTGGCAACAAGATTCAAGCGGGTACAAGCAATGTACCTTTTGAAATTGGCAATGCAATGCCCTTGGTAAACATTCCTCTTGGTACGATCGTTCACAACGTTGAACTTGTCCCCGGTAAAGGCGGACAAATCGTAAGGTCTGCTGGTGCTGGCGCTCAAATTGCAGCTAAAGAAGGCGATTTTGTGACTCTCAAGCTTCCTTCTACCGAAGTTCGTTTGATCCGTAAAGAATGCTTCGCCACCATTGGACAAGTTGGCAACCTCGACCACAGTAACACCAGTCTGGGTAAGGCAGGTCGCAGCCGTTGGTTAAACCGTCGTCCTAAGGTTCGTGGTATGGTCATGAACCCTGTCGATCACCCTCATGGTGGTGGAGAAGGTTGCGCCCCCATTGGACGCAGTGGTCCTGTTACACCTTGGGGTAAACCAACTTTGGGCTACAAGACTCGCAAGAAGAAGAAGCTCAGCGATGCCCTAATTGTTCGTCGCCGCCGCAAGTCCTCGAAGCGCGGTAAGGGCGGACGTAACGCCTAATTTTTTCTTAGCGATTGCCTTCGCAGTCGCTAAGCGCTAAGACTTATTTAGAGAGTACAAATTATGACGCGATCGCTAAAAAAAGGTCCCTTTGTTGCCGATCACTTACTGACCAAAATTGAAAAGCTGAACGCCAAAGGCGAAAAGCAAGTTATCAAAACATGGTCACGCGCTTCCACCATTCTTCCTCAAATGATCGGGCATACCATTGCCTGCCATAACGGAAAACAGCACGTTCCTGTATATGTCACGGAGCAAATGGTAGGACACAAACTCGGTGAGTTTGCACCTACTCGCACCTTCCGCGGTCATGCCAAGAGCGATAAAAAGGCTAAGAGATAGGTAGACAGGTAGTTAAAAATGATCCTCGCCCAAAACGAAATCCCTGCCGTAGCCAAATATATTCGGATGTCACCTCACAAGGTGCGCCGAGTCCTCGACCAAATCCGTGGTCGGAGCTACCGCGAAGCATTAATGATTCTAGAGTTTATGCCCTATCGCTCCTGCGAACCCATTACCAAGGTACTGAGATCCGCAGTTGCTAATGCAGAACACAATGCAGGTTTAGATCCCGCATCCTTAGTAGTTAACCAAGCCTACGCCGACATGGGACCAAGCCTCAAGCGCTTCCGTCCCCGTGCTCAAGGTCGCGCTTATCAAATTCGTAAGCCCACTTGCCACATCACCATCACTGTCAAACCAACGGAGGAAGAATAGGTATGGGTCAGAAGATTCACCCAACAGGGTTACGCCTCGGCATTACTAAGTCTCACCTTTCTCGCTGGTTTGCAGATGTCAATCGCTACGGCATCTTAGCTGAAGAAGATCACAAGATCCGCAAGTACATCGAAAAGACCCTCAGTAATGCAGGTATTGCCGATATCTTGATTGACCGCAAAGCCGATCAAGTTGATCTCGAAATCCGCACTGCTCGCCCTGGGGTTGTCGTTGGACGTGGTGGTGCAGGTATTGAACAACTTCGTGTTGGTCTCGTGAAATATCTTGAACAAGATGGTTCTCTTACCAAAACAGGTACTAGCCAAGTTCGGATCAATGTCACCGAAGTTGCAAGAGTTGATGCCGAAGCTCCATTGATTGCTGAATACATTGCTCAACAAATTGAGCGCCGCGTATCCTTCCGTCGTGTAGTCCGCCAAGCGATTCAAAGAGCACAGCGTGCAGGTATCGAAGGTATCAAAGTACAAATTAGTGGTCGTCTTAACGGCGCTGAAATTGCTAGAACCGAGTGGGTTCGTGAAGGTCGTGTTCCTCTGCATACATTGCGTGCAGATATCGACTATAGCTATAAAACCTCCAGAACCATTTACGGTGTGATTGGTATTAAAGTCTGGATCTTTAAAGGCGAAATCATTCAAGGCGAAGAAGCTCCTGCTCCTGCCGCTCAACCCCGTCGCCGCCAGCAACGTCGTCCCCAATTTGAGGATCGTTCTAGCGCTGAAGGATAAACTTCTGTCATCTAGAGTTTTGAAACATGTTAAGTCCTAAACGTACAAAATTTCGTAAGCAGCAACGCGGTCGGATGGCGGGTCCCGCTACCAGAGGAACTGAAATCAACTTTGGCGATTATGCCATGCAGGCTCTAGAGCCTTCTTGGATTACCGCTCGCCAAATTGAAGCTGCCAGACGTGCTATGAACCGCTATATTCGACGCGGTGGCAAAATCTGGATTCGCATTTTCCCTGACAAGCCTGTAACTATGCGTCCCGCAGAAACCCGTATGGGTTCTGGTAAAGGGGCTCCAGAATTTTGGGTGTCAGTGGTCAAGCCCGGTCGCATCATGTTTGAAGTAGCAGGTGTGTCTGAAGAGACCGCAAGAGAGGCAATCCGTCTTGCCGCAGCCAAGATGCCGATCAAAACCAGATTTGTTATCCGCGAGAAGGAGTAAAAATATGGCACTCCCAAAAGTCCAAGAAACTAGAGAGCTATCTGATGATGAGTTGCAAGCTCAAATCTTGAATGTCAAGAAAGAGCTTTTTGATCTGCGCTTTAAGCAGGCAACCAGACAACCCGTTCAGCCACATCAGTTTAAACATGCGAAGCATCGTTTGTCGCAACTGATGACTGTCGAACGCGAACGCCAGTCCAGAGCTTAGTAGATTTAAACAATTAATTTAAAGAACTTAAGAAAAAAGACATAGGAGTTTGAGTAATGGCAGTTAAAGAAAAAGTTGGCATCGTTGTCAGCGACAAAATGCAAAAAACGGTGGTTGTAGCGGTTGAAAACCGTTCTGCCCACCCTAAATACGGAAAAATCGTGGTTAAAACAACTAAGTTTAAAGCCCACGATGAAGAAGATAAAACCCGCGAAGGCGATCGCGTCAAAATTCGTGAAACTCGTCCTCTCAGCCGTACAAAGCGGTGGGAAGTTGTCGAGATTCTCTCATCTAGCTCGGAAGCATAAGCCATGATTCAACAAGAGTCTTATTTAAATGTGGCGGATAATAGTGGCGCTAAAAAGCTGCTATGTATTCGTGTCCTAGCTGGTGGTAACCGGGCCTTTGGCGGAGTCGGTGATGTAATTATCGCCACCGTTAAAGACGCTGCACCTAACATGCCAGTCAAAAAATCTGATGTTGTCCGCGCCGTGATTGTGCGTACCAAAGCGTCAATTAACCGCGAAAGCGGTATGAGAATTCGTTTTGACGACAATGCTGCTGTGATTATTAACCAAGACGGCAACCCTAAAGGAACCCGTGTATTTGGTCCAGTTGCGCGTGAGTTGCGGGATAAAAACTTCACCAAAATTATCTCCCTAGCGCCCGAGGTACTGTAATGCCCTTTAAGTCAAAACCTAAGTATCGTGGAAATCGCAAGTCTTTCAAGATGCATGTCAAGAAAGACGATGTTGTACAAGTAATTTCGGGAAGCTCCAAGGGAACTGTTGCTAAGGTTCTTCAAGTTTTTCCTCAAGACAGCACCATCATTGTTGAAGGTGTGAATGTCAAGACAAAGCACATTAAGCCTCAAGCTGATGGCGAGTCTGGACAAACTATTACCCGCGAATTTCCAATCCATAGTTCCAAAGTTTTGTTGTACTCCGAAAAGGAAAAGACCGCTAGTCGTTCTTGCTTTACCTTTACGGACGATGGCAAAAAAGTCAGAATGTTGAAGAAAACTGGCGAAGTTGTCGATTCTGTCAAACCTGACAAGAAATAGTTTTATTAACCTGACCAAGCCCAGGAAAAATCATCGAGGAAGATAAAATGCTAACACCGTTTGCTGAAGTCTATGCTAAACAAGCTGTTCCCAAATTGATGGAACAGTTCAAGTACACCAACATTCATCAAGTTCCCAAATTTGATAAAGTTGTGATCAATCGTGGTCTGGGTGAAGCCGCTCAGAATGCGAAGTCTCTAGAAGCTTCTTTGGCTGAAATTGCGACGATCGCAGGTCAAAAGCCCGTGGTCACCAGAGCAAAAAAGGCGATCGCAGGTTTTAAATTGCGTCAAGGAATGCCTGTCGGGATGATGGTTACACTCCGTCGCGACAAGATGAACAACTTTTTGGATCGTCTGATCAACTTCTCATTGCCTCGCATCCGTGACTTCCGCGGTGTTAGCCCCAAGAGCTTTGATGGACGTGGTAACTACACCCTCGGTGTCCGCGAGCAACTTATCTTCCCCGAAATCAGCTACGACAGCATTGAGCAAATTCGGGGGCTTGATATTTCCATCATCACCACTGCTAACACGGACGAAGAAGGACGTGCGCTCCTGAAAGCAGTTGGTATGCCCTTTAGAGAATCATAAGTAGATCGAATTAGGAGATAAGGATGGCTACCAACGACACCATCTCGGACATGCTTACCCGCATTCGCAATGCAACACTTGCAAAGCACCAGACAACTTCCATTCCTGCCACAAGAATGACGTTGAGCATTGCCCGAGTGATGAAACAAGAAGGTTTTATTGCAGATTTTGAAGAAACAGGCGAAAACATTGACCGCGCCTTGGTCGTCGCCCTCAAGTATGAAGGCAAAAACCGTCAATCGATTATTAAGCGCCTCAAGCGCGTTAGTAAACCAGGTTTACGGGTTTACTCCAATTCTAAGGAATTACCCCGTGTATTAGGTGGGATCGGCATTGCGATCATCTCCACCTCTAAAGGGATCATGACCGATCGCGAAGCCCGTAAACAGGGAGTCGGCGGTGAAGTCCTTTGCTATATCTGGTAATTCAGATCTTTTAATCTAGATCTGTTAATTCAGGCTGTTAATTCAGCAAATAACATCACAAGCAACGGAAAACAGACATGTCTCGTATTGGAAAACGTCCCATTCCTCTTCCCCCAAAAGTTGCGGTCTCTATCGTAGGGCAAGAGGTAACTGTTAAAGGACCTAAAGGCGAACTAAAGCGTGTGTTGCCCCCAACTGTAGAAATTCTGCAAGAAGAAAGCAACCTCGTTGTCAATCGCGCTAACGAATCTCGTCCCGCAAGGCAACAGCACGGTCTTTTCCGCACCCTCGTTGCCAACATGGTCGAAGGTGTATCCACTGGTTTTCAGCGCAAGTTGGAAATTCAAGGGGTTGGTTATCGTGCTAACAAGAGTGGTAGCAATATCGTCCTAACCGTTGGCTACAGCCACACTGTTGATATTGTTCCTCCCGCAGGAATTTCGCTTGATGTCGAAGATGCTTCTGGCAAGAAAGTCCCACAAGGCACATTTATTGTGGTCGAAGGTATTGATAAGGAAATCGTCGGTAACTTAGCGGCGAAGATTCGTGCTGTACGTCCGCCTGAAGTTTACAAAGGCAAAGGTATTCGTTACCTCGGTGAATTCGTCAGACGTAAGGCTGGTAAGACTGGTAAGAAGTAAAACTAGGATTTTTATATCTAGGATATTTCGGCTTCTTTATTTAATTTTCATTTTATATAGAATCGATACAGAATCGATAGGTTACGAACAAATATGAGTGTCAGTCGCAGACAAGCAACCATAAGCCGCCATAAGCGAATTCGCAAAGGAATTACAGGTACGTCTGAACGTCCTCGCTTATCCATTTATCGTTCTAACAATCACATTGTGGCGCAGGTGATTGATGATGTTTCCCAAAACACCATCGTTGCAGCATCAACCCTCGAATCCGATGTCCGCTCTAGCGTTAGCTCTACAGCTAATTCTGAGGCTTCGGCTAAAGTAGGTGCTTTGATTGCTGAAAGAGCGATCGCTAAAGGAATTAGCAAAGTGGTCTTTGATCGCGGCGGTAACCTTTATCACGGAAGAGTCCAAGCTCTCGCTGAAGCTGCCCGCGAAGCAGGTCTCGATTTTTAAGCAATGAATCATCCAGTGAATCAATAGATATAAAAACTATGGCTAAGAATAGAGAATCCAAACCAGGTGGTGGTCGCGATGGCGGCGGCGACAATGGCGATAGTCGTGACGAAAAACGCAAAGGTAAGCGCGAGGGTAAAAAATCTGATCGCGCCCGCACCGAGAAAGAATCAGAATGGCAAGAAAGAGTTGTCCAAATCCGTCGTGTAACTAAAGTTGTTAAGGGCGGTAAAAAGCTTAGTTTCCGTGCGATCGTCGTCGTCGGTAACGAAAAAGGACAAGTCGGTGTTGGCGTAGGCAAAGCTGCTGACGTTATTAACGCCGTTAAAAAAGGTGTTGCTGATGCCAGAAAGCACGCGATCGATGTTCCTCTAACCAAGAGCAGCTCTATCCCCCATCCTACCAATGGCATTGGTGGTGGTTCCAAGGTAATGATTCGCCCTGCATCTCCAGGTACTGGGGTAATTGCTGGGGGAGCGGTCAGAACTGTACTAGAACTAGCTGGTGTTAAAAACATCTTGGCTAAGCAACTGGGTTCTAGCAGCCCCTTGAATAATGCTCGTGCTGCTATCAATGCACTTTCCACATTGCGTACCTTTGGTGAAGTAGCCAGAGCGCGTGGTATCACACTGGAACAACTTTTCAATTAATACAATAACGGTGCTATGCGCCGTTATTGTATTAAAAAATTTAATTAATCCAATAACAACATGTTGCGCTGTTATTGTCACAAAAAATTAATTAACCTATATAACGTTGCATAGTCTCGTTATTGTCACAAAAAAAGGAAAACCCATGAGAATTGACGATCTTCAGCCTCAAGAAGGCTCACAGCATCGCAAGCGCCGCATCGGGCGTGGCATTGCCGCAGGGCAAGGTGCTAGCGGTGGTTTCGGTATGCGTGGTCAAAAAGCTCGTTCAGGTCGTCCCACCAGACCTGGCTTTGAAGGTGGTCAAATTCCCCTTTATAGACGAGTACCAAAGCTTAAGCACTTTACAATTGTTAACCCTAAATATTTTACAATTGTAAATTTAGATCAATTAAGTGGACTACCTAAAGGCACTGAAGTGACCCTTGAATCCTTAATGGATGCAGGTATTGTTACTCAAAACGATGGTGTTTTACGGATATTAGGTAGAGGCGAAGTCACGGTAGCTTTGAATGTTCGCGCTCACTCAATTACTGCATCTGCAAAAGCAAAAATTGAAGCTGCTGGCGGCACTGTAGAAGTCGTTGCCTAAAAACAAGAGAATATGTGGCGAAGTGTTGAGCGCTTCGCCACATATTCTCTTTTGTTGTTTTAGGGTAGCTAGTATAAAATCGCCAAACCTATGGCGCAGGTAGTTTGTGCAGCTTGCTCTCCATTTGATCGGCATGTATCGCGATCTTCGTGGAACTACAATATTTAAATATGTTTGGGTAGGGAGTGCTAAGCATTGCTTACTCTATAACCAATAGCTTTGAGGTAAGTTTAGTTATGGTTGTCAGTAAAGGAAAAACGCCAACAGCACAGGAAACTTTTCTACAAATGGCGCAAGCCGCAGGTTTGCGTGGACGTTTGCTAGTTACTGTGGGTGTTTTGATATTAGTTAGGCTGGGCATCTATTTGCCATTGCCAGGAGTAGATCGCTTAAGATTTACCGAAATTGTTAAAAATAATGCTGTAGTTAATTTTTTAGATATTTTCTCTGGTGGTGGCTTATCACTACTAGGTATATTTGCCCTCGGTATTTTGCCCTTTATTAACGCATCAATCATCATGCAATTGATGACTGCGGCTTTACCGACCTTAGAAAATCTCCAAAAAAATGAAGGTGAAGCTGGTAGAAGAAAAATTTCTCAATACACTCGCTATGTAGCTTTTGTATGGGCAGTTATTCAAAGCTGGGGCTTGGGCGTTTGGGTGCAAAACTCTGGCGTATTGTCCGAGGCAAGCTCTAATTGGCTCTCCATTGGCGATGGCAGGGTAATTTTTTCCAGTTTTATTTTCCAGACTACTGTTGCTTTAGCGGCAGGTTCGATGTTTGTAATGTGGGCTGGGGAACTGATTACGGAGAAAGGAGTTGGTAATGGTGCTTCTTTACTGATTTTTATTAGTATTGTGGCAAACTTACCTAAGTCTTTAGGTGACACAATTTCTCTTGCTCAAAAGGATAGCTCCCGAGTTGGTGGCGTTATTCTTTTGTTACTCATCTTCTTGATTATGATCGTGGGAATTGTATTTGTGCAAGAGGGAACCAGACGCATTCCGATTATTTCGGCGCGTCGGCAAGTAGGTCGTAAACTCTACCGCGAACAACAATCATATTTGCCTTTGCGTTTGAATCAAGGCGGGGTGATGCCCATTATTTTTGCTTCGTCGGTGATGATTTTGCCTGCTTATCTCAGCCAAAGTATTAATAACGATGTTTTTGTGTCGATCGCTACTTGGATTTCGCCGAGTGGGGCGGGACATATTCCTGTGTATATGTTGCTCATTCTCGGTTTTAGCTTTTTCTATTCCACGTTAGTGCTTAATCCGATTGAGTTGTCTCAAAATCTCAAAAAGATGGGTAGTAGTATTCCTACAGTGCGTCCGGGCAAGGCAACCTCTGACTATATCAGTGGCGTCTTAAATCGCTTAACTTTGCTGGGTTCCGTATTTTTATGTGGGATTGCAATTATTCCTAGTGCTTTGGAGAAGGCGACGGGTGTATCTACTTTTAGTGGCATCGGTGCAACATCTTTGCTGATTTTGGTCGGTGTGGCGATCGAAACTTCCAAGCAAATTCAAACATATGTAATTTCTCAACGTTATGAAGGTATGGTCAAACAATAATGCCTAGAGTGATTTTGATGGGACCGCCTGGAGCTGGTAAGGGTACGCAAGGAGAAATTTTGGCAGATGAATGGCAAGTGCCAAAAATTGCTCCTGGTGATATTTTTCGGGCTGAAATTAAGCAAAGCACTGCCTTAGGACTTAAGGTCAAGTCCTATAGTGATTCAGGGCGTTTGGTTCCTGACGAAGTGGTAATTGAAGTCATTGAGTCCCGCTTGCGCCAACCTGACACTCAATCTGGTTGGATTTTAGATGGTTTTCCTCGGACTGTCGCTCAAGCGGAAGCCTTAGATGTGCTGCTTGCCGATTTAAGTCAGCCCTATGATTCGGTGCTTAACATTGATGTGCCAGACGCAGTCCTAATCGATCGCCTGAAAGCAAGGGCGATCGAGCAAGGTCGAGCAGATGACACAGAAGAGGTGATCAAGAATCGGCTCGAGGAATACAATGCCAAAACAAGACCTCTGCTGGAATTTTATGGAAATAAGGTTAAACAAATTGATGGCACACCGTCGATGCCAGAAGTAACTGAAGCAGTCAAAAAATTCCTTGCATAGGTACGCTGGTAATTTTAGGGAGCAACGCTTCATAAAATTATCGAAATATATAGAACTTATACTGAATTTTGGAGTGTTTATTTGTCAAAAGAAGATGCTATTGAAATGGAAGGGACGGTAACTGAATCTCTTCCTAACGCTATGTTTCGAGTTGCCCTCGATAATGGCTTTAATGTACTTGCCCATATTTCTGGCAAGATTCGTCGGAACTACATTAAGATTTTGCCAGGCGATCGCGTAAAGGTGGAGCTAACACCCTATGACCTTACTAAGGGACGTATTACCTACCGTCTCAAAAACCAAGGCGGCGGCAAAAAATAAATCATAAAAAGAAGCGCTCGTAGAGCGCTTCTTTTTTTATGGACTAATATATAATGTGAACTATGAAAGGATTATGAAAAGCAAAATCGAGCTTATCAATAATGATGTCTGCAAAACCTGAACCGCATCTGCAAACGCTATCTAAACCATTAACTCCAACTCCAGATCAATTAACATCGGTAGTAACTAAACAGTTATCGCAATCGCAAAAAAAAGCTCAAAAAAATCCGCATTGGCAAATTGTAGTAACTACCTTTATTACCGTGTTTTTGGCTGAAATTGGCGATAAGACCCAGTTAACTACTCTCATGATTTCGGCTCAGTCTCATCAGCCTTTAATTGTATTTGCGGGGGCGGCGATCGCTTTAGTGTCAACAAGCTTACTAGGAGTGCTAGCAGGTAAATGGCTTGCTAAGACCTTTTCACCTAGCTTACTAAATACTTTGGCTGGTCTAAGTTTTCTGATTCTTTCGCTTAGTTTATTGTGGGATGCGATCGCCTAAAAATATCTTCTAAAAATATATGGATTGGCAATTATTATTTTTGAGTTTCGGTACGATCTTTTTGTCAGAGTTGGGGGACAAAAGCCAATTGGCAACCCTGAGCTTGAGTGGCAGTTCCGCAGCCCCAAGATTTGTATTTATTGGTTCGGCAGCAGCTTTATTGCTGGCTAGTTCTATTGGGGTGATTTTAGGCGATAGTATTTCGGTGCTGATGCCCACAAAATTACTGAAAGCGATCGCGGCTGGTTTATTTGCGATTATGGCAATGCGTCTATTTATGACCGACTCTAGTAGCCAATAAAGCAAAAGGTTGGCAAAGCCAACCTTTTGCTTTATTGGTTTTGAATAGCGGCGCAAAGCGCCGCTATTCTTTTTCGGGTCGATAATTACCAATCCCAATCAGAATCTTGATTATTTCGGCTCCGATTGCCACCACCATAGCTGCCACTATCACGACCATAATCACGATTTTGACTTGAATAGTCTCTTGTTCCGTAATCGCGATTGCGCTGATCTTTAGGCGCATAATCGTTGCTAAAGTCTTTGGGATAATCGCGAGTTGACTCACGGTTATAGTCACGATTATCGCGATTATTGGGAGTGTCACGATTTGAATCGCGATTGATATAGCTTGAAGGAGCGCCCGTCTTCGTATCAGGTGCGCCGCCGAAGGCAATTAACAGGGGAAATCGCAATAGATCGACGGAGATTAATTCCTCTGATTCGTCGATAATCACTAAAGGGCTTAGCCCTTCCTTGACAAGGCGATCGCCCTTAGTCGCTAGAGGTTCAGGATCTTCAAATAGGGCAATACCCTTGTCTGAGCCAAAATGCTCTCTAGTCAAGCCCAAACAATCTTGAAATCCACGTCGCCATTCGCCCAGACGCTCGGGAGAAGTCGCGAGTACTAATACCCGTAATTTTTCTCCATACACGGCTTTTAAGACCGAAATGGCTGCCGAAGTCACCAAGATATTTTGCAAACGAGTTCCCATCGTGCGGATTGCACCACGTCCCGACTGCTCAAAAAACCATTTGGAAACGCGATCGGCATGAACCTGCTCAAAAGTACGCCGTAATTTCCATGCAGGCCCATAATAATCGGGCAGAGTACGATAGCGTTCTAAAAGCTGATCGACTCGTTGTTTGTATTCGGCAAAGGTTTGCTCCGACAAAAGTGGAGGTTCAATTTCTTTAGCAGGTTTCTTTTCAGAAACTACTACAGGCTCCACTTCCTTAGCTGGGGGGGCGATCAGATTTAGCTTTTCAGCACTAGCGACTAAATCTTGTAAACTCCCCACTAAATAGTCCTTGAAACCTTGGACTCGTACCGCAATATCTTGCGAAGCACCTGCATAGGTGCTGGTCATTTCCTTGTCTAGACGATCTTTGCGTTTTTCGAGAACAGCGATCGCCGCTTGTAGTTCTTGTTTTTGGTATTCGAGCCTTGCCACATCTGCTTGAGCTAGGCGAATAATACCTGACTGCAAATCATCTATCTGATCTTGGAGAATTTTAGTTTTAGCATTTTTGAGATGTTCTAGTTCCGCTTTTAGCTCAGTTTCTTGCTGTTTGAGCTGCTCAATAATGGCTAAAAGTGGAGCTAATGGCTCAGGCTCAGCTTCATTTTGGGATACATCATCAGCAATTACCTCTGGCGCTGATGTAGCTACTTCGTTATGTTCTGGCGATGACGATGTCAAATTTTCAGTAGAGATTTCCAAAATATCGGCAATATCTTCGGTATTGGCAGTATTTTCAGTTTTAGACTCATCTAAATTAATGGATAGGGCGATCGCTTCGGGGGACTCTCCTTGTACAGATGAATTTAAAAAATTAGAATTTTCCACTTCTACAGGCTGTTGATCGGACTCCATAAAGTTCTCATCGCATCGTTCATTTCTATTTTATACCAATTTCTTTCTAGTATTTTCTCTAAAGCTAAGTAGCGATCTGCTAAAAATTGGCTCATTTATGAAGAGTTAATCTTGTTGAAAAACTATTTACATGGAAGCGTTAAGTTTTACTAACCCTTTCCACAAATAATTAAGTCTTCATAATTATCAAATAATCTAAGACTATATATGGAAGAATTATAGTTTATTGATGTTTTTTGAGTTTTAAGACGGTATTTGCTGGCTGCTAACTATATTGGAAGATGAGTAAAGATAAATCCACCATATTAATCGTTGATGATACAGAATTTAACCTCAAATTGCTCTCTCATATGTTAGGTAATCAAGGCTATAAAATTTTGGAAGCAACAAACGGATTTTCGGCAATTAATTTAGCCGATACTCACATTCCAAACCTGATTTTACTTGACATTAAAATGCCAGATATGGATGGTTTTGAAGTATGTACAATTTTAAGAAACAATTCAAAAACCCAAGAAATTCCCATAGTATTTATTAGTGGTATTGATAATGCAGAAGAGAAGTTAGAAGCATTTTCTGTAGGTGGTATAGATTTTATTAATAAACCATTTCATCCTGTAGAAGTTCTGGCTAGGGTAGAAGTACATTTACGAGTGGCATCACTACAGGCTGAATTGCTTGAACAAACTCGGCTTTTAGAGAGCCAGAATATTAGCCTCCAACAAGAAATATCTCATCTAACTGGATTTGATTGGAATTTATACCTAGAATTAAAATCAGCCTTAATTAACGAAGAACTAGTTTTAGAATATCAACCAATTGTTAATTTTAAGACTAATTTAATTACAGGGTTTGAGGCTTTAATTCGCTGGAATCATCCTCAACGGGGATTACTTCAACCTTCTGAATTCATTGATCTTGTAGAGACGACTGATTTGATTAATCCTATAGGAATTTGGGTAATTAAAACTGCTTGCAAGCAGTTACAAATTTGGAAGAAATATTTCCCGAAGTATAAAGATTTGACAATAAGTGTGAATGTCTCCACCAAGCAACTCATAGGGTTTAATTTAGTAAAAGATGTCAGCAAAATATTAGTTGACTATGAAATCAATCCTAATTGCTTAAAAATTGAAATTACAGAAAGTGCGGTCATGGGCGATCGCGATCGCACTTTACAAATTCTCCATCAACTAAAAGAATTAGGTATTCAGTTTTGTATAGATGATTTCGGTACGGGATATTCATCATTACGACGGCTTACCGACTTCCCGATCGATGTTTTGAAAATAGATCGATCATTTATTGTAAAAAAAGAGTGGGTAATCGTAAAAGCTATTGCTTCTCTAGCGTTTACCTTAGGCAAAACAGTGATTATTGAAGGAATAGAAACTGATGAGCAGCTTAAATTGCTCAAAGAACTTTTTGCTTCTTCGCTCTCGGAATGTTATGGACAGGGCTATCTATTTGCTAAATCTCTTAATGCTGAAGCTGCTTCTAATCTTTTAGAAAGTAATACTACTCATATTTGTCTAGAAAGATATAGCAATGGCATCAATAATATATTTTCCCAATAAACCCCAAGAAAAAAGTTGCGGCGCTAAGCGCCGCAACTTTTTTCTTGGGGTTTAGCTATATCTATAAGTCTTCAATTTTGAAATTTTCAAGGGCGATCGCTAAATGTGTCCAATGGGTTCCCCCTTGCAGAAATACTGTGTAAGGCTCGCGCAAGGGGCCATCCGCCGAAAGCTCTAAGGTACTACCGTCAATAAAAGTGCCACCAGCCATAACCAACTGACTCACATATCCCGGCATCTCCCCCGGTACTGGATCAACGTAGGAGTCAATGGGCGAAAATTGCTGAAGATTGCGACAGAATTCAATAAGTTTTTTGGGGTTTCCTAATTGAATTGCTTGGATAATGTCGCGTCTTGGCTCGTAAGGTAGCGGCTTGACACTGTAGCCTAATTTATCAAAAACATAGGCGGCGAGATGGCTACTTTTCATGGCTTCTCCCACCATTTGTGGCGCAAGGAACAAACCTTGAAAGAGGAGACGATTTAGATCAAAGGTTGCACCTCCTTCTCGTCCGATTCCGGGGGCAGTGAGCCTCTGAGCCGCTAGTTCCACATACTCGGCTTTGCCTGCAACATATCCTCCCGCCGTCGCGATCGTGCCTCCCGGATTTTTGATTAATGAGCCAGCGATGATGTCGGCTCCGACCGCCGTGGGTTCGCGATCGCTAATAAATTCGCCATAGCAGTTATCCACAAAGCAGACCGTATGAGGATTTTGTTGCTTTACTAGTTGAATGATTCTTTCAATATCTTCGATAGATAGGCTTTGTCGCCAAGCGTAGCCGCAGGAACGCTGAATTAAAACCATCTTGGTTTGTGGTTTTACGGCTTTGGCTAAGGCTTCCCAATTTACGCCCCCTTCAGCCGTGAGTTCCACTTGGCGATAGGTAATTCCAAAGTCTTTAAGCGAACCCGCATAGTTAATGGCTTGACCTGCCGCCGCTTGCGGATCGTTAACTAAAGGATAGCCAATTACTTCTTCGAGGGTGTCATAGGGAGCGCCTACAACTGACAAAAGCTCATCAAGGGGGCGCAAAATGCCAAATAAACAACAGGCGATCGCATGGGTTCCTGAGACAAACTGAACTCTGACGGCGGCGGACTCCGCTCCCATAACTTGAGCAAATACTGCATCAAGGACATCGCGCCCCATATCCCCATGACCATAGCCTGAAACACTCGCAAAATGATGTGCGCCAACCCGATGATCGCGAAAAGCTTGCAAAACCCGTTCGAGATTTCCCTTTACATGGAGGTCGATTTTGGCGAAAGTAGGTACGAGGGCTGTCACTGCTTCTTCAACTAGCAGTTTCATTTTTTCAGAGGTCATTGTCTTCGGGATTTTTTGTCGGGTTTTTGATCCTACGCGAATTTGTTTGTTTTTGTCTAGTATGAGTAAGCAATCGCTACTTGCTCACAATTACGCTAAGTAGCTAGGCGCAATTAAATATAAAACCTAAAAACCTACAGCGCACGCTGCGCGTGCGCTGTAGGTTTTTAGGTCTGGATTTTAATTATGCCTAGCTACTTAATAAAGACTTTATTGCTAACTTGATCTGAGATGTATAAAATGCAAAGCCTTTTACAGTGAGGATTCGCATTTTGCGACATTTAATTTTTAGAGCTTAATCAGGACTCTGTTGTCGTAAAGTAAAGGATATGAATAAAATTTAAAGATTTTTTGAGGAGAAAGCTTTGCCTACACTTGGAGTGAATATAGATCATATTGCAACTCTCCGCCAAGCTCGTCGGGGTGTAGAACCAGACCCCGTTACTGCGGCGGTGCTTGCTGAATTAGCAGGAGCGGATGGTATTACTGTCCATTTGCGCGAAGATCGTCGTCATATCCAAGAGCGAGATGTGCGTTTATTAAGGCAAACTATTCGTACTCGGCTTAATCTCGAAATGGCTGCTACTCCTGAGATGGTAGCGATCGCCCTTGATGTCAAACCCGACTATATTACTCTTGTTCCCGAAAGACGAGAAGAAATCACCACTGAAGGTGGACTTAACGTCAAAGCCCAATGCGATCGCTTAGGTAAATTTGTCAGCCAATTACAAGGAGCAGGTATACCTGTAAGTTTATTTGTGGATGCTGAAACCGATCAGCTACAAGCCTCGGCAAAAACTGGCGCAAAATTTGTGGAACTACATACAGGCACTTATGCTAACGCCAAAAATGAGGGAGAGCATAAGAAAGAACTAGAAGTATTGACCAAAGGCGGAGAACTGGCGATTAGTCTGGGATTGAGACTAAATGCAGGGCATGGTTTAACCTATTGGAATACTCGTCCTGTGGCTCAAATAAATGGAATGGAAGAGTTAAACATTGGTCACAGCATCATTAGCCGCGCAGTGCTTGTGGGCTTGGAGAGGGCGATTCGAGAGATGAAAGAATTAATCAATTAAAAAGAAGAGAGTTGCAGTAATTTGTACGGCAACTCTCTTCTTTTTAATCATGAATTGACATTATCTGGATGTGGCTTATCAGATGATTCACTGGAATCATTTTGATTAGGATGAATATGATCGCCATTTAGTGAATCTCTATGTAAATGGTGCTCATGACCGTTTGCATAGTCATGGGCTAAGGCAAGCTCAGAGATGTTTTCACTAGGTGGTTTGTGAACATCTAGCTTTACGCTCTTTTCAATAGTTTTCACAAAAATATATAGAACGGGTACAACAAAGAGACTTAAAAATGTGGCTACACACATACCACCCATGACCGCCGTACCAATTGATTGACGGGCGGCGGCTCCTGCACCTGTGGCAATTACGAGTGGAAAGATGCCAATAATAGTCGAGAAAGCAGTCATCAGAATCGGGCGTAATCTTTGCTGAGCCGCTTCAATTACAGATTTCGTAATACTCAAACCGCCTTCATGCAACTGATTGGCAAATTCCACAATCAGAATTGCGTTTTTACTTGCCATCCCAATTAGCATAACCAAACCAATTTGGGTATAAACATCGTTAACAAAATTGGGATTGGAAAACCCACGCACCATTACCGCTAAAAGTGCTCCCAATACCGCAAGCGGCACTGTTAGCATGATGATCGTGGGATCGATATAGTTTTCGTATTGAGCAGCGAGTACTAAAAATACAAAAACGATTCCTAACCCAAAGATAAAGAAAGCACTACTACCAGAGCCAATCTCTTCTAAAGATAAGCCCGACCATTCGTAGCTAAAGCTCTTTGGAAGAACCTCTTTAGAAATTTTGTTCATAACATCGATCGCTTGTCCTGAACTAACTCCGGGGGCGGTGTTACCAGTGATTTGCACAGAACGGAACAGATTATAGTGATTAATAATCGATGGTCCAATGGTTTGAGAAACCTTGACGAGATTGCTAAGAGGGATTAATTGTCCCTTAGCCGATCGCACATAGAGCTTATTAATATCGTCGGGATTAGCACGGAACTGAGCATCGGCTTGTACATAAACGCGATAGGTGCGTCCAAAGGTATTGAAGTCATTGACATATTGAGAACCGAGCAAAGTCTGTAAGGTGTTGTAAATGTCTTGCAAAGATACCTGCAAAGCATTTGCCTTCACGCGATCGACCTCAACGGTCAACTGGGGAGTGTTGCCATTAAAGTTTGGACGCAAGCCCGCTAGCATCGGACGATTAGGATCGGGATAGGTACTGGCTTTTCCTAATAAAGCGCCCATCGTCTGCTCGATTACAGGAAAACCTTGATTTGCCTTATCTTGTAATTGATATTCAAAGCCACCATAGTTACTTAAGCCCTGAATGGCTGGCGGTGGAAAAGGAACTACAAAAGCTTCTTTAATCGAAATTAAAGAAGGTAGTAAGCCGAAGGGTTGAGGGGTAAAGCCGCCAATGATCGCCTCAGCCGATCGCGATCGCTCTTTCCAAGGCTTGAGCGTAGTGAACACAATCCCGTTGTTGGGAGTGTTGCCACTAAAACTAAAGCCTGCGATCGCAAAAATATTGGAGATTTCAGGATAAACAGGTTGTCCTGTCTTTTCATCCTTACTACGCATAATCCCTTCGATATTTTCCAAAACTTTTTCGGTGTAATTTAGCGATACACCTTCAGGCGCTTGGACAATCGTAATGAAATAGCCTTGATCCTCTTGTGGCAAAAATCCTTTAGGAACGATGTTGTAAACCCAATAGGTGAGGAAAAGCGAACAGATAAACAAAATCAGAATTATGCCTTTGAGATTAGCTGCCTTTTTTAGCAACCATTCATAGTTATTGCGTGTGCCATCAATTACCCAATTGACTCGATCAAAAAACCAATTACTCCTTGGGGCTTCCTGCTTAAGCAATAAACCCGCCAAAGTAGGGGAAAGTGTCAACGCATTGAAGGTAGAAACAGTAATCGAAAAAGCGATCGTCAACGCAAATTGCTTATATAACTGTCCTGTGGTTCCCGGAAAGAAGGCAACAGGAACAAACACCGCGATCAGTACTAAGGAACTCGCAATTACCGCCCCTTGCAATTCATTCATTGCCGAAATCGCCGCTTTAATGGGGGTTTCACCCTTTTCTTGAATGCGGCGCGTCACATCCTCAACCACCACGATCGCATCATCTACCACCAGCCCTGTCGCGAGGGTCAACCCAAATAGAGTCAGAGTATTAATATTGAAATTGAGCAGTTTAATAAAGATAAACGTCCCAATTAAGGAAACGGGAATCGCGATCGCAGGAATTAGGGTTGAACGCCAATTCTGTAAAAACAGGTAAATAATCACGATTACCAGCGCGATCGCAATCAATAGAGAAATAATTACTTCTTCAGTTCCTGCTTCGATGAAACTAGTCGTGTCGAAAGCAACTTCATAATCTAATCCGGGGGGAAAAGTGGGTTTTAAATCCTCTAGGACATGTTTTACTGCCTTTGCCACATCCAAAGCATTAGCATCAGGCAATTGCGAAACACCTAGCCCAATCCCACGAGTACCGTTAAATCTCAAAGTAGAACCATAGTTCTCTGCGCCCAATTCTACTCGTCCGACATCCCGAAGCTTAATAAGTGAGCCATCGGTAGCGGTTTTGATCACAATGTCTGAGAACTCCTCAGTACTTTTTAACCTACCTGTTGCGGAAATTGATAGTTGATATTGCTGATCGGGGAGATTGGGTTGCTGACCAATTTGCCCAACCCCTACCTGTATGTTTTGTTTTTGGATTGCCCCTACAACATCCTGTGCAGTCAAACCTCTCGCTGATAGTCGATTAGGGTCGAGCCATACCCGCATCGCATATTTGCGTTCACCAAAAATAATGACGTTACCAACTCCCTTGACCTTCTTAATGGCATCGACAATATAAAGGTCAGCATAGTTACTCAAATAAAGATCGTCATATTCGCCCTTTTCGGCATACACCCCGATCGCAAAGAGAAAACCTGAAGATTCTTTGCTAACCCTCACGCCAGTCTGCTGCACGGGGCCAGGCAATTGTGATTGGACGGTGGAGACACGATTCTGCACATCCACAGCCGCAATATCTTTGTTTTTGCCTAAATCAAAAACTAAGTTAACCGAACTAGTCCCATTATTGGCACTAGTAGAGGTAATGTAACGAACTCCTTCGATTCCATTGAGTTCTCTTTCGAGAATATTAGTAACTGTCGATTCGACCACTTCAGCATTTGCGCCAACGTAGTTTGCAGTCACCGTTACCTTGGGAGGCGTAATTTCAGGGTATTGGGCAACAGGCAAAATAAAGATACAGGCTGTTCCCAAGAGGGTGATGATGACAGAACATACTGTTGCAAATACAGGTCGTCTGATAAAGAAGTCAGAGATGGATAGCAGCATGGGCTGAGATATAAGAATGAAGAGTTAAGGGAATATACCTAGCCACTGACCGCCAAAATACACTAAATAATTTAGCTCGCTTGCTCACAAGTCGAGGTATTAGCAGACTTATATTTTAGTCTAATCATAGCTTAATACCCATTCAAAAAATTACAACGCCATTTTTCTGAGTCTCAAAACTTTACTGGGTCTGCCTTTGTACTCCCTTATCAAAAAACAATGGGTGCGCGACCAAGCCGCACACCCATTGTTTTGTATTCCGCTTTTTAAGCCACTGCTTACTAAATTAAAGTATCGAGAATATAGGGTAGTAACAACGCACTGGCAATAATTAGAGCCGCGATCGCCGCAATTAATACTGCCCCTGCGGCACAATCTTTGGCAATTTTTGCTAACTGATGAAATTCTCGTCCTACCGTTAAGTCTACAACTGCCTCCAAAGCGGTATTTAATAGTTCCAATACTAAAACTAAGGCGATCGTCAGGCTAATAATCGAGCAAGCTACCGCCGATAGCTTGAAATAGAGACTTAGGGATAAGGCGATCGCGCCAATAATTAAATGAATCCGAAAATTTCTCTGTGTGCGAAAAGCATAGCCTACCCCCTCTCCCGCATACTTAAAGCTCAAAAATAAATTCGTGGCAATTTGAAAAGAGTCATTGCGCTGAGTAGCGCTCTGTTCAGATTTATGGAAATCATCGTTCTCAGTCATTTGCTCGGATACAGAAGGCGGATTAAATAAAAACAGAAATAGTCTTGGTAGCGATAAATCAATATTCATGGAGTTTATTCCAAATAGACTTTGCTAAGCAAGTGCCAAGATTTTAATACGCAAGGATTAGTTTATATAAATTAAGTTGCGTTTTCAGTAGCTCATCAATTGTCATATTACCCAGTCTGCAAATATAAATAGCTTTACAAGGCTTAATACCAAAGCGCAAAATGGCTCCGCCATTTTGCGCTTTGGTATTAAGCCTTACTGAGTCTGGTTTTTAATTCACATTTGGTGTTCCATCCAACAGATGGGAGTTAAGTAGGTAAGCATAATTAATTACCAACCAAAACCCGTAAAGTTGCGCCCCATAGGGACGCAACTTTACGGGTTTTGGTAATTTACTTTGCCCAAGCACTTATGGTTTCGCGCCGCCACTCATCTCTAGGGGGTGATTGTTTCAACATTGCTATGTAGATTAATCAGACTAAGCATTAAATCTTGCTGCTCAAGCATTGCTTCTAGACTTTCTTCGTCGGGATGATCCCACCCTAGTAAATGTAATAAGCCATGGGCAGCCAGCCAAGCTAATTCATAGATAAGGGAATGTCCTCGCTCTAATGCTTGCCTTGCTGCGGTAGTTTGAGAAACAATAATGTCCCCTAAATAGGTAGGTTCACTATAGTCAGATTCATCTTCGGGAATTACGGGAACTTCTGATTCTAAAGCGGCAAAGGATAAAACATCAGTTGGGCGATCTTGCTGACGATATTGCTGGTTAAGTTGTTGTATTGTCAAATCATCGGTAACCGCTAGAGAAAGCTCATATTCTCCCGTGGCGATCGCTTGTTCAGAAACAAGATGATTTTCCCAGACTGTAAACCAGTCTTGCCATTGATGCGGGGCGATCGGATGGCAATCAGCAATTTCAGAATAGAGTTCGCAATATAGCTCAATACTCAATGGTTCCTATACTCCATAACTTTCTGCTGCAATTCTATGAGGATTGGGGGCATACAAAGGGTTGCAAAGCTAGACTTTTAAAAAATGTCTTAATTTCTTAGAAAGTGCAAAGCGCTATAACTACAATAATTAAATAAAGAATAAAACAATAATTACTAATTATTGTTTTATTCTTTGACAATTGTTTTGTATATAATGCCAAGTTCTAAAAATATTACTTTTGGCTAGACAAAGTTATTGTTTACATAAAAGATAAAAAAATGTAAGTTTTTAAATGATTCTTGTTAAAAAAATATTCCAGTGACTCGCGAAATGTGAGTTATAAAAACTAGAATTAATAAAAGCAACAACTTAAAGCTGGCATTGGAAAAATACCCAGAATATTTGCAAATAACTTTAAAGTTTTTGTTGACTATAGCCAACAAAATCCTAGTGAAATACGATCGCTAATCCAATTAAAGTACCAAATACACCAAGAACAGTTAATCCCAAATGAAATAAGGATGTGTTACCCTTGTTAACCATATTACGCATAGCTAGTTTGACAAATCCATCTTGAGCTTTAGCTTGACTAGCATTGTCTTTTTGCGCTTTATAGCTTGGATCGGCACTACTGGGTTTTTGGGGTTGGTCTTGAGTATTAATGCTCATAGTTTGTTTGAGTTAATTTATTTGATAGAAATTATATGTAGACAGAAAACCAATCAATATAAAGTTCTGAAAAATAAAAGCTCTATCGTTTGACAAGGTGATCTGCTATTCAATTTAAGTTTTAATTGAAGCTGCTCACTTCGATAGGATTTTGACAAAAAATATATTGCTAGTCTCACAGCTAAAATATTTAATTTTTTAAAGCCATTGTTCTCTTAAAGAAAGTTTATCATTGATATTCACTAAACATTATAGAATTTAAGTATGTCATCTTTATACAAGATGACTAGTACAAAATAAGTATAAGTAATTTTGCTGTTGTGTAGTAAAGTTTGCACAGGCAGAATTTAAAAGCCGAACATAGTTAACTCAAGGAGAACATTACTATGGCAGTCGAAAAAGTCAACTCTTCCTCTAGCCTAGCGGAAGTCATTGATCGCATTTTGGATAAGGGCATTGTTATTGATGCATGGGTAAGAGTCTCTTTGGTGGGAATCGAACTGCTATCAATCGAAGCTCGTGTCGTTATCGCCTCTGTAGAAACATATCTCAAGTATGCGGAAGCAGTTGGTCTTACAGCATCGGCAGCAGTACCTGCTGCTTAGCCTAGTTTGCTCTTAGTAATAAATACTAAGTAGTAGACTGCTAAACAATAGATTAGTCTGCCGATTTATTTTTACTCCCTTCTCACTAAAAAATTACTCTGTCAATTTAATGTTAAACAATTAATATTGAACAAGCAGTAAATTTTTAGCAGGGTAGTTATATGGTGGGGAGGGGGATTAATGAAAAATTTTCAGAGAATTAATGACAATTAATTTGGGATAAGCGATTTGCTTTATTAGGTTTTGGCATAGGCAGTTTGAAGATTTGATTTGAAAGCATGAATTTGAGGATAACGTTATGGCTTCTTTGATGCAAGGGTTTGCAGAAGCAAGGCAGAGACGATTACAAGAACGGGCGGACTTTTTGGCAGAGCAAGAACTAGCTCGGCAAAAGAGAGAAAAAGATTTGCAAGCTCAATCTGAAGCTACTGCTCAGTATTTAGCTCATGCTGAGCAAACACGTCTGGCATGGGAACAGGGTAGACAGGCGATCGCGGAAAATGCCTTAGAAGCGCGACTGGATGAACTCCAGCATCGTGCTAGTCAGGTTTCCGAGTATTTGCTAAAACTTAATATTAGCCGCAAAGAACAATCTGTAGAAGATAGTGAAAATCGCTCTCAAGAAGTCAGAACTCGTACTTTTAAAACGCGATCGCAACTAAAACATATTCACAAGGCAAGAATTCGAGCTGGTAAAGCGGCTAGCGAACAGCGTCAGCAAGTAATGCAAGAGCGAGTAGCCTTAACCCAGATGCAGATTGAAGATCTAACCAAGGAGCGTTTAGCAAGCGCCAAGCTAGCATCTGAACTCAGAACTAGGGAGGCTGAAGACCGAGCCTCAGCTACCGCCGCCCAAATTCAAGCTATTAACAAGCAACGCATCTCCCAAGGACAGCAAGATGCTGCATCAAGAGTGCAGGAAGCCAGCGATCGCACGGCAAATGTCCGAGATTCTCTAGAGCAAATTGGAGCCAAGAGAACTGCTGAAGCTGAAGCCCAAACCCAAAATTTACAAGCTTTCCACTCTGAACTGAGAGCTTCTGTATGGGCTGGCGCAAGATCGGTTGCCGTAACGCCCCCTGTCGCTAAGCCTCAACCTGAAGTGAAGCCTGCGCCCAAGGTAGCGGAGCAGTCTCCATCTAAGCCTAGTAAGAAAAGTGCTAAGGCGGAAACTACTGTAAAAGCTCCAGAGCCAGCAGCCAAGTCTGTGGAAGTGAAGGAAGAACCCAAGGAAACACCTAAGGAAAATCCTAAAACATCAGGCAAAATCGAGCAATTTGTGATTGACTATGTTTCCCAACTATCGACAAACTCTAGTTTGTTAGAAGTGGTAAACGATCGCGATACCGTTAGAGATTTGCTTGCCCAAGGCGCAAATACTCTCAAAGTCGATCCTTCTGATATTCTGAATACCTTACTACAAATGGCTGAAGGCTCATAACATGACCACAGTTCTCCACGCTAATGCTCGTCAATTTGTCAGCACTGACTACACTAAACAAATAGTTCGTCGCGCCTTACGTTATTTGCAATCAGGTTTTGCAATCCATTTGCGTGGTCCCGCAGGTACTGGCAAAACCACTCTCGCCATGCACCTTGCGGGGTTGGTGGGACGACCAATGGTGTTGATCTATGGCGATGAAGATTTGCGATCGTCTCAACTGGTCGGCTCTAGCTCAGGCTATTCCCGTAAGAAAGTCGTGGACAATTACATCCATTCGGTCTTAAAAGTAGAGGATGATTTGCGCCAAAGTTGGACAGATTCTCGTCTCACTTTAGCCGCTAAAGAGGGATTCACGCTTATTTATGACGAGTTCAACCGATCGCGCCCTGAAGTAAATAACGTCTTGCTCAGCGCTCTTGAGGAGAAACTAATCGTATTACCGCCCGATAGTTCTCAATCGGAATATGTGCGGGTGCATCCCTTGTTTCGGGCGATCTTTACTTCTAATCCTGACGAGTATGCAGGTGTGCATCCAACACAGGATGCATTACTCGATCGCATGATCACCATTAACATTGGTGAAGCGGACATCGAAACTGAGAAGCAAATCTTAGTGAATCGGATTGGACTCGATCGCACTCAAGCGCTGAAGTTAATCAATTTGATTCGAGGCTATCGTCGCCAAGTCGAATGTAGCAAAGCATCGAGCTTAAGAGCTTGTCTATTAATTGGCAAAATCTGTCATGAGCATGAAATTCCTGTTTCTGGACAGAATAATGACTTTCGTGATTTGTGTTTTGATGTACTGATTTCCCGTTATGGTAATGGTGAGCCTGAGTCAGAACTCGGTCTCGCTAAACTATTGGATCAAATACCCTAATGTCTCAAGCGCTTAAACCTCAAGCAATCAAAACTAGTACGACTGGCTCCTCCCTTGCCGATATTCTGGAAAGAGTATTGGATAAGGGAATTGTCATTGCTGGTGATATCACTGTGTCCGTGGGCAGTGTGGAGTTGCTGAGCATTAGGATTCGGCTGCTTGTTGCCTCAGTAGACAAAGCAAAAGAAATCGGGATTAACTGGTGGGAGTCCGATCCCTATTTATCTTCGAGAACTCAAGAACTTCTTGCTTCTAATCAACAGTTACTAGAAAGAGTCAATCTTTTGGAAAGAGAATTAGCTGCTGTAAAGCAATTAGAAGCCAATCCTAATCCATAGAAATGGCGGCGCAAAGCGCCGCCATTTCTATTTAAGATTTAGCCTTACGTGCTGCTTTAAGCTGATCGTCGATGCGGCGCAGCACTCCATTGATAAATCGATACCCATCTTCACTACTGTATCGTTTTGCTAATTCTACTGCCTCATCGATCGCGACTTTACTTGCCACACTCATAAACATCATTTCCGCGGTGGCAATTCGCAAAATATCTTTATCAACTTGAGCAAGGCGATCAATTTGCCAATTAACTAAGGCGCTACTGATGGTTTCATCAATCTGCGATCGCTTAGTATTTACAGTTTTGAGAATATCAATCGTGTAATCACGCACTTCAGCGCGTTGGGACAGTACTAAGGTCACAGGAAACTCTAAGGCCGAGCCAATATTGTTAATGGCATTTTTGGTTAGCTCGATCGCCTCGCGTACCATACCCTCCACAGCTTGGATATCTTGGCGGATGTCACCAGTGCGGGTTTCGCTAGAAGATATGCGTTCCTGACTGCGTTGCAGTTCCGCACTAGCGGTTTGTAATAATTCTTTAGTTTCATCGTGCAGCGATCGCACGACGGCTGTAACAATGTCATCCAGCGTTTTAGTCTCTAGCTTTTGAGATTGGCTAGGTAATTGATTGATACTAAACAGTGCGAGTTCGCGGGCGATGTGGCGGGGTTGCATAGGAGGAGATAAAATTAAGCCAATTGAACATCTTATCATCCACTTTACGCACTAAACCTTATAAAAATGACTCAGATCTTTACAGCTACCCTTCATCATCACGGACAAACCTATACTGTTCCTGCCCCCGCCGATCAAGCTCTTCTTGATGCCGCGATCGCGGCGGGCGTGGATTTGCCCTGTTCATGCTATGCAGGGGTATGTACAACTTGTGCTGCCCAAATTGTGAAGGGTGAAGTTGACCAAAGCCAAGGCATGGGAATCGGTGGTATGGGTGAAGAGTTAGATGCAAAGGGTTACGTTCTTCTCTGTGTTTCCTATCCTAAGTCGGATGTGGAAATCTACACCGATAAGGAGCAAGAAGTGTATTCAATCCGCTTTGGCTCTAGCGTTAGTGTCTAAATCTATAACTACTTACTTCCCAGTGAATAAGTAAGGGTGTGGGGCTTTGCCCCACACCCTTACTTATTCACTTTAATAACTACGCCACGATCATTGAAAGTTAAAATCCTTGGCAATATATTTAGCGATCCGTGCGGAGGCTCCCGATCGCCCCATCCGCTCCTCACCATTACGCCCAACTTCTTGAAAATAGTCGGGATCTTGCAGGATTTTATTGAGAACTTCCGCAATTTGGGCTGGCTTATCCACTAAGTTAATCGAACAACCCAACAAATCCGCCTGCTCTTCGGCAAACTTGCGCGTAAACTGAGGTCCATTTCCTGCGATCGTGATTACGGGCTTACCAAGTCCAACTAATTGTTCGGTCGCAGTTCCCGCCATAGCTAGTCCTAAATGACATTGGTGCAAGCAATCCCCAAATCCATCTTGCAGAAGTAATAATCGCGCATTTTGCACTTTAAAAGTCTTTTCATCTAAACGCAGCCACCCCTTTTGGATAATGCTTTGTCCGAATTTTTCTAGATCGAGATCGGGCGCGATCGCCACTAAGAAATGTACATTGTGCGGAATGGTGCGAGAAATGACTTGGGAACATAGCAGTAATGTGAGCCAGTTTTCATAAGCTTCTGGCGATCGCGATCCCGGAAGAATGGTGACAGCCCAATCATTTTCCCCAATTCCAAAATCCAATCCATGAGGCGTAAGTCCGTCCATCATCGAATTACCGAGATAGATAGCAGGTAGTTTAAATTCTTTATTTAAAATCTCAGAAGTTAGCAAATCCCTTACAAATATCGCCTTGCAGCGATCGCTTTGCATTAAAGAACGTTCCCAAGGAAAAAAGGTAGAACCCCCAAAAGGTTTCTTGACATGGGGCAAATAACTTTGGCGATCGCGCCAATAATATTCTGATTTAGCCGTCGCTACAAACGCAAATTCACAACCACCAAACTTAGCTGGCAACCAAGCAAATAGCAGTGGCACAATATCGCCCACTGCTAAGATCAATCGCTTACCCCTCCGATTGTCCTTCGACCATTTCCAAACAAAACCTAATTGCTTACGAGTTAACCCCACCAATCCACCTTTGACATCACGGGCTAGTTGGCGACTATCCATTCTGACAAATCCACCTGAAGGCATCGCCTGTGTGTATTGATTGACTATTGATATTTGCGCCTTTGCATAGGCATTTCCTACGCCCACAAGCGGTAAGGCAATCACCGAAAATCCTAATTTTTCTAGTTCAACACAGATACGGGCAGCAACGATATCTTCACCATGTCCGTTACTGATACATAAAATTTCCACGTTTTATTAAAAAACTCTAATTTTTATAAGCTAATGTAACTTTAGTAGAAACTGCGACATTATGCATAAGACAAAATGCTAAGGCAAAAAATCAGATTTTATCTAGATGACCTTGCCACCCCCATCGGTAAAGTTATCAATATTGCGATCGCGCTTCTTGTTTTGGCTTCGGCAACTAGCTTTGTAGCCCAAACCTACGAAATATCAGAAGTGGTAAGACATCGATTGAATCTGATGGATAACATCATTTTAGATCTCTTTGTCTTTGAGTATTTTTTGCGATTATGGTGTGCGGAAGAGAGGCTTAAATACCTATTTAGTCTTTATGCGATCATTGATTTGGTAGCAATTTTGCCTTTCTTTTTAGGGACAATTGATATCGCGTTTCTTCGCCTTCTACGTTGGTTTCGGATTTTGCGGCTCATTCGTTTAGTGGAGTCGCGATCGCTATTTGCCCACAAGACCGAAGATATCGCCATCCTGTTTCGGATTCTATTTACTTTATTTGCGATCGTCTTTGTCTTCTCAGGATTGGTCTATCAAATCGAACATCCTAATAACCCCAAGTTTCACAATTTTCTTGATGCCTTCTATTTCTCGATTTTTACGATGACGACGGTGGGCTATAGCGATGTAATGCCCAAATCCGATGCTGGAAAACTCACCACAGTTCTAATGGTTCTCACGGGAATTGCCCTCATTCCTGTACAGCTAAGCGAATTATTTAAGCGGCTAATTCAAACTGCTAATCAAAGCGATCGCTCTGATAGTGATAGAACAAAATTACTAGAAGTTGTCTGTTCTAGTTGTGGATTGTCACTCCATGAGAGTGATGCGAAGTATTGCAAAGCTTGTGGTACTAAGCTAGCAGATCAATATTAATCAATATTAAATAGAGTTGCAGCGCAAAGCGCTGCAACTCTATTTAGACATAACCAGTGATTAAAAAATCCGCATCTATTTGTTGGAATTGAGTTCTTGATAAATTAATTGCCTGAGTCATCAATCTCAAATCCAGATCATCAATCGGACTCGGAGCCTCAAATCCACCAATCAGCTTAGGCGCAATAAATGCATAAATTTTCTGCACCATTTGCGCTTTGATCGCTGCTGCCCCTAACCTACCCCCACATTCCCACAAAACACTATTAAATCCTCTTCTTCCCAATTCTTTCATTACAACTTGGGGAGAAATATCGGCTAATTCTAGAACCTCAACTTGGCGATCGCGTAATTTCTGTTTAAGTCCTGACTGAATATCAGGCAAAGTAATCACTAAGGTTTTTTCTATGTCTGTTATCTTCCATAAATTCGCATCTTCAGGCAGTTCACAAGTTTGAGTAACTACAACCCGCAAAGGGCAATGCTTACTTACTCCATGGGTATTCAAATGCGGATTATCAAGCCTCACCGTGTTACCGCCCGTAATCACCGCATCACAGCTTGCTCGCAAATTATGGACTAAATTTCGTGATGCTTGCCCTGTAATCCAATAGCTATGTCCCGACGTGGTAGCGATTTTGCCATCAAGGGTCATCGCATATTTGAAAATACCAAAGGGCAGTCCCGTTTTTATTCGATGAAAAAATGCCTCATTTAGCTCCAAACATTTCTGCTCTAAGACACTTGTAACCACACTGATGCCTGCCGCGCGGAGGCGATCGCGTCCAGTCCCCGCAACTCGCGGATCAGTATCAATTGCCCCGATCACAACATGACCAATTCCTGCATGGACGATCGCCTCAGAGCAAGGGGGGGTGCGCCCATGATGATTACAAGGCTCTAAATTTACATATAAAGTTGCGTCACTTAAATCTTCTCCAGTTTGCACAGCCTCCCGAATCGCAAATACCTCAGCATGGGGCTGTCCTGCCTTCGGATGAAAACCTTTGCCTAATACCCGTCCATTTTTAACAACCACACTGCCCACCATCGGATTTGGTGCGGTTTGCCCTATCGCCTGTTGAGCTAACTCAAGACATTGCTGCATATAGCGATCGTGCTGAGTCAAATCAAATTGTGTGGGCGGATATCCAGACATACTGATCAACCTAAGGATAGATTAGTGTTACAAACGCTTTACAAAACTACATGTGCAACGTTACATTACTTACATAGCGAAAGCTAATTATAAATTTTTCTCAAACGCAATCATAAACTAATGACCACAGCAGTACAAAGACGCGAAAGCGCTTCGATCTGGGATCAGTTTTGCAACTGGATCACCAGCACCAACAACCGTCTATACATCGGATGGTTCGGCGTATTGATGAT
>NZ_JACJQA010000001.1 GCF_014696355.1 Pseudanabaena sp. FACHB-1998 | reverse complement strand
GTTTCTTAAAGCTTTCAAACTATTCTTTTGTCTAGGTTCTTCGCGCTTTTCCTTTCAGTTTAGGTCGGCTTGCTTTCGCTTCGCCTCCCTTCAGCGCTTTACTAACTTAGCAACCTTACATTGCTTTGTCAATAGGTTTTGTAGTTTTGTTTTCTTCGGCAGGTTCTCTATTTTACTTCAATCCATTGCTCTTTATATGTTCTAGGGGGTTAGACTTTGCCTAGAATTTAAAAAATTCAGTCCTTTATTTAGTATTTTATTTAGTCAAATCAAAGATGTTTTTTATGGAAAGCTAGAAAGCACATTTTTTAGAGCTTTTCAAGAGACGTATTTTAAGAAAGCGCAAAGTACGGTAGTTAGTTGAATTAGTTTTAAGTATTGATGGCTGGATTAGTATTGATGGGATGAAAGTAAGGATTATAGATATGCGTATGCTCAATATTATGATCACGAATCTATTAGAGTATGGAGACAACTTAAAATTTGACGAATTTGAAAGTTCTGTATGAGCTTTCCTAGCTCTTCTGTAAAAGCTGATAGCTCTACATCAGATTGCTCTAAATAGGTGAGACGTTTCTTTAGAGCTTGAAGATCTCCCATTTCAGTTAGTTCTAATAGCTCTTGTAATATACGTTGCGAAGGAATTACGATTTCATTAAGAGCATTTACTTTATTTACGAGAGACTGCTGAGATGTATTCGCGGAAGGATTAACTTCATAATATTCATCGTCAGCTTCTAAATTAATGGGTGTGAGACTTATGTATGTTGGTAAGTCTATTTCTAGCCAAAAGTTACTACCTTTACCTAAGGTACTGATTACATTTAGTTGTCCTCCCATCATAGCTACTAGCTTTTTACTAATCGACAACCCTAATCCTGTACCTGATTGCATATCTACGGGGTCGCCAACTTGCTCAAAAGATTCAAATATTTTAAATAAATTCTCTGGGGCTATGCCTACACCACTATCGATAATATCGAAGCGAATTTTATTATGGCTAGGGACTTGGACTACGAGAGACACTATTCCTTTTTTTGTAAACTTGATGGCATTACCCATAAGGTTGAATATAACTTGGCGCAGTCGCTTTGCATCTCCGTAGACTAATTTAGGAATTTGTCCAATTGACTTATATGTGATTTCTAATTGTTGGTTATTAGCTTGTACCTTCAACGTATCAATTAGATCATTGAGGAGTCCATCTAAATGGAATGGTTCGTGTTCAAGTTCTAATTTACCTGCCTCAATTTTAGAGATGTCTAGAATATCATTGATTAAAGTTAGTAAGTGATTACCGCTCCGTTGGATGATATCTAGACCTTTTTGATGCTTAAGCGGATCGACATTATTTTTTAGGATTTGAGCGTAACCGAGAATGGCATTGAGAGGGGTTCTCAATTCATGACTCATATTGGTTAAGAATTGACTTTTGGCTTTGTTGGCACTGTCAGCAGCTTCTTTAGCTATTTCTAGTTCGCTAGTTCGTTCTTGAACGAGCTTCTCTAAGTCTTGATTAAATTGTTGGAGTTGGGTGTTGAGGGAAGATAGCTTTTGACGGCTTTCAGCAAGGCTGATCATCGTGCTGTAGGCTCTCAAACTGGAAATTAGTGTTGTAAATAGTTTCTGTTCTGTTAATTCAGTTTTCGACTTATAGTCATTGATGTCATAGTTCAAAAGGACAGAGGATTCGGGGAAATCTGCTGGCTGACCTGTACGCAGAATAATCCGCACGAGTTGATTTTGGAGGACTTCACGGATATATTTGACTGCTTGCAAGCCTGCATCGTTGGTCTCCATGATTACATCTTGAAAAACAACTGATATGTCAGGATGCTGCTCAATAATTTTGATTCCTTCGGCTCCAGAAAAAGTAGATATTATCTCTAATCCTTTGTCTGCAAACTTAAAGCCCTCTAGGGCGAGTCTAGTAACGGCGTGAACCGAACGATCATCATCACAGATTAAGATTTTCCATGCTGATCTATTTTGTAGAGCTATGACTTCAGGAATATGCTTAGATTCATGACTTTTTTCAGCGCTTCTTAAGGAAGATTTTAAAGCTTCTTCTACAAAAGATGACTCTTCATCTTCTTCTAGGAAAATTAGTTCATCTGGATCTGTAGACATTTTACTTTTTATGACTAGGGTTTTAGAAGTATGATTGGCGGCGCGCCGCCAATCATACTCTCTAGATGACTAAGTTAAATTAGTTCGTGATGGGAACGTTTACTAGGGTTTCAAGGCTAGAAGACTTGAGCAAATTCAACCAACTAGTTTTCAGGTCATTGCTATTGGGTTGAGACATTCGTAAATTCGCTAGTTCAGCGAGCGCTTCGTACCAAATTCCGAGTTTGGCATAGGTATATACTTTTTCGATCGCTGAGGCTTTTTCGAGTTTTTTGAGTAGAGGTTGCTCTGGTTTAATGCGACGAATAATCCCTTCGACAAAAGCGTCTTCAGGATCGCCTGTTTCGCATACGACAGAGATCAGCCATTTATAGTCTTTGCCAACTTCTAGGGATGCTGTTTCAAATTGGACATTAACAATGCTGGGAGTGTTGGTTAACTCTAGTCTTTTGCGGGCAATGCCTTTACCTTGAGGATTTTCGAGGGTAAATTCTACGGCGATCGCGTTAGTTTTAGGAATATAAGCAAAAAACTGGGGAGTTGAGGAGATCGTAAGTCCAAATTTGTTGGGAGGAAGTAAGGGAGTCAATTGTTGGTCTAGAGACTGTTTGTTTTTGATGTTTCTCTGCTCAATATCGCGATCTTTTAAACATTGCCCATCGCTACCTCGGCGACCGCCACCGATAGTGGTGGTGGGTGATGGGTTACTGGAAGGTGGCTCAAAGGTTTGGGCTTTAGCGTCGGCTAAAAAGAGAGAGCAAGCAGCAATTTCCCCAAATACTACGATCGCCCAAAGTGCGAAGTATCGATCTAATAATTGTCGATCTAATAATTTACGAAGCATAGCCTTATTCCTAGAGACTGAGTCTAATAAAATTAGATTTCTTATATGTATTGCTATAAATTATGTTACTCGTTTTTTATAGTTGCGACACAGTGTAATTAGTAAAAGAATCAATTGGGGGGCAAACAAGCTGCGCCACACCCAAATTGATATTTATAGCCAATTGCCGACTAGTACAAAGGGAGCCCAGTAGAAGGGATGTGTAAACTGAGTGTTTTTGAGAAGGCTCATCTGCGCTCTGCGTAAAGCGTCGGCTTTGGTAGTTCCAGCTATAGAAAGTTCTTGATAGAAATTTTCCATTAATGTAGCTGTAGCGCCGTCCTCAACTGACCATAAACTAGCGATCGTGCTACGCGCTCCCGATCGCACTGCCACTCCTGCTAGTCCTAGAGTTGCCCGTTTATCTCCCTTGGCGGTTTTACAAGCACTAAGAACCAATAACTCAATGGGATTTCTACTATCTTGAGCTTTAGTTTGGAGTAATTCGCCTAATTCTTTGACTCCAAGACGATTATCCCAAGTCAAAATAAAAGTTTTTTCGGCATCTGAACTAAATTCACCATGAGTAGCTAAATGAACTACTCGAAAGGGAATTTTATTAATCTGCTTTTGGATGGATGAGCTAAGAAAAGTTTCATTAATTAATGGCGCTTGTGATGATACCATCGCCGAAATTTGTTTGATTTCTCTTTCTACATTGGGCAGTGACTTAAAATTTTGAGTTTCTTTACTCAAGCCACCAATAAATACTTCTAATTGCTGGCGTTTGAGAGGGCGAGGATCGATTAGTTGAAGTCCGGGGGCGATCGCTAGGTTATATTTCTCCATCAGGTATTGATTGCCATCGTAGAGAACTGCCATGGGTAAATTTCGTAGGGAACCATCCAGCACAAAGGCGAGGGTTTTAATTTTATTAGCCGCAAGGGCAGATTCTATCTCTTTGCCAATGAGGATGTTATAAAGTTTCGCGGAGACTGCTTGAATATCGGTTTCAAGGGATGTTCGTCGAAGCGATCGCCGCAGTTCGCTGAATAGTTGTTCGAGTTTGTCCTGAGGAATTTGGGTACTGTGGTGCTGCAAAGAGCGATCGGGTAACGAGATAATTACTTCCAAACTGTCAGGTAACACGATGGGATAGATTACGGCGGCTTGCGAGTCGATATCTTCCACTTGTGTAGCTTTACTAACTAAGCAAGCTTCTTTAAAGAAATTATCTAACTCCGCTAGCTGAAGAGATTCGATGACTTTACGAGCGGCTTTGAGATTGTCGAGACTAACGGGTTTACCCTTTTCGGGGGTCAGGAGGAGGGCGGTAAGCTGGCGATAGACTGGTTCGACACTATCTCGAAAAGAAAATTGAATATCCGTATTGCTAGATACGAGATCCCCTCGAATGGAGGCTAGGGTATTGACTGCTTCATTATAGGCGGCGATCGCTTGAGATTTTTTACCTTGGGCTTTGAGGATGCGTCCCAGTTGCCACTGCCAACGATAGGCAATATCGCTCGCATTATTAGTCTGGGCGAGGATCAGCGCTTGTTCCGTTAGCCCCTGTGCTTCTGAAAATTGTTGAAATTGTTCATAAAGTTCACCCAAATAGCCGATCGCATAGGATTCCGCCCTTGGATCGCCCATCTCCTTGGCTTGCTGAGCCGCATTGGCGAGTAATTGCGCTGCAAGTTGGCGATCGCTTAAATCTGGACTTAACTTAATTAGACTTTGAGCAAAATTTACCCTTGCATAGACCACTGATCGGCTAAGCGGCAGGGTTTGAAGTTGTGGTTGAATCGCTAGCAACAACTTTTTTGCTGACTCAATTTGCTTGAGTTCAATTTCTAATCGCAGTTGGTTGAGTTGGGATTTAACCTTGGGCAGAGGATTAGTTGCGATTTTAGCGGCCTGTTGATAATAGGCGATCGCCTCAAAGCTCTTTTGCTGGCGGTAATCGCTATCGCCCGAACTAGCGGCTTGTTGCTGGCTATAGGCAATATTTCCTAAGCTCAGGAAGATTTCGGACATGTCGGCGGCATCGTCCAGTTGTTTGGCAATGACGAGACTTTCTTGCAACAACAAGGTAGCTTCTGAGAAATCCCCACTTAACCGCAACGTGTCGCCAAGGTTGAGCAAACTGGAAACTTTAAGGGAAGAGTTGGGGAGTTCTCTAATTACTGATTGCAACTGTTTTAGAGTATCTCTAGCTTTTGGATATAGCCCTAGCGATCGCATGGCTAGGCTTTGATTAATCTTGCTGCGAATAAAGCCTTCTTTGTCTCCCAACTGTTCGTAAGCGATCGCGGCTCTTTGCCAAGTAGCTAAAGCTTCTTGAGGCTTGCCTTCTACAAGTTGAATGTTGCCTTGAACGTTGAGAGCCTGTGCTAATAATTTTGGCTGTTCTGGATTAGATTGCAAAATTTCGAGACTGAATAAGATTGATTTCTCTGCTTCGCGCCAATTTCCCAGTTGTTGCTGAGCTAAGGCAAGATTTTGTAAAACAACGGCTTGATTGAGGCGATCGCCCTGTTTTGCGAGAATGTCCAAGGCTTGTTGCCAAAGGGCGATCGCCTTAGCGTATTGGGCGGACTGATAATATTGTTTACCCGTCTGGATGAGAGTTAAATAGTTATTAGGTAGAGATTGAGCAATAACTGAATGAGGTTTAAGCTTATGAATTTCATCCATTGATAACTTAGCAAGGTTATTCGCAATGCTCGGCTGAATATTCCACCCGAAAAAGAGAGTAAGGATGGTTGCAAGAGTTGCCAGACAAAAATATTTCCAAAATTTACGTTGTTTGGAATTAAGTTTCAAAATTGATTTCCATAAAACCATAGTTTTGCTCTTTATTTACAATTTTTTAGTTGGTGAAGCTTTGCCGCACCAACTAAAAATTGGTTCTTTAATTTACTAAGTCCTTCGCACAGGCAAGCCGAGGTATGACAGGGCTAAGCGGATTCATCGCCGCCATTAATCGGAGCTTGCCATCGCGATCGCGGGCGATCGTATTGGCTTCCACAATAGGTTGAGGAAGTTCTTTTATAAATTCTGGCTTTAGTTCCGAATTCTTAGCTATATAGCTCTTTGGCACAACTTCGGCTAGTTCTGCCAAAGGTTGAATACTAGACAGTTCATCATTAGGACTTTTGGGCAATCCCCCTCTTCCTGAAACTGTAAAGCTATTATCTCGACCCGATAACTTTCCTCCCACGGCACAACTTTGACTAATTTCCTTAGATGGATCGGTGAGATTGACAGGCAAAGAAGTTAATCCCCGACTAGGATCGACCTCAGGAGTAGTCACAATGACATTTCCTTGCAAACCAAATTCAGAGCTAGCCGTTATATCGCTAAAGTCTGTGGGTTGCAAACGGAATGTTAGACCATAAATGCCCCTAGTTGCAATGTTAATACTACCTCCATTACCCGTAAAAGCATTAGCAAAAATATTGCTATCTTCTTCTTTCACGCCAACGATGAATCCCGCATTAATATTAATGTTGCCACCATTGCCGCCCGACTGCGTTGTACCTGCCGTAGTACTAATTTGGCTCCCCCCTCGCAGAAGTAAGATATTGGGAACGTTTAAAGTAATGTTACCGCCATTGCTGCTAGCAGTTGAGGCGCTAATAGTGGAAGCATTGAGAAGAGAAAGATAATTAGCAGTGATGGCAATGCTTCCCCCCACCCCAGAGCCAAGACTACCGACGGCGATCGCTGCACCATCTTGAAGAGTAACAAACTGCGGATCGATCGTAATATTACCGCCATCCCCTTTGGAGCCTTTAGTTGTATTAGCAAATAAGCCAGTCCCTGAGGTAAAGAGAATCGAATTCCTTGCCTTAATGTCGATATTACCAGCTTTTCCATCACTACTAGTTTGGGCAGTAATTTGGCTATTATCTTTAAAAATGATGCCCTCACCTGCCTCAACCGCAATATTTCCTGCATTGCCAAGGCTATTGGTATTACTCAAAATTTGACTATTCTTTTGGAAGGTGATGAAGTTAGGGCTAGCAATGAAAATATTGCCAGCAGGGTCAATTCCTTGGGTCGTACTGAGGATTAAAGTATTGTCAAAGTTGAGATTTCGGGAACCTAGGATCTTGACATCTCCCGATCGCCCACTTTGTCCCGTACCAAAAATTGTCGTGATAAAAGTATTGGGGTCATTAATATCGTAATCGCGCTTAGGGAAGTTTACGGTCTTACTGGTGATCACTTGCAAACTAGCGATCGTTAAATCACTTAATCCTTTAATATTTACCGTTCCCGCTTGCCCAAAAGCCGATGAGGTAAACAAACCAAGATTAGTAATTTGATTTTTCGCCACAAGGGTAATTTCACCACCATTCCCACTATTGGCTCCCAACTTGGAAATAGAGAACGACAATATATAGCTAGTTAAATCACTGATAATATTCCCCTTGGGAGTAGAGATAGATACTGATCCGCCATTTTGAGAACTTGCCAAAGGCGCAAATGAGTATGCTGACAAGGTTGAGTTGTTCAGCTTAATATTTCCAGAGCCAGAATACAAAGAAATTGCTCCTCCCTTTCGCGCATTAGTCGATGGCGAGAAGGAATACGAATACAGAGTTAAGTCATTAAGGTTAATATCACCCGAAGCAGTGGCTAGAGAAATCGCGCCTCCATTACCAGCGTATTCAGATTTTGAGGATGAATAGGAAGCTGTGGAAGAATTAAGCGGCGCATTAATCAGCGAAATATTACCAGAGTTACTAGCTAAAGAAAACGCGCCTCCATTGCCAGAAGACTTAGAGCCAGAGTAAGTACCTGTATCTAAATACGTGCCTTTGTCGCCAAAGAAACTTTTAGCATTCTTGATAGTAATATTGCCAGAATAAGTGGCAAAGGAAGCTGCGCCTGCATTCCCTGAAGAACCATTTGTTAGCGATACCGAAGGAGATTTCCAAAGTGGACGAGTAACATTAATATTGCCAGAGTAAGACGTAAGCGCGATATCTCCAGCATTTGCAGAGTTCCCGTCATAGGTGAATGAAGATGATTCAAAATAGATGTTATTAAGATTGATATTTCCTGAATAAGAAGACAAGGAAATTTTGCCCGCATTACTTGCATCACCCAATAGAGTAAAAGAATCTGTAAACAGATCAGATTCCATCGTGATATTTCCAGAATAAGTAGAAATAGCGACTGAGCCACCCTTTCCCGCATTTCCAAAGGTTGGCTCAGAGTAAGCAATCAAGTTGGCATTCAAGGCAATATCGTCACGTCCATAAATACGAATATCCCCAGCACTAGCTCCGATCACAGCCGTACCCACATCAATTTCTTGGGTGGAGATTTTGCCTTGCAGAGTATTAGGAGTAAATTGATTGGTCAATAACACTAATCCACTCGGTTGATCTACGCGAATCGTCCCATTTACCGTAATATCCGCTTTAGTGGGAGAGTTGGAATAGCTCTGGCTCGAGGCGATCGCCCCTAAAAATAGAGGACTCGTCGGCAATCCGCCTAACTGCGCCCAATCTAGCCCCGATCGCACGTCTAAAATTGCCTGATTACTTCCATCAATGACAATCGGGATTTTTATAGGGATGACATCCTGAACTGAGCCATCACTATTCTTAATCGCTTGATAGTCGGTCACATAGACTCTGGCGAGATCGGCATAACTTTTAGTAGCATTAAATAGAGTCGTATTTCGAGGATTTATGGTACTGCTAACATCGCCTTTATTCGTAATCGTGACATTACCGAGCGTAACGCTTCCCCCAGCCAAAATATGCAGCGATGCACCGATGTAGTTGCCTAAAGTCACATTACCGATTGCGAGAATTACGGGGTCATTAGGGCTTAAGAGATTTCCCGTATTTCCATTTAAGTTTTCAATCCTGAAGTTTCCGCTAGCATAAAAATGAGCATCGCCAATAACAGGATTTAGCGATCGCAAAATCATCTCTCTACCTGACCAAAGCCCACTATTAGGCTGATTTAGGGAAAAAATATCCACGGACTGATTGCCCTGAAGCAACAAATCACGACCTGCAACGCCCCCAAAGGGAATGCTAGCAGTATCCCTTATTTTTAAAGTATCCTGCGCCTGTAAAGTCAAATCGCGACCTGCTTGTAATTGCCCTTGCAGGTCTAATTTGTCTGCATTTAAAACTAAGTCTTGTCCCGTTGAGAGATTACCTCGATTGGTAATTACGGCTCCCGCCTTACTCGCGCCATACTGCAAGCCCAGTGTAATGTCAGTTGTTAATAAAGGTGATGACTGCGGATTGATGGCGCTAAATTCACTCCCATCGACAAACTTGAGATTATTCGCTGTACTCCCCCCAAAAGTGCCGCCAATATCTAATTTGGCATTTGCGCCAAAGGTAATTCCATTAGGATTTAACAGAAACAGATTAACTTTTCCATTAGCTCTAATCATTCCATCAATATTAGAGATAGAATTCCCCGTTACTCGCGTCAAAATATTCTGAATATTGAACGCATTATTAAAATAGGCTATATGGTTTGTGAGAACTGAAAAATCTTGAAAACTATGATAAAGATTAATGCCCCTCGATGTACCACCGTCAATGGTATGAATTAATCCATCTGTAGTGACCCTAGAATTTACGGGTAAAGTGGCATCTGGAATAATCTGAGTCAAAGCAGGGAAAGCAGCAGTGAAATAGCCTAGAGCGATCGCACCTGAGATCCGCATACATAGAGGATCGAGCTTCATTACTTAAATTTCTCTTAATAATTATTAGGGCAATCAGGATGAGGTGGAGAATTTGAATAAGCTCACGTCAATTTAAATTTAATGAGATTATCAAGACAAGAGAATTTATTTCTAATTTTAATCCTAAATATATAAAACAAGTAGCTAGGCATAATTAAAAAAAACAAAATTCAAAGTTGTGAGACACTCACAGCGTAAGTCAAAGCTTTTGTGGTTTTATATTTAATTACACCCCGTCACCTAACTAATGAATCTTTAAGGAGTTTTGATGCTCAAGATAAGATTAAAGAGAGTATAAGTAACTGATGTTAAATGGAACCCTCACCCCCCAACCCCCTCTCCCATCAAGGGAGAAGGGGAGTAAAACAATTTCTTGTTCCCCTCTCCCCTTTTGGGAGAGGGGCTAGAGGTGAGGGTCTTGAAAACTTCCATGTAACATCAGTAAATAATAAGCTCCAAGTCGATTTATAGAGTTTTAGTGAAAGCTAGAAGTAGTTATTGTGAAAGTATTAAACAAGAGGATTTTCATATTTAAAGACAATCTAAAAATCACCCAAAAATGCGAGAAAAAATATATTTTTGTGGTGACGATCGCGATCGCCTTTAATTTTTATCCTCAAGCGATCGCCTCTCAAACTAATCCGATTCCTTCTAACTTCGCCATTCCTAACGATCTTGCCCCCAAAGTCACTCCCCAAACACCTCCAGAACCGACCAAACTTCCGCCTCCAGATCGTCTATTTGCCCCTCAAAACCCCTTAACGCCTCAGTCTCCCCAAGTTCCTCCTAATAGCACTTCTGAATTGATCGTAGTTAAGCAGTTTGCAGTCATTGGCAGCAGTATTTTTAGCGATCAGGACTTCCAAGTAATTACCCAAGCCTATACCAATCGACCGATTTCCATTATTGAGCTATTTGAAGTTAGAACCCAGATTACGGAACTTTATATAGAAAGAGGCTACATCACCTCTGGGGCATACATCCCCGAACAGGACTTACAATCAGGAATCGTCCAGATTCAGATCATCGAGGGGGGAATAGAAGAACTTAGAGTCACAGGCTTAAATAGACTTAACGAAGGATATATCCAATCCAGAATTGCGATCGCTACGACCAAGCCACTTAATCGTAATCGTCTCCTCGAAGCATTACAGCTATTACAAATCAATCCTTTGATTGAGAGCATATCCGCAAATTTATCACCGAGCTTGCAAGCGGGATTAAATAACTTAGAAATCAAGGTAACCGAGGCGAAGACCTTCAGCACACAAATTGGCTTTGATAATAGTCGGACTCCTAGCGTTGGCTCGGAACGTCGCCAAATTCAGATGGGCGAGGCGAACTTAACGGGACTAGGCGATCGCTTAAGTCTGTCCTACAGCAATACCAATGGTAGTAATGCTTTTGATGTTAGTTACACGATTCCCTTCAATCCTTATAACGGGACAATCAGCTTTAACTTGGGAACTTCAGCTAGTAATGTCATCGAATCACCATTTAATCTGCTCGATATTGCCTCTAATTCTCGAAATTACGAACTGACAATTCGCCAACCCATCTTCCAAAATATCTCCCAAGATCTGGCTCTAGGCTTGACTTTAAACCATCGGCAAAGCGCCGCCTCCTTATTAGGTGGCTCGATCCCTTTCCCTTCCCTTGGCTCTGATGCTAATGGTCAAACTAAAGTTACAGCCCTGCGCTTTTTTCAGGAATATGTACGGCGCAGTGCCGAAGAAGTTTTTGCGGCGCGATCGCAATTAAGTTTAGGGCTGAATGCTTTGGGCGCAACCATTAATGCGATCGCTCCCGATGGTCAGTTTTTGGCTTGGCGCGGACAAACTCAATATGTAAGACTTTTAGCTCCAGAAACCTTGCTATTTCTGCGAGCTGATCTCCAACTTAGCGATCGCCCACTTTTATCGCAGGAGCAAATTAGTTTGGGAGGTCAAGACAACCTCCGCGGCTATCGTCAAGATGCTCTGCTCAGTGACAACGGGTTACTTTTATCCGCCGAAGTCAGGATTCCTGTGCTGCGAATTCCTGAAATTAGCGGACTTTTACAGGTTGTGCCATTTGTGGATTTTGGTACAGTATGGAATCAGCTAGCAAATCCCAATCCTGATCCCAGTACCCTTGCCTCAGTAGGTCTGGGATTAAGGCTACAAATTAGCGATCGCCTAACCATGCGCCTTGATTTGGGCATCCCCCTTAGCCGTATCTCTGCGGACAAAAAAACCTTACAGGAAAATGGAATTTATTTTTCCATATCTGCTAATCCATTTTAAAATTTATCTATGTGGATTAATCTCAAAAAAAGAATTTGGAAATGCAAAGAGTTCTTTGCCATTATTCCTATAACAACAGGAATTTTGCTAGGAATACGCTTTTTGGGTGTTTTACAGCCCCTTGAGCTATCGATTTATGATTTATTCTTTCAATGGCGACCGCATGAGCCGCGAGATAACCGCATTGTGCTTGTGTCGATCAATGAATCTGACATCAAAAAATTTGGTTATCCAATTACCGATGATACTCTCGCTAAACTTCTCAATGTAATCAGAGAACAACAGCCTAGAGCCATCGGACTAGATATCTACCGCGATTTGCCAGTACCGAAAGAGTATGGTTCTGAATATCAGGAACTAGTAAAAGTCTTTAAATCCACCCCAAATCTGATTGGAATCAGGAAAGTTATCGCTAATCGCGAAGGTAGCAGTGTAGCTGCTCCGCCAGTTCTCGAAGAACTAAATCAAGTCGCTGCTAATGATTTTCCGCCCGATCGCGATGGCAAAATTCGGCGTGTACTAATCTCCCTTAAGGATGGACAAGGCAAAGCAGTTCCCAGCTTAAGCGCCTCTCTAGCGTTGCAATATCTAAAACAAGAAAACATTCTCCCTGAAGTTATCGATCCCAAAATACCAACCTACAAGTTAGGCAAGGCAACCTTCTCGCCCATGGGGGGAAATGATGGCGGTTATGTCAATCAAGAAGTAGGCGGCTATCAAATATTATCGAACTTTCGCACTTTTAAGGATGATTTTCGTTCTGTCTCACTGACTCAAATCTTACAGGGAGAGATTCCCAATGATATATTTCGCGATCGCCTTGTTTTAATTGGAATTACTGCCGAGAGTGACACCGATTACTTTATTACTCCCTACAACAGTACGACTCTAGGCAATTCTTTTCCCATTACCAGTGGCGTAGTTCTTCATGCAAATATTGCCAGTCAATTAATTGCCAATGCCCTTGATGATCGACCTATTTTACGAGTCTGGTCAAAACCGATTGAATGCCTCTGGATCGCCATCTGGGCGATCGCCAGTGGCGCATTTTGCTGGAATTGCCATAGACCCAGCAAAATCGAGCTATCAAAGTTTACCTTCCGTATACCTTGGACATTTCTTACGATCGCAGGGGTGGGGGTGAGCCTATTCACGGCTAGTTATATCCTATTTCTACAGGGGTGGTGGATTCCGATCGTTCCATCCTTGCTGGCTCTATTCGGCTCATCTATAGCGATCACAGGTTATACCGCACTTAGTGGTAGCGAAGCTCGTAGACGAGCGATTCTGGCTGTCATTCCTGATTTGATGTTCAATGTCAGTAGCGATGGAATTTATTTGGGACTAATCAACTACAGCAAGGAGATCGCGGTTGTATATCCTGACTTTGAGAATGTTGGTAAGCACCTTTCCCAAATTCTCCCGCCCGAAATTAGCGATCGCCACCTTTTTCATATTCATCAGGCTCTAATTACAGGTCAGATCCAGATATATGAGCAGAAAATCTATGTGGATGGCAAATACCAACATGAAGAGGTTCGCATCGTCGTAAGTGGAGCCAATGAGGTGCTATTTATGATCCGCAATATTAGCGATCGCAAACAAGCCGAATTAGCCATTCACCACAAAAATCTCGAACTAGCAACCACTTTGGACGAACTCCAAACCACCCAAAAGCAACTGGTCGAGTCCGAAAAATACGCCGCCCTCGGCAGTATGGTGGCAGGGATTGCCCATGAAGTGAATACCCCCGTTGGCAATAGTTTAATGGCGGCTTCGATCCTTGAAGGTGCTACGCAAAAATTTAATGAGTCTTTTTATCGGGGCGAACTCAAAAAATCTAGCCTACAAGCATATTTAGATAAAGCCAAAAGTAGTAGCGAAATTCTTTTAGAGAATTTGCAACGCGCCGCCGAATTGATTCAAAACTTTAAACAGGTTGCGGTCGATCAATCCAGCTTAGATCAGCGGGAATTTCTCGTAAAAGACTATATCGAAAAGATTTTAATTAGCCTAGCGCCGCAGATCAAATACACCCCCCATCAAGTTTTTGTTCATGGGGATCAGGCGATCGCTATTCAGAGTTATCCGGGCATCTTCTCGCAAATTGTTACGAACTTAGTGATGAATTCTCTAACCCATGCCTATCAAGGATTAGAAAAAAAAGGAAAGCTCCAATTTGAACTGATGCAAAAAGAAGATCAGCTCGTAATTATTTATTCTGATGATGGCAAGGGCATTACGCCCGAACATTTACCAAGGATTTTTGAGCCTTTTTTTACCACCGCCAGAGATCGAGGTGGTAGCGGCTTAGGGCTACATATCATCTATAACCTTGTCACCCAAAATCTTAAGGGAACGATTAGCTGTGAAAGTGAAATTAATGTAGGGACAAAGTTTACGATCGCTTTGCCAATTAATACCCATTCACAAAATTGGGATTCAACCCAGAGTCACCAGCGCTAAGGACGAAAATAAAACATTTTTAGCCTTTAACGACAGCCGATCAAGAACATAAATATGTAAATGTCGCGGGATATGGCGATCAAAAAATTCAAAAATGCCGCCTAATAAATCACGCACAGGAACCAGATCGACTAAAAGCCGTTCCGAAGCCCCAGCCCAAAACTCTATCTGAGATAATTCCTCGGCTGAGAGAGTATCTGCCAGATTTGGTGGAGCATTTTCACTAAAATTTTGGATCAATTTGCTATATAAAGAGCTTAATAGCGAATTGATCCAGTCTGCATGGTACAGATAAGTACCTCGCTCTAGTCCCAGCCACTGCGCCATTTGCCTTTGCCCCACAAATAAAAGATCAAATCCTTCAGCGACGGCTTGCTGAATTTGCTCCTTAACCTTTTGTCGGAGAATTTCCACCTTACTCATGGCTTCAGGTGTAATAGCGGCGGCTTTGATTTGAGTATGGGGGATATCGCCAAGATCAAAATTTGACAAGAAATAAATCTTGTCGCCCTCATGAAAGCGCTGTCCAGACTTACGCCCAAAACATTGTTGGACATTAGCCAAGATCTGGCGATCGACAAAATTCGCAAAATCTGCATCTTTTTCTAGAGGATGTGACCCCGTTAACACGACATACTCAGCTTTAAGGGCGGCAATGTTCGGGCAGGGAGTACCAACTATGACTAAATTTTTTGCCTCAATAAAATCATTGGAACCGCGAGAATCCCTAAACCAAGCTCCATCTGCGTAGTCTTTGAATTTTTTAAAATCAATAACCTTGGTACTCGGCTCGGTTTGTTTGAGATGGTCAATAATTGCTTGAGCCTGACGGGTCTGCTCATTGCCCCGTTGCATGGTCATGCGCCCAATATCGGTAACTTGATAAATATTGGGTTTTGCAAAGTTAGTAGACTGCTTAACTGGATGAATCTGAGCCTTGATCCGCATTTCTAAATCATGGGGACTAATGGTGGCATCCAGATAAAGATTGGCTGCCGAATGACTCGTAATGTCCCGCAAGCGAGGATTGAGAATCGAGACTGTCAGTTTGCCTTTGTGAATATGCAAATCGCCATACTGCATTGCCCCAGACAGAATATCTAAAAATTCGCAGAACCATTGCTTTAATATTTCGCGTTCAATGCGGCGCTCCACCTCCGTTGCTTGCAGAGTGGTTTCATGTTTGAGCAAGGAATTGAGACGCGCTAGCTCCCGTTTTTCTTGCCCCTTAGCATTGGTAAACTCAGAATCGGCGATCGCCTCGACAGTATCCAGAATTGATAAATCAGGTTTAAACAAGTCGGCTAATCCAGAAGAATCAACGATATCGGAGATAGTTGCTTTGATTTTATGAAAATCTAGTCCATGACGGGATTTATCGGCTAATAGGTGATGCAATTTATTTAAGACATCAATAAATTGTTGGGGATTTTCTAGATTAGAGCGAGATATCTTGGCGATCGCCTTATCAATATCATCTTGGTCAACCATAATCTGACGCATGGTCGCGAGGCTTTCGCTGACCTCTTCCCAGACCAGCAAAGTTTTGGAGTAATCATAATCCACGGGGCTAGGTAAACTCGCGGGATGCGATCGCAGAATCGTGGACTTAAAAGCGATCGCTCGTTCATGTCTAAAGCCAAACCCATCGCCATGGGAATGACGGCAAGCATTTAATAACGGACAGGTTTCGCAAATGACACTGGTATCTGTAACTGCTTTATTAATCAGAGCCGCGATCGCGCCTGTGCGAGAGCAATTAGATTTTGTATGCAAATCATCACCGTAGTTAGCACGGCGTAACTTATTACCTTTGGTGGTCAATCCTTGATGACGAGCGGGTAATAACTGCCAATCTTGCAGCGTTTCCGTAGTGACATTACGAGAATCATTAGATATATAGATAATCCGCTCAATGTCATTAAACATTTCAGGACGTAATAAGCCTGCATCATGGCTCTTGCCCGTCCCCGTCTCCGAGGTATCGAGAAGATGTTTATGAGATTTTAATAAATCGCGCCAAGTCTCTAACCTTGTCCCCGATGTGTAGGTCAAAGTAGAGCTACTAGGATTAATAGGACTAGGACTAACTTGCGGCGATCGCCTCACAAATCCCAGAGCTTTGACTTGAGGTTGAGGATTCTGCTCAGGAAATAATCTGTCCTTGAACCATTGGAAGGGGGCAAACTTGGGCTTAGGTTGATAATTGGCGATCGCCCAGAACTGAGCCACCGTCAAAAGCTCAATCATGGAGCTATCCCCTAATTCATCAATATCATCAGCATCCTTAGTAAGTTGTCCCCACCACAGGACATCGATCGCAAAGCCAAGCTCAGCGATAAAGTTAAGATTTTTTTCATGGCGACGCAGTACTGAAGGGTTAGCAACGTCACCCGCATCGATCGCATATTCTAATCTCGTCGTTTCCGAGCTAGCGCCCAGATCTTGTAAATAGGTCAGCAAAGTTTGTTTACTTGCCATAAACTGTCCGCCCGAAGCCCCAATGGCAGGGCAGTTTCGCAGCTTCGCCGCCAGATAGGGCTTTACCCCAGTTCCTTCAACTAAAACCACACGCTGACCCTTGATGGCTTCATCAGGAAAAGATGAATAAAAAGTTGAATAAAAGGCGAGAGGTAACTCCCCATTTTGTTGTTGGGCGCTCATCCCCCAAGGTTTGTGCCAGCGATAGCGCCCCGATGATCCATCACGCAAACGGATTTGAAAACCAAGAATTTGCTGCTGAGGATTTTTGATGGGCAGAATATAGCCAGATTTGGTAGATTTAGCCTCTAGTCTGATAATTTCACTTTCAGATAAATTACGGCTTAGTAAATCTGCTTTGTCTATTTCATCTAAATTCAGTTTTTGTAAATAGTTAGTAAATACCCGATCGCGTTGAGGGGTATCAGGTAATTTCGCTAAGCGCGATCGTTGTAATTTGTGTTGAGCAATTCTCTGTTTGAGATGAGTGTCGCGTCGTTGCTGTTGTTCGGCTTCAGTCTCTGGTCTGACGCGGAGATATTTTCCTGCAAAGTAACTGCCTGTAGTTTCGCCGACAAATTTCCAATTTAGTAGACCCAGATCAGAGGCATGGGTCATGCACAGCACAAAATCCTCACTGACAGTCCGACATTTACCCTTGATGTCATCGCAAATGGGGCAAGGGTTATGGGACTTAGTGGGAGAAAATTTGCCGCTAGAATACTGATTATTTAAAGAAAATGCCTGTTTGGGGGGGTGATTATGGGGGTTAACTGCGCTCTCTTCAGAGATCTGTTGCAAGGGAGGGTTGAAATTAGAAAACACTTGTATTGTCCTGATTGTAAAGTTTGTAGCGATTTCAATCAGGAAACAAAAAGAAGTCTTTGAACAATTCAATAATAAATTTTGCTTAATTTAAAAAAATTCCAGCAAAAGCTATTGCTAAACTCATATCTTGCGTTAAGATATAAATAAGCACTGGTCAAGTGTCTTAGAACGAACAAAACTGCAATCTGTCAAAAAAGCAAAGTTCATCCGTAGACTTCTTCTTTTCGTTTCCGGATATTAATTTAAGTACCTTCGGGTCATCAAAGAGCTAGTGGGTGGTATCACTGGCTTTTTTGGTTTCTGAAGGAAAATATTGGTTATCTCCTTAAGTAAAAAGTATTAGATCAAGCATACGGCGATCGTTTTAAATTTAATCCACGAAATCCGAAAATTTATCTTAAACGCCAGTAGCTTGTTGTTAGATCGGCGTGATCAAACAAAGAACTAAGTTTTGCTTAGCAATGCTGCTATTAAAAGCTTGGTTCTTTATTTTACTGTACGATCCTTACAGATATATTAATGTAATTTGGATCTATTTCATACACGAGACTGTAAATATTAAGTGGTAGTGCTAAGTAGCTAGGCACAATTAAATATAAAACCCAAGAAGTGAGGGGCAGCGCTTTGCGCCGCCCCTCACTTCTTGGGTTTTGTGTCCTTATACCAAATAAAGAAATGGCATAGCTATTTCTTTATTTGGTATAAGGACTGACGACAGCTATACAACCCAAAGCTTAAACAGGCTCTATTCAAGGGGAAAGGTAATCTCATAGCACCAAGGTTAAATCCTGTATGATCTTGGAGTTATTTTGCAAAGTTTAAAAAATCTTCAATATTGCAGGAGTCTTCCGTCATGGCTAAAGTCAAAATTGCCACCACTAGCACTGTCAGTGCTGACAAGGTTCTGAAAACCACAGCCAATGGTCAATCGGTTATCGTTGCTAAAGTTGGTGACAAGCATTGCGCGATCGCCAATAAATGTCCGCATTTTGGACTACCCCTCGCTAAAGGTAAGTTTGAAAATGGCGTAATTACCTGTCCTTTTCATGGCTCAAAGTTTGAAATTTGTACTGGCAAAAATGTTGAATGGGTTGACTCCTTTGTGGGTATTCCTTTGCCTGATATCGCTAAGAAAATGATTGCTATGGGTAAATCTCCTACCGATGTGGCAAGTTTTACGGTTACTCAAGAAGGCGAAGATCTGTTTATTGATGCTTAATGTCTCAGGCGATCGCTTGATCAAGTGTTAATCGTCATCAGATAACCAAAAGCTGAGGCGCACGCACAGCGTGCGCCTCAGCTTTTTTCAATTAATGTGGAAGATTGAGAATGGAAGTTAATCCATTCTCAATCCTCTAGCCTCTGCTTCTAAAAACAAAATCCCCCAGAGTTACGGCGCGAAGCGCCGTAACTCTCTAGACTGGGCGACAGCTATGGTTAAAAACGCTATGATATGGCTGTTTTGTGAAGTAACGAGGTGAATTTAATGGCGATCGCATTACCAAAAAAAATCATGCTGCTTGGCTCTGGTGAACTAGGCAAAGAGGTAGTTATTGCTGCCCAGAGGCTCGGTAATACGGTGATTGCAGTTGATCGCTATGACAATGCGCCTGCGATGCAAGTAGCGGATTATCGAGAAGTTATTTCGATGTTAGATGGTGAAGCGCTCGAAGCGGTGGTGAAAAAGCATCAGCCCGATTTGATTGTCCCAGAAGTAGAAGCCATCCGTACCGAGAAACTGTTGGAACTCGAAGCACAGGGCTATACGGTCATTCCCACTGCGGCGGCTACTAACTTCACAATGAATCGCGATCGCATTCGGGATTTAGCAAGTAATGAATTGGGTTTGCGAACCGCCAAATATGCCTATGCCACTAGCCTCGAAGAACTAAAAACCGTTGCTGCCGAAATTGGGTTTCCCAACGTGATTAAGCCTGTGATGTCTTCTTCAGGAAAAGGGCAATCTGTGGTTAGTTCTGCCGATGAATTGGAAAAAGCGTGGGATTATGCGATCGCGGGGGGGCGAGGTGATACCGCCAAAATCATCATCGAGGAATTTATCAATTTTGAAGTAGAAATTACTTTGCTAACCATCCGTCAATGGCAAGGGGAAACGCTATTTTGCGAAGCGATCGGGCATCGTCAGGAGCGAGGTGACTACCAAGAATCATGGCAACCCGTTGGCTTAACCCCTGCCCAAGTTAAGGAAGCCGAAGATATTGCTCGTAAAGTAACCGATAAACTCGGCGGCGCTGGCATTTTCGGTGTGGAATTTTTCATCACCAAAGACGAAGTAATTTTTTCTGAACTGTCTCCCCGTCCCCATGACACAGGAATGGTTACCCTAATTTCTCAAAATCTCAATGAATTTGAACTTCATTTACGGGCAATTCTCGGCTTGCCAATTCCCACCATTGAGTTACTCAGTCCTTCCGCCAGTGCCGTCATTCTTGCGAGTGAAACCAGTGTAAATATTTCCTTCATGGGAGTAGAAGAAGCTCTTGCAATTCCTAATACCGAAATCCGTTTGTTTGGTAAGCCTGATTCGCGTCCCTATCGCCGTATGGGTGTGGCTTTAGCCAAAGGGAAAGATGCCATAGAATCCCGCCAAAAAGCAACAGAAGCCGCCTCAAAAGTCAAAATTATTTAATCGACTATCTGCTTGGATTAAGAGAATTTGTTACGCAGAATATATAATAGTTAAGGTTGATTTTTTGATGCAAATCAGCTTAGTTACGGTGCTTTGTGCGGTAACTAAGCCCATAATATATATTCGTAAAATATGCCTACCTATGCTCAAGTTGAACAAGCTCTTATAAATCTCGAATACGATATAGATTTTAGCGATCGCTATCCCACTAAATTGACAGGATATATTGCTATTGAAGGTTATCTGTCACAGATAGTTCTTAAGTTTCGTGAAAGTTATCACGGTGAGCTAGGTGATCTGGAGGAAATGTTTCAGGTGGAATGGCTCATGAATGACGGTGAAAGCTGCTTATATTTAGACATCGCCTCTTTGGATGAGCCAGATGAAGTTCCTGACATATTTGTTAAGGAAAAAGTGATTTTGAGGTCTGTTTTTGATCGTGTTTTACAAGAAATAGCCCAACTTAGCGATCAATCTTCATAAAATCTCAAAAGCTTGTAGCGCACGCTGTGCATGCGCTACAAGCTTTTAGCCTATAATTCTGAGAATTCGTGATTCGATTCCTTCCCATGTTTTGTTAGAAACTGAGATTGCCATTTTTTTGCAATGCACCATCAATAGATTGGCGTACAGATAATTTTCTAAATCTTCCACCTCTTCGGAGGAAATCATATTTAGTTCTTTTGGTAAATAGAGAGCTTGAAACCAAGTAGAGCTAATCGCTTGACGAAATTGTTCTCTTAATTCAAAGGGTTGATCGAGGTTTGGTATTTTGGTGGTTAACGCCTCTAGTCGAGCCTGAAGTACTTTAAAATTGACATCTTTAGAATCGAAGTTAAGAGGTTTCATCGACTGTTCCAAGTTATTGCACAATTGGAGAGTCAAGCTAAGTTCAGTCTGGCTATCGAAATCAAGGGCATAGGCAAGACTCAAAGACAAATCTGAGGCAAATACCTTATCAAAATTGATGTCCTCATCGAAATCTAGATAGAGATCGCGAGCTAACCCTAACATTCTCGATAAAAGTAAGGAGGACGAAAGCTCCACCAGAAATCGGGGACGAGCTAAAAACAAGGTAGCAATCCGTTTGCTCACATTTTTAAGATTGCTTCTAGAATTACTAGTTATTTGGTCTAGCCATTCCAAAATGTCGCGTAATCTATTGGTATTGATGAAGCTGGAAGCTTGGGACTCAATGTTTAAGAGAAGTTCTTCAATATTCCCAATCATCATCCCCGCTAGTAATAAAAATACTTGTTGCCATCGCCGATCGCTTAAATGGTAAGTAACTAACAACTTAACTTTATTGTGGTTATAGATATACCGAGCTGTAAAATATTCTTGAAAAGTAATATGACAAAAAACAAAATTAGTGGAGGTATTAAATTTAGTAGCTTTGCAAATACCGACTTGTTGTAATACCTTAAGTACAAACTCAACATTGAGTTTCTGTAAATCACCATTACAACTCACCAAAATCGTTTGTATCTGCTGCTTTACCTCCTCCAAAGGCAACATCATATTCTGAAATTCAAAGCTCTTGTAAGCAATTTCAGTTATTACCAGATCGAGAACTTCAGTACTAATACTTTTCTCGTCTGGATTATTAATTTGTTGATGTTGTAAGACCTTTTCTTCTAATAATAAATGAATTGCCTTTTCGTAGAGTCCACTTAAGTTAGCAGGTAAACTAAGGCGGCGATCGCATAGTAAGCATAGGAGAGATAAAGACAATGGAGAATTTGCCAACCCTCTAGCAATATCATTGATTTGTAAGATTTCCCAACATCTTTGCGCTTCATCTGAAGCTTTATCTAACTCTTGAGAAGAGTTAGGTATTGTCGCCACCTGATTGACTTTGGAATTAGAACTTTGGTCATAGGCGATCGCGAACCATTTATGAATATATTCCTGAGTATGGAGGTCACTCCAAGATTGCATGGCAACTTCTAGGAATTGCCCTAAGCTATTTTGATAGGAATTTAAACGACTAGAAACGATGTATCGATTGTTAGGATAAGCTTTCACAAAAGCGTGTACATGATGAGATAAATACTTTTGGGATAGAGGCGATTCATTTAAGCCATCAATGAGAATTAATAGTTTTCCATTCTTCAGCAGCCAAACTGCAAGATCATTGGCAAAAGGAAAACCGCATTTCTCTAGCTCCTCAGTGATTGCTAGTAACAAAGTGTCCGCCTCACTGCAAAATCTCCATAAATGCAAAAAAATAGGCAACACATTATGTTTGTAGCGTCCTTCGGGATAACGCAATGCTTCTAAACCAACATATTTTAAAAAGGTGGTTTTCCCTGTAGCAGGATCTCCTAAAATCGTTAAGTATTCTTCTTCATTGGCAGTATTTAATCCCAATAGATTAGAACCTTTATTTTGATTACTTCTTTGCAAATCGCGAGTAAATGCTTCCTCTAGTTCATTTACCGAATCAAAATTCCGAATAGAAGTATGAGTTTGAAATCTTTGAGGAATATAAATAGAAGACAACGCTATAGGTTTCTGCATACCTACTAGCTGTACCAGCGCATGAGACTCTAGATAACTTTTGGTGTAAGCTCTCGCAGCTTTGACTGTAGCATGACGAAAATATGCTTCGCTAATATCTAACTCTCTACCCACATCGCTGTCAATAAACCCCGACAAAGCTAGCTCAAATCTATTGGTCACTTCACGAATGCTATGCTCTAATTTGATACTCATCGTCTCTACCAAATATCTCAATCAGTATGTCTTGGGGGTTCTATTTATACATAATATAGCGGAATTTCCATAACCTTACTATTTATATACGTCAGTTTACAATTAACCATTCAATTAGGTATATCCTTTCCGACTATTTAATCTTTCAATTGAAATAGAATCGCTAAGCAGATAAATAATTGGCGATAGGTGAGAAAGCTTTGCCTCATTAATTATTTACTTTAAGTAGCTAGGCACAATTAAATACAAAATTCTAAAATCTTCTATACATACTGTGCTTGTGTCAAAGGTTTTGATTTTATTGTTTAAATTATACTTAGCTACTTATAACGTCTATTCTTTGAGTACAAAGGGACGATTAAATATAAAATTTTGTGAAACTAGTTTTCCTACTTTGCGGGAGAAATAATTTCCATTAATTTAAAGTACGAATAAGTATAATTACTGTCTAATATCTTTTGATGATCTCTTAGTTATATAGCAATCTTATTTTATTTGTGCGATTAAATGACTTGAGAGAGTGCAACTCAAAGGGTTACACTCTCTCAAGTCATTTAGGACTGCTATAGTTTTGATTTTTAGGGTGTTTGTTAGGCTAAGAGGATCTTATGAAAATATTTGTTAAGCCAATCTAGGGTATTACTAAATATTGTTTCCCCTATTCTATAATTAAGTAATAAATCGTACATCGTTACTGTGTAGTATCTAAATAAGTGGGGGAGTCTTATAGAATTTATACCTAGTAATTCTAATATTTCCTATATAGAAAATATTGGTTTTTCAAGTAAAATTTTTTAAGTCTATCAATCAACTAAATAAATAACTGTAATTAAGGCAAAATCTGGTCTTTTACTTAAGCCTAGATTGCTTAATTTTTGCAAGCTTTGATTTTGTCATTTAGTCGAGACAAGTTGTTGGCAAGCTGTCTGGTAGACTGCTTGACTAAATTAAATCTCCATTCGACATAATCAAAATATTCTCATCTCCAAGATATACATCGACTTAACGAATAGCAAACAAAGGAGTATTTATGGTTCTCGATCCTGAAGCTTTTATGGTAACAATGGAGAAACGCATTTCTTTCTCCGAAGCCGATAAAGCCATTCTGCAAGCCAATTTGGCATGGGGTAAGTCTATTGCTAAAGAAATGGCAGATGTTTTCTATACCTATCTTGCCCGTGATAATGAAATGAATGCCATTCTCACTGCCAAAGAAGGTCGGATGCACCGTTTGAATGAAACTTTTATTGAATGGTTTGGGGAAATGTTTTCAGGTATGGATAATTGGGGAAGTGCTTATGCAGCAAGGCGTTGGCGCATCGGCTTAGTCCATGTTCAGATTGGGATTGGTCCTCAGCATGTAGTTCCTGCCATGGCTACGGTCGTTAATGAAGTGGGTCAACAATTGAAAAAAGCTGGATTGCCTGATGATGTGAGAGAGGCTCTAGGGCGCATTTGTATGATCGATCTTGCTTTTATTGAGCAGGCTTATGTAGAAGTTTCTTCTCAGGCAGTGTTGAAGGAAACGGGTTGGACTGAAGGATTGTTTAAGCGTATGATCGCTACAGGTGCAGCAGGAATGAAGTAGAAAAAGATTAATGATGAACTAAAATTTCGAGGTGTTTATGCGCTCAGAGTTAGGTGAATTCAGTAGTATTGTTTGTTTTAAGGCTCTGGTGACAGGGGCAGAAGAAGCTCTCGGTGAGAAGGCGGCGATGATCACGTTAATTGCTGCGGGTCGTAATCGAGGTAAACAACTAGCCGAAGAACTAGGAATTAAAGGGAAAGGTACTTCCGATGAAACTATTATTCCTCTTCTTCAAAAAGCTCTAGGTCAAGAAGGGACGAGGCTCTGTATTGTCGATAAGATTGAACATCAGGGCGAATCACTTAAGGTTTACTGTAGAGAAACAATTTGTTCCGCAGGTGAACCTCAAGGCTCACCCCGCAAACTGACCTTTACTCTAGGAGCAATTCAAGGAGTCATGGAACAGCTTACAGGACTGCGGTTGCGAGGTAAGCAGACGGAATCCGTTTTACGAGGTGGTTCCTACGATGTTATTGAGTTTGAAACTATTGGATAGACTCTTATCTGATTGCATTACATCGATTAAATCTAATAAATAATTCAAAGCAAGGAAAAAGTTATGGCTATTAATGTTGCAAAACTAGAGAGCATTCTGCAAAATTTGGTGACAGGTACTAGTGACGTGGAGGGTGCGGCACTGGTATCTCCCGATGGTTTACCGTTGGCTTCGGCACTTCCTCGGGGAATGGACGAGGAGAGAGTATCTGCGATGTCTGCGGCGATGCTGTCTCTTGGTGAAAGGATCGGTAATGAACTTGCTCGAGGTGGGATCGATCGCCTATATGTTGAAGGTGACAAAGGCTATGGCATTTTGACCAGCTGTGGTGAAGAGGCTGTCTTGCTTGTTTTGGCGAGTAAGGCTGCGAAGCAAGGCTTACTGATGCTAGAAATTAAGCGTGTTACCAGTGAACTAAAAACTGCTCTCCAATAAATTTGGGGTTGCGGGATGTTTTGGGATTGCTAAAAATGACAGGATTTTAAGCTAGTGTCGTTAGTTATTTTGCCGACCACACTAGCTTATAGAGCAGGATTCAGGCGAGAGATAGAATAGATTTATGGAAATCATGCGTTTAGTTGTGGCTGGAACGGTGGGAGCGGGGAAGTCCACTTTTATAAGAACTGTCAGCGAAATAGATGTTGTCGATACCGATCGCCGTGCTACCGATGAAACCGCAGAAATCAAACATAAAACTACGGTGGCAATGGACTTTGGACGTTTAACTTTTGGCCCTGAGATGGCTCTTCATATCTATGGTACTCCTGGACAGCAACGTTTTGATTTTATGTGGGATATTCTGATTCGGAAAGCCCATGCTTTTATTTTGCTGGTAGCGGCGCATCGTCCCCATGAATTTCGTTATGCGCGACGAATACTGAGCTATATGAATCGTCGGGTACAAATTCCCTACATTATTGGAATTACCCATATGGATTGTGAGGGAGCTTGGTCAAGTGAAAATATTAAACTGGCTTTAGGATTTGTCGATGAAGCAAATCAACCCCCCGTAATCGTTTTGAATGCGGAAGAGCGGGATACTGTTGTTAAAGCGATCGTGGCTTTAGTGCAATACTATATTTCTATGAGATAGAGTGAAATATAACCTTGTATGGTGTTTTCTATCTTAGATGTTGGTTTGAAATTTTACTCTCTGGTTCTTAGTTATGGCAATTAAAGGCTCTTTATCCGAGTTCTCACTTCCAGAGATATTTCAGTTTTTAGATCAGGGACAAAAAACTGGAATATTAACGATTAGAGATCAGCAAAATTTGCAAGAAGCTAAGCCGATATTTCGACATATCTGGTTATTGAATGGTCGAGTGGTGGCGGCTGGCGATCGCTTGGATAGTCGTGGTTTATTGAGATTAATTGAGCAGAGGGGGTGGATTACGGAGGCGATGCGTCCAGAAGTTGAGCAATTAATTACCGAAAATGCTCCTTTAGGTTTGAATCTCAAATCCATGGGGATCTTGCAACCAGATCAATTAAAAATCCTATTTAGTGTGCAGGTATTAAGACAGGTCTGTTCTTTGTTTCAGGTAGAGGCGGGACAGTTTCGATTTGATGCCAAAATTGATTTACCTAAATCGGAAATGACGGGGTTAAGTTTACCTGCGACGGAAACAACTTTAATGGGTTTACGCAGTCTTAAGGATTGGCGGATTTTGCAAAGTAAATTGCCTGAAGTAAATTCGACTTTGTTTAATCTCATTTCAGGACAATCATCCTTAAGGCTAGATAATCAAGAAAATCAAGTACTAGCGCTAGCGGATGGGGTGATGAATCTCAAAAAGATGGCTGAGCAATTACAGATTCCTATCCAAAAAGTCCAACAAATTGCTTTCCGCCTAATTGTAGTGGGGGTAGTGGAAGAGGTTCCTGATATTGATTTGGTGGGAGCGATGACTAGTAATCCAAATATGGCGGAAGTAGATGCTGAGCCTAGCGATCGCGTGATGAGTTCTAATGCCAGAACTGAGATTAGTAATTCATTTTTACAGAGTCTTGTAGGATTTTTGCAACATAAGGGTTAAACTTCAAAGCTGAAAAGGTTTGCCCTGCAAACCTTTTCAGCTTTGGGCTAATGATCGCAATAGAAGCGGACTTTTAAGCCATCTCGGGGATGGGGAGTCGGAACCTTGATAAGGCTGAGGTTTTGATTAGGCAATAACTCCCAACGGTATTGGCGTAGGAGCATGGCTCCAAAAATTTTCATTTCGAGTCGGGCATATTCCTTGCCCAGACATTCCCTCATGCCACCACCAAAAGGCACGTAGCTAAATAGCTTGGCTCTGTCATTGGTATTTTCGAGAAAGCGATCGGGATTAAATGTATCGGGATCGCTATAAACGGCTTCATCTTGATGGGATTGATTAATTTGATAAATGACAGTCCAACCTTGGGGAATCAAGAAGCCTTTATATTCAAAGTCCTCTTTGGTCTTACGGAAAGCACCGCCCACTGGGGGGACAAATCGTAATACCTCCTTCATGACCGCATCTAGATAGGGCATTTGCTTGAGGGTATCGGCGTTAATTTCGGAATTAGATTGAATTAATTCCATTTGTTCCGCACGGGCGCGATCGCATACATCGGGATGTTGAGCGAGGAGTAAACAAAAAGAAGCGATCGCCGAGGTTAAAGTCTCATGACCAGCAAATAGCAATACTAAAATCTGATCCTTGAGTTCATCTAAAGAGAGTTTATGCCCTTGCTCATCTTCAGCATTGAGCAAAATGGCGATCGCATCTTTAGCGATCGCCTCTTTACTGAATTGATCTCCGCGATCGAGCAGTTGTTGTCGGGCTTGGATCGTTTCGCCGAGGAGTTCGCGGATTTGTTTGCGTGCTTGCATCGCTTTGCCAAACTTTGTCCAAGGCAATTGCAAGGGAATACTGAATAAGCCATCAGCCCAATCATAAAAATATTTACTTAATTTAGTCTGTGATCCATCGCTAGTATTTACCAAAGTCTTACTAGCAACATCAAAGGTATAGTCGCGAATTTCGCCATACCAAGTTAGCGTACCCATCTGCTCCCATCTCTGGAAGTATTGAGCAGTAATAGAAATAATTTCAGGCGTATAGCTGGCTAAGGCTCGCGGCTGAAACGCTTGCACCATCAATTTACGGCGGGATGTATGTGTATGTCCCGATTGCATCGCTAGGGACATATTTCCTAAGAGGGCTTTAGTACTAGCGGGCCAATTGACATCAAAATATTTGTTTTCGTTAGCAAAAATAAATTGATTGGCTTCCGCCCCAATCATAAAGACTGACGGACTGCCAAAAATCCGAGTTTTAAACACATTGCCATATTGCTGCTTCTTTTTGAGGGCATAGTTTGGATCGAGTAAGAAGTTGAGGGTTTCTCCAATAATAGGTAACCCTAATTCACCCTGCGGAGTCTGTAAATTTTCCACTTTGTTTAACTCTCAATTCATTTTAAAGAACTGATGTTACGTGGAATGAATATCGCCCTCACCCCCCAGCCCCCTCTCCCATTAAGGGAGAGGGGGAGCAAGACTAATTTCTTGTCCCCCTCTCTCCTTTTGGGAGAGGGGCTAGGGGTGAGGGTCTTGTGAGCTTCCATGTAACATCAGTTAAAGAACTAATTTTTGGATGATGGAGCTTTGTGGCATCACCCAAAAATTAGTTCTTTAATTTACTACTATAGCCGTGCCTCCCTAATTACTCTTCCCAGCTAAGAATTAGTGGTGTGGCACTTCGCACCGCAGCACCAATTCACAGAGTAAGTATTTATACTTACTCTGTGATAGTCTAAGATAAGGCTAGCAGCTTAATATCGTGATTGCCAGCCAGAAGAGATGAAGACTTCCTACCATCGGCTCCAACTTGTGACTAGTGCGATCGCACTGACTTTAATTAGTTGCTCAAACTTAGAGCCAGCTTCTAATCTTAATTCTGCGAGCGAAGTCTTATCTCCAGCCCAAGGAAATCCGATTTCTAACAATAATCCTAATGGTAATTTGACCACTCAAGGATTTAAAAAAAATGTATTGGCGAAGGGACTAGAAAGACCTTGGGGCATGGCGAGTTTACCCGATGGCTCGATCTTAATTACCGAGAGAGTGGGTAGAGTTAAAATCCTTCGCAATCGCTTGGTCAAACAAGTGCCGATCGCCGAGATTCCTAAACTGTTTGTATCGGGACAGGGGGGATTAATGGATATTTCACTGCATCCCCGTTTCTCTGAAAACAATTTAGTTTATCTCATCTACTCCAAAGGCACTTTTGAAGCTAATCACACCAGTATTTTAAGAGTAAAGTTTGATGGTACAGCTTTAATAGAACCCAAAGTAATTTTTGAAGTAAAGCCTGATAAGTCAGGTAATCAACATTTTGGTTCGCGGATCGTGTGGCTGCCCGATGAGACGATGTTAATATCGGTGGGCGATGGCGGAAATCCGCCCCTAGAGCTAAAGGGCGAGCTAATTCGCAAACAAGCTCAAAAATTAGATAGTCAATTAGGCAAAATTCTCCGACTCAAAGATGATGGTTCTATTCCCCCAGACAATCCTTTTGTGGAAGCTGATCGAGTAAATCCGTTTGTCTGGAGCTATGGACACCGCAATATTCAAGGATTATTTGCCGATCCTATTTCAGGGAATATATGGTCTACGGAACATGGCGCAAAGGGAGGCGATGAACTGAATTTAGTTCGGTCTGGAAAAAATTACGGTTGGCCCCTAGTTACTTTTAGTCGTGAGTATACTGGAGGCGACATATCTGAGGAGCAGTCTCGTCCTGATATGGTCGATCCAAAATTGGTTTGGAAAGTGGCGATCGCGCCGTCAGGTTTGTTGGTATATCAAGGCGATCGCTTGCCTTTATGGAAGGGAAATTTATTTGTGGGAGGACTAGTTTCTAAGGAATTGATTCGGATCAAAATAGATAATAATAATCCCATTATTCAAGAAACCATTCCCATCGGTCAAAGAGTCCGCGATGTAAGACAAGGGATTGATGGTTGTATTTACATTCTAACCGACGAAAAATCAGGTCAATTAATTCGTCTCGAACCAATTTAATACCAAAACTAAAAATGGCTGTGCCATTTTTAGTTTTAAAAAACCTTACGGGGCTTGGTTTTTAATTCACAAAAGTGTTGTCACATTTTTGTGAATCGGTATAACAGCCTTTCTCATTTAGGATTGCTATAGCTATAAAAAGAGAAACTGGGGCGATCGCCCCAGTTTCTCTTCTTAATTACTCACATTTAGCCAAAAATCTCCCGTAATTACTTCTCCATCACGCTTAAACTGTCCCCATAGTTTGTATTTACCAGATTGGGGAAATTTCGCTTTGAAAGATATCTTACCCATAGGCGTATTTTCTAAGGCATGAGCATGGATATAACTGGCGGCTGTCAAAGGATTGGACTGGCGCAAAATTACTAGATGTCCCTTTTCGCCTAGATAGGGTTGCAGATCCGTAGGTGCTTGATTGGTGACCGTATCTTGCAAATCGAAAGTTAAGGTAACCTCTTCTCCAGCATTAATCTTGGTTAGCTCCCCATTAACAGAGGAAGTATTTAAATCAATCTTCGTTTTCCCAAAAGTCTTGGAATTGTTGAAATCAATAATGGAAGTAGTGGCATTGAGTCCTGTAACCTGTGTTTTTAACACGGAAATCTGTTCTTGAGCTTTGCTGGGCTTGTAGTCACTAAACAAAGTGTAGCCGCCTGCTTGAGGAAAATTCGTAACTATTTCAAATCTGCCATTATCTTTGTATTCGGGATGGAGATGTTGAAAAAATTGCAGATCATCACTGACGACAATTAGATGCATCAGCTTTTCTTGAAAGACTTCAAAATTTTTGATAGCTTTACCTTCTAAATCTTGAATAGCGATCGCTAGATTCACATTAGTATTCGGATTGATCTTGGCGGAAGAAATCAGCTTTGCTTCGGTAATTGGGGTGGGTGTTTTGGAATGTGTACCCTGATCATCTTGATGATTTCCATGATTATTCTGATGAGCTTCGGGATGGGTATCCTTAAGGCTTCCATTTGTCTCTTTATTCTCCTTCGCAGGGGAATTAGTAGCCTTGGATTGATGTTGTTCGGTTGCTTCAATTCCTGCATTGTCAGACACCGAAAGAGAGGAGCAAGCTTGGGTGATGACCAATGTAGAAGTTAAAGCGAGGGAGGTAATTAGTTTATGCATGATGATTTAGTGGTGATTGCTTGAAGGGATAATTGAAGAAATTGCGTGGCAACTTCTTCAATTATTGGGAAATAGAATTAGTTAAGGGCTGGATAGCCAATGGTAGTGAGGACATCTCTAATGGCTGACTCGTCTGCTTGCGTGGTCACAATAATTTGCTTTTGGGGAAGATCGGTCTGTAATTCGGCATCTACAGCGATCGCTTGAATTGCGCTAGTGATGGTCTTGACGCAACCTGAACAAGACAATTTAGGAATGGTCAATGCTATTTTCATAATCGTAATTTCTCTCTTTATTTCTCTCTTTTAAAGTACTGACAGATAGATAAATTTTCTATCTGTCAGTACTTTAAATCCTCCACCTAACTGGAGAGTCAATACCTTTCACCCCCAAGTCAAGATATTTCCTAAAAGTGTTATAGAGCAACACTTTTAGGAAATATCTTGGCTTGAATGTAAAGTGCTGTTTTTTTTGGATTTTTAATATAGCAAAGCAAGAGTTAGCGGGTACCAACCAAAACCCAAAAAGCGAGTTGTGGCGCGAAGCGGCGCAACTCGCTTTTTGGGTTTTATGTCTTAAGAAAAACTTACATTGCTATAACAAGAGAGGGTCAGTAAAATACTGACCCTCTCTTGTTGATTGATTGTTCATAGATTAGACGAAAGTTTATATCTCTCTAGTCACAGGGGATTTACGATAGGATTTACTTGACTACATTAGCTTCTTGAACTTCAACTATGCCTCGAAACATATTCATTCCACAAGCAAATTCATATTTTCCTGATTTGGTGGGAGTGAACTCTACAATTGTAGACTTGTTTAGAGGCAAGTGCTGAGCAATGCGAAAGTCTGGCAAACGGACTTCCTCTAAGCATTTGCTAGGGTCGCGACGGATAAATTTGAGGCGCACTTGCTGTCCTGATTGGACAATGATGTGGCTAGGGCTGTAACCTCCATCAACGGCAATATCGACTTCCTGAATACCGCTAAGGGAATTAATTTTTTGAGACTTGGGCTTACTGAGAAGAAACCACCATATTTCTAAACCGATTAGTCCCAATCCGCCGACAGTGACAGCGATGTGATTGCTGAGTGGTTGTTCAATGCGGTGAAATTCAGTGGACTTAGTTGGTTCTTGCATATTGTGAGCAGGCTTCATTTCACTCGCGATCGCCCCTGAAATGCTTCCTAAAATTGCTCCTAATAAAAATCCGAAACCAACAAGGGTACTGAAGAAGGTTGCTTTTTTGAATGTGGTCATCATGATTGTTATCCTTAGAAATTAAGAGAATTGGTTTAATCGATTATTCAATAGAGAACTAGAGAGAGGTTTTGGGCTTGAAATTTCGCAATCTCAAGGCATTTGTGACTACGGAAATTGAGCTAAGCGCCATCGCACCACCTGCAATAATCGGATTGAGTAACCAGCCAAAAATGGGAAAGAGGATTCCTGCGGCGATCGGAATGCCCAAAACGTTGTAAATAAAGGCAAAAAAGAGATTCTGGCGGATATTACTCATGGTGGCGCGAGATAGCTCGATCGCGGTAACGATGCCGCGCAAATCGCCAGAGATGAGCGTAATATCACTAGCGGCGATCGCCACATCCGTACCTGTGCCGATCGCCATGCCTACATCCGCTTGAGCCAATGCAGGAGCATCGTTAATCCCATCACCCACCATCGCCACAATTTTTCCTTCCGATTGAATCAAGCGTACTTGTTCCACCTTTTGATCGGGGCGCACTTCGGCAATGACACGGTTAATACCAGCTTCACGGGCAATTACTTCGGCAGTGCGGCGATTGTCTCCTGTCAACATGACCACCTCTAAGCCCAACTTTTTCATGCTGCGGACAGCACTGGTAGAAGAAAGTTTGAGCGCATCCGCAATGCCCATAATTCCGTGAATCTCATCTTCAATGGCAATCCAGACAACGGTTTTACCCATCTGTTCCAAATATTCCCATTGAGTTTCGAGTTCTGTGGTGTTGAGTCCTAGCTCGCGCATCCAGCGATGTGTGCCAATTTGCACAAACTTTTGTCCAAATTTTTGCTCAAATGGAGGCTTCACATAGCCTTGCACCCCACTACCAGCGATCGCCTCAAAATCCTGCACATTCCAGAGATCTAAACCTTGATTACGCGCATTTTGGACGATCGCCTCTGCCAAAGGATGTTCAGAATTGCGCTCTACAGAAGCGACTAATTGCAAAATCTCCGCTTGCGATAAATTCGATAAGTCCGATAAATTAGCATTAGTCACAAGGAAATCCGTAACCGTGGGCTTGCCTTCGGTCAAGGTTCCTGTTTTATCTAACACAATGGTTTGGATTTTGTGAGCAAGTTCTAAACTATCCGCACCCTTAATTAAAATGCCATGCTCTGCACCTTTGCCTGTACCCACCATAATCGAGGTCGGTGTGGCTAAGCCCAAAGCACAGGGACAAGCAATAATCAAAACGCCTACAGTCGTGATTAAGGCAAGAGTGACATTACCCATGATGTTGTACCAAAGGATAAAGGTAGCGATCGCGATCGCGATGACCGCAGGCACAAACCAACCCGTGACCTGATCCGCTAAGCGCTGAATGGGAGCCTTAGAACCCTGTGCTTGCTGCACCAGCTTTACAATTTGCGCCAAGAAAGTATCTTTGCCAATTCTGGTGGCGCGAAACTTAAAACTTCCTGTCTTATTAATGGTTGCGCCCACCACCTCATCACCGATTTGTTTGCGAACAGGAATACTCTCACCCGTTACCATCGCCTCATCGACCGTTGAAGATCCTTCAATCACTTCACCATCGACAGGCACTTTCTCCCCCGGACGCACTAACACAATATCGCCGATCTGGACTTCCGCGATCGGCACATCAGTTTCCTGTCCATTGTGAATAATTCTGGCTGTGCGAGGTTGTAAGCCCATGAGCTTATGGATTGCGGCGGAAGTTTGTCCCTTAGCGCGACTCTCAAATAAATGTCCCAAGAGGATCAAGGTAATCACTACCGCCGCAGTTTCATAATAGACATTCGGAACTAAGCCTTGATCGATTAGAAACTTAGGAAAGATGGTTACATAAAGGGAATAAAAATAAGCTGCACTGGTTCCTAAGGCAATCAGCGTATCCATCGTTGCGGCATGGCGCTTAAAAGATTTCCATGTATTGACATAAAAATCTTTGCCACACCAGAATTGGACAGGCGCAGTCAAAACCGCTTGTAGCCAAAAATCATGCAACCACATCGGAATCAAAGGAACTTCTAATCCCGTCATCGCAGGAATACTTCCCACTACCAAAATCGTGCTGATTAGCCCACCGATGATTACTTTTATCTTTAGCGATCGCAATTCTGCTTGCTGAAGTTTTTCATCATCATCATCAATTGTTAGTAAATCTTGATCTTGAATTGGCTGTGCAGTATATCCAGCATCGGCAACCGCCCTCTGAATGCTTCCTAAATCCGTCTGGTGCGGATCGAAACTGACCGTAGCTTGGGCGGCTCCAAAATTAACATTACATTCACTTACGCCAGCGATCGTCTTGATCGCACTTTCGACACTGTTGGCACAGGATGCACAACTCATACCTCGAATTTTTAGCATGGCATTATTCATAGGATTTAGCCTCTTGAGATAAAAAATCTGTAACTTGCAATGATGCTAAGCTCTCCAGTGGGATGGAGTGTCAATATAGTTGGGCATAATTAAAACTCAAAAACCTGTGGCGCACGCGCAGCGTGCGCCACAGGTTTTTGAGTTTTAATTATGCTTCTAGCCACTTATAAGTTTTTATGCAAAATAGGGCAAATTTCACCTTCATGATCTGCTTGGGGAGGAGTCCATCGATCTAATAAGCCACTGATTTTGCCTCGTAAAGTCATAAGTTCAAGGACATGACGATCTATTTCCGCGATTTGAGTTTCTAGCTTTTGCTTAATCTCATCGCAGGGAGGGTTTCCATCGTCGTAAATTTTAAGAACTTCAGCGATTTCCTGAAGACTTAATCCTAGCTTTTGTAAAGTCTTGATAAAAGAAAGTCTTGTAACTTCTTCAGGTTTGAATAAACGATACTTTCCCTCTGTACGTCCCGAAGAATTAATCAGCCCTAGCTCTTCGTAGTAGCGAATCGTTTTGATCGGGATTCCACTTTCTTTTGAGATCTGTCCAATGAGAAGTAATTTCTGTCCTTGAGCCAATAGCATAGTTAATCTACCCACAAATAACATCACTATAAACTCTCCACTAAACTAGAGAGTCAAGCAAGTAATTACAAAACGCAAAATAGCAATGTAAGTTTTGCTTAGGACATAAACCCCAAAAAGCGAGTTGCGCCGCAACTCGCTTTTTGGGGTTTGATTTGTACTCGCTAACTCTTGCTTGGATATTGTATAAACAATTCCAGAGATCATATATTGATATATGATCTCTGGAATTGTTTATACAATATCCAAAGATGCAAAGCCGAATTGCAGTTCTCAGTAATGCGGGCGGGAGTGGTAAGACCACATTATCTGTGCATATGGCCTATGAAATGAGCCTCTATGGATTATCAGTTGCATTGATTGATCTCGATCCGCAGGGTTCCTTAAGCCTCTTCTGTGGTTTATCACAACCCGAACCCGAGCAAACATTAGCCTCAGTGTTACACAATGATTTCGCTGGACAATGGCCCCTAGAAAAATGTTGGGGAGATGTCACCAATAAAGTAGGAGTAGTCCAAGGCGGCATGATTTTAACAAGGGTCGCTGATGAGATGGTATTACATCGCCGAGGTGCATACTTGTTAGGCGACTGTCTTAAAGACTATCCATTACCTCACGATCTCGTAATATTTGATTGCCCAGCCACCCTTGGTCCCCTCACCTTATTAGCCCTGTCCGCCTGCACGCATATTTTAGTCCCTGTTCAGCTAGAGCCAAAATCAATTCAAGGTTCCGCACGATTAATTGAATGGATCTACCACAACAGCAAACAGTTAAGGCTAGATCCTGCGCCCAAAATTATTGGCTTTGTCCCCAATCAGTACGACACAAGACGAGCCACCCATCGACAAATATTAGAAGATTTACCAACTCAACTTGATCAATTAGGAATTCACTGTTTCCCTCCCGTTAGAGACTCAGCCGAATTTATTAATGCTAGTGGACAAGGACTACCTTTACATCTATATCGTCATCAGCATCCTGCCCAAGCGGATTTTAAAGAAGTGTCTGAACATATCGTTAAGTTGATTGGCAAAAAAGTAAAGAAGAAAAAATAATTATGGCAACCCGTAAAGCACCCCACATTGCTGACTATTTTTCTGGAGCAAAACAGACTCAACAACTGTCAAATGCCGAGGAAGAAATTGCCCAACTCAAAGCTGAGATCGAGAACTTAAAAGCTTCTGGCTCGGAGGAAGTCGAAATACAGTTATCCGCACTAAAAGAACAACTAAAGTCTCAATCTGGAGTATCAGATCTAGAAATCGCGAAAATTCTCCCCAACCCCGATCAACCTCGTCGGACTTTTCTGCCTGAAAGTATTGAGGCAATGTCTCAGTCTTTAACATCGGATGGACAGCTTTCTCCCATCATTGTGATTGCTCAAAATGAAAATTATTTGCTGTTTGATGGCGAACGTCGATGGCGTGCGGCAAGAGGGCTAGGATGGACAACGATGAAAGCAGTGACGATGGCATCTCCTCAAAATATACATCGGAAGGCTTTGTTAACATCACTGCATCGAGAAGATCTCAATCCTCTGGATAAAGCGGAGGCAGTTATTAAAGAGATATCGCTCAATCTAGATTTAAAAGCCGCAGATATTCCCAGAGTTTTATCAACAGTCATCCGACGTTTGAATAAACAAAAGCGTCTACCTCAGGTAATCGCCAATTTATCCACCAATATGTCTAGTCAAGAGGAGGCTCGAAATGATCACTTTATTAATGAGAGTGAATATGGCATTTTAAAAATACTGCTAGATTTACAACTTAATCCTGCTTCGGTTGATGCAAATTTACTCCCCATGCTGACCTTAGCGGATGATTTAAAAAAGGCTATTCGTAATTTCGGACTAAAGGGTGTCCACGCGATCGCCTTGCAAAAGCTGTCTGCAAAAAAACTAAATCTGACACAGGCTAAAGCCAAAAAGCTCAGAGAAGACTTAACGCAAAAAGTTGTCCAAGAAAACTTGTCAGTTTTACAAACTCGAAAGCTAGTAAATGCAGCGATCGCTAAGCATAACCCTAAACAAGAATTAACAGCCCAGACCCATAAACAGTTAGATCAAATCAAACAAAGTGTTAATTTGATTTCCACAGACTTAGTCCAATCATCCGATCCTCAAAGCTTAAAAGATATCTACGATTTGCTAAAACAAAAGATCTTAGAGATTGAGCCTTTAATCTCCAAGCCTTAGGTCTTGGTCATATATCGATATATGACCAAGACTTAAGGTTATAAAAAAGCCATTAAAATTTGTAAGATACGTAAATTCTATCTTGCAAATTTTAACGGCTAATCCAAATACCGTTAGCATCATAAAATCTGCTTCCTTGCTCTGATTTAAAATCCCCCAAGAGCAGCCCTACCCGCAAGTTTTTTCAAAGCTCTTTATCCCTTAAGTATATGTAAACGCGATCGCTGCATACATGACAAAATATATCTAACGTATGTCTTAGAGCAAATAGTATTCATTTATCTGTTTTTCAAGGGCATAAATCCAGAAAAAAGTGACTGTGCTTTACACAGTCACTTTTTTCTGGATTTATGCCCCTAATACAATAGAGTCCAAAACAAAAGGAAGGGTCAAATGTAGAATTTGAGCCTTCCTTTTGTTTTTTTAAATAATAAGCTTGGCATCGAGCTATTTTCCCGTAGGGCAACCCCTAAAGTATCTTCACCGTGACAGCGTTTCACAACTGAGTTCGGGATGGGTCAGAGTGGTACCACCGCACCATAGA